>NZ_JARKMZ010000009.1 GCF_029360775.1 Daejeonella sp. H1SJ63 | reverse complement strand
GACTGGATAGGCTGTATCACATTATCGAAGGAATAAAAATTGCAAAAGATATGTGTACAGGGTAGCTGCGGTAGGCAGGAATGACGTTAGGATGGAATTTAGTAAGCTCATTTGCTCAATCAGATAGCTATCGGGTAGCTCATTCTCTGATTTGCTCATTATACAGCACTGGTCCGCTGCTTAATTGTCACCACGGCGTGGTTTTTACGGGAATATTTCCACAACCCTGCCTACCTGTCCGTCTTCAAGCATCACTTTAATGCCTCTTGAATGAAATGCCGCACTGGTAAGCAATCTTTTTACAATACCCCGGGTTCTGTTTCCGCTTCGCTGGTCTTTTTTGAGTATGATATCAACCTCAAGTCCGGGATAGATATCTTTTCTGCTTTTGCCGTCCATAGTCTTGGTTGTTAATGAAGAATTAAAAATTAAGAATGGCGAATTTTTGTTGATTAACAACTGATTTGAATGTAGTAAGGATTCATCTCAATACGCTCTACTCACTACTTAATACTTATTGTCCAAATCTCTCCAGCATGATTTTTTCCAGGGCAAACATTTCATCCCGCAGTTTGGCCGCGAGCAGGAAGTCCGTATCTTTTGCGGCAGCAGTCATTTCCTTCTTAGTTTTATCAATTGATTTTTGCAGTTCCTGCTTGCTCATGTATTGAATGATAGGATCTGCGGCCAGATTGTCGGTCATTTCCTTTTCAACATAAGCTTTCTGAACCCCTCCTTTAAAATCCATGACAGAGGTCTGTTCAATAATTGCTTCCCTGGTTTTTCCAACAGTTCTGGGGGTAATGCCATGCTTTGTATTGTAGGCAATCTGTTTTTCCCTTCTTCTGTTGGTTTCATCAATGGTCACCCTCATGCTGTCGGTGATTTTATCAGCGTACATAATTACCCTTCCGCGGTCGTTTCTGGCTGCACGGCCTATGGTTTGTATCAGTGAGCGTTCTGAACGCAGGAAACCTTCCTTATCCGCATCAAGAATAGCAACCAGTGAAACCTCGGGAAGATCAAGACCCTCTCTGAGCAGGTTAATCCCGATCAGCACATCAATCACCCCCAGACGCAGATCTCTCAGAATTTCTACGCGTTCCAGAGTTTTTACTTCTGAATGAATATACCTTACCTTGATTCCAAGGCGATTCATGTATTTACTTAATTCTTCAGACATGCGTTTGGTCAGGGTGGTGACCAGCACCCTGTCGCCCATTTTAACAGTTTTGTCAATTTCATCCAGCAGATCATCCACCTGGTTGATTACCGGTCTGATCTCTATTTCCGGATCCAGAAGCCCGGTAGGACGGATAACCTGCTCCACAAAAACACCCTCTGTTTGCTGAAGTTCAAAATCTCCGGGAGTTGCACTCACATAAATGGTCTGAGGGGCAAGTTTTTCAAATTCATTAAAATTCAGCGGACGGTTATCCAGCGCTGCAGGTAATCTGAATCCGTATTCTACCAGTGAAAGTTTTCTCGAGCGGTCGCCACCATACATGGCCCTGATTTGCGGGACGGTAACATGGCTTTCATCAATGACCATGAGGTAATCATCCGGGAAATAATCCAGCAGGCAGAATGGGCGCATACCCGGAGTTCTGCCATCAAAGAAGCGGGAATAATTTTCTATCCCGCTGCAATACCCAAGCTCTCTGATCATTTCAAGATCGTAATTAACCCTCTCTTCCAATCGCTTTGCTTCCAGAAAGCGTTTTTGATCAATAAATTGTTGTTTTCGGGCTTCCAGCTCTTCCTGTATAGACCAGATCGATTGGGTTAAACGTTCTTTAGGTGTAACGAACAAATTGGCAGGGAAAATTGCCATATGCGACATTTTTTCGATGGTCTTACCTGTAGCCGGATCAATGGTGCTTAGTTCTTCAATATCATCCCCAAAGAAAGAAACCCGGTAAGCCAGATCCATGTAGGCAGGGTATATATCAACCGTATCACCCTTTACCCGAAAGGTACCACGTCTGAAATCGCTTGTAGAGCGTGAGTATAGTATTTCAACAAGCCGGTGTAAAAAGGCATTTCTGCTGATCTTTGTTCCGGTCGCAAAACGAAATACAGAATTAGAGAAATCTTCCGGATTTCCCATACCATAGATACATGAAATTGATGAAACCACAATCACATCCCTTCTTCCCGACATTAATGCTGAAGTGGTACGCAGTCTTAATTTTTCAATTTCCTCATTAATCTGCAGATCTTTTTCAATATAGGTATTGGATGAAGCGAGATAAGCTTCAGGCTGATAGTAATCGTAATATGAAACAAAATAGTTTACAGCATTTTCAGGAAAGAACTGTTTAAACTCACCGTAGAGCTGTGCCGCCAGGGTTTTATTGTGGCTAAGCACCAGCATAGGTTTTTGGGTTTGCTGAACAACATTGGCAATGGTAAATGTTTTACCGGAGCCTGTTACTCCAAGCAGTGTCTGGTAATGCTCGCCATTATTTACTCCCTCTACCAGTTGTCTGATAGCTTCAGGCTGATCTCCGGTAGGTTGATATTCAGATGTAAGTTTAAATTCCATGGGATGTTGTAAAGATAAGAAAGAAGTATTGAGTAGTGCGTATTGTGTATTGAGATTGATGACTGCTAAATTGGGAATCAGATTAATAATCAAGATGACTGCTATTATCAAATATTTTTCGAATTATTAATTATAAGAAAGAAGTATTGAGTAGTGCGTATTGTGTATTGAGATTGATGACTGCTAAATTGGGAATCAGATTCAATAATCAAGATGACTGCTATTATCAAATATTTTTCGAATTATTAATTACGAATGATCAATTACGAACTGAAATTCTTTGAAGGATTATTCCAGATAACAGACAACAGATTACATGTAAAAATCATTATATTTAATCATGCATTTTATCCTGAATGAAATAAACTCGGTTGCAAACCATTTTCTGGCTGAACTGCGTGATGCTCAGATTCAGCAGGATAGCATGCGTTTCCGTAAAAATATGGAACGGTTGGGTGAAATATTTGCCTACGAGATCAGCAAGGGGTTCAAATATGTGGATACAGAATTTGAAACGAGCCTGGGAACCGCAATGATACCAATCATGAAGGAGCAGCCAGTACTTGCCACCATTCTGCGGGCAGGTTTACCTCTGCACCGTGGTTTGCTGAATTATTTCGATAAAGCTGATTCTGCATTCATCTCAGCCTATCGTAAAACCAGTAAAAGCCATCATTTTACCATTGAGATAGAATATGTTTCTTCACCATCACTGAACGATAAAATACTGATTATAGCTGATCCGATGATTGCAACGGGTGAAAGTATGGTATTGTGCTGTAAGGAATTAATACAGCAGTACCGTATTAAAGAGCTTCATATTGTGGGTGTGATTGCCAGTAAGCTTGGTTTAGAACATATTAAAGCAAATTTACCTCAAGCCAGGCTCTGGATTGGTGCGATTGATGAAGAACTTACCACCAGGTCTTATATCGTACCGGGACTGGGGGATGCAGGAGATCTTGCTTTCGGAATCAAGGAATGATCTCCCTTTCTATTTTACGCTTCTTTTACGATCACTAAACTTTATTGGGTAAATTTGCGTTGATATTCAATCAATTTAATATTAATGCAATACAAGCACCTGTTTTTCGATCTTGATCATACCATCTGGGATTTTGATAAAAATGCGGAGGAAACTCTTTTTGAACTTTACCATTCTTATAATTTAAAAGATCTGGGATTACATTCTGCCGAACGGTTTATAGAAGTATATACCGATAATAATCATAAGCTCTGGGCTGAATATCATGTTGGTAAAATAAGCAAGCAGCAACTTCGCGAAACAAGGTTTGCGAAAACTTTTACAGATCTGGGGATTTCCCCTGAGTTTATTCCCCGGCAATTTGAAGATGATTATGTGAATATTTGTCCGACAAAGACCAATTTATTCCCCGAAGCTCATGAAACCCTGAATTATCTGAAAGAGAGGTATTCCCTTCATCTGATATCCAATGGATTTAAAGAATCTACCGAGCTGAAAATTGGTAATAATAAACTGGACATTTACTTTGATAATGTTGTTATCTCAGAGGTAATCGGGGTGAATAAACCTGACAGGGCGATATTTGAACATGCCCTGGGACTTGCAGGTGCCCTGATAAATGAAAGTGTTATGATTGGTGATAGTATAGAAGCAGACATCCGGGGGGCACAGAATATTGGAATGAAGGCTATTTATTTTAATCCTGAAGGAAAAGAAAAACCTGAGGATGTTGAACATCAGATTGGCTGTCTGAGTGAATTGAAAAGCATTTTATGAGTGCTGAACGGCAATACAGATCAATACTGAAAGCGGTAAAGGTTTATGAAGACCTTCTCTCAGGGGTTTCGGAAGATATATTCTGTATGAACCCTCCGGGAGGTGGATGGTCATATTCCGAGACCTTTTCTCATATTTTTCAATCAGATCTTGCTTCATTAATCGCTGCCGAGAAATGTATTCTTAAGACCGGTGTTCATACCAGAGACCGGACACAATGGCTTGTCTGGCTGATATTGTTTTTTGGGAAATTTCCTCCCGGAAAAATTAAGGCACCTGAGCAAATAAGGTCAATGGTAAAAAAGATCAGTACTGAAGATGCACGGAATTTAATCGGGAAGTTTAAGTCAAGACTGGATGCGGTCAAAAGCAGAATTAAAAGCTCAGACCCGAATCAAAAGGTAAAACACCCCCGCCTGGGTTTGCTGAATGCAAAGCAATGGTTCAGGTTTATTGAAATTCATACCCGTCATCATACGGCGCAGCTAAAGCGTATTGAAAGAATGCTAAAAAGCACTTAGTATTTATTTTCAGGGATAACGCAAAGGGATTTTATGGGATAAAATCCTGCATCACCTTCAATTTTCAGATCTATCCGGAAATTCGTCAGGCTCTTCAGGACGACACTCTGTGCTAATTTGCTGATTCCTTCTCCATTGTTGTCCGGTTAAAATGATTTGCTCACACTGAAAATCTTTTGCTCATGCCGCTGGGCCTAATTCTTTTCCTGCAGCTGAAAAGAATCAAAAAGCCGCGGCTGTCCGGTATTTGTTATAAATCCACATTTTATCCTTTTAGTGCACTCCAAGACGTGTTTAAGCAAGTGAGGTATGAATGTTTCTG
>NZ_JARKMZ010000008.1 GCF_029360775.1 Daejeonella sp. H1SJ63 | reverse complement strand
TAAGAACCCTCACAGGAAACTGTTGAGGGTTTCTTTGTTTATTCTAAGTTTACCGAAAGTCGCTGCCATCCCTCCCGATAACTAACCAATACTAAACAGTTGAAAACCTATGTTATTCTGATGTAAATCAGGAACAATTTGTTAGGTTTGATGAAATAAATTGAAATTTATCAATACCTATTAATTCAAATTCATGTTTCTATCCTATTTGTTTCATGGAATATTTAATACTATTCATAGAAAAAGAACAAATAAAATATATCTGTCATTTGGGGAGAACTGCTTAACGGATAATATCTTAAGCAGGTACGGACTTAAATCTTTTACAACACCATTTTCACATTGCAGATCTAATATTGAGTATATATTGGAGTTGGAGAGAAACAACTATAAGAATTTCATAAGCGGCGAATTTCTGAAGTATGAAGACTTAAACGGAAAGCCGGTCCCACGCCTTAAAACTGATTTAATTCTTAAAAATAACTATCATCATTTACATAAAAATGGCATTGAATTCCCGAGTCATGATGTTATTAAAAATAAAAAATATTGGAATAAAGTTGTTCGACGGACAAACAAATTAAAAACATTTTTAGGTAAAGCGAAATACGTCCTTCTATATCATCATAGAGTTTGTGAAGGCAATAATCTTGAATTACTCTTAATGCATCTGTGTGAATTGAAAAAGTATTATTCAACTGATGAATATGAATGTCAGATTGTTTTATTTAAACAGATTATAATTCCTGAAGGGTCGGAGAAAAAACTGATATACCAAAAGAATAACGATATCCATATTTTTGATTTTCATACTCATCATACCTGGACCGGGCGTGATCAAAGGGAATATTGGGCATTTATAGACGATTCCTTAATAAGTAAAATGCTGAGGATAGTAAAAACCGTATGAATGGATATTAACAGTAATATTTGATTTCATATTACTAAATAAGACAATGAATTAACGTCCTGGTGAATTCAGGAACTGTTTGACCTTTTTTATTATCCCAACTTACCTCCGCTTAAACTTTTTTTGTGTTTTAAAAGGATAATCTTTCGAATACTTCTTTCAGGAAGATTTTTTGTATTATTTTGGGTCGATTAGCCTGATCATAACAATAGGCATAATATTTCGTTATCTTGAACATAGAATTTTAATTTACAGGAACTAAAATGAATTTATTAAATAAATTATTATTAACTCTTGCGATACTCGCGTTACCCATGATCTCACTTTCCCAAAGTGCTGAGGATGAATCTCCTGTAGCAAACTGGCAGAATCTGGATCTTAAAAATGATGATGTTTTCGGTATCAGTACGGAAAAGGCTTACAAAGAGCTATTGAAGGGAGAGAAGTCTTCAACAGTACTTGTGGCTGTCATTGACGGAGGAATTGATGAAGAGCATGAAGATCTTAAGAAAGTAATGTGGGTCAATCCTAAAGAAATCCCAGGCAATGGTATTGATGATGATAAGAATGGCTATGTTGATGATATACATGGTTGGAATTTTATAGGATCTGCGAAGGCTAATGTTCATTATGATAATCTTGAACTGATTCGTCTGATTAATAAGTATAACCCTAAATATGCTTCTGCATTAAACTCAACCCCATTTTCTGAAAGTGAAAGAAAAGAGTTTCAGTTGTATAAGAAGCTTATTACTGATTATATGGATAAACTCCAATCCGCTCAGATGGGATTGCAGAATACAACAATGATTAAGAAATACCTTGATGAGATTAAAGCAAAGATGGATAATGAGAATCCATCGGCGGATGATTTTAGCTCTTATAAGCCTTCTAATGATATCGAGGGACAGGTAATTAAATTTGTTAAGCCTGAATTGAAAAAGCGCGATTTTAAAAAATTTTACGAGGAATTACTTGATGGTATTAAATATTACGATGCACAGGTCAAATATCATTTAAATGTAGAGTTTGATCCCAGAAAAGATTCTGTAGGAGATAATTACACAGATAGTAACGATCGTAATTATGGTAATAATGACATAACCGGTCCGGATGCAGAACATGGAACCCATGTGGCTGGCATTGTCGGGGCTGTGCGCAATAATGATTTGGGAATTAATGGAGTGGCCAATAACGTAAAGATTATGGCTGTACGTACTGTTCCAGATGGAGATGAACGTGATAAGGATGTAGCTAACTCTATCCGCTATGCAGTGGATAACGGTGCTAAAGTTCTAAATATGAGTTTCGGAAAGGCATATTCCTGGGATAAAAAGGCGGTTGATGAGGCTATCCAATATGCTGTTTCAAAAGGTGCTCTTTTAGTACATGCTGCCGGAAATGATGCAAAGAACACTGAGAAGGAAGATAATTTCCCAAACCGATTATTTCAGGACAGTACCGGACGTACAATGGGTACTGCATCAGCTTGGATTGAAGTGGGTGCAAGCAGCTGGAAAAATAATGAAGATCTGGTAGCAACGTTTTCTAATTTCGGGGCAAAGACTGTAGATGTTTTCGCTCCTGGAGTTAAGATTAATTCGACTATGCCCGGTTCTACTTACAAGGAAAATGACGGTACGAGTATGGCTGCACCGGTAGTGTCGGGGTTAGCTGCTTTGATCTGGTCTTACTATCCGCAGTTTACTGCTAACCAAATCAAAGAAATTATCATGAATTCCGTAACTAAGGTCGACTATAAAGTGAAGATCAAGGAAGATGGCGATAGTAAGAAAGTAAATTTAAGTGATATTTCAGTATCTGGAGGTGTTGTTAATGCTTACTCAGCTTTACAGCTTGCAGAAAAAATGAGTAAGGGGTCTAAATCAAAGTTAAAATAGCTTTTAATATTATAGAGAAGGGGCGCCTGGAGATATCCGCGCGCCCCTTCTTTGTTAAACTGCGCTTAGCCAGACCTGTTCAGTTTGTGCTGAGCTATTTTCCTTTCTGATCTCTCCTTCTATTTCTTCAATTGCCTTCATTGTCTTAAGAAATGAATCAGGAGTTACAGAAATTGAATCAATTCCTTCGCTGACAAGAAATTTCGCAAAATCAGGAAAATCAGATGGACCTTGTCCGCAAATGCCAACTTTGACTCCCTCTTTTTTGGCTATCCTGATCAGGGAACTGATCATTGATTTTACAGCTTCATTACGTTCATCGTAGATATGAGCAACAAGTGATGAGTCGCGATCAAGACCCAGTACTAACTGGGTAAGGTCATTTGAACCAATAGAAAATCCATCTATCTTTTTCGCAAACTGATCTGCGAGTATAATATTGGAAGGTAATTCAGCCATTAGATAAACCTCCAATCCATTTTTGCCTCTTTCGAGTCCGTAATCAGCCATGGTGGCATATACCTGATCTAATTCCCGCGGGGTTCTGCAGAAAGGAATCATTACCACTATATTGTTCAGTCCCATTTTTTCTCTGACATTTCTGATTGCCCTGCATTCCATACCGAATGCCTCTTTGTATTCTTTAGAGTAATACCTTGATGCCCCGCGCCATCCTATCATTGGGTTTTCTTCCTCCGGCTCAAAATATTTACCTCCCAGCAAATTCATATATTCATTGCTTTTGAAGTCTGAGAAGCGTACAATCACTTTGTTAGGATAAAATGCAGCTCCAATGCGTGCAATTCCATAGGATAATTTTTGGGTGAAATAATCTTCTCCATTTTTAAAGCCGGCTGTAAGCCTATTGATTTCAGTGCTTAATTCCGGATCATTTAAACTTTGATGATCTAACAAGGCCAGTGGGTGAGCTTTGATATAGTTGTTAATTATAAATTCTTCGCGCGCCAGACCTATACCTTTGCATGGAAGATTTGCGTATTGGAAAGCCATTTCAGGTGAAGCCACATTAAGCATCAGCGGGGTTCTGGTTTCCGGGATATCGCATAGATCAAATTCATGTTTTTCGAACGGAATCATTCCTTCATAAATAATGCCTGTATCGCCTTCAGCACATGATGCAGTTATTATTTGATCATTGTTTAATAGGGCAGTCGCATTTTTGCAACCCACAATTGCCGGAACTCCCATTTCGCGTGCAACAATTGCAGCATGGCAGGTTCTTCCTCCTTTGTTGGTAATAATAGCTGAAGCATGCTTCATGATTGGTTCCCAGTCGGGGTCTGTCATATCTGTAACCAGTATGTCGCCCCTTTTAAAATCTATAAGATGTATTTGTCCTGCTTTCAGATCCCGGATAATATGAACTTTTCCTCCTGCTATCTTATCTCCAACAGCAATTCCTTTCAATATGACCTTTTCCGCTCTGTTCCTGTCACTAATGATATATTCTGTGATCTTGCCTGATTCTTTGAGGGAATGAACGGTTTCCGGTCTTGCCTGAACGATGAACAGCTCTCCGCTGATGCCATCAACAGCCCATTCAATATCCATTGGACACCAGGAACCCTTGAGGGCAGAATAGTGATTCTCAATCAATAAAATCCAATTGGATAATTGAAGAGCCATTTCATCAGATATGCAAAAAAAATTCCGGTCTTCCGGGTTTATATTGACGGTTTTTATACGCTCTTCTCTGGTCTTGCCATAAACCATTTTCTTATCCTTATTGCCAAGTTTTTTTTCAATGATTGCAGGATGTCCTGCTCTTAAAGTTGGTTTAAAAACAATAAATTCATCCGGTGAAACGGCTCCCTGTACTATTAGTTCTCCTAATCCGTACGAAGCATTGATGATGATGGCATCTTTGAAGCCACTTTCTGTATCCAGCGAGAAGGCTACTCCTGATGAAGCGAGATCTGATCTTACCATTTTCTGAATACATACTGATAAACCAATACGGAAGTGGTCAAAACTAATGTTTTCGCGATAGCTGATTGCCCGGTCTGTAAAAAGCGAAGCAAAACATCTGCGAACTGCATTTAACAGTGCTTCCTGACCGCAGATATTTAAGAAGGTTTCCTGCTGACCCGCAAATGAAGCATCAGGAAGATCTTCTGCAGTTGCCGAAGAACGTACGGCTACATCAACATTGAATTGCTGGTATTGGTCTGAAAGGACCTGATAGGCCTGAATAATTTCTTTTGAGAGCTTCTCAGGGAATGAGCCTTTTTCAATAAGGTTTCTGATCTCATTTCCTGTGCGACTCAAAGATTCGATATTATCATGCGCCATACCAGCAATGATCTGCGGAATAATCAGATCCAGCTTATTGTGCTCAATAAATTCATGATAGGCTCTAACTGTAATAATGAATCCATCAGGTATGGCAATGCCTAATGAAGTCAGGTTTTGTATCATTTCACCCAGTGAAGCATTTTTACCACCTACCAGTTCCACATCATTGATGCCTGCTTCATTCAATTTAAGGATCAGACTATTTGATTTCATATGATTTATATTGTTATACAGCCAAATCTAGAGCCATTCTTTCAGGATACTTAGCAGATAATTAGCAATTTTTAATACTATCTTAACTAAATAATTGTATTATGCATAGTAAATTGGTTATTTTAGTATTAATGAATCCACATCTGCTCGCTATACCCTTAAACAGTCAGGAATCATTCAGTGTTAAGCTGGAGATCGGATGGAATTTCTATAAGCAATGGCATTATCACCGGGAGATCGAGATCATTTATATCATTAAGGGCTCTGGTACCCGTTTTATCGGAGATCGCATTGATAATTTTAAAGAGGATGAATTGCTTTTGATTGGTTCAAACCTGCCTCATATGCTCCGGACTCATGGTGATTTGAGTAAGGAAAACCCTGATACAGAAGCTATTGTAGTTCATTTTCTTCCGGATATACTCAGTTCATTTATTAATCTTCCTGAGAATAAGTCTATTGCAGATTTATTGTATAAATCAGCTCATGGTCTGGAAATCAGGGGTGAAACGCTTTTGTCGGCTAAGCGAATTCTGCACTCTATACGATATGCGCGTAATACCGAAAAGGTTATTTTGCTTATTCAGTTTTTGCATCTTATAGCCTCCTCACCTGAGACAGAATCTTTATCACAAGTCAGGTTTACCAGCAGCTTTAATAAACTGGATGATGACAGGCTTAATCGCATATACAATTATACCATGAACAATTTTTTGCGGCAGATCACATTGAAGGAAATTGCTGATATCGTACACATGAGTCCGAATTCATTTTGCCGTTATTTTAAAGCAAGAACTAAGAAACGATACTCGGCATTTCTGCTTGAAATCAGGGTTAGCCATGCCTGCAAGCTTTTATCGGAAACTGCCTATAGCATGGCGGTAATTGCGTATGAAAGTGGATTTATGAATGTTTCTAATTTTAACCGGCATTTCAAGCTGATCACAGGTAAAACGCCTTTTCAGTACAGAGCTCAGTTACGTAATATTAAGTCCGGGTTCGCTAAATTCAGCCCGAATTGAAATTCTTCTGTTCAGAATATTCTTGCTGTATAAATAAAAAGCGAATGTACCTGCAGAGGTACATTCGCTTTTCGGATTTAAGTTAATGACAGATCAGTTTGCACCATCGTTTTGTGCACGCTGGATTGCATAACTTCCAACCTTTTTGCCCATTTCCAGTCCTACTTCACAATCGCTGCGATAATGTATAGCACCGTATAGTCGGGAGAAGGAGGCTTCGAGTGCCATTTCGGTAAACAGACTTGCTTTTTCAGGGATCAGGTGACCTAAAATAGTGGAAGCAGCGCCACTGAAAGTGGAATGTCCGGAAACATAGGATGGGAAGTTTGGCAATCCTGTTAATGTTTTTATTTCAGGATTTACCTGTGAAGGCCTCGGATTATAATAAGTGAATTTTGCATCCCAGCATACGATTGCAGCATCCATTAATGACATATTTAAGAGAGCAAGATTTCTGGCCCAGCGCACTTCGCTTAGCTTTAAAGGAATCATATGTTCAGCAGCTATGGCATTCCAGTGCCCCGGAGGAGTGTAGGTGCCTACACCATCTCCCCAAACATGGACCATGCGTATCCTTTCTCTGTTTGCGTTTTTACTGTAATACAGAACCTCATCAAGCTCCTTTTTAAAAGCTTCAGATTTGGTTGATGGTGGTGCAACCGGTCTGATCTTTGTAACTACAGTTAATGAATCAAATAAGAAGGGTTTCACTCTTCCGAAATATGGCAGCATTGGAGGTCGTTTAGGCATTTCCTGACTGATCCATGGTGATTCTCCTTTTTGAATGGCAGCTTGTTCAAATTCTTTCCAGAGATCAACCCCATTCGTAATTCCGGCTGCTGCACCGGTTCTGTCAGTTCGGGCACGCTGTACATATTTAAGTGCTACGGCTCTGCCTAAAGCTTCCCCTGCTTCTATCTCATCCCTGACATTTGCTCCAGCAATGAATCTGGCTCTTCGGTGTTCTTCGGCTTTTTGCTGAATAAAATTCTGCTCTCCGGGGAAGAGTAACTTGAGAAGCTCAACACTTGCTCCAATCACTACAGCATCTTCTGACGGATAGGAATATAAGGTACTTTTGTTGACCAGTGCATTAATATTCTGATCAGCGAAGTAAGGAGCTTCCCGTTTGTATAAGTTTTTGTAATGATGTGCTGCAATCAATGCATCATATTGTGCGGCACTTACATATGCATAGGCTCTTGCAGCATAAGGAGGATTTGAGAAGGGGAAAAAAGGATAAGCAAGAGGATTGCTGGCATTTGGTAACGGATAAGTTCCATTTTCATTTTGAACAGGAGGTAAATTGTACTTTGCAACCAGTTCGCGCATGATTTCATTCCATCGTAAGATAGCTCCGCCGTTCCAGTATTTTACCAGTTTGCGGTCGTCTTCGCTGATGTTTTTCTGCCAGCCTTTAATCTCATTGATTTGTGCTGTATAATCAGGTGCGGTTTTAGCGATAGGTGCGGGTACGGAAACCTCATTTGCAGAGGCCAGCAGAATAGGCTTCCAGCTTCCGGCATTTGCATCAGTTGTTGTTGGATTAAGTGATGGTGTAAGAAGATTAGTCTCCTCAATATCTTTGCTGCAAGCTGCCAGAAATAACATAATTGCAGCTATAGTGTATCTTGTAAACAATTGTTTCATGATTAATTATTTTTAGTTTTTTCAGACTTTTTGCCCGAAAGATTGAAGATGTAGAATAAACCTGCCTGAATACCCGCTGACTTGCCAACATTACGTCCGGCAACAGTTGTATTTGCACCACCGATGAATGTCAGACCTTTGACATAGGCAGGTTCGTATTTCATACTGATACCTATTTTAGTCATATTCATTTTGTTCGACGGGAAGGGCATATTGTTACGGGTAATGTCAAATCCGCCAAGTGTTGTCCAGTTATCTGCTACTGCTTCAACAAGCCATTCTTTACCCCGGTATCCCATACGGAGATTAAACTGAGCGGCATCCGGCATGAAAACTTCATTTGAATAATGCATCTCTGTGGTATAGTATGAGGTTCGGTCGATCTCAATATTACTGCGATGAACGTATGTCCCGCTTACAGTTGCAGTCCATACACCTACCTGGTAGTCTGCCATACCGCGAAGCGAAATATTGCGGCTTCTCAGACCGATGGATAATGGAAGATAATCAGCAACGTAGTCTGAACTTGGAGTTGAATATCCTCCAATGGTGAACAGAGACAGGGTACCTTTACCGATTTGCTTTTTTACAGGCTTCCATTTTAGCCATAACGACAGATCCTGCATTCCTTTGAATCCTTTCAGCTGTCCGGCAGAAGCTTTGGTGCTAACGTAAGGTAAATTGAAAATTACATTGAGCCTGGAACTGACTCCCAAATTCCCCATCGGTCCCGCCATTTGAGTACTTACAGTTCCTAAATTGAAATTTTCGCGTTTTAAGGAGCCTTCCCAGTACTCATTCCAGTTACTTCCGCTGTACATTATGCCGGTACAGAAGAGGTTTTTGCCCATCATAATGGCATCGATGTCTGTTTGAGCTGAGAGTGGTAAAGTTGAACCTATAAAAAGGTAAATGATTAAGTTGAACTTACGTTTGAAAGCAGGATACTTGCATAGGTAAGCTTGTTTTATATGTAAAAACATAGTATAAATTATTTGAATGAACATTTAATACTGGCTTTCGTCTGATGAAAATGGGGGTATCAGAAACCATAAACGAAGGGCAAAAGCCCGGTTTTGGATTGAAATACCCGAATTTTACAAAAAATCTGAAGCAAAAAAGATTGCATTCTGCCGCAGAGCTGAATGCTTTTGAAAAGAATTAAACGTATTCGGGAGGGGGGGAACTGATCCCGTAGCCGGGATCTGTATTAGTAAGGGAATGAAAAAAGTATCCGGTGTTGAATAGTTCCTGAATACTGAATGTAAGTTTCGGCCCTTTAATCAGGTCGTAATCTGTTATTGTCTTTTTTGCAGCAAGCGGGCCCTTCTGGTTTTTCTGATGAACAGGGCTATCCTGAATTTCATTCATCAGTTGATAGAAAGTTGATCGGGCATGATGAAGTTTGATCTTGTTTGTATTGGGAATACAACGATAAATAATACGTCCATTCTCATATTTACGTTCAACAAACTTATAGTAAACCCCATCGATCATGACCTCTCCGTCAACACGCTCAAAGTCTTTCCAGTCGGCAACATAGGGCAGAATTACCTTTGAATCAAGCTCAATAATTTGAGAAGTATCATAGTCATTATTGTCTAATGCTAACTCCAGTTCTTCGTCATATTGTATTTCCAGAACTTTAACCAGCAAGTCATAGCCATACCAGTTAAAACTGAGAACGCTAATCATAAATACAACTGCCAGAATTTTAAACATTCTTAAGTATTTTTTTTGCTGCTAAAAATGTGATCTGAATCACATTTTTATTGAAAGATAAAAAATCATTTTATAATTCAAATAAAAATACTTGTTTACGATTGTAGTATTTAACCGGATAGTGAATATAAATTGTCAGGCAACTTGTAATTTAATTTTGTTGCGAATGATTATTTCTCATTAAAAAGCGAGTAATTTATAGAATCTACTGTAAGGATAAAGGATGAAAAACAATCGAAGAGATTTCCTGAAACTTGCCGGTATAGCCGGTATTGGATATACAGGTACAGGTATAGTGCCCGTTTTTGCTGCTGAATCAAAACGAAAAATAGTACCTGAACCATCAGAACCTGTATCAATGAACCGTTTTCCACGGATGATGCAGGATTACACTACCCGTCAGGTTGAAAAATCTTTAGCTGCGGCACGGAAAAAACGAGCCTCCCTGAAAACTAAACAGGAAGCAGAGGCTTATGTTCGCGATGTCCGTTCAAAGATTGCGCAATGTTTTGGCCCATGGCCTGAAAAGACTCCTTTGAATGCACGTATTACCGGGGTAATGGAACGGGATGCCTATAAGATAGAAAAGGTAATTTTCGACAGCCGTCCGGGATTTCCTGTAACTGCAAATCTTTACATACCCAAAAACAGGCAATTTCCGTTGCCGGGTATCGTTGGTACTTGCGGACATGGTGATCCGGCAAAAGCCACTCCAATTTACCAGTCCTTTGCACAGGGACTTGCCCGTCAGGGTTATGTGGTTCTGATTTTTGATCCGATAGGTCAGGGAGAACGGGTACAATTATTGAGCAGGGATCTTAAACCTCTGCATGGTATTGGAGTGCCTGAACATAATTATACAGGCAGACAAATGATTTTGAACGGCGAGCATTTAAGTTCGTGGTTTACCTGGGATTGTATTCGTTGTGTTGATTATTTGCTCAGCCGTCCTGAAGTTGATCCTGAGCATATCGGGGTAACCGGAAACTCGGGCGGAGGCACACAGGCAACCTGGTTTTGTGGTGTTGAACCCCGGTTAACTATGGCAGCACCAAGCTGTTTTGTCGTTGGTTTTGAACAGAATTTAATGAATGAATTGCCTGCAGATATTGAACAATGTCCGCCGGGGGCAATTGGCCTCGGGCTGGATCATCTGGATTTTATTGCTGCTATGGCTCCCAGGCCCGTCATACTGTTAGCTCAGGAAAAGGACTTTTTTGATGTACGCGGTGCTGAAAAGAATTACGCCGAATTAAAGAAACTATATAAACTGCTGGGTGCGGAAGAGAATATTCAGTTTTTTGCCGGCCCTGAATATCATGGCTTCTCAAAACATAACCGGGAGGCAATGTATAAATGGTTTAATAAAATAACCGGAGTGTCGGAACAGTCTGAGCCGGAGCTTAGTCTGGAGGAGGAAAAACTGCTTTGGTGCACTCCAAATGGCCAGATTGCCGAGAGTAATTTCCGGACTTTAGCAGCATATACCAGAGAGTTTTCGAAGCAGAATAAATCCCGGCGGGGAGAGCCTGAAGGAGAGGAACTGAAGAATAAGATTCGTGCGGTGCTTAAACTCGGGGCAGTTTCAGGAATACCTTCTTACAATATCCTGAGACCATTGCCGGGCAGGCAGTTCCCTAAAAAGTTTGCTGCCAACTACGCTGTTGAAACAGAGGCAGGAATCAGCATCCCTGTTTATCGTTTATCTGATACTGAGTTGTTGTCGCGTCCTCCGAAAGGGATAAAGCGGGCAATTTTATATGTATCTCACCTTTCGGCAGATGAAGAGTTAAGGAATGAATCACTGATTGGTGATCTGATCAGGGCAGAGCCGCAATCAGCAGTATATGCCTGTGATGTTCGTGGAACAGGCGAATCAAAGCCCAACACCTGTGGAGATGATTTCTTCGGTGCATACGGAAACGATTATTTCTATGCAGCACACAGTATCATGCTGAACTCTACCTATACCGGGCAAAAAACTTTTGACCTTTTACGAATCATTGACTGGTTAAGTTCCTGCGGTCATGAGGAAATTCATCTGGCAGGGAAGGGTTGGGGAGCTATTCCTGCAACATTCGCAGCGGTATTATCAGATAAGGTAAAGCAGGTGACTTTAAAAAATGCATTGAGCAGTTATTCTGCAATTGCAGAAAATGCAGAATTCAACTGGCCATTGTCTACCCTTATACCGGGTGTATTAAAACAGTTCGATTTGCCGGATTGCTATGAGGCACTTCGGACTAAAAACGTAGTTCAGATTGATATGGTTGGAGCTGAAGGACTCAGATGAGTATTAATCGGGTGTTAAATAATTATATGGTCTGCACCAGATCCTGTGTTCAGAAGCCTGCCTGAAGGGTTTTTGGATAGTTCACATGATCAAAATCCCTGACATTTTCGAATTATGCGGCTTTATTTATATCCGGACGGCAAAATATTAAGAGAATTAGAACTCATGTTTGAAATATTTTTTTATATTTAAAAAGGTCTGGTTCGTGCTTGTCAATAAGAACACTAACCATTTGTAAACTTAAATTAACTCTATGAGAATCTATTTACTAATTTTTGTATTTCTGGCATCTGCTGTTCAGGTTCGCGCGGATAAAGCTCTCACCATTATATGTAGTCCGGGTGAGGCAACAATTTATAAAGTTGGTGCTGATAAAAAGGAGATAAACATCGGAACCGGTACAGCTGTAATTAAGATTGATAAAGATGAACCGGTTACTATTGTGGTCAGGCTCGATGGATATAAACCTGTTTCCAAGACCTATGTAAACTCCAAAAGTGTTCCTTTGCCTAAAGAAGACCGGATTGTTTTGGATACCAGGCTTGTAAGGGTAAGTGCCCAGCCTTATGATGCCAAAATCTATATTGAGGGAGCAGTTCAGCCATCAAATACTGCCTGGGTAGAAGTTAAAAAGGACGCTACGGTAACAGTTGAGGTCAAGAAGCCAGGTTTTTTCACTAAGCATAAGATCTATCAGAACAGGACAGGAATGGAAGTGCCTCCGATAGATGATGCTATCGCTCTGACAGACAGGTCTATGTTTGTGAAAACAGTACCGTCTGATGTTCAGGTTATTGTGAATGGTAAGAATATAGGCGAGGGTAATTCAGAAGTAGTGATCCCGGTACAGACCTGTGTTACAGTACAATATGTTAAAGAAGGATTTGTAACAGTTGAAAAGCAATACTGTGCCAAGGATGGTCAGCCTTTGCCGCCCTTAACTGAAAATATTATTTTGAAAGACCGGATTGTTGCAGTCAGAACCACACCCGAAGATGCCAGTATTAAGATTGATGGCCGTGTAATGGGCAATGGGGAGTATAAAGTGCGTATACCAGCCGGACAGTGTGTGGAGGTTATTGTTGAAAAAGCAGGATTTGTGCCATCCAAAAAGAATTTCTGTAATGAGGACGGGGTACAGCCGCCTCCGGTTTCTGAACATGTGATTTTAGCTGTGGATGAGGCATTTACCAGTTCAGTGCAGAGCGATCAGGCTAATGTTAACTTTACAATTGAAACCGGTAAGCTTGAAGAAGATGCCTGGAAGATCCTGAGTCAGATAACCATGAATTACTTTGACAATATTGAGCTGGCAGACCGCGAGACAGGGTATATCCGCACAAGCTGGAATGTGAAAAACTTCCTTAATAATACCATCAGAACCCGAATCATAGTGAAACAGGCAGATATTATGCCGTTGAAGTATACAATTAAGCTTATAAGTGAATACAGCGGTAAGGCAAAAACCAGTGTTAAAGAAGACGAATCTTTCCAGTCATGGGACAGAATTCTGAATACGTATAAGGATGTGATTTCTGAATATCAGTCGAGGTTGAGGTAATTAACTTATCCTGTGAAATGAAATTTGATAAAGGCATGAGTCCAAAGCTTATGCCTTTATTGTATCCTTAGGTTTTATTCTGTCATGGCTGGATTTGTAAACCGGCGAAAAGTATACACCTTCCCAGGGACTCCTGTATCTTATTGTACAAATTTTTGAAGTATGTTTAAGGTTTCGTTATGGTCAGCTCCAAGCCCTTCTTTCTGAAATTTTAATACCCCCTTACTATCCAGCACAGAGACCAGGTTACTATGTGAAAAGTTTCCTTCCAGATCTTTTTCATACTGTACATTCAATAATACAGACAGGGTTCTGACTGATTGTTCACTGCCTCTGAGTAAAGTCCAGTTTGAATCCAGTCCCATTTCTTTCGCAAATTCTTTCAGGCGTTCAGGGCTGTCTCTTTCGGTATCAAAGCTGATTAGTACATAATTTACCTGATCCTTTTTACTTCCCATATTTTTATAAATGCTTTTAATGTCAGAGGTTAAACGCGGACAAGCATAAGTACAATGTGTAAAGATCATTCCAACCACCGTAGGTTTATTCATCAATGAGGATAACTTAATCTGGGCATTATTTTGTGTGGTAAACGTATCATTCAGAGTGAAAATACTTTCTGAAGGAATTCTGCTTAATTCTGCCTTTTTAGGAGCTTTGCAACATGAACCTTTCACTGGTTTTGCCGGACTAAGCACTGTTTGACTTGCAGTTTTAACTGAAGGGATGCCATCAGTACAGCTGTATAGCATAGTAATTAATATTAATAACAGGATATATGCTTTCATGATGATTTTGTTAAAATAATTGTCTTTAATTAATACTTTCTGCACAGCGAAAACCCAGATTGGCAATACAGTAATTTCCTTTTAAACTTCCGCGATAGCTGAACCTGAGATAGCCGGCATAATCTTCCTTGTCTGCAACATTCAGTGAACCGGCAGCACAAAACATTTGTTGATCGTCAGAATTATTTCCCCTGGAGTCGGCAGTAGTAATGTAGCTGTTGAAATTGAAAGTCCATTCCCAGATTAATCCATGCATGTCATACAAACCGTATGCATTTTGATAGGTTGTTTTAATGTTTGGTAAAACCGGGAGATTGGGTTTTTTATACCAGTCTAAAATATAGTCGGTTAAGGAAGATTGTTTGATGTTTTTAGGGGTCCCCAGACCTGCATATTCCCATTCTGCAACCGTTGGAAGCCTTTTGTTTTTCCATTTACTGTAGGCCTGAGCTGCAAACCAGGATACATTAACAACCGGAGAATTGTAAATGTTTTGATTAGACTTTCCGATAGATAAATCATTATCCCAATGTTTTAAATAATTAATATCGGCAAACAACCTGTTCACTTTTGATCTGCGCCATTCAGGATTAGATTTCACAAATTCAAGAAACTCTGCATTGGTGACTGCAGTTTCGGCGAGTTTAAAAGCTTTTACCTCTACTGGTTTATTGTTGCCGGTAATAAAAAAGGGTTGATAAAGACCTCTTTTAACTACAAGCATTCTTTTCCCGGGATTAACTGCTTTCTTCTGAGCAAAAGATACTCCGAAGAAAGCAGTTGAAATCAGCATGATTAATATAATTCTCATGACTATCAGATCATTTACATCCGTAAGGCAGATGCAAGGTTTAGTTTTTTAATTTTTTGAAGATAGAAGGGTCCTCTTCTCCGCTTACTTTGATCTGAGCAACAGCCCCTTTATTAAATGCACGGAAAATAGCGTGGTCAACTACATTAAATACTCCCGGTACCTGCATTTTCATGTCAACAATAGTAGAACCTCCTGCCGGTACAAGGGTTGTTTGAACATCATGGTTTTTGGCTTGTCCACCCTCTATGTAAACGTCATCAAAAATTTCTCCGATAACGTGGAAGGATGAAACCAGATTAGGTCCGCCGTTTCCAACGTATAGTCTTACAGTTTCTCCCACTTTTGCGGGTAAAGCATTAGAGCCGGTTGTAGAGCGTACCTTTCCGTTAAATATTACATAATCAGCATGTTCAGCAATTGCTTTTTCTTCATCAAAGTCCTGTAATCCTTTAGCTCCATGTGCACCTTTGGTGTAAAAGTCGCCCTGCATCAAATAGTATTCCTTGTCCACTTTTGGCATTCCACCCTGAGGTTCAACTAAGATCAAACCGTACATTCCATTGGCTATGTGCATTCCAACCGGACCAGTGGCACAATGGTATACATATAAACCGGGCTGAAGCGCGCGGAACTGAAAGCGGGTTGACTGGCCCGGAGCAGTGGCAGTTGCTGCTGCACCTCCACCGGGGCCGGTTGCCGCATGAAAGTCTATATTATGTGGAACTTTGCTGTCAGGAGCATTTTTAAGAGTAAAGTCAATCAGGTCTCCCTGTCTTACTCTGATAAATTTCCCCGGAACTTTTCCGCCAAATGTCCAGAAAGTATAATCTGTACTATCGGCTATTTTCATTACTTTTTCAATAACTTCTATTTCTACTTTTACCTTTTTAGGTGAGGTATAAGTTAAAGGCTTCGGCACAAGCGGGGCATCGGTAAGTTCAGCATTTACCTCGCCTGTAATGACTGTGTCAATGTTTTCAATATTGAATGATGTTGAAGCGTTGCTTTTGCAGGCAGTCTGTATGCTTGCGACTGCGGCTACAACCATGATAATTAACCAGGATTTTTTCATTTTGGTTTTTATTTAGTGAAACATATTTATTGTTTGGCTCAGCGTTTTAGTGAGCAGATTTTTCGTACAGTAATATTTCAGGCTGAATATTGATCGACAACCAAATCCAGTTTTGTGCTGGTTTCATCTTCTGATTTTCAGATATACTTTTTACATATCTCATGGAGTTTGTATTGAAGATCTGGGAATAACCGCCTGTGAGTTTAACGTCGTTGAGTAGCTGGTGCTGAAAACTCAGATCGATTTCATGACCGAGTACCGAACCTGCTTTTTTATTTCTGTAGTTTATGATTTTGCCGGCTGCTTCAAAATGATGAAGGGCTAACTGATAAGTAGTATTTGCTGAAGATTTATAAGAAGTGTTAATATAGCTGTCCCATAAGCCTACGTTTTTATGCGGACTGGAAACATAGAAGTAATCCATATGACCATAAAATTTATGGTGAGTTCCGAAAAGTGGGTTGAAGCTGCTCACAGTGGAAGATCTGTTATCCATATCTTTACCACTTAAATAATCACTTCCAAGGCCGGCTGATATTTTTTTGCTGAGTGCATAATTGCCGCTCAAAGAGCCCATCCAGGCACTTGTTCTTTGAACTGCTTTTGTCTTACTGTTGGTACGACCATCCTGATAATACAGACTTGCAATGGCAGAGAATTTTTTCTTTTTAAGATTGGTATTCCATCCTAATGTCTGCTGATGGGAAAGAAGTGAATCTGTGCGGCTTTGCTTATCCAGATTCATTGCAATTGCTGAGAAGCTTAGGTCATTGGTCGGACTGTATTGTATCCATGCAAATTCCATGGATTTATATGGCTGACTCAGAGAATCGTTGTAGAAAGTGCCATTCAGTCTTTCTGAATTCTGATTATAAGCTAATGCGATATCAGTTTTGAATTTGCCTTTCTGGTACCTGAAGAGTGCAGCATCGTGTTTGCGTCCTGAATTGTTCCAGTCCAGAGCACCCAATATTCTTTCATCATCATAAGACAAAATCTGACGTCCGATTTTTAGCTGCAGATTATTGTGTAAATAAACTTGTGCCCATGCCTGATACAGGTTAATATCAGTTGAGGTCTGCTGTACCTGAGGATCTTTACCCCATACATTAACTGACTGAAACTGTAGGCCTAAAGAGATTTTATTTCCTCTCTGATAAGTCAATCCGATACGATTGCGTTGTGAGATAAACGAGGCAGGATCCTGAGTAATCAGCAGGGGAGTGAAAACTCCATTTCTCAACTCAGCTCTGGGGCGAAGTTGAATGTTTAGTTTAAGTACTTCCTTTTCTGCTGAAGGCTGTTGAGCCTGTACAATGTTTGAGGGGCCAATCAAAAGAAAAAAAGTTATTAATAATCCAAAATTTGAGAGGCGGGGCGGGAAATTTATCTGGTCTTGCATTTGGCAATGCTTTTAAATGTCAGAACAAACTTAGCTCCGCAATTTCCGTAAATGAGTGACGGCGGGCTCTAAAAAAAATGATGTTAGTCACAATAAAGGATAAAATTGTCTTTTATTTTAATATGTTAAGAGTGGACATAAGGTTATGACAGACAATAGCTTACGGATTAGGTTTTACAAGCTGTTATCTGAGTTGAAGTTTCCTGGTATTTAAGATTTTGGTCTGTTAGAATTGCTATAATTAGACATTTGGGTGTTAAATGATAGAGAGATTTATACTCATTTGAAGATGGTGGAGCAGTTCCGGAGTTTGGAAAATGAGATATACTGTAAACAGTTCAAATTTCATCTGCAGAGCCTCCTGCATTTTGATAATTAAATCGGAAATCAGTCGGTTGATCAGCTAGCGCGACGTGCTCCATCTTCATTGGATCAATTTAAATAAACTTGTTTTTAGCCGGGATTCTCTATTTCTATTTTTTCAGTTTACTCATTGAGTGAATATTTACAGGTTAATTTGATGGAATTTTGCCTGAGTATATATTGCTTTTTACTAAGTAGATAGAGTGGTGATATTTGCACGATCTGTAAGCTCGCTAGCTGGGATTATCAGTCAACACGATTCGCACTTTTCCAATGGTAAATGTTGCTATATTTAGCTAATAATCTCCATTTCCCATTATGAAAATATTCAGACCCAACACAATAATAATTTCCCTTAAAGCCTTATTGATCGCAGTTGTATTCCTATACCCGAATACGTCATCAGCGCAGCAACCTGTAAAGATGCATTCAGAGTACGGATCGAAGAATCAAGATGTAGCTCGTCTATTGGAATTCCAAGGTATTGATCAGTATCGTAGCTCCTTTAATGGAGAATCTTTAAAAGGCAGACACTTTTTGCTTACGGTTAAGTCAATTTGGGGTGGAGAGTTAACAAGGAATGATACTATTATGAACACTGTGCAGTATGGTGACTTCGCTAAAATTTCCACCGATAGTCTTGAAGTATTTGTAACAGGCGCCAGAGTGGGAGATGAACTTAAAGTTAATTTCAGGTTTCCCAAGGTTGTCATCACACGAAAGTATAAGGCCGTTTCTAGTGACGATTATAGTCTTCGAGCTGTGGGAGATCAAATGGTCTTCAAGCCAGGTGTAACAGTTCCTGCCTATGTGTTCATGCTTCCATACGAAAATGGAGATGGAAAATATTACTGCACGGTACAGCAGAGCGGTGGGAAAGTAGAGGATTGGGGTAAGAAGTTCAAACTAAAACACTACTTAGTATTCGAAATGAAATTTATTTGAACCTCCCCACTGTCCGTAGAGTTTAGCAACGCGGCTCTATGGATTGGTAAATGGTGTGGAGTCTTCAGACTCCTCTTAAAATCCCATTTATACCGATAGAAAATTCTAATAAATCAATTTGAACAGAAAAGCAATTTATTTTAATCTGATTGTAATATACAATTATTAAGAATTTTTTGTAGTGGCCCCCGATAGTATCGGGATTGGGTACTTTTGGCCTACAAACCTGAGCCGCCCTTTAGCGGCGAAAGCATGAACACCTATCAAAACAATAAAAAAGATGAATAACGCTGAGCCCTCCCGGCGATTGGCTGAACTTAACATTCCTGCCTGCACAAAATGCCGGAAATTCCCCGCCAATGGAAATATTTTATTAGTTTCAGGCTTATCCAAAGGTTTGTTTCAATGAAAACTATTTTATCTATTGATGGTGGCGGTATAAAAGGTATTATCCCCGGAATGGTTTTGGTAGAACTTGAAGAACGTCTGAAACAAAAAACGGGTAATCCAAAGGCATTTTTGGCTGACTATTTCGATCTGTTTGCCGGAACAAGTACAGGTGGTATTTTAACTTGCTTATTACTTTGCCCTTCAAAAGATAATCCAGCTTATCCTCGTTTTACTGCCCGTGAAGCTTTGGATTTATACATTAAACACGGTTCAGAAATATTTGAAATTACAGGCCTGAAAAAGATTTTATCAAAATTCGGATGGGTGAAGGAACGATATGACGGAAAGGTTTTGGAGAAGATTTTGCTAAATTATTTTGAGGATGTTAAACTGAGTGAACTCATTAAGCCCTGCATTATAACAGCTTATAATATCGAGCTGAGAAAAGCACACTTATTCAGACAGAAGGTTGCTAAATTACGGGGAAATACCAGAGATTTTTATGTCAGGGATGTGTGCCGGGCTACCTCTGCGGCACCTACATTCTTCAGTGTTGCCGAAGTTTATTCCCTGGCCGGGATAAGATATCCGCTTCTGGATGGGGGTATCTTTGCCACTAACCCCTCTTTAAGCGCATTTGTTGAAATCAAAAAAGATCCGGCAGATTTGATTCCGAAAGATATCTACATCATGTCGCTGGGAGCGGGGAATTCTAAAAAATCGTATGACAGTGATGAGTTGAGGGATACCAAGGCCCTTTTTGTTGTACCGGCATTGCTGGATATGATTATGAGTGGAGCAACAGAAACATCTCACTTTTACATGAAGCAGATATTTAACTTTTTGGGTTTGCCGGATCATTATGTCAGGCTGGAACCTTTCGATTTGCAAAGTATTGATGAAGAAATGGACGCCGCAAGTCCGAAAAACATAAAAAAGATCGTTGCTTTAGCCGACAGAATGATCAGCCAGAGAAGTAAGTTAATTGAGGTGCTGGTGGATAATTTAATAAAATTGAAAGAATCGGGAAGCAAGTAAGCGGATAGGTTCAGGTTTTCTTTTCTGCTTTCATTTAAAACCAAACCGCAGTTTTTTTGTCAAGGAACTTTTGAATCATTGGAACAACAAGGTCGCTTTCTTTAAAGTCTGGGGTTATTGTGGTAACTTCTCCTATATATTGTCCGTGTCCACCCGGAATGATGGCCAATTCAGAGTTTGCAATTTGTCTGTGCAATTCAATAGCGTGTTCCGGAGTGATAATATCTTTGTCGCCAATAATGATTAAAGCCGGTGCTTTAATTGATTTTATTTGCTCGTCAGGAATGTCTTTGAAGTTGACCATTCTTTTAGCATCTCTGTCATGCATCACTTGTAAGCCATTGGTGTCTGCTGCAACTTTTTTGTATCCGACTTTTAAGAGTTCGGGCATATTTCCCAGTTTGGCATTTGCCATAAATCCCCAAAACCAATCCGGAACTCCGTTTCGTTTGGCAAGTGCTGATCCTAAAATTATTTTATCAACCAATTCAGGATGCCGGATAGCGATTTGTAAAGTAGTGGTCCCGCCGTTACTGAAACCGAAAAAGTCTGCCTTGTCAATTTTTAAGTTTTTGAGAAGTGCGGCAACATCATCGGCATCCTGTTCAAAGGTAAGGTCAGCGTTACGGTCATTTGTCCGGCCATGAGCCTGGAGTTCAAGAGCAATTACCTGTCGGTGTTTAGCCAGTATCGGAATGATTTTTTCAAAATTTGTCTGAATGGTTGAACCACCACCATGAATTAAAACAAGTGGTTTCCCCTGTCCCTGAATTTCATAATACATTTTCAGTCCGTTCACTTCAGAATAACCATTTCTAAAAGTCAAACTATCGCCTATTGCTGTCATACTCTTATCTGTGTTTTCTGTCTGGGTATTGCAAGAAGACAGTGTGAAAATTATCAGGACTAAATAAATCATTGTTTTTCTCATTTCAACTGTTTTAATTTCAACACTTTTCGCTGTTGAGACGGTTTGATTTCAGGAGGGCTTACCCGAGAATGAAAGCTGAAACCTGTACAAATGTTCAATATCAGCTATTCAATTTTCGTGCCGGTTCATAATAAAGAATGACTGCCCCGCCGCTGAATGTTTTCGTTTTGAAGAGTTTAAGCATGATTTTTTCAGAGATATCTTTAAACAGCGGTAAACCACTTCCTGCAACAACAGGGTGAATGCAAATCTGATATTCGTCTATTAAATTTAGCTTCGTTAAGGCTACAATCAGACCCGGGCTGCACACAAAAATAGCTTTGTTTCCATTAGTGTCTGATTGTTTGAGTGCCCTAACTTCTTCTTCAAGATCCCGGCTTGCTAACCGTGCACTTTTCCAGTCTACCTGTTGCAGGGTACGGGAGAATACAATTTTCGGGGTACTGTCTATGGCTGCAGCAAAGTCATCCATCGACTGATCACCGGTGGGATTTTCCAGTACGGTTCGCCAGAACTCCATGAGCTGATAAGTTATTCTACCATATAAAGCGACCTCAGCACTTCTTAACAGGTCGGCATAATGGTGGTGTATTTCTTCGTCGGGCACACCTGAAGTATGATCACAGAATCCGTCAAGCGTCATATTCATTGCTGCAATTACTCTTTTCATGATTTCTATTTTGCCGGCTTGTTTCCTGAAATGTTATACAATAATCGTTAACGGTTTCGGCGTTTGAAAACGTTCTTGATCAAATTAAACCTGAGCTAAGGGCTTCAGATGTGAATCCTTAACCCGGTTCTGCCGACGCGTGTGTACCCCGCTCGTATTTCATTACAAGATAAACCGGCAGGCGAGTTTCAGGACTCTTTTTCAAGCAATATCCTTAGAGACGTTTCACTTAAACTAAGGAGAGCTGGGTAGATAAGTTTTACAAATGGATTGATATTGTCATTTTTTTTGTAGTATTAATCTATGGGTCTAACAGCGAGCCATTTAACATATACCTTTAACACTAAAAGTATGAAAATAAGAAAATTGGCAATTTCCTCTTTAGTTATCATTGCTCTTTCATTTATATGTATTCAATCAGTTTCGTCGCAGGGTAAAGTTGATTATTCCAGGAACGGTGATATACATAAACAGGTAATCAATTCATGGAATACCCACTATCGTGATTATTTTGCTTCAGAAATTAAGAGGAGGTTATTTCAGGAAAATGATGTCTATCTTTTATATGACATTCAGAATGGAGGCTTACAATCCTTTGTAGAGATGACCCGGAGATGTAAGGATACCCAGCAAATTGGCGAGCTTGTCGATTTACTAAGTCCCATCCTTACCGCATTAAAACCTATCCCAAATACGAATAATGGTACCGGCTGGATTTGTTCCGGCGGGAATATATGTACAGCCTATGGTCTTCTTGGAAAGGAAGTTCCTCTTTGCAGTCTGCAGTTTTTGGGCTTGATAGGGGCGCTTTCCACTAGTATAACAGAAAACATTCCTCATAAAAAGCAATCAATGGCAGAGAAGGAATTTCTTGCTAATACTTTCAATACCATGGCTGTTCAGTTAAATCGCTGGTTTACGACAGACTATTTCAAAGCTGTTAATAACAGGCTAAGTATGACTCCTGCTGATATCAAAGATGGGAGTTCAAGATATTTTTTTTCTGACAGAGACCTTTGGCATTTGACAGTTCTTTCTGATTTGTCAGAATTATACAAATCCGGCATCCGGCCTGCAACAGAGGATGGTAAAAAAGCTTTTGAGGATTTGCAAAATAAGAAAGAGGGTATAAAAAAAATATTTGATTTATTCCTGGCAAGATCTATCCTCACCAAGTCCAATACAGGAGTAAGGGCTGAAATAGATAGAGGATATTGGAAGAATTTTTATGATAACAGATATGCCAAATATACAGGCTCTCAGAGTCCCGTCACTTGGGAAAAAGGTAGCGACGGAGAATGGAAAATGATTACCCATGTTAAATTGGATAGTACTTATATCTCTAATGATGTAGCATGGGATATCAGTCATTCAAGAAGATTGGTTCCGGCTTTTGAAACATTTGTAAGAAACCGGAAAAATATTAAAGCGATCTGGGGCTATGACAATCCGGCTTTTGACCCAATTGCTCTTCGCAAAGCCTATGCTAACCAGATTGCTGAAAAAATATGGAATGGTGATGTTAATTATCCCTTATTTTCGAATTTTTGGAGTGGGGATAATGGTTGGTACAGAGTAGCATACGTACACCAAACCGGAAGGAGATTCATTGGTTATCCTCCTCACGGGCTGAGCTCATCTATGCCTTTAGGCGGTTATCCGGTTTGGGGGGCTTTTCATCCAACCTTAAAAACCATTTTCAGGAATATTTTTGAATTGTCAAAAACTAATGACTCCAGGGCAAAATCTTTTATCTCGGAGTATTATACAGGCTTATTTGGTAATGATTCAAATAATACTTCAATAAAACCAATTCAAAATCTTTCCTTTTTATCGGATTTAGTGGAATGAAATAAAAGGGAAACTCTGCCATTAATATGGATTAAAAACTTTATAGAATTAGTAGTAGGGATAACAGAACTTTAATTAAAGATAGCTCCGTGGCTTTCTCCCTCTAAGGCACAAAAAGTGAGGAAGGCATGAGATGCGGATGTGTTGAGTATTTGCTGATGGAAATTCATACCTTTATATAAAGAGTCTTTTAAAACATGGCGCCATGAATGTATATTTAGTATTTGGCATCTTTATCTTCTTAACTATTTTAATAGCTACTTTATCAAAAGGAAGCTTTAAACGATCGATTGTTAAAGAGCATTCAGAAGCATACTTTGAAAAGGGTTGGAAGCAATGGGGGGTACGTACCAACTATTATCGAGTTGCTATAGGATTAGCAGCTTTTATCACTATGGCTATTGTTGCTATTGTGAAACTTGTTGGGAATCAGATATAAACCAACCTCCCCATAATCATCAACACAGAAAGATATAGATTTGTGATAAATGAGCTTTTGGATAATGAATGAGCCTAAGTTATCACTATATATATTACTGCCCAGATTACAATAAACGTTAAACCAGTGAAGACTTCAGTTCGATATTTCTTTATATCTTTTTTTATAAGTAAATGATATAGCACCCATAACATAAATATTGGTGCCATGAATAAAGGAATAAGACCGTACATATTGATGTTGTTTTATTAAAGTTACTACTTTTAATTTAATGTTGACTGGTGATAGTGTAGCCTTCCCTACATAAGCCATTTGTTTGGATCTTATAAAGATTTAAGTATTAATCACTATTCCCATTCTTAATAATCTTCTTACACCATCATCAGCTTGAACCTCTAGCGATCCATGATAAAAGTTAGCTGCTTTGATCACTCCACTGATGGGTTCTGTAAATCCCATGTATCCTAACGACTTCTGAGTCTTTGGATCAGGATAAAGGTCATTCATCGTCACTGTGAATGTTTTGGATTTCTTGGCAGGTAGTTTGACTTCTACCTTTTTTGTGCTATCGACTGTGTCGACCTGGGCACAACTGGTGAGCATGACACTCACTGTCCGTAGAGTTTAGCAACGCGGCTCTATGGATTGGTAAATGGTGTGGAGTCTTCAGACTCCTCTTAAAATCCTATTTATACCAATAGAAAATTCTAATAAATCAATTTGAACAGAAAAGCAATTTATTTTAATCTGATTGTAATATACAATTATTAAGAATTTTTTGTAGTGACCCCCGATAGTATTCGGAAGCCGGCCTCAGGATGAAAAATCAATCCATAAAAAAAGCTCACATTTCTGTGAGCTTTAAATGTAGCGGGGAGCAGGATCGAACTGCCGACCTCAGGGTTATGAATCCTGCGCTCTAACCATCTGAGCTACCCCGCCGGATTTGTTTTGTTTACTGTGAATTAATACTTTATCTTAGGTCGGTTCAGGAAATAAATCCTAATAATTTTGCTTTAGATTGTATCAAACAACACTGCCTTTCAAAACAGAGTTGCAAATATAGTGGAAAATACTTTTCTTTAGAAAAAATGGTGAAAAAAATCCCCGAACAGTATAAATAAGTACAGGAATGGCAGAAAAGAAAAAGTTTAACGTTGAGTATGAGGTAAAATCATCTCCTAAAATATTGTTTGGCTTTCTGAGTGAACCGAATGGGCTGGCCCAATGGTTTGCTGATGATGTTACCTACAGAGATCAGGTTTATACATTTACATGGGATGGTGAGCAGCAAAAGGCAAAGCTGCTTTCCGTGAAAGAAAATAAACTTGTGAAATTCAAGTGGATTGATGATGAACCTCATTGCTATTTCGAAATGGAAATTGTTCAGGATGAGCTGACTAACGACGTAGCTCTGGCTATTACTGATTTCGCTACTGAAGATACTATTGCCGAACGCAAACTGATCTGGGATAATCAGATCCAATATTTGATTAGTGTTCTGGGCGCTTAGAGATAAATTTTCTCTATTTTTGCATCTGTGAAGAAAGTACACTTATTAGTGTTTAAGGCCTTTTTAAGGCCTTTTGTCGTTACCTTTTTCATTGTCATGTTCGTGCTGTTGATGTTATTTTTATTTAAATACATCGACGATCTGATCGGAAAGGGCTTTGAATGGTATGTGATACTCGAATTGCTGATGTATGCATCGGCAACCAATGTGGCTATGGCCCTTCCCCTGGCCATCCTTCTTTCTTCAATCATGACCTTTGGCAGCCTTGGCGAGAATTATGAATTGGTTGCTATCAAATCTGCAGGAATATCATTGCAAAGGGCAATGATGCCCCTCATTATCACAGTGAGTATGCTGAGTGTGGGTGCCTTTCTATTCTCTGATTATATGCTTCCGGTGGCAAACCTGAAGATGGGCTCATTATTGTATGATGTGCGTAATCAAAAGGCCGCCTTTCTGATCAATGAGGGGGTATTCAATAACAGTATTCCAGGCTATTCAATTCGTGTTAAGAAGAAAGACCCTGATCAGACTCTGCATGATGTGCTCATCTATGAACGCAATACCACCAGCGGAAATGTGAATGAACTGATGGCTAAAGAAGGGCAGATGTTTATTACAGACGATAATCAGCTGCTGGTGCTGAAACTGAAGAATGGTAAACGCTATGAGGAAAGTCCGGGGAGCACCGGAAGTTATAATCCCCGTCAGCGTTTGATGCGTACTTATTTTAAAGAAACTGAGCAAAGGTTCGACCTTTCTGGCTTTAAAATGAAACGTACAGATGAGGAATTGTTCAAATCGAACTACGCCATGCTTAATTTGCGTCAGCTGAATTTTTACCGCGATTCCTTTCAGCTGAAAGCAGACAGTAACCTCAGATCAACTTACAAAGATTTGACCATGCTGAACCGCACTTATCGTACAGATTCTCTTAATCCGAAAGGCTCCGTTAAACTCCTGAAAAAATATAAAAGAGTTGAAGATATGATCCCCCGGGAAAGAGCTTTACAGTCTATTCAGACCGCAAAAGATCAGATCAGATCAGTTAGAGATATTCTGAACAGAAAGCAATTATTTATTGTAGATAATGATGTGCGGATGCGTGGTTTTTTGATTGAGCTAAACCGGAAATTCACCCTTGCATTCTCCTGTCTGGTGCTTTTCTTTATCGGGGCGCCTCTGGGAGCCATTATCCGTAAAGGAGGTCTCGGACTTCCAGTGGTTATGTCTGTACTCTTCTTTTTATTGTACCATATCATTTCTACAATTGGTGAGAAGTCTGTTAAAGAGGGAACAATGTCGCCGTTCATCGGAATGTGGATTGCTATTTTTGTGCTTAGTCCGCTTGGTATATTTCTTACCTATAAAGCAACGGCAGATTCAGTGTTGTTTGACCTGGATTATTATAAACGCTGGTTCAGGAGAATAATCAGCAGGAAAAAAGAATAATTACCGGATTGTTTAATCATTGTTGTCCGGTTAAAATGATTTGCTCACACTGAAAATCTTTCGCTCATGCCGCTGGGCCTAATTCTTTTCCTGCAGCTGAAAAGAATCAAAAAGCCGCGGCTGTCCGGTATTTGTTGTAAATCCACATTTTATCCTTTTAGTGCACTCCAAGACGTGTTTAAGCAAGTGAGGTATGAATGTTTCTG
>NZ_JARKMZ010000007.1:158778-364982 GCF_029360775.1 Daejeonella sp. H1SJ63 | reverse complement strand
ATAATATCCATGTTTTAAAGGCCAAAACAAAGTTTTTTTATTCGTTCTAAATTTAACCGGACACTAGTGATTCCTTCTCCTCCATTTACAAGTCGTTCCTCCTTACCCTTGACATGTTATTTTCTATTCACTGTTTTATGTTTTTTGCTTGCCAAGACGCCAAATCAAAGACTAATTCCAGCATTCATTTATTTCATAAATGAAGCGTCTCTGCGTCTTATCTATCCCGCTATGTCATTTTCTCCTTCAGAATTTCTTAAATTTTATTACTACCCATGACATGTTATGACGGAGGTGTTACTACCTGGTTTAATTCTAATGAGAAGTGGTTTTATTGCCTTTGTTTTTGATTAAGAAATCTCCCAGGTTTGCCATCAAATTCTTTCAATCTATCCAAATTCTAACATCAATACTTTTTAGAAATACATTTTGACTATGCGGGGAGGTGGCGGATCAAGTCCGCCATGACAATGAATTGCTATGGGAATAAGTAGATTCCGGCTCGGAGGCCGGAATCTACAGTAGTGGAAATGATTTAAGAAACCATTTTTCTGCTAAATCATTCCAATTGGGATTGTTTATTTCTACAAGTGTATTTTTCCAGGCTCTTTTCCAATTTTTTAATTGCTTCTCTCTGGAAATGGCCAAATTGATATTCTCAAATTGCTCATACCAGACGAGCTTATTACAATTGTATTGGCTCGTAAATCCTTTTAAAATTTTCATTTTATGCTCATAAACTCGTCTTCTAATGTTATTGGTTACCCCGGTATAGAGCACATTGTTGTATTTGTTTGCCAGCATATAAACAAAATATTCATTCATATTCTAAAAATACCCGGATTTGATTTTTGTGCCAATTAATATAGATGTGCGGTACTGCTTACTGATTAAAAGGGAAAATTACAATTTCCGGCAGGTCGGATTGCAATCAGATTCCGGCCTCCGAGCCGGAATCTCCTCACTCTCAAAATGCCGGCTGTCATCGTGGCGGATGCCACGACCTCATTCTCAAAAAGTGGCAGGTGAGAGCCGTACTGCAGCGATAAATAAAGCTATGTCATTTTCTCCTTCAGAATTTCTTAAATTTTATTACTCGAAAGGACGTGAAAATGAAGTTCAGTATCCCCGTTTGCTCAACCCGATAGCTATTGGGTTGCTCATTCTCTAATTCCCCCCAAATAAGTGCCCCTGGTTTTTCAAAGCCGGTAAGATTAGATGTAACTTATTATTAACTTTGATCATTAATCCCTTAAAATAATAAAGTACTGACCATTACCTATGATCCAGCAGTTCAGAAGTCTTAATCCACTGAATATCCTTCTTCTGATTGTTGTTGCCATTTTGTTAAGGATTGGTCTGCTTTTAAATTTACCAGATCAGGTTAGTTTTGATTTTATTGAGCCATTTGCCAGATTCCTGATTGATGTTCCGCTTGATAATCTTTTTAATCCCATTGCGAATGTCTGGATCGCCCTGTTCATTCAATTGATTCAGGCATTGATCTTTAACAGGATCATTAATTCGTACGGATTGCTTGGGAAACCCACTTATCTTCCGGCATTGCTTTATATTACCACATCAACCTTATTAACGCCGTTCCTGCTCTTAAGCCCTACTCTGATCTGCAACTTTTTGATCTTGTGGATGATAGAAAAGTTTCTGAGTGTTTATAAACGTGATGGAGTCAGTTCAGTGATGTTTGATCTTGGAATGATGGTGGCAGTTGGTACGCTGCTTTATTTTCCCTTCATTGCTATGCTTCCCCTGGGGTGGATCTGTCTGATTATCTTCAGGCCATTTAACTGGAGAGAATGGGCAGCAGTTCTCATCGGTTTTATAACCATATTTTTCTTTCTGGCCGTTTACTATTTCTGGAATGATTCACTGGACAAGTTTTTTAGTATCTGGCTGCCTTTAGCCTCTAAGTTTCCAACCAGCCTGCGCATCAATTTATATGATTCTATTGTACTAATTCCTGTAGCGCTTATTTTAATACTCGGGTTTTTCCAACTGCAAAAGAATTTTTTCAGAAGTGTTGTCCAGCTGCGTAAATCATTTCAGCTCTTGTTTTTCATGTTTATCATTGGTCTGGTTTCCTTTTATTTAAAGCAAAACCTGGTGTTATACCATTTCCTTTTATGCACTCCGCCGGCATCTGTGCTAATGGCTTATTATTTTTTGCATGCTGGTAAACGCTGGGTATTTGAAAGCCTGTATTTCATTTTGTTTGGATCCATTATTTACTTCCAGTTTTTCTGATAAAAATTCTACTTTAACCTTTTTTAACACAAACCGCACCCCTCAGTCTTAAAAATTAAATAGCTTTGTATAGGGTATCCGGAGCGTTTACAAAAAGATCACAGATTTGATTCTGAGCGTATTCTTAAATAATTGATTTCTTAATGGCGCAGCTGGTAATTGATATAGGTAATTCACGTACTAAGATTGCAGTTTTTGAAGGACGAACATTTATTGTGTCTGAAAAAATTCAGAAACTGGATGCGGATAAGCTGCAAAAATATCTCAGCAATTCATCCATTACTCATAGCATTATTTCATCTGTGAATGATGAGATTGTGGATCTGGAAGATCAGCTTAGGGACAAAACGCATTATGTCCGCTTTTCGGCAAGTCTGAACACCGGAATCATTAATAAATATAAAAGTCCTTCAACTCTTGGGCTTGATCGTCTGGCCGGAGTTCTTGGTGCAAAATCGCTCTTTCCGGGTAAAAATTGCCTGGTAATTGATGCAGGAACCTGTATCACCTACGATGCTGTTGACAGGAATGGGGTATATGAGGGGGGCAGTATTTCTCCGGGGCTTCATATGCGTTTAAAAGCAATGCATAGCTTTACCGGAAGATTGCCGGAAATAGATTTTTCAGATTATAAAGACTGGCAGGGATATGATACCGTTTCGGCAATGCTTTCGGGGGTTGTTAACGGCAGTATCGGAGAGGTAAAAGCTTTTATAGAGACATACAGCCTGAAGTATCCTGAATTACAGATTATTCTATGCGGTGGAGATGCGATTTTTTTTGATACTAGGTTGAAAAATAGCATCTTTGCCCACGCTTTAAAAACCGAGCCCGATTTGGTACTTATTGGTTTAAATGAAGTTATACTACAACAATGATCAGACTATTTAATATTATATTTTTCCTTTTCCTGTTTGCAGGAATTTTGAATGCAGGTGCTCAAACCACTTCCAGCTCGCCTTATTCTCAGTTTGGTCTTGGTGATCTTAAAGGATCCCTGCTTCCTCAGAACAGAGCAATGGGAGGTATCAGTCAGGGAATACGTAAACCCGGACTGTATGATAATATCAATCTGGCCAATCCTGCATCTTACTCTTCTCTTGAGCTAACCACTTTTGATGTTGGTGCCTCAATGGATATCAGGAAATTAAGTAAGGGAGGCGTAAGCGGTCATAATCAGGTTAACTCAACTCTTAGTCACATTAATTTCGGTGTGCCGGTAAATCGTTTTTCAGCAATCAGCTTTGGACTCGTTCCATACAGTGATCTGGGCTATCAGTTTAAAAATACCGGTCTTGCAGACACTACCAAGGTTGACTATATCTACTCCGGAGAGGGTGGAATGTCAAAAGCCTATATGGGATATGGATTTAAACTGGGTAAGAATTTAAGCCTGGGTTTTAATGTTGCTTATCTTTTTGGTAGTTTGAAACAGAGCCGCACATTTGAATTAGTTGATGAGTTTACTTCAGCATTTAATTCCCGTACACAATACAGTAATGCAGTAGGGGGCTTAAGCTATGACTATGGATTACAATATTCTGCTAATTTAAGCAATACTACGAAGTTCATATTGGGTTATACAGGTAATTCAGGTAATACACTGAATTCAAAAAATAACACGCTGACTACCCGTTACAGAAAGGATGTACTTGGTAATGAAATGGCAACTGCAGACAGTACATTTTTTGCACAGGGAGCTAAGACCAGGATTACGATGCCTGTAAGTCATACGGCAGGGTTTACTTTTGAGAAGTCAAATGCATGGTTATTTGGTGCAGACTTTAGCTTCAGCAGGTGGTCAGATTATCGTGAAGGCAGTTTAAATCCTGGCCTGAATGATAGCTACGGACTTGCAGTTGGGGGGCAGATTACACCGGATGTAAATGCAATATCCAATTATCTTAAGCTAATGGATTACAGGCTGGGCTTTAAATATGATAAGACCTTTGTTAAAATTGGTAATAATGACATCAATCAGTATGCCGTAACTTTTGGCTTTGGATTTCCCCTTCCGAGAAACCGTTCCAGCTTCTATAAAATCAATTTATCAGCAGAGCTGGGGCAGCGTGGTACAGAAGCCAATAATCTGGTACGCGACCGTTATGTAAATATTCATCTGGGCTTCACATTGAATGATAAGTGGTTCCAGAAAATCTATATTGAATAGGTTATGAAAATGCTGCGCTGCATTTCCTGCATCCCGGCAGGCAGGTTCGGTGCTTTGATGTTAATTGGCACTATTCTGTTTTCTGCCTGTGAGAACGATCTGAAAAAAGTAGAGCAGATCTCTGCAAAAAAACTGATCGTACCTGTCGATAAATCAACCGGCGTAGAGATTATTTACAGTGATTCTGCCAAAGTAAGAGCCAAACTTATTACTCCTGAACTGCTTAACTTTAAAACGGAGAAGCCCTATATCGAAATGAAAAAGGGTATTACTGTTATCTTTTATGATGAAAACCAGCAGGAAACAAGTCGTTTGAGGGCAGATTATGCCATTCGTCGCGAACGCGAGAATATCGTAGAACTGAAGCGTAATGTAGTTGCATCTAATACTAAAGGCGAAACCTTCAGATCAGATGAGCTTTACTGGGATGAAAATAAGAGGAGATTTTATTCAAATAAATTAGTGAGCATCACCTCCAGTGATAACGTGCTCTATGGAACCAGTTTCTGGGCTAATGAAGATTTTTCCTATTATGAGATCGTTCAGTCAACAGGTGATCTGAGACTTAGGGGGGAAGAAGGGTTTTGAGTTTGAGTTTGAGTTGTACGTTTTACGTTATAAGTTTTACGTTGTAAGTTGTACGTTTTACGTTCTGTTTAATCAAAATCAGGGGTATTTAGATTATACGATTTGTACTCCTTCAGAATAAATATTACAAGTTTTCATGTCTGTATTTAAGCGAATGCTAAGCATCTAGATACTAGCATTAAATACTATTCAGACTACCTGAAAAAAACACTTGTTTATTTTCCAAAATTTGTATCTTGCGCCCTCTTTTAGAAATTATTTAATAAAATACGGATATGGGAATAATGAGTTTTTTGCGGAACCGTGCAGGGATAATCATCGTTGGGGCTATTGGTTTTGCAATCGTTGCCTTCTTGATAAGCGATGCGGTACAAATGGGAGGTTCATTTATTAACGGAAGTCAAACTGAAGTTGGTGAAGTGGATGGTGAAGCTATATCAATTCTTGACTTCAATGCTAAGGTAGAACAGAATACCAATAATTTTAAACAGCAAATGGGTCAGAGCAGTCTTGATCCGCAAATGACATCTTATATCATTGAGAATACCTGGAATCAATCTATTTCTCAGATTCTGATGAAGAAAGAGATGGCCAGACTTGGATTGCAGGTTAGCAGGAATGAGCTTAATGATTTGGTTAGCGGAAAGAATCCTGATCCTCAGATTATTCAGAACTTCGGTGATCCTAAAACCGGCCAGTTGAACAGATTGCAGTTAAACTCGTTCCTTGACAATATTAAGGCACAACCTGCTAATAGTCCGGTGAGCCAGCAATGGACCAATTTCCTTTTAAACATACGTGAAAGTAAACTGGCAGCCAAATACAGCAATCTGATCAAGAACAGTATTTATGTAACTTCACTTGAGGCAAGAGAAGATTATGACCAACGTAATAAACTGGCCAGCTTCAGCTTTGTGAATCTTGATTATAACTCAATTCCTGATAATCAGGTTAAGCTTACTGATGAAGATTACCAGACTTATTACAACGACAATAAGTTTCGATTTAAGAATCCATCAGAGAACAGATCATTTGAATATATCGTTTTTGATGCAAATCCTTCAAAAGCAGATTCTGCCGAAGTTTTAGCATTAGTTCAGAAGACTGCTGCTGAGTTCCGTGCAGCTGCAAATGATTCATTATTCGTAAGTATCAACGCTGAAACCAAAATGCCTGTTACCTATGTTCGTAAAGGACAATTGGAAGCTGCTCTTGATTCAGCAGTATTCAATGCTTCCAAAGGAGCTTTTATTGGCCCGATCTTTACAGGTGGTGCTTATAAGATGGTAAAGGTTCTGGATATGAAAGTTGGTCCTGATTCTGTAAAAGCAAGTCATATTTTATTGAACCCTGCTGCTGAAGGCGGAATTGATAAAGCAAAAGCTAAGGCAGATTCTATCCGTGGTTTAATTGCAGGTGGTGCAAGTTTTGCTGAGCTTGCTGCTAAATTCGGTACAGATGCTTCTAAAGATTCTGGTGGGGATCTTGGAACCTTTGGAAGAGGAGCGATGGTTCCTGTTTTTGAAGATGCTGTTTTTAACGGAACTACAGGTGAGCTTAAAGTAATTACTACTCAGTTCGGAGTTCATGTAATCAAAATCAATGCACAGATCGGTTCTTCAAGAGTTGCTAAAGTTGCTGTGGTTGATAAATCAATGTCTACAAGTAATAAAACACAACAGCTGGCATACTCTAAAGCTAATGCATTCCTTAGTGCGGCAAAAGATGCTAAATCTTTTGATGAAGAAGCAAAGAAATCAGGCTACACTAAAGTTTCTGCTGATAATGTAGTGCCAACCCAGTCGGCTATTAATGATCTTGACAGTCCTCGTGAAATGGTAAGATGGGCATTTGCTGCTGATAAGGGCGATGTATCAAATCAGGTGTTTGAAATGGGCAATAAATTTGCTGTTGCAAAACTTACAGAAGTTTATCAGAAGGGTACCCTTTCACTGGATCAGGTTAAAAAGCAGATCGAACCTATGGTTATTAAATCTGTAAAAGCACGCACTTTTACAGAGAAAATGGAAAAAGCTTTAGCGGGTTCCAATTCAATTGAACAGGTAGCACAAAAAGTAGCAAGGCCTGTAACACCGGTTCAGAATATTGTTTTTGCAAACCCGGTTATTCCCGGTCTTTCGCAGGAAAATAAGGTTGTAGGTACTCTGTTTGGGTCACAGCCAGGTAAATTATCTAAGCCTGTTGAAGGCGAGAATGGAGTATTTGTTTTCGTTGTTAATGGATTCAGTAAGGCTGAACCATTGAATAATGCATTTAAACAGAAGGTTCAGGTTGCTCAGGGCATTTTACAGCGCGCTCCCGGTGAGGCTTTCAAAGTTTTACGCGATCAGTCTGACATCAAAGACAACCGTGTTAAATTCTTTTAACATCTAATTTCATTAACTTTGTATCCGGAAGTGAATCATTCACTTCCGGATTTTTTGTTTTCGGACCTTTTGTTTTTGGGTTCAGTACAATAATTCAAACGAAAATGGAAATACAGGAAAATATAATTAATAAAGTTGCTCAAAGCGGATTGATTAGTCTTGATCCCGCTGATTTTTATCCTGTCGGTGATCGCGTATTTTTTGATATCAGGGATAATTTGTTTCAGGGATTAATACTCAGGGAAAAGGATTTCAGAGAATTTATTAAAGAGCATAACTGGGAAAATTACACAGGAAAGCACGTGGCAATAGGTTGTTCTGTGGATGCAATAGTTCCTACCTGGGCCTATATGTTACTGGCCAGCCGCCTGACTCCTTTTGCTTCAACTGTGATATTTGGCGACCTTGCATTACTGGAGACAATACTTTTTGAACGTGAGTTGAATAAATTGGATATAGAAAAATATCGCGATGAGCGTGTTGTTGTAAAGGGCTGCGGTGAAATTCCGGTTCCTGATTCAGCCTATATCAATATTACCGCAAAGTTGACCGGGGTAGCAAAAAGCATCATGTATGGTGAGCCATGCTCTACCGTTCCGATTTACAAGAATAAATCCTGACCCCGAACCTGATTTGGAATTATCGGGAATAAACCCCTGAGCTTGATTCAGAAATGTATAATACGGCCCATGATAAAAAGAATACTGATCCTTTCATTATTGTTAACAAGCCTTTCAGGCTTTTCGCAGCGACTTCAGAATGTAAAGGAACCTGTATTTAAGGTTGGAGAAAGACTTGAGTACCGTTTGAGGTATGGCTTCATAACTGCGGCAGAAGCTTCAATACGTGTAGAAGCAACGGATGCACAATTCGATAACCGTCCGGTATATCATTTGGTCGCTGAAGGTAGAACTGCCGGTTCATTTAACGTGTTTTATAAGGTGAGGAATCGCTATGATTCTTATGTTGATCAGGAACATCTGACTCCATATCTGTATACAGAGAATATTCGGGAGGCAAACTATCGCCGCAGTGATAAGGCCAGGTTCTATCAGGATCAAAAGAAAATTATTTCAAATAAAGGAACTTTTAAAGGTGATGGACAGACCTTTGATGTTGTTTCTGCATATTATTTTGCAAGAAATCTGAATATTTCAGCATTGAAACAAGGGGATAAGTTCAGTATGGACTATTTTCTTGATGATGGCGTAAGTAAACTTAATATTCAATATGTCGGAAAGGAAAGGGTAAAGACCAGTCTTGGATATATTAACTGTATCAAATTCAGTCCCTCGATTCAGCCCGGCAGGATATTCAGAAAGGATAGCAGATTGTATCTTTGGATAACAGATGATGCTAACCGTATTCCTGTTAAGGCGCAGGTTGAAATCCTTGTAGGTTCTGTAACGCTTGAATTACTGTCGGCGAATGGGTTGAAATATCCGCTCGGGACAATTATAGATAAATTATGATCGAAGTAAAGAACACCTTGGTTCACGAAGATGTGGTAGAGCAAAATTTTGTTTGTAACCTGAATAAATGTAAAGGCATATGCTGTATTGAAGGTGATTCGGGAGCACCGCTTGAACGATCAGAACTGGCAGTATTGGATGAAGTTTATCCATATGTAAAACCTTATATGACTGAGAAGGGCATTGCTGTCATTGAGGAGTTTGGTACCTATGTTAAGGATTTCGAAGGAGACTATACCACTCCCTGTGTGGATACCAATAAGGAATGTGCTTATGTGATCATGGAAAATGGTATTGCAAAATGTGCTATTGAGAAAGCATGGGAGGATGGCAAGATTGCCTGGAAAAAGCCCATTTCCTGTCATTTATATCCTATAAGGATTACCAATTATCCCGAGTTTGATGTGCTTCATTACGACAGGTGGAGTATCTGCAGTCCGGCCTGTTCATACGGCAATGAGCTGAAGGTTCCGGTTTATCAGTTTTTGAAGGAACCACTTATCCGCAAATACGGAGCAGATTGGTATGCAGAGCTGGAGGGGAAAGTTGGGAAGTAGTTTGTTGAAAATGAGGGAATTAGTAACCCGATAGCTATCGGGTTGAGCAAATAAAGGGAATGACGGAAGGGGTGTGAATTTGTCAATGTGGCGATTTGTCTATTTGTCGATTGGGGAAATGAATGGGCAAATTAGTACTCGGTGTCATCCTGAAGAGCCGGAGGGGTTTTTGAATTTACCTCGATATTGGGGGCGATGGAGGGGCTTCTCAAGAGCAAGGTAGAAATTATCAATAAAAAATTGGTGCAAAGAGAGCGAAGATCCCTCCTGTGTCGATAGTTATCGGGATGACAGTTGCAAATGAAAATACCGGTTTTCAAGTTGCGATCATTTTGATGGGGAGACGGGATAGATATGCTTTAAAATATAAAAGCAAATAAATAAAACTTATAACGTAAGACGTAAAACTCATAACGTACCAACGTATAACGTAAGACGTAAAACTTATACTCATGAAAGGAATTATACTCGCAGGAGGTTCAGGTACCAGGCTTCATCCCTTAACTCTGGCAGTCAGTAAACAGCTAATGCCGGTTTATGATAAGCCGATGATTTATTATCCTTTATCAACCCTGATGCTTGCAGGTATCAATGAGATTCTTATCATTTCAACACCTCATGACCTTCCTAATTTTGAAAAGTTGCTTGGAGATGGCAGTCGGATCGGGTGTAAATTTTCCTATGCAGAACAGGCTGTTCCAAACGGACTTGCTCAGGCTTTTGTGATTGGTGCAGATTTTATCGGGGATGATGATGTTGCGCTGATCCTTGGAGATAATATTTTTCATGGTGATTCTGTGAATAATATATTGCCTTCCATTAAGAATCCTGAAGGAGGTATTGTATTTGCCTATCAGGTCTCTGATCCTGAGCGCTACGGGGTGGTAGAGTTCGATGAAAATTTCAATGCACTTTCTATCGAAGAGAAGCCTTTAAAACCCAAGTCGAACTATGCAGTTCCGGGTTTGTATTTTTATAATAATTCTGTAGTTGAAATTGCAAGGAATATCAGGCCCTCTGCCCGTGGCGAATATGAGATTACTGACGTGAACCGCGAATATCTTCAGCAGGGTAAACTGAAGGTTGGTGTTTTAAGTCGCGGTACAGCCTGGCTGGATACCGGGACTTTTAATTCATTGATGCAGGCCGGACAGTTCGTTCAGGTAATTGAAGAGCGTCAGGGGCTTAAAATAGGCTGTATCGAAGAGATCGCCTGGCAGATGAAATTCATCAGCAAAGAACAGCTCAAAGAGATCGCTGAGCCACTGCGAAAAAGTGGTTATGGAGAGTATCTTCTTAGTCTGATCAGGTAATATCTTAACCACTGTTGCAAGGATAGGATAATTTTTTTTCGACTCTTAATGACATTGGGCGGATGCCACGACCTCATTCTCAAAAACCGGCAGGTGAGAGCCGTACTGCAGCGATAAATAAAGCGATGTCATTTTCTCCTTCAGAATTTTTTGAATTTTATTACTCGAAACCCGGGATGGGGCGTAATTTGTCAAGGTGCTGATTTGTCAATGGGAGCGAATCAGCAAATCTGAAGAACTTCATCTTCTGTTATTTCAAGCAATACCCTTTCATTAAATTTTTTGCGGCATTGGCTGAGGCGGTTATCACCAATAAGCCATCGCATAGACTATTGAAGCCTCACACGCGGCGGTTGGTGGATGAACATTCCTGAGCTTGTAACGTTCATCTCAGTATCCTTCAAACCTTCATTAAAAGAAACTATTATTGAATGAATAAGAATTTCCGAGCATGGGGTGGACAAAACGGCGGACCGGGAGTATGGCTCCCGACGGTGGAAGTAAAGCCAGCCCCGATCTTTGAGAGTTTTACTATTTTTTGATTTTAGGATAGAGTTATCTAATCCTTTAAACATCCTATTGGTACTACCCAAACACCATCTTTGCGTTGATAAGCAAACTGACCTCCTGTAATAATCATCAGAAAGGAAGCTTTTCCCATCTTTTTGATATCAATTTTAGAGCTAAGTGCTAATAAATTTTCAGCGGCTTCTTCAATTTGTTTCTGTCCCAGTTTTACCTCTATAGCTGCCCAACGCCCATCGCGAAGACGCACAATTAAATCGGCTTCCAAACCACTTTTATCCCGATAGTGAAATACGTCTCCATCATTTGCCTGAGCATAAATTCGAATATCCCTTGTACATAATGCTTCAAACAAAAAACCAAAGTATTCAAAGTCCGTTAAGATCCCTTCAGGATTTGTTCGCATAACAGCTGTAGCTATGGATGGGTCTACAAAATGTCTTTTTTCGGAAGTTCTGATGGCTGTCTTTGAACGCAAAGATGGAGCCCATGCCGGCAAATCTTCAATTACAAAAATTCTACGTAGGGCATTGATATAGTTAGCAATTGTTTTATCTGAAATGCTTATATCTGTTGCTTCTATATCTTCCTTTATTGTTTGGTAATTGGCGGTTGTAGCAATATTGCGCGCCAATGATCGCAGTAATAAACGTACACGTTCTGGATTCTTTTCAATATTATCTACTCTGGAAATGTCTTGGTGTATTATGGCCTCTACATAGTCTCTTGCCATGCGCAATGCTGGCAATCCTTTTAAGTTGATACTCGCCGGCCAACCTCCACGACATAAGACAAAGGCAATTTTTTCGATAGTTAACATGGATTCAGCATCTGTGTCCTTTTGTTTGCCATCGAATAATGATTTTAATGAAATTTCACCATTTGACTCTTCAGACTCAAACAAACTCATCGGTCGCATCATTAGTCGGGATATTCTTCCTGTACCAGTATGTGCAGTAACATTATCAGGAGGAACAGCAGAGCCAGTTAATATAAATTGACCTTTTTCGGCTCTTTGATCTACCTGAAACCTTACTGCATCCCATAAAACAGGTGCAACCTGCCATTCATCTATGAGCCTTGGGATTGCTCCCTTGAGTAGTAGAGACGGTTTAGTATCGGCCATTTGTTGATATGAAATTGTATTATCCGGATCTTGCATGTAAACTATACTTCCGGCAACTTTTGTCGCAGTGCTGGTTTTTCCGCACCATTTAGCACCTTCGATAAGCACAGCTCCAGTAGATTCCAAGGCTAATTTTAATTCAGCATCGCATAACCTTGGTAAATAAGTTTTTTTGCTCATTTTAATTTCATCATAGTCAAATTTACAATAATTTCCGACTTTGGTGCTTTTTTACTTCCGACTTTGGCATTGTTTTACTTCCGACTTTGTCACTATTTTAATCTGAAAAAGCATTTTAATGATCTTTATTTTTGATCTTTGTAAGATTTTATGCCTTTTTAAAGGCACACCATCTGCCTAAAGGCCGGTAGGCGGGTCGAACGAGCGGGTAAGATTGTTGTATTTAGAAGGGGATTTTTTGCGAGGAGAAATCTGTTGAGGTTAATCGGTGCCTTTAGCCATGAGATTTCTCTTTATTCTTCCTTCGAAAATGACGATAATATCATACTCCCGTCTTTTTCGAGCGGGTAGGATTCTTGTCATAAAGATTTATTTAACGCGAGGGGAGATCTGTTGATTAAAGGTAGTTCTGATAAGTTGGCAGTATTTAAACGTATAACCTACAACGTACAACGTATAACGTACAACGTTTAAATCTTAATAAATATCTTCTTCCTGTACAGGAAATACATCATTGACCATATCAGGATCAGCGCACCTAATGCTTCCAATGCGTCATGAAACTGTTCAGGTACCGGGGCATAAAGGCCTGAAAAGAGAACTTTAGAGGTATGGGCAAAATCGATGAAGTGATAAGCCAGATAAATGGTCAATGAATTCATGCCGATTACCTGGAAGAAAAATGCCCATTTCTGAAATTTCAGCACATCTATCACATAATAAAACAGACTGAGTATTAAAAACGCCATTCCTGCGGTGAGCAGAATAAATGAACTTGACCAGAGATGCTTATTAATCGGGAAATGAAGTCCCCATAAGAGTCCGATGGCTATTCCTCCAATACCTGTCAGCAATAAAATCTGTAGTTTTTTACCGGCATTTTGTCCTGATCTCAGAATATCGCCGGCAAGTGAGCCCAGTACGGTCAGACAAAGAGCCGGGAGTTGTGTGATCAGGCCGTTTTCATCATATATCTTTTGCAATAGTCTTCCGGGAAGAAAATTTCTGTCGATCCAGCCAACAAGATTGCCTTCAATTGTAAGGTTTCCGGCACCATAACCAGGTACAGGAATAAGGAATAAGGCTGCATAATAAAGGATGAGAATTCCTGCAACCCAGAATACCCTCTGTTGACGGGAAAAATTCAAATACAGCAGACTGGCAAAAAAACCTGCAACTCCGATGCGGCCTAATACGCTGGCTACCCTGATATGCCCGGGATCAAAAAATGTAACCGGCTGGTTTTTGTCGAGGATTCCTAAAATAATTAAAACAAGCATTCTCCAGAATGCTTTACGGTATAATTCAGCTTTAGATAAGCCTTGTTCCATTCCTTTGTTGAGGGAAAAAGCCATGGATACACCGGCAATAAACAAAAACAGAGGGAAGATGAAATCATAAAATGTAAAACCATTCCAGGCAGGGTGCTTCAGCTGACCGGCAATCCAGTCGATCCATGCAAGTCCGGTTTTGTTTTCAAGCAATACCAGAAATGTGCCTCCGCCCGATATCAGCAGCATGTCAAATCCCCGGAGAGCATCAATGGACAGAAGCCGCTGTGGTTTACTTTTATCTGAGTTATTTCCTGGAGTTGTTTGCTTTTTCATTTCTCTTGCTTTGGGTATTGCTATTGTTAAATTAAGATTTTTTTATCTAAACAAGAGACAGGCAGTAATTATTTGCATCGTCTTTTGTTCTTAAACCCGATTGCAGCGGATACCGGCCTGCGCTCAAGGCATGTGGCGTATGAGCGTAAAGCGGGGCTTCCATTAAAGAGAAAGGTAGAACAGCAGGTTTCCAAACAACAGAAACCTTAAAACCACCATAAAAAGACATCCTAAACTTTATCATTAAATCTAATCATACTGAACTCACGTTAAATTACAATTTTATCAAAATATTACACTGATTAATATTTTATTCAGACTCTTCTGTACATACAATCGAAATTCTTCTTAAATTTCTCCTCATGTTCAATTAACAACAGAACCACATGAAAAACAATCGCAGAGACTTTATTAAACTTGCCGGAGTATCCGGATTAGGTCTAACTCTATCGGGCAATTTATCTGCTTTCGCATCAAACCGGAATGAAAATTTAGATTCATCTGCTTTTCTGAATGTACCTCAGAAGTTTAATATGTCGGGCTATGCGGCGCCAAAACTTGAAACTGTACGCATTGCATTTATTGGTACCGGTAACAGAGGGACTGGTGCAGTTGTGAGGATGAGTAAGATTGGCGGGGTAGAGATCAAAGTGTTATGTGATCTCCGTCCTGAGAGGGCAAATGCAGCATTGAAGAAGATTGAAACTTCCGGACAAAAGCCGGAGCTGGTTACCGGCAATGCAGAAGCCTGGAAGCAGGTTTGCGAACGTGATGATATTGATCTGGTTTACATTGCCACACCATGGAGGATGCATACTCCTATGGCTGTATATGCAATGGATCATGGAAAACATGCATGTACTGAAGTTCCTGCAGCGACCTCAATCGAGGAATGCTGGCAGTTGGTTGACAGCTCTGAACGGAACAGAAAACACTGTATGATCCTCGAAAACTGCTGCTATGATTTCTTTGAGCTGCTGACTCTGAATATGACCCGTCAGGGATTCTTTGGCGAGATTGTTCATGCCGAAGGAGCCTATATTCATGATCTTCTGGCAGGCGATTTTTCAAAAGACAAATACTGGGATTTCTGGCGTCTGAGAATGGATGCCAGCAGAAAGGGTAATTTATACCCTACTCACGGACTGGGTCCGGTAAGTCAGGCGCTGAATATTAACCGTGGTGATAAAATGGATTACCTGGTTTCTGTTTCAAGCAATGATTTTATGATGGCTGAAAATGCCAGGAAACTGGCTGCAACTGATGATGATTATAAGCAATTTGCAGGCAAGTCGTTTAACGGCAATATGAATACAACCACTATTCGTACTGCAAAGGGTAAAACGATCATGTTACAACACGATGTTACCTCCCCGCGACCTTATTCCAGATTGCATTTACTGAGCGGCACTAAAGGCACTGCACAGAAATATCCGCTTCCCGGCAGGATATCTACCAGTCATGAAGGCTGGATATCAGAAGAAGAATTCAAGAAGCTTGAAAAGCAATATGAACCGGCAATTGTCAGAAAGGTAGGAGAACTTGCCAAACAGGTTGGCGGGCATGGAGGTATGGATTTTCTGATGGACTGGCGGAATATCGACTGTCTGCGTAATGGCTTGCCTGTTGATCAGGATGTTTATGATGCAGCCTTATGGAGTTCTATCTTCCCGTTGAGCGAGTGGTCTGTTAACAATCGTTCCAATTCTATTGATGTACCTGATTTTACCAGAGGTTCATGGAAAACGAATGAACCGGTGGATATTTCGATGAGTAAAGGCGGAAATACGGAAGTGAAGCTGTAATCTTTTTTAGTAGGTAGTATTTAGTAGTTAGTATTTAGATTGAAGGTTGCTGAATTCGAATTTTAGTACACATCAGTCTGAATACTACCTGCTCAATACTCTTCTGTTACCAGTTAGCTGTTATCTGTTATCAGAATAATCAGTTCGTAATTGCTCATTCGTAATTCGTAATTGAAAAATTCTTCATATTAACCACCATCCCGATGCTGAAATCAGATCCCCAATTCAGCACTAACCCGTCTAACTACAAATCACTAACTACTAAATACTAATTACAAACTACTAATCACCATACTTACTGATCCGATTGATATATTTGCACCTACTCAACTATTGTATATGCTGCCTCAACTATCACCTGATCTGAAAATTGGAATCATTGGATTAGGTTATGTAGGTCTGCCTCTGGCTCTTGCTTTTTCCGAAAAATATAATGTTTTTGGTTATGATTCTGACATAGACCGGATAAATTCCCTGCTTTTAGGAATTGATAAGACTTTGCAGACGTCTGAAGATGAGTTGATAAAATCGAATCTGGTTATCAGTGCTGATCCGGAAGAACTTAGAGCCTGCACTATATACATCATTACAGTTCCTACCCCGATTGATCAGAATAAAAAGCCGGATCTTAGCCCATTGCTGAGTGCTTCAGAGGTAGTAGGCAAGCTTCTTAAGGATGGGGATATCGTAATTTATGAATCGACAGTTTACCCCGGTTGTACAGAAGAAGATTGTGTGCCTGTGCTTGAAAGAGTAAGCAAATTAACATACAATCTTAATTTCTTTTGTGCTTACTCTCCTGAAAGGGTTAGTCCGGGAGATCCGGTACATACCCTTAAGAGCATTATTAAAGTAACCTCAGGCTCTACTCCTGAAACAGCCGATTTCGTTGATAGTTTATATGCTTCGATTATCAGGGCCGGGACTCATAAGGCATCCAGTATTAAAATTGCGGAAGCCTCTAAAGCAATAGAGAATGCTCAGCGGGACGTTAATATTTCCTTTGTGAATGAACTGGCCCTGATGTTTGATAAGATGGATATTGATACTACTGAGGTTCTGAGTGCGGCTGCAACCAAATGGAATTTCCTGAATTTCAAACCAGGCTTGGTTGGAGGGCACTGTATCGGAGTCGATCCTTATTATCTGGCATATAAGGCTGAACTTTTGGGCTATCATCCCCGGGTAATTCTTTCAGGGAGAAATGTCAATGATCAGATGGCATCTTTTGTGGTAAATAAGTGCATTAAACTAATGGTGCAAAAGAATATTCAGATCAATGGTTCCGGAGCATTGCTGATGGGGATAACCTTCAAGGAAAATTGCCCGGATATCAGAAACAGCAAGGTTATAGAGATTGTGAATGAGTTAAGACAATTCGGGATTGATGTGGATGTTTATGACCCTCTTGCAGAGAGGGAACAAGTAGCAGGTCAGTATGATATCAGTCTGATTACTGACATTCATGAAAGAAAATATCAGCTGATTATCCTTGCTGTTGCACATGATGAGTTCCTTGATATTGATTTTGGTAAAATGAAATACCCGGATACCATCCTCTTTGATACCAGAGCCGTACTCAAGAGGGAATGGGTGGATGGGAGACTTTGAGACCTTAGAGGAATCCTGATATTCGAATAGCAAATTAGAGAATGAGCAAATTAGCAAATGGGGTACAATTTGTCAATGAGTTGATTTGTCTATTTGTCGATGGGGAAATGAATGAGCAAAATAGGGAATTAGCAGCCCGCTATCGGGTTGAGCAAATGTTCAGGATTTGGCCTTGTGTGGGAGCCTATGCGTCCAGTGTCTCCCGCCAGCGGGAGAATTAAAGAGGGTGGTTTTCTCCAATTTGCTTGAATTTTTTTTATGGGGTTTGTTGTCCAGAGGGGCCAAACTATTTTCTGTATTTGCTGAAAATAGGAGGCGACGAAGGATCTCCCCACGATGAGCTGGAAAATTCCTGTTTAACGAGCAATATATATTCTTTCTGTCCGTATTCTTTTGATGCGGGTCAAGCCCGGGCGAATCGGAATAAGGTCTTCACTACAGATAACAAATAAGTATCAGGGATCCTTAATTGCGGTATGTTGTTTTGAGCTCAAAATGATCCTCTTTGTGGCTCATTTTGAATTGAATATGAGCTTTACGCATCTATTTTTTGTGCTGCTGGTAATCTATAATCTAAAACATTGCATTCGTATCATTTTACGTATTTATCCGGATAGATACGTAAAAAATAATTTTTTCTAATCGGATAATTTTCGTATAATTATGTATAAATACGAATATTTCTATGAGCTTAACGATCCATAATGTGAAGCTTGACCTGGGAATGAAACTCATGACTATGGAGTTCTGGTTTACAAATCCTCCAGAGTACAGGAATCACAGTTCAGGCTTTTTTGCCAGGCCCTAAACCTTCATGAGCATTCAAGGTGTCTTCTTCAACGATCAGCTTTACGTGTTTAACAGTAAAATGGTAAAGAAAAAATGCACCCAATCCTATGCAAGAGCCAATAAACAATATGGCATTTATGGATTCCATCTGTGCACCTGATGCCGTTCCTGAAGTGGAGTCCCAGGCGGCTGTAGCAAGCAAAATTCCATAGGTGACCTGGCCGGTGTGGTTGATTGTAGCTACCGTGCGCTTGTTTTTTTCAGAACCGCCATTCACTGCCTGAGCATACCAGTTCGCTGATATTAAATCTTTCGGCCTCACACCCAGCGTATCGGCGAGTTTATTAATCAGCTGAAGCTCAGGCAAATCAGGACTTGCCTCGATTCTTGAATAGGAAGCCTGCGAGATGTTAAGCCCTGTGGCCATACCTTCCTGACAAACATTTCTGTAAATGCGGATCATTCGGAGGTTTTCTCCAAAGTTGAAATTTTTCATGTTGGGGACATTGAGGTAAATGATGAATGAATTGATTTCTTTTACATAGAGCGTTTATTTTATACCATGAATTTAATCATTCAAATATCTTCTGTCAATACCCTCATCAAGAGACATTTAGGATCATGGGGCTTAAATATTATTTTTTTAGCTTCTAAACGTAGTTTTATGATTCTCATGAATAGTTTATTCAGGCATGAATAATTTATTCATATTCAAAATCCTCCTCTTCAAACCGGTGAACATGGCTGATTTTAAATCAACATTTATCCGGATTTGCTTTGCGGATTTCCACAGGTTTTGAAAAGACAATATTTACCCATGAATAAGTTATTCATCCGTTTGAATAACTTATTCAGGCGATGAATAACATTTTAGCCTGTCGTTAGTCATTTTTGTAGAGTGATTTGTATGTCATGTCAAAAGAGGAACGCATCATAGAACTGCTGGAAGAGATTTCAAAGGATCTGAAGAAGGTCCTTTCTTCAGAGGAAGCTTCGCCTGGGGCAGAATTTTATGACCCTAAAAATTGGCTAACCCCTCAGGAAACCATGAAGATTCTTAAGGTTTGTGAGAGAACCATGTACAACCTCAGGGAAAGTGGTCAGATAAAACCTGTACCATTTGGTAAGCAACTTCGTTATTTTGCTCCGCATCTTTTTAAAATCCGGGACTTTCATCTGAAATAAGGGTGCTTTATCTTCTTTCGGGCTTTTTAAGGTATTAAGTGAAGTATTTTATTCAGGGTTGTCAATATGCATCTAATTTCAAATTTTATGCCGCTCATAGCCCCCAGCGCTGGTGCGAGCGTCCCCGCTCGTACCATTTCATCTCCGCTCATAGCCGCGGTGGCCTATTTACTTTTTTCGGTGTTTATTTTTATTTTCAAAGGGCCTCAAGCTGCTTCGCGGTTTCCTTGATGAAAAAGTAAACAATGCCGAACTGCCTTAGCAGTGAGACCACGAAGGCCTATAAAAACAATAAAAAATACTGAGTAAAATCAAGACAAGACCCCTCTCAAAGATCGGGGCAGGCTTCGCTTCCACCGCCGAGGGCCATACTCCCGGCCCGCCGTTCTTTCATCCCTGCGCTCATAAATCCTGATTCATTCTTTATTTATCTCCATTAGTAATAATCTGAAGGCTACTAAGATGAAGGTTACAAGTTTAGGAATGTTCATCCATCAACGGCTGCGTACAGGGCTATGAATTCATTGCTAAGGCAGTCGTGGTGTTTACCGCCCTGTCCGATGCCGCAAAAAAAGTATATGAAAGTTCTTGCAAAGGCAACATATCTATAATCCTACTAATGAAATCAAATATCTTTTATGCATCTGATGAATGCTTTTCTCATCCAGCACTGGTGCGAGCGCAATGTCATTATTTAAGGATTACGATCCTGACGAAAGTCAGGATCTCCTCCATTATTAAAAAAATGCATTGTCATTCTGGCGAAAGCCAGAACCTTCAGGGCTGGTGCCCCGCTCGTACCATTTCATCTCCGCTCATAGCCGCGGTGGCCTATTTACTTTTTTCGGTGTTTATTTTTATTTTCAAAGGGCCTCAAGCTGCTTCGCGGTTTCCTTGATGAAAAAGTAAACAATGCCGAACTGCCTTAGCAGTGAGACCACGAAGGCCTATAAAAACAATAAAAAATACTGAGTAAAATCAAGACAAGACCCCTCTCAAAGATCGGGGCAGGCTTCGCTTCCACCGCCGAGGGCCATACACCCGGCCCGCCGTTCTTTCATCCCTGCGCTCATAAATCCTGATTCATTCTTTATTTATCTCCATTAGTAATAATCTGAAGGCTACTAAGATGAAGGTTACAAGTTTAGGAATGTTCATCCATCAACGGCTGCGTACAGGGCTATGAATTCATTGCTAAGGCAGTCGTGGTGTGTTTACCGCCCAGCGCTGGTGCGAGCGTCCCCGCTCGTACCGTTTCAATCTATCGTCGTAAAATAAGACCCATAACCGGAAATAGGATGTAGTATTGAACCGATAGCTATCGGGTGGTAATTGATATGAGGCAACGAGATTTCGTAATTTTTAATTCCATTGCCTTTCCCATCATTCTTCGGGACCTGCAGGGTATTTATTCGGGAATCCTCCGAATCAAGTGGCAGACAAGTGGCAGACAGCTTCGGGACATGTCCTGCCCTTCTTCAACAATGGACCGATCCGGCTCCCACTGTTTTTGCAGAAATCCTGCACCTTTCTTCGGGATGTCTTCGGGAGTTCTTCGGGAAAACACCCCATTTCTTCGGGAAGTGTTCGGGAAAGCTTCGGGAAATACCCCCCTTTCTTCGGGAAATGTTCGGCAGAGAGCGAACAAAGTCTGAAGCCCTGCTGAAGAATCAGGGGTAACATCCGGGCGGAGTATGGAATGATTCTGCCGCTTGTCTTCCTTTTGTCTGCCATCAGGCCCGAATAATTCCCCTAAACTTCCGGTTCAGAGAGCTTCCTGTTACCGGCTTATCCGGCAAGTAGGAGCAAATTCCGGCAAATTCCGGCAAAAATTTCAGTGATTTTCGGTTTCTCCTCAGGTTTGCACTGTACCGGTACTTCATTAATTTTTTTAACCCTTAAAATTTAAAATCATGGGTACAATCAGAAACGGAGGCAATGGAGCCTTCTCCGGCAAGGCCGGAAGTTTTATTGGAAGCAGCTGGCGTGATATCAATTACATGCGCGGTATTCCGAAGATCAGTAAAAAGCCGAAAACGCTGAAACAACTGGAGCAGCAGGCCAGGTTTGCTGCAGCAGTGAAATTCCTTCAGCCTGTCAAGGACTTGCTGAATGTGGGTTTCGGCGGTCAGAAGTCCGGTAAAGCTACCGGCTATAATTTAGCCGTGAAGCATGTATTGGAACAGGCAATAGCGGGCAGCTATCCCGACTTTGTCATTGATTACTCTAAAGCACAATTTGCCAAGGGTAGTCTGGCAGCTCCGGTTGGTGCTGCTGCGCTGGCAGAGGCCGGTGAATTAGTGTTATCCTGGTCGGATGACCTGAACCCCTTTAATGCATACATGGATGATGAGGTTATGGTGGTAATCTTCGATCCGGTGACGAACATCTACCTGAGCGGACCGATGGGCGTGACAAGGGTGGAGGCGGAGATGATCATCCCTATTCCTGCAGCTTACCTGGGAAATACAGTTCATGTATACATGTTCTATATGTCCAGACAAGGCAGACTGTCGAACAGTGTGTATGTAGGGGAGTTTGTGGTGGTTTAATTAGCTGGTGGCGGCTGAGATATGCCGCCGCTATTTTGTTCAAAATCTGATCATTAAAATCATGGAACTATCTAAAAAATATTATTTCCCCTGGCATTTCCCTTTCAGAAAGGAGCTTGCCGACATTATTGTGGTCATGCTAACATTCATCGTATTTCCTTACCTGATCCGTGAGGTGGATGGATCTGCGGCAGCCATAGATCCCGGAATCTTAAGTGCCATTATCCTGGCAGCAACGGCGGTGCTCATTTTTAAAGCGATGACCTGGAGGATCATTGTCAGCATCTGGCCGGCATTTGCAGAGTATTCGGACAGACAGCTGGAGAGTAATTTCAGATCGCTGACAGCCTATCAGAAAGTGATTATATATCTGAGCTTTTACATGCTGATATTTTACGCATTTATACTCGTCTTATCAGCCCTTTTATAAACAAAAATAAATGTCATGGCAATTCAAAGAGGATGTTTAGGCCCGATATCCGGGAAGCTTGGAGATCGGGTGTATGTGATAAAAAACGGTGTTAATTATGTGAGGAGTTTACCGCGTAAAACACTAAAACCGGCAACAGAAAAACAGCTGATCTACCGTGCAAAATTTGGACTTGTCTCCGGCTTTCTGTGTCAAATTGGATGGATCCTGAATGCCGCTTATAAAGTAAGCAATCCGAAAAAGAGCGGTAAAGGCATTGCATTCAGGCAGATTCTGGATGAGGCTGTCACAGGCGACTATCCGGATCTGGAAATCGACTATGCTAAAGTAAAGCTGATTCAGGGGAGTCTGGAAGAACCCCATAAAATCTCTGTTCAGGCAGAAAAACCGGGTCAGTTAAGTTTCAGCTGGTCGTTTTATCAGCGATTTGATACCAGTCCTGCAGACGAATTGCTGGTTTTGGTTTACTGTATTTCTTTAAAGGAGTTTTGGTATAATGACAGGACGGGAATCCGGAGGTCGGATGAATCCGGAAGTATCCGACTACCGGAGGAGTTTGCCGGAAAGGAATGCTGTTTATGGCTTTTCTACCGCTCTGTCTTGCAAAATGCCTGTTCCGATTCGGTATATCTGGGTAAAGTAATCACCAATTAAAACAGCTCCCATGAAAACAGGCAATCACAACTCAGACAGGCTCCTCATTCTGATGATGGAACTATCGATTTTCTTTCTGCTCTGCATTGCAATTCTCAATGCTCCGCATGTCAAAGGACAAACAATTCCGGCCCGTGGCAATGCTATACGGCAAAAGGTTCAGGAAATCTACACTTCCCAGATCGGCATCCGCGAGAAAGGAATAAACTCAGGCCCGGCGGTCGCGCAATACCTCAACTATGTAAACCTTCCGTCAGGAAATCCCTGGTGCGCTGCTTTTGTCTGCTGGGTTTTGGGTAAGGCCGATGTCCAGAACCCCAAAACAGGCTGGTCTCCGGATTTGTTTACGAGTAGTAAAGTGATATGGGAAAGAGCTGAAAGCAGAAAGCTTAAAGTTGAAAGCAGGGCAGCTGTATCAGAAATTAAGTTACCTACCATTCAGGCAGGCAACCCGAAATTAATACAAGTCCCATTAGCTTTCATCTATCCGAACAGACAGACAACAGATAACAGAAAACAGCCAACAGATATCCGTCAACCAAATACCGGTGATGTTTTCGGCATCTATTTCCCCGACAAAAAGCGCATTGCCCATGCAGGCTTCATCGATCAATGGGATGGAACCTGGTTGATTACGGTAGAAGGGAATACTACTATTTATGGCAGTAGAGAAGGAGATGGAGTATATCGCAAGCGGCGACCTGTCAAATCTATTTATCAGGTTGCGGGGTATATCCCGCAGCCTTAAATCTAAATTATGAGAACTTTAATATTCAAACTATTAATTCTGCTGACCCTGATCATTCTCAGCTCATGCAGTACCCGGAAGCTGAACAGACAAAAGGCTGAAAGTTCAGCCTCAGCACAATCAGAGACCCTAACACAGGAGAATCATCTTGCCCGATACGATGCTAAACATATCCTCCAGATGAGCGACTCTACCCATGAATTATACACCATCCATATCATTCCTGCCGATACCTTTAGTTTCTCGCTTCAACATGGATTTCGCGGTAAAGCTGAGAAGATTGAAATCAGCGGACTACGCAGAAAGGTGAAAACTTTGACTGACAGTACAGGCATTCAGGCAGAACAGCAAAGCAGCCAAAGTTATGAGGAACATCAACAAAGTGAAAAGCATGATTCGGCAAAAAGCAGGGTATTGGAAAATAAATCCCGGAGAGTAATGTGGTTGTTGATTGGATTATTTGGGATTATTCTGCTGGGTTGGTGGTTGAAAAGATGGATAAGAAGCATGCTCGGCTGAGTTGTAAGTATTAATTTTAATGAATTGCTCAGTTTAGCCCCGCTCGTACCATTTCATTATCGCTCCTAGCCGCGGAGGCAAGCTACTTTTTTCGGTGTTTGTTTTTAATTTCAATGGCTCTCAAGCTGCTTCGCGGTTTGCTTGATCAAAAAGTAGCCAATGCCGAACCGCCTTAGGGGTGAGACCACGAAGGCAGATAAAAACAATAAAAAATACTGAGTAAAATCAAGAAAAGACCCCTCTCAAAGATCGGGGCAGGCTCCGCTTCCTCCGCCGAAAGCCATACTCCCGGCCCGCCGTTCTTTCAGCCCTACGCTCGGGAATCCTGCTACTTTAAAATGAATACCTTTCATGAGAATTATAAAGGGTGCTAAGATGAACGCTAAAAGCTTAGGAAAGTGCAACCATCAACGGCTGCGTGTGAGGCTTCAATGGTCTATGCAATGGCTTATTTGTCGTAGCCGCCTCACCCGATGCCGCAAAAGAAGTTAATCAAATGCTACTGCTTGTAATAGCGAGAAATGGAGTTTTTCAGATAACAGAAAATAGTATTGAGTAATGCTTATTGAGATGAGTGGCTACTGAATGTGATATTAGCTGTATTAAATCAGGCAACAGATAACTGACAACAGGTAACAGGATTTCTTAATTAGTAATTTTTAATTCTTACCCTTTCTGTCATTCAGAGGAGCCAAACGAATTGTTATATTTATCGGATTTTTTTGGCGACGAAGAATCTTCTTAGTTGCAAGCAGAATAATTATTCTTATAAACTACAAAAATCCCCCTCCTTAGTTGGGAATACAGTGGGCTGTATATATCAGAATTTATTCAGATAACTGATAATAGACAACCGATAACTTAATTGCCAATTTCTCCTTGCAGTTCTAAAAATATGTTCTATTTTTGAATCATATAATGAGTACTAAATATACTCAATATTATGCTCGAAACACTGATCACATCCAAAACCAGAATTAAGCTTTTGCTGAAGTTCTTCTTAAACATCAATAACCAGGGCTATCTGCGTAGTCTGGAGAATGAGTTTAATGAAAGCACGAATGGTATCCGGCAGGAGCTGAACCGTTTTGAGCAGGCCGGGCTTTTGCTGGCAGAATCGGATGGCAATAAGAAATTGTACCGGGCCAATACACTCCATCCCTTATTCAAGGATCTGAACAGCATTATTCGAAAATTTATTGGTGTAGAAGATGTGCTTGAAAAGGTGATCGACCGTTTGGGAAATGTACAGCGCGTTTATCTTGAGGGAATGATCGCCCGAGGACTGGATTCGGATATCATTGATCTGATGATCATTGGGGACAATATAGACAGGAACTACCTGAGTAATCTGGTAGAGAAGGCGGAACCCCTGATCGGCCGAAAGATCCGTTATCTGGTCTTTGAAAAAGAAGATGCACAGGTTTATGTTGAAAAGCATCATAAGGAAATGGTTCTGATTTTTGATCATTCGGCATGAACTGGTATGTGATTTATACGAAATCGCGATCAGAGAAAATGGTTGCGGATAAACTGGCTAAAGCCGGCATAGAAGTATTTTGTCCGCTGTTAAAAAGGAAAAAACTCTGGAGCGACCGATGGAAATGGGTGGAGGAGCCTCTGTTCAGATCCTATTGTTTTGTCAGTCTGGAGGATTGGGAGAGGGATAAGATTTTTTCAGTTCCGGGTGTGGTGCGTTATGTATACTATTGCGGGAAACCGGCTATCATCCGGGAGAAGGAAATGAATCTTTTGAAAAGCTGGCTGATCGAATACGATCATGAAGGCATACAGGCAGAGAACCTGAATGTGAATGATCGGATCAGAATCCGTTCAGGGGCATTGATGGATAAGGAAGCAGAGGTTCTGGAGAAAAGGGGTAATTATGCACTTTTGCTTCTGGAAGACCTCGGTTTGCAGGTCAGGGTAGACCTGAGAAAAAATATGATAGAGAAATTACAGGCCTTTTAAAAATTGCCTGATTTTGAAAATTTAAACAGATGTCGCACCCTGAAAATGTGACTGAAAGGGCGGAGCCATATCCAGCACAGTTCAAAAACTGATTTTAACGGTATATTTTGTAAAATTGCATAGCTAACAAAATCATCGATGAAAGCAGAATCTTTCGGATCAGCACATTCTATCTCAATACTCAATACTGACTACTCAATACTCTCCTCATGAAGACAGCATTAATCACAGGCATTACCGGTCAGGATGGGGCTTATCTGACAGAATTTCTGTTAAATAAGGGGTATTTTGTTCATGGGATCAAGCGAAGAAGTTCCTTGCTGAACACGGATCGTATTGATCATTTGTATCAGGATCCTCATGAGCAGGGTGTTCGCTTAAAATTACATTATGGCGATCTTACGGATTCAACAAATCTGATTCGCATTATTCAGGAAACTCAGCCCGATGAGATTTATAATCTTGCTGCAATGAGCCATGTACAGGTGAGTTTTGAAACTCCCGAGTATACAGCCAATGCAGATGGTTTGGGTACTTTGCGGATTCTGGAAGCAATACGGATTCTGGGCTTAAAGAAAAAAACTAAAATCTATCAGGCTTCAACCTCAGAACTATATGGCCTGGTACAGGAAGTCCCTCAATCAGAAAAAACTCCTTTTTACCCACGATCTCCCTATGCAGTGGCGAAAATGTACGCATACTGGATTACCGTGAATTACCGTGAAGCCTATAATCTCTTTGCCTGTAATGGCATTTTATTCAATCATGAAAGTCCGGTGCGTGGCGAAACCTTCGTAACCCGTAAAATTACCCGAGCCGCTGCAAAGATTGCCCTTGGTCTGCAGAATTGTTTATACCTCGGTAATCTTTCCGCTCAGCGCGACTGGGGCCATGCCAAAGATTATGTGGAAGCAATGTGGCTGATTCTGCAGCAGGAAAAGCCGGAGGATTTTGTGATTGCGACCGGGGTTACAACTACAGTCCGGGATTTCGTGAAAATGAGCTTCGCTGAATTGGGAATAGAGGTCGAATTCAGTGGGAAGGATGAGCAGGAAAGAGGGGTTATCATTGATGTTGACGAGACCAAAATGGAAAGCCTGAAATTGAAAGCGGATAACTTAAAGCCCGGGACTACGGTAGTCAAGGTAGATCCGAAGTATTTCAGACCGACTGAAGTGGATTTGTTAATAGGTAATCCAACCAAATCAAATACCAAACTGGGCTGGAAGCCGAAATATGATCTTGCTGCTTTGGTTAAAGAGATGGTTTTATCTGATCTTCATCTGATGAAAAAGGATGAATATCTGAAGGATGGGGGATTTAATACTCTGAATTATTTTGAATAAGCAGTATTGAGTATAGAGTATTGCGTATTGAGATACATAAGAGAGATAAAATTCAATTAGGTCTGGAAATTCGAATGATGAGAAAAATGTCATCCCGAATGCAATGAGGGATCTTATTGATTTTAGTACTCTTTAACTATTGATTTCAATCTTTATACCTAAAAACCAATATAAAATTACCCGATATCGGGTACTCTTTAATAAAGAAGATTAATTAGCTTTGCGCAATTGCGTTATATGAAGATGAACAAACTTTTCAGCCATTTGGCTTTTTTGATCCTTTTGAGTATCTCTATTCCGGCTATGGCTCAGGTTAATACTCAGAATCTGGGTAATATCCGTGTGGATGAATTGAGTGATGATCAGGTGAGAAATTTTATGAGACAGGCTGGAGCCAGCGGTATGGGAGATGCCCAGATGGAGCAAATAGCTCAGGCAAGGGGAATGCGTCCTGAAGAAATTAAAAAATTAAGGGAGCGTGTTGAGAAGCTGAAAAAGAATGATAAAAAGCAGTCTTCACAATCTGATCCGAATAAAATTCAGTCCGGAAAAGGAACCGGCGGCAGGGAAATGAGCTTTGAGCAGGACAGTACAGAGGTTCAAAAAGATCCTGAAACGGAAGCAGAAAAAGCATTTAATGAACTTCGTTCAAAGATATTCGGGGCAGATTTGTTCAGGAATTCCAAATTAACTTTTGAACCTAATCTGAGTATTGCCACACCGAAGAATTATGTAATCGGTCCGAATGATGAGCTCTTGATTGATATTTACGGGAATTCAGAGGCTTCTTATAACCTGAAAGTGAGCCCTGAGGGGAATATCAATATCGAATACGTGGGGGTAGTTCCGGTTGCAGGGCTAACTATAGAAGCGGCGAGTTCAAGGATTAGATCCCGTATGTCAACAGTCTATGCCGGATTGCGTACCGGGAGTACCAAATTGAATATTGCTGTCGGCAATATCCGGAGCATTAAGGTGATTCTGACCGGTGAGATTGTCAAACCGGGTACTTATACCTTGTCTTCCCTGGCAAATGTGTTTAATGCCCTTTATTCTTCCGGCGGACCTACAGAGAAAGGCTCTTTCCGTAATATTGAGTTGATCAGGGGAGGAAAAAAGATCGCGGTTCTGGATATTTATGATTTCCTGATGAAGGGTGAGATGTCTGATAATTTAAGATTGCAGGATCAGGATATTATTCGCGTTCCGGTATACCAGTCGCGCATTGAAGTTGTTGGAGAAGTGAAGCGCCCGGGCATTTTTGAATTAAGATCAGGAGAGTCCTTCAAAGATCTGCTCAATTTTGCCGGTGATTTCACAGAAAATGCGTTCAGGGCCAGAGTGAAGGTCTTAAAAAATACGGATACAGAACGTAAAATAGCCGATATCAGTTCAGATCAATTTACAGGATATCAGCCCAATACCGGAGATAAATATTTTGTGGACAGGGTATTGGAAAGATTCGTAAACCGGGTCAGTATTGAGGGGGCAGTATTCCGTCCGGGTCAATATGAACTGGAACCCGGTTTGACCCTGGCTCAATTGATTAAAAAGGCTGAAGGCTTAAAGGAAGATGCATTTCAGCAGAGAGGCTATATAACCCGTTTGAAAGCGGATAATCAGACAGAACTGATTTCGGTGGATCTTTCAGGGATCTTAAAAGGAAGCACAAAGGATATTCCATTAATGAGAGAGGATATCATCAGTATTGCATCTATATTTGATCTGAAGGAAGAATATAAGGTCAGAATTGACGGAGAAGTCAGACAACCCGGTGAGTTCGATTTTGCAGAAAAAATGACCTTGGAGGAATTGATCATACAGGCGGGTGGATTTACCGAAGCTGCCACTGAACAAAGGGTCGAAGTTTCAAGAAGGGTAAAGAACAGTAATTCAAGTTCGGAATCTGCTATAATTTCTGAGGTCTTTCAGATTGATATTGACAAGAATCTGATTTTTTCAAAGCCTAAATTTGAGCTGCAGCCTTTTGATATCGTTTCGGTAAGAAGTTCAATAGGTTATGAGGTACAGCGCCAGGTGAAGGTGGAAGGGGAGGTTTTGTATCCGGGAATGTATACCATTAAAAGTAAGGACGAGAGGGTTTCGGATTTATTGAAACGGGCAGGTGGTTTAACGGCATTGGCCTATGTTAAGGGAGCTTCCTTAAAGCGTGAAGGCCCGGCAAAACCTAAAGGTAAAAATGCGATCAACGAAGAGGAAGAGGAACAGAATAAATTAGCCAAACTTCAGCGTTTACAGAAAAATGTAAAGGATACCACGGCTACTAATGTAGAGAAAGAGGTGTTGAAAAATGTTTATGTGGGAATTAAGCTGGATAAGATCCTGGAAAATCCGGGTACTCAATCCGATCTCATTCTGGAGGAGGGCGATGTTTTAAGAATTCCAAAGCAATTACAAACTGTTAAGGTTAATGGAGAGATATTGTATCCTGTTACCACCATTTTTAGTCAGGGTAGAGGCTTTAAGCATTATATTTCACAGGGTGGAGGATTTTCCAATAAATCTTTGAAAAGACGATCTTATGTTATTTATGCGAATGGTTCCGTTAAGAGTACCAGTAAAATATTTTTCTTTAATAATTACCCTTCTATAGATCCTGGTTCCGAGATTTTTGTTCCTAAAAAGGATGAAAGTCAGAAATTATCTACGCAGGAATTATTAGGAATAACTACTGGCGTTGCTTCACTTGGAGCTATTATATTAGGGATATTAAATTTGTCTAAATAGTACCTGGGAATAGAAATTTTATGATTGAACAAAAAGCGAAAATAGAAACAGCCTTGGAAATGAGTGATGAGATATCCTTAAAGGAATTTATTCTGAAACTACGTGATTTGTTGAATTATCTAATTTCTCAATGGAAAATAATTCTCGTTGCTGGAATTATGGGTGGGATGGGAGGACTTATCTATTCTTATTATAAAAAACCTTTGTATACAGCAGAACTCACGTTCGTATTAGAGGAAGAGCAATCAACGGGTGGTGGTCTGGGTGGTTATGCTAGTTTAGCAGGCCAATTTGGCATGGACCTTGGTGGCGGTGGAGGCGGAGTGTTTTCTGGGGACAATCTGATTGTTCTCATGAAATCTCGTAATATAATAGAAAAAGCGCTGTTGGCGCCTGTAAGTATTAATGGTAAGAGAGAAACCTTGGCTGAGGTTTATATTCGGATAAACAAAAAGCGGGAAAATTGGATTGAGAAAGGGTCAAAATTTTCGAATGTTAAATTTTTACCGGATGCCGATCCCTCAAAATTTTCTTTAGATCAGAATACTTTAATTACAGCTTTTTATAATTCAATAATTGCTAATAATCTTACTATTGAAAAGCTTGATAAAAAATCGAGCATCGTTGCTGTTCGGGTTATCTCCCAAGACGAATTATTTGCAAAAAAATTTTCAGAAGCGGTTACAGAGGAGGTATCCGATTTTTATATAGAAACTAAGACGAAGAAATCAGCCGAGAATTTGGCTATCTTGCAGTATCAAACAGATTCTGTTAAAAGAGCATTTAATTCAGCAATTATAGGAGTTGCATCTTCAACTGACGCCAATCCTAATCTCAATGTTGCTCGGCAAATTATACGAGTCCCATCTCAGCGCAAACAGGTTGAGGTTCAGATAAATCAGGCAATCTTAAGCCAGTTAATTCAAAACTTGGAAATGGCTAAGGTTTCCTTAAGAAAGGAAACTCCTCTAATCCAAATAATTGATAAACCTATTTTACCTCTTAAGGTTGACAGAGTGAATATTTTTAAAATGGTCACATTAGGAATTTTTATTATGGTATTCTCAGTAGGGATTTCATTGATATTATTTAAGGCTATTAATTCCTATTTAAAAACTTGAATATCTCTATTCTCTTTTACCATGTGTATTAATAATATCAAAGCAGTAGTTTTTGATCGAGATGGGACATTAATTGAACATGTTCATTATCTATGCGATCCAGAAAAAGTGAGGTTGCTTAATGGGGTTAAAAATGGTATTAAGGTACTTAAGCAATCGGGTTTTAAACTTTTTCTACATTCAAATCAATCAGGTGTAGGTCGTGGTTTTTTTAATTTGGAACAAGTCTATGCGTGTAATCAACGAATGGAAGAATTAATAGGTTTAGGATCCAATGTATTTTCAAGAGTCTGTATAGCTACGGAAAAGCCTGATGAGGAAATATTATATCGGAAGCCTTCCCCTAGATTTGCTAATGAAATTTTAACAGATTTTGATCTAAAAACCTCAGAAATATGTTATGTAGGGGATCGATATTCTGATCTGGAAACAGCTTTGAATATTGGCGCATATGTGATTGGGGTGAATACAGGATTAGTTGATTTACATCTTGAATTATTCGAATTGGGGTTAACAAGTAGGTTCAAGGTTGTCAATAGTTTTTCTGACGTCGTTAAAAACTTGATCTCAAAGGAATCTAGGTTACAAAATGAGTTTAATCATATTTAGGCATTTATATAAAATTCAATCCCTTTTGTATACTCTGATCTCTTAATAGAGATGTTATTTTTGTTATCAGCTTTTTTAACTTTATTATTTCTTTATTAATTATGGGTGTTATGGTTAGAATACATTGTGCAGGTTATCTATTGGAAATTTGAGCAAACAAACCTGGAATAATCAAATACTGATTGTAACTTATTTTGAAGCGAAGTACAACACCGCCCTTATTAAAATTCATCCTTGAAAAGAATAATTTATATGTTAGATCTTCATAAGATAAATATTATCACAGTTAAGACTAAGATCTCAATAGTATGACTATTTTTCAAAAATTGCGGTACCTTTTATCTCCAGCACAGAAACGTCAGCTTTTCATTTTAGCCCTTTTATTAATAGTTGGGATGTTTTTTGAAATGGCTGGCCTTGGAATTCTAATTCCAGCCTTAAGTCTTATGCTGGAGACTGATATAGGAAAGGAATATCCTGCTATTCAACCGTATTTAGATTTTTTGGGTAATCCAAGTCAGAATCAGTTAGTTTTTTTGGGTCTCTCGATATTGATAATAGTTTATTTGCTTAAGGCAATATTTTTAGTATTTCTGACTTGGAGACAGAGTAAGTTCTCAACTGGATTATCAACGAGTTTGGGTCAGAGTTTATTTCTAGGATATTTGCGTCAGCCTTATCATTTTCATCTGCAAAGGAATTCCGCTCTGTTGCTTAGAAATATACAAACAGAAGCGGCTCAATTTACAAGTGTATCACAACACTTCATGGTGTTGTCAATAGAATTTTCTGCCATATTGAGTGTGGCTTTAGTGCTAATTGCAGTTGAGCCAATTGGGGCTCTCGTTGTTACAGTTTTTCTTGGTATTGCCGCTATAGGTTTTCATAGGTTAATTAAGAATAAACTTCTAAAATGGGGAGAAGGGCGTCAACTACATGTAGGACTTATAAATCAACATCTTTTACAAGGGTTAGGAGGAGTAAAAGATGTAAAAGTATTAGGTAGGGAGAATTATTTCCTTGATGAATTTACTAAACACAATCAAGAAATTGCTAAAATTCAGGTTAGATTTAACACAATAAGTCTCATACCCCGCTATTATCTTGAACTTTTGGCTGTCATCGGTCTGGTTGGACTAATAATTTTGATGATTGTTCAGCATAAGCCTTTAAATTTATTGATGCCCACCCTTGGTGTTTTTGTTGCAGCAGCTTTTCGGATGATTCCATCAGTGAACAGAATTATGGATTCTTCTCAGCAAATCCGATATGCTCAGCCGGTGGTTAATGTTCTATATGATGAATTTAAATTGATTAGAGAATATGAAGAAAATCAATCAATAACCACTAAATTGAACTTTCAAAATAACATTTTGATTAAAGATCTTCGTTTTAAGTATCTTAATGTAGATTCATATGCTATTGACGGAGTCTCTATTATCATAAAGAAGGGTGCTTCTATAGGGTTAATAGGCCCTAGTGGTTCTGGGAAAAGCACATTAGTGGATATAATTCTAGGTTTATTAGCTCCTAATGAGGGAGAAATTAATGTTGACGGCAATAATATTCAGAATAACCTAAGAGGATGGCAGGATGGAATTGGATATGTCCCTCAATCTATTTATTTAACAGACGATACTTTAAGGCGGAATATTGCATTTGGAATATCAAATAATGATATCAATGATAGGGCAGTTCAGAGAGCTATCCAAGCCGCTCAATTAGATGAATTTGTGAGAGGACTTCCTCAAGGAGTAGAAACTTTTGTAGGGGAGCGCGGTGTAAGGCTATCAGGTGGGCAGCGTCAACGAATTGGAATTGCCAGAGCACTCTATCATGATCCTCAGATATTAATTTTGGACGAAGCAACAAGTGCACTTGATACAGAAACAGAAAAAGGGGTTATGGATTCCGTAAATACCTTACATGGCAATAAGACTATAATAATAGTGGCCCACCGTCTTTCAACTGTTGAGAAATGTGATTGGTTATACCGTTTGGAAAAGGGTAAAATTATTGAAGAGGGGACCCCAAAGACAGTTTTGAAGAATAAGCAAACTATTAACGTTTAACATATTAAAGTTCAATAATGAAAATAGTTGCTATAATACAGGCAAGAACGGGATCTACCAGATTTTTTAACAAAACTTTTGTGCAACTTTCCGAAAGGCCCTTGATATGGCATGTTGTTAATCGTCTGAAATATAGTAATGAAATTAATGAAATCGTCCTAGCTACCACTACGGAACAAAGAGATGACAGTCTTCAAAAATGGTCAATTGAGGAAAATATTTCTTTATTCAGAGGGAGTGAAGATGATGTACTATCTAGATTTTATGAAGCGGCTAAATTATATAATGCAGATATCATAGTCAGAATAACAGCTGACGATCCCTTTAAAGACCCCGAAATTATTGATGATGTAATCAAATTATTGAAGGAGAAGAATTTGGACTTTTCATCTAATAACTATCCGGCTAGCTTTCCCGAAGGGTTAGATACCGAGGTTTTTACTTTCGCTGCTTTAGAAGAGGCTCATTTGAATGCTAATGATTCATTTGACCGTGAGCATGTAACTCAATATTTTTATAGAAATCCCACTAAGTTTAAGCAGGAAAATTATTCAAACATTAAAGATATCTCTCATCTCAGATGGACGTTAGATACGGAAAAGGATTATGAGATGGTAAAAATTATCTACAATCATTTGTACAAGGATGGTTTAATATTTAAGATGAAAGATATATTAGAACTACTCGAAAAATATCCTGAGATTTCAGAGATAAATAAATCCGTAAAACGAAGCGATATGTATAGTTAAATAGCAATATAAATAGGAATGGAGAGAATTTCAAAATTAGAACAAGAATATGTAAATGAGGTGCTAAAAAATGCATTTCAGACTTCAAAAAACAGTATTTATAATAATAAGCTAGAGACAGCTTTCTCACAGTTATTTGGTTCCAAGTTTGCTATAGGGCATATAAACGGTACTGCAACATTACATACGGCTTTAGCAGCATTAGATGTAAAGGCTGGTGATGAAGTTATTGTCCCTCCTCTGACTATGAGCAGCACGGCACTGGCTGTGTTGCAAAATAATTCCATCCCTGTTTTTGCAGATGTGGATATAAATACATTCAATATTGATCCTAAATCAATAATTGAAAAAATAACGGAAAAAACAAAAGCAATTATTACTGTTGCCCTCTATGGATTATCACCAGAGTATGATGAGATTTTGGAAATATGCAAAAATAACGATATTGCACTTATAGAAGACAATGCAGAATGCTTTCTGAGTACTTACAGAGATAAATATGTCGGTGTTTTTGGGGATTTTGCAAGTTTTAGCTTTCAGGCAAGTAAACATCTTACTGCGGGTGAGGGTGGTATGTTATTGTGTAACGATGAGAATTTAGCTAATAATGCGAGACGGTTTAGTAGTTTAGGATATGCAGGAGTAAGTGCTAAGCAAGGAAAAATCACCAGGGAAGATATTCAGGATCCTAATTATAGCCGCCATATTTCAGTTGGATTTAATTATAGAATGAGTGAATTATGTGCAGCTGTAGTTTTAGGACAGTTAGAGCGGGCTAATGAATTAGTCGAAGTGCGTATGAAAACTGCTGAAATTTACAAAGAAGCAATTAAGGGCAGTCACTTAGTGACGTTACAACATACACCAGATTATTGTATTAATTCGTATTGGAGTTTCAGTATGATATTAAATACTGATAACCCAGAAATTGATTGGTATAGTTTTCGTAAGTTGCATAAAGCGAATGGGGGAGATGGATATTATGCAGCTTGGAAGTTATCTTATTTTGAACCATTATTCCTAGAAAACATACAAAATATGAAGGGTGTTTGGCAAAAATATGAGAAAGGATTATGTCCGGTTTCGGAATTTCTGCAACCAAGAATGATACAGTTGAAAACTAATTATTGGGATTTGGACGATGCAAAAAAGCAAGCTGATATCCTTCACCAAACAATTAATCAATTTAAATAGATTTTATGAGTTATGAATGGCTTAATTCCGATGTCAAGGAAGTACAGTATCATACTAATCAATCTGAAAATCCCAAACAATATACCAAGAATTATTACGATTATTTGATGATGAAATTAGCCAATGATACTAATTCGATTGTTAATTTTGGATGCGGAGCAGTAACTAATTTATTTGCACAAAAGTATCCCGAGATTAAATTTCTTGGATTGGATATCAATACTGACTACATTTCCACATCGAATAAGTATAAGAAAGAGAACTCCGAATCGTGAAAGTTACTATACATTTATTCGGTGGATAAATTTCAGGATAGCTTAGTGGGAAGAGGGTACTCAATTGAGGAAATTCAGCCCTTTGATTTAGGTTTCGATATTGATAAGCCTGAAGACCGATCAATGTCTACCTATACGGAAAAAACAATTGATGGTCGAAGATTGCAAGTTAGTGGCTCCTTATTGATGAGTTGGTATACTATTTTAATAAACAAGGTAGTTTAGGTCAGTTTCTGGTTAAGATTGCAAAGTTTCTATTAATAAAATACTCAGAATGTAAGGGTATTAAGAACCAATTCGAAGAAAGGAAATATAATATGTATATACTAGGCAAGTATAATATTAGACTGTTACAATGAATTAAATTAAGAAAGTGTACTAAGTAATGAATAATACTATATATACGCATAATGAGTTGGATGACTTTACCTATTTCAATGAATTAGCAGATACCTATTTAAGAAAGCTGTTCCCAATTAATCGCAGTATTCTTAATAGCGGGGTTAAAGATTCTCTTGATATTCTTAAGGAGATTGTGGATTTTGATATTCTAGAAATCAGTTCAGGATACGATTGTTTTGATTGGAAAGTTCCCCAACAATGGGAAGTTTCAGAAGCATATATAGAAGTCGATGGAGAGCGGATCATTGATTTTAAGAATAACAATTTGCATGTTTTAAATTATAGTGAGGCCATTGATAGAACAGTTTCTTTTGAAGAGTTAAAGGAGCACTTACATTATGTCCCAGAGCTGCCCGAAGCCATTCCATACAAAACTTCTTATTACAAAAAAGAGTGGGGTTTCTGTGTTTCTTATCAACAATTCAAAAAATTTCAGACTGATAAAGTATATAGAGTTAAAATTGATTCTTATTTTATTGACGGTAACCTGTTAATAGGCGAGAAATTGCTAGAAGGGAAGTCTAAGGAAGAAATAATAATATCAGCGTATACGTGCCATCCTTCAATGGCAAATGATAGCTTATCAGGAGTAATTATGTGGATGTTACTTTTGAAAATTTTATCGAAAGAAAATCTTTATTACTCTTATCGATTTGTACTCGTTCCAGAAACAGTTGGTGCAATTGCCTATTTACATTTAAACAAATATGCTATTAAAGAAAATGTAAAAAGAGGCTTTGTATTAACTACTTGTGGTGGTCCGGGTAAACTAGGGTATAAGAAAAGTTTTAAAGGAGATGATATAATTGATTTAGCAATTAAGGCTGCATTTCATGAGCTAAAACAAGACTACGTTGAATATCCTTTTGATGTCAACGGGAGTGACGAGAGACAATATTCATCGCCTTATTTTAGAATACCATGCGCTACAATATCTAAAGATAAGTATTATGAGTACAGTCAATACCATACTTCTCTTGATAACCTCAACTTCGTTAAATCAGATTATCTGATACAGTCTTTGGAAGTTTACCTAACCGCCATACAAAACCTAGAACTTTCCCATTATAAGTTTAAATCTTTGAATCCTGCTGGTGAGCCATTTTTCACTAAAAGAAATTTGTATTCATCTTATGGTATTACAATCAATAATTCTACCGAATACAATACAAAGCATCTAGATTCTACATATACTGTAACAGGCCAACTAAATATTACAGGAAAGGAAATCGATATAATGCTATGGTTTCTGTTTTGGGCAGATGGCGAGCACACACTAAGTGATATAGCAGGGAAAACAAATAAAAATATTTCAGAACTTTATAAAGCAGCACAAAAGCTTGTTCAGTTGCAATTAATGGAATTAGTATGAACGAAACACCGAAAATTTTACTGATTATAGGAAATCAGAGGAGGCATTTATATTTTGCATCAATAATACAAAAGGCTTATCCACTGGCTGGGGTTATTCTTGTCGAACGCGGAATAGATATGCCAAGTGTCCCAGATGGATTAGAGGAGATTGATAGGCATAATTTTGAAATGCATTTTGCGAATAGACGTAAGGCCGAGGAAAAACATTTTAGAGAAATTGATGAACTAAAATGTAAAATATTACCGGTTGATTTTGATAAGTTGAATACACCGGAATGCGTTGATTTCGTTTCCGGGTTTAATCCTGATTTGGCATTTGTCTTCGGGCCGGGGCTTATTAAAGATCCTCTTTTAGGCGTACTTCCTTCGGAAACAATAAATACACATTCAGGTTTATCTCCACGATATAGAGGTTCGGCAACTCTTTTTTGGCCGTTTTATTTTTTAGAACCCAATTACGCAGGAGCGACATTTCATTATTTACAGGATCAACCAGATGCAGGGGATATTATTCACCAGGTTCTTCCTAAACTAGCTTATGGGGACAAAATACATGATGTGGCGTGCAAAGTAATTGCTGAATCCGCCACAGCAATTACTGAATTAATTAAACATTATATTGAGCGAGGTTCCTGGACAAGCTATCCTCAAAAACATAGCGGAAAAAATTTCTTAGACTCTGATTTTCACCCAGCGCAATTACGATTAATTTATAACACCTTTAATGATGATATTGTAGATCATTTTTTAAATAATAAATTGAGAAGTAAAACCCCTAAAACCATTGATCAATTTAAATAAAATTATATGAATGAATTTCCCAAAGTTATTGAAATAGGTAAAAGAAAAATCGGTTATGGGTACCCCACCTATATTATTGCTGAAATAGGGGCAAATTTCGATCATGATATCGAAAAAGCTAAACGATTAATTGATGCTGCGAAAGCTTGTGGAGCAGATTGTGCCAAGTTCCAAAGTTTTATTGCAGAGAAAATTGTATCCGAGAAAGGGTTCGCTAGCATGAGATTGAAAGGTGTTCATGGTTCTTGGGGAAGACCTGTTCATGAGGTGTTTCGCGAAGCCGAATTTCCACGTGAATGGCATAATGAGATATCGGATTATTGCAAAAAAATAGATATCGATTTTTCGACCTCCCCATATGATTTTGATGCTGTAGATCTTTGTATGGAGCTGGATGTCCCTTATATTAAAATAGGATCAGGAGATATTACATGGCTTGAAATGCTTGAATATATTGCAAAGAAAGGAAAGCCAATGATTTTAGCTACTGGCGATGCAACTATGTCAGAAATTGATGAAGCAATCCGTACTATCGAAGCCACTGGTAATAATCAACTGGTTCTACTGCAGTGCATCACAAATTACCCATCAAAGATTGAAAGTGCCAATATTAATGTTTTAAAAACTTATCAAACCGCTTTTAATATTCTAACAGGATACTCGGATCACTCACCAGGGTCTGTTGTAGCTTTGGGTTCTATAGCTTTGGGAGGAATTGTAATTGAGAAACATTTTACTCTTGACAAAAATGATGATGGACCCGATCACCCGCATTCAATGGATGTAAATGAGTTTAAAAGGATGGTAGATTATATTAGGGAACTGGAGTCAGCTATGGGCTCGAGCCGTAAAGTGGTTGTAGAAGAAGAGGCCGAAACTGTAATTGTTCAACGCCGATGTTTATATTCTACTCGGTTTATTCCCAAAGGAAAAGTTATAGAAAAGGACGATTTAGTCGAATTGAGGCCAGCTTTGGGAATTTTACCTAAATATAAGAAGGTAATTATTGGCCGCATAGCATCTAAAGATATTGAAGCAGATACTCCTTTACAGTGGACAGATGTATAGATGCTGACTAATAGAGAAAAATTTATTGCATTGGTTGATAATGATTGTATACAAAAATCGGATGCAATCGTTTTGCTTGAGGGAGATGGACTTAATCGTTATCAAAAAGCGGTCATGTTATTTAATGAAAAGTTTGCTGATAAGATCATTTTTAGCGGTGGCATAACCGATTATGAATATGGAAGTTTTCCTTTTTCGGATGTTCAACCTCATATACTTAATACTGGGGTACCTCACGAAGCAATAATACATGAGGATAAATCCCTTAATACTAAGGAGCAGGCAATAGAGGTTATAAAACTAGCAATTCAAAATCGTTGGACTAAGTTAATATTAGTTGCTACCCATGAGCATCAATATAGAGCCTATTTAACCTTTTTAAGAGAAGTAATTGACTCAGGAACAAATATAGTGTTATACAATGCACCGGTTAGAAACTTAGGTTGGTTTTCTGAAACCGGTTGGGGTCTCAGATTTGACCGTTTGGAAAAGGAATTCGATAGAATAGAAAGATATTCAGATCTTGGGCATCTAGCGACATTTGAAGAGGTTATTGAATACCAAAAATGGAAAGAAAAACAAGTATAAAAGAAGCAGAAATGCTTTTTAGTAAAAACTTTATTGGAGTTGAACAGCTTAAAAGTTGTTCTGAAGAAACCGGCATCAAAGCTCCCGAATTCATTCCGGATATTCCATATTCAATTGATGATTTGAAATTAAAGTCGGACGATTATATTTTAATGCTGGGCTCCACTCAAATGACAAATGGAAAGCCTCTATCATTAAATTCATTGCGGACACGTTTTGGTCTGGATCCAGATAAATCTGAGCCATGTTTTTACAATCAGGATTGGTACCTCAACGAAAAGTTCATTCATAAAACACTTGAAAATAAATGGTATTTAATAAGAAAGACTATTTTTACGGAGTCAAGATCAATTAATCCCGACATACTATTGAAACAGTATAAGTTCCCTTCAGCTATTTTATGTACAGTTACTTTTTTTCTATACTGGTTTATTGCTGGTAAAAGATTGTGGGAATATGATTTTGTTTGGTGTGAGGATCTTGATCACAATGGAGACAGAATATATGTAGGTAAATACAAGGACATAGATGGAATTAACAAAAATGGATTTAGTGTACATAGGCATCTAAGATTAAGAGATTTTTATGGGTGTGTTGACGTCGATATTTGAGAATGAGGGATAGTCTAAATAAGGTGATTTCTAGTGTGGCATTTCCTGTATTACGAAAAGTTAATACATATAGGAATATACATAAGGGTGAATCCTGTTATTTAATGGGCGACGGAGCGTCAGTAAAGTGGTTCGATCTTAGAGCTTTTAATGACAAAATTTCGATTCCGGTTGGATATATCCCTTTCCATAACGATTTCCACGTGCTTAATGCCAGGTATTGTTTGCTAATGGAAACATTTTGGTTTTATCCTTTGGTGCAGACATATCATCCCCCTATAAAAAAGATTAGAAATCATGTACAGGAGCGCTACAGAGAAGTTATCAAGAATAACAGAGATACAGAATTTTTTATTAATTTATCTAATTACCCCGTGGTTTGGGATAAAAACGTAACTTATTTATTTAAGGACATTCCTGGAAGTAATTTGGTACAATATTTTCTTTCAAAAGGGTTAAACCCATTCCATGGATCATTAAGAGCTTCAATCTTAATGGCAATCCATTTCGGATTTGATCATGCTTTTCTAGTTGGTTATGATTATACTCATACGCCAAGCCGCATATTGCACTGGTATGAAAAAGGCGAAGGGCTGATTAAAGACTTAAGCAATTATGAGAAAGAGTTCTTCGATATTGCTAAGGAGTTTATTGATCTGACTACAGTTACAGTAGAAGGGGGTAGTGATAAGCTCAATTATATATCCTATAAGGATCTGACCGGGCAAGAGACTTCCTTTAAAGAAAATATTGACATAATAAATATGCGTTATCTGAAATCACTTTCTACTTGGCATAACTATAAAATTTTTTAAACCAGCTTAACCGCTCAAGATTATGAATAAAAAATGTTACCTATGCGACGGTACAGAACATATCCAACGTCCTGGGAAAGTTCGAGATAATCCGAATTTAGATATTTTCGAATGTGTAAATTGTGGATTGGTCACTCTTTCAGAAACAGCTATACCGCAAAACTTTTATGAATTATCCGGAATGCATGGAGATAACCCTTTGGATATTGATGAGTGGCTTCGCCAGCTAGAAAGAGATGATTTAAGACGAGTAGAGTATTTAAGTGATATTATTACAAACACCTGTGTTCTTGATTTTGGCTGCGGGCCTGGCGGATTTATTTTGAAGGCCAGATCAAAAACTAAACAGGTTGCCGGAGTTGAATTAGAATCGAGGCTTGCAGATCACTACAGCGATAATAATCTCAACGTAGTTCAGAACATTAATGACCTACCTGAAAACCAAAAATTTGATTTAATAACTGCTTTTCATGTTGTAGAGCATTTAGAACAACCTGCAACAATTTTGAAGGAATTGTCTTCAAAATTGAACCCGCATGGTAAAATTATAATTGAGATTCCTTCAGCAAACGATGTTTTATTAACTCTCTATAATAGTAAGTCTTTTTCTGAATTCACTTACTGGAGCTGTCATTTATTTTTATTTAATGCTGCAAATCTTAAGTTATTAGCAAAGAAAGCTGGTTTGAAATTAGATTTTGTAGACCATGTTCAACGATATCCCCTCTCTAATCATTTGCATTGGTTATCAAAAGGGGCTCCTGGTGGACATCAAAAATGGAGCGTGTTAGACAGTGACGATTTGTCAAAAGCATATGAGGCAAGATTAGCATCGTTGGGTTTGACAGACACCTTAATTGCGAGCTTTAGCATATAACTTATCTAATGAATGTACCGCATTTGTTTGTTTTGGCGGGTGGCTTTGGCACCAGATTGCAGTCGGTTGTCTCCGATGTACCAAAACCCCTCGCACCTGTAAATGGTCACCCGTTTCTTTATTATCAAGTAAAGAATTGGATATCGCAGGGGCTTACTTCGTTTGTATTTTTATTACATAGTAAGGCCGATATGATAATAGAGTTCCTGGAGAATGAACAAAATGGTCTTCTTAGATTTTGTACAGTAAAGTACCTAATCGAACCAGAACCTATGGGTACGGGAGGGGCATTGGCTTACGCTGTTCAGCAGTTAAAGTTTGATGAAAGCTTTTTAGTTACTAATGCAGATACCTGGCTGGGATTAGGGGCGGCAGAAATTATCGAATGTGGGCCGGATTGTATGGCTATTATAAATGTGGATAATTCTGGCAGATACGGAAGCGTTCGAATTACAGATGAATATATCACACTATTTAATGAAAAATCGGAAGATTCTAGCCCTGGATGGATCAACGCCGGACTATGCTATTTAGATTCAAATACTTTTAAGAATTGGGATGGGAAACCGTTCTCGCTGGAAAAAACAATCTTTCCAGCTTTGGCTATAGAAGGTACTCTGAAAGCTGTAAAACTCAAAACTGATTTTATAGATATAGGTGTTCCAGCCGACTATCAACTATTTTGCACATTAGCTAAAAACAACAACTTATAATGATATTAACATCTTTTCTTATTTCTATGTCTGCTTCTATCCGGGAAGCACTAGCACAAATTGATGATAATCGTCGTGGATTTGTATTGGTCAGAGATGAATCTGAAAAGATTATTGGCATAGCAACCGATGGGGATATCCGGAGAAGGTTACTTGAAGAGGTCAGACTTGACGATGCAATACTCACCTGTACAAACACAAATTTTATTTGGGCCGAAATTGATACACCACGCGAAGTTATACTCAAACAGCTTGATCACAAAATAAGAGCTATCCCCGTTCTTGATGATCACAAAAAGTTAATCTCTATTTTTACACCAGACCATATTCCAGAAAGAGTTGAGGTTCGAACTTTTTCACGTGCAAAAGCACCTGTGAGAATAAGCTTCGGTGGTGGAGGGTCGGATATTTCAACTTACTTTACCGAAAACGGAGGCGCAGTAATTAATGCTACTATTTCTTTGTATTCCCATGCCACATTAAGGATTCGGGATGATGAGAAGATATTAATAACCTCACTCGATATAAATGAATCTGCCGAATTTATCGACTTGGCCGAATTACTTAATCATGAGGGAAGATTCAACTTAATTAAAAATATTTTAAAAGCTATAAAACCTTCTTTTGGCTTCGAATTATTTCTTCATTCTGATTTTCCAATGTCATCAGGCCTTGGAGGCTCGGCAGTTGTTTCTGCTGCCATTTTGGGGTGCTTTAATGAATTGAGAAATGACAAGTGGGATAAGCATGAATTATCTGAAATTGCTTTTCAAGCTGAGCGGTTACATATGGGTGTTGCCGGTGGCTGGCAGGATCAGTATGCAACGGTATTTGGGGGATTAAATTTCATGGAATTCTCGCGTAATCAGAATATTATTCACCCTATTCGAATTCCAAATGATATTCTGCTGGAATTAGAAGAAAGTTTAATATTGTGCTATACTAGTACCAATCATGATTCCGGAAATATTCATGAGGATCAAAAAGAACAGACAAAGAGCATTGACGTAAAAGAAAGAATTCAGGCAAATGTTAATCTTACGTATGAGATGCGTAATCTTATCTTGCGCGGTAACTTGTATGAGTTTGGAATTTGTCTTAATAAGGCTTGGGAGCTGAAAAGAAGCTTTAGTTCTAAAATCAGTAATCCTATGCTCGATGATATTTACCATGGTGCATTGATGAATGGTGCAATAGGAGGGAAATTATTGGGTGCTGGCGGGGGAGGCTATTTTCTATTCTATGTGCCAGCCTTTTCAAAACATAAATTGCTGAGCTGGATAAAAGAAAGTGGTTTAATATATACTCCGTTTAGGTTCGAGGAATCCGGACTAGAGTCTTGGACCGTAAGAGAAAAAAAAGATACATACTAGAATAATGATGAAACTTAATATAGGAAAATTCGAAGTTGGAGGCAAACGCTCTTTTATTATTGCCGAAATAGGCAATAATCATAATGGCGACTTTGAACGGGCGAAAACAATGATCGATAAGGCATTTGAAATCGGCGCAGACTGTGCTAAATTTCAAATGCGCCATTTGGATCAAGTATATAGAAAAAGCAGTCTCGAAAAAACCGGAGAAGATCTAGGTACCGAATACATTATTGACTTGCTAAACAGATTTGAATTGACGGTTGAGCAACATAGAGAACTTTCGAAATATTGTAGTAGTAAAGGTATTTTGTATCTGTGTACTCCCTGGGATGTTAAAAGTGTTGATACACTAGAGTCCTTCGATGTTAAAGCCTATAAAGTAGCCTCAGCTGATTTGACAAATTTACCTTTGTTGGATAAACTTTCACAAACGGAGAAGCCACTGATTCTTTCTACAGGGATGAGTACCACAGATGAAGTTCGGTTTGTAGTAAATTTCTTAAATGAACGAGCCGTTCAGTTTGTTCTTTTACATTGCAACAGCACTTATCCTGCTCCATTGCATGATATAAATTTGAAATGGATGAATAGCATTCAGGCTATCCATCCTTTAGTAGGATATTCAGGTCATGAACGTGGAATTTCGGTATCTATGGCAGCAGTCGCTTTAGGAGCAAAAGTGATTGAAAGACATTTTACCTTGGACAGAATGATGGAAGGCCCGGATCATGCCGCTAGTTTGGAGTTTAACGAGTTCAAAGAGTTAATAAAAGGTATCAGGGATATCGAACAAGCATTGGGAAGTGGAGAAGTGAGAAATCTGAGTCAGGGGGAAATGATTAATCGTGAGAATCTGGGGAAAAGTCTTGTTGCTGCTTCGGATCTAAAGAAAGGAACAGTTTTACGCGCAGAACATATTAAAGTATTGAGTCCCGGACAAGGTCTTTCACCTAATAACTATTCGAAACTGGTCGGTATTGAATTAAAAAGGGATATTCAAATGGAGGATTATTTCTTCTCAAGTGATATCGAGGATAATAGGTTCAAACCAAGACAATATAAATTTAAGCACCCCTGGGGGATCCCAGTACGATACCACGATTTTAGAACCTATGAAAAATTAATACAACCGGATCTTTACGAATTCCATCTATCATATTCAGATATGGAATTAGATCCGGCTGAGTATCTTGATGGTCCATATAGCTGCGGGTTTGTAGTTCATGCTCCTGAATTATTTAAAGGCTCACGTCTAATGGACCTGGCCACTCCGGATCAAAAGTATAGGGAGGAATCAATACATGAAACTCAACGAGTAATTGATATTACTCGTTCATTAAAGAAGTATTTTCCGAACGAGTCCAGACCTCAAATCGTTGCTAACATAGGAGGCTTTAGTATGGATGCACCATTCCCTAAAGAACTGCTTGAATCTTATTACGAGCAATTTTTCAGGAGTCTTGAAGAATTGGACATGGATGGTGTTGAGCTTATCCCCCAAACGATGGCTCCCTTCCCATGGCATTTCGGAGGACAACGCTATCAAAATATCTTTGTTCATGCAGATGAAATTGTTAAATATTGCAAGAAATATAATTTAAGGATGTGCTTTGACGTCTCTCATAGTATGCTTACCTGCAATCATTTTGGATTAGATTTTTACGAGTTTGTAGAAAAAATAGCACCTTTTACAGCGCATCTTCATTTAGGGGATGCCAAAGGTTTGAACGGCGAAGGACTGCAAATTGGTGAGGGTGAAATAGATTTTCCACGACTTGGAGCTATTTTAAATAAAGGTTGTCCTAAAGCCACATTTATTCCGGAAATTTGGCAAGGACATAAAAATGGTGGGGAAGGTTTTTGGAAAGCATTGGAGTTACTTGAAGGTACGCTTTAACCCTGGGACTAAAAACAGATACCTGGTTTATAGGTTTTTTAAAAATTAAATAATATATATGGATAGTGGAAGACTAATTTGGATGAACGGAAAACTCATCCCAGAAGCAGAAGCAAAAATTTCAGTTTATGATTCTGCTCTTATGTTTGGGGACATGGTTTTTGAAATGACACGGTCATTCAACAAAAAACAGTTCAAGCTTCGTGAGCATTTAGAAAGGTTATACTATGGGTTAAAAATTCTGCGTATACCCTTAGAAATGACTATGGAGCAAATGGAAAAGCATTGTTATGAGACCATTGAAGCAAACGACCATTTATTTGGATCAGATGATGAGCATCGTTTAATGATCGACGTATCGCGAGGTACTCTGGGTATCTACCAAAGAGTGGAAGGATTGCATAAAGGCCCCAATGTAGTGATTGCAGATTTTCCTCTGCGGTGGACAGTTGCCGGAATGGGACATTTATTTAATAAAGGAATAAATGCAGTAATTACTTCCCAACGGGCCATACCAGCTGAGTTACTCGATCCAAAAATAAAAAACAGAAGTAGGATTTTCTATCTGATGGCAAATATTGAAGCCTCACAAGTTGCTGGTGAAGACAATTGGGCCCTTTTGTTGGATACGTCCGGTTACATTTCTGAAGGCACTGGGGATAATTTCTTCATAATAAAGGATAACAAAGTAATTACTCCTGAGGGACGAAATATATTAAGAGGTATTTCCAGAGAGTATGTTATGAAAGAGCTTTGTCCTCAATTAGGCTTAGAAGTTGTCGAGAAAAACATTGATCCGTACGATGTTTATACTGCCGACGAGGCTTTTATGACGGGCACGCCATTTTGCATGCTTCCTGTTACTAAATTAAATGGACTTGCTATCGGAGACGGGCAAGTGGGGAAAGTATTTAATGCTTTATTAAATCAGTGGTCTTCTAATACCGGTGTCGATATTGCAACTCAAATAAAAACATGGAATACGACAGATGGCTCGGGTGGGTCAGATGCTCCTACGCCTTATCGATTCAAAAGCAATACAAAATAATGAAGAAACAAATAGAGTTAGATTTACTTGCGGCAGTTGAAGTTCACCAGGCTATTTTAAATGAGAAGTTAATTCATAGCCAACTTGAAGACCTTGCCCTCGCCTGTCTTAATGCTTTACGAAATGGTGGTAAGATAATCTTTGCTGGGAATGGCGGAAGCTTTGCCGATTCGCAACATTTATCGGCGGAGTTTGTTTCAAGATTGCAGTTTGACAGAGCTCCCCTTGCATCGCTGGCTTTGGGTACAAATAGTTCATCGATGAGCGCGATAGGAAATGATTATGGTTATGAGGAGGTATTCGCACGGGAACTTGATGTATTAGGAACTGACAAGGATGTTTTTATTCCCATTACAACCAGTGGAAATAGTCCCAATATTTTGAAGGCAATTTCTATAGCAAAAAGAAAAAATATTAAAACTGTAGCTCTTACAGGGAAAACCGGAGGCAAACTGCTGGATCAGTGTGAGTCTATAAAAATACCGTCTCTACGCACGGAAAGGATTCAGGAAGGTCATATCCTTCTGGGGCATATACTTTGTGCTTTAGTGGAGACTGCATATTTTAAAAATTAAGCTTAAATGGCTTTTGAATTAGGAGTTATGCAGGGCAGACTGCTGCCAAAATATCTAGGCCGTTATCAGGCACATCCCTTAGGTTATTGGCAGGATGAGTTTAAAATAGCCGCGGATCTTAATCTTTCATGTATTGAGTTTATTCTCGATTTTAATGATGCGGATCAAAACCCATTATTAAGTTCATCAGGCGTTGATGAAATACTTAAGATCACACAAAAGACAGGAATTAAGGTATTGTCGGTTTGTGCAGATTATTTTATGGAGGCGCCGATTCATAATGAGGATAAATTTATTTCCGCAAATAGCAAAAAAATTCTGTCGAGCCTACTCGATAACTGTTATTCACTTGGAGTTAGAGACATAGTTATCCCTTGTGTTGATCAGTCATCGCTAGGAAATGCTGCTGCTGTTGACCGATTGATTATCAATTTAGATCCATTGATCGAGAAGGCAGAAAATTTAAGAATTAACTTATCACTTGAAACAGATTTAAATCCATATTATTTTGCGACTTTGCTCGATAAACTTCCATCTGAATATGTAACTGTTAATTATGATACGGGGAATAGCGCTTCTCTGGGTTATAATCCAATAGAGGAGTTTGAGTGCTACGGTAGCAGAATTTCAGATATACATATTAAAGATAGGAAACTGGGCGGAGGATCTGTAGTACTTGGAACGGGTGATACTGACTTTAATGCTTTTTTTAAAGCGCTCGGAACCATAGATTATCAAGGACCCATTATCATGCAGGCCTATAGAGACGATGAAGGCCGCTCAATTTTCAAGCAGCAATTAGATTGGTTTAAAAATAATTATCTTAATAAATGAATACAGTAGCTATTATATTAGCAAGGGGTGGTTCAAAGGGAATACCTAAAAAGAACATAATTGATTTTTGTGGTAAACCACTTATTGCCTGGACTATTGAGAATTGTATCGCTGGAGGAGCAAATTCCGTATGGGTAAGTTCCGATTCCGATGAAATATTGAAGGTTTCAGAACAATATGGCGCAAAATCAATTAAACGCCCTGACGATATTTCTGATGATTTTGCTACCTCTGAAAAAGGCTGGTTGCACGCGATAGACTTTATTGGACAGACTGAAATTATTGACTGGGTACTTGCTCCTCAGGTAACTTCTCCCCTGAGGGAGGCTAAGGACATTGCTTTAGGAATTAAAAACGCATCGGAAGGAATATATGATTCTTTCTTTTCTTGCAGTGTAGCAGAAGATTTATTCTTCTGGCAAAAAAACACCGCTGGTCAGTTGGATAGTGTCAACTATGATTGGCGTAACAGGAAAAGGAGACAGGATATTCCAAAGCAATATATTGAAAATGGCTCATTCTATATGTTTAGGCCGGAAGTTCTAAGGGCGAATAATAATCGGTTTGGAAGCAGTATCGGAATCGTTGAAATGGAGTTTTGGAAAATGTTTGAAATTGACTCTCAGGAGGATTTAAAGATGTGTTCGGCATTAATGAAAGAGTTTTTGATCCATTAAAACTCCGCCAAACTCAAGAGATGGATTTAGAATTAAATAATAAGAACGTGGTGATTACAGGGGGTACCAAGGGTATAGGTTTATCTATTGCTCAGGGCTTCCTTGACGAAGGTGCTAACGTCCATATAATTTCCAGAAGCCCTGGGAAAGCTTTAGTCAGTAAGCAAACAAAACAATATCCAGGCAAAGGTTTTTTTTATCAATGCGATGTAACTGATGAACAATCGCTTTCTGCTTGTTACTCTGAAATTCTTACGAATAGCAATAATACTATTGATATTTTAGTATCAAATGTGGGAAGCGGGAAAAGTCCTTTACTACCCATTAACGAAAAGCGGGATTGGGAGCTATGCTGGAATACTAATTTCACATCTTCCTTAAATGCGGCAAGGGTGTTTTCGGGATCATTAGTCAAATCCAAAGGAACCATGATATTTATTTCATCCATTGCAGGATTAGAATTCATTGGTGCGCCTACTGAATATAGTATTGCGAAAGCAGCCCTCATATCTTTTTCAAAAACGTTATCCCATAGGCTGGCGCCGGATGTTCGGGTAAATGTAGTAGCGCCGGGCAATATTTTTGTCGAAGAGGGCACATGGGGGAATAAGATGCAGGAAAATCCTGAAAAAGTTGCATTAATGCTTAACGAAAAAGTGCCTCTGAAACGTTTTGGGCTGCCCGAGGAAGTAAGTGATTTGGTTTTATTTTTAAGTTCATCCAGAGCTGCATTTATTACCGGTGGCTGTTTTGTTATAGATGGTGGACAAACAATAAGTTTTTAATTACTATGGATTTGTTTTCTTTAGAGGGTAAGGTAATTGTAATTACAGGCGCCTCAGGTTTGTTAGGACGTCAACATGCCGAGGCTATTGCACTATACGGAGGAATCCCTGTTTTATTAGATCTAAATCAGGCCGTTTTAGATGAACAAGCACTATACCTACGGGATACTTTTGGAGTAAACTGTAAAGGATATTCCGTAAATATTACCAGGGAAGAGGCAATTAAGAACAATTGCAGGGAAATAATAAAGGAATTTGGCAAAATAGATGGTTTAGTTAATAATGCAGCAAACAATCCCAAAGTCGAGGATTCAGCTGAAAAGAATTTTTCCAGACTAGAGTACTTTTCGAGTCAAATATGGGATGATGATCTTGAAGTTGGATTGAAAGGATCTTTCCTTTGTTTAAAATATTATGGTTATGAAATATCCAGAAATAGTGCTGGCGGCAGCATAGTAAATATATCTTCTGACCTCGGCTTAATTGCCCCCGACCAGCGTTTATATCGAGTTGAAGGGTTGAAGGAAGAGCAGCAGCCGGTAAAACCGATTACATATTCTGTTGTAAAGACGGGCCTGATAGGGATGACGAGATATGTGGCCACTTACTGGGCCGAGCGTAATGTCAGATGCAACGCAATCTGCCCGGGTGGCGTTGAAAATAATCAGAACGAGCTTTTTATGAGTGAGGTGAGAAAAAGGATACCGATGAACAGGATGGCACTTAAAAATGAGTATCAGGGATTATTGATATTTTTACTTAGTCAGGCATCAAGCTATATTAATGGGGCCGTGATCGCTGCTGACGGAGGCAGAACCGCATGGTAAAACGTTTTTTAATTACCACAGCCCTAGAAGAGACCTGGCGTGATAACGAACCGGTTTTATTTTTGGGTGAATGGTGTAAGCTTTATTCCAGGAAGGAACAGTGGTCACAGATGGAAGCTCAAGTATTACCTTATCATTGGGATGACAGAGCTAAACTTGAATCTGATTATCAATACCTGCAGGACTTCTATGAAGTTCTCTTGGCTGATCTTTCAATAAAGCTCAACCAAATTCACGGAGTTAGTCACGATTTACGTTACTGGCGTATATTGGTTGGACCATGGCTAGCCTACTTTGTTCAAATGTTATTTGACCGGTGGTATTCAATTGAACAAGCAGTTAGGCAATTTGACATAAACGAAACAGTTGTGCTTATCATGAACGAAGAACATCTGGTTCCAAATGACTTTGTTGATTTTATCAGGTTGTTTACCGGAGATGAATGGAATCATTTTCTTTATTCAGAAATACTTTTATATTTTCCTTCAATTTCAACAATCAGTTGTCCCTACCAAGCCTTTAAGGGAATAGCGCAGCCTATTAGCAGAAAAAGTCGGGTAAAGCGGTTTCTTTCTGGGTGTTATACTAAAATTATCAGTTTCACGTCAAGGGATGAGGACGTTTTTCTTCTGTCTACATATTTACCCGAAAAAGATGAAAGTAACCTCTATAGGCGCTTGGGACAAAAACCTCAACGATGGAGATCTGTTTCACCGGTGAAGTCATCTTTGAATAACAGGATGAGGCAATGGAATCTTGATGGTGAAAGTAAGTCTCAATTTGAAGTTTGTGCTCGTTCGCTAATCTCTAGACAAATTCCAAAAGTTTACTTGGAGGGGTATTCAGAGCTTATTAAATACAGCACGGCCTTGCCATGGCCAAAGCGGCCGAAATTGATCTGGACAAGTAACTGTTGTAACTCTGATGATGTGTTCAAGGCATGGGCAGCTGAAAAAGTTGAACGCCGTTCTCCGTTAGTTATCGGGCAGCACGGAGGAAATTATGGCATTGGCAAACGTTTGTTTATTGAGGATCATGAGATAAAAATTAGCGACCATTATTTGACTTGGGGGTGGTCCAAGTCTAACGAATCAAAGATTATTCCGATTGGGCAATTAATTTCAAAGAAGCCATTAGATATTAATCACTATATTCAGAAAAAGGCTATTTTGGTCACTTGTGCTGTTCCACGCCAAAGTTATTTTTTATATAGCGCAGTTATCTCAAGACAGTGGCTTGACTATTTAGATGATCAATTTACTTTTATTGAAAATTTACCTCTGCATATTCAGAAAGCCATAACTGTTAGATTATATCCTCATGATTATGGTTGGGGACAAGTGTCTCGTTGGCGTGATCGCCTCCCTCAAATTCATTTGGATGGTGGACAATCTAAAATGAGTGATTTGATTCTTCAAAGTCGAATGTATATATCCACCTATAACGCTACTACTTTTCTTGAATCATTTAATATGAATATTCCAACTGTAATATATTGGAATACTGAACATTGGGAATTGCGAGATTCTGCAATTCCATATTTCGAAGAACTCGAGCGTGTTGGCATTTTTCATCCATCGCCGGCTTCTGCGGCAAAACATGTTGCTAAAGTTTGGGATAATGTGAGAGATTGGTGGATGAGCAAAGAGGTGCAAGATGTGTTGATAAGCTTTACAAAGCAATATTGTCATCTTCCTGAAAATTTATTAAATGACGTAGAGAAAGCTCTAAAAAATATAATTAGTAAAACTTAAGTACAGACACTCAGTAGTTTAAAATTATGGGATATTCAATTGGTTCGTGGGTAACTTTAAATCACCCATCTATTGCAGAGATAATGGCTGATGCTGGCTTTGATTGGCTTTGCGTTGATATGGAACATTCGGTTACGGATTATTATGAGGCTCAACAACTCATTATGGCCATCCAAAGTAAGGGGATTAAAGCATTCGTGCGAGTAGGAGAAAATAATACTAGAATAATAAAAAGGGTATTAGATGCTGGCGCAGATGGAATTATAGTCCCTTCGGTGAATTCAAAAGAAGAAGCAAAAAAGGCTGTCATGGCAGTTAAATATCCTCCTGAAGGAACACGGGGAGTAGGCTTAGCACGTGCTCAATCATATGGCTTTGGTTTTGAAAATTATAGGGATAACGGATCCAAAGAGATTAAACTTATAGTTCAGATCGAACACATTAATGCAATTAAAGAACTTGACAGTATCATTCAAGTTGAAGGTGTTGACGGAACATTTATTGGTCCCTATGATCTATCAGGATCAATGGGAAAACCAGGTCAATATGATGATGACGATGTTAAGAAAGCGCTATCTGATTATGAAATGATAGCAAAGAAGTATGATAAGCTAATTGGATTTCATGTAATACAGCCAGATGCTCAATTAGTATTAAATAAAATTGAACAAGGATATAATTTTATTGCCTTTAGTCTTGACACTCTTTTTTTGGGTCATATGGCTAGAACGCAATTGAAAGAGTTAAAAAAAACACATAAATGATATAAATTATGAATATTGTAGGAATTATTCCCGCCCGTATGGCATCTTCCCGGTTTCCGGGTAAGCCTATGGCGGATATTTTGGGGATGCCTATGATCGGGCATTGCTATAAAAGAAGTAAAATGAGTGAGCTTCTTAGCGAAGTATACGTTGCAACCTGCGATCTTGAGATCTTCAATTATATTGAATCCATAGGTGGAAAGGCTGTAATGACGGCCGATACACATGAGCGTGCATCTGATAGAACAGCGGAAGCATTATTGAATATAGAGAGCAGCAGTGGTCAAAAAGTAGATATTGTGGTTTTACTGCAAGGTGATGAGCCGATGATAACGCCTGAAATGATCCAGGCTGCGGTGCAACCTTTATTGGATGTAGAAGAAATCAAGATTTCGAATCTGTACTCTAATATTTTAAGCGTTGAAGAATTCGAAGATCCAAATGAAGTAAAAGTAGTTGTCGATAAAGCTGGATACGCACTTTATTTTTCGCGTGAACCTATTCCATCCAGAAAGAAAGGAATATCTAATGTCCCAATGTATAAACAGGTTTGTATCATTCCTTTTGAAAGGGATTTTCTTCTTGAGTATAATCAACTCGAACAAACGCCTTTGGAAATCATCGAGTCTGTTGATATGATGAGAATACTGGAGAATGGAATGAAAGTGAAAATGGTGTATACAGATAGAGAATCATATTCGGTAGACACAGAAAGTGATTTGTTAAATGTAATTGAGAAATTAAGGACAGATATTCTTTTGAAGGGATATCTTGTTTTATAAAAGATAGGATTACCGCCTCCTAATGTTAAAAATTTTTGCATTTGAATTTTCAAGCTTTATAGAATGGTTTCTCAATGGATTTCCTGGCTATACAGGGATGTTTATGAGACGGATATATTATAAGCTGAAGTTGAATACTTGCGGAGATAAATTGAGTATTGGCACGAATACGAAAATAACGCCAGGGAAAAATATTTCGATCGGAGATAATTTTACGTGTTTTGGAAATGATTTCTTTTTTGCTTTCGATAATGGAACAATAGAAATTGGCAATAACGTGAGTATAAATTACAATGTGAATGTCAATTCGTCACAAGGTGGACAAGTCATCATTGGTAATGATGTTCTGATAGCTTCAAACGTGGTAATCCGTACTTCAAGTCATGTTTATTTGGATATGGCACAACCAATAAGGACACAAGGGCACAAGTCAGGATGTATAAATATACACGATGATGTCTGGATAGGCTCAAATGTCACGATCTTGCCTGACGTAACGATTGGAAAGGGGAGTATAATTGCAGCAGGATCGCTCGTGAATAAAAATGTAGAAGAATATTCCATTTACGGGGGCGTGCCTGCTAAATTTATAAAAAAAAGACTATGAAAATTTTACTTACCTCCACTTCATTTCAGGATACGCCAGGTAACCATCAGGTTTTATTAGAAAATCAGGGATTTCAAATAGATGAGTTACGAGGGCCTCTAAAAGAAGAAGTTTTGCTTGATGTTATAGACAGGTATGATGGAATTATTTGCGGGGACGATGAGATTACCAGACGAGTTATTGAAAAAGGTGCTCAAGGTAAACTGAAAATTATATCAAAATATGGTATAGGCCTTGATAAAGTAGACCTTGAAGCTGCAAGGTTCTTTAAGATACCCGTTGAAAATTGCCCTGGTGTAAATCAAATAACGGTTGCCGAACATGTATTTGCTTTGCTTTTATCGTTTGTGAAAAATATTATTCCCGAAAATGAGTATGTACAAAACCAGCAATGGGAACGCCTGATCGGCAATGATATCTATGGAAAAACCCTCGGTATTATCGGATTGGGTAGCGTAGGCAAGCAAGTTGCCATTAGGGCCGCGGCTTTCGGGTTGAAGGTAATAGCTTACGATACTTTTCATGACGCTGATTTTGCTAAAAAACATACTATCAATTATTGCGGAAATGTGAATGAATTATTAAGCCAGAGCGATATAATCAGCCTGAATGTGTCATTATTTCCTGAAACGACTAACATGATCAATTCTTCGATATTGAATATTTTGAAACCTGGGGTAATTGTGATTAACACAGCAAGAGCCGGGCTGGTTGAGCAGGAAGCTATCCTTAAAGGGATTGATTCTAAAATAATAAAAGCATATCTCACTGATGTGCTTGAAGAAGAGCCAATGGTAAAAGATCATCCTTTCTTACAATATAAAAATATTGTTATTACACCTCATATCGGTTCAAGAACATATGAAAACGTAGAGAGGCAGGGTACAATGGCTGTTGAAAATCTTTTAAAATATATTGGAAAATGATTTCATGGATAAGGTAGTAGTTTTTGGAGGGTCAGGTTTTCTGGGAGGACATGTAGCGGATATGCTCACCGATGCCGGATATCGGGTAATAATATTTGATACCATAAAGTCCGGTTATTTAAGAGACAGCCAGGAAATGGTTATTGGCGACATTCTCAATCGCGATCTGTTAAGAGAAGTGATCAAGGACGCTAAATATATTTACCATTTTGCCGCTATCGCAGATATTAAAGAAGCTCAGGACAATCCTGTTAAAGCTGTAGAGGTAAACATACTAAGTACGACTTATATTCTGGATGCATGCAGGGAATTTAAGGTTGAGAGATTTATATATGGTAGTACAATTTATGTGTATAGCGAACACGGATCCTTTTACCGGAGTACAAAGCAGGCTTCAGAATTATTAATTGAAAACTATCAAAAGATATATAATCTAAACTATACTATATTAAGGTACGGTTCATTATATGGCCCCCGGGCTAATCATTTTAACTCAATCAATAACTTTATAATTCAGGCTATCAAGGAAAGAAAGATCACGCGTGACGGTAATGGCGAAGAATTACGTGAATATATTCACATAAAAGATGCAGCAAAATCAAGTGTCGAAATCCTGTCAGATGAGTTTGTGAACTCCAATATCATGATAACCGGAAATAAGTCGATGAAGATCAGCGATATTCTAGCAATGATTAAGGAAATGTTTAATGAGAAAATCGAGGTTGTTTATACAAATGAAGTACATGAAGAACATTACAACATTACACCCTATACTTTTAAACCCAAAATAGCTAAGAAATATCACTTAAATTATTATCATGATCTCGGCCAGGGGATCTTAGACCAGATATATTCTAATTACGAAAAGTTGATAAAGGAAGGTGTCATTACTGAAGATAACTTCTTAACGAGAGAATAATGACTATAGAATATTTATCATACTATCTAAATGAAAATACGCCACTGTATGGCGGTGAGCGTGCTATAACAATAAAAAATAAAGGACTTATATCTGACGGGAGTAGTTCAAATACCAAAGAAATATCGCTTCCTAACCACTCAGGGACACATATCGATTTTCCTAATCACTTTTCAGATACGGGGAAAAAAATGAACGATTATCCTGCTTCATTTTGGCAGTTTAAAGACGTATTCTGCGTAGATTATAAAGCTGAAAAAGAAGAAATAATAACGGAAGAAATTTTTAAAGATTGTGAGTTACCGCTTAAAATAGACTTCCTGATAATTAATACCAGTTTTGGGGGGTACAGGAAAGAGAAAGCATATTGGAACAACAACCCAGGTATATCTCCAGGTTTAGCGCTTTTTTTAAGAACCAGATTCCCTGATATTAAAGCTATTGGCTTCGACTTTATTTCACTTAGCAGCTATCAGAACCGGCTGCTGGGAAGAGAGGCACATAAGGAATTTCTGATTGAAAATGATATATTGATTATTGAGGATATGAAACTCGATACGATTGCACAAAGAAAAATCAAAAGCGTGACTGCTCTGCCGCTTCAGATTGATGAAGCAGACGGAAGCCCTATAACAATTATCGCTGAATATGAATAGTATTAAAGCTATAATATTTGATTTTGATGGTGTAATTGCTGAATCTGTTCAAGTTAAGAGCAATGCCTTTGCCGAAATGTATAGTCCTTACGGGGCTGTTATAGAAAAAAAAGTGATAGCGCATCATGAAGCTAATGGTGGATTGTCTCGTTTTGAAAAATTTAGATTCTATCACAAATATTATCTGCATGAAGATATCGATAGTGAAAAGGTTAATAGTCTGGCAAAACAGTTTTCCGATTTAGTATTACAGAAAGTGATATCATCGCCTTATGTGAGAGGCGCCTATGAATTTATCTTAGAAAACTATAACAAATATGACTTTTATATTTCTACAGGGACACCTGCAGATGAAATTAAGGTTATACTCGAAAAAAGAGAATTGTCTAAATACTTCAAAGCAGTCTACGGCTCGCCTGAGACTAAAGACAACCACGTAAAAGAAATACTAGCAAATAACGGGTACAAGAATGAAGAGGTAGTTTTCATTGGAGATGCCGACACTGACAAAAATGCCGCCCGAGTTAATAACATAAAATTTGTTGCCAGAATCGAGTCGCAGTCATCACCCTTATTGAGCGAAAGATTTAAAGTGCAGGATTTAACACAACTGAAAAAAATTATAGATACCATTTAATGAACCTGCATAACCTTTCGCTCTCACAACTGAAAGCGTGCAAGCTCACGTATTTTCAAACCATAGAAACAATTATACTCAAATGAAAATATTTTTAGTCACTGGAGCTGCGGGCTTTATTGGTGCTGCAGTTGCGAGGAAGCTTATTGACGAAGGACATAAAGTTATAACAATAGACAATTTATCCACAGGGTATCAAGATGCCATTCCAGAGGGAGTTGAATTTTTCAAGGGCGATTGTCAGGACTATTCAGTAATAAAGCAGTTAGAAAAGTTTACTTTTGAGGCGATATTTCATATTGCCGGTCAAAGCTCTGGTGAAATTAGTTTTGACGATCCCGTATATGACTTACAGACAAATGCACAATCGACTTTATTATTATTAAAGTTGGCGATAAAAACAAAATGTACAAATTTTATTTACGCCTCGACTATGTCCGTATATGGGGACAAGCCAGATAGACCGGTAAAGGAAGACACAGAATTGAATCCTAAATCTTTTTATGGAGTAGGCAAACTGGCGAGCGAACATTATTTAAGAATATATTCTGAATACGGTATACATAGTACCTCGTTGCGGCTTTTCAACGTTTATGGACCAGGCCAGAATATGGATAATTTGCGGCAAGGGATGGTAAGTATATTTTTAGCTCAAGCTTTAAAAAACAAGCATATTGTGGTTAAAGGAAGCGCTGACAGATATCGTGATTTTGTGTTTATTGACGACGTGGTTAAAGGATTTATTAAAGCCTACAATTCGAACAAGCATGGCTACAAATATTTTAACTTAGCTACCGGAATAAAAACTGAAGTTGGAGAAGTCGTGGAAAAAATCAAATCGAATTTACCTTTTGATGTTACCGTAGAATTCTCTGGTGCTACTCAAGGTGACCAGTTTGGTATTTATGCCGACATCTTAAAGGTAAAAAAAGAATTAGATTGGGAACCATCAGTGAAGCTAAATGATGGGCTATCCAAAATGGTCCATTTCCATCAAGGTTTATGAGTTTGAAAAAAATACTTAACTGTCCAGTATGCGGACAAACGTCAGGTAAAAATATTGGCCCTTATTATGGAACTGCGGCTCCGTTTAATATTGAAGATGGCTATCTGTCAGAATGTTCTAATTGCGGGCTGGTATACTTAGAACAAATGCCCTCTGATCAGCAACTGGATAAGTTTTATAAGACTTATTGGCAGGGCAGTGAAGCGGTTCAAAGCGCCTCACGGAATTCTTTGCAATTATATAAAGCACAGGGCTTATCAAGATTGTCATTCTTAATTGAGAAAACAGGCAGCATAGAAAACAAAACCATACTTGATTTTGGCGCCGGGCATGCGCTTTTTGGAGAAATACTTAAGGAGCAGGGAGTAAATTCAAAGTATTTTGCTGTAGAGGCCGACGCTGAAATTGTAAAGGACATTGAGGCAAAGGGGATGAAGGCTGCAGAGCACATAGAAGGATTGGGAGAGAAGGAATTTGATATCATAGTAATCTTTCATGTTCTGGAGCATGTAACCGATCCAAAATCATTTTTGAAATCAATAGTAAAGTTCCTGAAGAAAGGCGGCATTTTATTTATCGAAAGCCCCAATCAGGATTTCTTGTTTAAAGCAAATTTTCAGCCGCATACTTTGTTTTTCAATGAAAAGTCTTTAAGTTTTCTACTTAGGGAGTTAGAAATGCCAGACTTTCATATTTATAGCTTCGGGAGAGCTCTGCTATCTATTCCCAATGAAAGAGAAAAAAATGTTTTTTTGCCATTAATAATTAAAAAGGGATTTAGTAGGATACTCAATTGTTTAAGGTTAGGGAATGGCAACACTATTGACTCTTTTAAAAATGAGTATGAATTTGATACCTTTGGCCCCGAAAGACAATGGTTGAGAGCGATTGTAACTAAATAATAATAGAATGAGGATTGTATGTATTATTCCAGCTCGTCTGGGATCATTTAGGTTTGGGAATAAACCGCTTGTTGATATTTGTGGCAAGTCTATGTTGGAGCATGTTTATAAGAGAGCAAGCTTGTGTAAGATGTTGGACGAAGTATATGTTGCTACGCCTAACCAGGAAATTGTCGACCATGTTGAGGCGTTTGGAGGAAAGGCAATACTGACTAATGACAATGTCAGAAGAGCATCAGACAGAGTTGCCCAGGCAGCTTCAAAAATACAAGAAGCTGATATCATAGTTAACTTACAGGGAGATGAGCCGTTAGTTTTCCCTGAAATGATAGAAGCCGCGATAAAGCCTTTGATAGATGATCCTACCCTGTCTTGTGTAAATCTCGTGAAAAGAGTAGATTTCGAGGAAGCAAAGAATATTCATGAAGTAAAAGTTGTTTTTGATGAAAACAATGAAGCACTTTACTTCTCGCGCGAACCAATTCCTTCTAAATTCATGGGAGATAAGAATTTCCCTTATTTTATAGAAGTTTGTGTTTTCCCATTCACGAATAAATCGTTAAAGGAATTCACTAATTTGACCTCCACGAAACTTGAAGAAATTGAATCTATTGATATGTTAAGATTTCTGGAGCATGGCCATAGAATAAAAATTGTAGAGACAAACTATGAAACATATAGTGTAGATGTACCTGAAGACTTGGTTAAAGTGATTGAGGTTATGGAAAAAGATGTTCTTAGGAAATTGTATTAATGACTCGAAATAAAATATTTGTTGTTCATAAGAGCAATGGATATAAGGCCTTCCTTTCTAAAATTATTATTGAATGCAGTATTGATTCATGGGTCTTTTTGGGGGAGGATGCCTTAATCCCATATCAGTTAGAAATATCAATTCTTAATGATATAGAAAGATACCCCCTTGCTGAAGAGCTGGGCAAATCACAATACGAACATCTGGAACAATATATCGATTTCATCGACGACCTGGAAAGCCGGTCGGGGGAAGAACTCTGGTGGGCTAGTCGATTGTCATGGAAAAATCCATGGGATAGTAGTTTTTACCTAACGTATTGTCAGCTCGATATTTATCGAAAAATACTTTTAGACGATACCTTTAAAAATAAAAATCTGTTAATTCTCGTTGAGGATTTTGCATTGTTTGAATGCATAAAACAGAATAGTAACATAGATAGACCTTTTAGCTATTACACCGCTGAAAATTATTTTGATAATATTACCGCAATACTGAAATCCTATTCAAGAAGGCCGTATATTTTTTTATGCGCTGCCATTTCTAAATTGATGTGCAGGCTTATATTCAAAAATACCACTTTCGATACAGCTAATCTCAATCAGGACAATCTGATTATTCTACCAACTTTTATTGATTCCCGGAATTTTCGAAGCGGGGTATATAGCGACCCTTTTATCGGGAAGGTTTTTGAAACAGAATCAATAAAAACGAACTGTGCCGTAATAGTTCCAATTGATTGGGTAGGAACAAAGCATCAGTTAAAACTATTTAATAAATGGTTGGAGAATAATGGATTCAAAGTATTTTTTCTTTATAACTCATTATCACTTTATAACATTCTTTTAGAATTATCTAAGTTTAAAAACACATCATCCTCTAACAAGAAAATATCTATCCTAAACGGATTGAACATCACCCCTTTAATCAACAAAGAAAAGCTGAGGGAAAGACGAGCCTTCTCGTTACAAAATAAACTTATAAAAGCGTTTTCAAAAAAAGTGGGTGCCCAGGTAAATAATAAGTTAACAATTTATCCTTTTGAAAACCAGGCCTGGGAACGTGTTTTCTTATATGAGATGAGGAAGCACAACAATATTAAAAGTGTCGGGTTGCAAAATGCACCATGTCCTGCATTATCTACAAGGTTTTACTTTTCAAAAAAACTTATTGATGCATTACCCCTCCCAGATACCATAATTGCCACTGGAAATGTTTCTTTTAAGAATTTAGAGACCTATTATGGTTTAAAGACAGAAATACTGACTTCACAATCCGGACGTGATTTTATCTCAGGGCTTTCAAAAAATACTCTGCTGAAATATAGTCAGGTCATGGTTGCCTGTTCACTGGGAGAAAAAGAATCAGTGGCATTAATTACATTTGTTGTAAATACTCTTAGAAACAATAAAAATTTTCAAGTTTCTATCGTTCCTCATCCATTGGCTAACTATGACTATGTCGGGTTATTCAAAAAGCTTGATTGTCCCGCACACATTTCTTTAAAAACGAGTTTTGCCGATGAGATGAAAAAAGCTGATGTAGTCCTGTTTGATTCTTCATCGGCGGGACTCGAAGCATTAGCCAATGGGATTCAACCAATTTTTATTGGCAGCAAAAATGCTCTGCATGTCAACCCAAATGAGTTTGACGCGGAAATAACAAAATATGCTTATACAGAGGAACAGCTCATGGATGCACTCATTTACGCTGATATGGAAAATCCAAAGGAAGTTATTCGGGAATATTTTGGTGATGGAAGTACCATGCCCCTGACAGATATATTAGAAAACATAATTAAAACCACTTTTAGTAGTTAAACAGGTAATAATATATAGATTATGGATGTAGTTATTTTATGCGGTGGAAAGGGCACCAGGTTGAGCGAAGAAACAGTAAGCAAACCAAAACCAATGGTTGAAATAGGAGGAAAACCAATTCTCTGGCATATTATGAAGACTTATAGTTCGTTTGGACATAAAAAGTTCATACTGGCATTAGGCTATAAAGCAAATTTTATTAAGGAGTACTTTTACAACCTTAGGATTTCGGCAAGTGATTTTACTTTAAAAATGACTCCTGATCAAGATCCGCTTTTCTATAATTCTATGCCGGAAAGTGATTGGGAAATTACTTTCGTTGATACCGGAGAGGAAACTCTTAAAGGTGCGAGAGTTAAGTTGGTTGAGAAATATATAGAATCTGATGATTTTCTTTTGACTTATGGTGATGGACTTAGTAATGTTAATATTAATGACTTAATAAATTTCCATTTATCTAATAAAAAAATCGCCACTGTAACGGCGGTTCACCCGCCGTCTAGATTTGGTGAATTGGAATTGAATGGCTCGATAGTGACTAACTTTCAAGAAAAGCCACAGATGGCCACTGGTTATATTAACGGAGGCTTTTTTGTTTTTAACAAAAAAATAATGGATTATCTGACGGAAGATGAAAATTGTGATCTTGAGTTCGGCGCTTTACAGACCCTTTCTAACGAAGGTCAGTTACATGCTCACCTGCACGATGGCTTTTGGCAGTGTATGGATAATGTTCGTGAAAGAGACTATTTAGATAATCTAGTACGGAGTAATAAAGCTCCATGGATAAAATAATAAGACATGTTTAATAATATTTACAAAGGGAAAAAAGTAATAGTAACTGGGCACACTGGTTTTAAAGGCGCTTGGTTAACAGCCTGGCTCTTGAAATTAGGTGCAGAAGTAGTGGGAATATCATTTGATATACCTACGAAACCCTCTTTATTCGAGGAATTGGCACTTGCAGATAAAATAACAGACTACCGAAACGATGTCCGTGATCTGGAAACCATAAAATCTATCTTTTCTAGAGAAAAGCCTGATTTTGTTTTCCATTTAGCTGCTCAAGCCATTGTATCTTTATCCTATTCGGACCCGGTCAATACATTTTCAACCAATTTGTTGGGCACAGTACATGTACTCGAAGCCCTGAGAAGTTTAACAAATAAATGTGCAGCAATTATTGTGACAAGTGATAAATGTTATGACAATGTAGAATGGGTTTGGGGGTATAAGGAAACGGATGTTGTAGGAGGTAAGGATATTTATAGTGGATCAAAGGGGTGTGCTGAAATTGCGTTTAAGTCATTCTATCATTCATTCTTTCAGAAACATCCTTTTGTTAAGATCGCTTCCGCCCGAGCTGGCAATGTCATAGGCGGGGGTGATTGGGCAAAAGACAGGATTGTGCCCGATTGTATGATTGCATGGTCTCAGAGAAAGACCGTAGAAATCAGAAGCCCTGAATCCACCAGGCCTTGGCAACATGTTCTTGAACCAATTAGTGGATATCTTAGTCTGTGCCAAAATTTATCTGAAAATGATAGCCTTAACGGAGAAAGCTTTAATTTCGGCCCTAAATCTGAGCATAGCCATACTGTAAAGAATTTATTAGAAGATTTAAGTCGTCATTGGAATTTTGATGATAGTTCTGAAGCATATAAAGTTACGGGTAACATTCTGTTCCATGAAGCGGGGTTGTTGAAGTTGAATTGTGATAAAGCTCTGTTTTTCCTTAAATGGTTGCCTACATTAGAATATAATGAGTTGATTGAATTTACGAGCCAATGGTATTATAACTTCTATCACCAGAATGATGGAATGTTTAATTATACTTTGCATCAAATTGAAAAGTATGAAGAGTTTGCCCTACAAAAAAGAATAAAATGGACATCATAGAGGGCGTAAGTTTAAATTTTTTAAAAATTATTGAGCATCCTAAGGGAAATATTATGCATGCGCTGAGGAAAAGTGACCTCAGTTTTAAAGGCTTTGGAGAAGCATATTTTTCTGAAATTCACAAGGATGAGATTAAAGGCTGGAAAAGGCATAAAACAATGGTTTTAAATTTAATTGTCCCTATTGGAGAGATTAAATTTGTGTTATTTGATGAAAGGCCCGATAGTGCTAGTTATATGAAATTTTGGCAAGTCAATATCGGTTCAGGTCAATATAAAAGATTAACCGTGCCGCCGATGATCTGGATGGCATTTCAGGGGGTTGGGGATGAACGGAATTTGTTACTAAATATAGCAAGCATTGAACATGATCCCAACGAGGCTGAAAATAGGGATCTATTGAATATTGATTTTAAATGGGAAGGATAAAAACCGTTCTTGTTACTGGGGCAAATGGTTATATAGGTGCCAATGTGGCTTTATATCTATATCAAAATGGTTTCAATGTAATAGCATCCTGCAGGAATTTGACAACAGAAAGTAAAGCTGCATTAAGAGGAATGGATATTATTCAAGGTGATTTAACAAATCAGGAAATAATAAATACTCTTCTTTCAATGGATGTTGATATTGTCGTTCATACAGTTTCCCTTGATCATAAACTTTCTGAAACCAAGAGTATTGAAGATGTAAATCATGTAAATGTATTGAGTACATGGCAGTTGTTAGACGGATATTGTAAAAAAGGCATTGATAAATTCATTTACTTATCGACAACGCAGGTTTTGGGAAAACTGCAAGCAGAAGTTATTTCAGAAACTAGCTTAAAAGACCCAGAAAATATATACGCGCTCACGCATTCTATTGGGGAAGATCTAATAAGGTTTTACAATAGAAGATATAATACTGAATGTGTTAGCCTTAGGTTATCAAATGGATATGGTGCTCCTGTGCTTGAAGAAAATAATTGCTGGTGGCTTGTAATAAATGATCTTTGCCGCTCTGCATATTATAAAAAAAAAATAGTTTTGGAATCAGATGGTTCCCCGGTAAAGGATTTTATACATGTAAAGGATATTGCAAAGGCAATAGATAGGGTGATTGTAAATAAACTAAGGGATTCTTTATTGCATGTGTCTTCAGGTTCCAGTAATTCCTTGTTAGAGATTGCCCACTTGGTCAAAGATGTATACCAACACAGATATGGATCATCAATTCCTGTTTATTATTCTTCAAATAAGCTTTCAGAAACAGCTCCGGAAATAAATTCAAAATATACCATTGCCAATAGGAAACTTAAACAAATCGGTTTTTGTCCTCTAATTAACTTAAGTGAAGGTATAGAAGGGCTCTTTATATATTTTGAAAAATCAGATACTTATGTCGCCAAAAGTTAGTGTAATCGTTACTACATACAATAGATGTGAATTATTGAGCGAGACGATACAATCCATCATCAATCAAACATTTACTGACTTTGAACTTATTGTCGTTGATAATAATTCAAATTATGATTTTGTTGGACTCATGCAAAGCTTCTGTGATTCTCGTATAAAATTTTTTCAGAACCCAAATGATGGTATTATAGCTAGAAATAGAAATTTTGGTATTAAACGTGCTGTTGGAGAATATATTGCTCTTTGTGATGATGATGATATATGGGAGCAAACAAAATTGCGGGAGCAAGTTGAAATCATAGATAAATATCCAGATGTAGCACTTTGTTGCACAAACACTTATTTCATCAACATGAAGAATCTTCCTTTTCTAAATCGATTCACATCCTTTGTTAAGAATATTTTTTTATCTTCAAATTTACTATCAGCAAAATATTTATTAATCTCATTACACTACGTAATTAATTCATCAGTGCTATTTAAAAGGGAACTTATTAATTCATGTGGTTTTATCAATGAAGATCCTTTGCTGAGATCTATAGAGGATTACGAATTCTGGTTTAGGATAAGCCAGAATAATCGTATCTATTACCTGAATAAGAAACTACTATGGTATAGGTTGCACCCCGAACAATTGTCTACAGTGGATAATCAGAAAGTATATAAGCGAACATTAAAGGTTGTTTCGGATAATTGGAGGGATCTTAACCTACTTCAAAAAATTATTTATAGTATTCAAAAAAGAATATATTCTATTTGATAATGATCTAAATTATTTCGGGCTGTAAAAAAGATCAATGTCATGCTTATAGATAATTTAAGTTTTCCTTCACACACCATTTCGAAGCCTAATTATATTAGGATTTTATTTTTGGTTGTGCTCTTCATGGCATTTCTTTATAAATTCTCTTTTGCACTCGGAGGAGAGGGTATTAGCGCCAATTATACCTTTTTGTTATTTCCATTAGGATATATATTACTTTATGGTAAGGTGAGAATACCAAATGACTACTTTTGGGGAATAATGCTAATATATCTTCTAGTTTTAATTATTTCAACGTTATATCAATTTTGGTATTTGGATCAATTACCAAGACGAATTATTAGTTTTGTGATTTTTATGACGATGTTCTCTTTTTTGTTCATAAAGATTGACCAGGAAATGGAGCTCAGTTTTAAGCTTGCAGTAATCGTGATTTCAGTTTTATTGTCTCTGAACACTTTAAAATTCTATATGGATGTTGGAGGGGCTGCTCTTGGATTTGCAGCAAAGGATGCAGTTGGAGGACAGAGATTTGGATTCGTTTATGTATTTGCCTTATGGATTACCTTATTTCAAAATTGGAAGGGGGTTTGGAACCTTTTGAAATATGTTTGTATTTTTATTATTTTACTTGGAATTTTGCTAACTTTTTCAAGAAGCGGAATTGTAGCTACGCTAGTAAGCATGATGCTATTTGGAATTGTCACCTTTTATAAGTTGGTAAAACGAGGTGTGGTCAGCGGCATTATTAGATGGATATTTGCAGCTTTGGGTTGTATTCTTGTTCTGGTAATACTAAGTTTTATTTTCCCCCAGATTTTTGAGTTTTTTGATGAACGGTTATTTTCATTCTTTGCAGAAGGCGGGGTTGAGAAGATGGATCTTGAAAATAGTGAAGGCTCTGAAGGTTATCGGATCTATATGTTAAAGATGATTTTGGAGTTTGTATCCAGGAATCCTCTTACTGGTGCCGGATACTTGGGGGTATGGATTATGTTTGAAGATCAGTCTGGTTCAGCTCATAATCAATATACCGATATCCTTTTCCGTACCGGAATTTTAGGCATGGCGACATATATATATATATTAGTTAAGCTATCTGTTTTTCTTTATAAAAAGGATTTAGGATTGTTTTGGGGTTTCGTTGGGATGCTTATTTATGGGATGTTTCATGAAACCTTTAAGGAAAGTCATGGAGGATTTATTTTCGCTTTTTTAATAGGTATGCTTGGTCAGAATAAAATATTAAATCCTATTTTCGATGAGAATACAAGCAAGATTAATCGTATTTGAAGTTTAGCCAAAATTGTTATTCATACTTTTAACTAATAATGTTAATATATCTATTTTTGGATTAAATATGACTGAAAGAACCTATAGAATATGCACAAATTGCATAATGGATACTTCCGATCCCAATATAACTTTTGATGAAAAGGGCTGGTGCGACTATTGCAGAAATTTTCATGAAGAGATTTTACCTAATTGGTATAAAGATGAGTCTGGAGAGCGGGAGTTAATGCTTGTAGCCGACAAAATCAAAAAAGAAGGTATAGGTAAGGATTTTGATTGTATCATTGGAATAAGCGGAGGATTAGACAGTTCTTATGCAACTTATATTGCTAAAGAAAAAATGGGTTTAAGGCCTCTTTTATTACACGTCGATGCTGGATGGAATACCCAGCAAGCTGTAAGTAATATTGAAAAATTAGTTGATGGACTTGGGATTGATTTATATACTGAAGTAATTAATTGGGAAGAAATGAAAGATTTGCAAGTTTCTTTCTTGAAATCTCAAATAGCCGATCAAGACCTGCCCCAGGATTATGCCTTCTTCTCTGCACTTTACAAGTTTGCCCGGAAAAATAAAATAAAGTATGTATTAACCGGGTCAAATTATTCAACTGAATGTTGCCGTGAACCTGAAGAATGGGGCGGATACACAGGTATAGATAAAACTTTGGTTGATGACATACATAGCAAATATGGAAGTCATCCTTTGAAGACTTTTCCGATTGTAGATGTTTTGGCTTACAAGATTTATTATAAGTATATTCTTGGAATGGAGGTTTTCAAGCCCCTAAATCTGATTCCATATGTCAAAGAGGAGGCTGAGGAATTTTTAGAAAAGCGGTTTGGTTGGCGAAAATTTCAGCATAAACACCATGAATCTCGATTTACCAGGTTCTATGAGGACTATTGGCTACCTAAAAAGTTTGGCTACCAGAAAAGAAGAGCCCACTTTTCAAGTTTAATTTTGACTGGGCAAATGAAAAGAGAGGATGCTATTGAACGCATTTCCAGACCAGAGTTGAGCGAACAGTTTTTGAGACAGGAGTTTGAGTACATTGCACACAAGTTAGATTTGACGGTAACGGAACTTCAGTCAATTTTTGAAGGCAGGAATAGGACTTACAGAGACTATAAGAACAAAAAATCCATAATCAATCTCGGTACTAAGGCTATGAGATTGTTGGGATTAGAAAAGAGATTTTTTAGATGATTGTAATTATTGATTATGGAGTTGGAAACATTCGGGCATTTACCAACATCTACAAGCAGCTCGACATACCAATAAAAATAGTTCAGAAAGTCGAGGAATTGCAGGGGGTATCAAAAATCATTCTTCCGGGAGTAGGCGCGTTTGATTATGCAATGGAGAGATTGGAAAAATCTGGAATGAGAAGAAGATTGGATGAGTTGGCTCTCATAGATAAAGTACCGATACTAGGAATTTGTGTTGGAATGCAGATGCTTGCACGCTCAAGTGAGGAGGGAGTTTTATCTGGATTAGGATGGTTGGACGGAGTAGTTAAGAAGTTTGATACTTCAACCATTAAACAGACTACGCAATTGCCTCACATGGGTTGGAATGATGTTTATTCAACTAAAGGTAGTTCACTCTTCGAGGGTCTTCAAGATGGGGCTCGGTTTTATTTTCTACATTCCTATTACTTTGAGTGCGATAACCCCGAAGACAGTATTGCTACCGCTCAATATGGGGTGGATTTCACATGTGCTGTGAATCATGAGAATATTTATGGAATTCAATGCCATCCCGAAAAAAGCCATAGTTATGGAATTCAGGTGTTAAGAAACTTTGCTGAGCTGAAATGTTAAATCCCAGAATAATTCCTTGTTTGTTGGTTCACGATAAAGGCTTAGTCAAAACAGTAAATTTTAAATCACCAAAATACATAGGTGATCCAATTAATGCTGTTCGGATTTTTAATGAAAAGCAAGTTGATGAATTAATGGTGGTAGACATTGATGCATCAGTGCAAAACAGGGATCCAGACTATGTGATGATCGAACGCCTTGCTGCAGAATGTAGAATGCCATTGTGTTATGGGGGGGGAATCCATTCAGTGTCCCAGGCACAAAAAATATTTAGTCTTGGCGTTGAAAAGGTTGCTTTGAGCTCTGCAGTAATTTCAAATTCAAATCTAGTGGCACAGATTGCCGAACAGGTGGGCATTCAGAGCGTTGTGGTGGTTCTTGATGTTAAGAAAAAATTCCTTGGGGGATATGAAGTTTACACCCACAATGGAAAGAAAGCTACTGGTAAAAATCCATTTCAGCTAATAAAGCAAATGGAAGAGTTGGGAGCTGGAGAGATAGTCATTAATTCGATTGATCAAGACGGGGCAATGAAAGGATATGATTTTGACCTGGTTGAAAAAGCTAGAAACACAACTAGTTTGCCTCTTACCACCCTCGGAGGTGCGGGGAGTTTACAAGATATTGGGAAATTGATTAACAAATATGGTATTATTGGAGCAGCAGCGGGTAGTTTGTTTGTTTTCAAAGGTATTTATAAGGCCGTATTAATAAATTATCCGGGCCGTGATGAGAAAGACTATTTAATACGTGAAAATTATACTCATTGAGCTTGAATAGATAGCCGTTGGATATGAAGATACTTTTTATAGCACCACTACCACCACCTATTACAGGCCACTCATTAGCCTCAAAAGTTTTTTATGATTCGATTGAGTCTTCTAATGAGGTAGCCGTTGTTAATCTGACCAAGGGGAATTTCAAAGAAGGAGCAGATGGAGTAAAAAGGTTTTTTGAAATTGGACGGGTTTTGTGGCAGGTTACGATTAAGAGGAAGAATGTCGATTTGGTTTATCTAACAATATCCGAATCCCTCGCCGGAAATCTCAAAGACATTGTTATATACTTAATTTGTTTCAGTAAACTACAGCGAACTTACATTCATTTACATGGTGGAAGCATTAAGAAATTGCTGTTTAATAGGTTTATGATTTTAGCGAAAGTAAATGCTTTCTTTATCAGGCGTTTAGCTGGAGTTATTGTTTTAGGAGAATCACATATTGAAATTTTTGACAAATTTATCCCGAAAGAAAAAATACATATTGTAAGTAATTCTGTAGAGGACTCTTTCTTCATTGATGATTTATATTTGAAGAGTAAATTCGATAACCTTTCGACGATTAATATTTTGTTTTTGAGTAATCTGATTAATGGCAAAGGTTATAATGAACTCTTAGATGCTTTTGTGGCATTGAACAATGACGAACGAATGCAATTTTCTCTGCATTTTGCTGGCACCTTTGAATCTGAAGATCATAAAAATATCTTTTTGGAAAAGATTGGAGGATTTGGGAATATTCATTATCATGGGGTCGTCCATGGAATACAAAAAAGGGATTTGCTGAAATCGGCACATCTTTTCTGTCTTCCGACATCCTATTTTGAGGGACAACCTATATCAATTTTAGAGGCATATGCTTCAGGTTGTGTGGTGCTTTGTACTGTAATTGGAGGTATTCAGGATATTTTTACCGATGGGCAAAATGGCTTTAAAATAAAGACAAAAGAACCTCATGAAATTCAGAAGGCCATTAGAAATTCTATCCGAGTGAAACAGAAATTACAAGAGATAGCTTTCCATAACAGGTCTTTTGCCGAGGAGCGATTTCGGTCGACTTCTTATGTAAATGGGATGAATAATGCCATGAGATTAGGACAATAATTTAAATATATAAAGTGTCATAGATACAACACAATTTACTATGGATAACGGGAACGTTTTATTAATTACAGGAGGTACAGGTTCATTTGGTAACGCAGTTTTGCAGCGTTTCATCAATTCTGATGATTTTAAGGAGATTAGAATATTTAGTCGCGATGAGAAGAAGCAAGATGATCAACGAAAAAGATTAAATAATTCAAAGTTGAAATTTTACATAGGAGATGTTAGGGATTTTTCAAGTGTCGAACCCGCTGTAAAAGGTGTTGACTATATTTTCCATGCTGCAGCCTTGAAACAAGTACCATCCTGTGAATTTTTCCCGCTTGAAGCGGTTAAGACAAATATTTTGGGGACAGATAACGTGCTGACTGCTGCTGAAAGAAATGGAATTAAAAAGGTTGTTGTGCTTAGTACTGATAAGGCAGCATATCCCATCAATGCTATGGGAATGTCAAAAGCAATGATGGAAAAAGTAATGGTAGCTAAGTCTAGGAATCTGGATGATTCTAAAACTATATTTTGTGGCACTCGTTATGGTAATGTTATGGCATCTAGGGGGTCAGTTATTCCGCTTTTTATAGATCAAATTAAAAAACAGCAGCCACTGACCATTACAGATGGGAATATGACCAGATTTATGATGACTTTAGAAGATGCAGTTGATTTGGTTTTGTATGCCTTCGAACACGCTAAACAAGGAGATCTTTTCGTTCAGAAGTCACCTGCAGCAACAATTAGTGATCTTGCTCAGGCTTTGGTCGAATTGTACAATGCGAAGAGTGAGATCCAAATAATTGGAACCAGACATGGCGAAAAGCTGTATGAGACCTTAGTGAACAGAGAGGACATGGTTAAAGCCGAGGATCTTGGAGGATATTATCGCATTCCCGCTGATACTAGGGATTTGAATTATGCGCAATTTTTTTCTGAAGGTGAGCCAGATGTTTCAAATTTTGATGAGTACCATTCTCATAATACAACTAGACTGAATGTAGAGGGGGTCAAGCAATTATTGTTCAAACTTCCTATAATAAAGAAGGACATACTCAAGGAAGTTGATGCTGTGCAATATCCTGACTGAGAAGTAATAGGGTTCTAAATCCCAGTCCAATAGAATTATTATATGCGTAAAATAGGAATAACAGGTCAAAGTGGTTTTATTGGAAGTCATATTTTTAATACTCTTGGGCTCTATCCAAGTGAATTTGAAAGAGTTGATTTCAGAAGAAGTTTTTTTGACGATGAAGATTTGCTTGATGAGTTTGTGGCGAATTGCAATGTAATTATACATTTAGCGGGATTGAATCGGCATAATGATTCAGAAGTAATCTTTAACACTAATTTAAAATTAACACAAAAACTTGTAGCATCGCTCGAAAGAACCAGGAGCCAAGCTCACGTAATTTTTTCGTCGACCTCACAAGAGGAAAACGATAATTTATATGGAAGATCGAAAAAAGAGTCTAGATTATTATTAAGTAATTGGGCAGAAAGTGCTGGAGTTCGATTTAGCGGCTTAGTTATTCCGAATGTGTACGGTCCCTTTGGAGAACCTTATTATAATTCTGTCATTGCTACATTTTGCTATCAACTAACACATGATGAGTCATCAAAGATAGAAATAGACCGCGAGTTAAAGCTCATTTATGTTTCTGAGCTTGTCGACCAAATTCTTGGTTTTATCAGAGAAAATGATAATAGCCATATTCGTGTTCTAGAATATTCAACCCAAATTAAAGTTTCTGAAGTATTTGAATTGTTACGGAACTTTAGAATTGAATATTTTGAAAATGGTATTATTCCTAGATTCAATTCTAAATTTGAGTTAAATTTATTTAATACTTTCCGAAGTTATATAGATATAAGTAATTATTACCCTATTAAATTTACTCTTCATACAGATGATAGGGGCTCCTTCTCAGAAATTATACGTGTTGGGGAAGGTCAGGGTGGGCAGACTTCATTTTCTACAACAGTTCCTGGAGTTACTCGGGGAAATCACTTTCATACACGAAAAATTGAGAGATTTGCAGTGATCAAAGGAGAGGCACTCATTCAGCTAAGGAAAATAGGTACAACAGAAACAATAGATCTTTATCTTTCTGGAGATAGCCCGGCTTATGTTGATATGCCGATCTGGTATGCTCACAATATAAAAAATATAGGCTCAGAGGAATTATATACTATTTTTTGGATTAATGAATTTTTTGATATTAATGATCCAGATACATTTTTTGAAGCTGTATAAATTTTGATATCCGATTTATTATATGAAATTAAGACTTAAAGTGATGACCGTTGTCGGTACCCGGCCTGAAATTATCAGGTTATCCAGGGTAGTGGCTAAGCTTGATGAGTCTGATGCCATAGAGCATATTATTGTACACACCGGACAGAATTACGATTATGAATTAAATCAGATATTCTTTGATGATTTGGGTATTCGTAAGCCTGATTTTTTTCTGAATGCAGCAGGGGCTACTGCCACTGAAACCATAGGTCAAATCCTGATTAAGATTGACCCCTTACTGGAAAGTGAAAAGCCTGATGCTTTCATGGTATTGGGTGATACTAACAGTTGTCTTTGTGCAATACCTGCAAAAAAACGTCATATACCGATTTTTCATATGGAGGCGGGAAACCGCTGCTTTGATCAGAGAGTGCCTGAGGAAACGAATCGTAAGATTGTGGATCATATCTCAGACGTGAATCTTACCTATAGTGATATTGCCAGAGAATACTTACTCAGAGAGGGTCTGCCTGCCGACAGGATTATAAAGACAGGCTCCCCTATGTTTGAGGTATTAAACCATTATCTCCCGAGTATCAAAGCTTCTGATATTGTTCAGCGTCTGAATCTGAAAATGCAAGAATACTTTGTGGTTTCTTCACATAGGGAGGAAAATATCAGCAATCCAAAGAATTTTGAAGGTCTGATGCTGAGTTTAAATCTGATTGCCGAGAAATATAAGATGCCGATCATTGTGAGTACTCATCCCAGAACTCAAAAGATGATTGATAAAATGAATGTCAAAATGCATTCCGGGGTACAATTCCTGAAGCCTATGGGGTTTAATGACTATAATGCCTTGCAGTTGAATTCATATGCAGTTTTATCAGATAGCGGGACTATTTCTGAGGAATCATCTATCCTTAATTTCCCTGCATTGAATATCAGAGAGGCACATGAGCGTCCTGAAGCAATGGAAGAAGCTGCAGTGATGATGGTAGGTTTAAATCCGGAAAGAATCTTGCAGGGTTTAAAACAAATCCAAGCTCAAAAGCGAGGTGAAGAAAGGAACTTTCGTTTAGTATCAGATTATTCTATGCCGAATGTTTCTGACAAAATGGTAAAGATTATTATTAGCTATGTTGATTATATCAAACGGGTAGTTTGGTCAGAATAAATCAGTGGTAATCAGGAAAGTTTTAATACATAGTATCGTATTTAGTCCGGATGGAGTATCAACTGCCTATCTTTACAATGATATCGCGCTAAGATTCAGGGAAGAGGGCTATGAAGTGCTTGTTTTGACTACTACTCCTCACTATAATGTGCTTCCTTCTGAACTCGTAAAACAACCACTTAAGAAAAAGGTTTTAGGGCTTTTCTATGAAAGTGATTTTAATGGTATTCGGGTATTGCATGTTCCTCAGAAGAAGTTCAGGAGCTCAATTCTAAGAATTATTGGATTTATCTACTGGCATGTTTTGTCATTTTTTCTGGGTCTGCTACAGAAAGATATAAACCTGATCCTTTCACCTTCCCCACCATTAACCATTGGTATCATTAATTTATTGATAGGAAAGATCAAAGGGGCAAAAGTTGTTTATAATGTACAGGAAATTTATCCTGACTTTTTGATTAATCAGGGTAAATTGAAATTAAAACCTGTAATCAGTTTCCTGAAGTGGCTGGAAAGAAAAGTTTATAATCATTCTGATGCAGTGACAACAATTGATGATATATTTTATCGTACCATTAAAGATCGCTTTAATGATAAGAGTAAATTAAGTATAATCCCCAATTTTGTAGATACTGAACTTTACAAGCCCTTGGCTCATTTTGACCATAACCTGGATTCGCATTGTTTTCAAGAAAAAAACTCTTGCCTAAAGATTATGTATGCGGGGAATATTGGGCATGCCCAAGCCTGGGAGCCCTTGCTGAGAGTAGCTAAAAATCTTTCAGACAAAGATGTTGAATTCTGGGTAATTGGCGAAGGTGTCATGAAGCCTTATCTTGAAGAACAGATCAGGTTGTTGGATCTGAAAAATATTCATTTGGTGCCCTATCAGAAAAGAGAATTAATGCCTTCACTAATTGCTTTTGCCGATCTTCATTTTATATTCATGTCACCTGAAATGGAAGGCCAGGGATTCCCCTCAAAAGTATATACCATTATGGCTTGCAGTAAGCCATTGCTAATCTTGTCAGGCGAAAACACACCTATCTGTAATTTTCTGAAGCCTACAGATTGTGCCTATCTTATCCATGACCGACAAATTGAAGATCAATGCAGGGAAATTGAACGGATTATTCATAATCTTTTGCTTGACAAATCTGAGCTTCAAATTCTTGGAAAAAATGGATTTGATCATATTGAAAACACTTACTCAAGACATATTGTGACGAAGCAATATGTAGATCTCGGAAATAAAATGCTAAATTCCAAATGACGGTAGTAATTACGGGTTCTACTGGATTTGTTGGTAAAAATCTAATCCATTATTTACAAGGTTCAACAATAAATTATGTTCCTTTAACAAGGGATGAACTTGGAAGCGGTGCCTTTTCTAAAATAGACCAAAGTGATTCAATTATACATCTAGCAGGTAAGGCTCATGCATTGGAAAAGGTTTCAGATCCAACACCTTATTATGAGATTAATTTTGAATTCACCAGAAGGTTGTTTGATGCTTTTCTAGTATCCGATGTCAAAAAATTTATTTATGTGAGTTCAGTAAAAGCTGTAGCAGATCAGGTAGATGGAGTGCTTTCTGAGAGTGATTTTCCCAATCCGAATACACATTACGGAAAATCCAAGCTGATGGCCGAAGAGTATATCCGTAATCAGCCATTACCCGAAGATAAGTCTTATTATATCCTCCGTCCCTGTATGATCCACGGTCCGGGGAATAAAGGTAATCTGAATTTATTGTATAAACTGATTTCAAATGGAATTCCCTATCCGCTTGCGGCTTTTGAGAATAAGCGTTCATTCTTAAGCGTTGAGAATCTTTGTTTCGTAATCCGGGAATTGCTGGAACGTGATGATATTCCATCGGGCGTTTATCATGTAGCCGATGATGAGACAATTTCTACCAATGAGTTAATCCGATTAATTGCACTGGCCTCTGGTCGAAATCCCGGATTATGGAAGATCAATCCTCGATTTATTCGTTTACTGGCGGGTATGGGAGATAAACTAAAACTTCCATTGACCACTGAGCGTTTGAATAAATTAACCGAGAACTATGTTGTTGATACTTCAAAACTCAGACAGGCCTTAGGGAAGGAACTTCCGGTAAAAGCCAGGGATGGCATTATACAAACTATACGTTCCTTTCAAACTCAATCCAAATAATTTACCGGCCTTGTTTAATTCTATGAATTGAATAAGTTTGCAGAATGTTGTATCTCATCTATCTGCCGTTATTATACTTCTGCCTCTTACTCTATTTCAGGCTGGCGGTTCATTTTCAAATAACGGATAAACCCAATCACCGCAGCTCTCATAACCAAATCACCATACGTGGTGGGGGTATTGTATTTCCTCTTGCCCTCCTCCTTCATTTCCTGCTGAACGGCTTTGATTACCCTCTTTTTACTTCAGGTTTATTGCTGATCAGTCTGATCAGCTTTTATGATGATCTGAAGCCCCTGGCGAATAAACTCCGGCTTCTGGTTCATCTGATCTCAGTCTCCTTACTATTTATGCAGACAGATTTAATGACCTATCCTCTTTGGATTATTATTCCGGTTTATATTCTGGTTATCGGTACCATTAATGCCTGTAATTTCATGGATGGAATTAACGGGATAACCGGGGCCTACAGCCTGATAACGATACTCAGCTTATATTTTATCAATGAGTCGCATATTTCATTCATAAAAAGTGACTGGCTGATGGTATCGGCTTTGGCGCTTCTGGTATTCAGTTTTTTTAATTTCAGAAAAAAGGCTAAATGCTTTGCCGGAGATGTGGGAAGTGTAAGTATAGCTTTTATCATTATTTTCTTTCTCTTATTGCTGATTATCCAAAGCGGAGATCTGAAGTATATCGGTCTGCTTTTAATTTATGGACTGGATACAGTGAGTACCATTATTTTCAGATTAATCCGCAGGGAAAATATCTTTGAGGCCCATCGCAGCCATTTTTATCAATACCTGGCTAATGTGAAGGGCTGGCCGCATTTGCAGGTTTCGTCATTATATATGCTTGTACAAGGTCTTGTCAATTTACTGATTATTTACTCCGATTGGGATTCATTAGCTTTTCTGGTTTTTATCCTGCTTTCAGGACTTGCTTTTGTGGGGATGAGGTTTGTTGTGGAGGGGAGGGAGCGTTTGATGGGGAGGGGATTAGCAAATGAGAAAATTAGCAAATGAGCAAATGGAAGGGTGGTTCAATTTTCAATCTGAATACATGGCTGGATTAGGAGTTCATTTGTTGATAATCCGGATTTGTCAATGAGGCAATTTGTCGACCCGATAACTATCGGGTTGTCAACTGAAAAACTCCATTTTTAGCTAGTTCAAGCAGTATCCTTTCATTAACCTTTTTTTGCGGCATCGCCTGCCTGCCGGTAGGCAGGGACAGGGCGGTAAACACTACTGCTGTCTTTGCAAAGATATTTATAGCCCTGTACGCAGCCGTTTGTGGATAAACATTCCTAAACGCTGGCCCTCACTTCAGCACCCTTTATAATTTCCATGAATGGTAATCATTTTAAATTAATCAGGATTTCTGAGCGCAGGGATGAAAGAACGGCGGGCCGGGTGTTTTGCCCTTGGCGGTGGAAGCTTCGTTCTTTCTTGATTTTTTGGGTACTTTTTGATCAAGCAAAAAGTACCTTGCCTCCGCGGCAAAGAGCGGGATAACTTGGCTCTTGTTAGTATTTTCAACTTATAGCAGAATTTATAAAACCTGTCTTGCTTTAGGACGATACACAGTACGAATATCCCTCCTTTGTCGGGATGACAAAAGTGAATTAACAAATAGGAGTTTCTGATTTTCATATTATTTTTCGAATGAGCGGGTAGGATTGTTCTATTGAAAACTGTATTTCAGGCGAGGAGAAATCTGTTGATGAAAGGCTTGGCTTTTTCATGAGATTGCTTCGTCGAGCCTCCCTGCCTACCGGCAGGCAGGCTCGTAATGACAAGTAATAGTGGAGGATTGTGACTGCTATTTGTCATTACAAGCCTGCCTGTGACAGGCATAAATGACACGGTTGACATTTAATACTACTACTAAACATCCCCTCAAAAAAAATATTACATTCCAATGAATAAGTAATTATACTATATTTGTTAATAAACCAAGAAAACAGCCTTGTTTAACCATATCAACATCGTACCGCGCTGGATCATCTTTTGTCTGGATCTTTTTGTCTGCGGATTTTCCCTTTGTTTCGCGTATTTCCTGAAATATAATTTGAATATTGAAGAAATCAATTCTGCTGAATTGAGTCGTAATGTATTGATATTTACGGTTCTAAACAGTTTTGTTTTTTTAAGTATTAAGACTTATGCAGGTATTATCAGATATACCAGTGCGCAGGATTCATTCAGGATACTTTTCTCTGTTCTGATTAGTAATGGCCTGTTTTTTATAGTGAATCTAATCCTGCTCAGCTTTGGTAAGGAACCCTATATTTCCAATGTAATACTTATTATTAATGGCTTGACCGGTTTTTTATTGCTGATTACCTACAGAATTATGGTGAAATACTTCTTTATGTACATAAAGAATTTTCGCATGGATAAGCAAAGGGTAATTATCTATGGTGCAGGTGAGGCCGGTATTGCTGCAAAGCGAACTCTGGATCATGATAACAAAGTGAATATGTTGCTTACAGCCTTTATTGATGACGATGAGCGAAAGTCAGGCAAAGCAATAGACGGGATTAAGATTTATCATACCCGCGACTTTTTATCGCTTGTTAAGCAGGAAAAAATAGAGGATTTGATCATAGCATCCCAGAGTATTCCATCTGAACGAAAAAATAGAATTGTGGATATTTGTCTTGAGAATGACGTAAAGGTATTAACCCTGCCTCCGGTTCGTTCCTGGATCAATGGACAGCTTTCCAGCAAACAATTGCAGAATATTAAAATTGAGGATCTGCTGGAACGTGAACCCATCGAGATTAATAATGATATCATTGGCGATCAGTTAAAAGGCAGGCGTGTATTAGTTACCGGTGCTGCAGGCTCAATCGGATCTGAGATTGTAAGGCAGATATCCCAGTTTTTACCTCAGATGATTATTTTGAATGATCAGAGTGAAACCCCTTTACATGAACTTCAACTGGAGTTGCAGGAAAATAATCTGAATAATAATTTTCATTCTTTTATAGGTGATGTACGGGATCAATGCAGGATGGAACTTTTGTTTCAAACATTTAAGCCACATTATGTATACCATGCAGCTGCCTATAAACATGTTCCTCTTATGGAACATAATCCCGGAGAGGCAGTGCGTACGAATGTAATGGGAACTAAGGTAGTTTCAGATCTATCAGTGAAGTATGGAGTTGAGAAGTTTGTGATGATCTCAACTGATAAAGCCGTTAACCCAACCAATGTAATGGGGGCTTCCAAAAGGATTGCTGAGATCTATGTTCAGTCGCTCTTTAATTCATTTAAATATCAGGAACCTGCAATTTATACCAACGGACTCAGCCATCTGAACCAGGACCGTTCGGGGGTGAATACCAAATTTATTACCACCCGTTTTGGGAATGTACTCGGATCCAATGGTTCTGTCATTCCCCGTTTTAAGGCCCAGATTCAGAAAGGCGGCCCGATTACGGTGACCCATCCTGAAATTACCCGCTATTTTATGACTATACCCGAGGCCTGCCGTTTGGTATTGGAGGCCGGGTCGATGGGAGAAGGAGGTGAGATCTTTATCTTCGATATGGGTAAATCCGTTAAAATTGTGGAACTGGCCAAAAAGATGATCCGTTTATCGGGTTTGGTTCCTCATCAGGATATTGCCATCGAATTTTCAGGACTAAGACCCGGGGAAAAGCTCTATGAGGAATTATTAAATGACATGGAAAATACCATGCCGACTCATCATGAGAAGATTATGGTGGCTCAGGTTCGGGAGTATCATTTCCAGACCATCAATGAGCATATCCGAGAACTGATTAAATTGAGTTGTGAATATAAAGACCGCCAGGTGGTTGTTAAAATGAAGGAGATTGTACCTGAGTTTAAGAGCAATAATTCGATCTATGAGGAGTTAGATAATCGTATAGATACTCCGGTCAAAACGATTACTAATATTTAATTAAACCCTCATTCAGCTATTGTATTGGTACGCAGAGATACATACATTCTCCTGAGACCTGATCAAAGGTCTTTCCTTTTTGGATTAATTTTAATCTCTGTTTTTTTCTCTGCACCTGTTTTTGCCCAAAGTATTCCTGTTGGATTCCAGCCTTTCGAAGATTATTATCGGAGACAACAATTGAATGGAGAGCTGGATTCCACTCTTTCCTTTACCATTCGTCCGCTTTCTCCTGCTTTCATACAGAAAGGAAGGGGAAATGAATCCGATAGTCTCTTAAACCCGGGTAAAAATATTTTCCAGTCGGCTTCAGGCAAAAGCAGTATTCTTCTTCTTCCTTTTTCATGGCAGCATCGCTATAGCGGAAATCCATCATACAATCGTAATGATGGTCTGATGATTCCTGCAAAGGGATATCAGACCTATCTGACTGCCGGTTTTTTTGTCAATTCCGGTCCGCTGAGTATTCAGATCAAACCGGAGTATGTTTTTGCGGCTAATGCTAAGTTTAAAGAAAACTTTTCTCATTACGGTATGGCAGATCTTCCGGTTCGCTTCGGTAATGATCCTTATTCAAAACTAAGCTGGGGGCAAAGCAGTATTCGTCTGAATTTTGATCCGCTTTCAATCGGTATTTCGAATGAAAATCTCTGGTGGGGGCCGGGTATGCAGAATTCCATCCTGATGTCGAATACCGCAGCCGGATTTAAGCATTTGACTTTAAATACTACCCGTCCTGTACGCACCCCTATTGGCTCTGTTGAAGCACAGATTATTGCGGCAAGACTGGAAGGTTCAGGTTATACCCCAGGCCTGCCGGATGACTGGAGGTATTTATCAGGGATGGTATTCAGCTATCAGCCCCGCTGGGTTCCGGGTTTGTTTTTGGGTCTGACCAGAAGTTTCCAGACTTATCATGAGGATATGGATAGTGGTTTTGGGGATTATCTGCCGCTCTTTCAGGCTTTTCAGAAAGTAAATACCAATGAGGATGCTAAAAGAAGAGATCAGCTGACTTCTGTCTTTGCCCGCTGGCTTTTAGCTAATTCCCGTGCGGAGGTATATTTTGAGTACGGTCTGAATGATCATTCTTATAATACCCGTGATTTTCTGATGAGTCCGGAGCATTCGAGGGCTTATACCATAGGAATGAATAAATTGATTTCTTATAAAAGCAGAAAGGATGAATACGTTCAGATAGGGGTAGAATTAACTCATATGGAGCAGGCTATTGATCGTATTCTCAGGGATGCCGGTGAATGGTATATGCATAGTCAGGTATTGCATGGCTATACCAATCGCGGAGAAGTTCTGGGTGCCGGGATTGGCCCGGGCGGGAATCTTCAATCTTTGCATGTCAGCTGGGTTAAGGGTTTGAAAAGAATAGGTTTACAACTGGAACGTTATGAGCATAACGGAGATCTTGCCAATGTTTATGGCTATGGCCCATGGATTGATTTAAGTGCGGCTGCAGTGGGTAATTGGACTTATAAGAAGTTTATTTTGAATGCGAAGCTGCAGGCGATAGAGTCGGTGAATTATCAGTGGATGTCGGGGCCTTATGGTTCAGCGAATAGGAATGTTTTTCATGTGAATGGGGAGGTGGGGGTGGTTTATAGGTTTTGATTCAATTAAGAATTAAGAATTACGAATTACGAATTACGAATTACGAATTACGAATTACGAGGTTCCTATTCAGATCAGTGGTAAAGAGGTGAATGATGAATGATGGAATTTAGGGTTTAAAATGAATAATAATAATTGAAGCAGAATTCCTGTCCCCCTTTGGAGGGGGGCGCGAAGGGAAAAGTGCAAAGGAGGGGGAGGTCGAATGTAAATCCTCCCCCTGGCCCCTCCGGAGGGGACAAGCGTGACGCCCAGGGGTTGTGCTGAATTGTATTTTTTTGATAGTAAACCGATATCGGGAAATGAAGCACAATTTAATCGCAATACGCAATACTCATTACGCAATACTCAATACTATGAATAACCGGTTCCGCTATATCATTCTGAGTATTCTGATCATACTCGCTTTCGCATCCTGCAAGGGCCTGCAGAAGGATACGATTATCTATCATAATGATTTTGAGAATGGTAGTCTGGCGAAGATCATAAATGGTAAAATCGGGGAGTACAATGGATCGAAGGTAATCGGCAGGTATTCTGAAAATGGCTTTGATTTGCGATTGGATAGTTTACCGAAACATAATATGGTTCAGATTAGTTTTGACCTGTATATACACGATACCTGGGATGGTAATGCGGTAAAACCCGAAGGACCGGATATCTGGATTATGAATATTGATGGCTGGAGTGCAATCTATTCAACCTTTGCGAATGGTTTGTGTACGAATTGTTCACAGGCTTTTCCGGTATTGCAACCCTCTCATGTTAATGGTGGATTTGTATTCTTTAATAACAAGCCCAATAGTAATGCTATTAAAACCGATCTGCCGGGTGCCTGTAAACTAAAGGATTCTAAAGGAGGTACCTCTTTGTATCGGATACTGCGTACTATTGAACATACCGGAAGCACTCTGGATATAGGATGCTTTGCTCAGCTTGAGGACCCGGATATGGTCAATAAAAATTGCAATGAAAGCTGGTCGGTGGATAATATCAGTATAAAGGCAATTGAATTCAGATAATATGATGCGGAAAAAGGCCTTATTGACGATTCTCTTAGCTGTCCTGCTGATCCAGGGAATAAGTTATGCACAGACGCTGCCGGTAGGTATGCCGGTGCTGGAAGATTCCTATCGCAGGGAGCAATTGCTGGGCAACAGGGATTCACTCATTTCCTTTACGATCAGGCCTCTTTTTGCCGGAGATCAATTGAAATCAGGAATGGATACTCTTTCAGCAGAAAATAGCCTTTTAAAGTTTAAGAGCCGTTTAAGCTGGTCGGGGGATAAGGCATATTTTCAGTTATTGCCATTAAGTCTGCAGCAGCAGTATAATTCTCTGCTTCCTTATGACTGGAATGACGGAGCCCTGATTCCTGCAAAGGGAAATCAGACTCAATTGAGTTTCGGAGCCTTCTTCAAATATGGTCCATTGAGTGTTCAATTGAAACCGGAGTATGTCTATGCAGAGAATTTAGAATATGAGGGCTTCCCGTCTGAGCAGTATGATGTAGTTTGGGCAAAGTATTACCAGAATTATTTTAATGTATCGGATATCACGGAACGTTACGGAGAAGATCCTTATTCAAAATTATTCTGGGGACAGAGCAGCGTACGTTTAACTTTTGATCCGGTTTCTGTTGGTATTTCCAATGAAAATCTTTGGTGGGGTCCGGGGAGAAGGAGTTCACTGCTGATGAGTAACAATGCACCGGGTTTTAAGCATCTTACCCTGAATACCAGCCGGCCCGTTCAAACTCCGATCGGTTCATTTGAAGCACAGCTGATTGCAGGTCGTCTGGAAAATTCCGGGATATTAGCTCCGCAGGAAAACAGGGTGTATAACGGTCAATCGCTTTATATCCCCAAAAGAGATGACTGGCGCTTTCTTTCAGGATTTGTATTCACTTATAATCCTAAAGGGGTTCGGGGATTGTTTATCGGGGCAAGCCAGGTATCGCAGATGTATCATCAGGATGCGGGAAAGAGAATCTCGGATTTCCTTCCGGTACTGCTTCCTTTTGAAAGCATAGAGGCTGCATCCATCAGGGACCGGTATTCCAGCCTGTTCTTTCGCTGGGTATTGCAGGAAGCGAATGCAGAGGTCTACGGAGAATACGGACATCAGGGTAAGCAATTTCTCAGTTCTTTTCTAAAAGAACCCGACAGGTCGGCGGCTTATTTACTTGGCATCAGGAAAATTACACCTCTGAATAAGCGTCCGGGAGAATATATACAAACTTCATTGGAATTTACGGAATTGCAGCAGGCCTATATTCCGGAAAAGGGAGGCTGGTATACCAGTTCAGTAATCAGGCAGGGCTATACTCATATGGGGCAGGTATTGGGAGCGGGTATTGGTCCGGGAAGTAATCTGCAGTCGCTTGACATCAGTTGGTTTAAAGGCCTGAAAAGAATAGGACTTCAGTTTGAGCGCTATCTGCATAATAATGATTTCTATTATCAGATGTACAACGATCCACCGGATTACCGAAAAAAGTATGTGGATATGAGTGCTGCCCTTTCAGCCGACTGGGATTATAAGAATCTGGTATTTAGTGTAAAGGGGGCTATGATACGGTCACTCAATTATCAGTATGTACTCTATGGTCGTACTCCTGAATACTTTCATACCGGTTGGGACAGGCTGAATTATCAGGTGAAGTTTGGGCTGATGTATAGGTTTTGAGGAATTAAGAATTAAGAATTTTTGTATGTCCCTGATAGGGTTTGCCAATTTAATCAGGACTAAGAAACAAACCTCCACATTTCGTTAATGCACTGTGTCATCCTGAGGAGCCAATGATTTTTTGATTTTACGGCGATATTGAAGGCGATGAAGGATCTTATCAGGAGGAAGGTAGAAATTATCAATAAAGCAATTTGTTTTAAACAGTGCGAAGGTCCCTCTTCGTTCCTCATCAGGGATGACAAAATTGTGGTCTAAATTATGGTATATGAGGTCTTGGGGATGTCACGATGATAAGTTAGTATTAAAGAGAACGGGGTCGTGGCTTTCGCCACGATGACAATCGGTATTTTGAGAGAGGGGAGATTCCGGCGGAGGCCGGAATCTCCTCATTCCCTAAACATTTCGCTGTCATGGCGGGCTTGACCCGCCACCTTAATGCATAGTCAAAATTTGTTTCTATCAAATATTCACAGTGCAAGGCCAGCGAAGCACGTCATTCCTGCCTGCCGGCAGACAGGTCGAACGAGCGGGTAGGATTGTATATTGAGAAGTTTAATTGCTGCTAAGAGAAATCTGCTGATGCAGGGTCTGGCCTTTTTCATGAGATTGCTTCGTCGTGCCTCTACAGCAATGACAGGCAATAGTGTATTGCGGTTGTTATTGGTCATTGCTGACAAAAAGAATGGTACAATTTTTCGGTGGTAAGGGATAAAACCAGTTTCTGTTTAATTCCTGCTTTCAGTTCTTCTCCAATACGCGAGTGCCGAAACCAGTATCAGTATCTCACAAACAATTGTAGCCATAGCAGCTCCTTTTGCACCATACTCAGGGATAAGAAAGAAATTCATGACTACATTCATCATCATCATGATCAGATTCAGGTATACCAGAAATACAATCTTATTTTTGGCCACCAGGCTATTACTGATCGGTCCATAAATGAAAACAATGGCCAGATACCAAACCAATACCTTAAATACGGGTATTGAGAAGTCGTATTTATTCCCAAAAAAGAATTCGAACAGGATGTCTGCACCTAAATAGAGTGAGGTGCTTAGTACTACTCCGATCCCTCCAAGATAATAAAGCGCCAGATTCTGGATATTTCTGAATTTATCCCTCTCTTCTGAATGTCTGGCAAGCTTTGGAAAAACAGCAGTCATAAATGCACCTGAAATAAACATAAAGGGATAGATAAATCTTGTTGCCCCGGAATAATAAGCTACCTCCACGCTTCCGATCATTTTCTCAAGCATGATAATATCTATTTTGTTGTATACCACATTGGCAGCCATCAGGATGGTAAATAAGAACCCATGCCTGATAAAGCCGATACTGTCAGCAATAGCCGGCTTAAAGTTTAACATGTGCTTAAACTCCTGTTGTCCTTTGGTATAGAGGAAAAGAATGAACAGCACGATACCGTTAATAAAACCAAGGTAGATAAAGTAGGAGAATGGGGCCTTCAGATAAATCCCAAGCAGAATAAACAGGATTCTTAGGATACTTAAAACTACATCCTTAATAAAAATCAGGTCTTTTCTGCCTGCTGCAATCAGAACGGCTAGCATCGGTGCGAAGTACGCACTGATTACTACACTCAGGCCAAATATGGAGAGATAATAAAAGTCCTGTACTGAGTTTGTGGGATAGCTGATACAGAGGATCAGAGCGAGCATCAACCCACTGATCAGTAGCTGTGCTGATTGTGCTTTTGCATATATTTTTTCAACAGACCCGGGATTTTGGCTGCTCTCTTTGATGATATGCTGGGTAAATCCTCCATCAGAGAAAAAGGCAAAAATGGAGATAACCTCAATGATATAGGTATATTTTCCGTACTCTTCTACCGGTAAAAAGCGCATCAGAAAGATCAGTCCGATAAAGCCAAGGGTCTGAACAATGATACTTCCGCTTAAATATATTGCTGAGTCTTTAAGCAATTGTTTACGCATCTTTCTTCAGTTTATCAGACAGTTTTTTAATAATACTTGGCCAGGTGAAATTGATTCTTGAGAATCTGCGGGTATCTTCAAATCGTTCAGCAGTCAGGAAGTCGTCTGCTATACTTTCCCCGATTGCTGCAGCAAACTCCCTGGGGTAAGATTTTACTATCCTGCCATATTGCCCATTATTTGTAATTTGATTTACACTTGAAACCAGACTGCTGATGATGTAATTCCCAAAATAGAGCGCTTCAGGGAAGGTGATCGGAAAACCTTCAAACCGTGATGTTAAACAGAATATTTTCGCCCTGTTATACCATTCAAAAAGCTCTTTACGGTCGGTGATATTACCGGTAAAGATGATGCGCTGTACTAAATGCGGATTAGTCTTAAAATACCCGTCCACATAGCCCTGAAAGGATTCTTCAACAGGACCCAGAATATATACCTTCCAGTCTTTCAATTCAACATCTTTTAAGGCTTCCAATAATAATTCGGTATTTTTTTGAAAGGTTCCTATTCTGCCAACTGTGATGATGATATTCTCTTTTTCTTCCCAGGATTTTAATTTTATTGCTTTATCCATATAGAGATTATCTACCCCGTTGGGTATGTAAATTAGTTTTTGTTCCAGTCGGGGATATACTTCCAGGAGATAGGATCTGGCTTCTTCAGTTTCAACGGAGAAAATATCTGTTAGTTTGAAGATCCATTTTGTGATACCTTTCAGAAGGTAGTTTTTCAAAGAATATTTAGAATATAGGAAAGCATTATAATCCTTGAAGAAAAGGATGTCCATATCCAGCTTGATATAAGCTTTTCCTTTCGGATTAAGTGTTTTATAAATAAGCAGATAAAGTAAATGATCTTTTTTGAAGTGGAACAGATTTAAGACATCGATGGACTTTGAATTGGACCATAAATAGGATAAGATTCCGGATTCAAAATAAAGAAAGCGACCCTTGTCAGGGATGAATGAAAGCTTTAATCCCTTTACTTCATGGTTCAGGTAGGGATATTCTTTATTATTCTTATAAGTGATCAGTCCGGCATCATACCCTTCTGTTTTGTACATGAAATACGGCAGCTGACCAACATCCTTAACCAGGTGGAAATTTTCTGTATCTGTGAATATGGTAACAAAGGTGGGTTTTTGTTTCATGCAGGTGTTGACAGCAGCTTGTTATTTGATACCTGTCCGTTAGCTGGATTTAAAGGGAAACTGAAATCTGTATTTTCTTTTAAAATTAGTGATTTAAAGGGAGCTTCAAAAAGAAGTGCTTTTAATTATTTGAATAGAGTTATAGAATATCTCAATTAGAAGGTTTGTTTTCTGACTAATTAAGAGTTTGTCATCCCGAAGGCTGGCCTTCAGCAGCAGAGGGAACTTCCTTGTTTAAGAACAGATATCGATTCAGAATACGAAGATCTTTCTCTTTGTTCAGGATGACATCAAACTTGCAGCTTAAATAAAAATCACATCAAAGGTAGTGTCATCCCGAATGCTGTCCTTCAACAGCAGAGGGAACTTCCTTGTTTAAGAACAGATATCGATTCAGAATACGAAGATCTTTCTCTTTGTTCAGGATGACATCAAACTTGCAGCTTAAATAAAAATCAAATCAAGAGTTTGTCATCCCGAATGCTGTCCTTCAACAGCAGAGGGAACTTCATTGTTTGAGAATAGATATCACTTCAGAGCACGAAGATCCTTCACTCTGTTCAGGATGACAGAAAATATACTGCTTAAATAAAAATCAAATCATATTAAGATAAGTGTCATCCCGAATGCTGTCCTTCTACAACAGAGGGAACTTCCTTATTAAAAGATAGGTATCCTTGCAAAAAATTGCAGATTCTACAATTTGTTCAGGACGGCAGTCCGAAAAGTGTAATTATAAGGCTAATCAGGGTAATACCTTTTTCTCAATTATAGCTACCACAAAAACGAATCTCCAATTTTTACTAACCATATTGAATAATTTTATTTTATGTGGAATTATGAGTATTATGTTTATATAACTACTAATCCTGACAAAACAGTACTGTATATCGGGGTAACAAATGATATTGAAAGAAGACTTTCTGAGCATTATGAAAACAAAGGGAAAAAGGCCTCTTTTGCCGGGCGATATTTTTGTTATAATCTCATCTGGTTTGAATGTTTCTCTGATATTAACGAAGCAATCATGAGGGAAAAAGAAATTAAAGGTTGGAGAAGATCTAAGAAGGAAATCTTGATTGTCAGAACGAACCCAAACTGGCATACAATAATATTCAAATGAATGTAGTGTCATCCCGAATGCTGTCCTTCAACAGCAGAGGGAACTTCATTGTTTGAGAAAAGATATCGATTCAGAATACGAAGATCCTTCTCTTTGTTCAGGATGACATCAAATTTGCAGCTTAAATTAAAATCAAATCAAGAGTTTGTCATCCCGAATGCTGTCCTTCAACAGCAGAGGGAACTTCCTTGTTTAAGAACAGATATCGATTCAGAATACGAAGATCCTTCTCTTTGTTCAGGATGACATCAAACTTGCAGCTTAAATAAAAATCACATCAAAGGTAGTGTCATCCCGAATGCTGCCCTTCAGCAGCAGAGGGAACTTCCTTGTTTAAGAAAAGATATCGATTCAGAATACGAAGATCCTTCTCTTTGTTCAGGATGACATCAAACTTGCAGCTTAAATAAAAATCACATCAAAGGTAGTGTCATCCCTCTGCTGCCCTTTAGCAGCAGAGGGAACTTCCTTGTTTAAGAACAGATATCGATTCAAAATACGAAGATCCTTCTCTTTGTTCAGGATGACATCAAACTTGCAGCTTAAATAAAAATCACATCAAAGGTAGTGTCATCCCGAATGCTGCCCTTTAGCAGCAGAGGGAACTTCCTTGTTTAAGAACAGATATCGATTCAAAATACGAAGATCCTTCACTCTGTTCAGCCTGGTCTACCGGCAGGCAGGGATGACAACTCCGGCTGGTAGCATTTCAGTAACAACTATGACAAGAGGAGTCGGGAACAGCAATCTATATTTAATTTCTTAATTTAGTTGGGTTAATGTCAACGGCTGTATGCCGGCTCCAGCACCTTAATATTTCAGAAGAATGATTAAAACTGAACAGAGAATCTCTGAATATCCTTCAATATCTGTTGCCATGGCCACATACAATGGTGAAAAGTATTTGGAAGAGCAGTTAGATTCAATTCTCTCTCAAACGCTGAAGCCTGTTGAAATTATTGTTTGTGATGATCAATCTACTGACGGAACCATAGAAATTCTTGAAAGGTACTGTCGTGGTGGGCTGCTCAGTTATTATGTAAATGAAAACAGGCTGGGTTTTATCGGGAATTTTAAGAAGGCAGTTTCACTTTGTGCTCCGGCAAATTATATCGCACTTTCAGATCAGGACGATGTATGGCTTCCATCAAAATTAGAGTTGGCCGCCGAATATCTGCAAAAGATAGATGATGCGGAACATCCTGTAATGGTGTATTCAGATCTTATTCTGGTTGATCAGGATAAAAATATCATTAACAACTCTTTCCGCGACGAACTGGGTCAGGGTGGATATCATTATTGTCTGGGAACGCTGTTTTTTGGTTGCTTTGTCAATGGCTGTACCATGCTGATGAATCCTGCTATGAGGACTTATTTTTCAACTATACCTGAAAATGGTACATTGAATCACGATACCTGGATGTCGATGATAGCGTATACTTTTGGCAAGGCAGAAATAGTACCCGACCCTCAGATCTATTACCGGAGTCACAGAAATAATGCAACCGACGTCGGTGATTTCAAGAGGAAAGGAAGGTTTACGCGACTATTTTCTGAGATTGTCCATTCCTTTAAGAAGAATGATCTTTTTGAAGATCAGATTAGTTTTGCTTCTGAGTTCTATCAAGTCTTTCAGGATAAACTAAGCAAGGAACAAGATGAACTTTTTAAACGCTTTTTGAAACTAAAAGGGAAATCTTATCTGGAAAAGAAAATTGCACTAAGGATGTTTTTTAGAGGGAAGTGGAAGTAAGAATTAGCAAATGAGTATGATTTATCAATGAGACGATTTGTCTATTTGTCGATGGGAGAAGAATGAGCAAATGGGATTTCAACTTAAATGGTATAGTCAAAATCTTGGGTATTTATTTCTCACTCTCAATTCTCAACCATTGTTGTCCGGTTAAAATTAAACTTTTAGTCAAATGTGCTGGCTATAAATTAAAACGAGACTTTTATTAACGTTTTTAAAAGCATGCCCTCCTGCTTTATCAATATTATAGGATAAGCAAAATGAGGTTCCAGCTTTCGCTGGAATGACATGCATTTTTTTAGTATTGGGGAGATCCTGACTTTCGTCAGGATCGTAGTGCCTGAAAAAGCCCCTGCATTAAAAATAGAAAAGTGATACCAATCAGATTCCGGCGAAGGCCGGAATCTCCCTATTCCACCCCATGGGCTGTCATTCCAGCGAAAGCTGGAACCTCCTAAATCTTTAGGAAATTCCAGCTTTCCACGGACGCTGGTAATTCTCCACTCTCCATTCTCAACTATTCTCCACTTTTTTCCTGCTAAGAAGCAAATAAAGTGCTCCTGCAATTCCAGAAATCAATCCGCCATAAATTATAGAAATGAGATATCCTGTTCTGTTCTTTTTGAGGGGTAATTCCGGTTCATCAACAATCTGAAATGTCGGGGTTTCCTGAAGCAGCATGGTTCGGCTGATTTCGAGATTCTTTACAATCTCTGCATAAATGGTTTGCAGTACTGCTTTATCCCTTTGCTTTAGTTCTATGCCCACATTGGCAGTTGGATATGCAGGATTAATGTCAAGGATGATGTTATTAGCCTCAGATGCGGTATATGTTTTTTTGTTAAGAAGTAATCCGATACTATCTGCTCTTGCCTGAAGCCTGTTTACATTATTCCGCTGTCTTTTGGTCTTGGTATCTATATAGAATCTGCTTGCCTGTTCAATAAGTCTGTTAGTAAAAATTTGTGCCAGTGCTTCATTATGCATGGTCACAGTGGCTTCAAAAAAGCTTAGTTTTTTATCAGGCTTGCCTACGGCCAGCTCTTTATCGCTGATCCGTTTAATTATCACCTGCAGCAAACTATCCTGAAGACGGGTATAATTTTCCGACCCGACCGGGAAATGAACCGGCTTTCCGTTATTATATTTTTTACCCCATTTTTCACTTAGTTTGGCAGTTCTTGCATACTCATCAGCTATAGTTACACTACCTGAATCACCGAATGGACTTAGAAGGGTATTTTTAATCATTTTATGACTGCGCAATAATTGCTGAACATTATCGCCTGAAAGAACTCCCCCGGTTCCTGATATACCTCCCAGATCAAATCCAAGCTGTCCTGCAAGTCCTGAAAGCAGTGAACCTCCTCCTGATTTGGATTCTTCGACCACGAAACTTAGTCTTGAGGTATAGGTTATTGGCTTAAACCATGCATAGGTAATTCCCAGTAAAGCACCGATAATTCCAAAAACAAACAGATTTAGTTTCCTGCTCCATAAATACAATACATTGTCCCATTGCTCTCCAATCACTTTTTTGAATGAGAATTCAGGTTCGTAAGGATAGTTGTCCTGCTTCATATTATTTGTTTAATATAGCTATCAAACCGATGAGTGCAGTGACTGCAGAAGTTATCCCCGAAATTTCGGCAAATCCTAATCTGAATTTGTTATTAGGATTTTTGTTCGGAACAATGATTGTGCTTCCCGGTTTTACCGAAGGATAGTTCCTGAAAACCAGGAAATTACGAACCGGTTTATTCAATCCGTTCGGGTATTTGATATAAGCACCTTTAATTCGGGCTTCTTCATTAATTCCACCGGCTGAATTGATATAGTAATTGAATCTGCGACCCTGATAGCTGATATACTGAGGATTATTGACAGCTCCCGATACCTGTACGAATGAGATTATTCTTGGGATATAAATACTGTCACCCGGAAGCAGGATCATGCTTTTACGTGTAGCCGGATCGATGGTACTTTGAGCAAGATCGAGATCGACCCGGATTTTATTCCTGTAAATCTGTGCACTTTCCAATGAACCATAAGGACTCAGTCCTCCCGCTCTTTGAATAAAATCGAGGGCAGTTTCATCTCTTTTCTGAACGGCATATTCGCCCGGAAATAATACTTCTCCCTGTATACTGATATTTCCTAAAGGTCTGAAATTAACAAGCCTTGGAACATTGATGTAATCGAGTGCCTGAAGTTCAATATCATTAGCATTCTGACTGCCTTGTTCCATATTAACCGTAAAGGTTTCTACCAGCTGATTAGCTACGCTGTCTGAGGTATTTTTAATGATCCTTGAAATTTCAATATTATGCCCTGCCGCCTGTTCATTCAGACCACCCGAAATCGCGAGCACATCAGAGAGCTTCAAGCCTTTTCTGTAAAGAATGGTACCCGGATTTTTAACATTTCCATTAATAGTAACGTATTGATCTGTAATGAATTCAGAGCGGTTCTGAATCATAATAGAATCTTCCTTTAACAAAGGGATATCTGATTTTCCTGCCATAATGGCTTTAGGATCAAATGAGATAAATTCCTTCTCCAGGTTGGGAAGTGTCCGTTTGATATATGCCCGGTCCAGATAAGCTTCCGGTTTTAAGCCGTCTGCTTTCTTTAAGAGCTGCGCAAGACTTAATCCTGCACTGAGTTCATATACTCCCGACCTGTTTACTGCTCCCTCAAGAATTACGCGATTGGCATATCTGTTTTGTATGGAACCGATTTCAACCTTATCACCATTACGCGGAACAAAATCGCTGAACAGGCTTTCGGGAACATCTTTTACTTCCCGTTCGAGTTCATTAATCTGATCTATTTTAGCAATGCTCCGGTAAGCAATGTCTGTATAGCCTCCTGCATATCTGATCAGGTCATCTACTTGTTCATTTGACTTTAATTCATATATCGCAGGTCTTTTAACCTCCCCGCTAATAGAAACCCGTTTTTGATAAACAGGAAAATTAATCACATCCTGGTCTTCTAACCTGATATTTCCGTCCATCATGCCTTTTTGAAGGAAGGTGTAAAAATCGACTGTTTTGTAAACTTTATTATTACGGATAAGTTCGATATTACGAAGTGAACCATTCAGTGAGGGTCCCCCGGAATGATATAAGGCATTGAAAAGTGTGGAAAGCGATGACAGGGTATATGTGCCCGGAGTTTTTACTTCTCCAACCAGGGTGATCTTTACTGTCCGGGTATTTCCAAGGTTAATATTAACCTGACTTTTGCCTGTATTTATTGCAGGATAAACTTTTGCCATCTTAGCTCTGATCAGGCTGGTGGCCTGTTCGATGGTGAAGCCGCTTACATAAACTATTCCGGCATAAGGTATTTGCAGATTACCTTCTGTGCTAATCTTTGAGCGGACACTGCTTTCATTAAGTCCGGTTAACAGGATGATCAGTTCATCGCCGGGGCCTAAAACATAACCTTTCGGGGTAGCTACATTGAAATCAGGATCAAATCTGATATTAGGCTGATTAAAAAAATCAGTACCGTAAATTCCAAGTTCAGAGGATCCGGCGGGTTTTGCAGCTAAAATAGCCACAGGTTTATTGATGATATTAACAGTATCCCGGCTAAAATCAATATCGTCTTTTTTAGCAATCTCTGCGATTTTGGTTCCGCCTCTGTTCAAACCGAGCAGGCCAATTCTTTGCTTGAAGAGATTTACTTCAATCGGATCCATTCCTCTTTGCTCCAGAAGCTTGTATGCTTCCTGCTCAGGAATACCCAGATCCTGAATTTTTTTCCAGGCCTCAGATATCTGGGCATCAGTAAGTAAACTTACTTTTACAGTTTGAAGTTTATCAAGAGATAAACTTCCCTGTGCATTAGCCTGCTGAAAAGAGAAAAGCAGTCCGATACAAAGTATATATAGAAAGAATTTAATACGCATGAATATCGTTTTATGAACTGTAAATATAAATATTAAAAATAATAAGCATTCCTGTTTAAATCTTGCTGTCTGATAACGGTAAACACAAAAATGTTCAATCCTGATTGTTAAAAGCCATATGATATTCCAAATCTGAATTCATTTGATACAGCATTAGGTTGTAAGGCCGGGCGAATGATGCCCCCCTGTTTATAATAAGAGGCTTTAATATTAAGATTATTGATTAATTCATATTCGGCTTGAATCAGTAATTGTTTCTGGATTTCGATTCCTGAACTAAGAAATCCCGGCTGAGGTTCAGCATAATACTGGTCTTCCAGTTTCCCCTCTTCCCCTTTTCGTATATAATCCAAACGGATTTTTGTAGACAAACGGGGGATTGGGTTATATTTTAACCAGGCAGTGAGTCGGTCTGCATTCTGGCCTATCCAGTCTCCCATCAAATAATTCTGACTTGTATAGGTCTGTGCCGGAATGAGGTTTTGATAGACAAATGGATTGATCCGGGTATATTCCATACCCATCGTTAAATATGGAATCAGGAGATCGGTAATGGAAGCGCCGAAGTTAAAACCAATCTGATTTCTGCTTTTTAGTTTGTTGAGCGCTTCCGACATTCTGATCTCATCGATAAAGAGAGTAGTATAAAGATGAGTGCCCCGGATATGATTCCTGGAGCTGGCCTGAAAAAAGAACTGTCCGTTTGAACCTGAGTTTATTTTGTATCTGCTTGAGCTCTGATCGTAAGCCTTGAAATACATCACAGGAATCAGATAGCCCACAGTTAGTTTATCGCTGTAAATGATTGATTCACCAATACTCAATGCCAGTCCTTTTAGAGGGAAGAAATTGAGACTATGGGTTGCCATAAACTTCGATACATACAATTCCCTTTCAGTTCCATAGATCTGATTTCCCTTGGGATAAGTTCTGGCGGAGTCAAGTATTGTCGAATGCAACCAGTTGTGAGCATAATGGAATTTAAGCCATTTCAGGGGTTGGTAATCCAGACGGATAAAAGGATAAGAAGGAGCCTTATCTGACATGACCAGCCTTCCATTTTCACCGTATCCCCATTGAAGCTGATCAGATCCGAAACTTAAAGAGCCTTTCCCTAATTCATAAGTAGCGCTTCCGCGAAAGTTGGTATAGTTCAGACTTTTTCGATTAATGTCAGCATTTTTTGTCTTAACAATACCCGTCTCATTTGAAAACTGTTTGAGGGTATCAATTCCATTTCCGATTTCGGTTATTTCCGAAAAATAAGCCTGGAAAGACAAATTTTTATTAATATGACCCCAGAATTGAAGTCCGCTGCTATTTTTGAGTATACTTTTCCCCTGTCCTATAGTGGTTTCCATCCCGCTTACAGGGTCTCCCCTCAAAACAAAACCATCCTTATCAACTGTTAAAAATCTCCATCTGCCATGCTGATCTTTTTTTAAGAAAATTGAAGTATCAGTTACGGACTGATTAAATTCAGCATATTCCTTTAAATAGAAGGTTAATTCCTGTTTTTCAATCTCAGTCAGCTTATGTGAAAGGTCTTTAAGAGCAGATAGCTGGTAAGCGATTTCCTTTCTGCTCAGGGGAAGAATGAAGTCTGCAATTTCTATATTGCCCTTTTGTGCCTGCCTGGATAAAAAGCTATTAACCGGAAGCTTAGGGTTTTCCCATACTATCTGGGCTTGTATATCGGTAATACCAATCCCGGTGAGGGTAAATAAAGTGAACAGGATAAGAAATATATAATTCTTTTTGTCAGTAAGCATTCTGGTCTCCTTTTATTGTAAGAATAATTGTCTGTAATACAATCTGACAATCCATCCAAAATGTCCAGCTGTGTATATAGTAAAGATCATAATTTACCCTGCGTTGCATCGAGCCCGGTGCTGAGGTTTCACCACGACTTCCATTCACCTGAGCATACCCGGTAATTCCGGGTTTGACCAGATGTCTGAGCATATAACGATCCACATTTTGTATGGAAGAGATATTAAGGGGTGTGACATGTGGCCTTGGCCCGACTACCGACATATTTCCCAGCAGGACATTCCAGAATTGCGGAAGTTCGTCAATATTCCAGGTTCTTAAAAATTTACCAAGTGGGGTTACTCTGCTATCATTTTTTGTAGCCTGAAGAAATCCGCCGTTTTCATCTGTTTCAGGGCTACCGTTATACATGGTTCTGAATTTATAACAGATAATTTTCCGGTTGTTTAATCCCCAGCGTTCCTGCTTGAAAAATACCGGTCCTTTAGATGTTAATTTAATCAGAAGGGCAATGATGGGCATAAACCACCATCCGATAAGTAGAAAGAACAGAATAGAAAAACACAGGTCGAAACCTCTTTTGAGTATTTTATTTGCCCATCGGTCCTGTGGCAGGGACCGATAATTAATCACCGGCAGCAGTCCGATGGTGTTGATAGTGATATTACTTGCCGCATACAGATACAAATCGGGAATCATTCTGACTCTTTTTGCATGAAAGTCGCAGGCTTCAATACAGGCACTGATTTGTTCATGTTGAGAATTGGGCAGGGCAATGATTACTTCATCGACCGTAGATTCTGCCAGAATTTTACTGAGGTCTTTGATGGTACCCAGATATGGACAGCCATTCAGTTTTTTATTCTCATCGTCAAGGAATCCGATACATTTATATCCGTAATAGGTATGAAGATTAATGGTATCATAAAAATCTTTAGCGGCAGGAGTTGAACCAACAAGAATAATTTCTTCCTGAAATCTGCCGCTGTAAAAGATGCTGTGCAGGTACTTTCTGATAATATATTTGAAGGAGAGTACAAGGATAAACAGTATTCCCAGATAAATGAGCAAAAAGTAATTACTCAGATGTATGCTTTCCCTGAAAAAAAAGAGAAAGGATGTTAACATGATCGCAAAAAGGATCAGGGTGATGAAAACGTAGATAATTTCTTCGGCAAATTTATTGGATCTCAGGTCTCTGGATAAGCCCGAAACCTGGGCTGCACTGTACCACGAAATAATTGAAAGCAGCAGAAAAATGTAAACAAATGAATGCTGACCTGAAAAAAAATATTCTCCGCTAAAATAATCTGCAACCCATAAAGACAGGAAGAGCAGGGGGGTATCAACTAAAAATCTGAATCCTTTATATAAAAAATAAGGTCTCGTCATGGAGAATTATTTTTCCCGTTTATTGCTAAATACTATTCATTGCAGATTGGTAAGCAGCCGTTACACAATCCCAGTTATACTTGTTGGTAAGCCCTTTGCCGACCTCTTTTTTTAATCTTTGAACTATTTTTTCATCATTTTCAAGCTGCTGCATTGCATGGATGACAGACGCCGGATCTTCTTCAAAGAACAGGCCAAATTCACCATCGTTCAACATTTCACGATTGAAGCATGTATCTAAGGCAAGTATAGCACAATTATTAGACATGGCTTTAAGCATTGCAGGATTTGTTCCTCCAAATTTATGACCGTGAATATAGCTAAAGCTGTATTGATATAAGGACATTAGTTCATCACTGTTTGTGACATAACCCGTAAATTGAACTCTTCCTTCAGCCATTTTTTTCAGATCAGATGCATATTGATCACTATAGGGGACATCACCAACAATAACCAGTTTCTTTTTTGAATCAGCCTGCAGATAAGCTTTAACAATCAGGTCTGCATTGTTATCAGGAATCAGGCGTCCCACGATCAGATAATATTCTTCAGGGATAAGATTAAAACGGGATAAAAACGAAGGCTCGGCTTTTTTATACGCCGGTGCACCATAGGCAATGACTGTTGAATCTTTTTTGAATTCCTTAAGATAGACCTCACGCATTGCATCGGCATCCGTAATAATCAGATCGTAGAGCCTGCAGGCAATTTTAGCAGCAAAGCGAAAATATGCTGCACCGACGCCCTTCCATTTAGGTCTTAACCATTCCAATCCGTCAACATTGATCATAGTCTTTTTGCCGGTCAGCTTTGGTATCCAGCCCATTGGTCCGGCAGCAAGATTAACCACCAGAATTACATTAACTGAACTGAAGGTGGCATGTAAAATTGAGAGGAATGAATGGACAATCTGATTCAGGGATTTAGTCTGTATCGTCGGGATATAATGGAGATGAATTCCGTTTACTAATGGAGGTCTTTCCCTGAAAAGGTTCCTTTGACAATAAATATGTACTTCAACCCCATTCTTTACCAGCCTTTCACTGAGTTCTTTGGCAAAAGTTTCAAAACCACCATAAACATAGGGGTAACCCCTGGTACCAATTATGGCTAATTTCATTCAGTTGATCAGGTATAATACACTAACAATTTATCAGAATGCTCCAAACAAATACCGTTTGGATAATTCATGAATTTTTAATGGAATGTGCCGAAACATGACTGTGTAAAGGTATTTAATTAATTCTAAATTTTGAATTTTATATATGATTCTATGGGGTGAAATTTGTCGGGGAAGGGAATTAGCAAATTAGCAAATGAGGGTGTGATTCAATCGGCGTTTTGAGTATATGGTTGGATTAGGAGGTGATGTGATGATTTGTCTATTTGTCAATGTATGAGAATGAGCAAATTAGCAGGATTTGGCCCAGTGTGAGAGCCTATGCGCCCAATGTCTCCCGCCGGCGGGAGAATCAAAGAGGGGGGGCTTCAAATGCTCTTTCTCATACTCAACACAAACAAATAAACTTCCACATTTCGTTGATGCACTGTGTCATCCTGAGGAGCCTGACGATTTTCTAAATTTACCACGATATTGAAGGCGACGAAGGATCTTCTAAGGAGGAAAGTAGAAATTATCAATAAAGCAATTTGTTTTAAACAGGGCGAAGGGTCCTTTCCGTATCGTCATTCCTGCCTACCGCAGGCAGGTCGAACGAGCGAATGAAATTCTTCAGTTAAAAAATTATCTGTAGCGAGGAGAAATCTGTTGATGCGGGGTGTGGCTTTAGTGCTGAGATTTCTCTTCATTCTTCCTTACCCATGACATGTTATAATTACGGTGATGTTACCACCAGGTTTAGTTCTAATGCTAAGCGGTTCAATTGCCTTTGTTTTTGATTAAGACATCTCCCAGGTTTGCCATCAAATTCTTTCTATCTATCCAAATTCTAACATCAATACCAAAGGGAAACGAATTTTGAATATGCGGGGAGGTGGCGGATCAAGTCCGCCATGACAATGAATTGCTATGGGAATAAGTAGATTCCGGCTCGGAGGCCGGAATCTACTTAATATTTAGATACTGATTGTCCTCGTGGCGGATGCCATGACCTCATTCTCAAAAACCGGCAAGTGAGAGCCGTACTGCAGCGATAAATAAAGCGATGTCATTTTCTCCTTCAGAATTTCTTAAATTTTATTACTCGAAATGACGGTATTAGTACAAGATGTCAATATGGGAAAGAAATTAACCAATTAGTAGCCTTAAATCTAATTACTAAATACTAATTACTAAACACTCCCCTGTAAAGCTCTAAAATATTCTCCTGATGAAGTTCAAGGCTGAAGTGTTTTTCAATTCTTTCTTTGGATCTTGTTCCAAACAACCTGAGTTTTGAGGGCTCGTCAAGAAAGAGTTTGATCTTATTTGCAAGATCTGCCGCATTCTGGTTTTCGAAAAGATAACCATTCCATCCATCAGCAATTTGCTCGGTAGTTCCTCCTGCATTCGAACCGATCACCGGCAATCCTATACTCATGGCTTCCATGATTACACCTCCAAATGGCTCAGGCTCACCGGATGGCAGTACAAAAACGTCGAAGAATTGATAATAGGGTAGCGGGTCATTCAGATGGCCAAGAAAATGTATCTGATCTTCCAGCTTATACTTGTTAATCAGGGAGTCGATTACTGTTTTCTGATCTTCATATCCCGGCACATAATCGCCGATGATTATGGCATGTATTTTTTTTTCTGTTTTCCTGGATAGAATTCCGATAGCCTCAATCAAATACTCCTGCCCCTTTCTGATCAATCTGATTCTTGAAGTACAGCCTAAAATCAAATCTGCACCACTGAGTTTTTGTGTTAAATCTGCACTTAGTATTGGTTTTGTTTTAATATCCGGAATCTCAAAGCCATTATAAATCGCTTTAACTTTTTTGCTGTCACCAAACTGAGAGGCCATCGTCTGCGACACACAGATGATGCGATCTGAAAAAGCTTTGATATAAGCTGAATAGATAGGCCAGAATTTTCTGAAATCTCCGAACCACTCCCTGATATGCCATAGATGCTTTTTCCCTTTAATTTTTGCAGCTAAGGCGGGTGCCGGGACTACTCCGGAGTTGGTATGAATGAGTTCTATATTGTATTTACTGATGATATGACAAATTCTGTAAAGATTTTTCAGAAAGCGAAGCAGGGTTGACGGGAGGTATTGCAGTTTAAATGATTTCCTGGTGAAAATATAAAGATCCTCATAGATCAGAATCCGTTCGGTTGGGATACTGCTGATCAAAGCATTGTACAATTCTCCTTTTTCAGGCAGAAGTACATATACGGTGTAATGCCGGTCCAGAATTCTGACCAGTTTGCTGAGTGAGCGACTTGCCCCATACATATCACCACTATGCCCGACAATCAGGATATTTTTGTTCATTTATCGAAACCAAATTTTGTTTCATGCTGCCTGTACCATTCCAGAAAGCAGAATACATTCCATAATAAACGTTTGTTGGCTCCCGGCTTTTCTTTCTGGTTGTCCTCCCATAAGGTCCGGATTTTTGCTAAGTTCAGGTATGGGTTTGACTTCAGGTTCTCTTCCGAAAACAAAAAACCTGAAAGTTCTGAAAGTCCTGAATTTATCCAGTTCATTTTCGGAGTTTCAAAGCCTTGCTTTGATCTGTTTGCAATGGTTTCAGCCAGATGCGGGGGGAGTTTTTTTCTTAAAAGATCCCTCAGGTAATTTTTAGACTGAAAAGGCTTTTTGCCGAAGTGTCCGGATGATCCCAGGACTGTTTCTACTAGTTCATGATCAAGGTAGGGTGTGCGTGCTTCCACGCTGCAGGCCATCATCATACGGTCTGTTTTAACCAATAAATCATCAGGCAGCCAGGTGAGCAGGTCGAGCATCAGGCTGGATTCGAGTTTACCCGCGTTTTGCCTGAATTGCTGTAAATAGTTGTGAAATAAATTTTCGTAGGAGTCGTCGGACTTACTGTTTGAATTTAAGTATCCTCTGCTCAGATCGGGATTCAGGATGGAGGTCCATCGTGAAGTTCCTGTATCTTTTTTGAAGGTATTGATACTTCTTAATTTGTTTTTGACCTTATCAAACCTCTGAATACCGAGTCCTGAGAGGCTATTAAAAAGGAACCCTGCAGCTTCAAATGGTAATTTTCCGAGACCGTAAAAGTATTTTTCAAGACTGTAGTGAGAATAACCATGAAAGAGTTCATCGGCACCTTCGCCTGAAAGTACTACCTTAACATGCTGACCGATCGATTTAGAGATCAGATAGGTTGGAATGATTGCAGAATCGCCTAAAGGCTGATCTCCATGATAAATCGATCTGGAAAAATTTTCTGCAGAAAGATCTTCCAGCCTGAGACTGATCAGATCCAGATCCATGGAATTTGCTACCTGTTTCGCATAAGATGATTCATCCAGCGAGCTTTCAGCGAATCCAACATTAAATGCCTTTACCTTTTTTCCTGCAAGCTCATGCATATAACAGGCCAGCAGTGAGGAGTCTATTCCTCCGCTCAGTAATAAGCCGATATCTACATTGGCAACAAGCCGGTAGCGGATACTTTTCTGAAGCAATTCATCAATTTCCTCTATCGCAGGGATGTCTTTCCTTTTGCCAATCTTATCGAAGATATTCCAATAGGTTTGATTCTCAGATTTATTGCTGTTCAGGTTATACTTCCAGAGCTCTGCGGGCTTTAGCTGCCTTATACTTTTGTAAATGGTTTGCGGCCCGGGAATATACTGAAGTGACAAATAATTCAGTAAACTACTCTGATTTATTTCGAGCGGAATATGCTTAAATGCATGAAAGAATTTGATCTCAGAAGAAAAAATAAGTTCGTTTTCATCTTCATAAATGAACAGGGGCTTTTTGCCCAGCCTGTCTCTTGCAAAGATTAGTTCCCCCTGTTTCCGATCATAGATCACCAGAGCGAACATTCCTCTGAGATAATTGGGGAATGCAGTACCGTATTGTTTGTATGCAGAAATGATAACTTCAGTATCAGAGTCGGTCCGGAACTGATGTCCCATTTTTTTTAAGTCTGCGCGTAATTCCTGATAATTGTAGATCTCACCATTAAAAATAATTACATAATTGCCGCAGTCGGAATGAAAAGGCTGATTCCCATCTTCTGAAAGATCTATAATTGAAAGGCGGCGGTGACCGAATATCACTCTTTCGTCGGACCAAAAACCTTTATTATCCGGTCCGCGATATTCCATGTGGTTCAGAGCCTCATTGACAGATGCCGAAAACCGGGATCCAAAGTCTGAGGTATTCTTTTTTGATATGACACCAATGATCCCGCACATAATCAGAAATTATCGGGTTTGGTTTTCAATCTAAAATATTGGAGCTGGGTCATTGTTTATTTTCTGCTCTTTATCACTTTCGCCGGCACTCCGCCTACAATACTAAAAGGAGGAATGTCTTTAGTAACCACACTACCGGCAGCAATAACAGATCCCCGCCCTATGGTCACTCCGGCAAGTATAATGGTATTGGCTGCAATCCAGCAATCATCCTCTATTTTAACAAATTCCCTTTTTACCCCCTGCTCTTTAATGGTTAAATCAGGATGGTCAAATAAATGGTTTTCGGCGTAAATGCTTACTCTTGGCGACATCATTACATTGTCTCCGATTTCGATATAACCCGAGCAGCCGATGTATGAATACGGTCCGATGCTGGAATTGTTCCCAATTTTAAGCCCTTCACCTATGGCTGAGCCATAAATATTGGTAGGTCTGATAATCGCATGTTTCCCGATTGTTACCCGATCTCCTGCAATTATTCCTCTGTAAGTCATGCAGTTAACTTCTGCATAGTCTTCTACAATAAAATCCCTCCCCACACTCAGATGGCGGGCGTACCTGATGGAAGCGCCTTTACCAACCAAAACCCATCCGTTTGATTTTTTAAAGAATAAACGTTGAAACATTCCACGGATATAGAAAAAGAAAAGTCTGTAAAAAGTAGAAACGATGTCAGCTGTTTGCCATTCAGGAGGGAACCGGTTAACAATAAATTTAAACCGTTGAAGCAATCCAGTTTCTGACTTCATAAATTAGGACTAAACAATTAAAAAATTGAAATCTCTGAACAAGATATTCAAAATTACCGGTACAAATTTAAGAATGTATCCGAATTAGATATAGAGAAGCAGAAATTATAAATAGGAGTTGGGGGTACTCAAACTCGAATAACTTAATTCGTGCTCAATCATGCTTTCAATGATTGTGTTTAGTCCTAATTTTGCTTTCCAGTTGAGTTCTCTGTTTGCTTTTTCGGGATCAGCCCTGCCGATCTGAAGATCAGTAGGTCTTCTGAGCACTTCATCAATCACCACATGCTCTTCCCAGTTGAGGTCAAGTGCATTGAAAGTAATATTGATAAATTCCTTTAGAGTATGACTTTTGCCGGTAGCAATGATATAATCTTTAGGTTGTTCCTGCTGCATCATAAGCCACATGGCTTCTACGTAATCAGGTGCCCAGCCCCAGTCGCGTTCAATATTGATATTTCCCAGGCTTAATCTCTGTGCTTTATTGCGGTGAATTTTACAAGCTGTGGATATGATCTTTTTTGTCACAAAGTGATCGGGTCTCAGCGGAGATTCATGATTAAACAGAATTCCGGTACAGGCAAAAAGATTATAAGCTTCGCGATAATTATCGATCTGCCAGAATGCAGTTGCTTTTGCTATTGCATAAGGGCTTCTGGGATGAAATATGGTGTTTTCTGTAGCAGGAATATTGCTGTCTCCAAAGCATTCACTGGATCCGGCATTATATAATTTGATAGGCAGATTGCTGAAACGGATTGCTTCCAGCAGATTCAGGTTGCCGGTACTGATACTTTCGTGAGTTTCGTGTGGCTGTTCAAAGGAAAGACGTACTGAACTTTGTCCGGCAAGATTATAGATTTCATCAGGCTTAATCTTATTGATACATTCCAGTGTATTACCAAAATCAGTGATGTTGATAGACATTAAGGAGATATCATCCTTAATTCCCAGCTTTTTTAAATTGATGAAAGAAGATGTTTGAGCATCCCGGGAAGCCCCGAATACATAATAACCTTTTTCTAAAAGATATTTAGCGAGGTATGAACCATCCTGTCCAGAAACCCCGCAGATTAAAGCTTTCTTCACTTATTTAGTTTAATAGCTGATATTCTACCTGAATACGCTGAAAATGATAAATAGTTTACGAAAATGCTAATTTTTATTGACAGCGGCTTTAAATGTTTTGATTAATTCTTCAGCATTTTTTTCCCAGGAGAATAATTTTAGCCGTTCAGTGCCTTTTCTGATCAGTTCAGACCTTAATTCATCATTTTCAATCAGCTCTTTCATTTTCTGACTGATGTCTTCTACTTTGAAGGGGTCAAAACAAAGGACAGCATCTCCTCCAACTTCCGGAAGGCAGGTATTATCAGCAATAATTACCGGTAACTGATGATGAAAAGCTTCTAAAACAGGAAGTCCGAAACCTTCGTTAATGGAAGGAAATGCATACATCCAGGCATGTTTATAAAAATATGCCAGATCGTTATCGCTTGCATATCCGGGTGTGATTACATACTCTCTGAGATCAAGTCTGCTGATTGTTTCCTGTATTGCCGAACTATCGTCCATATCCATTTTCGGGCTTGGCTGTCCGACTAAAACCAGTGAATAATCTGTATGCCCTGCAAGCCTGAGCAATTTAAAAGCTTCAATCAGGCGGACTAAATTTTTTCTTTTCTCCTGGGTTCCTACATGTAAAATAAATTTTGAGGTAGGGATCTTAAAAGCAGGGCTGTATCCCGGTTCAGATTCAGCTACAGCCATCTTTTTGGGGGCAAGATGGATTGATTTAATCTTTGAACGATCAATTCCCGTAAAATGAGAGATTCTGTTCCGGGTATATTCAGTAATGGTAATAATTACCGGTGATTTTTTCGCGGCATTTACTCCAATCCACTTGAATAATTTGAGCCATTGCGAATTGTAATGACCGGGATATTCATAGAAAAAGGTGTCGTAAAATACCGGAATAGCCTTGAAACCCGGAGTAAAATAAGGGACAAAATAGTCTGTACAAAAAAGAATATCACATTTATTAAGTCTGGCTCTTACCGGAAGTATCAGCTGTTTCCAAATGAAAAAGCGAATATGTTCAATCAGTTTGAATGCTTTATACCGTCCTGTATATACCGGGATGGAAGTGTCAAAATAAACGAACTCACAATCGTATTGATTACTCTTAAACTGGTTATATATTTCTTCAAGATAAGTTCTGGAACCCGTCTTTGCAATTCTGAGATCACGAATATCAAGTCCTACTCTTATTTTTTGTGACATAGAAGGGTATCAATCATAGATGCTGCAAAAATAGATTAATTATCAGAATTCGGATAAAGTAGTGACTGGTTAAATCTGGAAAGAGTAAAAAATCTTTATTTAGGCGTTTAAGTCAGGGATATTATTAATGTCTATGCGTTTTGTTTGCCCTCTTAGGAAGGGGGGTACATTTGATTTGTGCATTGGCAGGGGGAGGTAATCACCCTGTAAATCTTACCGTACCTTAATCCCGTTTTTGCATCATTGAAGAAAGGATAATCACCCCCTAACCCCCGCCGGTGGGGGACATGCACATCGTACAAGAGAAATTTATTTCATCATTTACGCAAACGTTCTTATGCATCATGCCTGTCCCCCCTCCCGAGGGGGGTGCGTATGGTTTGTGCACGGGAAGGGGGAGGATACAATAAATAAACATTTATTTTAACCCTTTTGGGTCAACTTCCAGAGATCGGCCTTCCTGGATTTGGCAGGGAAAGGACCTGGGCCGGCGGCATGAGCGAAAAATTTACAATACGATTAAATCATTTGTATTTAACCTGATAACGATAAATTCGGACTCTGTGCTATCAGTTTATATCAGAAAATTTAGCATCCTCAGGGCTATGACCCGCTATCATCCGTACAAAAATACCGGACAGAAACCAGCTTAAATAAGAGATGTAAACTGACGATTCAAGTTCTGAAGTTAAAAGCGGAATAATAAAACCAATCTTCATTAATAACAAACTTAAACATACTTGTCTTTCTTTCCCCTGCAGATAAGGGAACCATTTCCAGCATGTTTTAATGAAATAGATATGCATCCAGAGGTAAAGCAGCAAGGTAATTATTCCGGTTTGTACGCCAATGACGATATATTGATTCTCTCCACCCACCGTATCGCTTAAACTGGATGCAACTCTGCCCGATTCACCTAGACCTAATCCAAAAGGATTGGCGGCAATCGCCTCAATTCCTTCAATCCAGGCAAGCACATGTCCTACACTCGAGGGGTTTGTAAATGTGATGGTTTCATATATAAACTCGTATAAATCAGGATTTATCACGAGCATAAAAAATATAAAATAAATTGCCACAGCTGCAAAGCCGGCATATATAATATTGAGTATCTGTTTTTTCTTTGTGATCAGCGCATAAATAAATATCATGATGAAATAACTGGCAAGCGATGATCTGGACAATGCGAAAAAAATGGCAAACTGTGTCGCAATGATAGCGATGATGCCCAGGGTATCTACTTTAACTCTGTTGTTATCGGTTGTATACAGACCAGCAAGTATTGCAAGGGCTAAAAGAGTAGAGGCTGCAAATTCAAGAGGGTTCGCAAAAAAACTGGCAAATCGCCTGAGGCCTGTTGAGGTTTCAAAGGTCCATGACAGACCGTAATTTCCTGTTGCTTCCTGGTTGAAATAATAGAAGTTAAAATCAGCATATCCTGTTAGCGTTTGAAAATGCTGGTCGATGAAAATTTCAAATAGCAGTATTCCGGCAGCTGCAATAAAAACTGCAAGTATATAATGAAAATACTTGCTGACATACAAACGGGCAGGGTCAATAATTCGGCCGGCAAAATAAATGAATGGGAAGAAACTATAACTTTTGAATGCAATAAGTTTGGCACTCAAACCATATTGACCAATCGGTAAAAAAACATAAAGCAGGGTATAGAAAAAATAGGCAAGAACTACATAATCTATGGATTGAAATCTGATGCGACTGTTCAGTTCCCATATACCAATCCCAAGGCTGATTAAAATTAATAATTCCTTAAGTGGTTGCATAAAAGGCACCAGACTCGAAAATCCGGATTGAAGAGCTATGGAAAGACTTGTAGTATAAATAGGAAGTCCAATGATCAGAAATATCAGAACGCCCTGTGTGTTTTTCCTTATCAGGTTCTTAATCGCAATAAAAAAGGCAGAGAAATAAATGAGAGGGAATATGAACATTCTTACCTTAAATTATTGTGAACAGACGAGATCTGAATGAAAATTTCGTAAAAATATAGGAATTATTCATTCAGCAGTAAATTATATGATGCTTTTATTTGAATGCGCCGGGTTGGAGTTTTCAGATCTCGGCTATATGATGCTTTTCAAATAGAATTTTATGCGTTTTACTTGTCCCCCTCCTGAGGGGGGCGCGTTTGATTTGCGCATTGGCAGGAGGAGGATACAAGACATAAACATTTATTTTAACCAGGCGACTTGATAGAATAATCACCTATTTTTGTTGACATAATGATTAATAAAAACATAATAATTGCTGCACTTGCAAGAAATTGTGAAGATTCTTTAAGGATTAATATTCCTTTGATTGAGAAACTCAGAACCCAATTCTCATGGTCTCAGGTAGTAGTAGTAGAAAATGACAGTATTGATGAAACCAAGAATTTATTAAATGACTGGAAGATAAATTATAACAATGTTACCATAATATCTAAGGATTATGGAACTAAAACGATTCCTGATAAAAGTGATTTGATAAAAAATCCAATGACCAGCTATCAGCGGATTGAGAAAATGGTTTTTTACAGAAATCTTTACCTGGATTATATTAGGGAAGTTAAACACCCGATTGACCTGGTTATTATTATAGATATTGACGTAATAAAAATCTCTTTAACAGGATTAATTCATGTAATAAATTCATTTGATGAGCATACCGGAGCTATTTTTTCAAATGGTATGAGTGTCATGCAAACACCTTTTGGTTCATCAGAAATTTATTATGACACATTTGCTGTGTGGGAATATCCCTTATTGAATGAATTCAGCTATTCAACTGAGTCTTTGAATAAGACATTTAAATCAATAAATAAGAATATTAAAAAATCACCGCTGTATGGAGTTATTTCTGCTTTTGGCGGTGTTGGTGTTTACAATTATCATGCAATCAAGGATCTGCGTTACAAAACTGTTTTAAACCCTTTAAGTCAGCAGGAAGCTGTTTGTGAACACATTCCTTTCAATCAGGAAATTATTAAGAAGGGATTCAATAACTATATCGCCAGAGATTTTCAGGTTGTTTATGAAAAACATAACTGGACGCTGATATTAAAGCTGATATTACCAGCGAAAATATTTAATTTTTTATATCCTGTTATTCTTAAAATGAAAAAATGATTCTATCAGGAAGCCAGGACTTTAGTGGTTCGGCCGAGCGTAAATTCTTTGATTTTTTTAATAATCCCTTGCGCATCATAACCACATTCAGCCCATAATTCAGGCTGCTCGCCATGTTCCACAATTCTGTCGGGAATACCCAGACGAATGACATTGGAACTGTATCCATGATCTGCCATAAATTCAAGAACTGCACTACCCATACCTCCCTGCAGACATCCGTCTTCAATCGTAATCACATGATTGAACTTTTTGAAAACCATGTGAAGGAGCTCCTCATCGATGGGCTTCACAAAGCGCATATCATAATGGGCAGGATGAATACCCTCTGAATTCAATTCAAGGCAGGCTTTAACGGCTTCATTACCGATATGTCCGATACTCAAAATAGCCACATCTTCACCTTCACAAATCGTTCTGCCTTTCCCGACTTCAAGTGCTTTGAGGGGGCGTCTCCACTCGGGCATTACCCCGTTTCCTCTTGGATACCGGATACTGAAAGGCCCCATATTTTCCTGCTGGGCAGTGAACATGAGGTTTCTTAATTCCTCTTCATTCATCGGAGCAGAAACAATCATATTCGGAATACAGCGCAGGTATGCCAGATCGTATGCTCCATGATGTGTCGGGCCATCCGAACCTGCAAATCCTGCCCGGTCGAGACAGAAGACCACATTTAATTTCTGTATAGCCACGTCATGAATCACCTGATCGTAAGCTCTCTGCATGAAGGTAGAATAGATATTGCAAAATGGTACCATTCCCTGACTGGCCAGACCGGCTGAGAAGGTAACTGCATGCTGTTCGGCTATACCCACATCAAATGCGCGATCGGGCATAGCTTTCATCATGATATTTAGGGATGAACCTGAAGGCATGGCGGGAGTTATTCCCAGAATTTTAGTATTCTTTTCAGCCAGTTCAACCAGGGTATGTCCGAAAACATCCTGATACTTTGGTGCAGCAGGCTTATCGCTGACTGTTTTTTGAATTTCGCCGGTGATTTTATCAAACAGGCCCGGTGAATGCCATTTGGTCTGATCTTTTTCGGCCAAAGCGTAGCCTTTACCCTTTACGGTAACGCAGTGTAATAATTTGGGACCGGGGATATTTTTAAGATCATTCAGAACCTTTGCCAGATGTTTAACATCATGTCCGTCAATCGGGCCGAAATATCTGAATTTAAGTGCTTCAAAGAAATTGCTTCTTTTTAACAGACCGCCTTTAATGGTTTTCTCGATCTTCTTTACGGTTTCATGGGCGTTAGGGCCAAGTTCTGATATTTTAGACAGCACATGAGAAATATCATCCCTGAAACGATTGTATGATTTTGAAGTGGTAATGTCAGTGAGATATTCTTTTAATGCACCAACATTTGGGTCAATAGACATACAGTTATCATTAAGGATAACCAGAATGTTGGAATTCTCTATGCCCGCATGATTTAATGCTTCAAAAGCTAAACCTCCGGTCATGGCACCATCTCCGATTACGGCAACATGTTGCCTGTCGGTCTCGCCTTTATAGGTAGAAGCAACAGCCATACCTAAGGCAGCAGAAATTGAGGTGGAAGAATGCCCCACACCAAAGGTATCGTATTCACTTTCAGATCTTTTTGGGAACCCGCTGATTCCTTTGTATATCCGGTTAGTGTGAAAAGATGCCCTCCTTCCGGTAAGGATTTTATGCCCGTATGCCTGATGGCCTACATCCCAGACCAAACGATCATAAGGTGTATTCAGAACATAGTGCAATGCAACTGTTAATTCAACAACCCCAAGGCTTGATCCGAAGTGTCCGCCATTTACAGAAACTGTATCGACAATAAATTGTCTGAGTTCAGAACAGATACGTTCAAGGTCTTCTTCTTTAAATTTCTTTAAATCTGAAGGGAAATTGATCTGTTCAAGAAATTCGCCCGCCTTAACTTCCATTGAGGGTTTATAATTTTAGTTTAAGCAAAAATAAATATTTAATACACAATTTGCCTTAATAAGCGGCAAAGATAATGCTTGCTTTTAATTACTTGCGCTATCAAAGAGTTATGAGGGTAAAATGTTAAATGAATTACGATTAGCTGACAATAGTAGTTAGTATTTAGTAGTTAGTATTTAGATTAAAGGCTGCTGAATTGGAATTTACGCGTAGTAATATCCAGTTACCAGTTGTCTGTTATCTGTTATCTGAAATAATCCTTCAAAGAATTTCAGTTCGTAATTGATCATTCGCCATTCGTAATTGATTATTCGTATTTTCGAAGCTCAGCTATGAATTCCGATATCAATTTCGAAATACATCTTCCTCAGTTTGAGGGACCGTTTGATTTGCTGCTGTTCTTTATTGAGCGGGATGAGTTGGATATTCAGGATGTTCCGATAGCCAGGATTACAGATGATTTTCTGGGCTATATCCATAAGATGAATGCCCTTAATATTGAGCTTGCAAGCGAATTTATTTTTGTTGCAGCCACCCTGATGCGGATTAAGGCCAAAATGCTGCTTCCTCGTCCGGATCTTGACGAAGAAGGGAATGAAATTGACTTAAAAAGAGATCTGATCCGGAAACTGATTGAGTACAAAAAGTTTAAACAGCTTGCTGAGCATTTCAGACTACTGGAGGAAGAACGGTTTAAAAGAGAGAAACGGGGTAATATTTCGTATGACCTGCAGCAGCTTGCACTTGTCGCCGGACCGGGAGAAGAGCTGGAATCATTTAATTTGTACAAACTCATGCTTACCTATCACCGAATCCTTCAGCGGGGCCTTCAGCGTGATAATAGACAGGAACATGTAGTAGTGCAGTATCCATACAATATTGAAGCACAGAAAGAGGTAATCGACAGGCTGCTGTCAATCAATAAAAGACTTGATTTCAAAGATTTATTGAAAAATTCAGACAATAAAGTTCATTTTGTGTATAATTTTCTGGCAATGCTTGAGATGCTTCAGCAGGATCTGATCTCTATTCAGACCGGAATGGGCTTTAATAATTTCTGGATTGAATCTAAAATGGGTTCAATCAAATCTTAATTTGTATTTTTACAGCAATTTTTTAATATTATATTCAACAACACACTTTTTGTATCCATGAAGAGAGATAAACTAATTTTCAGCCTGATTGATGAGGAACTGGAGCGCCAGGAAACCGGACTTGAGTTAATAGCATCAGAGAATTTCGTTAGCAAGCAGGTTATGGAAGCTGCAGGCTCAGTATTGACCAATAAATATGCTGAGGGTTTGCCCGGAAAAAGATATTATGGTGGATGTGAGGTGGTTGATGAAGTTGAAAACATTGCGATTGAGCGTGCAAAACAATTGTTTAATGCAGCCTGGGCAAATGTGCAGCCCCATTCAGGTGCACAGGCCAATGCCGCTGTACTTTTAGCACTCCTGAATCCAGGAGATAAAATTTTAGGGTTTGACCTTTCTCATGGAGGGCACCTGACTCATGGTTCCCCTGTAAACTTTTCAGGGAAATTATATAAACCTCATTTTTACGGGGTTGAGCGTGAAACCGGTTTAATCGACTATAAAGCACTTGAAAAAGTAGCATTAAAGGAAAAACCAAAAGTGATTATCTGCGGTGCTTCTGCTTATTCAAGAGATTGGGACTATAAGTTTATCAGATCAGTAGCAGATGAGATCGGTGCTTTGGTAATGGCCGATATTTCTCATCCATCTGGTTTAATAGCCCGTGGATTATTGAATGATCCGCTGCCGCATTGCCATGTTGTAACTACAACAACACATAAAACTTTGAGGGGTCCAAGAGGAGGTATGATCATGATGGGGCAGGATTTTGAGAACCCAATGGGACAGAAAACGCCTAAAGGAGAATTGAGAATGATGTCGTCTGTATTGGATATGGCTGTATTCCCGGGTACTCAGGGTGGGCCGCTGGAGCATATCATAGCAGCAAAAGCAATTGCATTTGGCGAAGCATTGAGCGAAGGGTATATGAAATACATCATACAGGTAAAGAAAAATGCAGAAGCAATGGCAGCAGCTCTTGTAAATCGTGGCTATCAGCTTATTTCAGGCGGTACAGATAATCATATGATGCTGATCGACCTGCGCAATAAAAATATTACCGGCAGAGATGCAGAGAACGCATTAGGAGAAGCTGCGATCACCGTGAACAAAAACATGGTTCCATTTGATGATAAATCACCATTTGTAACTTCAGGAATCCGTGTTGGTACGGCTGCTGTAAGTACCAGAGGATTGAAAGAGAAACACATGGAAAAGATTGTGGAGCTTATCGATGAGGTAATCACTAATCCGGGTAATGCAGGCAATGCTAAAAAGGTTCGTAAGAAAGTGAATGAAATGATGGGTAAACATCCATTATATGCTTGATAAATTCTAGATTTTAGCATTAATGCCAGATAGTAATGTGACCGGCGATGATGAATCTTATTGGATGATCCCTCTTAATGAGTTCGATATCCTTGATTTTCTATCCCGGAAAGAGTACGATTTAATCACAAAACTGGCATCCAATATATGTAATAAGCCTGTTGCCCAAATTAATTTTGTAGATACAGGTCATCACTTCATTAAATCAAATAAAGGTGTCAGTGGGGGATTATCTCCTCTTTCTGACACCTTTTGTCATTTAACTTTGCAGGGTAATGGTGCCCTTGTAATAAAAGATACCCTCCTTGATCCCCGTGTATCTGAATTAGCCTGTGTAAAATCAAAGTCGAAAATCCGGTTTTATGCAGGATGCCCATTGATTAGTGATGAAGGACAGGTTTTGGGGGCTTTGAGTGTTACCGATGTAATTCCTGGTGAGCTGGACGATAAGCAAATAGAATCCCTTCAGATTCTTGCCGAAGGGATAGTGTTTCAAATCGAAACAAGACGAAAAAATATTGGCCTGAAGAATATCGTTCATAAGTATGAAGATATCAATATGATGTTCAACAGCTCAGCCGAACTTCATTGTATTCTTGATCAGGAAGGGGAAATTTTGTTGATGAACAAGATTGTGGAGCGTATGCTGGGGTATTCAGTTGATGAGGTAATCGGCAGAACTATCTGGAGCCTCTTCTATGAAGCGGATATGAAATCTATTGCTTCCCTGATTAAAAACGGGCTTGAAAGTGGTAAAAAGAGCTTCGAAATTGAAGGAAGGCTTAAGCTGAAAAATGGTGGAACCAGGTGGATGAGCTGGTCTGTTTCGGTAAAGAATGATAAATGGTTTGCCAATGGCCGTGATATCACCGGTCAGAAAGAAATGCTTGCTGAACTTGAACAATTGTCGCTTGTTGCAAATAAAGTAAACAATGGGGTTGTTATAAGTGACAATAAGAGTAGTATTATCTGGATTAATTCGGCAACAGAAACTATTACCGGTTATAGTCTTGCAGATTTTAAAGGACACAAGCTTGGGGATGTAATCAGGGGTAAAGACACCGACCTGAATGTGATCCATAAAGCACGTGAGCTAACCAGGAATAAAAAACCTTTTACGGTAGATCTGCTTGCATATAAAAAAGATGGCGATCCGATGTGGTTATCCGTAATGAATTCTGTTGTGCTGGATGAAGCTGGGAATATCGATAAGGAAGTTGAGGTAATCATTGATATTACATCCAGAAAAAAGGCGGAAATGGAACTGGAAATTTTATCTATGGTCGCCAGTAAATCGTCAAGTGGTATAGTAATCAGGGATGGAAAGGGAAGGGTTACCTGGGTCAATACAGCACTCGAAAATATGCTAGGCTATAAATTCAGTGAGATAGAGGGGAAACGACTTGGGGAAAATGTTATTGGTAAACAAACATCAGCGTATTCACTTGAAATTGCAGAAAGGGCAATAAAAGAGAAAAAGCCATATAGTGTTGATCTGCTGATCTACAGGAAAGATGGATCCACGATTTGGATTAATACTACTACTACCCCCATTCTTAATGATAAGGGAGAAGTTGAACGTCAGGTGGAGATCGTTAATGATATTACCGAGCGTAAATATGCCGAAGAGCAGCTTACTTTACTTTCCCTGGTAGCCAGCAAGACCATAAATGGGGTAGCTATAAGCGGAGGTGATGGTAAGATCAAATGGATAAACCAGTCGCTGAAGGATTTAACAGGCTATACGCTTGAGGAGTTTCAGCATACCCGCCCCGGAGATTTACTGGCAGGTGCAGGTACGGACATGGAATTACTGAAGAAAGCAAGGCAGCAAGCTGCAGATTGTAAACCTTCAAATATCGAACTCCTGAGTTATAAAAAGGACGGTACTCCAATATGGTTATCTATTTCTAATACACCCACATTTAACAAGGACGGAAGTCTGGATCAGCAGGTTGAGATTATAAATGATATTTCTGAAAGGAAACTGGCTGAGCAGGAACTGATTAAAACCAGGGAAGAGGCATTGAATTTAAGCAAGGCCAAGGAAACCTTTCTATCTGTGATGAGCCATGAGATCAGAACACCTCTTAATGCTGTGATCGGGATGTCTCATATTTTGATGGATGATAATCCTACTGAGTCGCAGATTGAGAACCTTAAGATTCTGAGTTTTTCTGCTCAAAACCTGCTGGCACTGATTAATGATATTCTTGATTATACCAAAATAGAAACAGGTAATATGATCCTGGAAAGTGTCAATGTTAACCTGAAGGAATTGGTTACTCATACCCTGAATTCCCTTCAGTTTAAAACAGAAGAGAAAGCAGTGGCATTGAAGTCGGAAATAGATCACCGTATTCCTGAATTTGTAATTGGTGATAATACCCGGTTGTACCAGATACTGATTAATCTTTTAGGGAACTCTGTGAAATTTACAGAGAAAGGCGAGGTTAAGTTAAAACTCGATTTGATTGAAGAGAATAAAAACTCGGTCAGGGTACGATTTGAGATTTCAGATACGGGTATTGGAATTGCCCGTGATAAAATGGATTATATATTTAAATCCTATACGCAGGCAAGTTCAGATACGACCAGAAAATATGGAGGAACCGGCCTTGGACTTGCCATAACAAAAAGCCTTTTAGAATTACATAATTCTGACATACATTTGGAGAGCGAGTTGGGAAAAGGATCAGTGTTTAGTTTTACTATTGAATTTAACCGTTCAAATCATTCTGTCATGCCAATGGAAAGCCAAACTCCGGTACACGAATTGTCCGGGTCTATTTTAGTAGTTGATGATAATGAAATTAACCGCCTGCTGGCCAATAAGGTGCTTTCCAAGTGGGGAGTAAAAGTTTCTTTTGCTGAAAACGGACAAATTGCATTGGATAAGGTGCAGCAGGAGCATTATGATCTGATTTTGATGGATTTGCATATGCCTGTTATGGATGGAATGGAATCATCCAGGGCTATCCGGCAGCTTGGCGGACATCATGCAAGGGTTCCGATTATTGCTTTAACAGCATCTTTGTTTTCTCACGAACTTGAAACGATTACCGAATGCGGGATGAATGATTATGTGATTAAACCTTTTGTTCCAAATGAGCTATACAGTAAGATCAGGTTATTTCTTTCAGCCGGTAAATCTTAAAAAATAGAAAAAGCTGACGCCACAGGCAGTCAGCTTTTTCATCTTAAATTAACGCTCTCAGACATTTTTACGTGAGCAGGGATTAAAGGTTTCATTTTTATTTTTTTAAATTAATTGGGGTTTCATTTATCCTGCAGAGCAGAATTTTGAGATTAGGTTTTCTTAAAACCGGCCTGAGAATGTTATGATATTATTCTGCATAGGCAATAGTGCAGACGCTTATTTTTAAACCTTCAATTTCCAGTAATTTCAGGCTGCATGCTTCCAATGTTGATCCGGTGGTCATAACATCATCAATTAGTAAGATATGTTTGTTAATCAGCAGGTTTGGATTTTTAAGCAGGAAGGCATTTTTCAGATTTTCATATCTGGCGAATCGTGATTTGCGGGTTTGTGTTCGCGTATTTTCTATCCGGCTTAAATTATCGCTGCAAACGGGGATCCCCAAAACCGAAGAGATTCCGGCAGCAATACATTCACTTTGGTTATAACCTCTTTTTTTTAATCTTGAAGGGTGCAGAGGTACCGGAATGATCAGTTCCGGATAAATAAACTTGTCTGATTGTTTCAGTTCATAGCCATAAAGCTCACCTGCGCGCTTACCGGCTTCGGTTTTTTTATTGTATTTGAGCTGATGCATCAGGTTCTGGACTTTGTTGCCCTTCCTGAAATATAGGAATGCACAGGCCTGAATAAAAGGGATTCTGCCCCAAAGCTGCTTCGCCATTCGGTTTTGGGGGTCGTTGTGAAAATCTGTATGCGGTAGGTGATAGATGCAGTGAGTGCAGATCATTCTTTCACTATTGAAAAGATTGCGCCCGCATGCCGCACATAATTCAGGAAAGAACAAAGCAAAAAGATCATTGAAATACCTGAGGATCTCTTTCATGAGATCAATCTAAGAGATTTAGATATCAGAAGGCGGGCTGTGTATGAAATAGCTTAGTAAACGGTAAGTTAGTAGTTAGTAAGATTTATGACTGCTGAATTGATATGAGTAGTTTATTTTGATGTCTGAGTCTGATTGCCAATTTGCTCATTCTCTTTCATGGACAAATAGACAAATCATCACATTGACAAATTCAACTGATCAGCAACTGAACTCCTGATCCAAGCGTATAATCAAACCGCCAATACTTACAAGTTTTCTTTTATTTGATGCCAAAGGCTATCGGCTTGCTCATTGAATCAGCTTTTTACCGCCAGTTGTCCGCATGCGGCATCAATATCTTTGCCTCTGCTTCTTCTGATATTGGTATTGATACCGTTCTTTCTGAGGTGTGCAGCAAAGGCTTCGATCTTATCCACTCCGGCATTTTCAAAATCTGCAAAGGAAATAGGGTTATATTCTATGATGTTTACTTTGCATGGAATATGACGGCAAAATCTGACGAGTTCTTCAGCATCGTCAATATTATCATTGAAATCATTGAAGACGATATACTCATAGGTTACCGGATTCTTGGTTTTGGAGTAGAAGTATTTCAGAGCTTCAGCTAATGCCTTCAGCGAATTTTGCTCATTAATCGGCATAATTGTATTGCGCTTCTCATCATTTGCTGCATGCAGCGAAAGTGCCAGATTGAACCGTACTGCATCATCGCCAAGTTTTTTGATCATTTTAGCGATTCCGGCCGTCGAAACAGTGATCCGTTTGGCAGCCATATTGAGCCCGTCTGGAGCTGTAATGCGCTCAATGGATTTTAATACATTGGCATAGTTCAATAAAGGCTCACCCATACCCATGTATACAATATTCGTCAGAGGAGCATTGTAATTGTCTTTGGCCTGTTTATCAATCAGAACTACCTGGTCATAAATTTCATCAGCATTCAGATTGCGTTTTCTTTCCATATAGCCTGTAGCACAGAATTTACAGGTTAGACTGCATCCAACCTGCGAACTCACACATGCGGTCATGCGGTCGGTTGCCGGGATCAGAACTCCTTCAATAATATTGCCGTCGTACAGTCTGAAAGTACTCTTAATGGTCTTGTCTGAACTGAACTGCGATTGATTGACTACTACATAATTAATTGTAAATTGTTCCTTAAGTTTCTCTCTCAATGGCTTAGAGAGATTGCTCATTTCATCAAAATCAGTACAGGACTTAACCCAAAGCCATTCATAAACCTGTTTGGCCCTGAATGCCGGCTCTCCCATTGCGATGAATTCCTGCTTCAACTGCTCCGGCGATAAACTCCGGATGTCTTTTTTCTGTACCTGCTGCATTATTCTGCAAAAATACGAAAATTTAGTTTTCGAATCCGGGGTCAGCTGAGTGTTATCTGTTGATATAGTTGGTTAGTGATTAGTTGGTTAGTATTCAGGCAAATTTTGCTGATTTGAAAGGTATGCATCTGCTACCAGTTGTCAGTTCGCTGAATTAAGGCTGCTGTTATGAATTCAGCTTTGTCAGCCTCATTACGCAATACTGACTTATATCTCATACTTTTGTTTTATGCTCAGATACCTCAGTGCCGATTATATTTTGCCAGTGAGTGCCGATCCGATTAAGGATGGGGTGGTGGTAATAGATGAAAGTGGTACCATCATTGATCTGCTTGATGCTGAAGAGTCTTCCGGACTTTCTGATAAAACGGAAAAATTTGCAGGGCTTATTGTTCCGGGTTTTGTGAATGCACATTGTCATCTGGAACTTTCTCACATGAAGGCTCAGCTGCCCAAAGGCCTTGGATTACCTTCCTTTATTCGTTCAGTGATTACGCAGCGTGCTGCAGATCAGGATCAGGTTTTGAAGGCTATGGAAGAGTTTGACCAGGTGATGTTTGACAATGGAATAGTAGCTGTAGGAGATATCTCGAACACAAACCTGTCAAAGCCGGTTAAGAGCAGAAGCAAAATCTATTACCATACTTTTGCTGAATTGCTTGGATTTGATCCCCAAAGGGCAGAAGCAGCTTTTCAGAGGGCCTTGGATCTGAAAAATGAGCTTGCTCCGCTGCCATCCTCAATTGTTCCGCATGCTCCTTATTCGGTTTCAAAAGAGTTATTTCTCATTCTTAAACAATACTCTGATAATCAGGATAACCTGATTACCATGCATAATCAGGAATGCGCTCAGGAAAATGAATTTTTCATGAGTAAGGAGGGTGAATTTATTGATTTTTACAGATTTCTGAATCAGGATATCAGTTTTTTTGAACCTCAGATCAAAACTTCTTTGCAGTCAGTTCTGTCCCTATTGCCAGATAAACAAAAGATCATGCTGGTTCATAATACTTTTACTGATGCAGATGATATTCATTTTGCCATTTCATCCGGAAGGGAGATTTACTGGTGCTTCTGCCCTAATGCAAATCTTTATATAGAGGGCCGATTGCCGGATATCAATTTATTTCAGCATTCCGGACTTAAAATGACCATCGGAACAGATAGTCTGGCTTCAAATGAAAAACTCTGTATATTTTCAGAAATTCAAACGATAAAGGCACATTTCCCTGAACTGGCATTTGGTACCCTGCTTCAATGGGCTACGCTGAACGGAGCCTGTTTTTTGGGGGTTGAGGATCGTTTCGGAAGTATCGAAAAAGGTAAAACACCGGGCCTGAATCTGATCAGAAATGTTAAAGGGACAGAAATTAGTCCCGATTCTGAGTTGTTCAGATTAGTATAGAATTTTAGATGATGAATCCAATTAAAGAACTTTTTAATATTGAATATCCGATTATACAGGGAGGGATGGTCTGGTGCAGTGGCTGGAAACTGGCTTCGGCGGTATCAAATGCCGGCGGACTGGGTTTGATCGGTGCAGGATCCATGCATCCCGGAGTTTTGCGGGAGCATATTCAGAAGTGCAGACTTGCCACTGCAAACCCTTTTGGGGTTAATGTACCATTGCTCTATCCCGGGATAGAAAACATCATGGATATCATTGCAGAAGAGGGAGTAAAGATCGTGTTTACTTCTGCAGGTAATCCCGCTGTGTGGACACCCTTTCTCAAGGAACGGGGTATTAAAGTAGCGCATGTTATTGCCAATAAGAAATTTGCTGAAAAGGCTCAGCAAAGTGGTGTGGATGCAATAGTTGCCGAAGGGTTTGAGGCCGGAGGTCATAATGGGAGGGAAGAAACCACTACTTTCTGTCTGCTGCCGGAAATATGTGATGCGGTTTCAATTCCGGTGATTGCAGCAGGAGGGATTGGCAGTGGCAGAGCAATGCTGGCAGCATTTGCACTGGGTGCAGATGGGGTACAGATCGGCTCATTGTTTGCAGCTTCGCTTGAATCATCGGCACATATAAATTTTAAAAATGCTATAATCAATGCCGAAGAAGGCGATACCAAGCTGAGTTTAAAATCCCTTGTTCCGGTAAGATTGCTTAAAAATGAGTTTTATCAGCAGGTAGCGAAGGCAGAAGCTGAGGGAGCCAATCGTTCAGAACTTATGAAGCTACTGGGCAGAGGCCGTGCAAAAAAAGGTATGTTTGAGGGAGATTTGAAGGAGGGTGAACTGGAGATCGGGCAGATTGCTTCTGCGGTCCATCAGATCAGACCGGCGGCTGCAATTTTGCAGGATATCTGGCAGGAATTTCTCTCAGAAAAAGAAAGAATAAGTAATTTAAGTGTTTGAAAAAGTAATGAAACATCTCGATATAACAATTACAGGTAAAGTGCAGGGAGTTTTCTTCAGGGCGATGAGTAAGGCAGTAGCAGATCAGCTGGGTATTAAGGGAACAGCAAGGAATTGCCCTGATGGCAGTGTTTTTATTGAAGCAGAAGGAGATGACTTTTCACTGGATATGTTTCTTGAATTTTGCCGGAAAGGCTCAGACCGCTCTGTGGTTGAAAATGTGACTGCAATGGGGGCTGAATTGAAAAACTATACTAATTTTGAAGTGGTTAAGAGGTAATTTATTCATGTTAATCTACTCTATCATTGTCAGCAATTAAAAAATTTGCCGGTCAGACTGCGATTTACGGGATAAGCACTGTAGTCACCAGATTTCTTAATTTCATTCTTACCCCTGTTTATGTAGGGCTCTATCCTCCGAAAGTTTACGGAATATTTTCTGTGATGTACAGCTGGGCATCTATGTTCAATGCAATACTGGCTTTCGGGATGGAAACAACCTATTTCAGATATCTGAGTAAATATGAGAATGATAAACAAAAGGTATATAATAATACTTTTTTTACGGTTTGCCTGATTTCTCTGCTTTTCCTGCTTTTTACCGTTCTTTTTGTTGATGATATTGCCGCATGGATGCAGGCTGGTGCAGCTGACGATTCTGATTATTCCAGGTATGTCAAATATTTCATTTATATTCTGGTTATAGATGCATTGGCAGTAATTCCATTTGCCAAAGTGCGTGCAGATGGGAAACCAATTCGTTACAGCCTCATAAAGTTTGCTAATATTCTGACTTTTATAGGATTGAATCTGCTTTTCATATTCGTATTACCTGTAGCCATCAAATCTGGCTGGCCGGGTGTGGAATTTATTTCCGGATGGTACAGGGAGGGCTGGGTTGGTTATGTATTTCTATCCAATCTGATTGCAAGTATGCTGACTTTGATTTTGCTGATTCCTGAACTACTGCAGCTAACTTTGTCTTACGACAGGAAGATGTTCAGGGAGATGCTGGTTTACAGCTTGCCGGTGCTGATCGCCAATATCTCATTTATCATCAATGAAAATATAGACAAGGTATTTCTTGGGCAGTTGTTGCCCCCGGGAGTATCAGAGCAGGAAGTAGGTATCTATGCGGCATGCTGCAAGATCGCAGTGTTTCTGAGTCTTTTTATCAATGCTTTCAGGCTGGGTGCCGAACCTTTCTTTTTCAGTCACTCAAAGAATACTAATTCTGGTGAAACCTATGCCCGTATCATGAACTTTTTTGTGATAGCCGTTTGCCTGATCTTTGTATTGCTGGTGGCTAATATTGAGATTTTGAAGTATTTTATTAAGGGAAAGAATACGGCCGAGCAGGCTCTTTACTGGTCAGGCTTAAAGATTGTGCCGGTTCTGTTATTTGGTTATGTAAGTCTTGGTATCTATATCAATTTGTCGATCTGGTACAAGCTTTCGGATCAGACCCGGTTCGGACTTTATATCTCAGGTATCGGGGCTTTGCTGACTATCCTTTTAAATGTGATTTATATCCCTCAGTATGGTTATGTTGCCTCGGCATGGATCTCTCTTTCGGCTTATACATCCATGATGATACTATCCTACTTATGGGGTCAGAAGCATTATCCTATCCCATACAATCTGAAGAAGAACCTTGCCTATATTCTTGCATCGGTTTGTATTGTTTTTGTAGCATTTGTAGTATTTGATCGTAATCTGCTCATCGGCAATGCCCTCTTTATTATATTTACCCTGATGATCCTTTATGTTGAGAGGAAGGAGATTAAGGCAATTTTTGAAACAAAATGAATATCAGAATTATAAATAAATCATCCCATGCCCTGCCGGCCTATGAAACGGCAGCATCTGCAGGAATGGATCTTCGTGCCAATATTGAAGAAGCTGTGCTTTTAAAACCTATGGAGCGGAGGCTGATCCCGACAGGTCTTTTTATTGAGCTTCCGGTTGGGTATGAGGCTCAGATCAGGCCCAGAAGCGGTTTGGCCTATAAGCATGGCATCAGCATATTAAATACTCCCGGCACCATCGATGCTGATTATCGGGGAGAAATAAAGATTCTTCTGATCAATTTTTCAGATACTGAGTTTATTGTGAACAATGGAGAGCGCATAGCACAGATGGTTATTGCCTGTCATGAGCAGGTAGTTTGGGAGCAGGTTGAAATTTTGACTGATACCGTTCGTGGTGCAGGTGGGTACGGACATACCGGAGTTTAAATCATGAAGAAGGCCGCAATCCTGTTTTCTTTGGTACTTTTTACTTCTGTTCTTTTTGCCCAGCGCAAGAAGCAGGAGAAGAAGAAGGATGTGGTTATAGTTACCGGTAGAATGCTGAGTCAGAAGGACAGTAATCTGGTGAAGGATCTGTTCTTTGACGGTCTGCATGAAAAATTAGTGATGAATTATCCTCAGGCTGCATCGAGTTTTTCAAAAATTCTGGAAACTGACCCGGCCAATGATGCAGCGATGTATGAACTGGGAAGTATAAAGTTTGCCGGCAGTCAGCTTGAGGAGGCTGAATATCTGCTCAGGAACGCAGTGACGGTAAAGCCTGAAAATGAGTGGTATTGGGTGCTGCTGGCAGATATTTACAAAAAAAGCAATAAGATTGATAAACTGGTGCCCGTACTTGCTGAACTCACAAAGATTGCTCCGGATAATGAAGCTTATTTTTACGATAAGGCAAATGCCTTACTGCTGCTTAAAAAGGTAGATGATGCTATTGCTGCTTACGATGAAGTTGAGAAGCGATTTGGTTCATCCGAAGAATTGTCATCTGCCAGGCAACGGATTATGATGCAGCAGGGCAAATCGGTTAAACTGGAAGAGGAACTTCGCAGGCAGATTGCTGCTAATCCACAGGAAATCCGTAATTATATTTTTCTGAATGAAGTTTTAACCAAAGCGGGTCAAAGAGAAAAAGCGATTGAAGTACTGAATAAGGCAAAGCAGATAGCTCCTGCTGATGCACTGATAAGGCTGGCTCTGGCTGATCAGTATAAAGCATTGAGACAGTTTGATAATACATTTATTGAGTTGAAGGTGGCCTTTAATGATCCTAATCTGAGTATTGATGAAAAGGTGAGGATTGTGCTTTCCTTTTTTCCAATGTTTGCTGATATGAAAGCAAGGGCCAATGCCAATGAATTAACCTCCATTATGGTAAAGGTTCATCCGGATGAAGCCAAGGCATTTGCCGTTCACGGAGATGTATTGTTTCAGGAGCGGAAATTTGCAGAGGCTAAGGAAGCCTACATTAAAGCATTGAAAATCAATGATCAGGTTTATCAGATCTGGGAGCAGCTGCTTCGTATAGAGCTTAGTCTTAATGAGTTTCAGCAGCTTGTTAAAGACGGACAAACGGCATTGAGCATTTTCCCAAATCAGGCAGCATTATATCTCTATACCGGAATTGGTTTTGCTCAAACCGGACAGCATGAGAAGGCTGTTTCCTATCTGAAGAATACGCTGGACCTGGAAACCGAGGATAAAGAGATATTGATGCAGGTATATTCCATGTTGGGCGATTCATATAATGCGCTTAAAAAGTACAAAGAATCTGACCAGTCTTATGCCAAAGCATTGGAGATTGATCCCAGAAATAGTTATGTACTCAACAATTATGCATATTATTTATCGTTAAGAGGAGAAAACCTTGAGGAAGCGGCCAGCATGTCAAAGCGTTCAATAGAACTTGAACCCGGTAATTCATCCTCAGAAGATACTTATGCCTGGATACTGTTCAGATTGAAGAAATACGCTGAGGCCAGAGTCTGGATAGAAAAAGCGCTGGGGAATGGTACGGGCTCCAATGCAACTCAGACAGAACATTACGGAGATATTTTATTCTTTCTTGGAGAAAAAGAAAAAGCACTTGAACAATGGCAAAAAGCGAAGAGCCTGGGTTCAGGATCAAACACACTGGATAAAAAAATAAATGAAAAGAAATACCTTGAATAAGCTGCTTTGCCTGTTTACCGTCATTGCGGTGTTGTTGTCATGTAAATCCAAAAAGCTGGTGCTGACACCAGAGCCTGCACCCGAACTTGTAGTTGTGCAGGCAATTGCAGCAGATAACAGCAAGCTCAATAAAATTAATCAGATCAGGGATAAGGACGCCGTTTTCAGTACCCTTGTCATTAAAGCTAAAGCTGACCTGAGCATAGATAATAAAAGCAATGAGGTGAATATGAATATCCGGATGAAAAATAATGAGGTAATCTGGGTTTCGGTAACGGCAATGGCCGGAGTGGAAGTTGCGAGGGCATTAATCACTCCGGATAGTGTGAAGATTCTGAATCGTCTGGATAATATTTATATCAAAAAGCCATTTAGTTATATTTATGAATTCACCAATGACAGGATCAATTTTAAGACATTGCAGTCTGTGTTGATCGGTAATACAGTTTCCGACCTTCTCAGCGACTCAACCGAACTGAGTGCCGAAGGTGATGAAACTTTGCTGAAAAGTATTATTGGTTCTCTTGTCTATGATCTGAAGGCTAATCTTCAGAATAAGGTTACCCTGAATAAGTTGGGTGATATTGTTTCCGGGCAGGAACTCATTGTAAATTATGGTAATTTTATCGCTTTAAATCAGCATGATTTTCCGCATTTTGTGGAGATGAGTACAAAAACAAAAAAGAAATCCCTGGCACTGAAACTCGAGTTTTTAAAAGTGGATGCCGATGGTACAATAGATCTTCCATTCAGGGTTCCGGATCGGTTTTTGATTAAAAATTAAATACATTTGGTTGAATGAATGCCTTAAAGAGTATTTTCTTTTTGTTTGTTTTTTGCTTTGCAGCAGAAGCTTTCGCCCAGAGCAGTTCTGAACTCAGGAGGCAAAAGGAGGCTTTGACCAGGGAAATTGAATCGCTGAACCGCAGTCTTAATCAAACAGCAAGCAATAAAAGTTTATCGCTGAAAGAGATCCGGGCATTGAATGCTCAGATCCGGCTTCGTGAACGCAAGATCAGTATCATCAATTCTGAGGTGAAACTGCTTGATAATCAGATTTCTGAAAATACAAATACAGTACGCTCACTTCAGTCGCAGCTCGTGAAACTCAAAAAGGAGTATGCTGCTATGGTTCTCTTTGCTTTTCGTAATCAGAGTTCATACAGTAAGCTGATGTTTATTTTTGCTTCCCAGAATTTTAATCAGGCCTACAAACGATTAAAATACCTGCAGCAATTCAGCGAGTACAGGCAAAAACAGGCCAGATATATTGAAGGAACTCAGACCGATCTGAATCATAAGATCACCGAGCTTGATAAGAATAAGAAGGAGAAAAATAATCTGCTCACTGATCAGCAGAAAGAACGTAAAACCCTTGCTGTTCAGAAAAATAGTAAATCAAAGGTTTTGAGCAGCCTTACCAGTCAGGAAAAGAAACTTAAGCAGGAGTTAACTCAGAAGCAAAGAGAATCTGCAAGGCTCAACAGGGCTATTCAGAATGCGATTAACCGCGAAATAGAGGAGGCCAGAAAAAGAGCCGAGGCCGAAGCAAAAGCAGGTAATAAAGACGGTTCTCCTTCGCGTAATATTGCAAGCGGTTCGAGTATCCTTGCGGCTACCCCTGAATCGGCAAAATTATCATCAGATTTTCTTGGAAGCCGTGGTAATTTACCATGGCCGGTAAGCAATGGAATGATTATTGAGGATTTTGGAAACCATACTATCGGGCGCAATGTAACTGTTGAAAACAATGGGGTTGATATTAAAACAGCACCCGGATCTCCGGTAAGAGCTGTTTTCGGCGGCGAGGTTGCAGCTGTTCAGAATATCTCAGGATCCTATGCCGTACTGATCAGACACGGGGAGTATTTCACAGTATATTCAAATTTAAAGTCAGTTTCTGTATCAAGAGGGCAGAAAATTTCGTTAAAGCAGAATATAGGGGTTGTGATCACAGATCCGGTCGATGGGACAACTGAGGTGCACTTCGAAGTGCGTAAGGGTGCTGCTCCTATGAATCCTGCCGGCTGGCTGGCAAATTAATTTTTAAACTAAAGGCATTTAAATTGCCTATATTTGTATATTGAATTTATATTATGTTTTACTCTGAATTGTTATTTCTGAATATCGGAGGGCCGGAGATGATCCTGATATTCCTTGTAGTCTTGCTTCTTTTTGGTGGTAAGAAACTTCCTGAACTTGCCCGTGGATTGGGTAAAGGACTAAGGGAATTTAAAGATGCATCTGATGGTATAAAACGGGAAATTCACAATAATATCAATGCTGTGAATGAAGTAGCTGATCAGGCAAAAGCAGAAATGGAGTCTGCCACAAGTTACCTGGATACTGAATCTCCGTCTGATACAAATAATTATAGTTACAGTAATCCTGATGAAACTGTTCTGGAGCATGGATACGCCTCTCTGGATCAGACAGCTCTGGAAAACGAAACGAATACTCAGCCTGAATCTGTAGTTAATTCAGAAGATCCGGCTGCAGAAAATACGAGCACTTCTGAAGAGTCGGGAGTTGAGCAAACAAATACGCACATTAAATAAACTATCATGTTAAATTCAATTTTATTATTTGCAGGACTTGGAGCCACTGAAATTATCTTAATCGTAGTGGTTGTTCTGTTGATGTTTGGAGGTAAAAAAATTCCTGAACTTATGCGCGGATTGGGCAAAGGTATTAAGGAATTCAAAACTGCCCAGAACGGAGAAGGAGAAACTCCTTCCAAAGATCAGGACGCTAAATAAGAATAAAGCTATTGGGAATGATCCTGCCTGCTTCCAATTTTATTGGCAGAGGGCAGGGTCATTTTATCATTTTGCCTTTTTGGGAATCTTTAGAGACGATAGAGAGCCTACTCTGGCCGGCAGACAAGCATGCTTGTTTACAAAATTGCCGTCTTCATAAACTGTTAAATACTAATAATACATTATTTTAGGCATGGAAGGTCTATCTTCTCTTTCCAAAATTCAGTCGGCATTAGCAAAGCATGACCCAAAGATCACGTTAAGTGAGATTGTGGATCACTATCTTGAGCGTATAGACCAGAATTCTGATCTTAATGCTTTTGTGGAGGTTTTTGCTGATGAGGCCCGTGCCGAAGCGCTGCACATTCAGCAGAAAATCAATTCAGGAACTGCCGGCAGACTGGCCGGTATGGTCATTGGCATAAAGGATAACATTTGTTATAAAGACCATCATGTTTCTGCCTGTTCCAGAATATTGGAAAATTATATTTCTCCCTTTTCGGCAACTGTAGTTGAACGTCTTCTTGCTGAGGATGCTATCATAATCGGACGTTTGAACTGTGATGAGTTTGCAATGGGTGCATCCAACGAGTCGTCTTTTTACGGACCGGTAAAGAATTATGCAGATAAGACGAAAGTTTCGGGAGGCTCATCCGGTGGTGCAGCAGTAGCAGTTCAGGCAGGACTTTGCCTTGCTGCTTTGGGTACAGATACCGGTGGATCCGTTCGTCAGCCTGCTTCATTTTGCGGAGTTGTAGGCTTGAAACCTACTTATGGCAGAGTTTCAAGACATGGAATTATTTCATACGCATCTTCTTTCGATCAGGTTGGGCCGATAACAAATTGTGTTGAGGATGCATCGATTCTGCTGGAGATTATTGCCGGTTCTGATCAGTATGACAGCACAGCTTCTTCAAAAGCTGTGCCTCATATTAATCTTGCAGAACAGCCTGATTCAAAGAAAAAAATTGCCTATCTGTCTGAAGCCCTGCATTCAGAGGGGCTCGATCCTGAAGTGAAGCAGGAATTTGAAAAGAGTATAGAGGCACTCAGATCAGCAGGACATACTCTTGAGCCTGTATCTTTTGACCTTCTGGAGTACGTAGTTCCAACCTATTATATCCTGACTATGGCCGAGGCATCTTCAAACCTCGCACGATATGACGGTGTTCATTACGGTTATCGGAGCAAGAGGGCTATTGATCTGGAATCAACCTATAAAACATCACGATCTGAAGGTTTCGGGCCTGAGGTGAAACGAAGGATTGTACTGGGTACCTTTGTGCTTAGTGCCGGATATTATGATGCCTACTATGCCAAAGCGCAGAGGGTACGTCGTATGATCCGTGATAAAACCAACGAAATTCTGAAACAATACGATTTTATATTGCTGCCAACTGCTCCAACCCCTGCTTTTACTATTGGCGAGGGTAGCGACGATCCGGTAGTAAATTATCTGGCTGATATCTTTACAGTACAGGCATCATTAGCAGGAATTCCTGCCATTTCAGTGCCTGCCGGCAGAACTAAAGCCGGCTTGCCGGTTGGGATGCAATTGCTTGGAAAACGTTTTGAAGAAGCGGAGTTATTAAAGTTCTCCCAAAATTTCATTAAGTTGCTTGATCCTGTTTAAATTTAAGAATCAGTATATTGTGTTTGCCCATGATGAGAAAATCAATAATCTGTATCTTTCTTGCCATATTAATCCCGGTCATCTGGTGTTTTGCATCACCTGCTTCTGTTTTACCTTCCAATACTAAACCGGGAATACAAGATACCCTTCCTGCTGCACCTGAAATTGCTGATCCGATACTATCTTATCAGAATCTTCTTTTTAAAAAAAGACTTGATTCCCTGCAGAAAAATGTCTCACTTTCTTACAATGAACATGTTCAGAAATATATAGATACTTATATCAGCCGTAAGGAGCAGATCGGCAGAATGCTGGGATTGTCTGAGTACTATTTCCCCATCTTTGAAAAGGCATTGAAAGAGGTGGGTATTCCGGAAGAACTGAAATTCCTTACCGTTGTAGAGTCCGCTTTAAATCCTCAGGCGGTTTCCAGATCAGGCGCTGTGGGGCCATGGCAGTTTATGTCGGAAACGGCAAAAGGTTACGGATTGAAAATGGATACCTATACCGATGAACGAAAAGACCCGGTAAAGGCCAGCCATGCTGCTGCGCAATATCTGATGGATGCCTATAAACGTACCGGCGACTGGCTTTTAACAATAGCCGCCTATAACTGTGGAACCGGTGCCGTGACCAGAGCGATTCAAAAATCAGGGGGGATTGCAGATTTCTGGAGGGTAAGGCCATTTCTGCCTGTACAAACCCAAAACTATGTTCCAGCCTTTATTGCTACCATATATGCAATGTCATATCATAAGGATCATCAGATTTTTGTGAAGCCGGCAGGTTTTAATATTCTGACCGACATCATCCCGGTTAATAAAAGGATATCAATCAATAGTGTTGCTGAAGCTGCCGGACTGGATTTAAAAGAGCTGCTGATACTAAATCCGTCATATAAAAAGCAAATTATAAACGGTTCTGAAAGTGCACCGGCCTCGCTGGTTATTCCAACCGTTACCAATTCTGCCTATGCCTCACTATATGATCTTTTTAATAATACAGATGAAGCAGCTGCACCGGTTCCGCTATTAACTGTAAATCCTGAATATAAATCTACTTCGGCACCTGAGTCTGCAAAATTTTCAAAGCCTCTTATTCATAAAGTCAAAGCCGGCGAGAGTCTCAGTGTAATTGCCAGAAAATATGAGTTGGAACCTGAAGATTTGAAAGCCTGGAATAATATAAAAGGAAGTCATATTAGTCCGGGGCAGAGTTTGGCGCTCAGTCCTGACTCAAAAAAAGGAAGTCCCGTAAAGGAAAGTAATATTATTTATTATACTGTTAAAGCAGGAGATACCCTGTCGGCAATAGCCGATAAATTTAAGGGGGCAACAGTTGAAGAGATCAGGGTATTGAATGGGCTTGTTAAATCAGCAATCAGACCGGGTATGCGTCTGAAAATAAATAAAGGCTGATTTCTGAATGAAACAAGCACGCCGGCTCCTTATATTAGAGCTATAATGAAAAGAATTGTAATTTTACCCACCTAACCAATTCCTGAATAATGAGCAAGATTAACCGTAAACAAGACGCACTGGATTATCATTCACAGGGCCGTCCCGGTAAAATACAGGTTATACCGACTAAACCAACCAACTCACAACGCGATCTTTCACTGGCCTATTCGCCGGGAGTTGCCGAGCCCTGTCTTCGTATAGCAGAGAATAAAGAAGATGTTTATAAATATACAGCCAAGGGTAACCTGGTAGCGGTAATCAGTAATGGTTCTGCTGTGCTGGGCCTGGGAGATATAGGTCCTGAAGCCGGTAAGCCGGTAATGGAAGGTAAGGGATTACTCTTCAAAATTTTCGCGGATATTGATGTATTCGACCTTGAGCTGGATACTCAGAATATTGAGGAGTTTGTTACTATTGTAAAGGCCCTTGAGCCTACTTTCGGAGGAGTCAACCTCGAGGATATTAAGGCCCCTGAGTGCTTTGAAATTGAGCGAAGACTTAAAGAATGTATGTCTATTCCGGTGATGCATGATGATCAGCACGGAACAGCTATCATTTCGGCCGCAGCTCTGATCAATGCCTGTGAACTTCAGAAAAAGAAGCTAGATAAAGTAAAGATAGTTGTAAATGGTGCAGGTGCTGCAGCTATTTCATGTACCCGTCTATATGTAAGTCTGGGTGCCAGGAAAGAAAATATTGTGATGCTTGACCGCTCCGGAGTGATCCGCAGCGACCGCCCTAATCTGGAGGGTACTAAAGCAGAATTTGCAACCAGCCGTAAGATCGATACCCTTGCCGCTGCAGTAAAAGATTCAGATGTGTTCATCGGTCTCTCTTCTCCGGATGTTTTGACTCCCGAGATGCTGAAAACAATGGCTAGAAATCCAATTGTATTTGCGATGGCCAACCCCAATCCGGAGATTGCCTATGAGCTGGCGATTAATACGCGTAAGGACATCATTATGGCAACCGGCCGTTCAGATTATCCCAATCAGGTGAATAATGTGCTTGGATTCCCGTATATCTTCAGAGGAGCTTTGGATGTACGTGCTACCGGGATCAATGAAGAGATGAAGAAAGCGGCTGTAGTTGCGATTGCAGAACTTGCCAAAATGCCTGTTCCTGAAGCTGTTAACCTGGCATATAATTCCAAGAATCTTAAATTTGGCAAGGATTATATCATCCCAAAACCAATAGATTTCCGTCTGATTACCTCTGTATCACCTGCAGTGGCAAAAGCCGCTATCCAGTCGGGTGTGGCGCGTAAGGAGATCAAAGACTGGGAAGCTTATAATGAAGAGCTTAAAGCCAGACTCGGACTGGACGATAAACTGATGAGGACGCTTACCAATAAGGCTAAGTCAGCTCCGAAAAGAGTAGTTTTTGCAGAAGCCGATCATTATAAAATCTTAAAGGCTGCCCAGATTGTTCGCGATGAAGGTATAGCCATTCCGATATTGCTTGGTAATAAGGAACGTATAAAATCGATCATAGCTGAAAATGGACTTGATCTGGAAGGCGTAAGTATTATTAACCCGCTTGAGGATACAAGTACCTGTACAAGGTTTGCAGAATACCTGTATAAGAAGCGTCAGCGCAGAGGTGTAACCTTGTTCGAGGCGAAAAAACTGATGCGCGACCGTAATTATTATGGAGCTGCAATGGTACAGTTTGGTGAAGCTGATGCCCTGATTTCTGGTTTGACTAAAGATTACGGATCAACTATTAAGCCGGCATTGCAGGTAATCGGCATCCAGGACGATGTAAATCGTGTTGCCGGGATGTACATGATGCTTACCAAAAAAGGTCCTGTTTTCTTCGGTGATACAACCGTTAATGAGAACCCGACTGTAGATGAACTGGTAGATATCACAAGCCTGCTCGATCGCTCAGTGAAGAAGTTTAATATTCAGCCAAGAATTGCCATGCTGTCTTATTCTAACTTTGGATCAAATGATGGTATAGTGCCTCAGAAAGTTCGTCAGGCGGTAAATATCTTACATGAAAAACACAAAGAAATTGTTGTCGATGGCGAGATGCAGGCCAATTTTGCAATGAACCCTGATTTGCTGAAGGACAATTATCCTTTCAGTAATCTGGTAGGAGCTCCTGCAAATGTGCTGATCTTCCCTAACCTCGAATCCGGAAATATTGCCTATAAGCTGCTTCAGGAAATCGGCGGTGCGGAGGCTGTAGGGCCAATTCTGCTTGGTTTGAACAAGCCTGTTCATGTGCTTCAGCTCGGTAGTTCTGTTCGTGAGATCGTTAATATGGTTACAATAGCTGTGGTAGATGTACAGACGAAAGAAGAACAGAACTCTCCCGTATTTAGCCGTGTAAAGGGTATTTTTAAAAAAACAAGTAAAAAAGATTGATCGTATTATAGCCTAATCCTTCCAAAACATGTATGCTTATATAGATGGTAAATTAGTTTTCAGGTGTCCCACTTATGTAGTAATAGAGGCGGGAGGAATAGGTTATCATATCAATATCTCACTTAATACCTATGCAGCCCTTCCGGAGCATGAACGGTGTAAGCTTTATACCTGGCTCCATGTTAAGGAAGATGGCCATACGCTTTATGGCTTTATAGATGAAGGAGAAAAGCGACTGTTTTTGCATCTGATCTCTGTTTCAGGGATCGGTCCTAATACAGGAAGAATGATTCTTTCATCCATAACTCCTGCTGAAATACAGACTGCAATTGTAAAGGGCGATGTGCCTCTGATCCAAAGAATAAAAGGTATCGGACCTAAGTCGGCACAGCGTATGATCCTCGAGTTGCAGGATAAGTTGAAAAAAGAAGGTCCCGATTCATTAATTTCCATGCCAAGTCACAATACTGCGAAGGATGAAGCGTTATCAGCTTTGGTTATGTTGGGCTTTGCCAAAAGCACTGCTGAGAAGGCTCTGGATACCGCAATTAAGTCTGCTGCTGAGAATTTATCTGTTGAACAATTGATAAAAATTGCCCTTAAAAGCTTATAATTACATCAATATTAACCGGAAATTGAAAAGTGCTGCAACTTTTTACTTGAACCTGAAGAGTTTATTGTGTGCCTTTATATTCTTGTTAGCAGGGCAGGCGATTGCTCAAAATCCTGCTGCAAAGAAGGACACATCCAGGCTTGTTTATCCGTTTCAGGATTCTAAAACTATTCAGCTCAGCCGTCCTGCAGGTGTTATTCTTCCCAACCCTTCCAATATTAAAAAAAGTGTAGAGTTTGATCCGATCTCAAAGCGTTATATTATCCGTGAAAAAATAGGAGACAGATTATATCGTGAGCCTCAGTACTTAAGTATTGAAGAATATCAGAAATATGAAAATCAGCTGATTAAGCGTAATTATTGGCGGGAACTGGCTGATTTGCCTCTGGCTGAAGCCCGTGATTCGGGTTTTATTCCTCCGGTAAAGATCAACAGCAAGTCGTTTGAAAAGTTATTTGGAGGGAATACTATCGAAATCCGTCCGCAAGGATCGGCAGACCTGACATTCTCCGGCAGACTTAGCCGCAATGAGAACCCGATGTTTAATGAGCGGCAGCGCAGACAGGGGAACTTCGATTTTGATCAGCGTATACAAATGAACGTAGTTGGACAGATCGGAGAGAAGATGAAGATCACTACCAATTACAATACAGAAGCTCAGTTTGATTTTGAGAATCAGATTAAGCTGGATTATACCGGAAAAGATGATGAGATTATCAAAAAGATCGAAGCCGGAAACGTCAGTCTTCCGCTAAGTTCTTCTCTGATTACGGGAAGTCAGGCTCTTTTTGGTCTTAAAACCCAGTTGCAGTTTGGCCGTTTAAACGTAACCAGTATTTTTTCTCAGCAAAAGTCTCAGCAGAAGGAAATCACTATTACCAATGGTTCACAGCAGAACGAGTTCAGTATTTCGGCAGATAATTACGAAACCAACAAGCATTATTTTCTTGCTCAGTTTTTCAGGGATAATTATAATAAGGCACTGTCAAATATTCCGCTGAACAGTTCCAATATTAACATTACCAAAATTGAAGTTTGGGTAACCAACAGGGCTAACAGCACTGCTAATGCAAGAGATGTTCTTGCCCTGCTCGATCTTGGAGAGAACAAGGTGTACAATACCATGCAGGTTCAGGGAGGATCGGGGTATTCTGTTTATCCTGCAGGATTCAGCGGACCCGGTTTCCCGCAGCAATCCAATAACCTGCTTCAGGTGCTGCCTCCGGGAGTCAGGCTTACGAATTCAAATGAAGCGGGTAGCTTCTTTCAGGCAGGAGGCGGGGGCACCGATAATTTTGCCAAGCTCACTTTTGCCAGAAACATTACTGATAAGGAGTTTATTCTGAACCCGCGACTGGGTTATATCTCTCTGAATACAGCATTGAATGCCGATGAAGTTCTTGCCGTTGCCTTTCGCTATACAGTAAATGGTGTGGAATATCAGGTAGGGGAATTTTCAACTGATGTATCGGTGAACAATTCAACTCCCGAGCTGCTCTATGTTAAATTGCTGAAAAATGAAACCCTGAAAACAAGTTTGCCAACCTGGGATCTGATGATGAAAAACATCTATGCTCTGGGAGCTTATCAGGTGAGCAGGAATGATTTTCGTCTGAATATTTTTCGTTTGGATGAGAACACCGGGATAGAAACTCCGCAGATTACAGAGGGGACTAATACCAACGGAAAATTATGGATTCAGATGACTAACCTGGATAATCTGAATCAGCAGAATGACCGTAAGCCTGATGGTTATTTTGATTTTCTGGAAGGGATAACTATCGATCCGTTGAACGGGCGGATTACATTCCCTCTTGTAGAGCCTTTTGGTTCTGATCTTGCCAAAAGGTTTGATCCGATAAGCGAGAAAAATCTGATTGATAAATATACTTTTCAGCCGCTGTATGATTCAACGAAAGTGATAGCTCAGCAATTATTTGCTAAACTCAACCGCTACCGGATTAAGGGGACCTATCAGTCGCAGGGTGGTTCTGAATTCCAGCTGAATGCCATCAATATTCCTTCGGGATCTGTACAGGTAGTGGCCGGTACATTGCCACTTCAGGAAGGGGTTGATTTTACGGTTGATTATAATATCGGTTTGGTTCGTATTCTGAACCAGGCATTACTTAATTCGGGTCAGCAGATACGTATTAAGTTGGAAAACAATGAATTGTTTGGTCTTCAGCAGCGATCACTCACCGGATCGAGGTTCGATTACCGGGTAAATAACAAGCTGAATCTGGGGGGGACTTTCATGAACCTCACAGAGAAGCCGCTCACACAAAAAGTAAACATTGGCGAAGAGGCTATTTCCAATACCATCTGGGGCATGGATATTAATTATAATTCGCCTTCCAGGTGGCTTACCCGCATGGTCGATAAGATTCCATTCATTAATACCAAAGAAGCCTCAAGTATTACTTTCAGCGGGGAATATGCTAATCTGATCCCCGGGCATCCAAGGGCTTTGAACTTTGCAGGCAGCCGCAACGGAGCCAGTTATCTGGATGATTTTGAAGCCAGCCGTTCACTGATTGATATTAAGAGTGCGATATCCTGGCAGATTTCCGGAACGCCGCAAATGTTTCCTGAATCGCGTTTGAACAATGATCTGGCTTATGGATACAACCGTGCCAGGCTTGCATTTTATAATGTTGATCCGATATTTTATATCACCGGAAATTCACTGACCCCTGATAATATCCGGAGGGATAAGAATGAGCTATCCAATCATTATGTACGTCAGGTGTTTGAGCGCGAGGTCTTCCCATACAAAGAGTCGAATACCGGACAGGCGATTTTGCTTCCTACCTTTGACCTGGCCTATTATCCAACCATGCGCGGCCCGTATAACTTTACAACGGGCGGTCTGGCACAAAATGGAGCGCTAAGTAATCCAAGAAGCCGTTGGGGAGGCATTTTCAGGAAGCTCGAGACCAATGATTTTGAATCATTGAATATTGAATTTATTGAAATGTGGATGCTCGATCCTTTCATTTATAATAAGACAGCACGGGGCGGTGATCTGTATTTTAACCTTGGTAATATAACCGAAGATATTCTGAAGGACGGAAGAAAGAGTCTGGAAAATGGTTTGCCGGTGGATGGAAATATTGCAAAAACGGATCAGACGATCTGGGGTAAGGTGCCAAAGCTGCAGCCCGTGATTCAGGCTTTTGACAATAATCCTACTGCCCGTCAATTTCAGGATGTTGGTATTGATGGTTTGAATAGTGATGCGGAAAGAGCACAGTTCAGTTCTTTCATTAATCAGGTGCAGGCAAGTATCAGTCCGCAGGCCGCTCAGGCTCTTGCAGCCGATCCTGCATCCGATGATTATCAGTATTATCGCGGTTCCAATCTGGATCAGGCTAATGCCGGTATTCTGAAAAGGTACGAACGCTACAACAATACCGAGGGCAACTCTAAAACTCCGCAGCAGTCGCTTGATCTGACGGGAATTGAAAATACTGCTGCAACCTCATTCCCTGATGGTGAGGATATCAATCGTGATAACAATTCAACTCAGGCAGATGAGTATTTTCAGTACAAAGTATCTGTCCGTCCTCAGGATCTGCTTCAGGTAGGTCAGAATTATATCACTGATATTGTGAATGCAAATGTAAAACTGGCTAATGGCAAGCAGGAAACAGTGAGATGGATTCAGTTTAAAATTCCGATCTCCGATTATCTGCAGAAAGTTGGAAATATTGAAGATTTTAAGTCTATTCGTTTTATCAGGATGTTCATGACTGATTTTGCGGATACTACAGTGATGCGTCTGGCTAAATTACAACTGGTACGCGGCGAGTGGAGAAGGTATAATGCAGAAAATAATCCCACTAAAGTAATTGCAGATCCGGCATTGGTCAATCCGGCACTGGATAACTCGTCCATTGATGTCAGCACAGTGAATATTGAGGAGAACGGCAAAAGAACACCGATACCTTATGTATTGCCTCCCGGGATTACCAGAGAGATTGATTTTACCAATTTTCGTGGAGAATCGCGTCAAAATGAGCAATCTCTGGCCTTGTCTGTCAGGGATTTAAGAGATGGCTATGGCCGTGCTACTTTCCGTACAACTTTTAATGATTTCCGTTCCTACAAACGCATGGAAATGTTTATTCATGCTGAAGGAGATCAGATCAGGGATAATGATCTTCGTGCTTTTCTGAGGGTGGGAACAGATAATCAGGACAATTATTATGATTATGAAATTCCGCTGAAAGTAACCAGTCCCGGAACCAATGATCCCGGATTAATCTGGCCTGAACAGAATAAGCTGGATGTTCAACTGCGGTTGTTCCTGGAGGCTAAAGCTGCCAGAAACCGGGCCGTGCTGAATGGTCAGCCCTGGCCTATCAACCGCCCCTTTGTTTATCAGGATGGGGTAAACATCATAACTGTAAAAGGACAGCCCGACCTGAGCAAGGTTCGGGTTTATATGCTTGGAGTTCGAAACCCATTGCGGAATTCTGCTAATCCCGGTTTAGATGACGGTTTGGATAAATCAGCACAGATCTGGTTCAATGAATTGAGACTTACAGATTTTGATGAAAGGGGAGGCTGGGCTGCTACGGCAAGGATGAATGCCAAACTGGCTGATTTTGCAGATGTTACCGTTTCCGGCAGCAAGAGTACAATTGGTTTCGGTTCCATCGACCGGAGGGTAAGTGAGCGTAATCGCGAGGATGATGTGCTATTTGATGTTTCAGGTAATGCAGAACTGGGTAAATTTTTCCCTGAGCGTACAGGTATTAAGGTTCCGATGTATGTGAATTTCTCTAAACAGATTGGTTCACCGCAGTACGATCCGAGAAATCAGGATACGGAGTTTAAAACTGTACTGAAAAATTCAACAAAAGAAGTACGCGACTCACTGCGTTTTATAACCGAGGATTTTACTTCACGTAAGAGTGTCAATTTTACTAATGTCAGAAAGATAAAAACGAATCCTGAAAGTAAAACGAGACTCTGGGATATTGAAAACCTGAGTGCAACCTATGCATTTAATGAGTTTAATCACCGTGATTTCATTAATGAGAGCACGATTCAAAAAACTTACCGTGCCGGATTACAGTACACTTATTCAAAGCAGGCTAAGTCCATTACGCCATTTGAGAAGCTGATAAAGTCTAAGAATCTGACATTGCTGCGTGATTTCAATTTCAGTCTTCTGCCTTCAATATTGAATTTTAGTATTGATGTGAACCGCCTCTATTCTGAGAATACCCTTCGCGATAATGATCCGAACAACTTTCTTCCGATCAATACTAATTTCAATAAGAATTTCCAGATGTCGCGCATCTATGGCATTAGCTGGAATCTGACGCGTTCCATGCAGATCGACTTCAATGCCACCAATTATTCGATCATTGATGAGCCTGAAGGAAGGATCACCGGACTGAAGCGCGATACCTTATGGCAGAATCTGATGAAGCTGGGAAGAACCACGGATTATGGCCATACCATGAACCTGACCTATAATCTGCCCGTCAACAAGATTCCGGGTCTTGAATGGGTAACGATTGCCACGCGTTATGGTTCAGGATTTAACTGGCAGACAGAACCTCTGCTGACGATGAATGATCCGAATATCAATGTCGGTAATACGATTCAGAACAGCAGAACTGTACAAATTAATCCAACCCTGAGTTTGGTAGCTTTGTACAATAAATTCGGCTTTATCCGGAATATGAGTGCTGAAGGAAAGAATCCAACTGCCGCATTTTTTGTGAACCTTCTGACTTCATTGAAGAACTTCAGCGGGGCTTATACCAAAACTGAAGGCACCTTCTTACCCGGATATCTTCCGAAAACCAATTTTATAGGCCAGAATCTTGATTCGCGAGCTCCGGGCTATGATTTCCTTTTCGGAGGGCAGGGCGATATTCGCGGAAGGGCGTTGGCCGGTGGATGGATTACCAGGGATTCTTTGCTGAATCAGCTGTATATTAATACTAAAAAAGAAGACCTGAGTTTCAGAAGTCTGGTTGAACCTATTAAAGATCTTCGTATTGAACTGACAGGAATAAAGAGTCAGAGTTTTAATTATTCCACCAATTTCAAGTTCCTTCCTTCGAGCAATGGATTTGAGAATTTGAGTCCGGTAACGACCGGAGATTTCAGTATTTCTTTTTTTTCTATGCGCACCGCATTCAGCAAGGAGGATAAACTGAATAATTCATCAAGGCTTTTCAGACAGTTTCAGGAAAACAGGGCTGTCATTTCGCGCAGACTGGGTACACTAAATCCTAATTCAACAGGCACCAGTGGTGGCTATGCCGATGGTTATAATAAGAATTCACAGGATGTGCTTATCGCTTCATTCCTGGCAGCCTATACCGGAAAGGATGCAAGTAAGGTCAGCCTGAGTCGTTTCCCTAAGATTCCGGTCCCTAACTGGCGACTTACCTACAATGGACTGACCAAGTATAGTTTCTTTAATGAGATATTTACCTCAGTAGATATCAACCATGCCTATCGTTCAACTTATACCATCAACGGATTTAACTCGCTGGTACGTTATCAGGAACAGAACGGGGCGGTGAGTGTGAAGGATGCAAACGGGAACTTCCTTCCATTCTACCAGTTTTCGCAGGTTACCCTGTTTGAGCAGTTCCTTCCTTTATTTGGTGTGGATGTGAGACTGAAGAATAATATGACCCTGAACATGGAATACCGGAAATCCAGAGCATTGAGTTTCAGCTTAACCAACAGCCAGCTGGCGCAGCAGAAAGAAGACGGGGCAGTGTTTGGAATGGGTTACCGTACTACTAAATTCCGCTTCCCCTTTGGTATGTTCAAGAGCCTGAAGCTGGACAATGACATGAACTTTAAGCTTGATTTCGCGCTCAGCGACCGTAAGCTGGTGATCTACCGTGCAGATGTGGAAGATGCAGAAGTTTCGTCAGGAGCGAAGAATATTACCATCAGGCCTTCGGTTGATTATGTCCTGAATCAAAGGTTTACAATGAGGATGTTTTATGACGGGAATATAACCAAGCCCTATACTTCGCAGACATTCAATACAGCATTCAGCAATTTTGGGGTGAATCTGAGGTTTAATCTCTAATCATTTGCTCTATTTATTTCCTGTAATGATGCAGATGTTTGCCACTGCATAAGATCTTTTGAAACATGGTATTGATATGCATTTCTGATAAATACAGATCAGTTCAGGAATTATAGATACCCTTCTCATTTAAACCTTCATTCTCAATTAAGAATTGCAAGTCTGCAATTCTTAAAGTATTTTTGAAAAAATTAAAATCAATAAAAAATGGAATTTCCTGCAGAATTAAAATATACCAAAGATCACGAATGGGTACGTGTTGAAGGCAGCCAGGCATATGTTGGTATTACTGACTTCGCTCAGCGCGAACTGGGTGATATCGTTTATGTAGATATCAACACTTTAGGTAAAGAAGTAAATGCTGAAGATGTATTCGGTACCGTGGAAGCTGTGAAAACAGTTTCTGACCTTTTTATGCCGCTGACAGGAAAAATTTTGGAGATCAATAAAAAGCTTGATGCCAACCCTGAGCTGGTAAACACTGATCCTTACGGAGACGGATGGATGGTGAAGATAGAGATCTCTGATGCTTCTCAGATTGATGGTTTACTTGGATCGTCAGCATATCAAACACAGGTTGGTGCTTAATGCTTAAAACCTTAAGATATCAGTTGCCTTCTATTCTATGGGCAATTTTTATTACAATACTCTGCGAAATGCCTGGTTTGGATACAGCCAGATCAGGTGTTTCTTTTTTTGAGGGTTTCGATAAACTGGCTCATACCGGTTTTTTCTTTGTACTTACTGTCCTGCTGTTCTATGGTAAAATCAGAGAGCAGTCAAGTTACTCCTATCGTCCGCTCACCATACTGAAAATATTGACGATTACCTTTGCTCTGGGAGCTCTTATAGAGATACTTCAGATGAAGATATTTACCTATCGGTCTGCCGAATGGTGGGATCTCTTCGCTGATATGACCGGAGTGGGAATGGGGGTCTTTAGTTACGTTTTATTACACAGAGTCCGTTTCAATGAAAAACTACATTAAGATTGGCTTTTTGCTCATAGTTTTGAGTCTGAGCTCCTGCAATATTCTTAAAAAAGGATGCAATTGTCCTAAATTTATCAGGTCTTACCCTGCATCTCAAGTGCCTCAGAATAAGTAATATCACATATTTTGATAAAAAATTTCTTCTTATTTGGAATTAATTCAAATAAGCTTTATTTTTGAATCAGATTTAAGAGGGATATGAAACTTTCACAATTAATACCGGGGCAAACAGGAATCATCAAAGAGTTTACTGATCTTGAGATGTCTGTTAAGTTGATGGAGATGGGATGTTTACCGGGAGAACCAATCGTTGTTGAACGAGTGGCTCCGCTTGGCGATCCGATGGCTATCACCGTTTCGGGTTATCAGCTAAGTCTGAGAAAGAAGGAAGCTTCAACCATTATCATGCAATAATCCGCCGTGAACGGTGAGTTAAAAATTGCATTAGTTGGTAACCCCAACTCAGGAAAATCTACTCTATTTAATGTCCTGACCGGTTTAAATCAAAAAATCGGCAATTTCCCGGGTGTAACTGTCGAGAAGAAGACAGGCTACTGTAAACTTCCGGATCAGCGACAGGCTCAGATCACAGACCTTCCCGGAACATACAGTTTTTATCCCAAAAGCCGGGATGAACGTATCGTGATGGATGCGCTGATGGATAAATCTGCATCAAATTATCCTGATCTGATTATTTTTGTTGCCGACGCTTCCAATCTTAAAAGAAACCTGCTTCTTTTTTCCCAGATCGCAGATTTGAATATTCCGGTCATTATTGCCCTGAATATGATGGATCTGGCCAGGCAATCAGGAATTGAAATTTCTGTAGATGAACTGGCATTAAAACTTGGGGTTCAGGTTGTTCCGATTTCTGCACGTAAGCAGGAGGGAATCGACCGTCTGAAAGAGGCCATACAAAATAACAGTTCCATGGCTCTGCAAAACCCTTCTATCGAAGTGGAAAGCATTGCTCCTGAACTGATCAAAAAAATTCAGGATGAACTGCAGATTGATAAGCCATATGCGGCATTGCAGATTGCTCATCAGTATGAAGAAATCGGTTTTTTGTCGGATGCCGGGAAAAAGAGGGTAGCCGAACTCTGCAAAGAGTATGAGTTTCATTCCCAGAAATTGCAGGCTGCCGAGACCATTGCCCGCTATAATTTTATCAACGATGTTTTGTTTGACACCGTAAAGGTGAACACCAAACCGGGTGAAGAAACTACCAGTAACAGGATCGATCGTGTGCTGACGCATCGCGTATTCGGCTTTGTGATTTTCTTCGCTATACTCTTCATGATCTTTCAGGCGATTTTCTCCTGGTCAGAATATCCGATGACGCTGATCGAGGAGTTGTTTGTCTGGATGACAGATCAGAGTCTGAAGATTTTGCCTCCGGGGGTATTTACTGATTTACTGGTGGATGGAGTGCTGGCAGGATTAAGCGGGGTTGTTGTTTTTATTCCTCAGATCGCTATTCTTTTTGCCTGTATCTCAGTTCTGGAAGATACGGGATACATGGCGAGGGTGACTTTTATGATGGATAAGATCATGCGTAAGGTTGGGCTGAGCGGTAAATCTATTGTGCCGCTGATCGGTGGATTTGCCTGCGCTGTGCCCTCAATCATGAGTGCCCGTAATATTGAAAGCTGGAAAGACCGGATGATCACTATCATGGTGACACCTCTGATTGCCTGTTCTGCGCGCCTTCCGGTTTATACCCTGCTAATCTCTCTGGTTGTTCCTGATGAGAAGGTTTGGGGTTTTATCAATCTCCAGGGACTGGCATTGATGTCGCTTTATATTCTGAGTATTCTTTCTGCAATTATTGTTGCCTGGGTAATGAAACAGATTATACGTTCCAGAGAGCGTGGTTATTTCATCATGGAGCTTCCGGTTTACCGTATGCCGCGCTGGAATAATGTGCTGCTTACGATGTACCGCAGTGTAAAAGCATTTGTATTTGAAGCCGGTAAGGTAATCATTGCGGTATCTATCATTCTTTGGGTACTTTCTTCATACGGTCCCGGCGATCGTTTCGAGCAGATCGAAATTAAATACAGTTCAGAATCAATGATGAAGCAGCATGATCCTGCAGAGCTTAATCGCCTGATTGCCTCTGAAAAGCTTGAAAATTCTTATGCAGGGGTTTTGGGTAAATCGATTGAACCCGTAATCAAACCGATTGGCTTCGATTGGAAGATAGGAATTGCCCTCATTACCTCATTTGCTGCCCGTGAGGTGTTTGTGGGTACCATGGCTACCATATATAGTGTTGAAGCAGATGATGCGCATATGGAATCGGTTCGCGAAAAAATGGCTTCGGCCCGTAATCCTGAAACCGGAATGCCGGTATTCACTGTGGCTGTTGCATTCTCACTGATGGTATTTTATGCCTTTGCTATGCAGTGTATCAGTACCATTGCTGTGGTTTACCGCGAAACCAAGAGCTGGACATGGCCGGCAATTCAATTTGCTTACATGACCGCACTCGCTTATCTTGCAAGTCTGTTAGTATATCAGCTGCTGAAATAGAATTGGATAAGATCAAGGTTCTCAGTACGTACATGCCAGTTGCTGCGGCACCCATCATTGCCCGCTGGATAGATTATTTTAACTGCGAATTCAAGATTTCCCGGAACCGTAATACCAAATACGGAGATTACAGGCATCCATTTAAAGATGCGGGTCACCGTATTTCAGTAAATTATAACCTTAACCCCTACGCTTTTCTGATTACTACCGTGCATGAGTTTGCCCATTTACTTACCTGGAACGAGCATAAGCGTAAGGCCAAACCGCATGGCAAAGAATGGAAAGACAATTTTAAGAAGATGATGCGCCCGTTCTTTGAGCAGGAGATTTTCCCTCCCGACGTAAAACATGCCATTCACCGATATCTTGAAAACCCCTCCGCTTCCAGCTGTACTGACCTGAATCTTTTCAGAGCACTTAAACAGTATGATCATAAACCGGATGGAGTACATACGGTCGAAAAACTACCCATGCACAGCCTCTTTTCCATTAAAGGAGGAAGGGTTTTCAGAAAAGAATCCCTGATCAGAAAGCGTTACCGTTGTGTGGAAGTAAAGACAGGGGCGGTGTATCTGTTTCCTCCGCTGGCAGAGGTAACGCTGATTGAGGAGGCCTAGAAACGGCATCAGACTTTTGAGCTGAAAGCATGATTTTCTGCATATTTTTCTTTTTCTCTCACCCCTGAAGGGATTTTGGGCGTTGTTCATCAACAAGAAGGCATTAATCTGAAGAAGTGCAAAAATATCACTGTATATTTTTAATACCCCACTAATCTCCTGACCACCTCATCCAGTCTCGCTTTTGCCAGAAAATCATCCTCCAAAACTTTGCTCATTGGTATGGCCGTATCCAGACTTGCACATCGCATAACAGGGGCATCCAGGTGTTCAAAGCAGTTTTCGGCAATCCAGGCAGATATTTCACCGCCGAAGCCACTTGTCAGCGTATCCTCGTGAAGGATGAGTACACGTCCGGTTTTTTTGACGGTGTCCCGTACGGCCTCCTTATCCCATGGGGACAGGCTTCTCAGGTCGATCAGATCTGCAGAAAATTCAGGATTCCCGTTCAGATAATCTATTGCCCAGTGTACACCCAAACCATAGCTTATGATACTGAACTGTTCACCCTGCCGGATTGTTCTTGCTTTGCCGATCTCAATGGTATAGAAATCATCGCAAACAGGTTCTTCGATTGAACGGTACAGGTATTTATGTTCGAAATACATCACCGGATTCGGGTCGTTGATAGCGGCAAGCAGCAGGCCCTTGGCATCAGACGGGAATGCCGGATACACCACCTTCAGTCCCGGGGTTTTGGTAAACCATGCCTCATTGCTTTGAGAATGGAATGGACCGGCGCCGGTTCCGGCACCTGCGGGCATACGAATCACAACATCGGCCTTTTCCCCCCATCGGTAATGTGTCTTTGCCAGGTTATTAACGATCTGGTTGAAGGCACAGCTCACAAAATCGGCAAACTGCATTTCCACCACCGATTTATAGCCATTAATTGATAATCCCAAAGCGGCACCCACAATAGCCGATTCGCAGATAGGCGTATTCCGTACCCGGCCTTTTCCAAATTCTTCCACAAAACCCTGGGTAATTTTGAATGCGCCGCCATACTCAGCCACATCCTGTCCCATGATTACCATTTGCGGATATTTCAGCATCGCCTGTCGCAGGCCATCGCTGATGGCATCCAGGTATCGTTTTTCAGTTCGTTTAAACGGATCGGGTGCAATGATTTCTTTTTCGTCAAAGTCACAATACATATCCGATTTCTCAGCTTCAGCATTCGCCCCGGGTTCAGCCATCGCGAAAGCTTTTTCGATCTCATTTTCGATCTCCTGTTTTAATGAAGATCTGAGACTTTCATGAACCTCTTTACTCAGGATACCCTTACTGAGAAGGTATTCCTCATAATTTCTCAGTGGATCTTTCTTTTCCCATTCCTCAAAAAGTTCCTGAGGTACATATTTAGTTCCTGAAGCCTCTTCATGTCCGCGCATACGGAAAGTCATACATTCTACCAGTACCGGGCGTGGCTTTATGCGGATATCCTCTGCCAGCTCAGAGATGGTATGAAATACTTCCAGAATATTGTTTCCGTCGATCTTTCTGCCTTCCATACCATAGGCGATGGCGCGGTCAACGAGGTTTTCGCAGCGGTATTGCTCATTGACGGGGGTTGATAAACCATAGCCATTATTTTCAATCACAAAAATAACAGGCAGATCCCATACAGCAGCCACATTCAGGGCTTCATGGAATTCACCCTCGCTAGTAGCACCCTCACCGGTAAATACCAGTGTAGCTTTTTGGCGGTTCTCCAGAATATCGGCTAAAGCAATGCCGTCGGCAAGAGAAAGCTGCGGGCCTAAATGAGAGATCATTCCGATAATATGGTAATCCTGCGTTCCGAAATGGAAGGAGCGATCGCGGCCTTTGGTAAAGCCTTCCAGCTTGCCCTGCCATTGAGCCATTAGTTTTGAGAGTGGAATTTCCCGGCCGGTAAATACCCCCAGATTTCGATGCATAGGCAGAATATATTCATCAGAATGCATCGCCAAAGTAGTTCCCACCGCAATGGCCTCCTGCCCGATTCCCGAGAACCATTTGCCTATTCTGCCCTGTCTGAGAAGAATCAGCATTTTCTCTTCGATCATCCGCGGTCTGAGCAGATGTTCGTAAAGCTTCAGAAGAGTTTGATCATCGAGGTTTTTTCGGTCAAAAATCATGGCTAAACATACAGTTTTTCTAAAAAAACTCTCTAAATTAAGCTTTTCTAAAAATGTTGAGGATATCGGGGTTTTACCCCTTTTTTAGCAGTTTTTAAATAATATTTGTAATAATATATACTAAATGAACAGAAGAGAAGCAGTCAGGAGAGCCACTTTTTTACTGGGTGGAGCACTAACTATGTCAGGCTTCGGGGCCTTTGCCGGTGTGTTAAGCCCTGAAAGCGTTAAAGGTTTTGAAGTAAAATCAATTGAATCACAGGAAGCGTTGATCGCAGAACTTGCGAATACTATCATTCCTGACAGAAAGGATATTCCGGGTGCAAAAGCTGCGGGATTGGGTCCCTTCATTGTTATGATGATGAAGGATTGTTATACCGCTGATATGCAAAGTCATTTTGCTGCCGGATTGATGAAGGTTGAAGAAGTGGCTCAAAGTCAGTTTAAGCGCTCATTTACATCGCTGAGTCTGAAAGAACGTGAAGAATTATTCAAATTGTTTAAGACAGAAGCCGAAACGCAGAAAAAAACGAATGCTGCCGGCGGCGGTCCGGTTGCTCCTCCGCACTTCTTCCAGTTACTGGCAGAGTTAACCTACCTTGGTTACTATACTTCAGAAATTGGTGCTACCAAGGCATTGCGTTATATGCACATTCCGGGAAAATACGAAGCCTGCATCCCCTTACAGCCGGGACAAAAAGCATGGGCAACTTAATTGATTGATAAACAGCATATTTACAAGGATAAATGAATCTTAATATAAAAGCAGATAAGCAGAATACCTACGATGCGATCGTTGTTGGTTCGGGTATTAGCGGTGGCTGGGCAGCCAAAGAATTAACTGAAAAAGGACTGAAGGTATTGATGCTGGAGCGTGGCCGTAATGTGGAGCATGTGAAGGATTACGATACGGCTCTGATGAAGCCCTGGGAATTTAAGCACAGAGGCAGGATTACTCCTGAGGAGAAGGCCTCTCACCTGATACAGACCCGTGGAGGGCAGTACAGCGAACTCAACGCTAAGTTTTGGGTAAATGATCTTGATTGTCCATATACTGAAGTAAAGCGTTTTGACTGGTACCGTGGTTATCACGTGGGCGGAAGGTCTATTACCTGGGGACGTGGTTGTCTGCGTTTGAGTGAGATGGATTTTTCGGCCAATGCAAAAGACGGGTATGGAGTTGACTGGCCGGTACGTTACAAGGATATAGCTCCATGGTACGATTACGTGGAACGCTTTGCCGGTATCAGCGGGCAAAACGAAGGTTTGGCTCAATTGCCTGATGGTATTTTTCTGCCTCCATTTGAGATGAACTGTGTTGAGAAGGCGGTGAAGGAGAGAATCGAAAAACATTATAATAAGACCAGAATGATGACGGTTTACCGTATGGCGAACCTCACTGTTCCGCATAATGGCAGGGGTACCTGCCAGAACAGAAACCTTTGTAACAGGGGCTGTCCTTTCGGCGCGTATTTTAGTACTCAGTCTGCAACACTTCCTGCTGCAGTGGCAACAGGAAATCTGACGCTTCGTCCTTATTCTATTGTAAGCTCTGTACTTTACGATAAAGAGAGCGGAAAGGCTAAAGGAGTTCTGGTGATCGATTCAGAAACCAATGAGCATATCGAATATTATGCAAAAGTGATTTTCATGAACGCGTCCACTCTGGGAACCACCCAGATCCTTTTGAATTCTACTTCTGATACCTTCCCTGACGGATTGGGCAACAGCAGCGGTCATTTAGGCCATAACCTGATGGATCATCACTTCCAGGTTGGAGCAAGTGGAAGGGCAGAAGGGTTTGATGATAAATATTACTACGGACGCCGTCCGATTGGTGTTTACATTCCGCGTTACCGTAACCTTGGTGATAAGCCGGAACGCGATTACCTGCGTGGGTTTCATTACGGAGGCAGTGCCAGCCGTACCGGATGGCAAAGGGCAATTCCGGAGATGGGCTATGGTCAGGATTTTGCGGAAGATATGGAAGAACCGGGACCATGGATGATGGGACTGGGATCTTTTGGCGAGCATCTGCCAGAGTATAAGAATCGTGTGTTTCTTGATGAGACCAAAAAGGATAAATGGGGAATCCCATTGCTTGCCGTAGACTGTGAGTTTGGTGAGAACGAGCGTAAGATGCGTATCGACATGAGAAATGATGCAGCAGAAATTCTTGAAAATGCGGGAATGAAAGACATCACCACTTTCGACAGGGGTGCAATACCGGGAATGGCCATTCACGAAATGGGAACAGCCAGGATGGGACATGACCCTAAAACTTCAGTACTGAATAAGTGGAACCAGATGCACGATGTGAAGAACGTGTTTGTAACAGATGGTGCATTCATGACTTCAAACGCATGTCAGAATCCATCTCTTACCTATATGGCATTCACTGCAAGAGCATGTGATTATGCGGTAAAAGAGCTTAAGAAAGGTAATTTATAATAATCGGAATACGCCGTTCATGGATAGTGGTTTATTTAACCACATAGAAACTTTAGAACTTATACATCAGTAAATCGAACAATATTTTTAATATGTCAAATCAAGTTAAACCTGTACGCGTCCTTGTTGTAGGCTGCGGAAACATGGGCGCTTCACACGCCATTGCTTATCATACCAATCCCGGATTTGAAATTGTAGGATTGGTATCACGAGGAAAGTCAAAAGAGTTATTAAACACCAGAATGGGTAGTAATTATCCTTTATTTGAGGATATGGATTCTGCAATGGCAGCAACCAGCCCGGATGCGGTTTGTATCTCTACTTATCCCGACACTCATGAAAAATATGCCGTTCAGGCATTTGAGGCCGGATGCCATGTATTCATTGAAAAACCGGTAGCAGATTCAGTGAAAGGTGCAGAGCGTGTGGTTGCTGCAGCGAAAAAGGCAAATAAGAAATTAGTTGTTGGATATATCCTGCGTCATCATCCATCATGGGAGAAGTTTATCGAGCTGACCTCCCAGCTTGGTAAGCCATTGGTGATGAGGATGAACCTGAATCAGCAAAGCGATGGTGCGATGTGGACCCTGCACCGTAATCTGATGAGCTCTCTGAGCCCAATTGTGGATTGCGGAGTGCATTATATTGATGTAATGTGTCAGATGACGCGTTCAAAGCCGGTACAGGTTTATGCGATCGGTGCCAGACTGACTGATGATATTCCTGCGGATAATTATAATTATGGTCAGCTTCAGATTCGTTTTGAAGATGGTTCAGTGGGATGGTACGAAGCTGGCTGGGGACCAATGATCAGCGAAACCGCTTACTTTGTGAAAGATGTATTTGGGCCGAAGGGTTCAGTATCTATCGTTGCTAAAAATGCAGGTGGTGCAGGTAAATCTGCTTCGATCGAATCGCATTCCAAAACAGAATCAATACTTTTCCATCATGCTGACCTCGACAAAGATGAAAAATTTGCCAAGAAGGATATCCTGGTCAATCTGGAGGATGAGCCTGATCATCAGGAGCTTTGTAACCGTGAACAAAGATATTTCCTGAAATCTATTCTGGAGGATATTGATCTTACTGCACATGGCGAAGATGCGGTGAACAGTCTGCGTATTGCTTTTGCATGCGATGAGTCTGTCAGGACCGGTCAGGTTGTAAAACTTTAATAATCAAGAGGTAATTCACATAGCGTTTAATCTTATGTCAGAAATTCCACCAAGTAATGAAATTCCTGTAGGTGTTGTCGGACTGGGCCTAATGGGCTGCAGTATCGTAACCTGCCTGCTGATGGCCGGTCATCCGGTAGTTGCCATAGCTCCGATCAGTATCGATATGGGTACCGCTGAGCCTCGTATCCGCCGGCATTTTGTCAAAGCAAAAGAAGAGGGACTGGTTACAGAGGATCCTGAATTTTACTTCAAAAATCTGACCATTACGGAGGATTATTCTGCATTGAAGTCCTGCAGGCTGGTGATTGAGTGTACTATTGAGAGTGAGGAGATCAAGAAATCGGTATATGGGAAGATCGAAGCGGTAATCGCAGAAGATGCACTGATGACTTCCAATACCTCCGCAATTCCAATCAGTCTCTTGCAGAAAATGACTAAACATCCGGATCGTTTCTTCGGATTGCACTGGGCGGAGCCTTCGCATACCACCCGTTTCCTTGAAGTGATCTGCGGAGATCAGAGTGACATCAAAAAAGGGGAATATCTTTACGATCTTTCTCACCGCTGGAATAAAGAACCCACGCTGGTAAGAAAGGATATCCGCGGATTTATCGGTAACCGCCTGATGTATGCAATGTACCGTGAGGCATTTTACCTGGTAGAGAACGGTTACGCTACCGTTGAGGATATCGACAGAGCATGCCGCAACAATACCGGCTACTGGATGACTTTGGTAGGGGTGTTCGGCTGGATGGATCTGACAGGTGTACCTGCTTATCATAATGTGATGAAAGATCTGAATCCAACCCTTTGCAATGATACCCATGTGCCTAAACTAATCGATGATATCGTAAAAGAAGGCGGTAAAGGTGTTGCTAACGGACATGGGTTTTATAAGTACACCCCTGAAGAGTCGCATATGTGGGAAGAGGTATTCTCAGATTTCAATTATGACATCCGTAATCTGGCAATGAAATATCCTGCTGATATTGTGAAGCAGAGACTGCAGAAGCTAAAAGAAGAGGAAGAAAAGAAAAACAGTTAACCTTCAATGGATTACTGACAATTAAAAACAAGAAAAATAAACAGATGAACCCAACATGATTAAACTAATCATTAAGCACACAGGGCAATGATTAGTTTAATCATCAAAGGCTCCATCTGACAATTAAAAACAAGAAAAATAAACAGATGAAACAACTTTCAGTTCCTTTTATCCATGTGGATGATATCAGTGCAGTGAATGAGATTTCAGGCAAGCTGGATCGTGTACATCAGGAGTTAATTCATCTTGCTCCGTGGCCCGGATTTGCTTATAAACCCCAGGTTGCATTTGCTCTTGCTCATGGTGATAAGGCTTTGTTTCTGAAGTTTTACGTGGAAGAAAAGCATCTGAAGGCAATTTATTCAGAACCGAATAATCCGGTTTACAAGGATAGTTGTGTGGAAATGTTCATCTCTTTCGGAGAGGAACAGGAATATTATAATTTCGAGTTCAATTGTGCCGGAACCTGTTTACTGAGTTTTGGGGAGCAAAGGGCTATGCGTCTGATGTCGTCGGATGAAACAATCCGAAGCATCGCTTTTCAAAATTCGATAAAACCTGTGAGCTCAAAAGATGCAAACATTGCCTGGGAGCTGACCGTAGCGATACCATTCAGTGTTTTTCAGTACCATGAGATTGGCTCATTCAAGGGTAAAAAATGTCGTGCTAATTTTTACAAGTGCGGAGATGACCTTCCTGAACCTCATTATGTGGTTTGGAATGAAATCAAAACAGAACAACCTGACTTTCATCGTCCGGAGTTTTTCGGAGCGGTAGAATTTAATTAAACATCAATTTTAAAAAACATAATCATGGAAAAGATAGAAATACAACACCCGGATAAGGCGGATAAATCATTCACAACGGGAGCATATTCAGCAGGGGTAATGGTTGCAGGCGACTGGCTGTTCGTAAGCGGACAAGCAGCGGTTGATTTTACAACCAGTGAGTTTAAGCTCGGAACAATCGAAGAGGAAACTCATTTAACCATTCACAATGTGAAGCGTATCTGTGAAGCTGCCGGATTTACTTTGGATGATATCGTGAAATGTACAGTTCACCTGAGCGATATTAAGGATTTCGATCGTTACAATGCGGTTTATGCCTCTTATTTTACCAAAGTTAAGCCTGCCCGTACCACTGTTCAGTCAGGTTTGGGACATGGTATCAAAGTGGAAATCGATGCGATTGCATTCCGCCAGGACAAAAAATAATTTGTAAGGATAAGATGAGAGATGAATCTTTATTCATGATCGACTGCCATCTCGATCTGGCAATGAATGCCATCGAGTGGAATCGTGACCTTCGGAAAACGGTTAATGAAATCCGCAGCCGTGAACTTGGTATGACTGATAAGCTGGACAGGGCAAAGGGTGTTGTTGCACTTCCGGAACTGCGTAAAGGAAATATCGGACTGGTTGTTGCTACGCAGATTGCACGTTATGTGGAGGCGGGCAGCGCCCTGCCGGGATGGAATTCACCTGAGATTGCATGGGGCATTTCACAGGCTCAGCTGGCCTGGTACCGCGCCATGGAAGATCATGGTGAAATGGTTCAGATCACTAATTTACCTGAACTTGAAAAGCATCTCAAATTATGGTTTGATACCACAGTTCCTAATCAGAATAAACCTGTCGGCTATATTTTAAGTCTGGAAGGTGCAGATTCATTTGTCAAACTTTCTTATCTGGAGAAGGCTTATGCCTATGGCCTGCGTGCCTGTGGACCGGCTCACTATGGCCCCGGGCGTTATGCTGCAGGTACCGGAATGACCGACGGACTGACGGTAGCAGGTAAAGAACTGGTGAGGGAAATGGATAATTTAAACATGATTCTGGATGTTACCCACCTTACCGACAAGGGTTTTGAGGAGGCGACGGCCATTTTCAAAGGCCCGGTTTGGGCAAGTCATCATAATTGCCGTAAACTTGTTGATCATCAGCGTCAGCTAACTGATGATCAGATCCGGGTTTTGGTTGAGAGGGATGCTGTAATCGGTGGTGTGTTCGATACCTGGATGCTCTGTGATAACTGGGTTCGTGGGGTGGATGATCCTAAAGAACGTGGAATTAATATTGAAAAGGTGGTAGATCACTTTGATCATATCTGTCAGCTTGCCGGCAACAGTTTGCATATTGCCATTGGCAGCGATCTGGACGGGGCCTATGGTAAAGAACAGTCGCCTTATGATCTGGAAGATATTGCTGATCTGCAATCCCTGAGCGGAATTCTTAGCAGGAGAGGCTACTCATCTGAAGATATTGAAAATATTTTTTATAAAAACTGGCTGAGATTTCTCAGAAAAGCCTGGGCCTGATCTAATGAACTTCCTATGAACTGGTATACCATCAATCATGTAGAAAATATTGACTCTCCGGCACTGATTGTGTATAAAGACCGGGTGCAGCAAAATATACAGAATGTTCTCACCATGGTGAAAGATCCTGCACAATTGCGTCCGCATGTCAAGACCAATAAAATGCTGGAAGTCTGCAAAATGATGATGAATTCAGGCATCAGTAAGTTTAAGGCAGCCAGTATTGCTGAAGCTGAAATGCTGGGAATGGCCGGTGCAAGAGACGTTATTCTGGCCTATCAGCCAGTGAAGCCTAAGTTTCTGCGATTACTGAATCTGATTAAGGCTTATCCTGACACGAAGTACTCCTGTCTGGTTGATAATCCGGGATCTTTAAAGATGTTTTCCGGGATGGCATCTGAGGCGGGGCTTACAATTGATATTTTTATCGACCTGAATGTGGGAATGAACCGGACAGGGATTAAACCCTCGGATGCTTATAATCTGTTTAATGAAGTTAAGAGCCTAGCCGGTGTAGATTTTAAAGGATTCCATGCTTATGATGGGCATATCAGGGATTATGATCTGACTGAGCGGATAGCACATTGTGACCGCGATTTTAAGGAAGCTGAAGAGCTTCGCAATAAAATTCAGCAGTCAGGACACGGTTTCCCTTTACTTGTGGCAGGTGGTTCTCCGACATTTGCTATACATTCAGCAAGAAACCATGTCGAATGCTGTCCGGGAACATTTATTTTCTGGGACAAGGGTTATCATGATGCCCTGCCTGAACAGGATTTCCATTATGCCGCAATGGTCCTGACAAGGGTTATCTCATTGCCTGATGAAGGCAAAATTTGCATTGACCTCGGACATAAATCGATCGCATCCGAAAATGAATTGCAGAAACGGGTTTATTTTCCTGATTATCCGGAACTGAAGCCTTTTGGTCAGAATGAGGAGCATATGGTTATTGAAGTGGGGCGCGATCATCAATTTAAGATCGGAGATGTATTGTACGCATTACCAATCCATGTTTGTCCGACTGTTGCCCTTTATGATCGGGCACAAATTGTGGAAGACGGAAACAGGGTTGATACCTGGAGAGTGATTGCCAGGGACAGGCAGATTAATTATTGAACATCTTATATTGAATGTGTCTCATAAGGCTTTCAGGATGCAGGTTTTAAAAATTAGAGCCGCGAAAACAATTAATGAAATTATTTCCCCGATAACAGAATCTCTTTCTTAAACCGGATAAACTCTGTACAATAGCTTTACAGAAAACTATCCTGATCATATGACCTGATTTAATTTCTGTCAATATTCCTTTATTATATAGGATAATTCCCCCAATAAAGTAATAAATTTCGTATCAGATATTTAAATCTGAACGTTACTGTTCATATCATTTACCTTATTGATACATTCTGCAGGAGGTTTTAACTAAATTTTCAGCAATATTAAAAGAGGATATACAACATACTTCAATTTTTATATTCTTGTAAAGAATCCTGTAAGAATTTGTCTAAATCGTCCAGTTCTATGTCCCGTCTTATTATCTTTCCATGTTTGTTTACTAAATAATTTAATGGCAGCCGGGTAGCTATAAAATTCTCGATATTTTTAGAATCTTTGGGTTTAACCGATTCGCTTACATTATACCAGGGGATATTATCATATTTAGATATTTTTATCCACCACTCTTTATCTTTATCCACAGAAACAGCAAGGATATCAAAATCCTTGGTTTTATATTTTTGATAGATCACTTTTAACCGGGGTGTTTGGTAGCGACAGGGGAGGCACCAGGAAGCCCAAAGATCTATTAAGGTATATTTTTTCTTTGTATAATCATATTTAAAGGGCTTTCCGTAAATATCACTTCCGTAAATTTGCGGTACATCTCCTCCTATCCTTAATTTTTCTACAGATTTAAGAAAAGTATAAGCTTTTTTGGCATATTCTGTTTTTTTGACTTCCGGATCTAAGCCATCCAATACATTTTTATATAATGAATAGTTCTCGAAAAAATCTGGCATTTGGGTAATTAAATAGGGAGTGATCAAAGTAGAGGGGTTATTTTTAATATACTCATATGTGCCTTCGTGGTAGATAAGTCTTTCTTTGTTTTCTATTATGCTTGATGAGTCGAGGTACTTTTTATACTTGTCATTATTCCCTTGTTGTAAAAAGATATCTGCCAGGTGAAGGTATTTTCGTTTTTCGGCAAGCAGCCTTTTTCTTTTTAAATTTACGCCTGAATAGTATTCATCTAATTTCTGTTGCGTGGGTGATGTGGACCTGATACTATGGTAATTTTGTAGGATTTGATATTTACCATTCGCCTGAAAAAAATATTTTCCATTCTTTTCCAAATACAATTGACAAGGGTGCAACCACCCTTCAACAGTAAATTTTCCCTCCCGATACGGAATATTATTATGAAAATCGATATAATAAAAGCCTTTTTCCGGAACGGTACTATTAAATTTAAACTGATTATTTCTTACAATAGTAGAGTCGTAAACTTCAGTTAAATCTAAATTTGTAAGCCTTACTTTTGTGCCGTTTATACTATCTACTTGTCCTGTAATAATGATTCCGTCAATGTTATTTCTGCATGCAGGTGATATCAAAATTACTGTGAGTATAGCTATTACAGATATTTTTATTTGATTCATATATCTTTTTTACCTGATTTTAAACTAATTTAATACATTCCTGCGGTGATAAATCATATAAATTTGTATATAACTTAATTTAATTAACTCAGCTTGTTGCAAAATCTAATTCTCCGGTCATCACCTTCAACCGGTTTATTTTTCTTAACAGATTTCTTATTTGATTCAAATATTCTGATTGTATGGTCTTATAGGAGAGTTTATCAGGGAGCTGAAAGGTGCCGGGCAGGATTCCGGGGCTTAAGTCCGGCGAAAATGCAGTGTCATACAGCAGTGATTTAGAAGGATTTGTTAAGTCACGTGTACAACTGACTATTATGTCAGAGGGTAAGCCGCTTTTGAATTAAAACAGGGGCTGAACATTAACAAGATATTTTATTAACTTAAGCATGCTATAAATTTAATTTTCAGCAGCTGAGCCGGGTTCGGGCAGGATTGATAGGAAAGGCTGTTATTTAATCTGCAATCTATACCTATGAACCTAAGACCCGGAGTTGCCTGCCTTGCTTTTGCATTGCTCTTCAGCTCAATTTTTTTAATTTTTTCTCCGATTGTTTCTGTTGCTCAGCATGCGGTTTTTCGTGCGGGTGCATCAACTGCAAATATTACACCACCACTGGGAGAGGGTATTGTAGGCAATTTTGGTGTTCCCCCTCCGGCAATGCATGTACATGACGAACTTCACGCACGCACACTTGTGCTGGATGATGGGAAGCTTAAACTTGTATTTGTGATTGTGGACAATGTGGGAGTGAACAGGGAGGTGTTTGATGCTGCCAGAAAACTTATTCAGGATGAAACTCAGATTTCCGGAGAACAGGTTCTGATGTCGGCAGTACATACCCATTCTGCAACGAGTGTCAGCGGAATTGGAGAGAAAAGGAGGGGCTGGAATGTGGGCAAACCTCTCGACGATTATCAGCGTTTTCTGGTGCGTCGCATAGCCGATGGAGTGCGTGTGGCATTAAATAATCTGGAACCTGCCCGTATAGGCTGGGGCATTGGAAATGTACCTCAGCACCTTTTTAACCGTCGCTGGAAAATGAAAACCCCGGTAACCAATCCTTTTGGAGCGAAGGATCAGGTGCTTATGAATCCTGGTATTGCCAATCCGGATATGCTTGAGCCTGCCGGTCCGACTGATCCCGGAGTTTCATTTATTTCTGTACAGTCATTGCAGGGACGCCCGATTGCTTTACTTGCCAATTACTCCCTTCACTATGTTGGGGGGCTTCCAAAAGATCATATCTCTGCTGATTATTTTGCCGTTTTCGCAGATCGTATTCAGGAATTGCTGAAGGCTGATCGTCAGGATCCTCCTTTTGTAGGTATTCTGTCGAATGGCACTTCCGGAGATGTCAATAATATCAATTTCCGGGGTCCGGCAGAAAAGCATCCTCCTTATGCTAAAATGAGGATCGTAGCGAATGATGTGGCTGCTGAAGTTCTTCGTGTTTATCAGACAATTGAACATAAAGACTGGGTGCCCTTGGCGGCAGCACAGTCAGAGTTGAATCTGATGGTCCGTAAGCCGGATGTGCAAATGCTTGATTACTCCCGTAAGGTTCTGGCAAAACCAGATACCGAAACTCCGGTACACCGTCTGGAAAAAACTTATGCTGAAAGAACTATCCAGACCCTTGAATGGCCTGATCAGATCAATGTTATTCTTCAGACTTTTGGTATAGGAGAACTTGGGATTGCAGCGATACCTTTTGAGGTATTTACTGAGACCGGACTGGAGATTAAAGCTAAAAGTCCTTTCAAAACTACATTTACTATAGAACTTGCTAACGGTAATTATGGATATCTGCCTACTCCGGAACAACATCAGCTTGGAGGATATGAAACCTGGCTCGGTACAAACAGGGTGGAGAAAGAAGCGTCCCGGAAAATTGTAAAGGATCTGCTTAAACTTTTTAACAAGATAAAAAAATGAAGTATAAAGAAATAATTTTAACTTTTATATTGACTTTATCACTTGTTGTTTACGATGTTAGTGCGCAGACAACAGTATTCAAAGCCGGTTTTGCCGAGCGCGATATTACTCCGGATATCGGTATGGAGTCTCCGGGCAATTATGGGAAAGCACATCATAAGACCTTTCATGACCCATGTAAGGTTCGTGTCGCGGTGTTTGATGACGGGCTGAAGCGTACAGCACTTGTAGGTGTTGATTTACTCTTTGTGACACGTCATCTGGTTCAGGAGGTACGTGCCGAAATTCAGAAACGCTGTGGTATAGATCCTGCTTCTGTAATGATCGGTGCATCCCACTCTCATTCATCCGGCCCGATTGGCATGGGAGAACCAGGTGATTTTGACAAAGCCTCACCATTGGTTAAGGATCTTGTAAACAATCATTCCATAGTTTCTGATCCGGGATATACACAATTGCTTAAAAAGCAGATTGTTGATGCGGTCGTGATCGCCTATAATAATCGTACAGATGCCAAACTTGCAGTGGGGAACGGTCATGAAGATAAGGTATCCTTCAACCGTCGTTTGCGGATGAAGAACGGAATGAGTTATTCTCATCCGGGGGCAGGAAATCCGGATATCATTGATTATGCCGGACCAATTGACCCGCAGGTGGGTACTGTTGGTGTCTGGGATTTGAAGGGCAATTTGCTCGGAACAGTGGTGAATTTTTCATGCCATGCCACCACTAATCCGGGAGGCATTTCTGCAAACTGGATTGGTGCAATGGAGAAAACGATTCGCGGTGCAACAGGAAACGCTGCTTTACCGGTTGTTTTTATGCAGGGCGCATGCGGTGATATCACGCAGGTCGATAATCTGACGAAATTCCAAAATCCGGGAGCTGAAGAATGGTGGGATATAGTAGGAGGTCGTGTTGGTGCTGAAGCTTATAAAACTTTATTACTTATTCGCCGGGGAGCAGGAAGTGAAATCCCACTGGATAGCAGACAGCGTGTATGGACAGTAAAGCGCCGTATTCCTACAGCTGAAAAAGTTCAGAAGGCATTCGAACTTGTGAAGGCAGGCCCTGAGAAGTCGGGTACTACCGAATGGACTTTTGCAAAGGAAATCCTTGTATTAGATGCAATCATCAAAGCAAGGCCATTAGTTGAAGTTGAAGTTCAGGCTATTCAGGTGGGTCCAATGGTATTTGTATCAAATCCTGCAGAGTATTTTGTTCAGTATGGTCTGGATATTAAGGCAGGAAGTAAATTTCCATTCACATTTGTAGTGGAACTCGCTAACGGTATTACAGGATATGTGCCAACTGAAGAGGCATTGGGACCAAATGGTGGTGGATATGAAACCCGTCTTACGTCTTACAGTAATCTGGAGGTTTCGGCCGGAAGGCAATTCGCCAATACCGGTATTGAGCTGGCTAATCAGATGGTACCCGGAAAAGTTCCTTTGCCGCCTCCACCGCCACCATTTAAGGCACCATGGGCTTATGGTAATTTGCCTCCTGAATTGAAATAAATTGATAAACCAGCTTCTGATTAAATGATAAAAAACGTTTTTTCAATAACTTTCTTTTTTGTTCTGGTAATGAATTCGATGTTGCTACCGGCGAATACTTCCTTTCAAGACGAAGGGTTCAAAGCTGGAGCATCTAAAACCAGGATGACACCTCCCATTGGAAGCATAATCGGTGATTCTTACGGTATCAGGGTTTCTGAAGGAGTGCATGATGATCTTTACATCAAAACCCTGGTTTTTGAGCACGGTGGAGAGAAGGTTGCATTTATCACTCTGGATGTCATTAGTTTGCCGCATTTGCTGGTAATGAAAAGCAGGCAATTAATTTTTCAGCAAACGGGAATAGCAGTAAACAATATTATCCTGAATGCCACTCATGCTCATGCCGGGCCTCAGATGAACCCGCTTTTCTGGGATGTTCTAGGAGGATCCGCAAAGTTAAAGAGTCAGGAGTATACCCATAATCTCCCTGAACTTATAGCGGTAAGTGTAAAATCGGCTGTTTCTAAAATTCAGCCTGTTCGTGTATCTGTTGGAAGTGTTCAGGAGAATACCATAAGCTTCAACCGGCGCTATTTGATGAAAGATGGAGGATTCAGAACCAATCCCGGTAAGTTGAACCCGGATGTTGTGAGGCCGGCCGGACCGATTGATCCGGCATTATCTATAGTGTATTTCGAATCTCTGGATAAGAAGCCGGTAGCTATTTTGGTTAATTTCGCTTTGCATGTTGCTATTGTTGGCGGTAACCGGTTCTCCTCCGATTTTCCCGGGGTAATGTCTGAATTGATTGGGAAGATAAAGGGGGAGGAATTCGTGACTATATTTACGAATGGAACCTCGGGGAATATCAATCATGTAGATGTTTCAAATCCTGATCAGTTAAGTGGATTTGATGAATCCAGACGCATAGGGACTATTTTGGCTGGCAGAGTACTTTCTGCACTCCCTTCATTGCGTTCAGTTCCAATTCAGTCCCTGAAAGCTAAAACTCAAGCCATTAATTTACCGGTTTTCCGATCCGTAGAACAAAGTGAAGCTGAGTGGGCAAGGGACGTGATTTCAAAATTTGGGAAGTCTGGTGGTTCCGGATTTACAGATGTAGTAAGTGCATGGAGAATGCTGGACCTTGTAAAGTATCAGGGCGGACTGGAGTCAAGACATAAATCGACCACAACTGTACCACTTACAGAGGATGGTACAGCCCTTGAAACTGAAGTTTCTGTAATAGCATTTGGCGATCAAATGGCGCTGGTGGGCTTCCCCGGTGATGCCTTTGTGGAACTGGGACTCGGTATAAAACTAAACTCACCTTTCCCTTTTACAATCGTTAGTGAACAATCCGGAAATGGAACAATAAGCTATATGCCAAATAAAAAAGCATTTCCCGAAGGTCAATATGAAGTGAACAGTGTACGATATAGCTCAGGGGGTGGTGAAGTTTTGGTTGATGCTGTAATAGAGAACTTGATTTCAATATTTTACCATAAGAGACAGTAAAAAAATGAAAAGTATATGAGAAGTTTAAAAACCAAGTCGGGTATTCTCAAAATATCTGATAGTTCTGATGTGTGCAGATCTGTGCCCGAAGTAGCTAAAACTACATTTTTAGTAAAAATTGTTAAGTCAAGCTTTTCTCGCCTGTGCATCTCAATGTTACTATTCAGTAGCATCCTGATTATTGCTCAAACTGTATTTGCACAGCCTGCCAAAGTCTTCAAAGCAGGAGCAGCAACCAGTAATATCACCCCTAAAATAGGCACATCGATTAATGGGAATATGAAAGACGGTATCGTCAAACAGATTCATGATGAAACTCATGCCCGTTGTATTGTTCTTGACGATGGGAAGACAAAATTGGCCATGCTTACTGTTGACCTATGTATGATTTACAGGGAAGAGCTGGATGCAGCCAAACAGAGGGCGCATGAATTAACGGGTATTCCGGTAGAAAACATGATGATGTCGGCAACACATACACATTCAGGAGGCACTGCATGTTCAGTCTTTCAAAGTGATCCGGATCAGGAATACCTGAAATTTCTTAGGGAAAGAATCGCTGACGCTGTAATACGGGCAAATAATAATCTGGCTCCGGCGCGTATTGGTTGGGCGGTTGGCAGGGAAGAAAATCAGGTGTTTAATCGTCGATGGAAAATGAAACCCGGCAAACCATTAATGAATCCATTTGGTACAGAAGATCAGGTAAAAATGAATCCCGGTGTCGCTAATCCGGATCGTCTTGAACCATCCGGCCCTACAGATCCGGAACTGCCAATTATTTCAATACAAACCCCCGAAGGCAGACCGGTTGCTTTGCTTGCAAATTACTCCCTTCATTATGTTGGAGGAACCGGCCCAGGTGAAATATCAGCAGATTACTATGGAATGTTTGCCGAACGAATGAAAGTCTTGCTGGAGTCGGACAATAATGGATTTCCTCCTTTTGTAGCGATGCTGTCAAATGGAACAAGCGGAAATATTAATAATGTCAATTGGTTTGCAAATGAACCTCTTCCTGTTATGCGTCCTTATGAGAAAATGCGCCAGGTCGCCAATGTCATAGCTGCCGAAGCTTATAAAACTTATCAAACTATCCGTTATCATGATTGGATTTCTTTAAGTTCTGCACAAACAGAGATTAATCTGGGAGTACGCTTACCTAAAAAGGAAGAGATTGAACATGCAAAAGGAATCATTGCGAAAGCAAGTGGGCCGGTAATGAATACAATGGAAGAAATTTATGCCCGTGAGACTATGCTAATCAAGGATTTTCCAAAACAAGTACCTCTTATTATTCAGGCTTTTCGAGTTGGGGATCTCGCAATCACAGCAGTACCTTGTGAAATATTTGTTGAAATTGGTTTGGATATCAAGGCTAAAAGTCCGTTTAAGCCAACATTTACAACATCTCTGGCTAATGGTTATAATGGCTATTTACCAACTCCTGAGCATCATAAATTAGGTGGATATGAAACCTGGAGAGCAAGATCCAGCTATCTTGAGGTAGATGCCTCCACAAAAATTACTGAAAATATTTTGGAGCTTCTCCGTAAACTGGAAAGCTCAAAACCATGAATTTATCTATGATTAACTATGAAATCCCTCTTTTTTAAACGAAAATTAACACTATTCATCTTTGTATTGCCTGCCCTGATTTTCCTGATCATTGCCTGGCAAAATAATTCGCGTACCACCGAAATTAAGAAGGCTCTTGAGAGCTTCAGGATTGAGGAAGGAATGCGTATTGATCTGATTGCTGCCGAACCGCTGGTGGTCGACCCCGTCGCATTTGTATTTGACGAGAACCGTCATATGTATGTGGTTGAAGATCGTGGATATCCGGATCCTGCGGAAGGAGGTGCTCCAACCAGACTTGGAAGGATTGCTTTACTGAAGGATACAAACGGGGACGGCAAATATGACAAACGAACTGAGTTTGCAGAAGGGCTGACATATCCGAATGGTATTTTACCCTGGAAAGGAGGGGTGTTTGTTACCTGCTCTCCTGATATTTATTATATGAAAGATACTGATGGGGATGGTGTTGCTGATATTAAGAAGGTAGTACTTACGGGCTTTTTTGCAACCCAAACCGCCCAGATCAGGACAAGCCATCCGATACTCGGACTGGATGGATGGATTTACATTACCGGCGGACTTAACGGAGGGAATGTAACTTCTCCTGAACATCCCGACAGACCGGCTGTTTCCTATAAATCTGCTGATGGCCGTTTTAATCCGGAGACCATGGAGTTTCAGGTTACCGGAGGAAAAAGTCAGTTTGGATTAACTTTTGATCCCTATGGCCGGCGTTTCGGGACATCCAATCGCCATCCGGTGATGCATGCCGTGATGGAACCCTGGTATCTGAAAAGAAATTCAAGTCTGCTTTTTAATGAAAGCGTGCAAAATGTTTCCAAAACAGAGGCTGAAGCAGTGGTTTATCCAATCTCTAATGCTGTGACCAGTGCCGATTTTATTCCTAAACTCATTGGTCGCTCCCATGCGGGAACTTTTACGGCTGCAAGCGGTTTACTCGCTTTTAATGGAACAGCTTTAAGTCCTGCGCATCAGGGTAATATTTTCATCTGTGAGTCTGCTCAAAATCTGGTACAGCGGCAGATTGTTTCACCGTCTGGTGTATCATTCAGTTCAAAAATTCCTTATGAAGGAAAAGAGTTTTTATCCTCTACAGATGAATGGTTTCGTCCGGTATTTCTACAGCATGGTCCTGAGGGAGCTTTATACCTGGCAGATATGCACCGAAAGGTAATTGATCACCCGGCCTATATTCCTGCAGAAGCCAGGCCAGGTCTGGACTGGGAAAGCGGAAAGACTGATGGAAGAATCTATCGGATCGTCAGAAAAGATTTTAAAGAGAATCCGGCAGCACTTTCTGCCCGTTTAAATTCGGGGAGTTCAATAGCTGAAATTGTGGCTGTACTTTCCTCTCCTGAAGAGTGGGAGCGGGCAACTGCACATCGTTTATTAATTGAAAAAAATGATGCTTCAGCAGTAATGCAGCTTCGTAAAATAGTATTGGAGTCGGCATATCCTGAAAGCCGTGCCCGTGCTTTATGGATATTGAATTCACTGAATTCACTGGATGCTGTAAGTATCCGCAGAGCACTTACTGATAAGGTTTCAGGCGTGCGTGAGCAGGCGGTATTGCTTGCAGGGAATCTGAGTACAAAATATCCTGAACTGGTTCAGATTTTAACGGCATCTGCAAAAGATGAGGCAATCCGTGTTCGGTTCAATACTGCATTGGTTCTAGGTTCGCTTGAAGGAAATGGTGTGGTAGAGGCGATGGCCTCAATAGCTGCCCGCGATGGTGCGGATCAATGGGTACGGGCAGGAGTTTTAAGTGGTATCGAAAAGCGTATGCCTCAGTTTCTTAACGCATTCAGAATGCAAAAAAATGCTGATCCTAAAGCTTTTTCTGCTGTGATGCAGGATCTTGGACGTTTATTAGGCAATGGCGGAACTGTAGCCGATTCACGTGTTTTCTTTAAAGACGTACTCAATTCTTCGTCGGGTATGGACTGGCGAATCTCAAGTTTGCTGGGTTTAGCTGAGGGGGCCTCAGGAAGGCTGAAAGATTTTGGTACTTCAAGCAAGGGGCTGATCTATGCAATTCAGGGTTCACCGGCATCTGTACAGCAGCTGGATAATTTTATTGCTGCCACTATCAGAGTAGCAGAAAATCCTGCTGCACCTGTCTCTGAGCGTATTCGTGCTACCGCACTTCTCGGTTTTACTGATTTTGAACGTTCTCAGAAAACACTTCAAAAGCTGTTAGACCCACGTACCGCACCAGACCTCATGCTGCAAACGGTTGCAACAATCAGCAGACTGAATGATCCGCGGGGAGCTTCTTTACTTACCGAAAAACAATCCTGGAAAGCATATACTCCCAGAGTTAAATCTTCGGTAATCGCGGCTCTGGTATCCAAGCCTGCTTATATTCAGGTATTATTCACAGCAATTGAAGGAGGGATCATTACCGGAGCTGAAATTTCTTCTGCAGATCGTGTCCGCCTGATCTCTTACAAGGATACAGCAATCAGTGAACGTGCGAAGCAGCTGTTTAACGATCTGGAGGGTGGCGACCGTATGAAAGTGTATCAGGATTATAAACAAAGTCTGAATGCTTCTGCTGATCCTGGATTGGGTAAAGCAGTATTTCAGAAAGCATGTTCGGCCTGTCATACTTATCAGAAAGAAGGAGGAAAGGTTGGGCCTGACCTTACCGGAGTTAAAAATCAGCCGGCTGAAGCGCTGTTGCTTCACATTCTGGTTCCAAATTATGAGGTATTGCCGGCCTATCAATCAGTTTCGGTCAGTACAAATGATGGGCGCTCAATCAGCGGATGGCTGGTTTCAGAAACAGAGAACAGTCTGACATTGCGTACCACTTTCGGAACAGATGAATCTGTATTACGTAAGAATATTGCGACATTAAGCAATAATGGACTATCCTTAATGCCCGACGGTCTGGAGAATACAATCTCCAAAGATGAAATGGCAAAACTGATAGCTTATTTGAAGAGTGGTTCCTGAAAAAAAAAATAATTTCCCTGAATACGATTAAGGATTTTTATGACCCCCTTTTAGTTGAACAGAATGAAAAAAGTAGTGAATAATTTAACCCGTCGCAAATTACTGAAAGACGCTGCCAAAGCGGGAATTTTGGGGGTAATGACACCATTAACAGGTATTGCAGCGGCTGCACCTCAAAAGAAGGGGTTAATTCATACCGAGAACCAGAAAGAAGGAACTACCGATTGGCAATTAACCTATGTCAAATCAGAAGAGTTTCGTTCAAAAGAGATCGAAGGTTTTTGTTCAAAAACAAGCCTTCGGACCGGAGAATCCCTGGATATATTTGTCAGCACTTCTGTTCAGACTGATGTGAGCATCGATTTGTATCGGATGGGTTATTATGGAGGTAAAGGCGGTCGCTTCATGCAAAGCTTAGGCCCGTTCCGGGTGCGTACCCAGGCTGTTCCTCCAATAGCTGAACATCGTCTGAGAGAGTGTGACTGGGAACGTACCACTTCTTTTAAGGTACCTGAAGACTGGCTCAGCGGAGTTTATCTCGGGAAGCTTTCCTGCAATGCTCACCGTTACGAAAGTTATATTATTTTCATTGTAAGGGATGATAGAAAAGCTGATCTGATGTTTCAAACCAGTGATACAACCTGGCAGGCCTATAATAAATGGCCGGATACCAATTTTTCACTTTATACCAGCGATCCTCCGCTCCAACCGCATAGCGGAAGAACATGGTCAAGCTTCGATCGCCCCTATAGCAAGTATCCACAGGTAGTTGACCAGCCTCTCTCTCAGGGCTCCGGTGAGTTCCTGCTTTGGGAATTTCCACTCTGCTTCTGGTTAGAGAAAGAAGGTTATGATGTAACCTATTGTTCAAATATTGATACTCATTCAGATCCTGAGGGGCTGAACAGAGTCAGGTGTTTTCTTTCAGTAGGACATGATGAATACTGGACTCTTCCCATGTTTGAAAATGTGAAAAATGCTGTCGAAAAGGGACTTAACGCCGCGTTTTTATCGGGTAATTCACTGATGTGGGTTATTGATCTGAAGCCAGGAGTTAAAATGGATCCGACAAAACTGGATAAACCTTCGGGATTAAGCAAGAGCGGAGGGGATCGCCTTGAAGTAATACCCGATGCCGGAGAGAATCCCAACCGAACGATTTACAGGATTGGACGTTTTGGCGGAATCAGTAAAACTGAAGAGGCATTGGGTATCATGGGGCCGTTTGCACGTAATGACTGGCCTAATGAAAATACACTGATAGGAGCCAGAACGATGTATCCTTTCAATGGTTCTGCCGACTGGATTGTAAGTAAACCTGAACATTGGATATTTGAGGGAACCGGAATTAAAAAGGGTGATAAAATAAAGGGGCTTGTTGGCTGGGAACATCATGGTGATCCGGCAGATATTCCAGGCTTGGAGGTGGTGGCAGAGGGTACTACAATCAATAGTGCCGGTGCAAAATCTTATTATACAGCAACAGTTTATCCCGGAGCTAAAGGTAACTGGGTCTTTAACGCAGCAACAATTTACTGGTCGTTCGGATTGGCGGTGCCTCCGGGTGTAATAACCCCTAATTCACACTTTGGCCGTCCGCACGGTGTGGACGAAAGAGTTCAGAAAATAACCTCTAATTTTTTAAAGCGCTGCGGGATTCGGGTGCCTTAATGATGAATAAACAGAATATTAAAACCAGTATAAAAATTGTACATTAAAGCATTCAATTGTAACATTATACTTCATGAAAAAATTCGGTCTGGCATTAAAACGTACTTATAAATTCCCATTTTATATTCTGCTAGTTTGTTTTGTTCTCTTTATTCTTGCAAATAAGGGAAAAGAAACCGCAGTTGCTGAGCTCGACGGGTTGAAAGTGCCCGAAGGGTATACCATTGAAAGAGCTGTTGATCCGTCTATGATTTCCTATCCGATGTTTGCTTCTTTTGACGGTGATGGCAGACTCTTTGTATTTGAATCTGATGGCAGCTCTCCTACCAATGAGAGTATGCTAAAAAAGCCTCCTTATCATATTCGTTTACTTGAAGATACCAATGGCGATGGCATTTTTGATAAGAGCAAGATCTTTGCTGACTCACTTTCTTTTCCCAAGGGAGGGGTATTTTATAATGGGAGTCTATATGTTACATCTTCGCCTGACCTGATAAAGCTTACCGATACTGATAATGATGGTGTAGCTGATAAACGTGAAGTTATCCTGACAGGTTGGGTATTGAATTCCAATGGAGCCTTACTCGGAGGGCCTTTTATGGGTCCCGATGGCTGGCTATACATGACTGATGCCCGGAGAGGGTTTGACATTACAACAAAAGAGGGGCAAAATCTGAAAGGCAGCAGTGCCAGAATCTGGAGATGCAGACCTGATGGAAGTGGGCTTGAATCAATGGCCGGTGGAGGGTTTGATAACTCAATTGAGATTGCTTTCATGCCATCAGGAGAAACATTCGGTACCATGACGTATTTTGTAGATCCTCAGGGAGGATATAGAGATGCCCTGATGCACTGGGTTGAAGGTGGAGTTTATCCAAAGCCAAACCCTGTAATTGAAAAAGATAAATTCACAATGACCGGTGATCTGATGCCGGTAATGACCAAAATGGCCAGGGTAGCACCTTCCGGCTTGATGCGTTATCGTAATCACACTCTGGGTAAGGAATATCAGGGTAATGTTTTCAGTGCAGAGTTTAATACAGGTCGTATCATGCGCCATCAGATAAGTGCCGATGGGGCCTCTTACAAAACGGTAGATTCGCCTTTTATTACCTCCACTGTTCAGGATATGCACTTAACGGATGTTCTGGAAGATGCGGATGGAAGTATGCTGGTATTGAATACCGGAGGCTGGTTTATTTTAGGTTGTCCGTTGTCAAGAGTAGCCAAGCTTGATGTTCCGGGTGGGATATACCGGATTAGAAAGATTGGTACTCCTGGACTTAAAGATCCATGGGGAAAATCTTTGGATCTTAAATCTATGACCGCTCAGAAACTTGCTGAAACACTCAGGGATTCCAGATTGGCTGTGCGCGATAAGGCTATTGAAGCTCTGGTACAAAAAGGGGAAGCAGCTGTTTTGCCAATAAAAAACACAGTATTGAAGTCTGCAGATCCGGAGATTCGTGCTGCCGGAATATTTGCTTTATATCGTATCGGAACAGCAAATTCGATTAAGGAAGCCAGATCAGGATTGTATGATGCGAATCCGGTTGTCAGAACTTCTGCGGCCCGGGTGATGGGGCTTGCAAAGAATAAAGAATCGGTTTCCAAATTGATGGAATTGATTCAGAAAGATACTGCTCCGGTACGCCGTCAGGCTGCAACGGCACTGGGTCAGATTGGAGATAAAGTTGCAGTGCAAGCATTACTGAATGCATCTGCAAGCAATAAAGATCGCTTTGTTGAGCATGCGCTGATTTATTCCCTGATCAGCTTAAAGTCGCCTGCACCGCTCACTGCGGCATTAAAGAGTCCTTCATTGAGCATCCGAAAAACTGCACTTATTGCTCTGGATCAAATGGAAGGCTCTGTGCTTAAGAAGGAGGATCTGGTTTCATTCCTGAACAGTAAAGATGAACAACTTCGTAAAACAGGCATCTGGGTAGCTTCACACCATCAGGATTGGTCTGATGTGGTGATCAGTTTCCTGAGAGCCCGTTTGAGTAATCCTTCATTGTCTGATGCTGACGTGGCTGCGGTTCGCGACCTGATGATTACTTTCAGTCAGAACAGGCAAATGCAATCTTTCATGACCGAACAGTTGCAGAATAATGCAAAAACTCCTGCCCGGCAAACTTTCCTGATTGATGTGATTACACATTCATCTGTCAGGGAAATCCCATCAGAGTGGGTAGGGCAATTGAGTAATCTGCTCGATAAAGGAAATACAGAGATCAGGTCGCAGGTGCTGGGATTGATCGAAGCCAGAAGGATCAGGGCATTGAACGATAAGTTAAAATCGATTATTCAGGATCAGGGAACTTCTGCTGATTTCCGCCTCAAGGCTCTCAGTTCAAAATTGCTTTCTGAACCTAAACTATCTGACTCGGAGTTTCAGTTGGTATTTGTTTATCTGGATAAGAAATATGAATCCCCACTCAGACAGACTGCAGCCAGATTGCTGGTAGCTGCTGACCTGAGTGATATGCAGCTTGTTAAACTGGCAAAAGAACAATTACCTCAGGTTGAGGCCTTCCTTCTTCCAAATCTGGTGAGTGCTTTTGAAGGTAATTCAAATTCAGATGTAGGGGAAGCACTTGTTGCAGCGCTCGGTAGTTCATCTGATCGGCTTGAAAATATAGCTGAACAGGATCTGCAAAGTCTTTTGAGTAAATATCCTGTGAAAGTTAAGAATGCAGGAACACCGCTTCTCGAAACTCTTCGCCGTAGAAATGAAGCTCGTTTGTCTGAATTACAGGCTTTGGAAGCTAAACTCAAAACAGGGGATGTTGCCAATGGAGCAAAAATATTTTTTGGTAAGGGTGTTTGCGGTAGTTGCCATGCGGTAGCGAATAAAGGTGCAGATTTTGGCCCTGATCTTACCAATATCGGACAGATTCGCTCCGGGCATGATATACTTGAGGCGATTTTGTATCCGGGTGCCAGTTTTGCCCGTGAATATGAAACCAGCCGTATCAGTACAAAAACCGGTACTTACACAGGTGTGATCAAAGAACAATTCCCCGAAGCGATCATTATTTCAACCGGACCGGGATTAAAAGTTCGTGTTCCCCGTTCAGAGATTACCGGAATTGAACCGGTCAATGTTTCAATGATGCCACCGGGACTGGATAAGCAATTAAGTGTTGAAGAGCTGTCAGATCTGATGGCTTATCTCAATTCACTTCCTGATGGATTGGGAACTATCAGAAAAAAGAATTAATCTAGATGAATATTTAAAACCTTAAAATGAAAAATACAATTCTCTATTCTCTTGCACTTATTTTTTTTCTTTTTGTCGCAGAATCATGCGGAACAAAAAGGGTAGTACAAAATGAAATCGTTAAATATTCGGGTAAAACGCAAAGCTTGTTTAACGGGCAAAACCTTGATGGCTGGTATAAATTTATCAAAGGCAGGGGGCGTGATGTTGATCCCAAGACTGTTTTTTCAGTTGAGAACGGAATGATCCATGTTAGTGGTGAAGAATATGGTTGCATCACTACGAATGAGGAATACAGCGATTATAAATTGGTAGTTGAATTTAAGTGGGGGCCAAAAACTCATGCTCCGAGAATAGATAAAGCAAGGGATGGCGGGATACTTCTTCATTCAACAGGTGTTGATGGCGGTTATTCAGGAACCTGGATGTACTCAATCGAGTGTCAGATCATTGAGGGGGGAACCGGAGATTTTCTGGTTGTAGGAGATGGTACTAAAAACTTTTCTTTAACCAGTAATGTAGCACCTAAAACAGGTAAAGGCAATGTTTATAAGGCAGATGGACAGCCATTGACAATCAATTCAGGAAGAATAGACTGGTGGGGAAGGGACCCTGAGTGGAAAGATGTACTGGGTTTCAGAGGTAAGCAGGATGTTGAAAAAGAGGTTGGCAAATGGAACAGAATAGAGTGTTTTGTGAAAGGAGATAAAGTTTCTGCTTATTTGAACGGTGTTCTGGTTAATGAGGCATACAATGTGAGACCAACAAGGGGTAAGATTCAGCTACAATCTGAGGGGGCGGAGATGTTTTTCAGAAAAGTTGAGATCACTCCCATCGCAGCTGAATGATCGACAGCTTGTCTTTTAATGTTTAATGATAAAATAATTTATATTCTTTAATTCAATGAAAATGAACCTAATGAAAATTTTCCGCTCCGGTTTGCTGACAGCACTTTTGATCCCGGGATTTCTGGTTTATGGAGCTGATCGGGTAAAAGGTACCCTGCCGGCTTCGCATAATATTGTACCAGCTGCTTTGCAGGAACAGGGTTTTGTAGCGCTTTTCAATGGCAAAGATTTATCGGGCTGGAAAGGTTTGGTTGGAGATCCGGTCAAACGGTCTAAGATGGATGCAAAAACACTTGCTGCAGCTCAGAAGAAAGCAGATGAGGAAATGAGAGAGAGCTGGAAGGTAGTGGATGGCGAGTTAAGATTTATGGGCCATGGAAATAATATCACTACAGTTAAAAAATATGGTGATTTTGAAATGCTCGTAGATTGGAAGATCATTGATGACGGTAAGAAAGAGGGAGACGCAGGGATTTATCTCAGAGGCACCCCACAGGTTCAGATCTGGGATAATGCGCGCGTTAATGTAGGAGCTCAGGTTGGTTCAGGAGGACTTTATAACAATAAGGTCCATGAAAGTAAACCATTAAAAGTTGCGGATAAAAAGCTGGGCGAGTGGAATACATTCAGAATTTTGATGAAAGGCGATCGTGTTACAGTTCATTTGAATGGTGAGCTGGTAACTGATAATGTGATTCTGGAAAATTTCTGGGACAGAAACCTGCCAATATTTGCCAGGGAACAGATTGAACTGCAGGCTCATGGTTCACCGATTCATTATCGTAATATTTATATCCGTGAAATACCGGCTGTTAAACCTTTTCAGTTAAGTGCAAAAGAGAAGAAAGAGGGCTTTAAGGTTCTTTTTGATGGTACCAATATGTTTAACTGGCAAGGTAATACAAGAGATTATATTACCGAAGATGGAGTGCTGGCAGTTCGCCCGAAATCGGGAAAGAGTACAGGGAATCTCTATACCAAAGAAGAGTACAGTGATTTTATTTTCCGTTTTGAGTTTCAGTTAACTCCCGGAGCCAATAACGGACTGGGAATCAGGGCACCACTTGGAGGTGATGCTGCTTATCAGGGCATGGAATTGCAGATTCTCGATAACGATGCACCGGTTTACAAAGATCTGAAAATCTATCAGTACCATGGATCAATTTATGGTACTGTTCCTGCAAAGAGAGGGTATTTAAAGCCGACTGGTGAGTGGAATTATCAGGAAGTGATTGTTCAGGGACCGAAGATTAAAGTTATTTTGAACGGGACTGTTATCCTCGATGCTGACATTACAGATGCCAGAAAGAACGGTGCAGCAGATGGCCAGAAGCATCCCGGATTAATGCGCGAACGCGGTTATATCGGATTCCTCGGGCATGGTTCACCTTTACAGTTCAGGAATATCAGGATTAAAGATCTGAGTAAATAAGCATAATTAAAATTCTGAAGCAAAAAGCCCCGGCAGGATTTCAAACTTGCCGGGGCTTTTTATTTCAACTTTAAGCTTTTGTCTTTAAGCTTTTACCTTTTTTTCAGGTTCTCTGAAGAATATCAGGAAAATTATTAATACAGCCAATGAGCCCCAGGCCGGATAAATCCAGATTCCCTGCCAGTCATGTGCCATTGTTCCTGCAGCCTGCTCAAGTGTATGTACTGCCTGTGAAACACCGGCAAGGTGAGTACCCACAAATGCTCCCAAACCCCAGAGGATGAATGCAATTAGTCCCTGAGCTGCGCCTCTGATACGCTCATTAGCTTCTTCGTCAACATACAATTGTCCGGCTATGAAGAGGAAGTCATAACATACTCCGTGAAGTAAAATAGCCGCAAATACAAATGTTGTTTGCATGCTTGCTGAGTCAACGCTGCCTGCAAGCAGGAAGTAACGGGTTGCCCAGGCCAGTATTCCGATGAAGATTGTTTTCTTGTAGCCAAATGATCTCAGCATCAATGGCAGCAGAATGAGGAAAAGAATATCCGATACCTGTGCAAGTGACATTTTTGCTGCTGAACGGGTCCAGCCCAGTTCAATCACGAACAGGTTCATGTTCACGAAATAGAAATAAAGTGGGATACAGATCAGAAACATGCATCCGATGAAGATGGCGAAGGATGGTTTTTTCAATAAGGCGAGTGCATCCAGACCAAGGATTTCACCCATACTAACATCCTTGCCGGTTTTCATAGGTGGAGTATGTGGTAAAGTCAGGCAGAACAGACCAAATAAAATGGAGATTGTACCTGCTACATAAAATTGAACAGCTGAAAGTTCACCCTCAAAGGCAAAGCTGAGTAATATGCCTGCTGCGATCCATCCTACAGCCGAAAGTGTTTTTACCAATGGGAAGTCGCGCTTGGGGTTTTCAAGATGATGCAGGGAAACAGAATTACCGAGCGCAAGTGTAGGAACATAGGTGCAACAATACAGAATCAGCATCGGGTAGAAGCTGCCGAAGGTGGTCATTTCGGGGAGTAAGAATAAAAGTAATCCTCCGAAAATGCCAAGGAATGCCAGTATTTTTTCAGAAGCAAAATAGCGGTCGGCAATGAGGCCTACAAAGAAAGGAGCAATCATTGCCCCTATGGCGAAAGCACCATAAGCAAGTCCGATTTGTTCACCACTAAACTGAAGGGTTTTACTGAGATAGGTCCCCATACTTACATACCATGATCCCCAGATCAGGTATTGTAGAAACATAAAGATTGCTAATTTGATTCTGATTTGTTTTTGCATACAGGCGGTTTATTGAGTGATTAATTAATTATTTAAGCTATGGAATAAAAATTAATTAATGCTAATAATTATGGAATATTTGAATGCACAGGGATAGTACATCTCTGGGTGATAGTTTTTTCAGGAAAACGGATTGGAATGAACCTTTAGAAAATTAATTCGAATTCTCAGACTGCCTTTCCTGCCATTGTTTGCTGAATGATTTTTCGGCAACTACAGGAAGTTCGCGGTGCTTACCCCAGCTCTTTTTAAAGAATGTCCGGAGCAGAAAATTCTTGAATTTCCCTCCAACCATATCCATCTTTTTGCGCTTGCTCATTCCGATTTTCCAGCCTTTCCAGCCGATACTTTCTGATTTAGGGCTCAATCCTTCCTTAACGGCATCCCTGCGGTTAAGAAGGAGCATTTTATGAATGTCAATCTTTACCGGACAAACCTCAGTACATTTTCCGCAAAGGCTGGATGCATAACTAAGGTGTTTGAACTCCTTCATTCCTGCCATGTGCGGAGTAATGATGGAGCCAATCGGTCCGCTGTAAGTGGTCTCGTAGGTATGACCACCAATGTTTTTGTAAACAGGACATGCATTTAAACATGCACCGCAGCGTATACAGTATAGTGCCTGGCGCTGTTCTTTCTGTGCAAGCAGGTTGGTGCGCCCGTTATCAAGCAGTATAACGTACATCTCATCAGGACCATCACTCTCATTATTTTGCTTTGGTCCGCTAAGTATGGTATTGTAAACAGTAAGATTTTGTCCGGTACCATGTGCAGAGAGCGTTGGCCAGAACAAATCAAGATCATTGATGGAGGGAATGAGTTTTTCGATTCCAACAATGGCAATGTGTATTTTAGGAAAAGTAGTGGTCAGTCTGGCATTGCCTTCATTTTCTGTCACTGCTATACTGCCGGTATCGGCAATCAGAAAATTGCCGCCGGTGATTCCAATATCGTAAGACGTATATTTTTCTCTTAGCAATTCCCGGGCCTTCAGTGTAAGTTGCTCCGGACTTGAATCAATTGGAGTTCCGAATTTTTCATGAAACAACTTTGCAATATCTTCCTTACTAAGATGCATTGCAGGAGTAACGATGTGATAAGGTTTTTGTCCGAGAAGCTGAACAATATATTCGCCCAGATCACTTTCTAAAGCTTCAATATGATTTTTTTCGAGAAATTCGTTCAGATGAATTTCCTCGGTTGCCATGGATTTTGATTTGATTACAGTTTTGGCATTCGCTTTTTTAATAATCTGAAGGATCTCTTTTCTGGCTTCTTCGGCATCGTTGGCCCAAATCACTTTACCGCCTTTTTTCTGGAAATTAGTCTCGAATTCCGGCAAAAGCTTATCCAGATTCTCCATTACCTTCCACTTAATCGTATGTGCTTTTCGCTTTGAGTTTTCAAGATTGGCAAACTTTGAAAGGCCACGGGCAACGGCGGTATTGTATTTACCAATATTGTAATTGATAATACGGCGATGGTCTAAATCAAATGCTTTAGTATCAGAGGTATGGATGAAATCGCTGGCTAACTTACTCATTATGCGAATTTAACTATTTTGAGGATAATTGACCCTGAATCCTTCAAATTTCAAAGAATTCAAAATGCACGACTTATATTTTTTGAAACAGATGTAACGAAAAGCAGCTATAACACGTCTATATGGAAATGAGATTGAGAATCTGATCAGGTTCAGCCTTTGATTTAATCATTTTCTAACCGGAAGAACATCAACAACAGGTCTTTTATCCCGGTTAGCAAGGTCCCAACCGGTGAAATAAGCCAGTTGTGCACGCTTGCTCAGAAGGTGAAAATTGATTTTACTGATCTCATCACTTCCTTTATGATAATCTTCATGTTTGCCATTATAGTAAAATATAACCGGAACTCCGCTTTTAGCGAAATTGTAATGGTCTGACCAGTAATAGATCTGATCATCAGGTGCATTATGCTTATAGTCGATCTTCATTTTAGTGTAAACGGCATTGGCATTTTCACTGATTTTGTGAAGGTCGGAGCTTAACCTGTCGGCTCCAACCAGGAAACAGTAATTAGCTGAATCAGGAGAGTTTTTATATTCGAATCCGATTCTGCCAATCATGTCAATATTAAGGTTTGTAATTGTTTTGGCCATAGGAAACACCGGATTCAGGGAGTAGTACTCTGAACCTAAAAGGTTTTTTTCTTCTCCGGTAAACATCAGAAAAAGAATACTGCGTCGTGGCCCATGTCCTTCTTTTTTTGCCCTGGCAAAGGCTTTTGCAATAGCAAGGACACCCGAAGTTCCTGATCCGTCATCATCGGCACCATTGAATACTTTATCTTTCCCTCCATCTGTATTCAGCCCGATATGATCATAATGTGCTGAATAAACCAGTACTTCTTCCTTAAGGTCTGTTCCTTCGAGATATCCCAATATATTGAATGATTTTAACGGCCTTTGAACGGGCCCGTAGCTCATTTTAATTTCGGCTTTTAGTTGGAGGGTGGTTAAATTCTCATTGTTTTTTTGAAGATTTTCGACTGTTTTTCCTGACCTGCTCAACATAAGGTTTGCAATATCCTCACTGATCTGAATTATGCCCGGTGCATTTTCCCTGATTGGTAAACTTTCTCTGATGCCATTTTTAACACTCAGGCTTACAGCAGAATGGTGTGAATATTTTGCGTTTCGTTCTTCTGTATTGAGAGTAACTATCAATGCAGGCTTTTTACTTTTTAAATAATTTTGACGGCTTATTTGCTCAGAAGAATTTCCATTTAGAATTATTAATATCACTTTACCGGCTATTTCAATGTTTTTTAATTCAGATTCTGGCCGATTACCAATAAAAGTGATTTCATTTACCTGTATATTTTTAGCTTCTCCGCTACCACTGAACCAAAAGTCTTTTCCCGGTTTAAGTATCGAATTATTGACCTCAAAAGAATTGGCAATCATTGAAGTCTCGATCAGTTGGACATCCTGCAGATGCGATCCGTTTACAGGAGCAAGTAGGTTCAGCTTTCTGAATTCTTTCGCAATATATGCTGCAGCCATTTCTGCACCCCGTTTGCCGGCCTCTCGTCCTTCATATTTATCAGATGCCAGGATGCTTAAGTGTTTTCTGGTGATCTTTGGATTGATTTCAGCAGAATATTTCTGAGCAATGGGATCCTGAGCATAAACAGATAGCGATATCTGTGCAATAAACATGAGATAGAGTAATGTTTTCCTGATCATATCTTCTCAAGTTAAAAAAATGCCTGCTTTGGTCAAAAAAAAAGCTTCCGTAGAGGGAAGCTTTTTGATTTTTAATTTTATCTGCTGGCGGGCATGTCATTCTTAACATCAACAACCGGCCTTTTATCACGGTTTAACAAATCCCATCCGGTATAATAAACCAGTTGAGCCCGTTTGGCCAGAAGCTTGAAATTGATCTTGCTCACCTCGTCGCTTGGTTTATGATAATCTTCATGTACCCCGTTAAAATAGAATATGATCGGAATATTGTGCTTGGCAAAATTATAATGGTCTGAGCGGTAATAGATTCTCTCAGGGTCTTTAGGGTCATTATACTTATAATCAATCTTCATTTTGGTATAAGTAGCATTTGCATGTTCACTGATCTTATGCAGGTCAGTACTTAGCTTGTCTGATCCGATCAGGTAACAATAGTTCACTGAATCTGCTGAGTTTTTATATTCTTCACCGGTTCTGCCAATCATGTCAATGTTAAGATTGGTAACAGTATTAGCCAATGGGAAAATGGGGTTTAATGAGTAATATTCAGAACCAAGCAAACCTTTTTCTTCACCGGTTACCAGCAGAAACAGGATGCTTCTTCTCGGGCCATTTCCTGATTTTTTTGCTTTTGCATAAGCTTTGGCAATTGTCAGTACTCCGGTAGTTCCTGAACCATCATCATCAGCGCCATTGTTGATTTTATCAGTGCCACCGTTCTCTGTAATTCCAACATGGTCGTAATGTGCTGAGAAAACTACTAACTCATCCTTCAGGTCAGTTCCTTCAAGGTATCCCAAAACATTCACTGATTTTACATCTTTCTTTACCGGGCCATAATTAATGGATACATCAGCCGGCAATGTCTGAGATTGCGGAGTTCCGCTGTTATCAATCGCTGATTTTAAAGCCTCATAGGTTTTACCCGATTTTTTCAGGAATTGATCAGCAATCTCAGGTGTAATATTAATCTGGGCTATAGCTCCTGAGCGGGGGGCTGTAACAGGCAGGTCTGCTTTTTTAATGCTCAAACGACCACCAGACGGGCTGTATGATTTCAGGGCTTTAGTTACATCCGGACTAACTGCCAGAATCAGAGAAGGATCCTTACTCATCACATATTGAAGACGTTTAAATCTGTTAGTGCTCCAGTCTGAAGCTGCAGAGGTCTTGCTGATTGCAGAAATGCCATTGCTCATTGGCTCACCTTTATTAATCATTAAAACCACTTTTCCGCTGATGTTGATGTTTTTCAGATCATCATAATTGTCGGCGCCAATTCCGTATCCGATAAATACAATCTCGTTAGCACTTATTTTTTTTGCATCACCATTTCCACTAAATAGAAAGTCTTTACCAATGGTTAACGCTTTGTCATTTGCTGTAAATGAACTTACTTCAAATTTGGTTTCAATTAAAGGAACCTCCTGAAAATAGGAACCATTTACCGGAGCTTGTAATTTCAGTTTTTTGAATTCAGTTGCAATGTATTCTGCAGCCATTTCAGCACCATGTTTCCCTGTTTCCCTTCCTTCAAATTTGTCGGAAGCAAGAATATTCAGATGTTTTTTAGCCTGTTTTAAACTAATTTGTGCTGCATATTTCTCTGCATTCGGATCTTGGGCAATAGCGGGCAAGCTAAAGCCCAATATGAGCAATGCCCATAAGGATTGTTTTTTCATTATAATAATTGGTTGTTAGTTTTGAATTTAGCAGGAGATTTTATTGACCCTGTTTGCATGTCGTCCGCCTTCAAACTCAGAGTTGATGAATTTAAGGCAGATATCTTTTGCTTCCTGTTGTGAAATAAATCGTGCCGGAATGCATAGAATATTTGCATTGTTGTGAGCCCGGGCAAGTTCAGCCAGTTCTTCATTCCAGCAAATTGCTGCTCTGATTCCCTGGTGCTTGTTTGCAGTAATTGCTACACCGTTAGCGCTACCGCAGATCAGAATACCGATAGAGTACTCTCCCTTTTCAACTGCTTCTGCAACCGGGTGTGCAAAATCCGGATAATCTACTGAGTCGGCACTGTATGTTCCGAAATCTTTAATGTTATTTTCTTTAAGAAAATCGATTAGCATGCTTTTATATTCAAAACCTGCATGATCAGCTCCAATTGCTATGCTGATGTTCTTACTCATAATAGTTGTTTTATTTTTTATGACGATCAGTCGTTTTTATAAAAATCAAGTTCAGCTTTTGCCTTTTTTGCTGCTACACTCGCTGAAACATAGATACTTATCTCATAAAGCAAGAACAAGGGGAAGCTTACCGTAAGCATGGTTATAAGATCGGGAGTAGGAGTAACTACAGCAGCGATAATAAGGATGATAACGGTTGCATATCTTCTGGATGATCTCATAAACTCCGGTGTCATCACTCCCAATTTGGAAAGTATGAAAATGACTATTGGTAGCTCAAAAGTAATTGCTGCTCCAATAGTTAGGGTTGCAAGAACTGAAAAATACGAATCAATGGTAATCTGGTTATTAATGATTGAACTTACCTCCCAGTTAGATAAGAAGTTAATTGATAAAGGAGATATTATGTAATAACCAAAAAGTAATCCGATAATGAAAAGAAGAGATGCCCAGAAAACAAAACCTGTAGCCGATTTACGCTCATTTTCATGCAGAGCCGGTTTTACAAAGCGCCAGAGTTCAAAGAGCAGATATGGAATACCTAAAACGATACCAATCATCAGAGAGGAGTTTAGCTGTAAAGTAAACTGCCCACCCAGTTCAGTATTGATAATATTGAAGCTTAATTTTTGAACACAAAATTCGGCACCAAGATTAAATTTCTCAGTTAATGCACACATCATTCTGTAAGTCCAGAAATCAGTTCGGCCGGGACCCATGATGATTTTATCAAAAATAAAATCATAGAAGCTGTATGCCAGAACAGTGAAAGTAACAATGGCAATTGAAGCTCTGATCAGGTGCCCGCGAAGGACATCCAGATGATCAAAAAAAGACATTTCGGCTTCAATAGTTTTACCCTTTTCCTTGATAGCCTTAACCAGATCAGTACGTTCTTTACTCATAATTTGAAAACAAAAATACCATTCTATTTGATTTTAGAATGGTATTCTGCAGATATTTAAAAACATCAATTCATTTGTGACATTCAGCTTGAAAATCAATTGTTTTTCTCTTTGCGAATGTGCAAAGGCTTATTCGCTGAGATCAAAGCTTTCCATAAACTTTGTGGTAAAATTACCTGCTCTGAAATTAGGATCTTTCATCAGCCTTAAGTGAAATGGTATGGTTGTTTTTACACCTTCAATCACAAATTCACTTAAAGAGCGTTCCATCGTGCAAATTGCTTCTTCGCGGGTTTGTGCCACGCAAATCAGCTTGGCGATCATTGAATCATAATTTGGCGGAATTTGATAACCTGCATACACGTGTGTGTCTACACGTACACCATGTCCACCCGGCGAGTGGAAATTGGTAATTAGTCCCGGAGACGGTCTGAAGTTATTGAATGGATCTTCCGCATTGATACGGCATTCGATCGCATGCATCTCAGGAATATAATTTTTACCTGAGATAGGAATACCTGCAGCAACTTTGATTTGTTCTTTGATCAGGTCAAAGTTGATTACTTCTTCGGTAACCGGATGCTCAACCTGAATACGGGTGTTCATTTCCATAAAGTAAAAATTCCGGTGTTTATCAACCAGGAATTCTACAGTACCGGCACCTTCATAATTTACAGCCATTGCACCTTTGATGGCAGCTTCGCCCATTTTCTCTCTTAACTCAGGAGTCATGAAAGGTGATGGTGATTCTTCCACCAATTTCTGGTGGCGGCGCTGAATAGAACAATCACGTTCTGAAAGGTGGCATACCTTTCCATATTGATCTCCGATTACCTGAATTTCGATATGTCGCGGATCTTCTACGTATTTTTCGAGATAAAGTCCGTCATTGCCAAATGCTGCGGCAGACTCCTGGCGTGCTGAGTCCCATGCAGGTTCGAATTCTTCATCATTCCATACAATACGCATACCACGGCCACCACCGCCGGCTGTTGCCTTAAGAATGACCGGATAGCCTATCTCATTCGAGATCTTCAAACCTTCTTTTACATCGGTAAGTAATCCTTCAGAACCCGGAATAGTAGGTACACCCGCAAGCTTCATGGTTTCCTTGGCTGATGCCTTATCGCCCATTCCATTAATCTGCTCTGCGGTAGCACCGATAAATTTGATTCCGTACTCATGGCATATAGCTGAAAATTTTGCATTCTCAGATAGGAAACCATAACCCGGATGTATTGCATCTGCATTGGTTAATTCAGCTGCAGAAATGATATTAGGTATATTCAGATAGGAATCGCGGCTTGCCGGCGGACCGATACAAACGGCTTCATCAGCAAAACGTACGTGTAAACTATCCCTGTCGGCAGTTGAATAAACTGCTACAGTTTTTACACCCATTTCCTTACAGGTACGGATGATGCGGAGAGCTATTTCACCACGATTTGCAATCAGTATTTTCTTAAACATATTTTTCGATTTGGAAATTTGATGATTTGATTATTTGAGAAATTAGATAAATCTGCTGATCCGGTTACGGATCTTCAAATCTTCAAATTGTTAACCATCAAATTAAACAGGTTCAACCAGGAATAATGGCTGGTCGTATTCTACCGGACTTGCATTGTCTACCAGAACTTTCACTATTCTTCCAGAGATCTCAGATTCGATCTCATTAAACAACTTCATAGCTTCAATGATGCACACAACCTGGCCTGCTTTTACTTCATCACCAACATTAACAAATAAAGGCTTATCCGGTGAAGATGAGCGGTAGAAAGTACCGATCATTGGTGATTTTATAGTCAGGTAATTGGAAGTATCATCTTTTGCCGGGGCAGCAGCTACTGCTTGTTCTGCCGGAGCTGAAACGCTTACCGTGGTTGCTGCTGCAGTTGCCTGAATTTGTGGAACAGCCTGAGCAGGAGCACTGGTTACATAGGTAGGGGCCTGATTGGTTTTTATGGTAATTTTAAACTCTTTCTGTTCAATTGAAACTTCATTTACTCCAGATTTGGAGACAAATTTTATAAGTTCCTGAATTTGTTTAATATCCATTTTGTTTAGTTTAGGGTCTAAGATTATAGTTTAAATTTATAATAAAATTATTGAGAAATGATGCTGTTTTTTAATAAGCCCATTTCAGATAAAGAGAACCCCAGGTAAACCCGCCACCAAAAGCAGCAAGTACCAGGTTATCACCCTTTTTTAATTTACTTTCCCATTCCCACAGACAAAGGGGAATAGTTCCGTTGGTAGTATTGCCGTATTTTTCGATGTTAATCATTACTTTTTCAGGGTCAATTCCGCAACGGCTGCTGGTTGCATCAATGATCCTTTTGTTTGCCTGATGAGGCACAAGCCAGTTGACATCTTCAGAACTCAGATTGTTCTTCTCCATGATCTCGGCCGCAACATCTGCCATATTGGTTACAGCAAATTTGAACACTGCCTGACCTTCCTGATGAAGGAAATGCTCGTCGTTGTCTACCGTTTCGTGGCTTGCCGGTCTGAGTGATCCACCTGCTTTCTGGCAAAGGTAAGGACCACCTGAACCATCACTTTTCAGGATAGAATCAATTACGCCAAAACCATCGGTATTTGGCTCAAGTAAAACTGCTCCGCAGCCGTCGCCAAAAATGATACAGCTTTTACGGTCTTTATAATTGATGATTGACGACATTTTATCGCCGCCAACTACAAGTACTTTTTTATGTTTTCCGGTTTCAATAAACTGAGAGCCGGTGGCTAAGCCATAAAGGAATCCTGAACAGGCAGCATTCAAATCATATCCCCATGCATTTACCGCTCCGATTTTATGTGCAAGAATATTAGCCGATGCAGGGAAAACCATATCCGGTGTTGTGGTGCAGAAAATGATCAGATCGATTTCTGTTGCACTGATGCCGCGCTTTTCCAGTAATCCGTTTACGGCATGAGTAGCCATATCAGAAGTTCCAAGATTACCTTTAAGGATACGGCGTTCCTTAATTCCGGTACGGGTGGTTATCCATTCATCATTCGTTTCCACGATCCCTTCCAGTTCCTTATTAGTTAAAATATAATCAGGAACGTAGCCGTTAACAGCCGTTATTGCAGCGTGAATTTTAGACATTATAAACTGGAACTAATATTATTTAAAAGCTTCTTTGACTTTATCAATAAATCCGGATTCTATCATGGTTCTTGATAAAAGTACCATGTTTTTTATTGCTTCCGGACTGGATATTCCGTGTCCGATCAAAACCGGAGCATTTATTCCCAGAATTGGGCTGCCTCCGTATTGTTCATAATTGAAACGGTCAAAGAATTCATCTTTGAATCCTTTTTTGAGGGTCAGGATATAGAAAGTCTCGGCAAGTTTCAGCATTACATTGCCTGTAAAGCCGTCGCACACAATTACATCGGCCCTGTCGTTAAAAAGATCACGACCCTCTATATTTCCTACGAAATTTAAATTGGTTTTCTGTAAAAGAGGGAAGGTAGCCTGAGTTAGTACATTCCCTTTCTCTTCCTCCTCTCCGATATTCATCAGGGCCACTTTAGGATTTGAAAGGTTGTAAACATGCTCGGCATATAAACTGCCTAAAATTCCAAACTGGGCCAGAACTTCAGGCTTGCAATCGGCATTGGCGCCAACATCAAGCATGATTCCGAATCCCGATTTTAATTTAGGGACATTAGTAGCTACCGCAGGTCGTATTACACCCGGCACAGGTTTGACGCTGAAAATTGCGCCTACCAGCATAGCTCCGGTATTTCCTGCCGAAGCAAAAGAGTCTATTTTGCCGTCTTTAAGGTACTGATAGCCCAGACTGATGCTGGAATTTGGTTTCTGAAGTACAGATTTTGTTCCGTGTTCGCCCATACCGATAACTTCGGTGGTATGAACGAATTCGAAAACATCCGGATTGACACCTTGTTCAGCAAGAATGGGTAAGACCTGATCTTTATCACCAAAAAGTACTATTTTCTGGTCTGCTGACAAGGCTTTTTGAGCTGCAATTGCACCCAAAACTGTCGCCCTGGGAGCAAAATCTCCACCCATAATGTCTAAGCCGATCTTCATATCAGAAAGGTAACTTAGGCAATAGAAGAATTCTCAATTACCAGCTTTCCGTTGTAATACAAGTTTCCGTCAACTGTATAAGCACGGTGAGGTAAGTGTACAGCACCAGTAGTCTGGCAGGTAGTTAAACCCGGAGCCACTGCCTTGTAGTGAGTTCTTCTTTTATCTCTTCTTGATTTGGATATTTTCCGTTTTGGATGTGCCATTTGTTCCTATGTATTAATTATTGTTTTTTTATTTTTTTTAAAGCTTCCCATCTCGGGTCAGCAATTTCTTCTTCTTTTACTTCTTTCGGCCCCGGTGCAAGCTGCTTTAATTTTTCAATCATCTCAATGTCGCACCATTGGGTGTTTCCTTCATCTTCACAACGGCTGATATAAGGAGCTGCCAGATTGATATATTCATAGATCAGTGTAGCTACATTGATCTCCGATTCATTTCGTTTCAATACAACGATCTCTTCGGTATCATCTTCCAGATCTTCCTCATCTGTGAATTTTGCAATCTGTCTTTCCTTTATGTCCACATGAAGCGGATAGTCAGCAAGACAAACATCACAGGCCAGCTTTATTTCACCTGAAATATGAAAATGCAGGATCATCATCGTTTCCTGCTTATCCAAATCAAGTTTTACCTCCAGCTTACCGCTTTTAACCAATGAGTATTCAAACTCGCTGAAAAAAGCATCATTAACCCCGAATTCAAACTCGTGAATTCCAGTCTTTAATCCGGTAAACGGAATGCTATATTGTTGTAACGATTTCAAAGCACGCCAATTGAGCCTGCAAATTTAGGAAAATTTATTTAGTTGCTAACAGTTTTTTGAAAATCAGATAAGATTGTCCCTGATGGGCAATATTTTCTGATTAATCTCTGTCTTTTGAGAATTTACTAAGTTTTAACGGGTTTGAGCTAAGTTCAGCACTTTCTCTGCGACGTTCTACGATATTAATAGCAGTAAAAAGAGCTTCCCTGAATGAATTTGCAGAAGCCTGATTCTTTCCGGCAATGTCATAACCCGTTCCATGATCAGGAGAGGTTCTGACAACCGGCAGACCTGCCGTGAAATTTACACCGTTATGGAATGCGATCTGCTTGAACGGAATTAGGCCCTGATCATGATACATAGCCAGTACTGCATCAAATTTCAGATAAGTATGTGCTGCAAAGAACCCATCGGCGGCATAAGGCCCGAAAGCAAAAATCCCATTGGCATTTGCTTCTTCAATTGCAGGAACAATAGTTTCAAGCTCCTCATTGCCGATCAGACCTGCATCTCCGGCATGCGGGTTTAATCCGAGAACTGCAATTTTAGGTTTTTGTATCCAGAAATCCTTTTTTAAACTCTGGCTCATCAAAGCAAGCTTCGACAGAATGGCCTCTTTAGTAATTTTTGAAGGAACCTCACTCACAGGGACATGGCCCGTTACTACCCCAACGCGGATATCCTCACTGACAAGGAACATTAACGAATCCGGGGAATTGGTTTTAGCCTGAATGTACTCTGTATGACCGGCAAAATTGAAAGTATCACTCTGGATATTGTGTTTATTAATAGGAGCGGTTACCAAAGCATCGGTTTTTCCGGCTATCAGATCATCAAGTGCTCTTTCCAGAGAAATGAATGCATACTTACCTCCGGTTTCAGTTGCCATACCCAGTTCGATCCGTACATCTTCTTCCCAGCAATTGATCATATTAGGGCGTTTATCATGTGCCTGTTCGGGGCTGTTAATAACATTAAAACTGAAATCACTGACGTCCAGTGATTTGCGGTGGAACGAAGCTACTTTGGTATGTCCGTATACTATTGGTGTACAATAATCCATAATCCGGCTATCCATCAAAGTTTTAATGATAACTTCTAAACCGATGCCGTTTACATCACCTATAGAGATCCCGATTTTAATTTTATCGCTCATTCCTGCTTTCCCTTTTTTATCAAATAATTAACGCAAAATAAAGACTTTAATCCCAAACTGCAATCAGGTTATAAGTTTTAAGTTTCGGAAGATCATCATTCATTGAGAAAAGCCTTCCACAGGAGTGCGATCTTCATTGACAAACAGACAAATCAGCACATTGACAAATAAATTCCATTTGCAGATTTGCTCATTCCTCAATTTGCTCATTCAATATCTCATTTTTCCGTAATTTGCGCCAAATGCAGCTGGTATGAGTTTAGTAAAGGCAAAGAAACATCTCGGACAACACTTTTTAACCGATAAGAATATTGCTGAGAAGATCGTCAATAGTCTTCAGGCAAAAGATCAGTATAAACAGGTGCTTGAGGTTGGACCGGGTATGGGTATTCTTTCAGATTTTTTACTGAGCAAAAAGGAATGGGAAACATTTCTTATTGATATTGATAAAGAGTCATATGATTTTTTGAAGAAGAAATATCCTCAGCTGGGAGAAAAACTCATCAACGGCGATTTTCTTGAACTTGATTTTAAATCCGTTTTTCCGGGAAAGCTTGCTGTTATCGGAAATTTCCCATACAATATTTCTTCACAGATTCTTTTTAAGGTATTGGATAACCGCGATCAGGTAACAGAAGTGGTGGGTATGTTCCAAAAGGAGGTTGCAGAGCGTTGTGCTGAAAAGCCGGGAAGTAAGGAGTACGGAATTTTAAGCGTATTCCTGCAGGCTTATTACAGGGTAGAATATCTCTTTTCAGTTAAACCCGGAGTCTTTAATCCTCCACCGAAAGTTACATCGGCGGTCATCAGGCTTATCAGAAATGAGGTTGATAAGTTGGATTGCGATGAAAAATTGTTCTGGCAGGTTGTAAAAGCCGGATTTAATCAAAGGAGGAAAACATTGAGGAATGCATTATCATCACTTATTCCCAGAGAAGCTGCTTGTCAGGATCCAGTGCTTGATTTAAGAGCAGAGCGTTTAAGTGTTAATGATTTTGTTAAACTGACCAATCTGGTCTCATCATTAAGAAAGTTGCAACAGAATGACTAAAAAGATACTTATAGCAGATCATTTGCATCCTTCTTTTAAGCAGGAAGTGGAAAAGCTGGGTTTGCAGTGCGATGATGTGCCTGAAATCAGCAGGGAGGAAACCCTGAAAATTCTTCCTGAGTATCTGGGAATTGCAATCAGAACTAAATTTCAGATCGACAGGGAAGTTATAGATGCAGGAAGTAATCTTAAGGTAATTGCCCGTGCAGGTGCCGGAATGGACAATGTGGATGAAGAATATGCAAAGTCGAAAGGAATATATTGTATCAATGCTCCTGAAGGTAACCGGGATGCGGTAGCAGAACATATGATCGGAATGCTGCTTTCCCTGCTTAATAATTTGCGCAATGCAGATATGGAAGTCCGAAATGGTATCTGGAACAGGGAGGGAAATCGGGGATGGGAGTTAAAGGGCAGGACAGTGGCAGTGATTGGTTATGGCAATAACGGACAAATGATGGCGCAAAAACTTTCGGGCTTCGGGGTTAAAGTTATTGCATACGATAAATATAAGACAGGTTTTAGTGATTCGTTTGCCACCGAAGTTAGCATGGAGGAGGTTGTGAAACAGGCTGATATCATCAGTTTTCATATCCCTCTGACTAATGAGACCAGGCAGCTGGTAAATGAGGAGTACCTGTTTCATTTCAGAAAACCTGTCATTTTGCTCAATGCATCGCGAGGCGAAGTAGTGAATACCAATGCTGTTCTTGCAGCTTTGCGTTCAGGGAAAATTACTGCTGCCGGACTGGATGTTCTGGAAATTGAAAAATTTCCGGCACTTTATCAACAGTCCTGGTTTAACGAGCTCAGGGAAAGTCAGAAAGTATTGTTGAGCCCGCATATTGCCGGCTGGACACATGAATCCTACAGAAAAATATCAGAAGTGCTGGCAGAGAAACTTGCCGCGCTGATGCCCGCGCTGATGGATTGATTTTTTATCAGATCTGAGTTCTAAAATCCGGATTTGCAAAGAGAAATTTGGATTTCTAAAATCAAAAATATTATCTTCGTGTTGATACGAGCAAGACTATATTGGCTTAGGCCGACATAGTCTTGTTTGTTTTTTAGAGTTAACCAAAATAAACTGTGTGAGATATGACGGAAGTAACTTATTATACCAAAGAAGGATTAGAGAAATTAAAAGAGGAGCTGCATCATTTAAAAACTGAAGGTCGTGCCCAGATATCAAAGGCAATTGCAGAAGCCAGGGATAAAGGTGATCTTTCTGAAAATGCTGAATATGATGCGGCCAAAGAAGCGCAGGGTCATCATGAATCTAAAATAGCGAAGCTTACCAATGTGCTGGCCAATGCACGATTGATTGATGAATCAAAACTGGATACTTCAAAAGTGCTTGCTTTATCTATCGTAAAGATTAAAAATGTAAATAATGGTGCTACGATGACTTATCAACTGGTTTCTGAATCAGAGGCTGATCTTAAGTCGGGTAAAATATCGGTAAAGTCGCCGATTGCACAGGGTTTATTGGGCAAGACCGTTGGAGATAGAGCTGAAATAGCTGTTCCTGCTGGGAAAATTGAATTTGAGATTATTGAGATCAGCAGATAATTAGTATTCACAAAGATTAAACAAGAACAATATGGAATCAATCTTTTCAAAAATTGTATCAGGTGATATTCCTGCTCATAAAGTAGCAGAGACTCTTGAATATCTGGCTTTTCTGGATATTAATCCTCTTACTGAGGGGCACCTTTTGGTTATCCCCAAGAAGGAGGTTGATTATATTTTTGATCTTGACAGTGAAACCTATGTAGGTTTGATGATGTTCGCCCAGATTGTGGCTACAGGACTTAAGAAGGCTATTCCCTGCGAGCGTATCGGGCTTAGCGTTATCGGTCTGGAAGTCCCTCATGCCCATATTCACCTCATTCCGGTCAACACAATGGATGACATGAATTTCAGCAGACCCAAGCTGAAGTTAAGTGATGAGAGACTGACAGAGATTGCAGAAAAAATTCGCGAACATCTTTAAATCCTTATTTTTTTATCCTTTTCTGATTGTCTTTGGCAAAAGCGTCCCAGCCTGAATAAGATTTTTTGGATCCATCAGTGCTTATTTTCTGGAATGAATGGCATACTGCAACTGCAAGCCCGTCGGTTGCATCCAGAAATTCCGGAGTTTCTGTGAACTTCAGCAGGGTTTTTAACATGGCAGCGACCTGTTCCTTGGATGCGTTTCCATTTCCGGTGATCGATTGCTTGATTTTTCTTGGCGAGTATTCGAAAATGGGTAAACTACGCGATAGTGCAGCGGCCATGGCAACACCCTGTGCCCGGCCCAGCTTTAGCATCACCTGAATATTCTTTCCGTAAAATGGAGCCTCAATAGCCAGACAATCAGGTTTATACTGGTCTATCAGTACTACGGTTCTTTCAAAGATATGCTTAAGTTTAAGTGGATGGTCGTCAAGATGGTCGAGCTTTACAATGCCCATGCATTCCAGATCTAAATTGTTCTTTACTTCCCTGACAATGCCATAACCCATAACACTGGTTCCGGGATCGATACCCAGAATGATACGCTCATTTGATTTCTCTTTTAACATCTTCAGCAATATTAAGGATTTAGCGCCTTTTTTCAGTTTATGCCTGATTGCATTTTCAAAATTTAAATACTGAGCAGCTTTTGCTTAACATTGCATAAAATTATCAATTGAATCCCCGGGTCAGAAAATTTCTAAGTATTTGTATCAAGATCGCTATTATAGGTCTTGCTTTCAGTTATATTTTCAGAAAACTCAGTGACAATCAAAGTATTGCCGACTTTAGAATGCTTTTAACTGAGTTATCGGCCGGAAAAGTATGGCTTGTTTTATCGGCAGTGATTTTGCTGATGTTTTTGAACTGGTTTCTGGAGTCTTTGAAATGGAAATACCTTGTTCAGAAAATTGAAAATATTGCTATCTGGAAGGCTGTAGAATCGGTTTTTTGCGGGCTTACCTGGGCTGTTTTTACGCCTAACAGAATTGGAGAATTTGGAGGAAGGGTACTTTTCCTTTCGCCAAGGAAGAGGATTATGGGAGTAGTTGCGATGAGTGTCGGATCTTTCGGACAAATGGCAGTAACCAATGTGATTGGTAGCCTGGCTTTGTTCTGGTTTGTATTCAATTTCATGAACCTGAATCCATTTTTACTTTTTGGTATTGGATTTCTGATAGTTATTTTCTGCGGATTTTTTCTGTTATTCTATTTTAATATCCACTGGATTGATGGCCTGCTTTCAGGGATTAATTTCATGCAGCGCTACAAACGTTTCTTCATCATATTTGCCAGATATAATAAATCAGAGCTATTCAGGATAATGATCTATTGTATTTCACGTTATCTTGTATATACCACTCAATATTATCTGATTATACATTTGCTTGTACCTGATATCAGAGCCTTTGATATGATCATGATTCTCTTTGTTTTCTATTTTATTCAATCGGCTCTTCCTTCCATTGATTTGCTTGATATAGGTGTTAGAGCAGGTACTGCCAGTTATTTCTTTGCCTTTGTTACTGATCAGGAGCTGGCTATAATGGCTTCAATTGCATCTATATGGCTGATAAATTTAATTATTCCCGCTATTTTAGGCTCGGTATTTGTATTAAAACTAAAATTCTTTGATAGTTCTGCTAATTAGTATTCTGACCCTGATCATGAGCCTGATTTATTCGGCTATGATGCTATTCCTCCGATCGGGATGGGAAAAACTTGGCTTGTTCGTTTTGGTAAACAAACAGTTCAAGACAAGTGTAAGTGTGCTGATTGCAGCGCGTAATGAGGAAAATAATATTGATAAGACTATTTCAGATATTCTTTCTCAGGATTATCCGGCAGATCTTTTTCAACTGATTATTGTAGATGATCATTCTACAGACCGCACTGCAGATATAGTGCAATCGTATGCCTCAAGAGGAGTGAAGCTTATCAGGCTTAATGAAGGCGAGATGCTTAATTCCTATAAGAAGAAAGCAATTTCTGAGGCTATAAAATTTTCGGATGCTGAGCTTATTGTTACAAGCGATGCGGATTGCAGAATGGGATCTCAGTGGCTTTCTACTATTGTTGGTCTTTATGAATCGGGTGATTATAAGTTAATATCCTCCCCCGTAGCCTATTTTCAGGAAAAAAACACTTTTGAGAAAGTGCAAAGCCTTGAATTTTTGTTTCTTATAGGAGGTATGGGCGCAGCAGGAATTGGTAACAAAATGCCAACTACCTGTAATGGTGCCAATCTTGCGTACAGAAGGGATGTATTTTTAGAATTAAAGGGATTTCAGGGCATAGATGACCTCGCTTCAGGCGATGATGAATTGTTTTTGCATAAAGTAGCGTTAGCATATCCTGAAAAAATTGGATTTTGTAAATCCAGAAATGCGATTGTTTATACACATGCCAAATCAAATCTTGGAAGTTTTATTGAGCAGAGAAGACGCTGGGCCTCAAAAAGTACCCGGTATAAAAACAAAAGTGTTTTACTGCTGGGGGTCTTCGTATGGTTGTATAATTTATTGTTTATTTTCAATGCCATTGCCGGCTTCTCAAATCCGGTATTTTGGCAATTATGCCTTTTAAGTTTGATGTTGAAAATGTTTGTTGAGCTTATTATCCTTATTCCTTTATGTAGTTTTTCAGGGAAAAAGGAATTGCTCCGGTATCTGCCGCTACTAAGTGTAGTTCATATTTTTTATCTGATATTTATAGGCATCGCAGGCAACTCCGGAAAGTATTATTGGAAAGGCAGACTGGTAAGATGAAAAATCAATTTTTAAAGTCAGATTCCTGATACTTGGTGTTGATTAAGTCAGATTTTTATATTTGCGATAAAATTTTCATTTGGGGCTAAAATATCATTGTTCAACAATATTTTCTTAACTAAAAGCTAACAAGGAATGTGCCCTTTATCCTTGTAAACTCGCATAATTTAGTTATTTTTAAAATCAAAGAATTACCAAAATATTAGCATTGTCAGATAAAGCAATTTCAGTAAAAAAGGATGAAAATGAGTTGATTCAACTTCTTCTCAAACGTCAGGCGGAATTAAACTCATTGCTTGAGATTACTCAGGCAATAAATAAGGACAGCTCATCTTTTTTACTTTTTGAAATGCTTGAAGTGATTCTTAACGTTCATCTGAAAATTGGTAAAATCAGACTTTTGATTCGTGAAGGAGAGCATTTTTATTGTGCTACACGTTTTGGAGGTGATTTTGAGAATGCAAAAATTCTTCAGCAGACCTGCCAGGCGCTGACCAATTATAAGGACATTACTACTCTTAAATCAAGTACAGATCCTTTATTGAACAAATACGAATATTTTGTTCCGGTTTTTCATAAGGATGAGTTCTTAGCTTTTGTGCTCATCGGAGATCTCAAGACCGGACAGAATTTATTGAGTAACGATCTCAATTTTGTTCAGACACTGATTAATGTTATAGTTGTAGCGCTTGAGAATAAAAAGTTATTTCGCGAAAGAGTTGAACGGGAGCGTTTACAGCGGGACATGGAACTGGCTGTTGAAGTTCAGGGGATGCTGATTCCCGGAAGTTTGCCTAAAAGCGGTTCTCTGGAGGTTGGAGCTACTTATCTTCCGAATCAGAATATTGGTGGCGACTATTTTGACTTTATTGAAACCAGGCCTTATGAATATCTCTGGTGTATTGCCGATGCATCCGGAAAAGGGGTTTCTGCAGCCTTACTGATGGCCAATCTTCAGGCAAGTCTTAGAGCCTGGGCTTCTGTTGAGGATGATCTGGTGAAGATCATCGAACGATTGAATGAGATTGTGGTTTCCAATACAAACGGAGAACGTTTCATTACCCTGTTTCTGGGTCTTTACAATGAACAGACCAGAGAATTAAAATACGTAAATGCCGGGCATAATCCGCCAATAATGCTTAAGGATGGAGTTGTTAAGTTTTTAAAAGATGGTACAACCATAATCGGAGCATTTGATACATTGCCTAAAATTATTGTAGGCAAAGAAATTCTTACACCGGGGAGTATTGTATTTAATTATACCGATGGTTTGGTTGAAAGTGCAGATGAAGATGTTTATATTTCAGACGAAGATCTGGTAGGTTTTTTGCTGAATAACAAAGATCTGTCGGTGGATAATCTGAATGAGAATATATTGAGAGACCTTCAAACATCCAATTCTGCCAAAATGAATTCGGATGATATCACCATTCTGACCCTTCGTGTGCGGTAATTAATTGTACTGTTTTCAATTTTAACAGATGCTTTCATCCTTTTATCAGTCTGAACTTATTGAAGCCGGTTGCGATGAGGCCGGGAGAGGCTGTTTGGCAGGCCCTGTTTTTGCCGCTGCAGTCATATTGCCTCAGGATTTTTCGCATCCTGTACTGAACGATTCAAAAAAGCTTAAAGAAAAGGAGCGTTTCGAACTTCGTGATCTGATTGAAAAGCAGGCACTGTCTTTTGCAGTTGGTGTGATTGATCATCAGGAGATTGACAGGATAAATATTTTAAATGCATCTTTCAGGGCAATGCATCTTGCACTCGATCAGCTCAATATTCGCCCCGGATTGATTCTGGTTGACGGTAACCGCTTTAAGCCTTATAGCAACCTTCCGCATCAGTGCATCATTAAGGGAGACGGGAAGTTCTATTCTATTGCTGCTGCTTCAATTCTTGCCAAGACGTACCGTGATGAATATATGTTGAAAATCGCGAGTGAATACCCTCAGTATGAATGGGAAATCAATAAGGGATATCCAACAATAAAACACCGCAATGCAGTTATTGCACATGGATTGTCGCCATACCACAGAAAAAGCTTCAGAATCAGTGATCCGCAGCTGAGTTTATCATTGTAACGGACGTTTTTACTATGGCAAATTTAAAGCAATCATTTAATCGTTTTTAATTACTTTTGCCGCAACCAATAAGGTTCCTGATTATGAAGAATGTTGCTTTAAATGATACACATATCGCACTTGGTGCAAAGATGGTGCCCTTTGCCGGTTTTAATATGCCGGTACAATACAGTGGAATAAATATTGAACATGAAACCGTTCGAAAGGGCGTAGGGGTGTTTGATGTAAGCCACATGGGCGAGTTTATTCTGAAAGGCGATGGAACGCTTGATCTTATTCAGCGTGTGTGTTCAAATGATGCATCCAGACTTTTTGATGGTAAAATTCAATACTCCTGTCTTCCTAATGAGGATGGCGGTATCGTTGATGACCTTTTGGTTTATCGTATCGATGAAAAAACCTATCTGCTGGTTGTAAATGCTTCCAATATTGAAAAAGACTGGAACTGGATTTCTAAATACAATACAGGTGGAGTAGAGATGAAAAATATTTCTGATCAGACATCATTGCTTGCAGTGCAGGGACCCAAAGCAGCTCAGGCTTTGCAGAGTCTGACAGATGTTGATCTTGGATCGATGGAATACTATACCTTTAAAAAGGGAGTATTTGCAGGAGTTGAGAATGTGCTGATCTCTGCAACAGGGTATACCGGAGCCGGTGGTTTTGAATTATATTTCGATAAGGAACATTCTCAGCATATCTGGGATGCTATATTTAAAGCAGGAGAACCCTATGGAATTAAACCGATAGGTCTGGCTGCCCGTGATACCCTCAGACTGGAAATGGGTTTCTGTCTTTACGGGAATGATATAGATGATACAACATCCCCGATTGAAGCAGGTCTGGGCTGGATCACCAAGTTTACCAAAGACTTTGTTAATTCAGCAAATCTTGCCGCACAGAAGCAGAATGGGGTTAAACGTAAGTTGATAGGTTTTGAGATGATAGAACGCGGCATTCCCCGCCATGATTATGAAATTGTTGATGCTGAGGGTAATCTGATTGGTAAAGTAACTTCCGGAACCCAATCTCCAACATTACAGAAGGCAATTGGAATGGCTTACGTGAAAACAGAATTTTCAAAAGAAGGGTCTGAAATTTATATTAAGATCCGCGACAATAAAATATTGGCAAGAGTAGTGAAAATGCCTTTTAAATAATTTTTAGCTGCCAGTATTTTAGAATGGAAACACGCAATCTGGAAGTATGTCTGACACCGGCACTGCTTCACTTACATGATATAAAAGATAGTATAGTTGTTGTTATAGATATTTTCAGAGCTACCTCCTCTATCTGTTATGGTATTGATAATGGTGCTGAAGCTATCATTCCGGTAGCAACAATTGAAGCCTGCAGGTCATACAGTCATTCTGATTTTCTGCTGGCTGCTGAACGTAACGGCGAAGTGGTTGAAGGTTTTGATTTCGGGAATTCACCATTTTCGTACACAGCTGAAAAAGTTGCAGGTAAAACAATTGTACTTACTACAACCAATGGTACACATGCAATAAATATGTCGCGTGGTGCAAGTAAGATTGTAATTGGTTCTTTTTTGAATTTAGCAGCTTTATGCGACTGGATTAAAACACAACCCAATAATGTGTTGCTTTTATGCTCAGGCTGGAAAGATAAAGTTAATCTGGAAGATACATTGTTTGCAGGCGGAGTAGTGCATCACCTGAAGAACGAAGCTTATACTCTTGATGATGCAGGAATTGCCTCTGAAGATCTTTATGTGATGGCCAAGAATGATTTGAGATCCTACCTGAAGAAAACTTCACATAGCGAACGTTTGAAGAAACTCGGTATTGAAGAGGATATCAAATTTTGTCTGAACCTCAACGTCACTAAAAGTATTCCTGTTCTGGATGGAGAACGATTGATAAAAATGTGATTCAATCATCTTTTTGGCGGAAGAGGGGCATAAATAGTTATTTCAGTTTTTCGTTATTCTTATGCCTGTCGGCATCGCGGATATTTTTCTTTTCCAGATTTTTTTCCAGAGCCTCAGTAAGATTGATACCGGTTTGATTAGCCAGGCAAATCAGAACAAAAAGTACATCTGCCATTTCATCCGCAAGATCATGGCCTTCATCTGATTTTTTGAAAGATTGCTCGCCATACTTTCTTGCCATGATGCGGGCAACTTCACCAACTTCTTCCATCAGTATTGCGGTATTGGTCAGCTCATTGAAATAACGTACCCCGGTTGTTCTGATCCATTGGTCTACAGTTTGCTGTGCTTCATCTATTGTCATCTTGCTATTCTTTTGCTTTGGTGTCTATACAAATGGTAACAGGGCCGTCATTAATCAGACTGATTTGCATATCTGCACCGAAAATGCCTGTCTGGATTTTCTTTCCGCTAAGGTTCTCCAGCTCCAGAATCATTTTTTCATACATCGGAATGGCAAATTCAGGTCTTGCCGAACGGGTAAAGCCAGGGCGGTTTCCCTTTTTCGTAGATGCAAACAAGGTGAATTGACTAATAAGCAAAATATTGCCATTGATATCGGCAAGCGCTTTATTCATCAGGCCGCTCTCATCTGAAAATATTCTCATATTATTGATTTTCTGTGCCAGCCAGATCAGATCATCATCTGTATCGTTGTCTTCAATTCCCAGCAAAACCAGAAACCCTTGTTTTATTTCTCCGCTTATCCTCCCCTCAACACTGCAGGAAGCACGGCTTACCCTTTGAATTACTGCTCTCATTTTTATGATCTCGTATCATTGTCGTGATAAATACTCAGGTAGCTGTCATATCTGGAAGGCTCGAATTCACCCTCCTCAAGCGCTGCAAGCACTGCACAGCCGGGCTCATTGATATGCCTGCAATTGTGAAAACGGCAATCTCCCATCAATTTTCTTATTTCAGGAAATAATCGTCCAAGTTCTTGTTTTTCAATATCGAAGACCCCCAGTTCACGTATTCCCGGGGTATCTATCAGGTATCCGCCGAAAGGCAATTCAAACATTTCAGCAAATGTTGTGGTATGTTTTCCCTTATCGCTCCAGTCAGAAATCTCTCCGGTTTTGAGTTCTGTTCCCGGAAGTAAAGCATTGATCAGCGTTGATTTTCCAACACCCGAATGCCCGCTTACCAGGGTTACCTTGTCCTTAAGCAGCTCTCTGATCTGATCAATATTGGTTTCTTTGAGAGCAGAAACGCTATAACACGGATAGCCGGCATTTTCATAAATCCGCTGATACTCTTTGAGTATCTCAATCCCTTCATCACTGAAAAGATCAAGCTTATTAAATATTAGTTTTGCCGGGATGTCGTATGCTTCTGCCGTGACAAGAAATCGGTCTATGAATCCAAGAGATGTGCGGGGTGAGGCAAGGGTAACAATCAGAAACGCCTGATCCAGATTTGCGGCAATGATCTGTGCCTGCTTGGACAGGTTTACTGATTTACGGATAATATAATTTTTTCTGGGTTTCAGGGCCTTAATTAATCCGGTTTCCTGATCGGGTTCGGGTTCTATTTCTACATGATCGCCTACAGCAACGGGATTTGTTGTTTTGATATCCAGAGTCCGGAATTTACCCTTAATACGGCAATTAATGGTTTTACCCTCATCGGTTAAAACCTCGTACCAGCTTCCTGTTGATTTAATGACCAGTCCCTGCATATAATCTGTAAAGATAAAGGCTTGATTATGTAATCAGTAATCAAGTGTCCTATTTGTTATCGTTTTATTAAGAAATCATCTTTTTTTAAAATAATTTATCAATTATTTGATAATCCGGAAATTAAAACCGTAATTTACGGCACATAAAAAAGAAATGATTACTAATCTTTATACCACAACAACAACTACAACCACCACGCTGATGCTTGGGGAAGGTAATTGTATGGTGTAAATTAACATAAAAACATCAAAAAGCGCCTTCCTCCGATAATGGGGAAGGCGTTTTTTTTTATCAAAAAAAGGAAACAGCTAAAAATGAATTGATTGTGTGTGTATCAGTTTGAATAACAGATAAAATGCAATTGCAGATTCATCATCAAAAAAGAATAAATAGTATAGGAATGAAAGTTTTAAAATTCGGGGGGACCTCAGTAGGATCGGTAGAATCGATCAGTAAGTTATTGCAGATCATTGAAAAGGAACAGGCTAATTCGGGAAACCCTGTGGTTGTTCTTTCAGCAATGAGCGGTGTCACGAACCTGCTTTCTTCCATGGCCGATAAAGCCGCACAAGGGGGGAACTTTAGTAATGAGCTGAAGGAACTCGAAGACCGCCATTTTCATGTGATCAAGGAATTGCTTGCGGTATCGAAGCAGAATCCGGTATTTACCAAACTCAGAATCCTGTTTAATGAGCTTGAAGATTTGCTTCAGGGAGTAATGATTCTTCGCGAGCTTACCCCAAGAACAAGGGATCTGGTGTTGAGCTATGGTGAGCGCTGCTCTACTTTTATGGTCAGTAAGATTGCCGGGCAGAATCTGGATAATGATGTATATATCAATGCCGCTGATGTGATTAAGACTGACAGCTCTTTCGGGCAGGCCCGTGTGAATATGGAGCTGACTGAAATTCTGATCCGGGATGTATATGAAGCAAATAAGTCGAAGGTTATGTTTGTAACCGGATTTATTGCCAGTAATGATGAAGGCCGTATTACTACGTTGGGAAGAGGTGGAAGCGATTATACCGCTGCCATCTTCGGATCGGCATTGAATGCAGAAGAAATTGAGATATGGACCGATGTGAATGGGATGATGACGGCAGATCCGAGAATGGTAAAGAAAGCATTTTCATTGCCTGAGCTATCTTACACTGAAGCGATGGAATTATCTTTCTTCGGTGCGAAGGTAATATATCCGCCGACCATGATTCCTGCATTCATGAAGAAAATTCCGATCGTGATCAGGAATACTTTCGAACCTGAATTTCCTGGATCGGTGATTCGTCATAACTGTGAGAACTCAAATCTTGCCATAAAGGGAATCTCATCAATTAATGATATCAGTATCATCAATATTGAAGGAAGTGGGATGGTTGGGAAGGCAGGTTTCAGCGGACGTTTATTCTCATTACTTGCACGTGAGCAAATCAATGTTATCCTGATTACTCAATCATCTTCAGAGCATAGCATCACATTTGCCATTCATCCTTCAGATGCAGAAAGAGCACAAAAATTAATTGAGCAGGAGTTTGAACTTGAACTTCTTGCCAAAAAGATTGAGCCACCGGTGTTTGAGCAGGGGCTTTCGGTTTTGGCAATCGTTGGAGAAAATATGAAAAAGACTCCGGGGATTTCCGGGAAGCTGTTCCATGCTTTGGGCCGTAACGGGATCAATGTCAGAGCAATTGCGCAGGGATCGTCCGAATATAATATTTCAGTAGTGATTTCTAAAGAAGACCTGAATAAAGGACTGAATGCTGTTCATGATGCTTTCTTCGTTGAGCTGAATAAGACCCTGCATGTATTTTGTCTGGGTACCGGAAATATCGGCACTACTCTTTTCAAGCAGTTACAGGATCACAGGGAATTTCTGCAGAAACATAATGGAATACAGATTCGTGTGGTTGGTGTGGGCAATACCCGTAAAATGCTGTTTAATGAGAATGGCATTGACCTTGAAAGCTGGCAGCATGACCTTCAGGAGAAGGGCGAACCGGCAGATCTTGCAGACTTTGTCCAGAAAATGAAGGAAATGAACCTGCCGAATTGTGTTTTCACCGATAATACCGCAAGTTTAAAGCCAATCGAATACTATCATGAGATATTCAGTTCGAATATTTCAATTGTAACCTGCAATAAGATTGGTAATTCATCATCCTATGCACAGTATAAGTTATTCAGAGATACTGCCAGATTGCATGGGGTAGATTATTTCTATGAAACCAATGTGGGTGCCGGACTGCCTATCGTAAGAACTCTGAAAGATTTAATGGTTAGCGGCGACCGTATTTTAAGTATTGAATCAATACTTTCAGGAACTATTTCCTATATCTTCAATAACTTTAAAGGGAATGTTACTTTCCATGATATTGTGAAGGAAGCGCAGGAGAAAGGTTATACCGAACCTGATCCGAGAGATGATCTTCGGGGTACCGACTTTATGAGGAAGATGTTGATTCTGGCTCGCGATGCCGGGTATGAGCTTGAAGCAAATGATGTTAATATTGAGAGTATGCTTCCAAAATCATGTATTGAAGCTGAGTCTGTTGAGGATTTCTATGAGGCTCTAAAAGCTGAGAATAATTTCTTTGAGAATTTGAAAAGCAAGGCAGAGTCAGAACGTAAAGTATTGAGATATATCGGTAAGCTTGAAAACGGTAAAGTAAAGATCAGTCTTCAGATGGTAGATGATGCTCATCCGTTTTATGCTCTTTCAGGCAGTGATAATATCATTTCATTCATTACCGACAGATACAGAGAAAGACCAATGGTGGTAAAAGGACCGGGTGCAGGTGCTGAAGTTACCGCAGCAGGTGTTTTTGCAGATATCGTGAATGTGGGTGCTCAGCAATTCTGAGTTCAGTAAAAAATAAATATGAAGAGATCAGTAAATGTTTTTGCTCCGGCAACAGTAGCCAATGTGGTATGCGGATATGATGTTCTGGGGTTTGCAGTTAATGCTCCGGGCGATGAGGTAATCATGCGGATCAAGGATGAACCGGGAGTAAAGATTACCAAAATTAGCGGCGATGAGGGGCGTTTGCCTTATGATCCTGCGAAGAATACAGTGAGCCTGAGCGTTCAGCACTATCTGAACCATATCGGCAGGAATGATGTTGGCGTTGAAATTGAATTGTATAAGAAGATGCCGATTGGCAGTGGTTTGGGTTCAAGCTCTGCCAGTACAGTAGCCGGTTTATTTGCAATTAATACCCTGATGGATAGTCCGCTCACAAGGATGGATCTTGTTCCCTTTGCCATGAAAGGCGAGGAGATGGCTTGCGGATATGGTCATGCAGATAATGTGGCTCCGGCATTACTGGGAGGTTTTGTACTTGTCAGAAGTTATGATCCCCTTGATATTATTCAGCTGCCTTATCCTGAAGAACTCTATTGCTCAATTGTATTTCCGCAGATCGATGTTCCTACCCGTGATGCCCGTCAGATCATCAGAACAAAAGTTCCATTGAAAGATGCAGTTGTACAGTGGGGAAATGTTGCCGGTTTGGTTAGCGGACTCTATACTAAAGATATCGATCTGATTGCCAGAAGTATGAAAGATGTGATCGTAGAGCCTGTGAGGTCAATTCTGATACCGGATTTTTACAGATTGAGAGAAATTGCGCTGGAAAATGGTGCCCTGACTTTCGGAATTTCCGGATCAGGACCTTCTGTATTTACTTTCACCAGAAATGCTGAAGACGCGAGCAGAATCAATAAAAAACTACAGGAACATTTCCTTTGGCTGGATACTGAAAGTATTGCTTATCAGTCGCCAATCAATGCTAATGGCCCGATAATATTAGATTAATGAAATTATACAGTACTAACAATAAAGAGTTAAGAGTTCCTTTTAAGGAAGCAGTGTTTAATAGTTTACCTGCTGACAAGGGCCTGTATATGCCGGAACACATACCCGTACTCGATCCGGAGTTTATCAGTAACCTTGGAAAATACACCCTGCCAGAGATTGCATTTCAGGTAGCCAGAACGATACTTAATGGAGCAATTCCTGATAATGATCTTCAGGCCATAGTAAATGATGCGATCAATTTTGAAGCGCCCCTTGTTGAGATATCTGATCGCGTCAATGTGCTGGAATTGTTTCATGGTCCTTCGCTGGCTTTCAAGGATTTTGGCGCCAGATTCATGAGCAGGGTAATGAGTTATTTTCTGGAAGCGGGAGAGAAGCAGCTGGATGTTCTGGTAGCCACATCAGGAGATACCGGAGGTGCAGTTGCACTTGGATTTCTGGGTGTTCCCAATGTCAGGGTTACAATACTTTACCCAAAGGGGAAGGTTAGTCCGATACAGGAATTACAACTCACCACCAATGGACAGAACATTCGTGCCATTGAAATTGATGGTACCTTTGATGATTGCCAGGCTCTGGTAAAAAGGGCATTTAATGATCCTGAGCTGAAGGAAAAGTTTCGTCTCACTTCTGCCAACTCAATTAATATTTCAAGGTTAATTCCACAGACTTTTTATTACTTCAACGCCTATGCACAGTTGCTGCGCAGAGGTTTTAAGGAGGTTGTTTTCTCTGTGCCAAGTGGTAATTTTGGAAATATTGGTGCCGGTTTGCTTGCCTGGAAAATGGGTCTGCCCGTTAAGCAGTTTCTTGCTGCTACCAATGTGAATGATACGGTTCCTGCATTTTTAAGAACAGGAGTTTATCAGGCAAAGCCGAGTGTACAGACCTGGTCTAATGCAATGGATGTGGGTGATCCAAGTAACTGGGTGCGTATCATGGATATGTTTGGAGGTGACCGGGATGAACTTCAAAAAGTTCTGACTGCTTACAGCTATAATGATGAGGAGACACTTGAGGCAATTAAGCAGGTACATACAGAGAATGGCTACATTATGTGTCCGCATACAGCAATTGCCTGGCTTGCATTGAAGCAATGGAAGAATGATCATCAGGCTGATGAGGCAGCAGGTGTGTTTTTATCCACGGCTCATCCTTGTAAGTTCCCGGATATTTTTCCGGAAGAAATAGGTGCTGAAATTGTTATTCCTGCACAGGTAAAAGAGCTGGAAGGCAGGGATAGGCTTGCAGTGAGTCTGGGGAAGGATTTTGAATCATTTAAATCCTTTTTGCTTGCAGGATAAGCCAGAAAATTTAAGGCATACAAAAAGCCAGCTCATCGGGCTGGCTTTTTGTATATCAAATGATCAGAAAATTGCTTCTGCAATTCGTTTTGTAGGTCCGGGATTGCTCATGGTGTAAAAGTGTAATACCGGAGCACCAATCTTCATCAGTTCTTTACACTGAGCAATCATATGCTCAATGCCTACTTCTCTGACTTCCTTCTCTGATTTACACTTCAGCACAGCTTCACTAAGATCTTCAGGGAGGTCAATATGGAAGATTTTCGGTAAGCTGATCAGTTGTTTGGACGATGTAATCGGTTTTAATCCGGGGATAATCGGAACATTGATACCGTTTTCGCGGCACATCTTTACAAATTCAACGTATTTAGAATTGTCGAAAAACATTTGAGTAACGATAAACTGAGCCCCCAGCTCAACTTTCTTTTTCAGGAAGCTGAAATCTGTTTTCATGTTCGGCGCTTCGAAATGTTTCTCAGGATAACCGGCAACACC
>NZ_JARKMZ010000007.1:0-158696 GCF_029360775.1 Daejeonella sp. H1SJ63 | reverse complement strand
TTCTGTTGCATAGGCATGACCACCGGGAGTAGGAATGAATCCTGAATCTGCATGACGGGCATCACCTCTCAATACCAGTACATTGTCAATTCCAAGAAACTGAAGATCAATTAAGGCATTTTCGGTTTCTTCTTTCGTAAAACCACCGCAGATCAGATGCGGAACTGCATCAACTTTATATCTGTTCATGATGGATGCGCAGATAGCTACTGTACCGGGGCGTTTGCGATAAGATACTTTTTCAAGTAAGCCACTGTCGTGTTGTTTGTAGATATAGTCCTCACGGTGATAAGTTACATCAATAAAGGGAGGCTTGAATTCCATGAGAGGGTCAATGGCATCGTATATACCCTGAATACTTTGCCCTTTTACCGGTGGCAGCAATTCGAATGAGAACAGTGTTCTGCCCTTTGCGTTTTTTATGTGATCAGTGATTTTCATGTTTCTTTAGTAGTTAGTTGATTAGTAGTTAGTTTGTTTGTTAGAGATGAACTACTAAATGACAACTAGTTCTTTTTATTAAGATCCTTTTTTTCGGTATTGTATCTAATGAAGCCATTTAACAATTTTCCTAAATTTTCTATTTTATTTAGGCACACTATTAGCTGATCTTCTGTAATATATGATAAGTCCTTTGAAATATATGGTTGTGTTTCTAATTCATACAATGAACCTCTGGCAATCGAAAGAAATTGAATAGTTTCTTTTTTATGTTGTCGTCCACAACCTTCTGCAATGTTTGACGGCACAGAAACTACGCATCTTCTTATTTGTGAGACTATCCCAAATTGTTCAGATTGAGGAAAAGAAGAAGTTAACTCATACGTAAATGCAGCCAGTGATCTTGAATGTTTCCAAACATCCAATTCAGTATATTTTTGATAAGTACTCATTACTTTCTAATCACTAACCAACTAATAAGCCAAATTCGGGCTCAGCCAACGTTCTGTTTCTTCAACTGTCATTCCTTTACGCACTGCATAATCTTCAATCTGATCTTTCTGAATCTTGCCTAATCCGAAATAGCGTGCCTGCGGATGTGCGAAATAAAATCCGCTTACCGCTGCGGTTGGATACATCGCGAAACTTTCTGTCAGATAAATTCCTGTTGATTTTTCGGCATCCAGTATCTCAAATAAAGTTGCTTTTTCAGTATGGTCAGGGCAGGCAGGGTAACCCGGTGCCGGACGAATACCTCTGTATTTTTCTTTGATCAGTTCTTCATTACTTAAGGCTTCATCATGAGAATATGCCCAGTATTTTTTTCTTACCAGCTCATGCATACGCTCAGCGAAAGCTTCTGCAAGGCGGTCGGCAAGTGCTTTAACCATGATACTGTTGTAATCGTCAAAACCTTTTTCATATTCTGCAACCAGTTCATCACAGCCAATACCTGTTGTTACAGCAAATCCACCCCAGTAATCAGCAATTCCCGATTCTTTAGGTGCTATGAAATCTGATAAAGCATAATAAGGTTCTCCAGCCGCTTTTTCAGCCTGCTGGCGAAGTGTGTGAATGGTTTTATAAACCTGAGTTCTGCTTTCATCAGTGTAGAGTTCAATGTCATCGCCAACTGAGTTTGCAGGCCAGAAACCAATCACTCCATTTGCTCTCAGTGATTTTTCTTTAATGATTTTATCCAGCAGTGCTCTAGCATCATCGTACAATTTTTTAGCCTCTGTACCTACAAATTCATCCTCAAAAATACGGGGATAACTACCTCTTAACTCCCAGGTATGGAAGAAAGGTGTCCAGTCGATATAAGGAACAAGTTCTTCCAATGAAAAATCAGCAAAGGTTTTTGTTCCCAGAAAGGCCGGTTTGGGAGCAACAGAGCCATTAAGATCGATTACAAATTTGCCTGCTCTTGCTTCCTCAATGCTTTTAAAGCGTTTGTCGGATTTTTTGTTTAAATGAGCCTCTCTCGCTTTGGTGTATTCATTGCGGATAGTTGTAATATACTCTTCTCTGTTATCATCACTCATCAGTGTACTGCAAACAGTTACACTTCTTGAGGCATCCAGAACATGTACTGCCGGCCCTGAATAGTTCGGAGCTACTTTAACTGCGGCATGAATACGTGAAGTTGTTGCTCCTCCGATAATAAGGGGAATAGTAAATCCTTCACGTTCCATCTCCTTTGCAAAATGAACCATTTCATCCAATGAAGGAGTGATCAATCCGCTGAGGCCGATAATATCTACATTCTCGGCTTTTGCGGTCTCAATGATCTTTTGTGCCGGAACCATTACTCCAAGGTCGATCACCTCGAAATTGTTGCAGGCCAGAACCACACCTACAATGTTCTTACCGATATCGTGAACATCGCCTTTTACGGTTGCAAGTAATATCTTGCCTGCATTTTTACGCTGATTACTATCGGCATTATCCAGTTTTTCCTGTTCAATGAAAGGAAGCAGGTAGGCAACAGCTTTTTTCATTACCCTCGCAGATTTTACTACCTGTGGGAGGAACATTTTGCCCTGTCCGAACAAATCTCCCACGATACCCATACCATCCATCAGCGGGCCTTCGATTACCTCCAGAGGTTTTGCATATTTCTGACGGGCTTCTTCCACATCATCATCCAGATAATCAATAATGCCTTTTACCAGAGAATGGGAAAGTCTGGATTCCACACTTTCTTTTCGCCATTCCTCATCCTTAACAATAACTTTTCCTTTGGTTTTAATGGTATCCGCAAATTCAACAAGGCGTTCGGTGGCATCCTGGCGGCGATTCAGTAATACATCTTCAACCAGTTCAAGCAGGTCTTTAGGGATTTCTTCGTAAACTTCAAGCATGCCTGCATTTACAATCCCCATGTCCAGTCCGGCTTTAATAGCGTGATAAAGAAATGCAGAATGCATAGCCTCACGCACAGTATTATTACCCCTGAAAGAGAATGAAATATTACTTACTCCTCCGCTTACCTTGGCAAGCGGCAGATTTTGTTTGATCCATCGGGCAGCCTCTATAAAATCTACGGCATAATTATTATGCTCCTCCAGACCGGTTGCCACGGTCAGGATGTTAGGGTCAAAAATGATGTCCTGAGGAGGGAAGTGAACCTCATTAACCAGAATATCATATGAGCGTTTACAAATCTCGATTCTTCTTTCCAGTGAATCTGCCTGTCCGTTCTCGTCAAAAGCCATTACTACAACTGCAGCACCATATTGTCTGATTTTTGCAGCATACTTTTTAAACGGCTCTTCTCCTTCTTTAAGTGAGATGGAGTTGACGATACCCTTGCCCTGAAGGCATTTTAATCCGGTTTCAATCACACTCCATTTTGAGGAGTCGACCATGATGGGCAGTTTGGCAATATCAGGTTCTGAAGCGATCAGGTTTAAGAATTTAACCATAGCTGCTTCAGAATCAAGCATTCCTTCATCCATGTTCACATCAATGATCTGTGCACCACCTTCTACCTGCTGACGGGCAACAGAAAGGGCTTCTTCAAAATTACCGTTCAGAATAAGTTTTGAGAATTTGGGAGATCCGGTGATATTGGTACGTTCACCAATATTTACAAAATTGGTTTCCGGGGTCAGGGTTACAGGCTCCAGTCCGCTGAGACGCAAGTACGGTTCAGGCACCGGCGGAACTCTTGGCGGAAACTTTGCAGCTTTTTCAGCAATACATTTGATATGCTCAGGAGTTGTCCCGCAACATCCACCCACCACATTCACAAAGCCGCTTTGCATGAAATCTTCTACCAGATGGGCGGTTTCATGAGGCAGTTCATCATAAGCTCCGAATTCATTCGGGAGTCCGGCATTAGGATAGGCAGATATATAGCAACCGGCTTTTTGAGAAAGTTCTTCAATATGCGGACGCATGTCTTTTGCACCTAAAGCACAGTTTAATCCTATACTTAAAAGATCTGCGTGATTGAGCGAATTCAGGAAAGCTTCCACGGTTTGGCCGGATAAAGTTCTTCCGCTGGCATCAGTGATGGTTCCTGAGATCATGATTTCGATCTTGCGGCCGATCTCATTCTCATAGTTTTTAGCTGCAAAAAGTGCCGCTTTAGTAATGAGCGTATCAGTAATGGTTTCGAACAGAAGTAAATCTGCGCCTCCATCTACCAGACCTTTAACCTGCTCGTAATATGCATCAACCAATTCATCAAATGTAACTGCGCGGAAGCCCGGGTCGTTTACATCAGGCGACATGGAAGCCATCTTTGTGGTTGGGCCAAGGGCACCGGCAACAAAACGAGGTTTAGAAGGGTTTTTTGTAGTGTATTCTGCAGCAATCTCTTTGGCAATGCGTGCACCTTCATAGCTCATCTCATAGGAAAGATCTTCCATCTGATAATCAGCCATGGAAATTCGCTGGGTACTGAAAGTATTGGTCTCGATGATATCGGCTCCTGCGTCGAGATACTCGGCGTGAATAGCTTTGATAATATCCGGCCGGGTAATATTCAGCAGGTCATTATTGCCTCTTACATCACATGGGTGATCTTTGAATCGTTCTCCTCTGAAATCAGCTTCAGTAAGCTGATAGCGCTGGATCATGGTGCCCATAGCACCATCAATAACAAGTATTCGTTTTTTAAGTTCTTCTCTTATCATTGAGTATAGCGTAATGCGTATAGTATATTGAGATTAAATCTCAGTAAAGTAAGGTTATATCAATTCTGTACTGCATACACAATACTCAAATCTCATTACTTAAACTGGCTTATCTTCGAAAAGTCGGGTATTATTGACCTTTACTTATCTGTTCCCGCACATGCGGGATAGAATGTAGCACCTTGTCAGCACAGGTTGCTAAGACTTCGCAGGGTCTAATCCCTCCGTCTTTCTTAATAAGCAGTGCAAAGGTGCAAGATAATCAGGTGAAAAGCAAATGTAAATCTGTTAACAGTTGTCTGTTGTCAGTTAGCTGAATGGAATAGGTGATAAAGCGTAAGGAGCAAGAGCGACTTATTTAGTAGTTAGTATGTTAGACTGAAGTCTGCTAAATTTCAAATCATCTGCTTTTACTCTGATCAATTGACCGGAGGGTAAAAAATAAGAATATACTGTTTCCTATTACCGGCTGTATTTAATCAGACAACTGATACCGAACTATTTATCCCTTCCACCGAACAATCTGAGCAGCATCAGGAAAAGATTGATGAAATCGAGGTAAAGTGTTAAAGCGCCCATGATAACCATTTTAGGAGCAGAGGCATCGCCATATTCGATTCCTTCTCCGATACGTTTTAGCCTTTGCATATCATAGGCAGTTAAACCAACAAAAATGGCAACTCCAATGAAGCTGATAATATAATCCAGCTGACTGCTTCCAAGGAAGAAGTTAACAATACTGGCAATGATAATTCCGAATAATCCCATGGTTAGGATAGAACCAAATTTTGTCAGATCCTGTCCGGTGGTATACCCTGCTATAGCCATTACTGCAAAAAGTAAAGAGGCAGAAATGAAACAGCCAATAACTGATGCAGACGAATATACAAGCAAAATATAGCTTAGGCTGATACCTGTTGCAGCTGAATAGAGTACAAAAATTAATGCCAGGGCAGGAAATGAAAGACGATTCATTCCGAACGACATCACCAGAACAAAGGCAAGCGGTGCAAACATGGCTATGGTACCTAAAGTTGTTCTGCTGCCATTAATCGGATCGATCAAAAGGCCCAGTAAGGCTGCATCACTTGAAAAGAAGTAGGCGCAGCCGGCTGATAATCCAAGGGCAATGAACATCCACAAAAATACATTAGGTAAAAAGTTTGCTGAGGTAATTGCACCTTCACGCTGAACGATTGGTTCCTGATTGAATTGGTATGCAGTATCTTTTTCTGACATGATAATTAATTTTTCCGAATTTAATAAAAAGGATTTGTTCGGATGTTATGTAAAAGTACGGGTTTGATTTAGCTTTTACCTTTCTGCTTTTATCTTAATTTAATCTTTTGCTTAATTCCGTTTCAACTTGTTTGAATAATTGCACTGGTTTAAGATTTCGCCAGGCCATATCATCAAGATTACCTCCGAAATTTATATAATAGTCAATATTGTTTCTTCTGAATTCACTGATTACATGTTCTCTGAAGTTTATCCCGGCTATCCAGCCATCTTCAATGTCCTGAAACCATTCTTCATAATAGCAGTCGTCTGATGAATGAAAGTTTAAAACATTCTCACCGATCAGAATGAATTTATTAATCCCCTCTATGACCATCAGATCCAGAATTTCACGTTTCAGGTTCATGATATCATTGCCGATCGCATCATTCCATTCGCCGATAAATTCAATGATTGTATAAGCCCTTTCATAGTCAACAAATAATACTTTGAGATAAAGGGTCTGAGAACCAAAAAAGTCCCATTGGGGATGGATCAGGTAATTGTATATCTGCTTATCGAATTCAAATTCGCTGTACTTAGTTTCATAAAACGGCGAAAGCTGATCCTCAGAAGCGACATAATCATCTCTCCAACGATAATATGGTTCTATTTCATGCATCTTTACTCTCCCTGTGGGGCATTGTCTACAGCCTTGCGTACACTGCCGTACTGGTCAAGGAGCTGCTGGGCTCTGCCTGCATCCAGTCCGGTTGCCTGCATAACCATATTTACAGCCCTTCCAACAAGTTTAATGTTTGTTAACTGCATATCCACCATTTTATTGCCTTTTACCCGGCCAAGTTTAACCATTGTTGAGGTACTGATCATATTTAAAACCAGCTTTTGAGCAGTTCCTGATTTCATTCTTGTAGAGCCTGTTACGAATTCAGGACCAACAACTACTTCAATCGGGTGCTTTGCTTCTGCTGCCACCGGACTTCCGGCATTACAAACGATGCAAGCCGTTTCCAATCCATTTTCATTAGCCGTTTTCAGTCCCCCGATAACATAAGGTGTGGTTCCGGATGCAGCAATTCCAACCAAAACATCTTTATCTGAAATGTTAAATGTCTGCAGGTCTTTCCAGGCCTGTTCGCTGTTATCTTCGGCATTTTCTACCGCTCTTCTGATTGCTGTATCACCCCCGGCAATAATTCCTACTACCATGTCAAATGGTACGCCATAGGTTGGCGGGCATTCTGATGCATCGAGTATTCCGAGACGTCCGCTTGTGCCGGCTCCGATATAAAATAAGCGTCCGCCCTTACTCATTTTGTCAACGATTACATTCACAACCTTTTCAATTGCAGGAATAGCTTTCTCAACGGCAAGAGGTACAGTTTTGTCTTCATTATTTATGCCATGAAGCAATTCTGCAACCGACATCTTATCCAGATTTGTATAATTTGAATCCTGTTCAGTAGTTCTTTTCATTTTTATCTTTTACAATCACAAAAATCGGAATATTATTTTTTAGCTGTTCAATTATTTTGCAATAAAAAACCCGCCCTGAATTTTCAGGACGGGCTTAATTTAAGTTGCTCTTGATTTCTTAAAGAAATATTTCAAATCCGGCTGTAATTAACCTTGGTAGCCCCACTCTGATTCCTTCAGGTCTTCTGCTGCTGATATATCTTTGGTCTGTCAGGTTTTTTACCGACAGGTTCAGGCTTGCGTTGGTTTTAGGAATACGGTAATAAGCATTTGCATCAATGATGTATCTGCTGCTGATTTTTCCGGTCCTTCCGTTTGCAGATGCCGCTTCGCTGTTGATCTCATCTGTAAACTGCGAGCCAATATAATTCCCTGAAACCCTGAACCCAAAGCCATTCTGCAAGTTAATGCCTGCCGCATTCCAGACCATCAGATTGGCTGAGTAAGGCAGTTTGTTTTCTTTCACATTTACAATAGTGCCATTTACTGAAATGAAACGGTCATTGTTGTATTCAGAGCTCTGAACGGTAATGCTGCTTTCAAAAGTATAGGAGTTCTTCAGTCCTGACATTTTTCCGAAATCAATCTGAAAACCTGCTTCAATACCTTTGTGCAGGGTCTGTCCGCCATTAACAACACCACTTGCATTTGAATTTCCGGAAGAATTGGAAACAGGGATAATCTGGTTCTTGAAGTCGAGGACAAAGCCGGTTAATTCGGCATTGAAATAATCTTTTAACTTAATTCTGGCACCCAGTTCATAATTGGTGCTCAGTTCAGCATCCAGATTGTATGGTACACCAGTTGCTGTAATTGCATCTTTAATTCTTGGGGGTGCAAATCCTTTATGTACTCCGGCAAACAGATTGATCTGATCGTTGGCAGAGTAATTGATACCTGCACCCGGAATCAAAGCCATGGTATTGTCTTTTGCCAAAATACTGGTGTCCCTGATTACATTGACACCATTGATGCGGTATCTTCCGCGAAGTATTTCCCTTTCGTAATCAAAATTCTCAAGTCTCAATCCGGCATTTACTGAAAGTTTCTTATTCAGGTCGAACCTGTTTTGAGCATAGGCACTGAATGCATAGCCGGTTCGTACTTCTTTATCTCTTAATGTTCCTTCTGCCGTATTTGCATTGCTGCCTGCGATAAATTGCTCATCGGCCTTTTCATATAAATATCTTGCGCCGGTTTCAAGTACGTTTTTAATATTGAACAAATTGTGTTTAACACTCAATCTGGGTTCTACGCCGGCAACCTCAAACTGTCTGTTACGATTACCGGTTGAATTCAGCATATAAACAGCCCCATTACTTACAGTCGGATCTCCCCAAAATACACCGGTCTGGTTAGCTGCAGTTGAGCTGAATGAGAAATCCTGTCTTTGCCAGTCTCTGGTAGTTGTATATGCAAATGCAGTTGTTTTTAAACTGATATTATCATTGAACTCAAACTGGTGTGTAGCACTTGCAGAAAGACGTTTTATTGGAAGATTATCATAGGGCGACATGCGAACAAAATCCTGGTTGCCCTTGTTATACATGGTTTGTGTTAAGCCAATATAGGTTGAGTTTGATTGCTCATCATAGTATCCAAGTTTAAGCCCGATATTTGATTTTGAATTTAATTCGAATCTGATTTTGGCCGAAAGGTCATTCAGTTTAAAATGTGTCGGACCCAGATTATCTGCTCTTTTATGTAAGTAGGAAATCAAAAATCCGGTTTTGCCGATGGTATTGCCATAGGTTCCAAAGCCTGAGAAAAATCCTCCTTTTGCTCCTGAAATTTTGATCCTGGTGATTTCCTGAGACGGAGGATCAGCAGTGAAGAAATTAACTATTCCTCCAATAGTCTGCGGACCGTAAAGAATCTGTCCGCTGCCTTTCAGAATCTCGACTCCCGACATCTTGTCGATCGGGGGCGAGAAGTACATTTCAGGCTCTCCGTAAGGGCCTAAAGCAATTGGCACACCGTCTTCAAGCATCAGAACATTACGGCTTCTGTCAGGATCAAGTCCGCGGATACTGATATTCAGTCGTAATCCGGCACCCTCTTCATCAACCACATTTACTCCGGTAACCTTGCGCAAAACTTCGTTGGCTGTAAGTGGAGCAGTTAATCTGATCTCACGGGAATTCAGCACAGTTGCTGATCCCGGTACTTTACTGATGAGTCCGTCACGTTTTCCAATGATTACGATTTGCGGCATTTCAATGATTGTGCTGTCGGCAAGTCTCAGCCTTTGATCAGCTTTTTTTATCTGAGCAGAGGCATTCTGCATAAGTATGAGGGTAAGGGATAAGACGAAAATTTGCTTCATGTTATTTAGACTAAATTTAAATTGCGTGCAATATTACAACATGATATTTGAAAAATCAAATTATTTAGAATGATTATTGATAATATTTTTGATGATCAATTACTGTGCAGAAGCCATTTTAAATTGAATAAATTTGATCTCTGAATAATATGAGAGCCAAAACCAGGAGAAATATTTTGATTGCCGCCGGATACTCGGCAGTGCTGGCCGCAGGATTAATGCTGGGGCCTAAACTTGTTCGTGAAAACCAGAATTCAAAAAATGGCTCATTTATTTCTTTTGGTAATTCCGGGCGTTCGGCTAAAGTAGAACAGATTATTCAGATCATTAATGAAAATTATGTTGATTCTGTAAAACTTGATACCGTTCAGGATCTTGCTATACAGGAGATATTAAAACATCTGGATCCACATTCGGCTTATTTAGCACCTGAGGATGCTCAGTTGCTCGCAGAGGATCTTGAAGGGAATTTCAACGGTATTGGTATTGAGTACTATATGCTGAATGATACTCTCCTGATTACTTCTGTTAATCCCGGCGGACCGGCATTCAGGGCCGGCATTCAGCATGGCGACAGGATACTGGCAATTAATAAAAAGTCAATTGCCGGCATTCAGATTAATACCAGGAAAGTGATTGAACAGATCAGGGGCAGGCGTGGTTCTTCTGTTGAGCTGCTGGTAAAGCGCGACAGTATTCAAAAAAGATATCTGGTAAAGCGCGACAGGATTCAGGTGAGCAGTATAGATGCGGCTTATTTAATCGCCGATCAGCATGGCTATATCAAGATCAGCAAGTTTGGTTCCCAGACGGATGAAGATTTTCATAGCAGCTTGCTGAAGCTGAAAAAACAGGGTATGAAAAATCTTATTCTTGATCTTCGGGATAACGGAGGTGGTTATATGAGTTCTGCAACTGCGCTGGCGGATGAATTTCTGAAGGATAAGGAACTGATTGTTTATACTGAAGGACTTCATGAAACCCGGACAGATTATTATGCCGGTCCGGCAGGTGAGTTTGAGCAGGGTAAGCTGGTGGTGCTGATTGATGAAAATACGGCTTCGGCCAGCGAGATTGTTGCGGGAGCTGTGCAGGATCTGGAGCGGGGTACGATCATTGGAAGACGGTCTTTTGGCAAGGGTCTGGTGCAGGAGCAGTTTGATTTTGGGGATGGATCAGCCCTGAATTTAACAATTGCCAGGTATTATACAGCCTCAGGCAGGTCAATTCAGAAGTCTTATAAAAAAGGTAATGATGTTTATTTCAATGAGGTAAGCGAGCGGTATAAAAATGGTGAACTGAGCTCTGAAGCCAGAGAAATCAGTGATTCGGTATTTATTAAGAGTAAGACTTATACCACCCGTTCGGGAAAAGTGCTGTATGGGGGAGGAGGAATTATGCCTGATATTTACATTCCCGTTGACACCAGCGCACATACAGAATTGTTTTTCAGCTTATCAGGCAAGGGGGTATTGAATGATATGCTCTATAATTATCTTGTAAAATCTGATCGTAAATACAATAATGCAGAAGAGCTGATTAAAGGGTTTAGTCTGAATGTTAAGGATATAAACATGCTGCGGAAGTTCGCAACCTCAAAAAAGATCGGTTTGAAAGATAATCAGCTTGAGTTCAGTCTGCCGCTGATCAGAATCCAGCTGAGGGCTTTAATGGCAAGGTACTATTTTGGCGATGAGGGCTTTTATAAAGCCCTGAATGCAGGAGACCGGGCTATAGGCCGGTCGCTGGAGGTATTCAGGGCTTCAGCAAATTAATGTGTTTTATGGCTGGAGTCTGCAGAAGCTGAATCTGTTTTCAGAGTATCGGCTTCCAAAGCAGCATTCAGCATGGAATCAGCTGCAGCAGATTCAGCAATTGAATCCAGTTTTACCTGTTCTGCAGGTTCGGTATTGTTGCAGGCATTCAGGGTAAATACTGCTGCAATCAATATAAAGATTGATCTTCTCATAGTTTAATAAACTATTTCTGTCTGAAATATATTTGAATCGGCACACCGGTAAAATCAAAGTTTTCGCGCAATTTATTCTCGAGGAAGCGTTTGTATGGCTCTTTAATGTACTGAGGCAGGTTACAGAAGAAAGCAAACATTGGCGATGATCCGTTGATTTGAGTAATGTATTTGATCTTTACATACTTTCCTTTTACTGCTGGAGGGGGGAAGTTTTCAATGATCGGAAGCATTACGTCATTCAGTTTGGAAGTAGGGACTTTCTTCAGCTTGTTCTCGTAAACATGAGATGCTGCTTCAAGAGATTTATAGATACGCTGCTTTTCAACAACGGAAGTAAATACGATTGGTACATCGGTAAATGGAGCGATCTTATCGTAGATCTGTTCTTCAAATATTCCGGTGGTTTTAGTGTTTTTCTCGATCAGATCCCATTTGTTCACCAGAATCACTATCCCTTTTTTATTTTTTTCAGCAAGGTGGAAGATATTGATATCCTGAGATTCAATTCCTTCCACAGCATCGATCATCAGAATCACCACATCAGCTTCTTCCAGAGCTTTAATTGTACGCATCACCGAGTAAAACTCAATATTTTCCTTAACCTTGGTCTTTTTACGGAGTCCGGCGGTATCGATCAGCATGAATTCGTGGCCAAACTGATTATAATGAATATGTATTGAGTCGCGGGTAGTGCCCGCAATTGGAGTTACGATATTTCGCTCGCGGCCAATCAGGGCGTTGATCAGGGATGATTTACCTACGTTCGGTCTTCCGATGATTGCGTATTTGGGAAGTTGGTCTTCGTTCTCGTCTTCATCTTCAAAATGTTTGATTACTTCATCCAGAAGTTCGCCGGTACCTGAACCCGACATGGAAGAAATAGGATAGATCTCACCCAATCCGAAGCTGTAGAATATACTCGCATCGTTCAGTCGCTGGTTATTATCCACCTTGTTTACCACTACAAATACCGGTTTCTTACTGCGACGCAGAAGTTTGGCAATATCATCGTCAAGATCAGTTACTCCGGTAACCACATCCACCATGAAAAGTATCACTGTAGCTTCCTCAATAGCAATAACTACCTGTTCGCGTATAGCAGCCTCAAACACGTCGTCAGAGTGCGCCACATAACCGCCGGTATCAATTACTGTAAAATGTTTGTCAGTCCACTCAGCGATCCCGTAATGCCTGTCGCGGGTTACTCCACTGAAGTCGTCAACGATTGCTTTACGGGTTTCGGTTAATCTGTTATATAATGTCGACTTTCCTACGTTCGGGCGGCCTACTATTGCGACTATATTACTCATGCTTGTTAGTATTTAGTAGTTAGTAATTAGTATTTAGTACTGCTTACTAATTACTTGGATTTATAATTTTGGGCACTGATTTATAGAATCGGTGCCAATGGGTGTACTTAAGTTACTATTTCTTGTCTCAATACTCAATACTATGTACTCAATACTCAGTATTAATCTTCGTATCCAAAATTCTTCAGGTAATTCTTACGGTTTCTCCAATCGGGGATTACTTTAACGAACATTTCCAGAAATACTTTTTTCTGAAGGAATTCTTCCATGTCTTTACGGGCATAGGTTCCTACTTTTTTTAACATTTCACCAGCCTTGCCGATGATGATATTTTTCTGAGAATCGCGTTCAACGATAATCTCAGAGCTTATCCGGATAATTTTAGGTTCCTCTTTGAAAGCAGTAATAATTACTTCTGTACTATAGGGAATTTCCTTATCATACAGTTTAAATACTTTTTCCCTGATTATTTCTGATACAAAGAAACGCTCATTTTTATCAGTAAGCGCATCTTTTTCATAATAAGCAGGATGTTCAGGCAGATTGTCTAAAATAAACTGCATTACAGCAGGGACATTATGATCATGAAGTGCTGAAACGGCAAAGATTGCTTTCGGGTTTAATTTATCCTGCCAGTAAACGATCTTCTCTTTTACAAGTTCTTCGTTCGATTTATCAATTTTATTGATGATTACTGCTATCGGCGAATTGGTCTTACTTAATTTTTCGATAACATCAGATTCATCATATTTTTCATTAATATCTGTCACAAATAAGACGATATCTGCATCCACCAACGAGCCGTTTACAAAACTCATCATGGATTCCTGCATTCCGTATACCGGTTTGATAACTCCGGGAGTGTCTGAAAAGACAATCTGATAATCAGGTTCGTTCACAATCCCAAGAATCCGGTGGCGCGTAGTTTGTGCCTTTGGAGTAACTATGGATAGTTTTTCGCCAACTAATGCATTCATTAATGTTGATTTTCCAACATTCGGTTTACCTACCAGGCTAACAAATCCGGCTTTATGAGACATGAAAAAAATATTTTAAAATATATTTGCACCACAAAGAAACGAAATATATCTTTGCAGACCAATTTAAAACAACAGAGATCGTTCTTTAAGACTTTAAATTGTCACAGTGCGGGATGGAGCAGTTGGTAGCTCGTCGGGCTCATAACCCGAAGGTCGTCAGTTCGAGTCTGGCTCCCGCTACCGAGGTAGTATCAAGCTAAAGCAAAAAGCGTAAAGCTGAAAGCCGAAGCACGCAAGAAGCATCTTACGGGAAGCTTTTACCTTTTGCCTGATAAGCTTTTAGCTTAAGAAGGCCCGTTCGTCTAGGGGTGAGGACGCCAGATTTTCATTCTGGAAACAGGGGTTCGATTCCCCTACGGGCTACGATTCTTTACCGAAATCCACGAAATTCTCCGGAAATTCGTGGATTTCTTTTTTTTCTCCATACAAGATTCCATACATCTCCATTCAGACAAACCTTTATGTGTATGATCCTGCCGTCTGAGAAATATCTATGTTGGGTCCCCTTATGTCTTATATGATCCGGAGAGACCGGGGTTTAAGTTTTATTTTTCTGAAGGAATAGGGAATAATCGCGTGTTAACCAGGTAGTTAACATGGTGGATTCAAAAGGCTTTCAAACCTCTTTTCAGGGCTTGCTTTCTATTTATATGGACTACGTGTTTGTTAACAATATGTTGTTTATTTTTTTATATATATAAAAAAAATATCTTTACAAGCAGACTATCTAAAATCGACTATGAGTTTTCCTGAACAGTGTAATAGAATATCGGAAGATTTCGAATCGTTACCTCTGAACAAGGGTTGTGAACAATTATTTAAAGCCTATTATTCAAGACTTTGCTACTTTTCCTTTCAATTGATAAGAGATAAAGTAATTGCTGAGGATATTGTTCAGGAGGCCTTTTTTAAATATTGGAACCATAGGGATGAACTGACTTTGCATAATGCTGATGCAGTTAAAAATTTTCTTTACAGTACAGTCCGCAATGCAAGTCTGAATATGATCAGGCACGAAAAAGTAGTGGCCGGCTATTTGGAACTTCAGGATCCGGAACCAATAGAAGATTTTAATATTATTCACTCCATAATCCGCTCTGAAGTTTTAGCTGAATTACATATGGCACTTGAAACACTGCCGGAAAGGTGCCAGCGAATTTCTAAAATGGGTTATTTAGCAGGAATGAAAAACAGTGAAATAGCCGAAAAGTTGGGTGTATCTGTCAATACCGTTAAAACACAAAAAAAACGCGGATTACAATTGTTACGGCTTGTACTAAAACCAGAAGTGTATACCCTTTTCCTGTTCTTATTGAAGCAGCAGAAATTATAAATAGCAGATACTCCATTTAGCTCTCCGGAATACATTATTCTAATCTTTTTTGATTTCCAGATACCTTCCCTTCGTGTATGTACATTTAATGGCGTCTTATTTATGAAGTATAAACTCTGTTCTCCGGAAGATTTTCAGACAAACTGACCCTTTCAGCTACTTGAATTAAAAATAATTTAAATAAAACTTTACTTCGGCTTCACCCATTTAGTCTGGTCAGGTGTCTTTACTAAACATGGCCGGGAACAATCAATATCAAGGGGTTTTTGAAAATGCAGAACTGATAATCAAGCATCTCAAGGGGGAGCTTAATCAGCAGGAGCAGGAATTGCTGACTAAATGGTTGTCTGAGGATGAAAGAAATATCAGTTTTCTGGAAAGTTTAAGAGATGATGGATCTTTTAGAAACGATTCTCAGTTTTTTTCATCGCTTGATGTAAATTCTGCCTGGCAAAAAGTATCAAAACAGACTCATCAAAAGCAAGACACTAAATTTTGGGAGAAGGCTATTAAATGGAAGCAGGTAGCCATTGTCATATTTTTCTTAACTGCGGGCTTATTATTTTATACAGAGTTCAATAAAGAAAAAGAACCTGCGGTTGCTCTGAAGGTCAACCCTTACAGTAAAGATGATGTTTTACCCGGCGGGGATAAAGCCATGCTTGAATTGGCGGATGGCTCTGTAGTGATTTTGGAAAAGGCAAATAATGGGAGTTTGAAGGAACAGGGCGGGGTAAAGATCGTTAAACAAGACGGTAGATTAGTTTACAATGCTGCTCAGGGAAATCCCACTGATAAAATCTCATACAATAAAATTTCCACACCCAAGGGTGGTCAATATCATGTTATTCTTCCGGATGGAAGTAGAGTATGGCTAAATGCTGAATCTACCCTTCGCTTTCCTACTATGTTCACTGGTAATGAACGTCAGGTTGAATTAACCGGTGAGGCCTACTTTGAAGTTGCAAAGTTGGAAGCTCCTTATTCTTCGGTAGAAACGGGAAAAATGATGCCATTTAAAGTGCAAACTAATGGTGTAAACATAGAAGTGCTTGGTACTCACTTTAATGTGATGGCTTATTCCAATGAAAAATCGGTAAACACCACCCTTTTGGAAGGCTCAGTTCGGGTTTCACATCTTACCAGCAACAATTCGCAACTCTTAAAACCTGGTCAGCAAGCGAAAGTTAACGGAGGTATTAAAATAGTAAATGTGGATACTGAAGAAGTTGTTGCCTGGAAAAATGGTTTTTTCCACTTCAATGGTGCAGGTATACAAACTGTAATGGGACAAATTGAGCGTTGGTATGACGTAGAAGTTGATTATGAAGGTGAAATTACTTCAAAACATTTTACCGGAATTATTTCCAGAAGCATCAATGCGTCAAAAGTGCTCGATATGTTAGAGTTAACCGGAGGTGTGAAATTTGAAATAAAGGGTAAAAAGATCAGTGTTAAAAGCAGGTAATAATAGCTCTGAGGCACTCTGGAAATATTTATCAATAATAATGTAAAACTGATATCAAAATATAATTTGTTGATATGCCTTAATAAAAAACCGAAAACGGTGGAGCGTTTTCGGTCATAATAATAAGGCGTAATATAAAGCTGCAACCTAATAATTGAACCTAATAATTAAACCTTAATGCTGTAAAAGTATGAATCTAATTTTTCCTAACAAAGTAATGCCTGGCCTGATAAATAGCCTTAGGTGTTTCAACTCTTTTTCTACTAAAATTATGAAATTAACTATACTTCTGTTAACGTTCGGCTGCTTGCAGGTCAGTGCTGCAGCTTTTTCACAACGGGTTACGCTATCTTACCGTAATGTTCCGTTGGAAAAAATCTTTAAAGAAGTCAGAAAGCAAACCGGATACCTCTTTTTGTATAATAATGAATTGTTGCAGGACGCCGGAAAAGTGAGTATTCAGGTTACTGACGTTCCTTTAGAAAAAGCACTAAAAATATGTTTTGAAGGCCAGGCGGTAACCTACACGTTGCTAGAAAAAACTATTATAGTAAAACCAGCTGAAAAAATAGAAATCAAAGCTGTTAAGCTTGCAGATGGTAAAATTAAAGGGAAAGTGGTTGATAACAAAGGGGTAACATTGCCCGGTGTGACCATTAAACTTGAGGGAGCCGCAACGCAAACCCAAGCTTCAGATCCTAATGGTAACTATAGCTTTTCCAATTTACCATCCGGCACTTATACTATAAGTTATACTTATTTAGGATTTGCCAGGGCTACCAAACAATTAACATTAACTGATGGGCAGGAAGCCGTTATAGATATTGTTCTGATTGAAGACACCAGTAACTTAGATGAGGTTGTAGTAATAGGTTATGGAACTCAGAAAAAGAGTGATGTAACAGGATCGGCCGTAAGGGTATCGATGGAAGATAAGGAACTTCAGTCAAATACGAATCTTTTGCAGGCATTGTCAGGAGCTTCAGCCGGAATAAATGTTCAGGGAGCTGGTTTAGCAGGTGGCGAACCAAGCATTTCTGTAAGGGGACAAACCTCACTTTCTGCAAACGACAAGCCTTTGGTTGTGCTTGATGGTATTATTTACAATGGCTCAATTTCTGATCTTAATATCAGTGACGTTGAGTCGATAGATATTCTGAAAGATGCCAGTTCTGCTGCAGTTTACGGATCAAGATCTGCTAATGGTGTAATGCTTATTACTACTAAAAAAGGTAAATCAGATAAACCTGTTGTTGCATTTAACATGTATAGTGGCTTTCAGGATATGACAAATAATCCGATGAAAGTTATGAATGCAGATCAGTATGCCATAAGATTGGTAGATTATTATTACCAGCAGGATTTGTATAACTGGTACAAGTCGAAACCAACAAGTTCAACCGGAAAACCTGTCAGACCTAATGTTAATGATCGTAATATCGTTGCCGCCAGACTGAGAACACAGGAAGAGAAGGATAATTATCTTGCCGGAAATCAAATCGACTGGGTTGACCAGGTATTACAAAGCGCTCCAATTCAAAATTATAACTTAAGTGTATCGGGAAAAACCGAAAGAAATAATTATTTCGTTTCGGGATCATATACAGGAGAAGATGGGATTCTTAAGAATGATAATTTCAAAAGACTTACGTTGCGTTCCAATATCGAAAGTAAGGTTACTGACTGGTTTACTTTAGGGCTGAATACAGCTTATTCATATCGCGACTTTTCCGGGTTGGAGGCAAGTCTTGGAGACGCCAGATCAGCTAGTCCCTTAGCTAATAATAAGATAGGCTTACCGAACTATGATATGTTCCTTACCGGAGAATTATATATGCCCTATCCTTTGAATAATTTATACGTTAAAAATAATGATATCAGAAACAATCTGTTCCTTGTAGGAAGTGCCAAGGTAACCGTACCATGGGTTAAAGGATTGGGTTACGAATTAAATTATTCGAATACTTACTCTAATCGTAATAACAATACTTTTTTCCCGGTAACAACGCCAAATGGTTCTACAAATCTGGGCCAGGCTATAAAGAACCCTTTCCAGGATAGAAGCTGGATTATTAACAACATTGTCTCTTATGCAAGAACATTTAACAATCATCAGGTAAATGCTACTTTGCTTTACAGCCGTGAAAAAAATTCTTCAGAAAGCTCTATTCTGAATTCACAGGGATTTGCTAATCCTGTTTTAGGATATAACAACATGAGCCTTGGTACCATTGCAACTGTTGGATCAAATGCATCTGAGTCTAATGGACTTTCTTATATGGCTCGTGCCAACTATTCTTATAAAAATCGCTACTTATTAACAGCAACAATCAGAAAAGATGGATTCTCTGGTTTCGGTGCAAATACGAAATTTGCAACCTTCCCTTCAGTTTCTGTAGGTTGGGTAGCTTCAGATGAGCCATTCCTTCAAAATCTGAATGGGGTGTATTTAAAGATGAGAGCATCCTATGGACAGAACGGTAACCAGGGAATTGGAAGTTATTCAAGTTTTTCAAGGATGGCTACCGATGCCTATGTTTATGGAGCTTCTTCAACCGTTTCTATTTATCCAAGTACATTAGGAAACGATGATCTGGGTTGGGAAAAGACATCATCTTTAAATTTTGGATTAGACTATGGATTTTTAAAGAGAAGGATTTCCGGATCGGTTGATATTTATCGGGCTCAAACGACAGATGTATTGGTTAGCAGAGCAATTCCTCCAACAACCGGATATCCAAGTGTCTGGACGAATATTGGAGCAATTGATAATAAAGGTATCGAATTGGGATTGACAACTATTAATCTTGAAGGTCGTTTCAATTGGAAAACCGATTTTGTTTTTTCTCTTAACAGAGATAAAATAACGAAGCTTTACGGTGGTAAAAATGATAATGATATTGGTAACTCCTGGTTTGTAGGACGTCCAATTAGTGCTATTTATGATTATCAGATGAGTGGAGGCCTATGGTCAGAACAGGAATTGTATAGTGGTAAAACTCTGAATAATTGGTATCCTGGTCAGTTTAAATATGTAGATCAGAATAATGATGGAATCATTGATCCAAATTCAGACAGAGCAATTATTGGAAGACGTACTCCTAATTACAGGCTAAGTTTAAGTAATTCTTTATCCTATAAGAACTTCACATTTTCTTTCTTCCTGAACTCAATACAGGGAGGTAATGGATTTTATATGGAGAATAATGCTTCTAATATTAATGCTGCAAGTGCACCTGCGGGCCGCGAATCGGCGGGAATTATAAGAAATAACCTTACAGCAGTACGGCCTTATTGGACACCTGACAATGGAGTGAACAATTCCAGCGGAATTTATAATGCTCCCCCTGTTTGGAGTGGAATTTATGAAAGCAGGAGTTTTGTAAGGTTACAGGACATTTCATTATCGTATAAATTAAATCCGGCCATTCTTAAAAAATTACATATAGGTAGTGGACAGGTATATGTTTCGGGTAAGAATCTTTATACCTGGACCAAATGGTCAGGCTGGGATCCTGAGACAGGTATCAGTGATTCACCGCTTATGCGAAATTTTATTGCGGGTTTCAGGATTTCTATCTAATTGGTGTGCCCGGATTGGCAGTTTAATAATTACAGATTTTAAAATTAAAAATCAATGAAAATTTATAAATATCTAATTAGCAAAAAGTTATTGCTACTTACCGGAGTTTTGGTTCTGACGTTTTCTTCTTGCCGGAAGGAAGTTCTTGATGAAACTCCTCTTGATTTTCTTGCCCCTGAGAATGCATATAGCACTGTTCCGGGGATTAAACAGGGGATTACCGGCTTATATTCAACTGTGCGACAAAACTGGTATTATGGGCCTAATGATGCTGTAACTCAAATGTATGGTATCGGAACTGATTTGTCTTATTTCGGTGAAGACCCGGCCAGTGCACGATTTTTGACTGATTACTCAACTTTTCTAACACCTTCAAATTCTTATACCAGTATTTTTTGGACATGGAACTACCAGTTAGTGCAAAGAGCCAATGTTCTAATTGAAGCTATCGAGTCATCAAATAATTCTATTTGGACTAGTGATGCTCAGAAAAATGCGTATTTAGCGGAAGCAAAGTTCTTTAGGGCATTTGCCTATCGCATTTTGGTTTCATTTTATGGAGATGTTCCTTTGGTTAAAGAGGTGATCAGATCTGCAAAAACTGATTTTGTAAGAAGCCCTAAGTCTGAGGTCTATAAATTAATGGAAGAAGATCTCACTTTTGCAACTTCAAAATTACCTGTTCCGGGTAAAGAAGAGGCACCTGGAAGGATTAATCAGGGAGCAGCCTGGCATATGCTGAGTGAATTATATCTTACCGATGGTAAATATCAGTTATCTGTTGATGCGGCTTCAAAAGTAATAGACGGGTATGGTTATGCCCTGATGACAAAACGTTTTGGAACAAGACTTGGTAAAGATATTTTGGGATCGGGAGATGCATATTTTGATCTTTTTGGGTATGGCAACCAAAACCTTTCAACAAATACCGAAGCTATCTGGGTGATCCAGGTTGAACCGCTTATCACAGGAGGATTATATGCTGAAGGTGAAAGAGCCTTTGGCCCTGCATATTACAGAATGGGTAATACTCCCGACGGTTTCCCTGCATTTCGTGGTGAGCTGGTTAATGGTAAGTATACCGGAATTTCAGACACATTGGGCAGACCAGTGTCATGGATACGTCCTACTAATTATGTTTCATATGATATATGGAGAAGCGACTGGAAAAATGATATCAGGAACGCAGAACATAATATTAAAAGAAACTTTTATTACGATAGTCCTTCATCTAAATATCATAAGAAAAAGATTGATTTCAGTCTTTATCCTGCAGGATCCAGAGATGCCTTGAGAGATACAACCCAGTATATCTATCCATATTTTATGAAGTTTGTAGATCCGTTAAATCACTTTACTGATCCTGCAAGGTCTGGTGGTGGCCAGAATCATAAAGATCTTTATGCAATACGACTTGCAGTTACATTACTTGTACGTGCTGAAGCTTATGTTCGTTTAAATAATCTGACTGCAGCAGCAGCAGATATTAATAAAATCAGAACCAGAGCTAATGCAACTCCGGTTTTACCTGCTGATGTAAATCTGGATTATATTTTGGACGAAAGGGCGAGGGAGCTTTATGGTGAAGAGTGGAGAGCTATAACCTTGCGCCGGATGGGAAAATTTGTGGAAAGGGTTAAGCGTTATAATAATAACCCTAAAGTTCCGGGTTTGAATGTTAAGGATTACAATACTTTATATCCTATTCCTCAATCTCAGATTGATTTAAATATTGGTGCTGTAATAAAGCAGAATCCTGGTTATTAATCCGGATTCTGCTTTTAAAAAGCCAATCAGTGAAACAGCTTAGTGAATAAATAACTTTCTAATTTGACAGGGTGCGCATCTAAGGCATCTATACGAAGCAGAAGTAAACAGGAAAAATATGCGATTATGACAATCGCATATTTTTTTTTAAGATGTTGTAACTATAGCATCTGGCGCTGACAATAAATGGCAATTTAAATCCTGTTTGTCAGGAAGTTCTTTGGTGTGAGCTTAGGGAACATTTTTGTAATAATCTGATTAAGAGCGATTTTTTGGTTTAAAAAGAATTTTTCTGCACTCTTTTTAAGATGAGTCAAATAATTTACTTGATCGGCTCATGACCTATAACTGGCAGTAAGAAAACCGGCCTGATTTTACCTGCGACCTTAAAAAGTTAGAAGAGAGGTGGTACCTGTTTCCCTTAACGTTCTTCCACCGGAATGTGAATAATAGCAAATGAAGTTAATCCAAAACCTCTTCCCAGTCCCTTTGGACGCGAGGCATCAGGTGGAGAACCATTCAGACCAACATATAATTTAGATCCATCATCACTTATCTTTAATCCGTAGGTGCCTCCCGGAGCATAGCTAAATGCATTTACCATTGGCTCTGATAGAAACGCAATAGCTTTTTGTTTTCCGCTGGCTATTTCATACTGAATGACCGGCGTACCTGAAAATCCTGCAGATCCATGGGCTCCGGGTAAATAATAAATATATTTTTCATCCCTCGACAAATCACATACGGTTATGTATTCTCCGTTTTTTAGAAAATTGCTGCCTAAAATCGTCAGTTCATCCTTAGCCGGCGCATATCTGAACAATTGATTACCCATAGTTGTACCATAAATATATCCGGCTTTACTTTCTCTGGTAGAAGAACGGATTCCACCAATGGAAGTGGATTTTGTTGCCTGTATTGAACGGGTTTCAGGGGAATACTTCCATAATTGTGTGGTAGGAATGTTTTTCAGACGATCCGACTGATCCGGAGGTAACATAGAAGTACTGGTGGTGTCTGCCTTTTTTGCTGCCGGATAGTAAACTCCGCCCCTTAATACCATTTGATCAGAAATTTTATTCTGTTTACCGTTAAAGTAAATGTTCCCCTGCTTATCCATCATCATATCCCGGTGATGACTTACAACACCCGGTTCACTTTGAAATATCCATTTCTTTGTTGTCATATCAAAAGCACCAATGGCAACTCCTTTAGGGTCGCCCTCAATTTCCGCATATAAAATATTTCTGAAGCTGTCGTATTTTGTAGTTGCAGTTACCCTGGCTGCAGGGAAATCTGCATAGACAATGGTCTTGCCGCTTGCAGGATTATATTGAAGTAGTTTTCCGCCTGCAATATTGGGCGTCCATTTACTTAACATTTCATCATGACCGGCTTTTGATCCGTCATCCAGGGTACCGGTGAAGTATATTTTCTTGTCACTGCCTTCAATAATATGGGCATGCACTTTTGAAAAATGTACATCATTTACTTTGGCACCATTGCTTTGATTAAGATCTGAAACCTTCTTTAATACGCGCTTAGCAGGATCCCAGCTATAAATATAACTTTCACCCCTGTCTGTTTTCCAGTGGTTCCCGATTCCGGAATACACTCTTCCATCACTGGCTAAACAGATATCTCCCCAGGATGACCAGCCGGTTCCATTAATGGCTGCGTTATTCAATTCGTTGTGGTATACCAGTTCAACTCTTGGGATATGTTTGGCAATCTCCAGTTTAATTTCAGGATTGGTATTCAAAACCTCTTGAATACTTGCCGGAACTTTTAATAAATCCGGACTTTCTAAAACAGCGACTCCGTTTTTATTTGAATTGGGTAAGGCAGGCGGCCAGGCTATTTGTGCCTGACTGTTCAGCGTCCAGCCTATTCCAAGGAACAGGATTACAAATTTTAAGTTTCTTATTTTCATTTGAATATTTTTTTAAGGTTATAAAGCTTGCATGAGGTCATATTCATTTGTTTGCACAGTAAGCTCATGCAGGTTTCATTAGATATGATTGTTTTTTGTTGGACACAGATTATGCTGATATCCTTAAGATTTATCACAGACTATTTTACCTGTAAACCTCTGTTTCCTTCTAATTTAATTATTATTATTCGAAAACTGAACCTGCAGTTTAACATCCTCAGTGCCGGTTCGAGTTGGAAGCTTGCTTGTTTTCATTCCCACTGTATCAGCATCCTGACTTTTTCGTTTAACCTTTTCCTTTAAGGTTAGAATATTCTGCTTTATTCTTTACAAAAAGTATCTTTAATTATCTGATTAAAAGAGTTTCTATGCTTTACACTAAATCCCCCATCCTTAATTTCATTGCTATTTGTTTTTTGCTGTTTCTGATTCCGGTATTTAGTCTGGCGGTGAATGTAAAGGATTTTGGTGCTAAAGGCGATGGAGTAGCGGATGATACCCGGGCAATTAATGCAGCGATCAGGGGCGCGAACGATGGCCAGGTTGAGTTTCCACGTGGTACCTACAGGATTACGAGTACCATTGAAATACAACTATCTGAAAACGGTACAACAGGTCTTGCAGGGCGTGGAGGCAGTGCCGGCATTGTTATGGCGGGCTCAGGTCCTGCTTTCCGTTTTACCGGTTCACATGATAAAGGTTCTGCTCTTCCTTCATCGGTTAACCCAATTACCTGGCAGAAAGAGCGTATGCCTCTGATCGATGCTCTGGAGATTATTGGGGCACATCCGAATGCAGACGGCATAGAACTCAGAAATACCCTGATGCCGGTTTTGCGCGCTTTACTGATCCGGAATGTAAGGAATGGAATACATCTAAGCTCAAGAAACCGGAATGTATTGATTGATGCCTGACAGTTCTTATTTAATTGATTTTCAGGCTGAAAATTTATACTTTACTCATACATTTCTACAAATATGAGTACTAAAAAGTATCTGCCTTATTATTTGTTTATCTTAATTGCAGGAGTATTTGCCTGCAATATCAACAAGGAAACCACTACGCGAACCATAGAGGATGTAGCTGCCAATGAGGACGTAGCACGTTATATGGGCGCATTCAAAGGGTTGGGAGCTTTAACAGATTCTACCCGGCCAACGCAGCCTCAGAAGGCACTGTCGCGCTTCCGCTATCCCGAAGATCTTAGTCTGGATCTGGTTTTATCTGAACCGGAAGTAGTTCAGCCGGTTGAGCTTAGTTTCGACCACCGTGGGCGTCTTTGGGTGGTACAATACCATCAATATCCGTATCCTCAGGGCTTAAAAGTAACCAGTGTCGATAATTTTCTAAGAGTACAATTTGACAAAACACCTGCAGCTCCCCCAATGGGTTTAAACGGAGCGGATAAGATCACCATTTTTGAAGATACTGACGGTAACGGCAAATTCGATAAATCTACAGATGCAATTAAAGGATTGAATATTGCAACCAGTGTAACCCTTGGAAGAGGTAAAATATGGGTGTTGAATCCCCCTTACCTTCTGGCATTTGATGATCCGGATGGCGACGGAATTCCTAAGGGCGATCCGGTGGTGCATCTCAGCGGCTTTGGTTTGGAGGATACTCATGCAGTTGCCAACAGCCTACGCTGGGGCCCCGATGGATGGCTTTATGGAGCTCAGGGGAGTACCACAACAGCCAATGTCAGTTCGGCAGTTTCCAAGAATGTTGCTTTCTCAGGGCAGGTGATCTGGAGATACAATACCGATACCAAGGTGTTTGAAGTGTTTGCAGAAGGAGGAGGCAATACTTTCAATATTGAGTTTGACAGTAAGGGCAGATTGTATTCAGGTAATAATAACGCAGATCGTGGTCCTCAGTTTAAACAGGGAGGCTATTATCCGAGAAGTCTGGGCAAACATGGTCCCTATACTAATGCCTATACTTTCGGAAATCTGGAAAATATGCAACTGGAAGGCGAAAAAGTTAGGTTTACCCATTCGTTGATCAAATATGAGGGAGGTCATTTACCCGACCGTTTTCAGGGAAAGATGATTGCACTTAATCCCCTGCTGAATTTTGTTCAGATGTCAAGGTTTGAAACTAATGGCTCGACTTTTAAAAATATTGATGAACAAAAGTTAATTGAAACTGACGACCATTGGTTTCGTCCGGTGAATATTGTAGCCGGCCCGGATGGAGCAGTTTATATCGCAGACTGGTATGACAGTCGGCTTTCTCATGTCGATCCCCGTGATACATGGCATAAAAGTTCGGGCAGGGTTTACAGGCTTCGTTCCAAAGGTGCAAGTACACGTATGCCGAAATTTGACCTGAGTAAATACTCAAATGATCAGCTAATTGACCTGCTGGGCAATAAGAATAAATGGTTCAGGCAGCAGGCGCTTCAGCAGTTTGCCAATAGAAAAGACAGGTCTGTTGTTCCGAAATTACTCGCTTTGTTACAGTCAGGAAATGCCGGGCTAAGCCTGGAGGCTCTCTGGGCGATTAATCTGAGTGAGGGATTAAGTGATGTAACTACCTCTATCGCTATGGCCCACCCTGATCCTTATGTAAGAGAATGGGCAGTGCGTTTAAAGGGTGATGCAGGATATGTTTCTCCCTTGCTTTCTGCAGAAATTTCAAAGCTGGCAGTCAGGGAGTCTGATGCCGCAGTAAGAGCGCAGCTTGCTTCATCGGCCAAAAGATTAGCTGCGGCTGATGCAATTCCAATTATCAAAAATCTGCTGAAATATCATGAGGATTCTGATGATCCGGATATTCCTCTATTGATCTGGTGGGCGATTGAATCAAAAGCAGAAACGAATCGGGCTGCTGTTCTTTCCATCTTTGAAGACCGGGAGTTATGGAATAGCAAGCTGGTAAAGGATTATATTTTGAAGCGTTTGATGCAAAGGTATATCATGGCCGGAGGTATGGAGAACTACAGGGCAGCCACAAAACTGATGGGGCTTGCTCCGGGTAGGGATGAGGCTAAAATACTGGTGAGCGGAGTACATGAAGGGCTTCGCGGCCGGGATGTGATCGGTCTCTCGCCTGAGCTGGCCAAAGCAATTCAGCCATACCAGTCAGAACTTTTCGGCGGTCCGCTGGCATTGGCTATCCGTCAGGGGAATACCGCTGCTGTTAAGGAAGCATTGGGGATCATTGCTGATGAGAATGCCGATTTGCAGCATCGTTTGTCTTATATCAGGGTCATGGGACAAACAACACAACCGGAGTCTGTTCCTGTTTTATTAAAAATCGTGGAAAGTGCTAAATCTACCGGAGCAATGAAACAGATTGCCCTGCAGGCTCTGCAGCGTTATAATGTTGATGACATAGGTTTAAGAGTTGTGCGGGCTTATCCGCAATTTCGTGCTGATGAGGGAGTCAGGAATGCCGCTCTTGATTTATTGGCTGGTAGGGCAAAATGGGCATATGAATTGCTGAATGCTATTGAAAAAACTAAAAAGATCAGCAAGGCAGACATCTCTGAGCCCCTTGCCCGCAGGCTGAAGCTTTTAAATGATCAGGGGATTGAAAAGGCTGTCGATAGTTTTTGGCCTAATGTTAAGCTGGCTACATCAACTGAAAAGGATGAAGCAATATCGAGATATGCAAAACTGATTAGTTCAGGTAAAGGTGATATAAACAACGGACGTGTTCTTTATATGAAGAATTGCGGAAGCTGTCACCGCCTTTTCAATGAAGGAGGGAATATCGGTCCTGATCTTACGGGATATGAACGAAGTAATGTCAATTATTTTTTATTGAATATCATAGATCCGAATGCTGATATCAGGGAGGGTTATGTTATTCATCGGGTTATGACTACAGATGGAAGGACCCTGGAGGGTAAAATTGCCGCCAGTAATGGTGATGTTCTGACCTTACAATCACTTTCGGGTGAAGAAACTACATTGTCGGCGGTACAGATTAAAGAGATGAAAGCATTGCAAACTTCGATTATGCCTGAGCGTATTCTGAACCCTTTGAATGATCAGGGGATCCGGGATATCTTTGCTTATATTATGAAGAAAAATTGAGTTTTTATTAAGTTTTAAAGCGGAATGAAGCGTAATTAATTTGAATAATTTATGAATACTGAGAAAAATAAACAATCCAGAAGGAAATTTATTAGAGGTTCTGTAATTGCCGGAACTCTTCTTCCCTTTATGCCGACAGATCTTTATTCAGGAATATTAAGTGCTGATGACACTTCCGGCCCCTTAAAGGTTTCTGTTTTTTCCAAGCATCTCCAGTTTCTAAACTATAAAGATATGGCTGATGCGGCAGCCGGAATCGGTTTTGATGGAGTGGATCTTACTGTTCGGCCCAACGGACATGTCTTACCTGAGCGTGTGGAAGTAGATTTGCCAAAAGCCATAGAGGCCATTCATAAGGTTGGTCTGGCTTCAGCAATGATTACGACAGCTGTTCAGGATGCAAATGATCCTGTCGACAGGAAATTACTGGAGACTGCTTCTGCACTTGGGGTTGAGTACTATCGCATGAACTGGCTTAAGTATCCTCAGGGGAAAAGTATTCCTGAAGCGATTGATCAGTTCAAACAGACCCTTAAAGATTTAAGCTTTCTGAATAAAAAGCTGAATATTACCGGATGTTACCAAAACCATTCGGGGAATCTGGCAGGGGCTTCAATATGGGAGCTTTGGGAAATACTGAAAAATGCAGATCAGCAAAATATGGGAGTTCAATATGATATTCGCCATGCTGTGGTGGAAGGAGGCATGTCGTGGAAAAACGGACTCAGTTTAATTCATCCCCATATTAAAATTCTGGCCATAAAAGATTGTGTCTGGACAAAAAGAAATGGAACCTGGATTGTTGAAAATGTTCCTTTGGGAGAAGGAATGGTCGATTTTAAAGCTTATTTTAAGCTTTTGAAGGAATTCAAAATACAGGTCCCTGTATCCCTGCATTATGAATATCCAATGGGTGGAGCTGAACATGGAGCGAGTAGTATTTCAACCAATAAGCAGATTGTTTTTGCTAACATGAAAAGAGATCTTATAAAATTGCAACAGCTTTGGCAGGAGGCTTAACAAGCTGGCCAGTGTTCAAACCCCTTGTTGATATTGTTATCAATACTTGCCGGTTAATCAGCTCCAATATTTTTAATAGAATTAACCCTTAAAAAGTGCTTGCAGGGTTTATATCCTGATTACAAAGGATACGTTAATATCATGCCTGTTTTTTAATTCCTGTCAAACCGCACGACGGGTTAAATCAGATAAACCGGGCAGGGATGAATAATTGTTATGAAAAATTTACAAATTTAAATCCGGATCTATTGATTATCTTATATGTAACTTTGGTTGGGCCGGATTTTTACTTATAGCAAATCAGTGCTGAAAGAATTTCGCAGATATGTTGTGAATGGTTGAAAATTTGACATCATTCAACAAATGAAAAATTAAAACTTAGGATCGATAATGACTCTTCGTGAAAATAGGATAATGCATAGAAATTAACTTAAAATGACTTTGGATTCGAAAATTTATCTTAATGCATTTGAGTGCTCCCCTGATGGCATAATTATTTGTGACCTTAACGCTAAAATTATTCTGACGAATAAAGCGGCATTTTTAATGTTTGGGTATGAATCTGGCGAACTTGAAGGGAAATCCATACAAGATTTAATTCCTCCGCACCTTAGGGATAAACACAAGTTTCATTTCCGAAGTTTTGTTTCTCATCCTTCAGCCAGATCAATGTCTAACAATATGAAGCTGATTGGGTACAGGAAAGATGCATCAAATGTTTCTATAAGCATTGCCCTGAATATTATTCAAAATGATTCTGGCGAAGAATTGATTCTTGCAGTAATCAGGGAAATAACAGAGTTCGTTAGAAAAACCGAAGAGCTTGAGAGGGTATCCATTCAATTAAAGGAAGCTCTTCAATTGAGTGGATTGGGGCACTGGGAGTTTGATATTGCCAATAACAACGTCTTATGGTCGCCTGAAGTGTATGAAATATTTGAACTTGAACAGGGGGCATTCAGCTCAACTAATGAAGGTTTTGAAATGCTGGTGCATGAGGAGGATAGAGAGTTTGTAAAACAATCATACCAAAATTCAATTATAAACCAAATCCCATATAACATTGTTCACAGGTATATTACACCCAAAGGTTCATTGAAATTTTTAAGGGAAAGAGGGAGGCATATTTACGATTCGGAGGGTTTGGTTGTAAAAACAGTTGGAACTGTACAGGATGTTACTGAAGTACAAAAACAAAGACTTTTATTAAACGATTATATTTTAAAATTAGAAGCAAAGAATAAAGAACTTGAGGATTATACTCACATTGCAACCCATGATCTTCAGGAACCGGTAAATAATATCAGAGGAATCATAAGCCTTATGAGGGAGGAGTTAGACAATAATTCACCTACCAGAGAAGAAACTATTTATTTCATTGATCTAATAAAAAAAGCATCAGAAAGATTGTCAACCCTTATCAAAGGGTTAATGGAGACAGCCAGGTTAGGTCAGGTTAATCCTATTTCTGAGGTCGATTGTAATGAGTTACTCCTTGAGGTAATTGAAGGGCTTCAGTTTCAACTTGATCATAATTCTGCTCAAATTATCTATCCTACATTACCCGTATTAAAAGGTTATAGATTTGAGCTGGGGCTTCTTTTTCAAAATTTAATTTCAAATGGTTTGAAATATAGTAAGAAGGGAGTTGCGCCGATAATCAAAATCGACTGCCATAATCAGGGGGCGGATTGGCTATTTACAGTTGAAGACAATGGCATTGGCATAGACCCAATTCATAAGGATAAATTATTCAAAATGTTTCGCAGGTTACATGCACAGGAGGATATTGAAGGTACCGGTATTGGTTTAGTGCAATGTAAGAAAATTGTGGAGCAGCATAATGGGGCGATATGGTTTGAGTCAGAACCCGGAAAAGGGACAGTTTTCTATTTCACTTTACGGAAAAACAAAAGTTAACCTGAGTGCGATGTTTCTTATCTCCTGAAGGTAAGACCAATTACCCGGCATCGGCCAGATTCATTTTGTCGCTATTGTTACCAATATTTAATCCATCAACAATTGCCTGACCGTAAACAGTTCCTTTGATTTTGGATCAACGCTAATCCGAACCGAGTCCATATCTGCATCTCCGAATACCCGCAGACTGGTAAAGTTTAAAATTGTTGACCGTTTATCAGGATTGAGCAATGGCTTGTCGACAATAAAACGATGGGAATCGCCATTGATCCAAAGCACCGGCTTGCCGTATTTTCTGCTTAATTCTGAGAGTTTATTACAGATTTTCTGAAATACAGGGGCAATTTTCCCCCATTGAACATATCTGCCTGTGTAAAGAATACCAAACCTTTTTTGTCTGCAGCACGGCGGTAAACCTATTAAGAATTAAGTTATGGAAATATGGTGGTAACAATGCCGCTATGATTATTAGAGGGTCTTATTATTACTTAATTTCGCAGGCTTAACCAGAACTAAAAAATGAAGAAAAGCTTATTCCTGCTTCTGTTTGTTGTTTCCACTAAATTGTTCGCGCAAAACTCTGTTATTGAGGGAGTTGCTTTTGACAAGGCAGCTGCCGCTCCACTTGAATTTGCCAGTGTTTCCTTGTTTAAATCTGCTGATTCAGTATTGCTTAACGGGCAGATGGCAGATGCATCCGGAAAATTTAAGTTCGAAAAGCTGCAGGCTGGTACTTATTTTATCAAAGTTCAGTTTGTAGGATATACCACTTTGAAATCTTCATTAATTAATCTTTCTGCCGGGCAGAGGTTAAATATCGGCCGTTTGGAGCTTGGTTTAAATCAACAGTTTTTGTCAGAAGTAAAGGTTACCGGTCAGCAATTGCAGAGTCTGAATAAGATCGACAAGCAGGTTTATAAAGCAGCCCAGTTCGAATCAGCAAAGGGTGGGACAGCAATCGATGTAATTAAAAATATGCCATCCATATCGGTTGATGGGATGGGAGAAATCTCTGTCAGGGGATCCAAAGGATTTTTAGTATTAATCAATGGAAAGCCTGTACAAACTGATGCATCGACTATTCTAAGCCAGTTGCCGGCCAACTCAGTAGAAAATATAGAACTGATTACCGCACCTTCTGCCAAATATGATCCGGATGGTAAAGGAGGTATTATCAATATTACCACTAAAAGTGGTGCGGACAACAGCACAGTTTTTGTCAATAATATTCAGGGAGGACTCCCGTCGGTTAGGACTTACGGCAATGCCGAAAAGCAACAGCGATATGGTGCTGACCTGAGTTTTAACTATAAAAAAGATGCATGGGATTTTTCGGCAAGCGCCAATTACCTGCGAAATGATAATGCCGGATTTCGCGACGGAGATGTTTACACCATCATTGGCAATAAGAAAACAAGTTTTCCGTCGAAGGGAGAGCGTAGTTTCGATAAATACAATTATGGAGGACGTTTTAGTCTTACCTTCACTCCATCAGAAAAGCATCAGTTTTCCATTGGTTTTTTTGCCGGACACAAATATCAGGACAGGGTAGCCGATATTTATTATTCAAACCAGAATACTGTGATCAGTACCGGGCAGGTGATTGGCCGCTCTGATTATTTCAATCCCAATCTGCAAAATAAGCAGGGTAATTTCATGCTTGGGAATATTGATTATACCCGTACTTTTTCGAAGAAATCTGCCTTGAACTTTTCTGCTTTATTTGAACATGCCGGTCTTGAGGGCTCAACAAAAAACAGAAATATTGAGATGAATCAGCTTGTGCAGAATACGCTGAGTACTTATAAAAACCCCCTAAATGGATTTAGAAGTAAAATTGATTATAGTATAGCTTTGGGTAAAGGCAAGCTGGAGAGTGGTTATCAGTATCGGTTGGATCAGCAGGACGGACAGTTTATTTATTCGGTTCAGGAAAAAGGCAACACCGGCCTTGTTGTTGCACCGCAGTTTTCAGGTGATGTGAAGGCAAAGAATCAGATTCACTCACTTTATACTCAATATTCAGGTAAAGCTGATCGAATCGAATATGCCGGAGGTTTGAGGTATGAGTATGCCAACCGTGATCTGAATGTGAAGTCGGTAAGCAGTAATGACTATCTTCTGGAGCTTAATAATTTGTTCCCTTCGGTCAATATGCTTTATAGTTTTGAGAAGGAATGGAAATTCAAAGCCGGACTGAGCAGGAGAGTTCAGCGTACTAATAATTTTGAGTTAAATCCTATTCCTGAGCGTGAGCATTCTGAGACTCTTGAAAGAGGAGATGCGAGTCTTTTGCCTGAGTTTATCTATCTGGCTGAAGCCGGATTTACAAAGAGTTTCAGTCAGGGCTCTTTATTTTCAACCTTGTATTATCAGGATATCAAAAATCCTATTCAGCGGGTAAACAGTGTTTATGCCGATACGATCTTAAACCGGGTTTATACGAATGCTGATAAGGCCAGCAGACTGGGGATAGAGATTGGTGCGAACTACAGCCCGGCGAAATGGTCACAACTATATTTGGGAGCCAATATTTACAGAAGTACAATCAGTGGTTCAGTGCTGAATTATACAAATTACCTGAAAAACTCTGATTGGGTATATTCCATCAATGCTAATGTAAACTTTAACCTGGGTTCAGGATTTAGTGTCCAGGGAAATGTGAACTATCTTTCTGCCAGACCTACTGTGCAGGGTAAAGATTCAGGGTTCTTATCTCCGAACAGTTCAGTGAAAAAAACTTTTATGAAAGGCAGAATGACCGCATTGCTTCAATGGCAGAATATGGATCTGGGATTACTGAAAAGTAATGAACAGCGAATCTCTACCTGGGCTCCTGATTTTTATACCACTACGAATTATATTTATGAAGTAGATGTGTTCATGCTGAACCTAAGCTATAACCTGAATAAGATGGCTAAAAAACTTAAGTTGCCGGGAAGTGAGTTTGGAGAGAAGGAGTTTTAAACTCAGCACTTATATCGGCATCGGCCAGATTCATTTTGTCGCTATTGTTACCAATATTAATCCATCAATAATTGCCTGACCGTAAACAGTTCCTTTGATTTTGGGTCAACGCTAATCCGAACCGAGGCCATATCTGCATCTCCGAATACCTGAAGACGGGTAAAGTTTAAAATTGTTGACCGTTTATCAGGATTGAGCAAGGGCTTGTCGACAATAAAACGATGAGAATCGCCATTGACCCAAAGCACCGGCTTGTCGTATTTTCTGCTTAATTCTGAGAGTTTATTACAGATTTCCTGAAATACAGGGGCAATTTTCCCCCCATTGAACATATCTGCCTGTGTAAAGAATACCAAACCTTTTTTGTCTGCAGCACGACGGTAAACCTCATCAATCCAGGCCAGATTGGCCTTCTCGCGTCCCAGAAACTCAGTATTATCACCTCCAGGCCTGAAGTTATTATTGCTGCCTACCAGATGAATAGTTGCAAACTGAACACCTCCATATTCCCAGGAAAGATTTTCAACGTATTCTGAAAATGCAGGGTCTTCAGCTTGCGTATTCAATTCCATTTTTTTCTTACCAAAGCTTTTTGTGTTTGAAAAAAAGAGTTTACGCAGGGTGCTGAGGCGTTCCAGGGGATTATAACTTCCCGCGGCCTCCCGGTTACAGTCGGTCCATTCATTATCTCCAGGAGTGTAGATCAAAGGTTGTGAGAATGTCTCAAAATAGCCATGTATTTTGTTGAAGTACTCGTCGCTGCACAGGGTAGAGCCTGATTTGAAATCGCCAACATGAACGCTGAACGCAGGTTTTTCTTTGTTTACCTGTTTGATCAGGGTCTCAAACCGGGTATAATCAGCAGGTAAACGATAGGGCATATCCCCAAAGGCAATGAATTCAAATTTTTTATTTTGTGCTGATAGGCTTATACTCAGTATTGAGAAAAGCAGAAAGAGGCTGATAATTCTCATGAATCTATTTTATGAAGACTAAAAGTAAAGAGAATTTATGGAGACATTATTATGAAGACCGGTCTTAAAATACAAAAGCCTGCAAAATTACTTGCAGGCTTTTGCAGCGGATGAACCGCATACTTCTTAAATATTAATGAGCATCGTAAATGGTTACCTTATCAAAAAAAGCACGGAACTCATCCAGGAAAGCTTTGTGCAGAGGGTGAACCTGATATACATCATGAGCCGCCAGATCTTCGAAAACCAGCAATAAACTAAATGTATAGCTGGTGTCAACAACTGCGCGTTCAATCGGAGCAGGTGTACCTACATGAAAAAACTTAACAACATCTATAAATTGAAGAGTATCCAAACTTTTGCGGAATGCAGTTTTCTGTTCTTCGGTCATGTCGGCTTTCAGCCAGAATAAAACGTGGTGTGCTATCATTTTTTTATTTTTTTTCAAATATATAAAATGACAGGGCCCGATGGTATAAATTCAATAAATTCAGATGCATGAAAAGAAAAACCGGCTTTGAATGGTGTTTTTAAAAGATTTTAAGCTGTATGTTAAGGAAGTTATCCTGAATCTTTAAAAGATGATCGTACCTTTACCTGTGTATTCATAATTAACAGGTGTATTTACTGTGTACAATAAGGTCATATTCCCTGTTGCTTCAGTAAATCTTCCTGTGCCACCTGTGAAGATATATTCCTGGTACATAAATCCGCTTGCAGCGTCAATTCCTGCACCAGCAAGAGTATAGTAAAGCTTATCTCCATTGGCGGCAGTTCCTACCCCGCCTATAGAACCAATTACTTGTCCCGTAGCCGGATTAATACAAAATGTAGTCACCTGTTTCTGAAGCCCGAGTGCAGTTGAATTTCCTGTTCCCTCTGATCTGAACTGAAGAGTTCCATCTCCGCAACCATTTGGAATGTAGCTGATGCTGCCTGACCCGGTACTTGTAAGCGGACGGCTTACTTTTTTGCCCTTTGTCTGATCAGGTACAGACATCTGCAGGCTTGCTGCATCTTTCGCTTTTAAAAGTAAAGCACCTTGCGCCATTTCAGCATATTTTTTTTGATCATTCTGATTTGCAGTTTCTGAGATCATCTCCTTTTTGCAGGAACCTAATAACACAACCGCTGCCGCGATAATTAAAATTTTTTTCATCCGTTTATTTTTTTGGTTTTTAATGGTGATGAACCTACCTGCGGTAGGCAGGCCTGCCTGCCGCAGGCAGGGCGACCATGGTTTAATAATCATACCCCCTGCGGGTTTTAGCAAAATCATGACGGGTTCATAATTGGAGCTTTGAGAGTATTTATTTGTCAAAAATACTAATTTTTAATTTAAACTATTTTATTTTTCGATAAGAGAAAAATTCAAAAAGAAAAGCCAGTACATGATGCACCGGCTTTTCTTTGTTTATAAATTTTGAGAAAATACTTTCTATTTCTTAACTGTTAGTTTTCTAACATCTGCTACTTCTTTTTCAGTAACAGGCCCTGAATTATTCCCGAAACTTTTCCTTACATACGTCAGTATCTCAGATACCTCTTTATTGTTGAGGAACGAGGCATGTGCAGGCATGGTATCGTTAAAGTTCTGTCCTTTAACCTGAATATTGCCCGTCAGTCCGTTGAGCACCACATTGATCAGAACCGTTTTATCACTGTTCACCCATTCAGATCCGGCAAGTGGAGGGAAGCGGTTTCCATCCCCATTACCATCAGTCTGGTGACAGCCGCGGCAATAAATATTGTATAAAAGTTCGGCATGTACCGGTTTCCCCTTTCTGTCGAGGTTATCGTTCATCTCATCCGGTGTTTTCAGGTAAGAAACAGTATTCTTACGTTTTTCCATCGCGGCAAGCTGTTTGCTGCCGAATGATTTTTTATCACCCTTATACATAATACGCCAGATTTTACCCTTTTCGGTATCGCCAACATATAAGGAACCATCCGGGCCTTCTGCAAGCCCCATTGGTCTGTACTTTGCATCATTTGCTATTGCAACGGTATCTACGCCGGCAAAGCCATCAGCAAATACCTCCCATGGACCAGTAACTTTACCGTTTTTCATCGGAACAAACAGCACCACAAAACCCACCTGAGGGTATGGGATACGGTTGGTAGATCCATGCATGGCGACAAATGCACCATCTTTATAGCGTTCAGGGAATTGATCGCCTTTGTAGAATAATATTTCATTAGGTGCGAAGTGCCCCGGAAAACCAATGACAGGTTTCGGAAGTTTGGCGCCATCACCTTCTTTAATGCCATCGCCGCCATATTCAGGACTGAGGATTTTCTTTTCAAGCATCTGGTCGTAATAATAGTACGGGAATCCGCCATCCATGCCTTCGGTAACTTTGAAAAGTTCATCAGCCGGAAGCATGGCGCTTTTCCACGGACTGTAAAATTCAGGCCATAGCAAACGGAAATCATCCCTGCCATGGTGAACAGCATAAAGAGCGTTTGTTTTCTTATCCCATTCCATGCCAACAATACTTCTCATCCCCGTTGCATACCTTTTACCGTCGCTTTGCTTTTGATTCAGTTTATTTTCATCGAATTTCCAGATCCCTCCGTGATCATCCATATCGGGGCATGGCACTTTACCGGGAGAACCCGGACGCCTGTTTTCAGTCTGGCATGAGTTGGTTCCGATACCCCATGAAACGAACATATTTCCTCTGCCATCAAAAGCAAGAGCCTTTGCCTGATGTTCATGATATGGTGGGGTATCCATTACAACGGTATCCATCTTACTATCCGGCACCAATTGTCCATCTTTCAGCTTATTGCGATAAACCATCATCTCAGAGCTGTAGTAGAGATAGCCATTATGGATCTTCATAGCAGTCCCCCTGTTCCGGTTTTCGTATTTACCCCAGATTTTCATCGTATCCGCTTTGCCATCGCCGTTTAAATCTCTCAGGGCGGCATTGCCATAACCGTCAACTGTCGGAGATCTGAGTTTGACATAAATGTCGCCATTGCTGTTTACTGCAATATGTCTGGCTCCTACATAATTGCCTTTTGGAGCATTGTTTGGGCGGCTCAGCTGGGTGCTTTTTGGAGCGCCCTTGATCTCTGGCGGTGGTGGCTGATAGTAAGCCGTTTTAGGAAGCTGACTGATCTTTAGTGCAACGACCTTGCCTCCGCCAATGCTGTCGGTCACAACCAAAGCTTCAAATCCCCCGGGAAGGATCAGTCCGCCATTATCTTTGTCAGACGGGGGTAGTACATTGTTCCCTGTTTTACATCCGATTCCCGCAAATGTGGCAAGCAAAAAAAAGCAGAATGAAGATATTTTTAAGGTTTTCGATAGGTGATGATTTTTCATGGAATTAAAATAATCTATTATTTTGATTTTTTAAACAGGAAACAGAAAGATTACAGGCGGTAAGGATTTGTCAATGAGGTGATTTGTTAATTATTAAACATTTACAAATGCCCTTGCCTGCTCGATTGCGAGAATGAGCAAATGAGAATTCTGCATTTCATTTTGAGTTATGTCGGCGGGTAAAATCTGTTTTGAAATTATTGTGATCATTGCATGATGAGAGATCTATGGCGAATGAAGGAATCATCCTAAGCTGGTGCATGCGCATCGTCTGTGTCTGAGCTTATTAATTTATGAATTCGTTTTCCCCGAATAAACTCCTATTATTATGAAAAATAAATCGGCTTGCAAACAAGTTTATTAGCTTCAGAAAAGATCTCCCACCGAAGGCTGAAAGCCATATTTGGAGGCTCTATAGGTAATTTGGTAGAGTGGTACGACTGGTATGCATATTCGGCATTCGCACTTTATTTTTCGGCCTCCTTCTTCCCGGAAGGTAATAAAACGGCCCAGCTTCTTAATACTGCAGGCATTTTTGCCCTTGGATTTCTGATGCGCCCCATTGGAGGCTGGATATTTGGAAGGATTGCAGATAAGGTTGGCCGTAAGCAGAGCATGACCCTTTCGGTACTGCTTATGTCGTTCGGTTCCCTGCTCATTGCATTTATTCCGAATTATCAGGCAATTGGTATTATTGCTCCTTTGGTGCTGCTTTTGGCGCGGTTACTCCAGGGACTCAGTGTTGGTGGTGAATATGGGGTATCGGCGACTTATCTGAGCGAAATGGCCAGTAAGAACCGGCGGGGTTTCTATTCCAGTTTTCAGTATGTGACACTTATCGGCGGACAATTATTCGCGCTCGGGATCCAGCTTGTTCTTCAGAAGGTACTTACTGATGCTGAACTGCACGAATGGGGCTGGCGTATCCCTTTTATCATAGGTGCTATTCTTTCTTTAGTTGCGCTATACCTGCGCAGCACGCTGTATGAGACCAGGGCTTTCGAAATACATAAAAATATATCAGATGAGCGTAAAGGTACGATCAGGGAACTGCTAAAACATCCCAAAGCACTGCTGACAGTGGTCGGTTTAACCCTTGGCGGAACCCTTGCCTTTTATACTTATACCACCTATATGCAAAAGTTCCTGGTTAATACGGTGAACCTCAGCAAGGCTGAATCTACCCTGATCTCATTTATCAGCATGCTCATATTTGCTTTGATACAACCCGTTTTCGGGGCACTTTCAGACCGGATAGGCAGAAGGCCTTTGTTAATTGGTTTTGGTGTTCTGGGAACTATCTGTACGGTTCCTCTTCTGACTATCCTGAGCCATACCACTTCACAGTACACTGCTTTTTTCCTGCTGCTTGCCGGATTGTTCATTGTGAGCGGCTATACCAGTATCAATGCCATTGTGAAGGCAGAACTTTTCCCCGCAGAGGTACGCGCACTTGGGGTTGGTCTGCCATACGCCCTGACCGTTGCCATCTTTGGCGGAACAGCGGAATATGTGGCGCTATACCTGAAAGATATTGGCCATGAGTCTTATTTTTACTGGTATATCAGCGGATGTATATTTTTATCGCTGCTGGTGTATGCGGGGATGAGGGATACGAAGGAGACTTCGCTGCTGGAGAAGGATGGGTAGGGATTTGGCTATGAGACGATTTGTCGATTTGTCGATGGGGAGGAGAATTAGTAACCCGATACGGGTTTAGCAAATGGGACTCCGGCCATTAATAGTCCATCATCTCGACGAGCAAAATAATTGTTATTTATGATGAATTTCCGCGAGGAGAGACCTGTTGCAAAGGAGAGGAGGGAAGAGAATTAGCAAATTGGGTATCCCTTTCGTCTGAACTAAAATTTCAGCTTTAACCTTTCAGCTTTCTGCTTAAGAAAGCGCTTTCCCAAACTCCTCTTTCAACCTCCTGGCAACAATTTTATCTTCACCCGGCTGCATCATCCATACAGTAATGGAAACAGAATTGCCTCCTTTTGCACCGGGTTTGGGTGGTGTTGCCTGACCTTTGAATATAGGTAATCCTGAAAATCCGGCTTCAATGGATGGGTTGCCGTTTCGCAGGTTTTCGCGCAGTTCATGGCCTGTTAGTTTGATCCTGGTATCATCCCAGGTGATGCGCAGGGATGGGGTATGATTTCCCAGCGGGTTAACAGTAATAGTTGTGCTGATCCCATCAATTGATTTCACTGCATTTTCGATCAGCGCAATACCTGCTTCCCATTTTTTCCATTCTTTGTTATGATCCATCGCGATCATGTTTTTGATAGCTACATAAGCTCCCAGGATCTCCTCTTTGTTCACTTTATGCCCGCGGCCAATAGTTACTGCCCTTGGAGGTGCACTCAGTCGTGCTGCTTCAATCAGATGCTTTCGGCCCATTAAATAACCGGTGCTCTGAGGCGCCCTGACTGCTTTTCCTCCCGAAAGGAAGACCAGGTCAAAGCCCATATCGTTAAATTTCCAGAGGTTTTCTACCGGTGGTACATCCGCTGCAATATCAATTGAAGTAGGGATATTGTATTTCTTACCCACCTCAATCCACTCTTCATGTTTGATCTTACCGCCATTAACCGCAATGTTTAAGAAGTGCATCATGGCCGTTTTTTCATTGATGGCCTTCTCCAGTTCTTCACGGGTTTCTACAGTAATGATCTTGCAGCCGGTCAGTAAGAAAGCCTGCGTATAGGCATCTTTATGTGCTTTCTGGCAGATTACTTCAGATTTCATGCCATCCAGATTTGGCAGTTGCCCGATTTTTTTCATGTCCGTTCCGGTGAGGACACCTGCCAGCCCCAATGTCATAGCCGAAAACGCACCACTGGTTACCGTAGCGGCTTCAGCATGAGTCATTTTGGCGATTTGTTCACCCACCTTATCCTGCAGTTCATCCAGCATACAAAACTTACCAACCGAACTGTTGATCGCTTTCAAAACCTGATCCTGCATAATACTGCCGGTCATATAGGTTAATGTACCAGCCGCATTAATAAAAGTGCGGATACCCAGTTCCTTATACAGATCTTCTGCCGGGGCAGGTTCTGCCTGTGTTGAAAAGTTACTGATTCCTCCGGCAAGGGGCAGAAGGCTGAGGGATTTGAGGAGTTGGCGGCGTTTCATGGGGGGAGTTGTAGTATTCTATTATGAATATGTTTTTATAGGGGAAAGTTAGGAATTGATTTGGAGATTTAGGAAGATATTAGAATATTTTCTTGAGTGTTATTCTGTTGATTTTAGTTCATTTGAATTGAGTGCCAGTAAAATCTAAAGTCCATTTTGAGAGTTCAAATGACACGTAAAGTCCGTTGACTTAAAGTCTACAATATTACATCTTGCCATAATGAATATTAAGGCGAAAGTAGGTCATCGAATAAAGCAGGTTCGTGCGGAACTTGGACTCACTCAAGAAGCATTAGCTAATAAGGCGGATTTAGATCGTACTTATGTCACTGATGTTGAGAATGGTCGAAGGAATATTTCAATAGTGAATTTAGAAAAGCTCATTCACGCTTTAAATATTAGCATTTCTGATTTTTTTAATTCTTCAACTTTTCTTGATTTATGATTTCTATTCATCCAGGCGATGTCATTTCTCATTCAACAATGGGAGTTGTTGAGGGAGTTAGCCTACAAAAGGGTATGAATTTTAAAATTAAGGGTGGACAATCAATAATTTTAATGTCACAAAGAAAGGGTGCTCCATATGTTGATAAGGTCGAAAATGATGGGCAGATATTAGTTTATGAGGGACATGATGTACCTAAGAATCTGGCAACATATCCAAAGCTGATTGATCAACCTTTAAAATCACCGAAGGGAACTTTAACAGAAAATGGAAAATTCTTTAATGCTGCTCAGAGATATAAAGATGGTGAAGCCTATCCAGAATTAGTAAAGGTTTATGAAAAGATAAAGGATGGCATATGGGTATATAATGGTGTTTTTGAGCTCGTTGATGCTTGGGAAGAGATTGTAGGTAATAGAAAAGTCTTTAAATTTAAACTTCATATAACAGACTTGACAATTGACCAAAAGGAACAAAGGCAACAAGAAGCCAATGATCTAGATCATAATCGAATGATTCCAACAGCTATCAAATTAGAGGTTTGGAAAAGAGATAATGGGAAGTGTGTTACATGTGGAAGTTCTGATAATCTTCATTTTGATCATATATTGCCATTTTCGAAGGGTGGCACTTCTCTAAGTGCGGAGAATATTCAATTGTTATGTGCTAGACATAATTTGCAAAAAAGTGCTAAAATTCAGTAATCGTAAAAAAGCTCTAACAACAGGAGTTCTTATTTGTGAAAGCTATCCTCAAATACTCCTCCACCACCCCCACATCCGCCTCCGCCCAATCCAAATCTAACAAATCCTTAGCATCCAGCCATTTATATTCAGCATGTTCTTTTAAAGCCAGCTCTCCGCCAGTCTGCCGGCAGATAAATGGTATCAGACGGATCAGTTTATCCGGGTATTGATGATCATTCGGACTTAAGCTTCTGGTAATTTCTATCGCAATACTCAGCTCCTCCTTAATCTCCCGGATCAGACACTCTTCAGCTGTTTCGCCATCTTCTATTTTGCCGCCAGGGAACTCCCATTTTAAAGGAAGAGGCATGGTGGCGCTGCGCTGGGTAACGAGGACTTGCTTTCGAACGTTAACGATGATGGCGCAGGTAACATTTATCATTAGTTGACAGTTGATAGTTGACAATTGGGTTGGGTGGTTCATTTGGAATTTTTGAGTTATCTGTTGCCGATTATCAGTGATTTACATATTCATATACAAATTTGTTCTTCAGATTAGTTGTTCATGAATATGGATTGGTTTAGATCAATACCACTTTAGAAGATAAAAAAATGACAATGAACAACGATTTTTCATCATTGTCCATTGTCAACTATCAACTGTCAATTTTCTTACTACTTTACCTCATAAGCAACAACCGTATTCTTAAAGAACGTAGGCACGTAAACGGTTTTTGTAGCCGGATCAAAACCAATATCTGCAGTACTTCTTTTTTCTTTGCGGGTATCCATCAGCAAATGCTTGGTACCATCGGTATTAACATGCCATAAAGCGCCTTCCCAGCAGGAAACAATGAAGTTATTGCCTTCGATGTTCTCAATTCCGTCGATTCCGCCTTCCATTCCATCTGCAATTTTAGCCAGCGATTTATCGGCATTTACCCTGAACATTCCGGTTCCGTCAAGCAGAAACAGTTCATTATTATGGAAAAGAACCCCGTTTGGCTGTGTCAGGTTCTCTGCAATCAGTTCTGCCTTTTCGTTCTCAACCTTGTATAATTTCTTTGCCAGATACTCAGTAACATAAATAACCCCGTTCGGGTCAATACTGATATCATTGAGTCCTGTTGCTCCCTCAATCGGAATAGTCTTTTCAATTTTACCGCCCGCGATATCAATTACCGCAATATTGCCCAGGTCAGCAGCATACAATTTCCCATTGTACAAGCCCATTCCTTTTGGCGCATTCAGTCCGCTTACCCACTCAGCCGCGATCACCTTTCCATCCAGTCCGACTTTGCCAATAGAGCCTTTCCCATCAGCTTCCCATGGATTAGTACCATCCACATTACTCACATATAAAATCTGACCGGCTTTGTCGAACAATACCGATTCAGGGACTTTTAGGCTGCTGTCGCTTTCCCATTTAAGAACCAGTTCAGGGGCCTTTGCAGTATCTGCCTGTTCTGTAGTTTTTTTATCGCTTGATGAATTACATGCTGCCAGAAAAATTGCAGCTATAAAAAGTGCCTGTTTCATGTTTTTTTCAGTTGATTTAGGTTAAAGATATGAAATTCGTATAATTTGAGAACAGAATTTGGAGCTGTAAATAAAAAGGAAATCAGAGCTAATTGACAACTTAAGCCTTCTGATAATGTAGAAACGGCAACCAATTTGATTGCCGTCAGTATAAACAGGTCAAAGTATATCGTAATTCTTACACACTGTCATTCTCACCGGAAAAACTTTTCTTAAATTCGCCGTATATACATTTACTGTGGCTAAACCTATTCTTGTACTGAAATTTGGAACAGCATCAATCACTACACCAAAAGGTGAACTTGATGAGCTTGTAATTCAGGATATTGCCCGTCAGGTGGCATTGATCCATGATTCATATAATCTGGTGATCGTTTCTTCGGGAGCAGTTGCTGCCGGAAAGAGATTTCTGAAAAATTATGGGGCTACGCTGAATGAGAAGAAGGCTGCGGCATCTATTGGGAATCCTTTATTATTAAATACATACGCTAAATATTTTTCTGCTTACGGAATTTCAATTGCGCAAAGTCTGTGTGAGCGTCATCATTTTTCAAATCGTGATCAGTTTCTGCAGCTGAAGCGTACTTATGAAGAGCTCTGGAAAAGTAATATTATTCCAATTGCAAATGAAAATGATGTGGTGAGTAATCTGGAGCTTAAGTTTTCAGATAATGATGAGCTTGCCACACTCATTGCTGTAGGTTTTGGTGCTTCCCAGGTATTGTTCAGTACTTCAGTCCCCGGAGTTCTTGACAGTGAGGGTAAAGTAATTCCCGAGCTGGATACAACTGATAAGAAAGTACTTCAGCTTGCAAATAAGGAGAAGTCGGCTTCCGGCCTGGGGGGAATGACATCCAAGCTTAACTTTGCCCGACTGGCGAACCAGATGGGTATCCGGGTGGTGATTTTTGGTATTCGATCTGAAAATGGCATTATGAATGCACTTGACGGCAAGACCGGAACGCTTTGCCATCCCCAGGAAAGTAATCTTCCAGCCCGTAAGAAATGGCTTGCCAGCGGAAGTTTGGTACGCGGACGTATTCATGTTGATGCAGGTGCCGTCAAAGCACTCCTTAACCGGCATAGTTTGCTTGCCGTAGGAATCAGCAATGTGATGTCTCCCTTTGAGAACGGGGAAATTATAGAGATACTTGATGAGGAAAATAACGTGATCGCAGTTGCAGAAGCGAAAATCGATTCCTCTGTATTAAAAAGTGGTGCAAGTCTGAAGAATCTGGAAGTAGCACATGCTGATCATATAGTTTTATTGTAATTTATTATCATGGAATCGATACAAACCCTGCTTGAACAGGCATCACAGGCAACAACAGCAGTTAAACTGCTTAGCGATGGCGAAAAGCAGGCCCTGTTAAAGGCCCTGGCTGCAAAGCTCAGAGCAAACTCTGAAGCAATCATTATTGAAAATAAGAAAGACCTCGACCGGATGCCGGATACAGATCCGAAGAAGGACAGGCTCCTGCTTAATGCTGCACGTATTGAAGACCTGGCTAAAAGTGTGGAGGATATTGTTGCGCTTCCTGATCCGACGAATCAGCTGCTTTCAGAGAAAACTTTGGCAAACGGACTCCTGGTCAGGAAAATTACTGTTCCTCTGGGTGTTGTAGGTGTGATCTATGAATCGCGTCCAAATGTGACTGTTGATGTGGCTGCATTGTGCATTCGTTCAGGAAATGTTTGCCTGCTGAGGGGTGGTACAGATGCATTTTATACCAATTCTGTTTTAGTGTCATTGATACAGGATGTGCTTGCTTCGTTTGATCTGGATATCAATATTGTTCAGCTTCTTCCGGCAGACCGTAAGTTCATGCCAGAATTGCTGACAGCAACAAAATACGTTGACATTTTGATTCCACGTGGTTCGCAGCAGCTGATCGATTATGTGCGCGAACATGCCTCTGTGCCTGTTATTGAAACCGGCGCAGGAGTTTGCCATACTTATGTGGAGCAGACGGCTGATCTGGACAGTGCTGCAAATATTGTAACTAATGCCAAAGTTTCACGTCCTTCGGTATGCAATTCACTGGATACAGTTCTGGCTGACAGGGCAGTTGTTGCACCTCTGCTGAAGTTGCTTGCTCCAAAACTGGAGGCCTATCATGTTGAAATCTTTGCAGATCCCGAGGCCTATAAAATTTTGAAGGATCTGAAGTATCCTTATCTGCAACAGGCAGTGGAAGCAGATTTTGGGCGGGAATTTTTGGATTTTAAATGTTCGGTAAAAACCGTTGAGAATCTTGATGAAGCCCTGAAACATATCCGCAAATTTTCATCCAAACACTCAGAAGCAATTGTTTCTCAAAATGATGAACTCTGTGAGCGCTTTTTAAATGAGGTTGATGCTGCAGCGGTCTTTACCAATGCTTCCACCCGCTTTACGGATGGGGGAGTCTTCGGGCTTGGAGCAGAGATCGGTATTTCGACCCAGAAGCTTCATGCCCGCGGGCCATTTGCTTTGGAGAAGCTGGTTACTGAGAAGTGGATTGTAAGGGGGCAGGGGCAGACGAGATAACTGAGGCCTGCGAATGAAGCTAGTGAACCGATAATTGCCAGATCTTTGAATAATCTTCTCCTGTCATTTAGTAACGTAAGTATTCGCCAGTATAATACCCTGGTTTTCGAGGGGCTTAATTTCAGCCTCGAAAAAGGTCAGAACTGGGCTCTGGTAGGTAAAAGCGGTTCCGGAAAGAGTACTTTTCTGGATTTTATCATGGGTAAGGCCTCCATGGCCAGAGGAGAAGCCAGTTATCCCTATTTTGATGATCATATTCGTGAACACCATCAGGATGATCCTTTTTTTAACAGGTATAAACTGATGACGCAGGTGTCAGCCCGTCACGAATTCAGGAACCTTTCAAATACATCCGATTTCTATTATCAGCAGCGCTTTAACTCCTGTGATTCTGAAGATGCTGAAACTGTGGAACATTACCTGTCGGCAGTAAAAGTTGTCAGACCTTCTGAAATATGGACTTCTGAAAGGGTAGTTGATCGCCTCAATCTGAGGCCGTTACTTAATAAGGAGCTGATCAAATTGTCTAATGGCGAAACCAAAAGACTGATGCTCGCCGCTGCATTGATCAAAAACCCGGTATTGCTTCTGCTCGATAATCCATTGAACGGACTGGATGTAGCTTCGCGTCGGGATTTTAATGATCTGTTTACTGAAATTGCCGGATCAGGCATCAGCATCCTCATGGCAAGTCCGCCAAATGAAATTCCGGATGCAATTACACATATTGCTATTCTTGATAATGGCAAAATGCTCAGAAAGATTCCCTCGCAGGAGTTTGACCCCGACAGTGTTTTTTTAACAGATTCTAAAGAAATGAACAGGGAGGAGCTAAAACAATTGCTTTCGGTAACCCAAAGGCCTGATTATGATCTTATTGTGGGGATGGAAAATGTCAGGATCAAATATGGCGATAAACTGATTCTTGATCAGGTAAACTGGAAGTTGAAGCGAGGTGAACGCTGGATGCTTTTAGGGCATAATGGTGCCGGCAAGTCTACCCTTCTGAGTCTGATCAATGGAGATAATCCTCAGGCTTTTGCCAATAAGATCATTCTCTTCGACCAGCGTAAAGGAAGCGGTGAGAGCATCTGGGAGATCAAAAAGAAGATCGGGTATGTATCGCCGGAATTGTTTCAGTATTTTCCTTCAGGAAATACCTGTATGCAGGTTATCGAATCCGGTTTTGATGATACATTGGGGCTGTTCCGTGCTTCGGGCCAAAGGCATGCTGAGATATGCATGCGCTGGATGAAGCTTCTTGAGATTGAAGAATATGCCGGAACCATGTTCCGCAATGTACCTGTGAGTGTTCAGCGGATTGTGATGCTCGCAAGGGCTATGGTTAAAAATCCGGTCTTGCTGATTTTGGATGAGCCCTGCCTCGGACTCGATTTTGCACAGCAGGAGCAATTCAAAAGACTTATTGATGAGATCTGTTCAATGAGTAATATGAGTCTGATTTATGTCAGCCATTATCAGCATGAAATGCCATCCTGTGTTAAGCATACCCTGAAACTGGAGCAAGGAAGAGTGGTCTGATTGTCAGTTAACTGTTGTCTGTTTGTCTATGCCTGAATAGCCTTGACCGATTTCAAATATAGCAGTCATTAGTCTCAATGCTATAATCTGCAAGATTATTTTACCGCATTAATCATCACAATAAGTGTATAGGAATGTTCAGGTATCCGATAAATTACTTGCCTGATTTAAGCATAGTATCCAAAAAATTTATAATTTAAGTTAAAATTAAAAGAACTGTAAAAATATAAATGGATTCTCACACTCCCCCAAATGAACTGGCTGCTGCAGAAAGTATTGCGCCGGGAAAAAAGAATAATATTCGGTTAGTAATTATAGCCTCTTCTGTAGGTACACTCATCGAATGGTATGATCTTTTGCTGGCTGTGATCATGGCTAATATACTATCCATGCAGTTATTCCCTGCCGGGGGTAATAATTTCATTGAAACATTAGGAATAGTTGCTACAACCTATCTGATCAGACCTTTCGGATCACTTTTGTTTGGAAATTTCGGGGATAAGATCGGTCGTAAATATACCTTCCTTGTTTCACTCTTATTGATGGGTGGAGCCACATTTTTAATCGGTTGTATTCCAACATTTGAACAGGCTGGATGGGTATCACCAATATTATTTCTGATACTCAGATTAATGCAGGGTTTGGCAATCAGCGGCGAATATTCAGGAGCAGTTATTTACGTTGCTGAACATGCGCCTCAGAATAAGAGAGGTTTTTATACCGGATTCATACAAACAACATCTTCAATTGCTTTGATTCTGGGTCTGGTTGTTGTTTTTTCAACCAAAAGCATCATGAGCGAGGAAAGTTTCAACTCTTTCGGTTGGAGGATTCCTTTCCTTTTCAGTGCGATTTTGGTAATCGCCAGTTATTATATCCGTCGCAGGCTTCATGAAAGTCCGGTTTTTGCCCAGCTGAAAAGTGAAGGTAAGACGAGCAAGGCACCCGTGAAAGAAACATTCAAAACCAAAAAGAATATCGGCCTGATCCTGGGCGCTATCTTTGGAGGTAATGCTGCCCAAAGTGCCATCATGCAAACCAATCAGTTTATTACGCTGTTCTTTCTTCAGCGGACTGTTAAGCTGCCTGATACTACAGCTCTTCTGATCATGGCAACAGGAATTCTTCTTGCCGGGCCATTTTTCCAGATATTCGGGGCACTGAGTGATAAAATAGGCCGTAAAAAAGTGATACTTCCGGGAATGATTCTGGGACTTATTATCATTCCGATTATGTTCTACTTATTCCTTGAATTGGGGAATCCGCAGCGTTTGGATACTATCCAGCATATCGATACACCTACCACCCTGATTTTTATTGGATTGGTATTTATACTAACCATTTCCGGAACCATGGTTTATGGTCCGATGGGTGCTTTCCTGATGGAAATGTTCCCAACGAAGATCAGATACACCAGCATGGGTTTTGTGTACAATGTTGGTAACGGGGCGATTGGGGGATCAACACCGGTCATGACTGAACTCATTCGCGCAAGTGTAGTTATTGGATTCGCTGCCTCTCCGTTTGTTGGTCTGGCTTATCCGCTGGCTCTTATTCTTATCGGAATTGTTGTTAACATTTTCTTTGTGCCGGAGACGTATAAGAATAATCTTTCCGACTAACATCAAACCTATTAAACATATTTATGGAAAAGAAATTAAGCAGGCGTAAGATAATAAGCGGCTTTGGCCTGACCGGTCTTGGTTTGCTTGCGTCTAATGCGCAGGCAGGTCTTACACAATCTGCGACGCTGCTGAAGGAAGGCGAAAGCATACAATTTTATTCAAGTCTTACTGAATTAAAGTCAAGCAGTTCGCTTAAAGCCGGCAATGTGGTTCAAACCGGAGGATATTATCAATCCGGCGACGGTGGGCAGGGCACCTATCTGATCAGAACAGCTGCTGCTGATTTAAGTGCAGACGGAGGTAGTGTAATTACTTTGCAAAAGGGACTTATTGCAGAACTAATTAATATAAGTGTTGTTAATTATAAACTTTTTGGTGCTGTTGGCGATAAGAAAAACGACGATGGGGTTCAGATTAAGGCAGCGCATAATTATGCCAATACCCGGCGTATTCCTGTAATTAACCTGAGTGGTGAATACTGGTTCAGGGAAACAACAGCAATTATAATCAAAACGAATGTTGACTGGGGGCAAAGTGTTTTCCATTTCGATGAGAAATTTAATGGTAAGGAACCCCGGTTTAAGGTTTTAAGTGATGTTGCTCCTTATCCGATAGAGTTGAATGAGTCAGCCCGGCGTTCTTTGATCAGTCAGCTGAAGCCCGGTGCCCAGGTAATTCCGGAGCTTGCACCCTATAAAAATTGTTTAGTTATTGTTGCCGATTCCAATGATATGATTGGTCTAAGAAATCAGAGCACGGGAATCAGTAAGGGTTGGGCCAGGGAAGAGCTTTTCTATGTAGAGGAGCATGGGCGTATTGTTGGAGAAATGGCCTGGACTTTTAAAGATTATACCAGTCTGATGGCTTATCCGGCCAGTGATAGTTACTTAAATATTACCGGCGGAACTTTTTATCTCTCGGGAGATAATGAGGGGAACTATCTGGAAAACGGGATCCGTATTGAGCGCAGCCGTACTCTCTTGTCCAATCAGTGGGTTGGCCTGGAGCCCGGTAAGCAGGATGTGGCTAAAATTCAGCGCAGCGGCTTCTATTCCCTGAAAATGGTTTATGATTTGGTGGTTGAAAATATCAGACTGATCCCATGGGAAAAGGACAGGCCGGGTGTACCAATGGTGCCCCAGGGAACATATGGAATCTCAGGCAATCGCTGGATGAACGTGACCTTCAGGAATATTACAGCAGAGGGTAGTCCGGTGCACTGGGGTGTGTTCGGTACCAATCTTACCAAGAATTTCCGCATTGAGAATTGTATGCTGAACCGTGTTGATGTGCATTTCCATTGCTGGAATCTGTATATCAAAGACAGTAAGGTAGGGCAGCGCGGACTAACACTGACCGGTGGAGGAGATCTTTTTGTTGAGAATACTTTGGTCAATACCAATGCATTCATCTCATTCAGGGCAGATTATGGGGCTAAATGGGATGGTGACATTCGCATAAAGAACTGCAGATTAGTGCCACGTACAGGTGCAACACAGGTTTCGGTATTGCAGTTTGTTACTGCAGATTTTGATTTTAAATATCCTATTGGTTACGGCCGTACACTCAGTGTGCAGGATATGGTGGTTGATTTTATCGGGCAGGAGCAAAGCAAGGCAGTTTGCTGGCTTATGAAGACTTCAGAATGGGTTAATAATGCCGATAAGGTAAAATTGTTCTTCCCTCAGCAAATGGATATCAGCAATGTCAGTGTCCGCGGGCGCAAGCAGGGGCTGCGTTTATTCCAGCTTTACGACTGTTCTAAATATTATATGCAGAAGGAAGGTTCTTATGATGGAGTTAGAATGGAAAGCAATAGCCGCATTCTGGTTCGCAATGTGGACTTGGAAAAATTGAATGCGATTCCGCTTAGCGCTGCAAAAGATAATGTTCACTTCTACATCAATGACTCATCGGGCAGTAAGCGCCCGGATGCATTGTATCCTGATATCAGATTTGAAGGCTGCCGGAACCTGGATATTTATGCCGGAAGAGGAACTGCAAATCTTCGATTTGATAATTGCTCTATAAGCAGAATTGTAAAAGATGCAGCGCCATTTACAGGTCGTTTTGGATTTATGAATACGGAGTTTGTTCCTGAGGTGGATGAAACTCTGAAGCGTATTTATGACCTGGATGCAGAACTGGGTGTTAGCTTTAGCGACTGTACGGTTTATATGCCGGAAAAGGCCGGGGATAGAATGCCTGAATGGCTGACTAAAATCGGTTTTATTCAGATCAATAAGCAGGTTCGCTTCAATCACTCAAATACCCGTCTGGGTAATGATATTATTCAGTATTGCAAGAGTAAATCGATAAAAATCAATCCGGAATTTGTTGGGATGCTGAAAGGACATCATGAACTGGAGCCTGAGAATATCTGAAAAGCAGGATGGCAGATAACAGCTTTTCCAGAAGGAATCTTATCTCAAAAAATGCACTGCCCTGATTTTGCCTTCCGGACTTTCGGCGGAGGAAGAAAAGTTTCACCTCCTGCTACCAAAGTGCTGGAACATTATCATATGCCTCGTTATCTGATGCGGAATATGCTCGCTCTGCAGCGAATTGTTAAAAGAAAAGGTAATCTATCCGGACTGATCGTTTAGAAGATCCGGATAGATTTAATATTAATCTGGAAATTGTGTTTTATCAATTCCCGGAATCAGCCTGATTGCATTTTTATAATATATTTTCTTCAGAACATCATCACTCAGGCCTATACCATACATTTTCCAGTAAGCATGATACTTTTTATGGTATGGAAAATATTCATCTTCTGTTTCCAGCACCCTGAAGTAAGTGCTGTATTCTGAAGGTACCCAGCTATCTTTTCCAAACAGAATCCGGTCCTGATATTTTTCGAAAAATAGTTTCGCTCTTCTTGGCTGCCTTCCCAGCTCAGCTATAATGGCTCCGAATTCAACATTCATATTCGGATAGGTATTGAGTAGTTTTCCCAGCTGATCCAGATTATTGGCATACCAGCCAAAGTGGGCAATGATGAAGTTTGTCTCCGGATGTTTTCTGATCAGATTATGTTGCTGCTGAATAAGCTCCTCCCATGAAAATCCATCCGATTTGCTGCGTTTTCTTCCTGGCTGGGTTAAAAGTTCAAGCCAGCGCTCGTTTTGTTCATTTGCTTCATCCCAGAATTGTTTTGGATCAGCAGTATGGATCAGTACAGGGATTTTTAATTGGGCACATTTTGCCCATACCGGGTCGAGTGCAGGATCATCTACCCTGATCAAATTTCCGGCATTGTCTTTAACAGAAAAGCCCAGATTCTTAAATATTTTTAAGCCCTGAGCACCTGATTTTACATCTTCTTCCAATTGTTGTGCTGCTTTTTGTCCCCAGCCGGTTTCTCCGATTCCTGAAAAAGTCAGGTTTGCAAATACAATTAATCTGTTTGGATCAGCTTGTTTTGCATTTTTTACAGCAAGGGTCAGAAAATCACCGCTTCTTCCGCTCAGGTTGACCATAGTCCTCATATTCAGCTTATCCATCTCTGATAACAGGGCCTTAAGATTTTGTGAAGGCATATTGCCCTGATGGTTGTGAACATCAATGAATGGGAATTTGGCTCTTGTTAAAACATGCTCCGGTACAACCAGTGATGAAGGTGGATTGTAGGTTTCGAAATCAATTCTGCCTTTATCATTTTGCGCCATACTGCACTGACTGAAAAGTAACAGTGCAGCAATATATACGGGTTTGAAGTTTGAAATATTCATCATTTTAATTTCTGTTATGAAAATAGGATAATCCTGTCATAATTTCGAATCAGGAGTTTGATTAGAAACAAATTGTCGATTTTAGCCAATTCCAATTTAAAGCCAAACCTGTTCATGCAGGAAGAAGTTTTTTATGGATGCTAATTGGGGTCATGCAAGAATTTCATGCCACAATGAGCGCAGAAATTTGCGTTCTTTGGGTAGACCGGCGATTGGCATGCAGGGCATTTTTTGCGCGCCTCATCATTGGCCCGGGCCATTTCCACGGTAACAATTCCCGTTGGAACAGCAATGATGCCATATCCGATAATCATCAGAATGCTTGCGAGAAATTGTCCGAGTGGACTTTGCGGAGAAATATCTCCATATCCAACTGTAGTGATTGTTACAATTGCCCAGTAGATACTGACAGGGATATTGGAGAAACCGCTTTCTTCCCCTTCAATAATGTACATCAGAGTGCCAATAATTGTTACTACGGTTATTACACTGGCAATAAAAACAATGATTTTGTGAGAACTTGCCTTCAGTGCATTTTTTAAAATATTCCCCTGATCGAGATAGCGGCTCAGCTTTAAAATTCTGAATATTCTTAACAATCGGAATGCCCGGATAACCATCAGGTATTGTACACCGGCAAAGAAAAAACTGAGATAATTCGGAATAAAGGATATCAGGTCAATTAAGCCATAAAAACTGAAAATGTATTTTAACGGCTTATAACTGCTGTAGACTCTTAATATGTATTCAATGGTAAATAATATGGTAAATATCCATTCAGCAAGGTGTATTTGATTAATGTATTTTTCGCGAAAGCCCGCCACACTTTCCATGAATACAGAAAGTATGCTGAATAGGATGAGCCAGAGAAGGATAAGGTCAAAAAGCCTTCCGGCCCGGGTATCTGATTCGAAGACAATTCGATATACCCTGTTCCTGAATGCATTATTGGTTCTATGAGGCATTGGCTGTATCTTATGTTTAACCTAAGATACTAAACAATTTAATGAGTTAACCGGGGAGCTATTGGAGAGTTGAACCAAATGATTGAGTTTAACTTATGGATTAGTAGCAGCCCGGATTTTGAGGCGGTAATTGTAGATTTCTTGCGATTTGTTTCTTCTATTTATCTGATGATCAAGGTTATATTATGGAGGCTATAATTCTGAATTTGCAAAATACTTGCTTTTTAACCTCCCGGCAAGGCAGCTTAATATTTACTGTAACAGGCTCAGCAGAGTTATTGGAGTACCCAATATAAACTTTCAATATACCAATATCTGAGTATTTTATTTCAGGAACTCCCGTAATAGTTTTGAGTAAAAAAAACATGAAAAATAGATTCTGCTTTATGAATAAGCTTGCAACTTTGATGTTGGCAATTGCTTTAACTACGACTTTTTCGGGATGTAAAAAAGTGTCTGATGCGATTGAAGAAGCATGGGAAGGGTATTGGGCAGGAGTTTTTGATCTGGGTGATGGATGGCAGGTTGAACTAAGCGGAGAGCGGGCTACTTTTGTCACTGCCGGAAGCAGTAAAACCGGAATAAATTCAGGAGATCCATTTGCAATTGGAATGGCTCTTACAGGCAATAATAAATGGAGGGGATATGTGCGTAATAATAACGGATTCGGTTTTTTGGTTTGGGGGAATGCAGAAATTATTGATAATAAACTTAAAATTACGCCTGACGGTTCAGCTTCATATACCATAAATAAAGGGGTTAAAAATACCGGAGGGAGTACTGGAACCGGGGGGGGGGTAGGAAGTAATGCTGAGGTTTTATTTGATCAGAAAGTAAGCGGTGAAAGAGGAGATAAGAAGATATTTAAGATTACGGTGCCTACTGGAGTAAAACAGATGGAAATAAGAACTACAGAATTGGCAGGATCTTATTATTATAATATGGCAGATATGTTTGTCAGGAAAGGAAGTGACCCAGTGGTAGTACTCACTCCAACTTACTCATGGACAGCTGATTGCGGCAGTGTGGAATCGAACAGGGCAGACGAAGCTTGTACATTCACAAATCCGGCCTCCGGGGTGTACCATATTATGCTATACGGGTATAATAGTTCTTTCACCTCCCAGTTGATTGTTAAGATTGTTAAATAACACGCTCTTAAAATTCATTCTGCAATGGCAAACAAAGCAGAATGAATTTTTAAGAGTGGGATTCAGGGTTAAATTAATGATTCTGCCGGCCTCCGTTAAGTACCACAGGATCTGAAATTCCATTCAGATTGTAAACAATTTTACCGGCTCTTATGGTCAATTCACATTCAAGTTTTTTGCTGGCATTGATTTTATATCCGGTATAATCAAACAAGCCGAATTTACCTTCTCTCATGTTGAAGACAGAAATGTCGGCAACAGAGCCTACAGAAAGTGTTCCAAGATCCTCTCTATTTATCTCTTTAGCAGGATTTAAAGTGGTAGCCTTTATTACGGCCGGCAAATCCATTCCCATCGCAATAAATCTCGACATTACTGTTAATAAGTCTTTCATCGCCCCGTTAATAGCCCCCTTGTTCATATCTGTGCTGATAGAGTTTGGAAAAAATCCCTGTTGCAGGGCTGGAATAGCCTGAGAGTAAGCAAAGCTTATGCCGCCAAAGCCTACATCGAATACAATCCCTCTTTTTTGAGCTTCAAAAACAAAAGGTCTTACTTTCTTTGTTTTTGGATCAACAATAGACTCCCTCGACGCACCAAGTTCTGCAAAACAATGAGTGAAGATATCTCCCGGGCGGAGGTGCTTAAAAAAGAGTTCTTCTATGGAATGTGCCGGCGTTGTGCCCCCGAAATCGACCATGACCGGAATATCACCGGCCAGTTTACCTGCCTCAACAGCCCGGTCAACCGGGGTCCATTCAGGTCCGTTATAGTGCGAAGTCTTAACTCCTATGATGTGATCTTTATATCTGCGGGCTACAATCGAAGTTAGTTTTGCATCCATATCGCCAAGATTTTGCTCGTATGCACCTCCTTTGTAACCTTCACCTACTATATTGAGCCAGGCAAGTACACGGGTTTCTGATTTGTCGATAACCTCTTCTTTGAAAGTCTCAAATGATTTCCATCCCGAACTTCCGGCATCAACTGTAGTTGTTATTCCGCTGCGAAATGTAAAGCCGTCAGCCACAGGATCTCCAGGTCTCATGCTGTGAAAATTGTGAGAGTGAATATCGACTAACCCGGGTGTTACATATAAACCTGATGCATTTACTATCTGCTTCGCTGTTTTGGGATCGATGTTCTTTGCAACCTGTACAATCTTATCTCCATTAATGGCAATATCCATTGGCTCATTGATATTATTCTTAGGGTCAATTACATGACCGCCCTTAATCAGAATAGTGTAATTCTGTGCCCGGCTTGAGAAAGTTGTAATGATTAAAAAGAATAACAGGAATATTTTTTTCATTTTTCAGGTATTTGCTTAAATGTAATATGTTAAATCTAATTCTATGCAGTAAAGGATTTATTTCGGCAGACTAATCTTCCATATATTACCGCCTGTAACTCCATATTCAATAACTAATATGTTATTTTTTATCATCACGGCATCGGTTGCTGCATTAAATCCTTCCACTATTCTGGTTGTTTTTACAAAATAATTATCAGTGGTTTTATCGTACGACAAATCCAGATGCAGAAGGTCAGCTCCCTGATCTGTAAATGGCTTCATCAATGCTGATCGGGCACCCAATGAATACCTGATCGTAAAACCATCGGCTCTGAAATCTTTTGAAAGAACTTTTTTTCTGTCAAAAAATAAAGCAAGTGGAGAGCTATGCGGAGTGAAGGTGCTTACAGTTACACCGGTAAGGTCGCCATCCAGTACTTTTCCTGAATGCCCTCTGTACTCATTAGCATCGGGGCCTAAATTTTGTATACCGGGAGAAAATTTAACTCCGGTCGGAATTTTCGGGAAATCAGGATCGTTTCTGAAGTATCTTACAGCCCATGCGTGAGCACTTCTTGGAATGAATGGATCAGTATCAGGATCCGGCTGCCAGTCTGGATATTGCTGAGGATTTTCAATCCCGCCAATTATCCATGGGAATCCATAATGATGACCCTCTCTGACCCAAAACATATCCTCATTATGGTCATAATCAGATGAATTAGATACTGCAAAGAGATTCCCGGCGGCATCAAATGCAAGATCGTAGGCATTGCGGATACCTTCGGCATAAATGTAGCCATCAGCTTTTAACTTTGCTTCATCATCAGGTAATACAAGATCTTTCGAGTCGAATGGAAAACGAAAAATCCGTGAAGTCAATGCTCCGTTTCTGGCATTTGGCCATGCTCCGTTATTGTCCTGTACTTCTCCGTGGTCAGTACGTGCTCCGCTGTTTACATAAATATATTTTCCATCCGGGCTGATCTCCAGTGCATTCCATCCATGATCAAATACTGTGCGGTTAGTGCCATATTCAACCGTATTGAATACCACAGACATCCGGGGTTTTTCATTTGGGTTAAGATCATAGCGAACCATTCTTCCTTTATTCCCCAGTCCGTTATTTACCTTGGTATTGCCTGTCAGGAAAAGTGTATTCTTATAAATTGCCGCTCCCTGCAGACGTGGAATGGCATGGTCTTCAACAGACAGGATTTTTACTGCAACAGGATTTTTATCCTGAATGTTTTTTACCTGATAAACCTCTCCGTCATAACAGGTGAAAAATACATTTCCTGTTGATTCATCGTATAATATCCGGACACTTTTAGGTGCTACGCCCATAACATGCTCCACTTTAATATCAGGCCTCAGAGCTTTTGGCGGAACCAGCGCTTTAGGAGCCCGGGTGTTCTGTGCATACATACCTGAAGCTGACAATAACAAGGCAAGGAGACATATCTTGCCTGAAAAAGAAGGATTAATCATACTGAAAAAATTAAAAATATATACCCAAAAAAAAGGAATACTACTCAAAGCGGATTTTTCTGCCCTTTTATAGTTTAAACCCTTAGAAATACTTTCTTCTTATAAAGAAAATATAAGAAGCCCCATTGTACAAGTACAAAAAATACAGCCTTTACCACCGCATCATACGGTTCACCGGTAAGTTGAAACAGCCAGGTGAAGAAGCCATTATTGGCGTACTCCCAATCAATAAATCGTCCCGAAATATAGATTAAGATTGAATTCATGCCAATTACTTTAAAGAAGAACGCCCAATTTTTATAACCCAGAACATCAATGATATAATAGAATAAGGACAGCAGGATCAGACTGATTCCGCCAACAAGCATCACAAAAGAACTTGACCACAGATTTTTATTTATTGGGAAATCCTGATTCCATATCAGAGCAAAAATAATAAAGATTATACCCGTAGCAGCCATGTAAAGCACTTTTTCTTTCTTGGGTTTAGCACTTTTTTTGAGTAAGCTACCTGTCAGGATACCCAGAAGGGCAGTACTGATGGATGGGATAAGAGATAGCAGTCCTTCAGGATCATGTATTTTGAGGTAAAGTCTGCCTGGAAGAACTGAACGATCAATATACGAAGCAAAATTACCTTCCATGCTCAGATCGCCGGGGGCGAATCCGGGTGCGGAATTAAATTTCAAAAGTAGCCAGTAAGCAATCAGCAGAGCTGAAAACCAGATAATCTGTGCTGTTTGTCTGCTGTACAGGTAAATGATATTTGCAAACATGTAGGCAAGTCCGATGCGGGCTAATACACTGCAAAAGCGGTAATCATCAATACTCCCGCGAATACTCAAACCATTATTGTAAACTATTCCAAGCAATACAAGTACCAGCCCTCTTCTGATTACTCTAAACAGTAATTGTTTACGGGTTTTGCCATTTTCCAGATCACGCCCTACAGAATAGGGCGTTGCAACTCCCGCTAAAAAAAGAAAAAGCGGAAAGATAAGATCGTAAAAATGAAATCCATTCCAGTCGGGGTGAGTAAGTTGTTGTGCCATGCTTACCCACAGCGGAAAGCCTGTGATTTTTGCAAGACTATGGAATATTTCTTCTGCTCCCATGATCCAGAACATATCAAAACCCCGTAAGGCATCCAATGAATAAAGGCGGGAGCCGGGTGCGCTGAAAGCAATTTCTTCTGTTTTTTTCATCCGTTTATTTTTTTGTTTTTTAAAGGCGATGAACCTACCTGCCGGTAGGCAGGCCTGCCTGCGGTAGGCAGGGCGATCATGATTTAATAATCATACCCCTGCGGGTTTTGGCAAAATCATGATGGGTTCATCAGTATATAATTTGTTTTTTCGGATTTGCCATCCAAAGGTAGCTTATTACACATTTATGATCCGCTGCCTCGGGAGTACAAATCCCGATGAGCGTATTCATTTTCCAATTAATTATTCACTTTCCAATTAAAGTTTATTTCCCCGGTAAAGCAAAAGCTATCATATAGCCGGCAGGATTAGCTGCATCGCCGCTTACCGAAACAGCAATATATTGTTTTCCTTTACTCCAGTAAGTGGATGGGTTTGCATTTGCAATACCCGGAAGAGTTGTTTCCCATAGCTTCTTACCTGTTTTTTGGTCGAATGCACGGAACTTCCTGTCGCGGGTACTTCCAATAAATACAAGGCCGCCCTTTGTGATCAATGGTCCTGCCGAACCACTTGCTCCTGTTTCCGGAGCCCCCGGTAATTGCCCTTCGGCCTGATTACCCAAAGTGATCGACCATTCATATTCTCCGGTATTCAGGTTAATCGCATGCAGCTGGCCCCATGGTGGTTTAATACCCGGCCTGCGTTGATTATCCAGAAATTGCCCGTAAGCGGTAAGGTTCAGGTATTTATCTTCCTTAGGAGTACTTAGTCCGGCTTTATTTGCAGATTCATTCTCCTGAATTTCTTTCAGGAAACTCTGCTCTCTTGAAGGTCGTTCAGCACTTGATTCCTTGTCGAAGAGATAAGAAATAATTGCTTCTTCCTTGCCGGCAATAACACTGGCAAAAGAAGGCATTTTACCACCACCACGCTTGACTTTATTCAGAGCATCTTCACGGCTTAGCCGGGTTTCTATTGCCAGAAGTGAAGGATTTCCCTGCTCATCGCCATTTTTATCTGCCATGTGACAACTTATGCAAAATGTGTTGTAAAGAGCCTTTCCCTGATTATAAACCGAAAGGTTTGATGTTTCATTCTCAACAACTTTTTTCATAGTTGCTATCTCAGGAGAGTCATTTGATTTTACGTAAATAATTCCTTTGTTCGGATCTACTGATCCACCTCCCCAGCTTGATCCACCGCGGCTACCCGGAAGCATGAAGGTACCCTGCACTGAAGGCGGAGTGAATGGACCCTCGTAGCGAAATGCATTGAATCTCATCATCAGGGTATCATAAGAGCCTTTTGAGTAATTCATGATATCGTTTTTTGTTACCATTTGTCTTGCATAAGGTGCAGGTTTGGTTGGGAAAGGCTGTGTTGGCCAGGCCTGCTCTCCGGGGATATCAGAAGCCGGAACCGGACGTTCTTCGATCGGGAAGAGCGGTTCACCTGTATCGCGGTTAAAGGTATAGATATATCCAAGTTTGGAAGTCTGGGCAACAGCATCAATTTTTTTGCCATTATGAACCACGGTGATCAGGTTTGGCGGAGCAGGAAGATCATAATCCCAAAGATCATGATGTACGGTCTGAAAATGCCATTTGTACTTTCCTGTTTTAGCATCAAGCGCTACTACTGAATTGCCAAATAAATTCTCACCGATGCGGTCTTTGCCATAATAATCGTAGGTAGGGGAGCCGGTAGCGAAAAATACCATGCCGCGCTTTTCGTCCAGACTCATACCACCCCAATTATTGGCACCTCCAACATATTTCCAGGCATCTTTTGGCCAGGTTTCATATCCGAACTGTCCGGGCTTGGGGACAGTATGGAAGGTCCATTCAAGTTTACCGCTTTTAATACTGTAAGCACGTATATATCCTGGTTCTGCACCATATAATTCAGAAACCTCATTGCCGATAATCAATAAATCCTGAAATACAATTCCGGGAGATGTTGGAATTACAGATATCTTATCCGGATCGCCGCGCATACCAATATTCATGCTTACCCAGCCATCGTTACCAAATGATTTAATTAATTTCCCTGTTTCAGCATTCAGAGCAAATAATTTATCGCCACCCGTAAACAGGACACGTTTATCGGTGCCATCTTCCCAATAGGTAACTCCGCGGCCTATACCTCCACCTGCAGCACCATTGAAAGGGTCGAATGCCCAGATTTCCTCGCCGGTGCTTGCATTTAGTGCATAAACCCTGTGCCTACCCGACATGGTATACATTACTCCATCGATAATGATCGGATTGCTTTCGCTGTTTGCGCCGCGTGAACCTTCCGGTGCATCATTGAATTTATGAGTCCAGGCAGGTTCAATCTCAATCACATTTTTTGTATTGATCTGATCAAGTATAGAATATCCTGTACTTGCTGCATCTGCCTTATATACAGACCAGGTACGCTCCAGGTTAAGATTCTTTTCAAAAGCAGGATATACTTTGCAGCCGGTATAGATCAGAATACTAATGAAGGAGAGTAGAATTGATATTTTCTTCGCACTAAATTTGACCATGTGATGATGTAATTAAAAGTTTAAAATACATTAATATTCAATTAAGCAGGTGTTTACTTTACAATTGTTCGAACATAATTAACTAAAATCGAATTGCCTTCCTCCTGCTTTATATTTGATGGTAGTTTCCGAAGAAACCATTCAACCTGCCAGTTAACAGATTCTCCTGGCTTTAGTTCTTCATAAGCTCCTTGGTGTTCAATTTCTACATAGCTTTTCCCCTGAACCACCGGACTTGCATACCATTCAATTTCGCCTTCATTTGGTGCATTTTTCTCAAAGGGGATATCCTGAAATTTTTTAATCAGGATCATATCTCCATTTACCTCTGCCAGCCAGCCTTCTGCACCATCTGAATATAATTGCCGGTCACCTTTTGCGGGTACCTGATGCGCCCGATATTGATACCAGCTGATCCCGTCTTTTTCGGTAGTATATGGGATCAATCCTCCTCTGCGCTCTCCTTTACCAAACGGGAAAAAAGCGAGTCCGTTAATATGTACACGGGTTACTTCCCAGGGTGCAATTTTTTGAGATCGATCAGATAGGTTGCTCAGAATATATTGTAATTTGTATGAATCTGTTTTTTTATTTGCTGAAAATATCTTTTTAACCACAATACCTGTTTTGGGATCCTTCGGACTTATCATAATCAGCTGATCCTTATTTACCTTCGCTGTATAAGCCTTGTTGTCAATTTCTGCGGAGGGGGGCCAGCTCCAATCGCTTTGCGGACTTAGCCAGAAAGTAGATCCCCAATTGAAATTATTTACAGTGCTGTCTGTCAGAAAATCCTTTCCATCGAGTTTTAATGATTTGATACGGCCGCCTGAATATGGGTCAACTTCCATTATCTGCTTGTTTAAACTGATGTTGTATAAGCCATGTTCAAGCTTAGGCAGGGGCTTATTTATTTTATTCATCGTATCGCATCCCGACAGGATAAACGCCGATATAAATATGTGCTTAATTGATTTAACTTTCATGAAAAAATATTAATCGTATATATTTAAGCCAGTAATTTTAATCACTTATCAGGCAAAGTAAATGCAACATAAGTATCTGAAGATTTAGTTCTCATTTTACCACCTCCGCATGCAATAACCACATATTGTTTCCCTTTGATGCTATAAATCGCAGGTGTGGCATAACCTCCTGCAGGAAGTTTGGTTTCAAATAATAATTTTCCTGTTTTTTTGTGGTAAGCTCTGAACATTTCATCACTGGTGGCGGCAATAAAAACAAGTCCGCCTGCAGTCACTGCCGATCCTCCCCAGTTCTCCGTGCCTGAATGTATGCCTTTGGCCTTCATGTCGGGATGATCTCCGAGAGGCTCCTTCCACACAACTTTACCATTATTAAGATCAATGGCCTGAAGGGTACCCCATGGCGGACTTACGGCCGGATATCCTTCTAAAGTTAAAAACTGCCTGATGCCACCAAGCCGGTATGGTGCTTCATAGAAAGGATGCTTTTTCTTAATCTCCGGGATGTATTCATCCTTTTGTTTGGGTTCAATTTTCAGAAGATAGGAGGCAACAGCATTTTTATCGGCTTCGCTGAGATTTTTAAAGGAAGGCATCATTCTTCTCCCTGAAGTAATCAGATTTTTAAAGGCTGTTTCTTTATAGCGTTTGTGCAGGTCTGTCAGAGCCGGGAAGTTACCCGAGCCTTTCAGATCGGTACCATGGCAGCCACTGCAATTTTTGGTATACAATGCTATACCAGCCTCCAGATTAGTTTGTTTCTTTTTTACAGGTTGTTTTATACGGGTATCCTGCATTGTTACAATCCAGGGTAATTCATTCGCATTGATATACATAATTCCACTTTCCGGATCTACCGACGGGCCACCCCATTCCCCACCGCCGGTAAGTCCGGGGAATACCAGGGTGCCTTCTAAACTTGGCGGAGTAAACATGGGGCCACTTTTATAGCTGCGAAATCGTTTCAAAAGTTCCTGATAAGAAGAATCGGGGATATTTTTATTAAGATCAGCCTCAGAAATGCCCTGTCTCGCAAATGCCGGAATGACTGTCGGGATGGGTTGTACAGGTGAGGGTTGCTCACCATCCAGATCAGAATGAGCAGGTACCGGAGTTTCTACAATCGGGTAGACAGGTTTTCCGGTAACACGATCCAGTAAATAAATATACCCCTGTTTACTGGTTTGTACCAGGGCATCAATCGACTGACCATCCTTCTTTATAGTTAGGAGTGCTGGAGCTGTTGGGAAGTCCCAATCCCATAAATCGTGATGGATTGCCTGAAAATGCCAGATATATTTCCCTGTTTCCGCATTCAGTGCCAGAATACTATTGCCAAAAAGATTATTACCCTTTCGTTTACCCCCATAGTAATCTGCATTTGCAGTACCCGTAGAAGCGTATAAAATTCCTCTTTTTTCATCTAAACTAAAACCACCCCATGCGTTGGCACTTCCTACATACTTGTAAGCTTCGGGATCCTCCCAGGTTTCATAACCCTTTTCTCCCGGGGCGGGAATAGTTCTGAAAAGCCATTTCATTTTTCCGGTGTAGACATCATATGCCCTGATATGCCCGGGAGCTGCCTCTTCCTCTTCAGAAAGACTGCTTCCCATGATGATCAGATCTTTGTAAATCATGCCGGCTGAAGTAGAGGTGACTCTCAGGTTGCTGATATCCCTGTTCATTTCCAGATTGTCATGTAAAGAAACCCGTCCATCTTTTCCAAAGCTGCTAACAGGTTTTCCTGTTGCACTGTTAATACTGTATAGGGATGATCCTGCGGTATAAAAAATCCGGTGTTCATTGTTTTTTCCTTTATGAATAGCAATTCCGCGGCAAACATTAAGACCATAACTTTGCTTTCCGGCGTTGTCTATAAGCATGCTTGACGCCGGATCAAAGACCCATTTTTCTTTACCTGTTGCAGCATCAGCTGCAAATAGCTTCAATTGAGGTGAGGTGCCGTATAAAACACCATCAATGATTAATGGATTGGTTTGGATCTGGCTTGATTTATCAGCGTCTTTGGTATGATAAACCCATGCTACCTTTAAATTTTTGACATTGTTGGTATCAATCTGGCTAAGCGGGGAATAAGCCTGTCGCTCCTTGCCTCCGGCATAAACTTCCCATTCTTTGTTTGCAAGGTTATTCCGGCAGGAATTAAATGCAATGGACGCCAATAAGCAGACTGTCAGCAATAGGATATTTTGTTTCGGGGAGGGTGAAAATAGCATAAAACAGATGAGGTTATACGAGCTTCTTAAATATTATAGAATTTAACAGCATTATCATAGAACAGTTTTTTTTGTTCTTTATAAGGTCTGTCTTTTACAATCTCTTTCAAAATATTAACCCAGTTTTCAAGTTCACTGCCTTTTAAGCACCATGGCCAGTCGCTGGCGAACATCACACGGTCCGGACCAAAAATATTCAGACAATGATTGATACCCGGTCCGAGTGTTTCTGCAGATTTCGGATATCCCGGGCTGATGGAGATGATTCCGGAAATTTTACAAACCACATTTTTATTCTGAGCCACATTTTTCATTGTGGCTATCCATTCACTGGCGTCATGGTTGGGTTTGCCGCCTGCAGCGACAGGATCCATGAAAGCTCTGGGGTCAGCATTTCCGCAATGATTGACAAGAAAACGGGTATTTGGACATTCTTTGATCAGATTTGAGATGGAAGGCAGCCATGACGGCGATATGGTAAAATCCAGACTCATGTTGAGGTCGCCAAGTATTTTGGTGTTTTTGATCACTTGATGATCCTGCATTTCCGATGTAGAGCGGAAACCATGTCTGATTCCTTTAATGTATGGAGAACCTTTGAATTGAACCATATAAGATTCGAAATCAGGACTTCGCAGATCAGAATTTATTACAGCTCCAACGGTTGGATTAGATTTGTCTTTGCACATTTCAATAGCGTAAAGTGCCTCTTCATGTCTTCTGGCCACAGGTACGGCTACTTCCATGTAAACAGCCTTCACCATATTGATATTGTGCGTTGCATTCATATAAGCCTTCATGTCATAATTACCTGGAACCGGGGGGGATGTCCAGTCTTTGCCAAAGCGAACGATATCAGCCAGGTGTTGATGGGTGTCAACGATGGGCAGAAGTTTGGCAGATTCAGGCATCACAGCACTCATTAATGAGTTTTTCTTAATCGATGCTATCGCAATTACAGAGGCTGCAGCTATGAATTTTTTTCTATTCATTGTTTTTAATGATAAAGGTCATTAATGCAATTGCAGGAGATGTATCGCAAAACTGTTTGTATAAGCAAATCCTGTGTATTTCTAAGTGCGATTGTTAGCTTCGGAAATTTCCGTTAAGCTCTTAGTTCCATCACAAATTGAAACTTTAATTTACAAATATTCTCCTAATACACTGTTGTATGTCAATGAGTGTAATGGGAAGAGATGTTCATGAGTACATGATTTAGTGATTTTTAGAAGTGCCGGTAATTATAATGTGCTATTAATTATGCTATTATGGTCAATCTGCAATTTTTGATGAATATAGGGGCTGTTAAATTGTTTATGTTTCATACTTTAAACCATATCAGCATCCCGGGAGAAGACTATGGAGATGCTATGACTCTTTATACTTGATTTGAAACTATTTTAATCCATCTTAACAAATTTCAGGCAAACCGGTTTCTCTACCGGTATTTTTTGACCGCTTGGATTAATCAACCCGGACTTCTTATTCCGATTAAAAACAATTATCTCATTACTGCCACTGTTGGCAACTAAGAGATATTTTCCACTGGGATCAATTGCAAAATTCCGGGGAGTATTAATAAGGGCGGTCTGGCGGCCTGCATATTTTAAAATTCCATTTTTGGCTATGGAGTAGATTACGATTTCGTTTGCATCAGCACGGTTTGAACCGTACAAAAATTTTCCATCAGCAGAAATATGAATATCAGCAGCCTCAACCTTCCCTTTAAAATCGGGGGCAAGCATTGATATAGTCTGTTTAGTCTTCAATTTGCCATCTTTATAATCAAATCCAACGATTGCTGCGCCCATCTCTAAGATCAGATAAGCAAATTTTCCGTTTGGGTGAAATGTCAGGTGTCTTGGTCCGCCACCCTTACTCACATTGATAAAAGGTGTCTTAGCAGGCGATAATATTGGTGAAGATTGTGAATTTACTTTGTAAATATTCACCCTGTCAGTGCCCAGATCTGATGCAAGAAGATAGCGTTCATCAGGTGTTAATACTACTGAATGAACATGGGGTAGCACTTTGTTATCAGTGCTACCCTCATGTTGTATTTTTTGTATATCCGGATTTAAAGATCCGTTGCCTTCGACTCGTATTGCTGCCAGGCTTCCTGAATCATAATTGGCAGCAAATACCAGATTTTTATTGTTATTAACTGATACATAGCAGGGGCCATCACCACCTGCATCTGCACTATTTATGAATTTAAGTTCTCCGGTATGAGCATTAAATGAAAATGCCTGGATAGTTCCCTTGTCAACTTCACTAACTGAATACACATTTTTTGCATCCTTACTGATGGCCAGATAGGACGGATTTTTTATGCCAACTATTTTTGAACGAAAACTGGATTGGCCAGTTTGAGTATCAAAACGATAAACGTGGATACCATTGGTGTTTTCTTTATTAGTATAGGTGCCGACTACAAGATTGTACGTTCTTTCTGTATTTGATTGCGCACTTGCCGTATAATTAAAGTGTACAAGAAAGATGAATAAAATTGCAGTTCTCATAAATCCGGGTTCTGTTTTTGATATTTTAATTCTTTCCTCATAATCAAGGGGCCATTTCTTTACTTTTTATATCGGGGTTATATATTGATAATGGTTTATAGATTTTACCGGAGTAATTCACAGGAATCTATAAACCAACTCATACTAAACCGATAATATATTGCTCATCTTAAGCTTTCTTATTATTTAACTGATTGCGGTAGTTCTGTTAAATTATTTTGAGGTGTTTCTAACCTTGTTTACTTCCATACTGGTCACAGCATCAGCTTTGTTCCCAAAGTTCTGGCGGATATATGTTGCGATTGACGCAATTGCATGGTCATCCAAAAAACCACCATGAGCAGGCATTAATCCATCCCATGTTTGCCCGTTTACCTTAATTTCTCCCTGCAGTCCGTTTAATATTGCTCCAAGAAGTCTCTTTTTATCTCCGGTTACCCAATCTGAACCGGCCAGAGGAGGGAAGCGATTGTTATCACCTTTTCCATTTTGCTGATGGCAGCTTGCACAATACGTATTATACAATATGCCACCTGCCAGCATATCACCTCTGTGGAGATTATCTTTGATTACGTCAGGTTCTTTAATATAAGATCTGGTCTTACGCTTTTCCATTTCTGCTAATTGAGCCTCCCCAAACTTTTTCTTGTCGCCTTTGTACATAATGCGCCAGATTTTTCCTTTGTTTGATTCTGAAATGTATAAAGATCCATCCGGGCCGGTAGATAAGCCCATTGGTCTGTATACAGCATCGCTGGTATTAACAACTGTATCCACTCCGGTAAAGCCATCTGCGAAAATTTCTATATCCCCTTTTGCTTTTCCATTTTCAAATGGAACAAAGCAAACAATGTATCCAGCCTGAGGATAAGGCGAGCGATCTGTTGAGCCATGAAGAGCAACGAAGGCTCCCTGTTTATACCTGTCAGGAAATTGATTACCCTGGTAAAACAGGATATCCATTGGTGCCCAATGACCAGGAAAACCGATAACCGGGAGATCAAATTCAGCAGCCCGGCCAATTATTTTACCGTCGCCCCCATAGCCCGGCTGTAAAATGTTCTTTTTTTGTATATGGTCATAATAGGCGTATGGCCATCCAAAATCAGATCCTTCAGTTACTTTCAAAAGCGGCTCTGAGGGAAGAACAGCACCCTGCCAGGCAGTATAAAGTTCGGGGTAGATGGTATGGAAATTATCAATACCATTCATTACAGCATACAGGTTATCGTCAAGCGGACTCCAGGTCATGCCTACAACACTCCTGATACCGGTAGCAAATTTATAGCCATCCTTTTGTGTCTGATTTAGTTTGTTTGCATCAAAACGCCATATACCGGCATGATTTACACGCTCCGGAGATGGATCTAACCCCTTTCCACCGGGTATGCCGATAGGCCCGTATTTTGTGATATCCTGGCCTGCATCAGACGGGGATCCGAATGGGACATACATATATCCTTTTTTGTCAAATGCCAGAGGTTTGGTAGTATGCCAGTTCTTTGCCACATTTTGATCCAGATCGGTAAGAATCACTTCTGTCTTGCTCTTCGGAACTAATTCGCCGGGGGTTAATTTATTTCTGAGTACTTGATTTACCGTGCTTGTGTACAGGTAGCCATTATGTATAGTTACACCAACGGCAGATCCGCCTACGTCCTGATAATCACCGAAATAGATAATTGAATCAGCTTTGCCATCATTGTTGGTATCACGAAGTCCGACTGTTCCACCATACCTGTTCATTTTTGGGTTAAAAGTTAATTTAACGTAAATGTCTCCGTTATCATTAACTACCAGATGCCGGGCTCTGCCAATGCTATCAACCACAGTTACTGCTTCAAAATCACCCGGCAAAAATAGACCTCCATTATCAGTATCTGAATGAGGGAGCTTGTTGGAGACTTTACATCCATAAAATATAATAATGCTCAAAGTAATAAAGCTACCTATTAAAAGAGCAGTGGGGAATTCAATTCTCCTGAATGGATATTTTGATAATTTCATCAGATTATTTTTCTTGGTTTTAATCCCGCACGTGCGGGATGGAGCCTTTGATGATTAAAATAATCATTGCCCTGTGTGCTTAATGATTATTTTAATCATGTTGGGTTCATTTTTTATTTTAAAAATAATTAATTCTGGGAGTATATTTTGCCAGATTAAGTATCAATAGATTAACTGAAATACACTATAACACATTTTATAAGTACCGAAAAAATCGTTTTATTCAATACTATTATCCGGAACCAGTTGTTCAATTGCCGGATATGTTTATAGCAATTGAATATTTCTATCCTGAGTAATTATCTATAGTTGCTCAGGATAGAAATATTGATTGTTTGTTTAGGCTCTTTCTGTAATAAATTTCTGACTTTGAAATTATTTCACATCCCACCAAAGTCTTGTGCTGGCATTGTCAGGGCCGCCTAATAAAGCCTCAGCAGCTTTTACTGCAGCACCATTTCTGTCTCTGTCATAGTTTAAGAATGGTATTCTGCGAATAACCATGGTAGCAGGTACATCAGGGTTATCTGAATGGATTAGTGGATATAGCTTTGGATAGCCGGAGCGCCGGATAGAAGCCCAGGCCTCATGACCTTCCGGAAATAATGCGATCCATTTCTGAGTAAGAATCTGCTCACGCTGTTTTTCAGTATCGGAGGCAAATTTAACCGGGATGTCAGTTAAGGCCGGAGTATTAAAATATCCACCCGGAGCCTTAGGTAAGGCTGTTCTGTTTATGTAATCATTGATAAGCGCATCATCAGAAATCCCCCATGTCTTAAGAGACATTTCTATTCCTTTTTCATAAAATGTTTTGGCAGTTCCTCCCATATTCCATCCGTTTAATGCACCTTCAGCACGAAGAAAATATGCTTCTGCAGTATACATTACAGTTGAAGGTGTTTTGAACATGCTCGACGGAAGCAGCGCGGCGCTTGGACCTGATGTATTATCCGGATCATTAGCAGGGGCTACAATTTCTGCGACATTCATTCCATTTCTTACTCCTGCATATTTACCTGTATTAACAGACGGAGCCCAAAATTTACTAAGTCTGGGATCATCGTAGCCTCCTAAAATACTCTCCATCGTTGAACTCATTCTGAACTCGTTCCATCCTGACTGTCTGTTATATCCGTTATAGTTTACACCGCCAACTTTCAGATATGCATCATCGCTTAATTCAGTCATGGTTCCACCTGCTACAGCAGCTTCAGCTTCCACCTTTGCCATTGCCGGTTCTACGTCAGAAATTCTTAATGCTAATCTTAAGCGCAGTGTATTAGCAAATTTTACCCATTTTCTGTTATCTCCATTGAAAATAACATCCTTATCTCCATAAGAAGGCTGTGAAATATTAGCATTAAGTACATCAGTAGCTTCCTTTAGCTCCTTAAAAAGATCCATATAAATACTTTTCTGGGAATCATAAGATATTGCAGTACTGTCTGATCCGATTTTTGAGTAAGGGATCGGGCCATAATAATCTGTTGCACGGTGCATTACGAATACTTTCCAGATTCTTGCAATGGAATTGAGCGCTTTGGTCTCAGGAGTTTTTGTTTCCTTTAAAATAGACATAAGCGGAGGTAAGGATTTAGTATAAGTTGCAATCCATTGCTCCTGAATCCACTCCTGGGCAATATTGTATCTGTCGGTGGGGTCAAATGTTGCAGTAATTGCTGAATATTGAGCAAATAAATCAGCAAAGAAGCCCTGTGCATATTGATATTCTGCAGATGACCTTCCGGAATACATAGCCATATATTCTGCATTAGTAAATAGACCCTTTACGTCTCCCGAGTTTAACGTTGTTAATCGGGTTGGGTCAGTATTTAATTCCGAGTAGTTTTTTGTGCATCCTGAGCTAATAGCCAGAATTGCTATACCCAAATAAAGGTATACTCTAATATTATTTAATATTTGATGTTTCATTTCGTGCGTTTTTAATAATTTTTTATCAAAAAAAGAGTCTGATATCAAAATGATACTTTCAGATTAAGGCCAAAATTTCGGGTAGAAGGCAATGCTGCATACTCTAATCCTCCGCCATTTATCCCTCTGGTCACTTCCGGATCTATTGGTGCATCTTTTTTGAAGAAGAAAAGATTTCTTCCAACCAGCGACAATTTTGCACTTTTTATAAGTGGATATTTACTTAATAATTTATCTCCAAGTTCATAGCCTAATGTAAACTCACGTAAACGGGTATTAGTTGATGAATAACTGTAAAATCCTGCAGAAGGGTACCGGCCTCCAATCAAACCAAAATATTTCTGCGAAGAAATAGATTGAGCATTTTTTTGTCCGTCTTGTCTGTAACCATCCAGAATTATTCCACCTTCACGGCCCCAAAGAGAGTTCTTTGAATGTCCATAAGCATCAATAAGTGCCTGAGTACCACCAATTACTGCACCTCCCTGTCTGTGGTCAATTAAAAAGCTCATAGAGAAGTTTTTAAATGAAAATTCATTCGAAAAACCAAGCATGTAATCAGGGTTATAATTTCCAACAAACTGATCCAGGCCGTCTGTCAAAATTGGAGTTCCGTCATCCTCTACCAAATTTCGTCCCTGTGCATCCTTTTTCCAGCCTCTTACATACATGTCGCCATAGCTGCTGCCTTCGTCAACTTTAATCAGGTAGACGTTATCGCCTTCTCCAATTACAATAGATTTAATTGTTTCAGTGAGTCGCTTAACCTTGTTAATATTTTTAGAATAATTTAGAGCTGCATCCCATCTGAAATTTTTTCCTGCAACAGGAGAAACATTAGCTACCAGCTCAATTCCATGATTTTGAATTAATCCGGCATTAATGTATTTCTGGTCAAATAATGAAGCCGGAGGTAACCCGATTAATAAGAGCTGATTTTTGGTCTGTGTATTATAGTAAGTGAAATTTAAACCTAAGCGGTTTTTCAGGAATTTCCAGTCTAATCCGGCTTCATAAGAAGTTGTTAATTCTGGCTTATATGAACCCAACGACTGAATATTCGGGGTTATAATTGCACCTCCAATACCGACAGAGTAGTAATTGCGATCCAGATACTGAGTTCCTCCATATCCTGAATTAGCCATTGTCAGGCTTGCCTTTCCATATGAAATCCAGGATGGCAGTTTTATCATATCTGAAACAATTGCTGATAAACCTACTGATGGATAAAAGTAAGATTGACTTTGTTCAGGAAGTGCTGATGACCAATCATTTCTGGCCGTTATATCCAAATAGAGGTATTTATTATATGCGATAGTTGCTGTCCCGTAAAGAGATTGAACGCGGGGAGTTCTGCCATTGGCAGTTGTAAAGAATGGAGACTTAGCATTGTGCATGTAGAAGAAATTTGGTTTATTCAAACCATTTGCACTTCCTGAAATGCTTTCATATTTGCTTTCCTGTAAAGAAGCTCCCAGATTTCCGGTTATATCGAATTTCTTTCCAATGTTTCGCTGAAATGATAATAATGCATCGACATTAATTCCCTGATTTCTATTTGTACCATAATCATAATTTGATCCTACCTGACTGAAATATGAATCGGCGTATACTTTTCTTGTATTGTTCTGGATTGTTTTATCTATACTTCCACGTACCTGCAAGTTGAGCCATTTGTTAAACTCATACTTTGCAGAAACTAAGCCAAGAATACGGTCCCGTTTCTGGTAATAGTTAATTCTGTTTAATGCCCAGTATGGGTTCACAAGTACAGAGGAACCGGGTAACCAATAGCTTTGTCTTTCAGTTCCTGTATTGTCCTGATATGAATATTTTTTCATTTCATCGAGGGGTATCGATGTTGGTGAACTAAATATTGATGGCAGAACATAGTTACCACTGCCACCGGGAACAGGGCGATTATCGACGTCCTCAAATATATAGCTCATCTTGGTAGATATCGAAAGCTTTGAAGATATCGTATTGTCAGTTTTGAGGTCAACATTATGTCTGGTCAGGTCGTTGTTTGTTAAAATACCCTGAGCCATTGTATTACCATAAGAGAAATAGGTTTGCATCTTTTCGCCACCACCGCTAATGCTCAATGTATTGTTTAGTGTTTGCGCTGTCCTGAAAAAGTTTTTTAAATTATCAGACTGACCGACTAAAGGGACGTTACTTCCATTCCATAAAGTTACCGCTTGTCCTGTGGCCTTAGGCCCCCAGCTGCGTTCAGAATTTGCGTTATAAATACCGGCATCTCCCTGGCCATATTCGTACTGTAACTCAGGTAGCACTGCCGCCTGGTCTAAACCAAGTCCGCTAATGAAGTTAATTGTTGTTTGATTTGCTTTTCCTCTTTTTGTTGTAATGATGATTGCTCCGTTCTGTCCCTGACTACCATATAATGCAGCCGCGGAGGCTCCTTTCAGAATAGTCATGCTTTCCACTTCATCTGAATTTAACATGCCTACGTTGCCGCTCAGCGGTACTCCATCTATAACGTATAAAGGTTGATTGCTATTTGTGATGGAACGGTTTCCACGAATCAAAACTTTAGAATCTCCACCCGGACCGGTTGCATCTTTTGTAATAGTGACACCGGCAACCTTTCCCTGAAGTGCATTAATTAAATTAGTCTCTTTAGCTTCATTTAATTTATCTCCTTTGATATTTTGAACTGCATAGGTTAATGATTTCGACTCTCTTGAAATACCCAGAGCAGTTACAACGATCTCATTTAATGCGGTATTAGCCTCAGTAAGTGTTACATTGAGGGTTTGTCTGCCGTTTAGAGGAATAACCTGTGCAATGAAACCTATGTAAGAAAACTCCAGAACCGTATTATCATCAGGGACATTGATGGTGTAACTTCCATTAATGCCGGTTGTAGTACCTGTGGTTGTGCCCTTTATTCGTACACTTACCCCGGGCAATGTTTCACCTTTAGAATCGGTTACAACACCACTTATTTCTTTGGGAGGGTTCTCCTTTATTATTAATTCTTCAGTTTTTGTGACCGGACCGGGCTTTTTACTTTTAGATAAAATAATTGTTCGGTCAACAATAGAATAGGATAAAGGCTGGTCAAGGAAACAAATCTCAAGTACTGTTTCTATTGAAGCATCTTTGACATCAATGCTTATTGTATTAATCTCTTCGAGCCAATTCTGGTTATAAAAAAACAAATATCCTGTTTGCTTCTTTATTTCCTTAAATACCTGTTCAATTGGTACATTCTTCTTTGACATTGAAATCTTTTGCGCATAACCCGATGCACTAACCTGCAGGCAGGCGATAAATAAAATAATTACAGTCAATTTCATTTTGAGAATAATTTGCTCTATTCCTTTGGGGTATTTGGTATTTAGTATTAGCTTTTCAAAGGATAAGTATTCTTGTTTTGAGACTGAATCCTCAGATATTGTTGTTGATTCAGATCTCTTGCTGATAACTTTTTTAAGTTGCGTTATCAGTGATAAGCATAACCTGTTCATCTTTGAAATAGGTTGAGCTTTGCAAAACGCAGTAATTTGCATAACTTTACATGGTTTATGGTTAATGAAATAATACTTAGCAGTAGTTTTTATGACCCCATATTCTGGTCCGGTTACGGTGCAACGTTTCCGGATTTTTTTTTGAGGCCCTTAGGAATGTAAATTCTTTATGGATCCATAGGCAGTTTTTAAGGTAGAACAATAATTTTCTTTTCTTCTATACGACATTTAACTCCGCTTAGTTCAAGCATTTTTAACACCTGGGACAGCTTCGAGTCGCGCGAGATATAACCCCCGAAACGCTTTCCGGAAGAATCGCCTTCGTATTCTACAGTAACATCATACCAGCGACTGATTTGATTCATCACAGTTGCTATATCTGTATTATTAAACTGGAACAATCCATTTTTCCAGGCAATCGTTTCTTCAATGTCAGCATCCCTTTTGCTTAATCCGATTGTTTGATTGCCAACAACCTGCTCTCCCGGTTTTAAAATTATCTTTTGAGATGGACTGCTAACCTGTACAGAACCCTGAACTAATGTTGTGGAAGTGAATTTGTCTTCACTGTAAGCCATAATATTGAACTCTGTACCGGTAACAAAAACACTCATATCCTTGGTTTTTACAATAAAAGGCATGTTAATGTTTTTAGCTACCTCAAAATAAGCTTCTCCGGTAAGCTCAACATTTCGTTCCTGACCTATGAACCTGGCAGGAAATCGTAAAGTTGATTCAGAGTTTAACCAGATTTTTGATTTGTCAGGCAGGATAATCTGGAACTTACCGCCTTTGGGGGTTGTTATAAAATTATAAGGTACAACATCAGACTCATTATTATTGCCAAGAAGTGATTCAGGCATAGAATAGATAATCGAGCCGTCAGGCGATTTGCTGATTTTAATACCTTGCTGATCAGCTATATAGCCGCTTCTGGCATCGTCAAGGATGATTTTAGAGCCATCTGAGAGAGTTAATACAGCTTTGTTTCTTGCGGGTGATTTGTCAAAAACTGCGGGCTTCTCCTTTTTGGCAAGGAGCTTATCTGCAGAGTTAAAGATAAATGGTTCTGACAGGCTGAATACAAAAATTAAAACGGCCGCAACAGAAGCAGTCCAAAGCAGAATCGATTTAATTTTACTATTTGATTTAAAACTTCTATCCTGAGTGATTTTGTCCCAAATTTCAAATTTTAATTCCTGTATATCATTGGTATCAAAGTCTGAACTCTGCTTAAAAGACTCTGAAAGATACCAATGCTCAACCATCGCTTTCTCCTGTGGGCTGCACTTGCCATCAGCATATCGTTGTAAGAGCTCTTTAACTTCTTCTTTTGTCATTAAATTAAATTGTTATTTAACTTAAAACAACTGAGAGCAGAACAGGTAGTAGAGAATTGAAAATTATTTTTTGAAAGGAAATTCTTAATAAGCTTAATTGGGGGGTATCAGGCATTAATAAGGTAACGCAGAGCTAAGCAGGATTAATGTTGGTAAGATATTCAGGCGTAATTTTAAAATCCTGATCGCATTGTTTATCTGTTTTTTAACAGTTTTGTCAGATATATCCAGTACATCGGCGATTTCTTTATGAGAAAGGAATTTTTTCCTGCTTAGTTCAAAAATTTCTCTCATTTTTACCGGGAGATTCTGGATTTCTTTCTCAATGACAAAATTCAGATTTTTTGCACTCAGTTCTTCGAGGGCTGAGTTTCTGGGTTCAGATACAAAATTTGCCAAAGAAGATAAATAATCTGTCTTAATCTGGTTATGTCTTATCAGATTCAATATTTTGTTTCTTGTTGATATATAAAGAAAGCCGGCAATATTAGTATTGGGGTCAATCTGATCAATTTTAATCCAAAGTGTAACGAATACATCCTGAACAAGATCTTTTGCTTCATCATTGTCCTTCAGCATTTTTAGGGCATGATGGAGGATTAATGTCCAATACCTCTCATAAATTTCAGCGAATGCATTAGCATCTCCTGATTTTATAAGTTCCAATAATTGAAAATCATTTAGGGACTTGTAGCTGTTCATTTTTGCCAGGCATTAATCGAATATATTAACTCTGAATTTAATAAACAAACAACATCAGATTATTAGATAATCAGATATTTGATTTATGATAAATAAAATACCCTCATCTTCCTATAGAAGGTGAGGGTATTTTGCCCGGGAAACCGGAATTGAATATAATAAAAGAGTCTCTATTTCAATGCTTCATTCACCGCTTTTCCGATATTGCCATTCGGTTCCTGAATGCGCAGCAAACCACTGATAGTTGGAGCAATATCAGTCATGTTGTATGAGTTGTTGGTTTTCCCCTGTTTGATACCCCAGCCCATAAATACCATTGGAATATGAGTGTCGGCAGGATTCATGGTTCCATGTGTGGCACCGGTTGAACGGGCTGATGATCCTGAGTACCATGCCGGTTCAAGTATGATTTGTATAACTCCGCTTCGTTCCGGGTGATATCCATTGATAATCTTTTCTTTGTAAATATCAGGAACTGTAGCACTTCCTGCATTTGCAATATCAACAACGAAAGCTACACCTTCCTGTTTTTTCAGAAACTCAATTGCACTGTTTTTAATTAAATTTTCATCCAGCTTGTTTGCTGCAATAACGGTATTGTTCAGGCTTACAGCATAGTTGCTGAAGCTAAGCGCGATTTCTTTAACCTTAAATTCGGATTCAAGCTTTGCATTCAATTCCTTTAAAACAGCAGAAGTGGGGAATACGCCGGCATGAATTTTATTGTCATTCATAAAGCCTGCATTATGCTGAACGGCATGATCTGCAGTAAGGAATACGGTATAGTTTCCTTTTCCAACTTTGGTATCAAGGTGGTTGAACAAAGCAGCCAGATCGCGGTCAAGTCTTAAATAGGTATCTTCAACCTCGATTGAATTTGGTCCGAACTGATGACCAACATAATCAGGTGAAGAGACGCTGATAGCCAGAAAATCAGTAATGGCATCTGCACCAAGTTCTTCATTGTCTATTGCCGCTTTTGCCAGATCCAGTGTGAGGGAACTTCCGTATGGGGTACTGGTTAACAATCCCATACCGCGACCAAGCATTTCTGATGTTTTAACCGGGAATGTTGGTGTTTCTGTGCCCGGGAATTTTCCTTCATAAGGTGCATTGTCCTTGCTGCTTTGAATATAGGTTTCTATAGGATAAAGTGTATTCCAGTCTTGTTTCAGGTATTTTTCAGGCAGTTTTTGCTCATTGAACTTAGTGAGCCATGCAGGAAGCTGATTCATATAATAGGTACTTGTAATCCAGTTTCCTGATTTACCGTCGTACCAGTATGCAGCATTTGCAGTATGCCCGCCGGGTAGTATGGCTCCGCGGTCTTTTGAGGCAATTGCAATAACTTTTGATCTGAAGTTTGTAGCCAGTCTGAGCTCATCGGTCATACTGGTTACCAGCATATTTTTAGGCGACATTTTTCCGGCATCTTCGGTGCTGCTGCCTACGGTCTTTACGGATGAATCTTCTGTACAATACATGTTTTTACCCGTAGCCTGAATAATCCAGTCATTGCCCGTAATACCATGGATAGCCGGAACTGAACCGGTATAAACGGTTGAGTGCCCGATACCGGTTACACTTGGAACATAGTTAATATATGCGTTCTCACAGGAAAAACCGTCCTGAAGCATTCTTTTAAATCCGCCATTTCCGTAACGTTCAAAAAAACGGTAAAGGTAGTCCCATCTCATCTGATCTACCATTATCCCTACAACCAGTTTGGGACGAGGAACGCCGGTGCTTTTTACCGGTGTTTTGGTCTGCTGAGCATTCAGTGAAAGAGTGAAGCAGCAAAGAAGTGTGATAAATAGAGTTTTAATTCTCATTGGCTTGGTTATAATCTAAATAATTGCCTAAAAATAGGAATTATTGGCAATTGAAATGCAGATAAACCAATTTTGTAAATATCTGTTAAAAGAATGAGTTAAAATTTTTTGCCGGATTTTTTTAACAGTACAGATAGGATTTTATACCTGCAGAGGGGACTTTGATAAGATAAGCGGTTTGGTATCCATGACCACTTTGCCGATATAAACAGCACCTTTTTCAACCTGAAGACTTCCTGTATGAATTTCTCCGGTGATTTTTCCCGAACTTTTAATATCTATTGAGTCTGCTTTGACTATGCCGTTCACTGTACCATAAACAACAATTTCAGGGGTATTTACATTACCTTCAATAAGGCCGTTTTCTCCAACTATCAGGCCTTCGCCAATAGTGACATCACCTTTGATATTACCATCAATCCGGACGAATACTTCAGACTCAATTTTTCCCTGGATCATGCATCCCTTGCTGATCAGGGTTGGAGTAGATGATCCTTGTCCGTTTTTCTGATTTTTCATTTATTAATGGATGTTCAGATATGTTTTTGGGTTAACAGGCTTCCCGTTTTTTCGAACCTCATAATGCAGATGGTTTCCAGTCGAGTATCCTGTAGATCCGACATTTCCGATAACCTGTCCGGTACTAACGATCTGACCAGCTTTTACATTGATTTTTGACAGATGTCCGTATAAGGTTTCAAGATTGTTTTTATGTCTTATTCTGATGCATTTTCCATATCCCTGATACCAGCCTGCCATGATTACTTTGCCGTCTGCAGTGCTTTTTACAAGATCACCTCTTCTGCCTTTAAAATCAAGACCGGCATGAAATTCAACCCTTCCTTTTCTGACAGGATCACCCCGGTAGCCAAAGGTTGAATTTACAATATAGTTTGAAGGGTAGCCCATTGGGGTAAATGCAACACCTACCAGAATTTCTTTGAGTCTTTCATCGTACATGGCATAGGTTTCTTCCGGACTAAACCTGATTTCCGACTGATCATTACCTCCTATACCATCAATGTTAAAACCCTTTATACCCCTTTTTATAAGGTATTGATTGATTTTTTTAAGTTTATCCTCTATCCGCTGTATGTAGTTTATAGCCTCCAGAGTATCTTTCGGTGCAGGTATTTGCTTTTTTAGCCGGGCAATTTCCCGGTTATAAGCCATTTTTTCCTGTTCAATACGATTGTTTTCCATAGAAAGGAAAATGATGGCACCGGTAAGCCCAATAATCGTAATGATTAAGAATGCGGCGTAATGTTTTAATCTGTTAAGATGTTTGGTCTTAATGCGCAGAGATTTAGCATCTCCCTGATTAGAACCAACGATTAAAACCGTACTTACGTCTGACTTTGACTTCTTTATCATGCGAAATAATGGTTTAAACTCAGTTTAGGCCGAATCTGAACAACAAAGCTATGATACATTATTTTTATTGTTTTTTTTAACAATTTCTCAATTTAATGCTATGTTTAGATATGTTTACTCAAATGGATAAAAAAAACTAACTTAGAATCTATATGTTTAAGCGTTTTATTTAGGGTTCTGGTATTACTCAGAACTTGATATCTTCTGCTGCACTTAGCGGGTGGCAAAAATAAAGAATTAAATTAATGTATATATAAACCCAAAATAAATACAGCATGTTTGCAATCCAGTCGTTTTCCAGTCTTATTGAAAACAGTAATGCTAACCTAAGCAACACATCCAAAGATCTTTTAAATGGTCTTAAAATTTTCCATGAAAATCAATGGTATATCTGTGGTAATTTAGCTCTTAATGAGGGTCAGCTTCCTCATAAGTTTATTAATTCAGCGCCAACTGATCTGGATTATCAATTGCTTGTCAAGGCGGCATTACTTCTTGTTGCAGATTCAGTAGAGCAGCCAATAACATTAACCACAGGATTTCCTTATTCGACCTACAGAATCTATAAGGATATGGCTACAGACTTCCTGAAGAAGACCCATATCATTGAGTATGATGCATCAACATTCAGTAATGCAGGCAAAAAAACAGTCATTCTTGACGTGCAGAATGTTGAGGTAATTCCTGAGATTGTTGGTTGTACCATTGCTTTGAGAAAAGGCGAGCAGCAGGCTGACGGCAATTTTTTTGTGCTTAGTTGCGGATTTGGCACTTTTGAATCAGTTCTTAGTATGGAATCGGGTATTGTAGAGCAGACCATGGTAAGTACACACGGACTGAAATATGCAGTAAATATGATGATGAGTGAATTGGAGAAAACGCATTATCTGGGTTTCAGAAACGCACATCTGATGGATGATGCATTCCAGAAAGGTCACATTATTCTGAACAGGAAGAATGTAGATCTGAAGGATCTCAGAAGATCTGTTTTGAGGGCATATTATAATGAAGTAATTTCTCCAAACCTTCGGAATGTGATCACTGACGCAAATTTGATGAAGACCAATAAAGTATATCTGTGCGGTGGTGGTATGTATTATCAGGATCTTGTGGATTGCTTCAAAAATGAATTTGGCGATATTGCTCAGCTGGAATTTGTTGCTGATCCTGCAAACCTTGCAAGTAAGGGCTATGCATTGAATTCGATGCGTGTATCCGGTGGTAAAAAGCAGTCTTCGGTTGGTTTGGATATTGGTAATGCATTATCAGTTGTAAGCAGATTGTCAGAATGATTGCCGGTGCTGTAAATTTTGCAAAGAATTTTTTCAGTAAAAAGAATGGTCAGAAGGAGAAAGTCGCTGATTTTCATACTACTATAATCCGTGTCGATAATAATTTTATTTCCTCCAGCTCCATAAAACTTGATGAGAGACTGATCGGAAATATCTATTCTCTTAATGAGGTTATTGTTGATCCGGGTGCTGAAATTTCAGGTAATATTACCTCTCATCTTTGCAACATCAGCGGGAAAGTAATTGGGGATATAATTGCTATCGATTATGTTGAAGTAAAAAATACCGCGGTTATTGAGGGAAATATCCGGGCAAAATCTATGTGCATTCAACCGGGCGCTGTTATTAACGGATTGATTCGTATTGAAGGTGATATTGATGATCGGGATCTGATTGAAAAGATTGAGAACAGATTGCCTCCGCGTACTCAAAAGGAGCCTTTTGAGCTTCCTTATATTCTTCAGGAGGAAATTCCTGCTGAAAATGAAAAGGCTGCAGTTCCAATTACTAAACAGTCCAGACCTTCTGAAACACTGAAACGTAATCTTGTTAATTCATTGAAACCAAAAGTTACCAAGCCCGCGGATATTGAAGAGAGCCATCATGAATCCAGTAACAGCTGGTATTAACTGAGTTCTTCCTGATAATCTAATTGAACAGTCAAATTCTGTACTTCCTGTACTTTCTGAATGCTTAAATTTTAATTTTACCGGTATTATTAATTATATCCGGTAAAATTATGAATAAACTCAAGGGGAAAAATATTCCATTATCCATACTGGATCTTGTTCCTGTACTTTCGGGGAAAACTCCTTCAGATTCATTCAAAAATAGCCTCGATCTGGCACTTATGGCCGAGCGCACAGGGTATACGCGCTACTGGATGGCCGAACATCATAATATGGAGGGAATAGCCAGTTCAGCCACTTCTGTGCTGATTTCGCATATTGCTGCCGGCACAAGATCGATCAGAGTTGGTTCGGGAGGAATTATGCTTCCAAATCATTCTCCCCTGGTTATTGCCGAACAATTTGGAACACTGGAGTCACTTTTCCCCGGACGTATTGATCTGGGTCTTGGCCGTGCTCCGGGTACAGATCCATTGACGGCAATGGCGCTTCGCAGAAGTACGGATCCGGCAGGTGAGGATTTTGCAAAAAGTTTGGATGAATTAAGGACTTACCTGTCTGCAGAGAACGCTGATTCAGCAGTCAGGGCCATTCCCGGTGAGGGTCTTAACATCCCAATATGGCTTCTTGGCTCAAGTACATACAGTGCCCAGCTTGCCGGAATTCTGGGGCTGCCTTTTGCTTTTGCCAGCCATTTTGCTCCGAATATGCTTTATCAGGCATTGCAGGTTTACCGTGATAGTTTCAGGCCCTCCGGACATTTAAAAGCACCTTATGTTTTGGCCTGTGTCAACGCAATTGCTGCAGATACCGATGAGGAGGCAGAGTTTCTGGCTACATCTCTGTATCTAAGCTTTCTAAGTGTAATTAATGGAAGGCGAACAAAGATGCAGCCTCCGGTGAAAAGCATGGATGGAATATGGTCTGAGGCCGAAAAGTATGCAGTTCTGCAAATGCTGACTTGTTCATTTATTGGTTCAGGCGAAAATGTGGGCGCTAAACTTCAGCAGTTTATTACAACTACAGGGGTAAACGAAGTGATGATAAGTACACATATTTATGATCATCAGGCAAGAAAGCGTTCTTATGAAATAATTTCAGAATTATGCCTGGAGTAGAATAGGATGTATATTAGAGAAAAAAACAGCGGATATTCTACCATGCTTACCGAATCAACATATAAGGCGGCCTCTGCAGTGGCTTCTATTGCGGAAAGACATTTTTCTTCCCATCTGGAAGAAGCCATGCAAAGCGGTGAAAAGGATCTTGCGGCTGCACCAACTGCAGGGCAAATTGAAATGATGCTGGACACAGCTTTTTGGGCCAGTTTAAGGAGGGAAGAGGGAAATTCACCCAAGATATCTCTGGCCTTTCTTTCACCTGAACAGGCGGGATATCCTCTTTGTTTTGAGAACAGACTTGCATTTAATGCAGGAGTATTGACAAAGCTTGGTCCGGGAGTAGAACGCCCCGGCATTCACCTTGGTGTGTGGTTTGATGATAATGGCATGTATGTCTGGGGAACAACCCATAAGATACCCAACTACTGTTTTGTGCTGGACGTTTCAGAACCCGGCTTGCTTGTGATTAAACATCGCAGAATGAATGGATTCGGTAAATTCACCAATATTGTCGTTCTCATAGGAGATCAGATCAAGGTTGTGGATGAAAGCAGTCGAAACCTGCCGGATTGCCCGGTCTTGCTCTCTTCATTACTCGGATTTGCTTCTGCATCTGAAGATAATTCTGTGAATGTTCTGATTCAGCTGGCTGCCTCCATGCGTGCTCACAAGCATGGGGGAACTTTGCTTGTGGTGCCTTCAGGAGCCGATCATTGGCGGAAATCTATACTCCGGCCTGTAAAATACTCCGTCTCTCCTCCATATACTGGTTTAACGGATCTTATGAAAGAAGATCAGAGTAAATGGAATTCAACTGTATGGCTTGGGGATCTTAATCGAGAAATTGAAAGCATAGCCGGATTAACGGCAATAGACGGGGCCACTGTAATCAGCGAGAAGCATGAAGTCCTTGCTTTTGGTGCTAAAATTGGCCATATAGATGGTAATCCGCGGGTTGAACAGATTCTCCTCACTGAGCCTATTATCGGCGGTGAAGGACGATTGGTTAATCCTGCCGGAAGTGGTGGTACACGGCATACTTCGGCTGCACAATTTGTTCATGATCAGAGAGATGCCATTGCTCTGGTTGCATCTCAGGACGGAGGGTTTACAATTTTTACCTGGTCTCCATGTGATAGTATAGTGCATGCACACAGGATTGATAGTCTGCTGCTGTAAGAACAGGGTACCGTATAAATTTAACCTGAGGCCAATGTTATGAGGAACTGCAAATAAGCTCAGAATTTTCTGATGACCGTTTATTCAGGTATTTGCTGACTTAAGCAATGCAGTGTTCCGAATCCCCAGATCAGGTCGATTGCGCTGATTGGAATGATGGTTCTGTCAGGAAAACATTCTGCGATAATATTCAGGGCTTCACGGTCACGCGGATCATTAAATACAGGCACAAGTACAGATTTGTTCATAATCAGGAAATTGGCATAGCTTGCCGGCAATCGTAATCCTTCAAATTCAAGTGCCCCGGGCATTGGCAGGCACACAATCTTTGGAGTTTTTCCGTTCTCTAATCTGGAACTCTGTAAACGTTTCAGATTTTCCTGCAGTGCTTTATAGTTGCTGTCCTCGGGGTCAGATTCAACAACTGTGATGATTGTGTCTTCATTGACAAAACGGGCAAGATCATCAATATGTCCGTGGGTATCATCACCTGTAATTCCATCGCCAAGCCAGATCACATTGCTCACTCCCAGATATTCTTTGAAGATTGCTTCATAGTCAGTTTTGCTGAGTCCCGGGTTTCTTACCTGGGTTTTCTGATCCATCAGACATTCTTCGGATGTAAGAAGGGTTCCCTTACCGTTCACATCTATTGCACCACCCTCAAGGATCACCGGTTTTCCTTTATAGCTTACCTGACTAAGAGGTACGTTCAGGAATGATGCGACCTTAGCAGGAACATTCCTGTCAAGTTTATAATTCTTATATTTTGCCCATCCGTTAAAGTTGAAGTTCAGAGCCTCTCTTTTCGAACCATTCCTAACGATGATCGGACCGGAGTCGCGCATCCAGCTGCGGTTGGTTTTTTGAATGATAAAGGAAACTTTTTCGAGCTTAACATGAGCCATTTCAAGCATTTCCCTGACGCTGAGTTTCTGCTTTTCATCCCTGACCAGCAAAAATACCTCTTCAAAAATACTTACCTTTTTAATAAACTCGGTAAAAGCCCATTGTATGGCTCCGAATTTACCCGGCCAGTCCTTACCATTATGAGGGAAACAAAGTAAAATACCCTGTTGATTCTCCCACTCTGCAGGAAATCTTCTTGTTGTACTCATCTTAAAGGATTGCTCTTTTTGTGATATCTCCAAAAGCATCTATTCTGCGGTCTCTGAAGAAAGGCCAGTTCTGACGTACATCTTCCTGTAATTGCAGGTCAACTTCTGCAATCAGTATTTCCTCCCGGTCATGCGAAGCCTGGGCCAGGATCTCTCCCTGCGGTCCGGCAATAAAGGAAGAACCCCAGAACTGAATGCCGGCAGTCCCCGGAATATACTGCTCCAGGCCGATGCGGTTTGCTGCAGCCACATAAACACCATTAGCTACTGCGTGGCCTTTCATAACTGTCATCCAGGCATTATGCTGCTTCTCTCCGTACCGGGCTTTCTCCAGCGGATGCCAGCCTATGGCAGTTGGGTAGAAAAGTACTTCTGCACCCTGCATTGCTGTTAATCTTGCAGCTTCCGGATACCATTGATCCCAGCAGATCAGCGTTCCGATTTTCCCTATTTTTGTAGGGAAGGTTTTGAAGCCTATATCTCCGGGAGTGAAATAAAATTTTTCGTAAAAATGAGGATCATCCGGAATATGCATCTTACGGTATAATCCTGCTTCAGTACCATCGGTATCAATAATATACGCACTGTTATGATAAATACCAGCCATCCTTCTTTCGAAGAAAGGGACAATGATTACTACACCCAATTCTTTTGCAAGAGCACTGAAAGCGGTAAATGATGTGCTGTACAGGGGTTCTGCAAGTGAAAAGTTTGCCGTATCCTCTGACTGGCAGAAGTAGTGACTGCTGTAAAGCTCGGGAAGTGAAATTACTTCTGCTCCTTTTGCCGCAGCGTCACGAACCCAGCTGATACATTTTTTTAAATTGTTTTCAGGTTTATCGTTCAGATTCAGCTGCAGAACAGCGATGGAATACTTGCTTTTTGACATGTTCAATAAGATTGGTCCCGTAAAGGCCGCAAAATTACTGAATTTATTTAAAAGTTATCCCCAGACCAAGGCGAATAGAACTGATGTCAAAACTGCTGCCGAGCACAAAACCCATGGGATAGTCTATCTTCTGATAATTATAGCCGGTTTGAATTCCGAGATTGAGTCCGGAATTTACCGGGAATGAATAAGACAATCCTGCACCGGCTGTTAGTCCCTTACTCAGATTATTAAACAGTTTTACAGCATAACCGCCGTATAAATCTGCCTTAAGTCCGCTTAATTCAGGATTGAAAAAATAGGATGCATTCAGGGTTAGTGGCAGGGTATTATAGGTTTTGCCACCTGCATTTTTGAAATTATCTGTTCCAAGGGCAAAGCCAAATCCGAAATTTTCACCGATCAATCTTGATACTCCGGTTCTTGTTCTGAATCCGTTAAGTTCAGAATTGTCTGTTAACGATGTGCTGCCATGGATTAAGGCACTTATTTCAGTATAGTTGATCACTTTTTTTCTTTGGGCAATTACATCTGTAAAGCCTAAGCATAATATGGCAGATAAAAATATGTAGCCTTTTAGTTTCATTGTTTAGTTAATTGATGAATTAAACGAATATAGACCATTATGAATACTCTTTAATCTTTTTCTGTAATTTTAGAGCTACAGAAAATAGTTCATTCTTCATGGCTTTATCCTTTGCATCATTGAATTCGGGCAGTAATGGCAATTGCTATTATCTTGCCAATGAGAAAGATGCTATTTTTGTTGATGCAGGCCTGAGTTGCAAAGAAACGGAGAGGCGTATGGCACGTATGGGTCTTTCAATGGAAAAAGTAAGGGCTATATTTGTCTCTCATGAGCATTCTGATCATATCCGGGGGATTCCGGTTTTGTCAAAAAAATACAGATTGCCTGTTTATATCACTCAAAGAACGTTAAAAAGCACCGGATTTGAACTTGATGAGCAGCTGGTCAGGCACTTTAATGCAAATGAAGAAATTTTAATCGGAGAGCTCTCTGTTCTTGGATTTCCCAAATTTCATGATGCCGCTGATCCGCATAGTTTTACTGTCAGCTGCAGAGGCGTAAGAGTTGGTGTTTTTACAGATATCGGAACTCCCTGCGATCATTTGATACATCATCTTTCAGGGTGCCATGCTGCATTTCTGGAAGCAAATTATGATGAGGATATGCTGGATAAAGGTACCTATCCCTACCATCTGAAAGCAAGAATCAGGGGAGGCAACGGACATTTGTCAAACAGACAGGCATTTGAGATCTTTCAGGAAATGGGGACTCAAATGAGTCATTTGCTGCTTTCGCATTTAAGCAGGGATAATAATAAACCTGAACTTGTGCTGGATTTGTTCGGGGAAATTGCAGGCAATACAGAAATTGTAGTGGCATCCCGGTATTGTGAATCTAAAGTTTATCATATAGGGAAAAATGATAAAAAGCTTATGTCTGGAATGATGAGGCCGGTACAATATTCGCTTTTTGATTAGATTCATGATCCAGATCATTTTACATATCCATTTTATGGAATACATTAGCTCCAAATCAATATAAATTATGTTACTGCTCATCCTGAATATTATCTTTTGCCTGTCATTCCTTGTTTTTGCATGGTTTAATCTGAATGACAGCGATTTTTGGCTTTGGGTACCTATCTATATGGCTGCTTCCATACTTTGCGGACTGGCCGGATTCGGAATGTATTATCCAATGACCTATTTGTTTCTGATTGCATTTTATCTGATTTATGCCATTATTCTGTTTTTTACGAAAGACGGAGTTCGCGACTGGATTCTGAAATATAAACAACCAAGTATTACTGAAAGTATGCAGGCTACAAAGCCTTATATTGAGAATACCCGCGAATTTTTCGGTCTGTTAATTATTGCAGCAGCATTGGCTTTGAATTATTTTGTGTCGGGGGGAATTTAAGCAGCTATTCAGCGTAATTATTAAATAAGGCAAATGCAGAATCTGTCTGATTTTTTTTAAATTTCGCTGCAAATAATTGCTATTTGAGTAATTTATAAATCAATTTTGGGCTATGTTTGACTACGATGCAGAAAGATTAAGACTAATCCTTACTGAACTTACCCGTTCAACCCTGAACTCTGATGCCTGGATTTGGTTAAATGAAAAAATCAATTCCGGAAAAATTGCAGATTTTAATACCGCATTTGTCCTGATGCCGCGTAAGACCGGAAAATCAGTAGTACATGTTAGTGATGAACTCTCAGAGGAGATTAATAGCATCAAGCCGGGCTTAACCTTTAAAAATTGGACTGCTGATCGTCTTGGACGTATTTATCTGATCTTTAACCTGGATGCTACCGATCATGCAGTATACGTAAAGACAGTTGAAAATCTTTTTCTCACAGCCGAAGTTTCTGAGCTGGTAGCTCTGTACTCATCACTTCCGGTATTAGCCTGGGCAGATGCATGGAAGTTGAGATGTGCCGAAGGTATTCGCAGTAATATTGGTTCTGTTCTTGAAGCAATTATGTATGATAATCCTTATCCTTCTGATTATCTGGATGAAAATGCCTGGAATCAACTGGTGATGAAGGCTTTCTTTACGGATAAGGATGTTAACAGGATTATCGGTCTGGATGAACGCGCCAATGCCGATCTGAAGGCTACTATTTCTGACTATACAGCTGAGCGGAAAGCTGCGGGCAGGAAGATTAACCCCTTCCTTTGGCGACTTACTGCTAAATTTATGGATGCAGAATTGCTGAATGATCTTGGAGAGCTAATTAAGCATGGAAGTAAAAGAGAAAAGCAGGCGGCTGCCCTTACCCTGTATTATTCAGATTTTCAACCTGCAGCGGATCTGCTGGATGAACATCCTGAGTTTTTGGCAGCAATTAAAAATAAAGAGCTTAACTGGGATACACTGAATCCTGAAGATTGAACTATATAAACTGAGAAGAAATGTGTTGTAGCCATTCATTTGAAGACAAGCGGCCTTTGGCCCCGATAGAAAAGATGGATCTTGAGATCATTAAAGGGATGAAATTTTTTGATCCCCATGTTCATATGAGCTCGCGTACCACTGATGATTACCAGGCAATGGCCGATGCAGGAGTTGTTGCATTGATTGAACCGGCATTCTGGTTGGGACAGCCACGTACCGGAATTGACAGTTTTCGTGATTATTACAGTAGTCTTGTAGGTTGGGAAAGATTCCGTTCCTCTCAGTTTGGAATTAAACATTATTGCACGATAGGTCTGAACTCGCGCGAAGCGAACAATGAAGGGCTGGCTGAAGAAGTAATGGAAATTCTACCGCTCTTTGTTTATAAAGAAGGTGTGGTGGGAGTAGGCGAGATAGGATTTGATGATCAGACTGCTGCTGAAGAAAAATATTACAGATTACAGCTGGAGCTTGCCAAAGAGGCAGGCCTTCCGGTTCAGATACATACTCCTCACCGTGATAAAAAGCGCGGAACACAACGTAGTATGGATATTGCCATAGAGCATGGTCTTGACCCATATATGGTCATTGTTGATCATAATAATGAAGAAACAGTTAAGGAAGTGCTTGATCGCGGATTTTGGGCTGCATTTACGATATACCCGTTTACCAAAATGGGGAATGAAAGGATGGTAGAGCTGACCAGGCAATATGGCTCAGAGCGGATCATGATCAACTCGGCTGCCGATTGGGGGATAAGCGATCCTTTGGCAGTGCCTAAAACTGCTGCCCTAATGAAGTTAAGAGGCATCAGTGATGAGGATATCCGTAAGATCACATATTCAAATGCAATCACTGCTTTTGCACAAAGCGGGCAGATTGATGAAAATGATTTTATCGGCCCTCAGCAGATCGATCAGACCGAAAGATTTGAAGGCAATACTGTTCTTAGAGGCGGACAAGTACCGCGTACCGATAAGTCATCAATCATAATTTCTTAATTGAATGACCAAGGCCGGAGTATATCTGCGACTGATGCGCCCTGCAAATATTGTGACTTCAGTTGCAGATGTATTGGCGGGTATTTCTGTTTCAGGATATTTTTTGACTGAAAATCCTCAAATAATCCCGGTACTTTTACTTTGCCTGTCAACTATTGGATTGTATGGGGGAGGGATTGTTTTCAACGATGTTTTTGATGCAGACCTCGATAGGATAGAAAGGCCCGAACGGGCAATTCCGCGAGGTGAAGTAAGTTTATCAGAAGCAATAGTATTTGGAATTGTTTTATTGATGATTGGGGTTTTTGCTGCCTTTGCATTATCTGTACTGTCTGGAGTTATTGCATTTTTGATTGCCGTATTTGCCCTTATTTATGATAAATTCGGAAAGCATCATGCCTTTTTAGGTCCGCTGAACATGGGTATCTGCAGAGGTTTGAATCTTTTGCTTGGAATCAGCATCATTAGCCTGTCTCTTCAGAGTTTTTACTTTTTAGGCCTGATACCTCTGATCTATATCTTCTCAATAACCATGATCAGTCAGGGCGAGGTACACGGATCAAACAGGAATAAACTCTATCTGGGCGCTTTTCTGTATTTGCTTGTAATCAGTGCTGTTTTGTATCATTCATGGGTGCAGGGAGAGTTAATACTATCAGGTTTGTTTATTATTTTGTTCGCGTATATGATTTACAAACCATTATTTGCAGCAATTCGGGAGCCGCTTGGGAAAAATATTGGCAAAGCAGTCAAAGCCGGGGTTATTTCTCTGATCCTGATGGATGCGGCATGGGCAGCAGCCTCGGGGTTTCTGGTTGGTGCATGTTTCATAGCAGCTCTGCTCCCCTTGTCATTACTGCTTGCGAAACGTTTTGCCGTTACTTAAAGAAAACTATATTTACTTAAAAAACTATCTCATTCGCTTCGGAATGAGTCTTATTCTATGAAATATCTGCAACAATCCTTTTCTGTTAAGTTTGAATACAAAGTATATTTTACATCCGGACTCTTTGATCTTTCAAATCCGCTCTTCAATGATTTTTTCAAATCAGATGACAGTTCAAAGAAAATTTTCTTTGTTGTGGATGAGGGTGTTGGCAGGGTGGTTTCTGATCAGATAAATGCTTATTTCAATTTATATAAGGCTTTAAATCTTGTTCCTGAGATCTTGTTTGTTCCGGGAGGAGAGCAGGTTAAGAATGATACTAAATATTTCGATCAAATTCTGGAGGCTGTAAATACACATAAGATCGACAGGCATTCTTATATTGCAGCTATTGGCGGAGGTTCAGTGCTCGACCTTGTGGGTTATGCTGCGGCAGTATCGCACAGAGGGATCAGGCATATCCGTATACCAACAACGGTTCTTTCGCAGAACGACTCGGGGATCGGAGTAAAGAATGGTATTAATTATTTCGGTAAGAAAAATTTCCTTGGAACCTTTGCTCCGCCGTTTGCAGTATTTAATGATGAACTTTTTTTAAATACTCTTGGAGAACGCGACTGGAGGTCGGGTATTTCTGAGGCAGTAAAAGTTGCTTTGATTAAAGACCCTGTATTTTTTGAGTGGATTGAGACTAATGCAGGTTTGCTTGCTGCCCGCGACAGGGAAACGATGAATTATCTGATCATCAGATGTGCTGAGCTTCATATGCAGCATATTGCCGGCAAAGATCCGTTTGAATCGGGATCTTCCCGTCCGCTGGACTTTGGTCACTGGAGCGCCCATAAACTGGAGCAGCTTACTGATTTTAAGGTGCTTCATGGTGAAGCTGTAGCTATGGGAATGGCTTTGGATACGGTATATTCTAATCTTTCGGGTTATTTATCAGATCATGATTGCTCAAGAATATTAAGCCTGTTGCAGCAATTAGGATTTGAGCTTACCCACCCGTTGATGGAAACGGGAAGCGATAATTCTAAGATTTTGCTTGGCCTGGAAGAGTTTCGTGAGCACCTTGGTGGCGAATTGACCATTATGCTGCTTGAAAAGATAGGCTCAGGAATAGAAGTGCATAAGATGGATGCGGAGATACTGAAAAAGGCTGAATTGGTTTTAATAGGAAAGCAATGAAACTTGTACACGGACATTTAAGCTATTGTACAAATATACATGCCGGGGAGAGCTGGGCTGAGCATTTTGCTGCTTTAAAAAAGCACATTCCCGTTATTAAAAAGGGAGTTTCCCCTGATCAGGCTATGGGTATAGGTCTAAGACTTTCAAATTCTGCAAGCCGGGATATTTTGAAGGCTGATCAGTTGCAGATTTTCAAGAAATGGCTTTCAGAAAATGATGCCTATGTTTTCACCATGAATGGATTTCCGTATGGTGATTTTCATCATGCCCTTGTGAAAGACCAGGTACATGCTCCAGACTGGACCAGTAACGAAAGACTGGAGTATACCCTTCGCCTGTTTGATATACTTGCTGAATTGCTACCTGAAGGTCTTGAAGGCGGTATTTCCACATCCCCGCTAAGTTATAAATATTGGTTTCCAACCAGGCAGCTGGCAGAGAAAGCCATGCTGAATGCCACTCATCATATTGTTTCAGTAGCTGAACATCTTTACCGGATAAAAGAAAAAAAAGGTATCGGTTTACATCTGGATATTGAACCTGAACCAGATGGGTTGCTTGAAACCGGACCAGAGTTTATTCACTGGTTTGAAAATTACATGCTCCCTGTGGCAAAGGCTGTGCTTCCGTCCCGGTTACAGATTACTGAAGCAGAAGCAATATCCTGTATCAAAGAACACATCTGTTTATGTTATGATGTTTGCCACTTTGCAATCGGATATGAGCCTATGAACGATATCCTTGCAGATCTGTCGGCCAGAGGGATCCGTGTCGGAAAAATTCAGATCAGTGCAGCCTTGAAAGCCGGGATGTCTGCTGATGCTGATCTGAGAAAAGATACGGCGGAAGCTTTTTCAAAATATATGGAACCTACCTATTTGCATCAGGTAATTGCCCGTAAATCAGATCGTTCACTGATCCGTTACCGTGATCTTCCCGATGCTCTGAAGGATGCTGAAAATTTGGATGTGGAAGAATGGAGAGCTCATTTTCATGTTCCCGTATTTGCAGAGAATCTTGGTCTGCTTCGCTCTACCCGTTCTGATATCGTTGAAATTTTACACAGGTACAAAAGCAATCCTTTTACAGATCATCTGGAAGTAGAAACGTATACATGGGAAGTATTACCGGAGACATTAAAGTTACCAATCGATCAAAGCATTATCAGGGAACTCAACTGGGTTAAGGCTGAATTGAAATAATCAACCACATGAATAAAACCGTCGTTATCGATATTGTCGGGCTCTCAACTTCTGTCATTGGAGAGTATATGCCTTTTTTGAGCGACTATGTGAAGCGCAAAAACCTGATAAGGCTTAAGCCTATGCTACCTGCAGTGACCACTTCAGTTCAATCCACCTATCTGACCGGAAAATGGCCTGCAGAAACAGGGATTGTTGGCAATGGCTGGTACGACAGGATAGATTGTGAGATCAAATTCTGGAAGCAATCGAATAAGCTTGTAAACGGCGAGAAAATTTGGGAGGCAGCAAGGAAGGAAGATCCTTCATTTACCTGTTCAAAAATGTTCTGGTGGTATAATATGTATTCATCTGCAGATTACGCGGTTACTCCCCGTCCGAATTACCTGGCAGACGGACGAAAAATGCCGGATTGTTATTCTCATCCGGCCGGACTGAGAGATATATTACAGGAAAAACTTGGACAGTTCCCATTATTTCAATTCTGGGGGCCCGGAGCTAATATTAAATCTACAGAGTGGATTGCAGACGCAAGTATGATTACGGATGATTTGTATAATCCGACATTAACACTGATCTATCTTCCCCATCTGGATTATTGTCTTCAGAAATTCGGCCCGGATTTTACGAAAATCAGTAAGGAGCTGACAGAGATTGACGAAGTGCTCAGAAAACTTGTTGATTTTTATGAGAAAAAATCAGCTAAAGTTATTCTGCTTTCAGAATATGGGATAGCTCCGGTTAAACATCCATTGCATCTGAACCGTTTATTCAGAGAACATGGATTGTTGGGTATCCGCGAGGAAAGAGGTCTCGAACTGTTGGATCCGGGTGCTTCCAAAGCTTTTGTGGTAGCTGACCATCAGGTTGCTCATGTATATATCAATGATCCATCAGTGAAAAACCAGGTAATTTCATTGCTGCAAGAGGTGAAGGGGGTAGAATTGATTCTGGATAAAGAGCAACAGGCTGAGCATCATATAAATCATGAACGTTCAGGAGATCTGGTACTTATGGCTGATGAAGACAGCTGGTTTACTTATTATTTCTGGCTCGACGATGAGAAAGCACCTGATTATGCACGGTGTGTGGATATTCATAAAAAACCAGGCTATGATCCGGTTGAGATGTTTATGAGTTCCAAACTTCGTGCAGGGTATAAGCTCCTTAAGAAAAAGGCAGGGTTCAGATATGTGATGGATGTTATTCCTTTGGATGCATCTCTGATTAAAGGTTCGCATGGCAGAACCGGGGCCCTTCCCGAATATCAGCCTGTATTGATTTCTGATTATAAACATACGGTAGATTCAATCCCTGCAACAAAGGTTTATGATGTGATCATGTCTGCACTCAGGGGATAATTTTCAGAAATTATCCTGTAGTGAATTATTTTTTGCATTTGTTAAATTTCTGTTACCTTAGGTTAGGAGAACTTTAATGCTTGTGAAAAATCAGTTTAATCAGCTTCCTGAAATAGTAAGCCGTTTGGCATTGTCAGGCTGTGAACAGGCTTATCGTGAGCTGTTTAATTTACTGTACCTTCCTTCTAAAAAGTTTTCATTTTGCATACTTAAATCTAATGAAGAGGCAGAAGAGGTGGCTGAAGATGTCATGATCACACTCTGGAAGCAAAGGGATTCATTGCCGCAGATCAATAACATACATGTCTATGCACTTGTTATTGCCAAGAACTTATCTTTAAACATACTTCGTAAAAATTCAAAGAATAAAACTGCATCTATTGACGATGTGGATATAAATTTTTTCTTCGACAGCTCGAGTCCTGAGCAAATCATTATTGACAACGAGTTAAAACAGAGACTTGAACGTGCAATTCAGAGCTTGCCTCCTAAGTGCCAGCTGGTGTTCAAGCTTGCCAAGGAAAATAATCTGAGTTATAAAGAAATAGCAGAAGTACTTTCCATATCAGTTAAAACTGTTGATGCCCATCTGGTAGCAGCCACGCAGAAACTTGCACTCATTTTTAAGGCAGAGTTTCAAATTAAATAATTCCCTTCCGGAAAATATTTTCAATCAGACTAGGGAGTTTTTCTTTTTTCGTTGTCCTTCAAATAAAACCACAATAAAGAGTCTGAATGGTCATGCACGAAAAGCGCATAGTTGAATTGTTAACCCGCAAAATTGCCGGGGAAGCTACTCCGGAAGAACTGGGGGAACTTTCTTATTTATTGTCTAAATATCCCGATGCGGTTTACTATGAGGCTTTGCTTGATCAGGTATGGGATTTGGGAAAAAGAGATGAAAGTGAAGATGTGCAGCAAGCTTTTGAGAAGCATAAGCTGAAATATAAAACGGAGCTTGAGTTTGTTGAGGTAAGGGAGGAGCGGTCTTTATTTTCTATCCTTAAAAAACCCATTATAGCTTATGCTATGCTAATCTGCATATTGATATCTGCATCGCTTTACTTCTTTAATTTTCGCCAGTTTAAACAAAAAGACGTAAGAGTAGACATCATTGCAGGAAAGGGTATTCGCAAGGAAGTAAAATTACCTGATGGAACTCTGGTTCGCCTTAACAGTGACAGTAAACTTTCATACGACCTTGATATGCAAAGCCAGGAGCAGCGAAATGTTGTGCTGACCGGTGAGGCATTCTTTAAGGTGGCTCATGATAAGAAGCGCCCTTTTATAGTTAAGACCAATGAAGTTGCGATTAAGGTTCTGGGTACAGAGTTTAACGTTAGAGACTATCCCGGCGATAAGGAATCTGAAACTACTTTAATGCAGGGCTCAATTGAGCTGACCATTAACGGACGTACTGAACAAAAATTTATTCTTAAGCCTTCAGAAAAGCTTGCATTGGTCAAAGATGATTCAAAGAAAGTAGATGTGAATCATAGCTCGGTTTTGATGATCGACAATATTTCTCCTTTAAAATTGGGTAATGAGGAATACATTGAGGAAATATCCTGGACAGAGAACAAGTTTGTGTTTCAGAATGAAACGATGGAAGACCTGATCCCGAGGCTTGAACGCTGGTATAATGTTAAAATAGTGCTGAATGATCCTTTGATCAGATCTTTTCGTTTTACCGGGGTCTTTGTAGATGAAAATATTTTACAGGCTTTAGAGGCCATGCAATTAATCAAATCCTTTAACTATGAACAGAAAGAAAATGAAATAAGAATCTACTAAACAAAAAAGCAGGAAATGCGCCAACATTCCCTGCCTTAATTTTCCAATCGTAGCGCAAACTACATAATCAGATTATTAACCTTGTAATTCACAAAAGTATGAAAAAACGAGAACTATTATGCAAAACAGTTCTGTTACCTGATTCTACAAAAAAAAAACTCTTATTAATGCTAAACTGGACAATCACTCTTACTTTCCTGCTTGTCTTGAAGGTATCAGCGAGCAGTTATTCACAGAACTTAAAAGTTGATCTGGATTTCCAAAACGTGAAATTTAAGCGGGTCCTTTCTATTATTGAGCAAAAAGGTAATATTCGCTTGTTATACAGCGAACAAAATCTGCCTGCAGACAGATCAATTACCTTGTCAGTTAAAGACACACCGGTAATGGATGTTCTGGGTATGATCTTAAAGGATACAAAACTTGGATTTCGTGTTCTGGAAAATGGATTGGTGGTTATTTCTCCCCAAAATGGCGAAGTTAGAGACATCAAAGTTAGCGGTACCGTTACCGATGCCAAAGGTGAAACACTTCCCGGGGTAAGCGTTAAACTTAAAGGAACCACAATTGGAGCTACCACTGATCTGGATGGAAGGTACACCATCAATGTTGCAGATAACAACAGCATTCTTGTCTTTACTTACGTCGGGTTTACCACACAGGAAGTTCCCATTAATGGACGTAGTACTATCAACGTAAAACTTGAAGCAGAATCAACGGCATTGACTGAAGTGGTGGTGGTAGGGTATGGTACGCAGAAGAAAGCCGATCTCACGGGTGCTATTAGTACAGTATCAGGTGCGGTTCTTGCAAAACGTCCTGCTACGAATACTGCATTGGCATTGCAAGGGATGAGTCCGGGATTAACTATTCTAAATGGAGGAGGAGAACCCGGACGAGAAAACGTTGGGGTACGAATTCGGGGAGTTGGTACCTTGGGCAATTCCAACCCATTAGTTTTAGTGGATGGCATTGAGCAGTCACTTTCAACTGTTGAACCCAGTAACATAGAATCACTTACCGTTTTAAAGGACGCTGCGTCCGCTGCAATTTATGGTTCGCGGGCAGCAAACGGTGTTATTCTAATTAAAACCAAGCGGGGTGCCGAAAGTGGCATTTCGGTATCTTATAACAATAATATAGGGTGGAAGAATCAAACTATTTTTCCTGAAAAAGCCGATCCTGTCAGCTGGTTGAGACTGGAAAATGAAGCACAGGTAAATGCTGGTGGTGCTCCTGCATTTAGCGAGAAGTATATTGAAAATGTTGCGGCTGGCACCAATCCTTTAGAATTTCCTTTCGCCAATTGGGAAGATGGAATATTTAATTACAATGCTCCCGATCAGCGTCATTCCGTCACCATATCAAGTGGTGGAGCGAATGGGAAAATGTTTGCTTCAGCAGACTATTTTGATTCGGATGGTATTCTCCAGAATTTTAATAATAAACAGATAAGTTTACGTCTTAATTCTGACCTGTACGTATCTAAAAAACTAACTCTCAATACGAATCTAATGTACAGAAATAGAGATTTCAGTGGACCTGGATTTACAGGTCAACAAATAGTCCAGGGTCTTCTGCACACAAATAGGAGTATTGTAAGTGAATATCCTGATGGAACGTATGACTTGGTAAGTGGTCAATGGAATCCACGTGCAATGGTAAGTCTGGGTGAGACCAGTAGTGTTAGTGATGATATTATTGGTCAGGTGGGCTTTACTTACGCTATTCACAAAGTCCTTTCACTTGAGGGAAATGTTTCCATTAATTCAAGAGGGACCAGCGGATTTGTATTCAACGACGGGCTTGCTGGTATGAGAAATTATTTGACCGGCAACCTGGTTCCGGTAGGCGGATGGTTTGCCACGAACACCTTACGTGAAACTCAACTTAATCAAAAGGAACTAAGCCAAAGGGCATACCTGAATTATAATGATACTTTTGATAAGCACAAAGTTCAGGCAATGTCCGGATATGAAGAAATAGGCAACTATCTTAAACAGACAGCTGCATCCAGGGATAACTTTTTTAGCAATGATCTCCGGAATTTAAGTGCAGGAGCCGTAAAAAATCAGACTACTGGCGGTTCTATAGAGGAATGGCGACTTCGTTCTTTTTTTGGCAGAATAAATTATTCGTTTGACGATAAATATTTATTTCAGGCTAACATAAGATATGATGGATCTTCTAGATTTAGAGAGGGTAATAGATGGGGGCTATTCCCTTCATTTTCTGCAGGATGGCGCATCTCCGAAGAAAAATTCTTAAAAGACAGCAAAATAATTAATACTCTGAAACTCAGAGGGTCCTGGGGACAATTAGGGAATCAAAACATTGGCCTTTATAGGTTTCAAAATAATTACAACCTCAGTCAGAGTTATCAATTTGGCGGTGTTGTGGTTCCTGCTGCTGCTGTTACAAACGCCGGAAACCCGGACATCACATGGGAAACCTCAACCATGACAAATATAGGTCTGGATATGGGGTTTCTGAATGATAGACTTGAGGTGGTTACCGAATATTTTTGGAAATACACAGACGATATTTTACTTAATTTACCCATTCCTAGCACCATAGGTGTAGCTGCTCCTTTACAAAATGCGGCAGCAGTATCTAATAAAGGTTGGGAAGTGGCCGTAAATTACAGTAGTGCTCCCAGAACGGACAAGGGGTTTCAATATTCAGTAGGTGTCAACTTTTCGAATGTGGTTAACAAAATAGAAGATTTGAAAGGAGCTGGTCCATTTTTCCCTGATAAATTCACTGTATGGACAGAAGGCGAATCTATTAATTCATTACGGGGTTTGAAATCGCCAGGTCTTTACCGCACAGATGCTGATCTGAAAAAATATCCTGCAACTCTCAATCCTAAGGTAAAAATTGGAGATATTATTTATGAAGATTTGAATGGAGATGGTGTAATCTCCCAGTCTATGTTTCCGGCAGGTGATCAATATATTATGGCAAATGAAGATCCCAAATATGAATTTGGTATCAGATCCAATGCTTCATATCGTGGTTTCGACATTGCAATGTTCTGGCAAGGTGTTTTACAACAGGAGCATACTATGGATGGAGCGCTGATAGAAGGGCCTAACTGGCAAAATTTTATTTCTGCAGAAATGGCCAGAGAAACGTATCACCCGGTAAGAAACCCTGTTGGATCCTGGCCGCTGGTAACAGCTGGTAATACCTGGAATCTTAATTTGTCTGATTTTTGGCTTCAGGATACAAGATATCTCAGGTTGAAAAATTTACAAATTGGATATACAATCCCTCAGAAGCAGGTGGCAAGTTTACGTGTCCATGTATCGGGTGAAAATATGTTAACCTTTACCCCCACAAAGTTTTTTGATCCTGAAACTCCCAGAGGAAGGAGTCAGTTCTCCCCGCACACTAAAATAGTTAGTGTAGGTGTGAATGTTAGGTTTTAATATTAAAAATATATAAACAAGAAAGTTATCATGAAAAAAGTTAATATAAGTATATTGCTATGTATTTTCGTTTTTTGGGGGTGCGAGGATGATTTGAATTTAATCTCTCCTGGCGAAGCCTCTCAAACGATTTATTGGCAACAGGAAAGAGATGCACTATTGGCGGTAAACGCTGTTTACAGTGAATTAGATGGCCCACAGATGGTTCAAGAGTTAGACGCAGTTACAGATATAGGATTTCGAGCTTCATCAGGTCCCGGAACATTCCATGATGTAGGTGCGGGTACAATAGACCCGGTAAATGATGCGATAACATCTCAGTGGAATCGATATTATAGAGGTGTTCGAAAAGCAAATGATGTGATTACCAATATTGATCGCATTAAACTTGGTGATGCTAAAGTGCTGGCAAGATTGAAAGCCGAAGCCAGATTTCTGCGCGCTTTTTATTACACACAACTATCCAGTTTGTGGGGTGATGTCCCATTAATATTGGAACCATTAGAAATCAATGACCATAGAGGTCGTGATGCTAAAGTCAAAGTGGTTGATTTTGTAATTAGTGAATTAGACCTTATTATTACTTCCAATGCTCTTCCCAAAAGTTATAGCAGTGCTGATGTCGGAAGGGTAACCCATGGAGCAGCATTAGCATTAAAAGCAAGAATAGCTCTCCGTAATGGTCGGTTTGGGGTAGCGCGCGATGCTGCACAAGCGGTGATGAATTTAGGAGTATATGAGTTGTATCCGAATTATGGTAAGCTGTTTCAGTATGCCGGTGAAAATTCTAAAGAAGTAATTTTTGACAGGCAATACACAGTAGGTGGTAATACATATAATGCTTTTGCTTACTCTGCGGCTACCATAGGTGGAAGTTCTGTTGTAGAACCAATTCATAATTTGTTTAAAAAATATGAATACAAGGGGACGGTAAATCCAAATAATCCTTATGAGAACATTGATCCTCGATGGAACTTTACTGCTTATTACACCGGAGAGCCCATCGGTAACAGTGTATATAACTCCTGGCCGGATAGTAAAACGACTGATAGGGTAAGTGCTAATGAATGGGCTACTGATCATGGCTATAATCTTAAAAAATGGATTGACTATGACTTGGATAAGGGTAATCCGGGAATTGGAGCCATTAATATGATTCTTATACGATATGCTGACGTACTTTTAATGTACGCTGAAGCAAAAATTGAATTGAATGAGCTTGACCAATCAGTATACAAGGCAATAAATGATGTTCGTGGACGACCTAGTGTTGAAATGCCTCCCATTACTACGGGTAAGACTCAATCTGAATTAAGGCAAATAGTCAGAAATGAACGTGCCGTGGAACTGGCGTTTGAAGGGTTGCGTCTATTTGATATGAACCGGTGGAAAATTGGTGATGAAAAAGCTGGGCTGGTACAAGGAATGTATTACCAGGCTCAGGGTAGCACGAATTGGATAATTTGGAATAATGGCTTTGTAAGAAAATTTAGAGCTGACAGGGACTATCTATGGCCTATTCCCCAAGTAGAAATGGAAATTAATGACAAAATAACTCAAAATCCAAATTATTAAATTATCAATAGTCATGAAAGAAAATATGCCTGGATACTGGGCTACAAACCGTAGATCATTTTTGAAATCAACCGGCGCTGTAGTACTTGGAAGTACAATTGGGTTAAATGTGGGATTTCAAAATCCCACATTTGCCCGAAGTAAAAACACATTGAAAGTAGGTTTAATCGGATGTGGAGGAAGAGGTACCGGTGCCGCCAGTCAGGCTTTAAAAGCAGATCCGAACGTTATTCTTACAGCAATGGCTGATGTTTTTCAGGATCGCCTGGATTCATCTTATGATATTTTGCTTAAAGCACATCCGGATAAAGTAAAGGTTCCCAGCGAAAACAGATTTGTTGGTTTTGATGCTTACCAGCGTTTGATTGACTCAGGGGTTGATGTGGTTTTACTGACCACCCCGCCTGCATTTCGTCCGGAGCAGTTAACAGCTGCCGTGAATGCCGGTAAACATATATTCTGTGAAAAACCGGTTGCGGTTGATGCTCCGGGAGTAAGAAAAGTTCTGGCAGCTGCAAAGAAGGCCAAAGAGAAAGGTTTGTCGCTGGTTTCAGGATTCACTTTCCGCTATGACCAACCGAAACGTGAGTTGTTTGGCCGGGTTCAGAATGGTGAGATTGGGGATGTGAAAATGGTTAATTCTACAAGAAATGGTGGAGGACTCTGGTATTTCGAGCGTAAACCGGAATGGACAGAGATGGAATATCAGATGCGTAACTGGTACTATTACGATTGGCTTTCGGGCGATTTTATCGTTGAAATGGTTGTCCATAATCTGGATATGATGACCTGGGCTATAGGCAGCCAGATGCCTTTGAAAGCTTTTGGCACCGGAGGAAGACAATCCAGAGTTGAAGAGAAGTTCGGTAATATTTACGATCATTTTGCCTTGGAGTTTGACTTTGCCGGCGGTATCAAGGGATATAATTTCTGCCGTCAGCAGGATGGATGTGCTTCCAAAAATTCTGTTGAAATCATAGGCTCTGAAGGTACGGCCTTTTATCAGGGTAACGTTCACAAAATCAGCGGTAAAAATAACTGGGAGTATCAGGGCGAAAAGAAAGATATGTATCAGGTACAGCATAATGAACTTTTTGAATCAATCAGAGCCGGAAAGCCTATGAATGATGGAGAGATGATGGCTAATAGTACCATGCTGGGAATTATGGCCAGGATGGCAGCTTACAGTGGTCAGAATATAACATGGGAACAGGCAATGAATTCCAATCAGGTTCTGGGCCCCGATTTTTATCAGTATAGCTGGGATTTAAAATGGCCGGTTCCACCACCCGCAATACCGGGTGTGACTAAAGTTTTGTAAGGTTTGTCTCGCCAAGACGCTAAGTGAATGACAGAAAACGAAATATCATCAATAATTGTAAACACGGCTTACCATGTTCATTATAAACTTGGGCCAGGTTTGCTCGAATCGGTTTATGAAGAAATAATGTATTATGAGTTACGTAAACAGGGATTAAATGTTGAAAGACAACAAAGTATTCCGATAATTTGGGACGAGTTGAAAATGGAAATTGGTTTTAGGGCAGATTTAATTATTGAAAACAAAGTAATTGTTGAATTGAAATCAGTTGAAACGATCGCACCAGTTCATCCTAAGCAATTACTAACGTATTTAAAAGTTGCGGGAATCAGACTTGGATTGCTAATTAATTTCAACGAACCCTTTATTAAAAATGGAATAACTAGAATTGTTAATAATTTATAAACCTTTGCGTCTTAGCGTCTTTGCGAGAGGTTATTTGTTTTGTGTAATAATATTGGTAGTAGAAATTATAAAGTCGTCAATTGTAATATTTTTTTAAAAAAGGCCTCGCAAAGACGCTAAGACGCAAAAAGGGGGAAATCTTTCATGAATGATTTATAAGCCTTACACTTTAACATCTTTGCAAGTGCTAAAATTTTATATAATTCTTAGCAGCTAGAAACAAAATACAACAAAAAATATAGAATGATTTTAGGACTGAAAAAACAAATTATGAATAGCTCATTAAAAAGAGGACTAATGTTGCTTGGGATTCTGCTGATTGGTAGCAAGATATCTTATTCGCAGGAAACAATGTTTGAATTTGGAACATCAACCAGTATGGATGCGGTGTTATCTAAATCAAAAGAGAAAGAGAGCAAATTAAAATGGATAAACGTCAACACGACAAAAGATACCTGGAAGGTGATGAAAGATGGAACACTTTCCAATACCGGACTTCCAATTGGAGTTGTGCGTTCAGAAAAACAATATGAGAATTTTATTCTCCATGTGGAATGGAAGCATATGGAACCAGGAGGTAATTCTGGTGTGTTTGTATGGAGTGGTGCTAATCCTAAGGGTAAAAATCCTCTTCCTGACGGGGTTGAAGTACAGATGCTGGAACTTGATTGGGTGAATCTTAATTTGAGAGATGGGGTTAAACCTCCGATAGCCTACGTTCATGGTGAACTTTTTGGAGTTCAGGGAGTAAATACTACGCCCGACAATCCAAGAGGGGAAAGAAGTAAGTCGATAGAAAACCGCGCTAAGGGCAGGGGAGAATGGAATACCTATGATGTGGTTTGTGTTGATGGTGTGATCAAGCTTGCCGTTAACGGAAAATTCGTGAATGGTATCAGTAAATCCACTCAGAAAAAGGGATACCTGTGTCTTGAGGCTGAGGGTGCACAAATGTATTTCCGTAATTTCAGGGTTATTGAACTTGCACCAGGAGTTACCTCATCTGAACAGATTGCGCCATTACTGCCATAATAATCAGGTTTGCAACAGAAGGCTGTAATTGAAAAGATTACGGCCTTTTTATTTGATTACTTTTAAAGGATTATCATTTCCATTTATAATTTTGCGTGTTGCACTCAATGTAATAATCCAATTTGATGAAAAAATATATTCTCTTTCTATTAGCTGGTCTGATCATTTCTTCCTGTTCTCCGCATCGTCAGCCATTCAGGGTGCTTTATTTTTCTAAAGATACTACCGGCCGGCATGCAGAAAATCTGAAAATTGCAGGCAGAGCCAATGGCTGGAAAATTATTTTGACTAACAATGAAAATTATTTTCTTCAGGATTCACTTTCAGGGATGGATGCGATATTTCTGCCATATTCATCCGTTAACAGGTTGGGATACAGGTCTGTTCCTGAACTGAAACGTTATCTGGAAGCAGGGAGAGGTGGAATAATCACGATCCGGGACACTGTGTTGACTCAGCAATGGCCCTGGTTGAGTGCATGGAATGATCAGGGGGATGAGTGGAAACAGGATAAAGGCTGGGTCAGGAGGATAGAAATTAACTACAATGCAGATGATCTGAGAAAGTCGCTTGCAGAGAACATAGCAAAGAATAAGACTCCTGATTATGCACATGTAACAACCTCAAATGTACCTGACAGCAGCAGATATATCCGGACAGTTCTGGCACAGGGTTTTGATGAGCCCATGGCGATGGCAATACTTCCAAACAATGACGTAGTTCTTGCCGAGCGTAAAGGAAGTTTAAAAATCTACAATCGTGAAACTAAGCAAATACGAACCATCACTAATTTTAATGTATTCAGTGGCATTGAGGATGGCCTTTTAGGATTAGCGGCTGATCCCCGGTTCAAAGAAAATCACTGGATGTATTTTTATTATTCGGTGGCAGGTGAAAGAGCTGTTAACCGTTTGTCGAGATTTGAATTGAGTGGTGATAGTCTGGTTATGAGTTCGGAGAAAATTCTCATGGAAATTCCTACCCAGAGAAAATATTGCTGTCACTCAGCAGGCTATATTACATTTGATAAGAATGGCCTGTTGTATCTTTCAACCGGTGATAATACGAATGCTGAAGAAACTGAAGGATATACTCCGGTTGATGAGCGCCCGGGACATTCCCTGGCTGATGATCAGGCTACAGCGGCAAATACCAATGATCTGAGAGGAAAAATATTGCGCATTAAGCCTTTGGATAATGGAACTTATGCTATTCCTGAGGGTAATTTGTTTCCCGAAGGGAATCCCAAAGGTCGGCCGGAAATTTATATCATGGGCTCCCGAAATCCTTACCGATTCAGTGTGGATAAGAAAAGTAATTATTTGTATTGGGGGGATGTTGGTCCGGATACCAAAGTAATGGGACAAGAAGGAGAGTTTATGAGTTATGATGAAATCAATCAGGCCAGAAAGCCGGGCTTTTATGGCTGGCCCTATTTTTTAGGTAATAACGAAGCGTTCCCGAAGTACGATTTTGCAACAAAGCAGCCGGGGGCAAAGAAGGATCCTTCCAATCCGGTAAACGACTCGCCGAATAATACCGGAGAGCGCATTTTACCTCCTGCACAGCCGGCTATGATCTGGTTTGGTAAAAAGACATCGAAGCGCTTTCCTCTGCTTGGTAATGGAGGGGCTTCCGCAATGGCCGGACCTGTTTATTACAGCGATCAATATCCCGGCTCTCCTTATAAATTGCACGACTATTACAATGGTAAATTATTTATCTATGAATGGATCCGGGGATGGATCATGGCAGTAAGCCTCGACGAAAATGGGAATTACCTTCGGATGGAGCCTTTTCTGGAGCATCTTAAATTTAAGGCTCCGGTTGATATGCAGTTTGGGCCTGACGGGGCTTTGTATGTACTGGAATATGGTACTAACTGGTTCTCTAAAAATATCGATGCGAAGCTTGTTCGAATTGAATACATGGAAGGGAACAGAAATCCGGTAGCAGAGATAGCTATAGATAAACAATATGGAGCGGCTCCATTTACGGTACATTTTTCAGGTAAAAAATCTCTAGATCATGACCCTGATGATCAGTTAAGTTATAGCTGGAATCTGGATGGCAAAGATTTGAAAGGTGAAACGATAAGTTATACGTTTGTCAAATCCGGGGTTCATACAGTCACGCTAACAGTCAGCGACAATAAAGGTGGAAAAGGTATTGTAACATCACAGGTTTTTGCGGGGAATACTCCACCCGAGATCCGGATTGCAACATCGGCCAACCGTAGTTTTTACTGGGATAATTCCTTGCTCGACTATCAGGTGCTTGTTAACGATCAGGAAGAAAAAATAATTAACCCTGAAAAAGTAAAAGTCTCTTTTGGCTACATACCGCGCGGGAAGGACCTTGCTGTAATTTTGAGCAGAAATCAGGATGCCGGAAGTTCGGGATATTTAAAGGGGCAACAACTTGCAGCCACTCTGGATTGCAGAGCCTGTCATTCTCTGGATAAGGCATCTGTAGGGCCCACATATCAGGCTATTTCAACGCGCTATAAAGGCAAAGCAGCAGCAGTTGCAAGCCTGAGCGATAAAATCATAAAGGGTGGCAGCGGAGTTTGGGGTGAACGAGCCATGACGCCTCATCCTGAGCTTTCTAAAGCTGATGCTGAGGAAATCGTTAATTATATCCTTTCGGTATCCGAAAAACCTGAAAAACAAGCTTTGAATGATAGAATTGTGTTAAAAGATCATATAGGAAAGGGAACAGAAGGTACTTACCTGCTGAACGCAAGTTATACTGATCAGGGAGCAAATGGGATTGAACCCATTCAAAGTCGCGATTATATTGCTTTGAGAAACCCTCTTGTGCAGGCTGAAGATTTTGATGAGGGCAATGTACGCTTAGGAACCATCACAACAGTTTTTCTTACGTATGCCACAGGTATTGGTCATAACAGTTTTATGCGTTTTAATAAAATCGACCTTAGCCATGTAAAGCAATTGAAATACAGGGTTCAGGCACAGGCCGGAGGGAAAATAGAAGTTCGGATTGGCCGGATGGACGGGCCTCTTATCAGTTCGCTGAATATTCCTTCAAGACCTGCAGGTGTTCAGGCTTCATGGAAAGAGTTTATGGCTGATCTGAATGAAACTTCCGGAGTACACGATCTTTATTTTGTTTTTACAGATACAGCAGGGAAGAAAGGTTTATTCGATATAGACTGGATTTATTTTTCAAATATCAGGGAATAAGAATTGGATTATGAGCTTCCTTGTTTGTATTTTATAATATGAACAGGGAGTTTTTAATTTGTTGTTTCACAGGTATGCAGGAACGTTTTGAGAATCCCCAAAATCATTGAAAAATTACATAAGCAGCCGCAAAAATTCAGTATTTTTCCTAATATTTAGCTTTTTATTCAGGAGAGATCAAATCTCATTTAATTAATCAGAACATTCATAATGCAAAAATTATTTCTGTTACTTTTTTCCATTTTAAGCATTCAGGTTATGGCTCAGAAGGCAGATCCAATGTATGCAATAATTATCAAGGGTGGACATGTGATTGACCCGAAGAACAGCATCAACGAAGTGATGGATGTGGCCATCGATAAGGCGGGTAAGATAGCAGCCGTTTCAAAAAATATTGATCCAGAATCTGCAGCGCGTGTGGTGAATGCAAAGGGCTTGTATGTAACACCGGGTATCATTGATATGCATACTCATAATTTCGCCGGGACTGAGCCTGACAAGTATTTGAGAAACAGTTATTATGCCAATCAGCCGGATGGCTTTACTTTCCGCACAGGGGTTACTACAGTAGTGGATGCCGGGAGTGCAGGCTGGAGAAACTTCGAGAAGTTTAAGGATCAGACCATTGACAGGGCAAGAACCAGGGTGCTTGCATTTCTGAATATTGTTGGTGAAGGAATGGCCGGCGGTGCCACCGAGCAAAATAACGAAGATATGGACGCCCGATTATCAGCAGATATGGCTCTGAAATACAAGGAGCAAATTGTTGGTTTCAAGGTGGCACATTACAATAAACCGGATTGGGTTCCGATTGACCGGGCTATTGAAGCCGGTAAGGTCGCAGGAAATATTCCGGTAATCGTGGATTTCGGAGGCGGAGGTTTATCGCTTGAAGAACTTACCATGAAGAAATTCCGTCCGGGAGATATTTATACCCATACGTATGGTGGCGGAGGCAAAGAGCGTGAAGCAATTACTGATGAGGAAACAAAGAAACTTCGTCCTTTCGTTTTTGAGGCAAGAAACAGAGGTGTGATCTGGGATGTTGGTCATGGTGCTGCCAGTTTTTCATTTGCTCATGCAATTCCTGCAACAAAGGAAGGATTCTTCCCAGATGTGATCAGTACTGACCATCATGGAGGAAGTATGAATTCTGCCATGAAAGATATTTTGAATGTGATGAACAAGTTCCTGACCCTTGGAATGGAAGTTCCGGCGATCATCAATTCGGTGACATGGAAGCCGGCACAGGTAATTCACAGAGAGCAGCTTGGTAATTTGTCGGTAGGTTCAGAGGGGGATGTTACAGTTTTGCGTATCCGTAAAGGTAAGTTTGGAGTTTTTGACCAGATGGGACAGAAACTTGAAGGAAACAAAAAGTTTGAGTGTGAAGTAACGATCAAAGGCGGAAGGGTATTTTATGATCTGAATGGGTTAACTAATCCACTCCCGAGAGTAGCAGGCGGACTTCCTGCACTCTGATTTTTTAATCATTAAAGTCTGCATCCCGCACGTGCGGGATTAAAAACAAGAAAACTAAACGGATGAAAAGAAGAGAATTAATCAAAGGCCTGAGTCTGTTGCCGATTGCAGGTGCGGTTTCAGGAACTTCCATGCAATCAGCGTTTGCAGCGGCACCTTTAGCTCAGCAAAAAGCCGGGCAAAGTATATATGAGGCTATTGGTGTTCGTCCGCTGATTAATGCCCGTGGTACAGTTACCGTTGTAGGAGCAAGCCAGATATTACCTGAAGTTCAGCAGGCGATGGATGAAGCGGTGAAGGAATATGTTCAGATTGATGAGCTGATGGATGCTGTAGGGGCAAGACTGGGCAAGCTGACCGGAGCTGAATATGGCTATGTCAGTTCGGGTGCTTCAGCTGCAATCACTGCCGGAACCGCGGGTTGTGTAACCGGAGGTGATCCTGATAAATTATGGATGATTCCGGATCTTACAGGAATGAAGGATGAAGTGATTATTCCTGCTTATTCGCGTACAGCTTATGATGCTGCGGCAAAGGCGGTGGGTGTTCGAATGGTCGAGGTATCTGACCTTAATGATCTGAAGCTGGCTATTGGTCCGCGTACAGCTATGATCCTTGTTCTGGCTGGATCACGCTCTGAAAATGGTCCTTTGTCTTTGAGAGAAATTTCTTCAGTGGCGAAGCCTTTAGGTGTGCCGATCCTTGTGGATGCTGCCGCAGAGGGGCTTGAGCTGCCTAATCCTCATATTAGTCAGGGAGCTGACCTTGTAGCATACAGTGGAGGCAAATACCTTCGCGGACCACAGTGTGCCGGTTTGCTGATTGGCCGTAAAGATCTGATCATTGCTGCCCGTATTAATGCAGGTCCGCATCATGGTTTTGGCCGTGGATTTAAAGTGGGCCGGGAGGAGATCATGGGCATGCTTGCTGCCGTAGAAACATGGCATAAGCGCGATCATGCCGGAGAATGGAAAACCTGGGTTTCATGGGCAAATCATATTATCCAGCGACTTTCTAAAATTCCGGGTGTAAGCACTACACTGGTTGAACCGAAAGCACGTTCAAACCGGGCTCCATCTGTTACGGTAAAGTGGGATAACTCTGTTATTCAGCTCACCGGCGAGGATTTGGAAAAGCTTTTATGGGATGGAAGTCCGAGAATTGCAGTAAGCGGTGCCGGAAGCTTTTTACCTTTCCCTCCGAATCTTCAGCCGAATATCAGCGTAGCTACTTCATCACTTCAGGCAGGTGAAGAAAAGATCATTGCTGAAAAGCTATTCTCGATCCTGTCTAAACCGCCAATGATTAAGCGGGCAGCAGGAGCTCCGGGAACTAATCTGACCGGTCAGTGGGATCTTAAAATGAAGTTCTCTGCAAGTACAGTGGATCAGGTCCTGATCCTTGAGCAGGAAGGATCAACATTAATCGGGACTCACATTGCCAGCATCGGATCACGCGATCTTGACGGTACTCTGCATGGCAATGATGTTTTGATCAGGAGCTCTTATACCAAAGACGGGGTGCGGATAAATTATACATTTACAGGAACAGTTCAGGGTAATACCATGCAGGGCGAAGTGAGTTTGAGCGAGTATGGTGATGCTGAGTGGTCAGCCCAAAGGCATGAGTATCGTCCGGCAGGCTCTCCGCGTTCAAGAGGATAAAAGTAAGTATATCCGGGTTCAGTCCGGATAAATTTAAGATAATGTCAAAAAGCAAATTTGTGTTTATTCTTGCCGGACTGGCGATGTCCCTTATCTCTTTTACGGGGAATATCGAAGCACTGCAGCAGCCGTGGACAGCTCCTTCATGGACTGATACTTTGTACAACCCTTACCATGTTGAACCGCTGACCCTGCCACAGGCACAGGAAGTATATAATCTGTATTGTGTTTCCTGTCATGGTAATCAGGGTGAGGGGTATCCACTGGAGCATACTAATCAGGAAGTGCCTGATTTTAAGGATGACCATGTGAAACAGCAAAGCGATGGCGCTTTGTACTGGAAAATACGCGAAGGCCGGGGAATTATGCGGGGGTTTAAATCAAAATTGTCAGACGAGCAGCACTGGCAGCTGGTAGAGTATATCCGCGATCTTTCCAGGCCTTTTGACCAACAAAAAAATCCTTTCAAAATTTTTAATAATTAATAACGAATCCTTTTTTTATTTTTAAGAATCATTTACTAAAAACATGATTATGAGGAAGTTTATTTCGTTTTGTATTACAGCTGTTCTGTTCTTTACAGGTTTAGCAAATCTTTTTGCCCAGTCAGATTCAAAAGAGATTATCTATGCCGGTACTTCTTCTGCACGGGGAAGTAAGGGAATTTATGTTCTGGAGTTCGATCGTTCTGCAGGAAAATTGCGGGAACTGCAAACGGTAAATGAGGGGAATGGTCCAGGTTTTTTAGCCTTAAGCCCTGATAAGAAGTTTCTCTATTCAATTTATGGAAAGGGAACTCTTGACGATGGAAACGGAGCACTAATGTCATTTTCTATCGATCCATTCACTGGTTTTTTGAAAAAACTTAATGAACAATCAGTAGGGGGTAAGGGTCCTGCACATGTCAGCATTGATCCTCTGGGTCGCTTTGCCTATGTTTCCAATTATGGCGATGCAAGTGTTACTGTTTTCCCGATTAACTCTGATGGTACTTTGGCTAAAGCTTCTGAATATATTAAACATACCGGTAAGAGTATTGATCAGCAGCGTCAGACCAGGCCTTATCCGCACTCTTCAATCCCTTCAGCAGATGGTAAGTTTCTGTATGTTTCAGACTTGGGTACAGATAAGATCGTGATCTACCAGGTATTGGCTGCCGGCAGACTTAAACCTGCACAGGTTCCTTATGCAGATGTAGTTCCAGGCTCCGGTCCGCGACACTTTAAAATCCATAAGAATGGAAAGTTTGCCTATTCTGTAGATGAGTTGTCAAGTACGATTGTTGGTTTTAAAGTGAATAAAAAAACCGGTGCTTTGACTACTATTGAGCGCTTGAATATGCTTCCTGGCGATTTTAAGGAGGTAAGTCATGCTTCTGACGTCCATTTTTCTCCTGACCAGAAATTTATCTATGCATCAAACAGGGGGCATGAAAGTCTTGTTATTTTTAAGGTAAATGATAAAAATGGTAAGCTCACTTTGGTTGGGCACGAGCCAACAGGAGGCAAACATCCCAGAAATTTTATGATAGATAGCGAGGGTAAGTTCGCACTGGTAGGAAATATGAATACTGATAATGTGGTAATCTTTGACAGGGATGCTAAAACCGGAAAGCTGAAACCTAACGGACAGCAGTATACTATTCCGGGTGTTACCTGTTTAATTCAATATTAATTCATCAGGAATATATACCTGCATTTAACGACTTCCGGGTTTATAAACCCGGAAGTCATTTTTATATAAAGGGGTTATCCCTAATCGGCAGCTTGGCGAATTTAATAACCTCAATGCTCTGAGAACCAAAATCATCAACTACCTTTCCCTCAATCAGATAACAGCCTTTTCCTCTGAAAGGATAGGATGGAGTATTATCAGGGAAATGTACGGTATCCATAAAATCGCCTTCAGCATCCAGAAAGGTGCCAAACCACATTTTTTTATTGTTTCTGGTTCGTACGGTCTTTTCACAAACATAATTTCCTACTATTCGTACAGTTTTTCCGATATTTTTTGAGAGTTTATTTACCTGAACATCTCCGCGGTAAGAAGATCTGATCATGTCGAACATATTCATACTGAGAGGGTAACCTAATAGTTCAAGTTCAGTATAGGCATCTTCCAGCAGGGAGCTTTCCAGTTCGGGCAGATAGAATTCTTTGACTTCTGTGCAGAACAGTTCAGTGCTTTGTTTAGGGGCTGTTTTGCTGCCCAAGTAATTGTGAACTTCCCATAAGAGCTCTTTTTTATTCTTCCCGCAAGCGCCGATACGGATCAGGATAATTGCCTGGTCAAGTGATACAGAGGTTCTTTTAATGAAATCCTGAAGATTAAGGTAGGGGCCGTTTGCCATCCGTTCTGCCGGGATCAGCTCAATAAGCTGCGCTTCAAGCCCCTGCAATCCGATAAAGCCCAGCCATACCTCTTTACCCTTAATGGTGACTTTTGCTTCGCTATTGTTTATACAGGGTAAATGTATCCGGGCTCCTGATCTTTGCAGTTCATGAACGTATACCCAGCGCTGGTAAAAGCCGCCGTAATTATTCAGTACAGCCACCATAAACTCAAGCGGATAATAGGTTTTCAGGAAGAGGCTCTGGCAGCTCTCTACAGCGAAGGAAGCGGAGTGAGCTTTTGAAAAGCTGTAACCTGCAAATGATGAAACCTGCCGCCAGACTTCTTCGGTAGTTTTCTCATCCCTGCCGATCTCTTTTGCACGATCGAAAAATCGTTGAACCAGGCGGTCGAATTCTTTTTTGGAGCGGTATTTCCCGCTCATTCCCCGTCGCAAAACATCGGCATCGCTGAGGTCGAGCCCGGCATAATGATAACAGATTTTGATCACATCTTCCTGATAAACCATTATTCCAAAGGTTTCCTGAAGATGTTCCTTCATTACCGGATGCAGATACTCTACTTTTTCCGGAGCATGGTAATTGCGGATAAATGCACTCATCATTCCGGATGAAGCTACCCCCGGTCTTATGATTGAGCTTGCGGCAACGAGCGTGAGATAATCCTCACATCCCAGTTTTTTCAGCAGCTGCCGCATGGCCGGCGATTCAATGTAAAAGCAACCAATCGTATTTCCTGTCTTCAGTCTTGCATTGATCTTTGGGTCTTTCATGAACGAGCTGACTGCATGGATATCCAGCTTTTCTTTCTGATTTGACCGGATCAGATCTACCGCTTCCCTGATATGTCCGATTCCCCTCTGACTAAGAATATCAAACTTCTCGTATCCGATAGCTTCTGACTCATACATATCCCATTGTACCGTTGGCATTCCTTTGGGCGGAAGATCGAGAGCGGTATAATAAGTAACCGGTTCTTCCGATATCAGTATGCCACCTGCATGAATGGATCGTTGGTTAGGCATATCCTTCATCATGCTTTGAATAGCCATAATCTTTTTGAAAGTTGCATTATCCCGATTCTCATTTAATCGTGTCGGATCAGTAAAACTGTCAATCTCCTGCTTTGGCAAACCCATAACTTTGCCGATCTCGCGAATGATTGAGCGGTCTTTAAAGGTGCTCATTGTGCCGAGCAATGCAGTATGCTTATCGCCATAACGCCTGAAGATATAGTTCTGCACATCTCCGCGTTCATCCCAACTGTAGTCAATGTCAAAGTCAGGCGGACTGCTCCGCTGCCGGTTCAGGAAACGTTCAAAATAGAGATCGAGTTCTATCGGGTCTACATCTGTGATGCGCAGACAATAGGAAACAATACTGTTGGCGCCTGAACCCCGTCCGATATGGTAATAGCCTCTGGACATGGAGTAGCGGATAATATCCCAGGTAATCAGAAAATAAGCTGAGAAGTGCAGCTCATCAATAACCGACAGCTCCTTCTGTACCCGTTCTAAAGCTTCCCTGTTCGATCTCCCATATCGGTATTCCATTCCTTCCATAGCGAGTTTTTCCAGCAGCTCTTTATCATCTTTGGCCGATCCGGTAAATGTCTTCCGGTTTTTTGAGCCCTTTTCAAAGCTGCTGCTGCAGTTGTTCATCAGTTTTTCAGTATTGCTGATGATGAAAGGATAAGCCTGGTAAAGTTGTTTCAGCTTATTTTCAGGAAGGAATATTTCCTGCTCATGGCAACGGTCATCTTCTCCGATTTTTGAGAGCAAGGTGTTCAGGTCTATTCCTCTCAGATAGGTATGCAGACGGTGTTCGATCTTATTTCCTACGGTTACGCTGTGCAGAGCCACTATCTTTTCTTTGATTTGCGATAATGGTTTCCCGAAAAGGCTGTTCAGGTCACGGTAGGCGATGCCCAGAAATTCATTCTCTTTAAGTACAGGCTGTTCTCCCCTGTAGGGATAGATGATATATGCGTTCCGGAAGTCCCATGGCTTGTCGGGCAGTTCCATGCCGTTCAGGTTGTAGAAAGTCAGGAAATCATTCAGCTCCTTCATCCCCTCACGGTTACGGGCAATACCGATATAAAGGATACGGCCGGATCTTCTGAATTCGATTCCTGTAATTGCTTTTAATTTTTTGTCCTGACATTCCCTGATAAACTCCATGGCTCCGGTCGAATTATTGATATCAGTCAGTGCCATTTGTTCAATGCCCATTGCCGCAGCCTCTGCAACCAGTTTTTCGATTGTCATGGTGCCATAGCGAAGGCTGTAAGAGGAATGAACATTCAGGTACATGGCTCAGAGCTTGAGATCAATAGTAGATGCCAGCTTAAGTGATTTCTCCCCAAACCTGTTCCGGATACGGTCCATCGCCTGATACAGTTTATATTGCTCTTCAGAAGTATTGTACAGGCTGATCTGTTCATGTCCGTTAACCAGCTGCGAAAGCTTAACACCTACCAGGCGTACCAGCATGCGCCGGTTGTAAACTTTGTCGAATAAGTCTTTTGTCCTGCTGATGATAAAGGAGTCAAGACTTGTATAGGGTATTTTGCTTTGCCTGCTATGGGTCTCAAAATTGGAGTAGCGTATGGTTACAGTAATACAGGCTGCCAGTTTTCGTTGCGATCTTAGTTGAAAACACAGATCCATCACCATAGATGTGAGAAGTTGTTTGATCTTACCTGTGTCGATGCTGTCTGTTTCGAAAGTGCTTTGTGTTCCGATCGATTTTTGTTCATGATAAGGTATTACCGGTGAATTATCTATTCCATGCGCTTTTTGCCAGAGGCTTATGCCATTATTCCCTAATACCCTGAATAACTGCTCCTGTGGAATCCCGGCCAACGTGTAAATATAGCGTACGCCCATTTCGCTCAGTTTAAGGTATGTGGCCTGCCCCAGCCCCGGAATTTTTTTGATCGACAGGGGATTCAAAAAAGGTTGCACTTCCTGATAAGGTACTTGTCGTTCTCCGTTGGGTTTACATTCATTCGTGGCGATCTTTGACACAGTTTTGTTTACCGAAAGTCCGAAGGATAGCGGTAATCCGGTTTCTTTCATCACATGAAGCCTTAATTCATGGGCAAATTTCATGCAGCCATAGAAGCGGTCCATACCGGTCATGTCAATATAGTGCTCATCAATGGATGCTTTTTCAAGTACGGGAACCCTTTCCTGAAGAATGTCGGTTACCATATGCGAGTACTTACTGTATTCATCCATATTCCCACGAATGAATACAGCATGAGGGCATAGTTGCCGGGCCATTCTGGAGGGCATGGCAGAATGGATGCCGAATTTCCGTGCTTCATAACTGCAGGATGCCACCACTCCGCGGTCGGAAATACTTCCGATGATTACCGGTTTGCCTGCAAGGGAAGAATTCTTTAAGAGTTCAACAGATACAAAAAAAGCATCCTGATCAATATGAATAATATGTGTTTCCTTTAGCATAAGTGAAAAATCGGGGAAACAAATTTATGCTAAAATTTTTAGTAAACAGAAAAATGATTTGACAATTTGCCTATTTGTCAAAAGGAGGAGTACTTCAGATGAAATGAGCTGTTTTTAAATTAGCAAATGAATGATCTAAGCTGCCCGATGCCTGATCCATACTTTTGTAAAAAAGCCTTTAAGTATCATTTAGGGGACTTACGCAAAAAAAATCAAAATAAATTAGGAGGCAAAAGGAAAAAAGATTTATAATTGTCGACTAAATCCATAGATTTTGTATTATCAATCTTTTATCAAAACATATTCCACAATCTTTTTAGCACTTTATTCTAATGATTTAAATCATGAATAATTACCTGATAATTCAGTAGTGTTGTACCGGATTGTTCTCATTTAGACAAGAAATAATGCAAGCAAGAGAAAATGCAGGATCTGCAGTGAAAGTAACACAAAGTGCCCAGGAAAAACGCTGGAAAAGAATCGCCTACCTTTCTTTGTTTAGTTTGGCGGTTCTTTTTATAGTTTATGCTGTATACTCTTATATCAGCTATGATTCAGTAGTTAAAATCGGAAAGGATGTGTCTTCAGGTCTGGACGAAAAATTTCTGCTGATGCTGTTTGCCGGCTTCTTTGCTCAATTGGTTGATGGTGCACTCGGAATGGGTTATGGAGTGGTTTCAACATCCTTTCTGCTTTCAGGAGGATTAAATCCGGCAGTGATTTCCGGTAGTATTCACACTGCAGAAATGTTCTCAAGCGGTGCATCCGGTTTTAGTCATTACCGTTTTGGTAACGTTAACATGAAGCTTTTTAAAACATTGCTTATTCCGGGAGTATTGGGAGCGATTATAGGGGCAGTGCTACTGGGGTATGCAGGTGAAAATTACGGAAAAATGATACGGCCGGTAATTTCAGTTTATACTTTATTGCTTGGTCTTCGAATCCTGCTTAATGCTTTCAAGGAAAAAAAGAAAGCTCAGAAAGTTAAACATGCAGGATGGCTTGCCGGTGCGGGTGGCTTCCTCGATTCATTCGGTGGAGGAGGCTGGGGGCCATTAGTGACAAGTACACTGATTTCAAAAGGCCGTACGCCAAAGTATGTGATTGGTTCAGTAAGTCTTACAGAGTTTTTTGTAACAATGGCCAGCGCCCTTACCTTCTTTGTTATTCTGGGTGTCAGTCATTGGCAAACGGTTTTAGGCCTTATTGTAGGTGGGGTACTTGCAGCGCCTCTTGCTGCACGTCTTGCAGGAAAACTGCCGGTTAAAAAGATGTTTATTGGTGTTGGTATTCTGGTGATTATCTCCAGTCTGAGAATTATCTGGAAATCAATTGAGAGCCTGATGTAATTTCTGAGCCCCTCGCCGGGGAGCAAACAGAATTGTTGAGTTTGGGAATAATTTATCGCTAAGAGAAATCGGTAGCTGTGAAGCAGAGGCTTTGAAGATGAGGTTTCTCATCGTACCTCCTTCGAAATGAACGAATTATTTTTATTATTTTAGTATGAAGTCTGATCATTATGCTAAAAACCATTCAACTTTTCTTTGCCGGATTGTTTCTTCTGATGAGCAGTTTTACATCAGGGCTTGTTTCTGATGATTTTTCATTCAATGGTGCCTGGAAGACCCAGGAGGGTACGCTGGAACAGGCTTTACTTTTTTCAGACGGGTATTTCATGCATACTGTTTACGATATCCAAAATAAACAGTTTATTCAGAGCAGAGGGGGAACTTATGAAATCTCAGGTAAGAATCTGAATGTAAAAATTGAATTTAATACTCATGATAAGGAACAGATCGGGCAATCTCTGAGTTATATTTTTGCTGTAAGCAAGGGGAAGTCAAATTCTGATATCAGTGGCAAAAAACTTTCCTGGATGATGCTGGACAAGGGGGAGGGAGAGATTGCCGGAACCTGGCGGATGTCTGGCCGCAAACAGGATGGGAAGATTACTTATAGCCCTCCGCGTGCCCGCAAGACATTAAAAGTTCTTACCGGAACCAGATTTCAATGGGCGGCTATTAACGCTGAAACGAAAGAGTTTTTTGGTACCGGTGGTGGTACTTATACCTTCGAAAAAGGGAAGTACACAGAGAAAATTGAGTTTTTTTCCAGAGATAACAGCAGGGTTGGTGCATCCCTCACATTTGATGGTAAACTGGCAGACGGGAATTGGCATCACTCAGGGTTAAGCTCTACCGGAAATCCGATTTATGAGGTCTGGAGCAGAGAGTTGAAACGGAAATCTGATTGTCAACTCCGGATTTTAGCATGTGCTGATTAGCCTCTTTTCTTTTTCATTGCTGCCTGATCCAGGCATTCCTGCAGAATTTCTGCGAATTCCTTATCATTTGGTGGTGCAAAAATATAATTGTGTTCGCCGGGAATTTCATGGATGTTGATTCCTTTTAATGCAAAGGGTTTCCAACCCAGATACTCGAAATCGTCCATATAGAAAGTTCGTTTTTTTGCTCTGAAAAGTTCGATTGCCCCGTCGTAAGGAGTAAATACATATTTTTCCCAGGCTTGATTATTTTTGATGTCGATATTATTTGCATATCCGAAAAAGCCTTCCTGATTTTGTTTTTCACCGTATTTCAGTTTCCAGTAAAATTGGATTAACCTTCTTTTTATGGCTTCAGATTTATATTCGATCGTCCGTTTAGGGTCTTCTTTCAACAGCGTGAAGGTATAAAGCAATTGCTTGCTGAAGTATCGGGCGCTTTTGAAAAGTTTTTTGAAAGTTGGGTCATACCTGCGCGATTGATAGGCATAGGTATCAAACATGGCCAGCATCTTTACTTCCTTACCTCTTGCTTTGAACTGCTTAGCCATTTCGAAGGCAATGATTCCCCCGAATGAAAATCCAGCCAGAGCATATGGTCCTGAGGGGTTTTGCCTGACTATCTCAGAAATATAATAGGCAGCCATATCTTCAATCTTTTCAAGAGGTTCGTCTACTCCGTTCAGTCCCTTTGCCTGAAGTCCGTATACCGGCTGTTCAGGATCCATGTTTTTAGCAAGCGTATTAAAGAATAATACATTTAAACCGGCTCCATGAACAATGTACAACGGCATTTTGCGGCCATGCGGTTTGATTGGCACCAGTGAATCCCAGGTGATGGACCTGGCATCCATTTTGAGCATCATTGCCATGGCCTCTACCGTGGTATGCTCAAACAATGTAGCAAGCGGTAAACGTTTTCCGGTTTCACGTTCGATCTGATTCAGTACTCTTACAGCCAGCAGTGAATGCCCGCCAAGCTCAAAGAAGTCGTCATAAACACCGATCTTGCCAATCCCAAGATGTTCAGACCATATTTCTGCCACAAGCTGCTCTACATCAGTTCGGGGAGCAATAAATTCTTTTTCCTTTCTTTCCTGATCTGATTTATAGTTATCCTTTTCAGTTCCGGGAATATTTGGTGCGGCATTGCTGAATAGTTCTGCAAATGGTCTGAGTATTGAAACCTTGAAAATGCTCGTTAAAGGCAGCTTGATTCCGGTCTCTTTTTCGATACGGCTCATCACCTGTACGGCCAGCAGCGAATGCCCTCCGAGTTCGAAGAAATCATCGGATGCACCGATGTTTTGAATTTTCAGGATATCTTCCCAGATGCCTGAAATCAGCTTCTCAAGTTCTGTATTTGGCAGTTCTTTAGTTTTTCCGATATCTGAAATCTGATTCGGTTTCGGAAGTGCTTTCCTGTCGGTTTTTCCGTTAGGTAAGAGCGGAAGCTTATCGAGAATAACAAAATCGCCCGGAATCATATAAGGAGGGAGAACCTCTTTTATTCCATTTTTCCAGTTCTCAATCTGTGCCTTATTTGTTTCTGCAGACTCAGAAACTATGTATGCAGTAAGCCTCCGATCTCCCGGACGGTCTTCTCTTGCAATAACAGCCGATTCTTTAACAAGCGGCTGTGTGTTTAAAGCATCTTCAATGGCGCCTAATTCAATGCGGTATCCTCTGATCTTTACCTGATTATCAATTCTGCCATAGCAAATGATATCTCCGTCGGGTAAATATTTACCAAGGTCTCCGGTACGATAAATTCTGGAAGAACTTCCTGTCTTAAACGGTGAAGCAATAAAACCAGTGGAGCTCAGTTCTGGTTTATTCAGGTATTCTCTGGCAAGACCTTCACCACCGATATAAATTTCACCGGTATTTCCCTGTGGAACCGGATTGAGGTGCTGATCAAGTATGTAAATTTGGGTATTATCAATTGGTTTACCGATGCTTATTGGGTCTTTCGTATCCCGTATTTCCTTTAAAGCCGACCAGATTGTTGTTTCTGTTGGCCCATACATATTCCAGAGTGAGCTGCATTTTGCCAGGAGTGATTCTGCGAGATCTTTGGGCAGGGCTTCTCCACCGCAGAGTGCTTTCAACTCAAGTTTTTCAGTCCAGTTGCTTTCAAGCATCATTCTCCATGTGGATGGAGTAGCCTGCAGGATACTTACCCTTTCTTTTCTGATCAGATCGAGAAGTTCTCTCCCATCTTTCGCTGTTTCAGCATCAGTCAGCAGCAGCTCTGCACCGCTAATCAGCGGCAGATAAAGCTCAAGGCCTGAAATGTCAAAAGAGATAGTTGTTACTGCAAGTAGTTTATCTGCAGCACTGATACCGGGCTTTTTCTGCATGCTGCACAGAAAATTTGTCAGACTATGGTGCTCAATGGCGATACCTTTTGGCTGCCCTGTAGAACCAGAGGTGTATATCACATAGGCCAGATCATTGCCTTTAACATTTAGTCCAGGATCGGAGCCTGAATATTGGCTCAATTGCTCCTCAATCTCATCAAAGATGATCTCATTGACATCTGCAATGATGAAATTGCCTTTATACCTGCCTGAACTGATCAGGAACTCTGCAGCAGAATCCCTGAGCATATACTCAATACGCTTTTTAGGGTAATCAGGATCTACAGGAATATAAGCTGCCCCGGATTTCATGATCGCCAAAAGACAGATCAGCATTTTTTCTGAGCGATCCAATGCCAATGCTACCTTGTCGCCATGTTTTATACCCTTACTAATCAGATACGCAGCAAGTCTGTTAGCCTGTTCATTTAATTCTTTGTATGTGATAATTTTGTCGTTAAACTTTAATGCAATTTTATCCGGCAGGAGATCAGCATTTCTGGAAACAAATTCATGAACGGCAGTGTTTATGGGATATTCTGCAGCAGTGTTATTCCATTCTGCAGATACCATCTGAATTTCCGGAGAGCCCTTTTGCAGTAAATCGTTGATCTTAATTTCAGGATCTTTAACTACAGTATAAAGGATCGAAATAAACCTGTCAGACATCGCCCGTATGCTGTCTTCCCTGAATAATTGGGTATTATAGGTCCATTCAAATTTGAATTCTTCTTCTTCAGCTGTTGTATTGACAAACAGTTCGAAATTTTCATAATCTCGTTTATTGTAAATCACTTTTGTTTTAAGCCCCTCCATATGCGAGGCCTTGTTTATGCCTGCGTCCATACCGAATACTGCAGAAACTAATGGCACTCTTGATGGGTCGCGGGGGATATTGAGTATTTTCAACAGACTGCCGAAAGTGAACTGCTGATGATCATATGCATCCAGTGTAGATAATTTGCGCTCTCTAAGATATTCTGTAAATGAATAATCGCTCTGTAGCTTGCTTTTTAAAGGCAGCAGATTGACACAATGTCCCATCAGACTATAATTTCCTGTTAAAGGCTGTCCTGCTGAAGGAAGGCCAAGCACCAATTCATCCTGTCCGCTTACCTGGTAAAGCATGATCTCAAATGCAGCTCTGAAAGTAATGGGAAGGCTGCATGATTGGCTGGTACTTAATGTTTTAATGTCTGACAGAAGTACATGATCAACTTTAATGTCAAAACAGGCACTTTTTGTAGTTCTGTTTGCAGGTCGTGTGAAATCGGGAGGAATATCCAGAACCGGGACACCCTCTTTAAATTGCCTGATCCAGAATTGTCCGAGATTATGATATTCTTTTGAACCCGAAAATTTTTTCTGCTTCAGGGCATATTGGATCCATGACACGGCATGTGGCAGAGAGGGAGTTTCATGCCTTACATAAGCCGAATACAGGTCGCCAAGTTCCTTCAGAAAAAGTCCCATCGACCAGCCATCACAAATAATATGGTGGGCTGTGAATACCAGAACATGCCGATCTTCTGCCAGACGGAACAGGGATAAATTATACAGCGGACCATTGGTCAGATCGAATGCGGTGTTTGTTTCTTGTTTAACGAACAGACCAAGGCCCGAGAGTTGCTGCTCTTTTGACGATTGGCCAAGATCTTCATAATATAAGATAAGATTCTGCTGCGGATGAATACATACCTCTGAAGCATCATCTGTGAAAACGCAGCGCAGGGCTTCATGTCTGTTAATCAGTTCCTGAAGACTTTGTTCGAGATACTCACGGTTTAATGGACCTGAAATATCCAGACTGACAGAAAGATTATAAGAACGGCTGGCATCATCACCTCCCAGGAGACAGGAAATCCATATTTCCTGTTGTGATTCCGTAGCCGGAACATACATCTTTTTAGTATTCAGGTTGATATCAGTAGTCACAATTGAATTTATTTTAGAGCTTCTGTAAATAAGAACACAAATTGTTTCAATCTGTTAAATTTAAAAGGAATTATTAGCCTTAAGCCACTTTTCCCTCATTCTGTTTATGATTGCAACAACAATTCGATCATTTATAAGTACAGCTTTTCCTGAAAATAATTTAATTAGTTTTCAGCTTTAAGAAATCAGTTTCTAATCTTTTAATGTAAAAATGTTACGTTTCGCTCCTGTCATCATAGATGATTTGTTCTTCAGCTATTTGAAGAATTCAAGCTGCCTAAAGATAGATAGTGAGTTTTACTTAAAGTTAAATTTATATCTTAAATATTATTGTTTATTCATTTTAACTTTGACTTTATTCCATTTTAGTTAAATTTTCAAAAAACAAACTTAAATTAAAGGTTAACGTTCATTTAAACAGATTTTTGGAAGAACACAATCGAGCAGGATATCCACAAGAGTTTCTTTACTCTGCTCGGCTGTTTTTAATACCAGGTCTGATTCCAAAGGTATTTCGAAAGGCGAGCTGATGCCGGTAAATTTTTTGATTTCGCCATTTCTTGCTTTTTTATAAAGTCCTTTAACGTCTCTTTGTTCGCAAATTTCTAAAGGACAATCAACAAATACTCTGATCAGGTTTTCACATCCTATCATTTCTCTGATCATCCCTCTGTCTTTTTCGAATGGAGTTATAAATGCCGATAGAACGACCAGTCCTGAATCCATCATCAGACCGGCCACTTCAGCTACCCTGCGAATGTTTTCTGTACGATCGTCTTCAGAGAAACCAAGGTCTTTACAGAGTCCGTTTCTGATTTTGTCTCCGTCCAGAATATAAGTTTTAAATCCGCGAATGAACAGTTCTTTTTCAAGTGCGTCAGAAAGAGTGGTCTTGCCTGATCCTGATAGTCCGGTAAACCAGATCACGATAGGATTTTGTTTCAGTAGGTCCTTCCTGTCCTGAAGGCTTATCACATGTGCTGCCATTTTCTCTTATTAATTGGATTTATACCATATATTAAATCTGTTTAACAGTTTCCTGTACAATCCCTGACACTCTTTCAATAGTTCCTGATCATATTCGCCAACCTGTTTTTCTGAAGGTTTAAAAGACTTAAGATCATTTGCATTGGCATTTACTCTGATCTCTCTGAATAAAACTGAAAGTACGGTGCCGGGCGACTTGCAGAATTCTTCATAAGAGAGGAACAGAGCTTTATCTCCGGCATTTTCTATGGCATAATTATAATAGTTTTTCCAGCTCAGCAGCCAAAAATCTAATGACATTTTATTGGCCGAATGCATTTTATGGAAGATTTCATTGTCAGCAAAGTGAAACGGTTTCTGATTAAGTCCGAATTCAAAATGTCCAAGCCAGTTCATATAATCCAGAGAGAATTTGTCTTTGCTCTGTACTTCTGAAAAATGCAGATGCTGGTTCAGGAGTGAAAGTGCATGTTGCAGGGGATCTCTGAACGGTATAATCAACCGGGCATCCGGAAAGCTTTCAAATAAACCCGGCAGACGCAGAATATTATTGTTGTTTTTCGACAAATATCTGTTTTGTTCCGGTTTTTCAGCACTAAGAATTACATTGCGGATATAGTCTCTGAATTTTTTCGATACAGATTTACTTGTTTTCTGAAGTTCCAGCCGGTCTTTCCCAATATACTGGTCTCCGCAAAATACCCGCCAGAATACTTCTTCGAAGGCCTCCGGACTTTCAAAACTGACCATGATACCATCCTTGTGCGCTCTTTCTTTCAGTTCTCCCGTTACTTTTCTGAAAGAGAGCTTTTTCCAGACATTAGGCATCATTACAAAGGGCATATCCAGATAGGTCAATGATCTGAACTGCCCGCTTTCGTAGAGATATCTCATCAGCATGGTTGTGCCTGAACGGGCAAGCCCTGAAATAAAGACAGGACTTATCGAAACGCCTGGTCCTTTTTTATTGATAAAATTGTTATCCATTTCAAAAGATACCTCTGCCATAGCTTTCGATTGTAAAGCGATTCTGTGCAGGAGTCTGGATGAAAATGTATAATCTGAATTGCTTTTTGCTGAGATTGATTTTTTGATCAGAAAATAAGAGGCGAAGGCAATAACCGATAGTGCGATGCCGGTAGTACTGATCAGTATATTAGTCAGGAAGGATGGATTAAGTGATTCTATAAGAGTGCCGGCCTGAATGGCAGCAACCAGAAGGGCCACTAAGAACAGGGTTAATGCAATAATGAGTAAAGAATTTTTCAGGATAGCCAGCGAGTTGCTTAACAGTATTTTTTGTTTGGTCTCATCATCAATAAGTTCAGATTGTATGGTTGCAAGTGAACCCCGGCTGGTTTGGTTTATCCGCTTTACTGTTAGGATGAAAGGAAGATGATCTGCCACCATAGCCAGCAGAAAGAAAATAATGAATAAATAGACATTGGCAATCAGATCCATTATTCTTCTTCCTTCTTTTTAAATTTTTGAATCAGCTTTTTAAAGGGATACCATAAAATTGCAAACAGAGCAAGGAAAATAGAAATCAAAACTCCTGCCACTGCGGCAATAAAGCCTCCTCCCAAACCGGGACCAACATATGCAAAGATGAAATAGAGGATCATAGTGATTAGCATAATTAGTTATTTAAGAATGTAAAAGGCAGGGGATTAAGTATCCTGCTCCAGCCCAGTACCGATGCAGAATTTTCATCAACACGCTCAACATATTGCCATATCGTATTCCTGGAATTCCCCCTTAGCATTCTGCCAAAATCTGTTTCTTCAATAAATACGTCTCCATTGGGGAGGATCTCTGAACGTCCTCCGGTCATGGTTCTGACTTTGGCTTTTTTCAGGAATTCTGTATAGGGAGTACTCAGTTCTGCTTTGCTGAAATCATAAACATAGACCTCATTATGTCCGTCAATAAAGTCGTATGAAGCATTGCGGATAATGTTATTCCCGAAAATGCTGATCCGGTGATCATCTATGAAATCTGCATCATGCTGATTCAGCCAGGGGCCGGTTTGGAGCCATAAGATTTTGTTGGTGGAGGGGCGATACAGGAAAACTGTACTTTTATTCCGGATACTGACCAGCAGATCGCCTTTCTCCCAGTATGGGCCTGAACTTAAGGCCGGCTGAATGTCATTTAAATGGATTGGGTCTTTTTCCATTGGACCTATGCCAAACAGGAGTCCGCGGTAGCCATTGTCAAGCAATATTTTACTGATGGAAAGCTTCTTTAAAAGGGTGCCTTCAGGCGAGATCTGAGCCAGTGCATCATCACGGTATTCTTTGAAATAACGTGAAATGAAGGGTTTATTCTGTTCAATTACAGATGAGGCCCAGATATTACCTTCAGCATCAAATTCCTGAGAATGGTGAAAAATTCCGTCAAGACTCCATAATACTTTTGAGTTTCTGTCTATCTTAATCAGCGAACGATCTTCGGTATTGAATATCAGTGAACCATCGGCCGAAGGAAGCGGATGCCAAAGGACGAGGTTACCAATATTACTTTGTTCTGAAAGTGATCTGCCTTTATCGCGGAGTTTCATGATATATCTGATGTCAGGAACCCATTTGTGTAAAACCTTTTGGTCTGAAAGCCGGATGAGACGGAATGCAGAATGTCCGGCTTCTTTATCAAATGCAGATAATAAAAGGTAACTGCTGTCTCTATAGTTTTTGTCTGCCGGCTGTAGCCCGCTGATACCCGGGTATCTGTCTTTAATGATTACAGGCATATCTGCAAAGACTTGTCTGATGCTGGTATTAACCAAAGCAGGAAATTTGGCTATTGAAAGGATAATGGTCTTCGGTTTGCCACTTATCAAATGCCCGCCTTCATGGATATAAGCTACGGCCCATCCAAACATCATCATCCCGACCGCTGCAAACCAAATGATCAGTAAAACAAACCAGACAGGCACTTTTTTATTCATAAATATTTTAATTCTGCAGATATTCTTCTCGATTCTATATTATTTCCGGGGCTATACTTTTTGAACTAAGTCTTTTCCTGATGAAACTCAGTATAAGACAAATTAACAAAAAGAATCCTGGCCTGTAATCTTATTCATTATCAATCAGTTTTAGCTTTTTCTTGAAGCTTTCTCCCATATTGCACTTTGTTGTCTGTAGATATAACGCTTTATTCCGGCCAGTACAGCATAGTTCATAATACAGAAGTAATAAGGAACGAAAAATATTTTTATTCTGATTTTTTTATGTTCAAAGATCATTCCAAATAAGGCAAGCAGATAAAAAGCAATTTGTCCGCTGAATAAAAGAGGGTAAATTAATTCACTGCTATGAAAACAAAGTTTTGCATTCAGCAGTATAACAAGAATCAGAAGAAAAGGAGTGATCGTCCAGCGCAATACCCTGTGGCTGATATACTGAAAGCTTAGGATTCCGTATCTGAAAATATTAAGCAGGTTTTTCAGCCGCAGAATAGACTGTATTCCCCCGGCAGCGATCCTTACCTTTCGTTTTAGTTCTTCACTGATATTTGCCGATGCTTGTTCAACAGCATAAGAACGGGGTTCATAAACTATCCGGTAATGTTTTGCGGCAATCAGCATCGAGATCATAAAATCATCGAGAATGGTATCATCCGGGACGGGCTGATAAAGCTGACGTCGAACGCTGAAAAGTTCACCTGCAGCACCAACTACTGAGTAAAGTTCTGAGTCCCATCGCTTTAGTTGTGATTCATATTTCCAGTAAAAACCTTCTCCTGTACTGCCAGCATCTGCTTTTTCTTCCTGATGAACCCGTTTTTCGCCGGCAACTGCTCCGGTTTTAGGATCTTCATAATGTTCAGCAATATAGATGAGAGCATCTTTGTTTAAAAGAGTATTGGCATCCGTAAAAATGATGATCTCAGTATTAACCTGTTCTACAGCACGATGTATTGCGGCCACTTTCCCCTTGCGTTCCGGCTCATGAAGAAGTTTAACTCCGGGAAATTCCCTTAAGATATCGGGAGTACGATCAGTTGATCCGTCTGTGATGAAAAGGATATTGAGTTTTCCTTCCGGATAGCGCAGCGAAAGGGTATTTTTTATCTTCTCCCTGATAAAGGCTTCTTCGTTATAGGCTGCGATAACCAGGGTACAGGAGGGGAGCCGTTTTTCATTCGCACTTCCTGAAGCTATTTTACCGCTGAACATTCTTTTGATAAGTATCAGTACATAAAGCAAAATTCCGTAACCTAAATAGGTATAGAATATGATGAAAATACTGGTCCAGAATGCGGTTTTCATTCTTTTTTTTGTTAGTATTTAGATTAAAGGCTGCTAAATCGGATCAGTACTAAATGTTTGTGCTCCCGGCTCTTTGTTCTTTGCTTGGTAGTGCTGTTCATCTCAAATTATTCATCTCAAACTCAATACTCAGTAGTTCCAAAAGCTTCAATTCCATCTGCAGCTCCCCTCCTGAATGCTTTTAATAAATCCATCCTTCCCTGAAAAATATAACTCAGGATATTTCTTGGCGACACCAGAAAAACAAAATGAAAAAAAAATATTATCCGGGATAGAGCCGGAGCATTTCTGCGAATAAACAGAATCCTGTTCCGTGTCATATAATATTCTTTCAGGGCACTTTTATGCCCTACAGATATTGATTCTTTGTGGTAGATCAGTGCCTGGGGTTCGATCCATATCTGATAGCCGCTTCGCTTAATTCGTTCACACCAATCCATTTCTTCGTAGTATAAAAAGAAGCTTTCATTCATTAGGCCTGCTTTTTCGGTAAGCTCTCTTCTGAACATCATAGCAGCTCCGTGAATATAAGCTGTAGGGCCTTTGGAATGGTCGTATTGCCCTCTGTCTTTTTCAAATTGGCCGATACATTTATTTCTGCCGGTATTATAATTCATTGCTGTATATCCGGCATATTGAATGGTATCAGGTTTATCGAAATAACGGATTTTCGGACTCACAATTCCCACTTCAGGGTTTTGGTTAAGCACATCTGCCAGCTTTTCGATTAGTCCGCGGCTAAATTCAGTATCATTATTCACCAAAAACAGGTACTCGCCCTTTGCTTCCCTGATGGCCAGGTTGTTGCCACCGGCAAAACCCAGGTTTTTCTCCGAGCGAATGAATCGGATCCGGGGATATTTCTCTCTCCATGCCGGGCAAGGATCAGTGCTGCTTCCATTGTCGACAATAATAATTTCCAGATTCGGGTAAGTGCAAACAGTTGCCACAGAACTAAGAAAATCTTCAGTTAGTGCAGGCTGATTAAAATTGATGCTGATTATGGAAATTTTTTTCAATTTCAATTAATATTCTTTTCAAATTACAGAAAAAAATACCGGATTGTTATATCCTCTCCGGTCTGCCGGAATAACAATATGTAATTCATGCTTCATCCGTAGAGCTATCATGTGCCCACATCTATTGTGGATCCGGAAATTTGAAAACCATCCGGTTCCTCTTAGAACCGCTCAGAAATTTCCTGAATTTATGCTTTCGGACTTTAATGCCGGAGCAGCTCCAGTATTTCCGGCAGCAGAGGAAAATCAGGAGTAAGAGCGTTCGGTTTTTTGTATTACAGATTCAATGTATCTGACCGTCAGGCATGCTTTGCAGAACTGTATTACAGCGGGTCTGAATAAGTTAAATATTTTTCCTTTTTTGTAATTTATTAAAAGAGGTGTGGGTGCATGAGAGCATTATAGCAGATGAATATGCTGCGATGATATTGCTAAGAACTAAGGTATTGTTAATAAAATTTGATCGGCGTAAGGACTCATTTTTCTGCTGATTTACAATATATTATTATATTTGTTTAGGTAATTTTTTACTTTATTTGCCGGATTTTTACATTGCTCAGGGTTCAATTGTTCCTGTTAGGGTAATGTCCCGCAGCTTTAATTAATTTATGGACAATTTCTTTAAACGATAAGATTATAACTATAGAAAATTAATACGATTTAAATATTTTGGAAAATCTGAAATTCAACGACTCTCAGGATGAATCAGATCAACTTCACCGCAAGCTGGATGAACTCATTCTTCTTATTTCTGAAACTCCAATGGATAATGAAACTCTCCAGGGTTTACAGAAAAAATTCAATTCTGCTATCCGGAATGCTTCCGGTATCACGGTTCCTGAACCTTATCAGGAGGAAGGTAAAAGAAGAGCACAGACTGAAGGTCCTGAAGAAGATCTTGACCAGCTGCTTTTTATCAATACCGATAAAGTTGCACAACGTAAGCATGCAGTTTCAGGGTATATTGGCCTGGGGCTCAGAGTTCTGATTGCTCTTCTCCTGATTTTGCTTGGGTTTGGGATGATTATCATGCCGGCACCTCCATATTTTGAAATGTTTACCCTGTTTTATCTGAATCCAAATGATGGTGTAACCATCATGGATGTGATTTCTTTAATTATCGCTTTTGTTGGTGTTTATATACTGTTTAGCACTTTTACCGGAAGAAGATCTGGAAGAGTATAATTCATTATGGGGAAAAAATTCCTCAAAATGTGGAGATTCTGCATGTTTCAAAAGGTTTAAATGGATGCTGACTGCGGTGTAGCAATATGTTTAAAAATAAATTCAGGCTGGAGCGGGTTTAAATGCACTTAAATTCTGATAATCTGTGTTTAAAGCCTGATTGGTGTAATATTTGACTTTGTTAATAGTGCTTCTTACTCAGGTTGGAATGTTACAGTTTTGATATAAGATAAATGCTCAAAAGAATATACTCTGCTTTTCTCAACTTCAGGTTCATTCTGATCCTGCTGTTTCTGTTTGTCTTTATGACCGGCAGTGTAAAAGCACAGTTCCCTTACGGAGACAGTTTTATGAATGCTACTTCGCCGGGCATGATATTTGGCGGGACTGTGGGTACAGGACCAATATTACAAAGTCATGCTTTCTTAACAGCAAATCAGGATTCTGTTACAGCCTATGGTTCAGTAGGAACGGGTACTATAAATTCCGGACAACTAGTAACTGCCGATCCCGTCGGATCGGGGTATTTACGATTAACGAGAACTGTAAATAATCAGACCGGATTTGCGAGGAATACCCGATCATTTCCTTCTTCAAATGGTCTGTCAATAAGTTTTGATTATTATACCTATGGTGGTTCTGCCGATGGTATCTCATTTTTTCTTTATGACGCTTCAGTTGTTAACAGAGATTTAACAGCCAGTACGGCTGCGGGATATACCGCTGCCGGATTTAATATTGGAGTTTTTGGAGGCTCACTTGGTTATGCCCAGCATGTTCAGAATGTTCTTCCCGGATTAAGTAAGGGCTTTCTCGGAATAGGTTTTGATGAGTTTGGAAATTTTCAAACATCCAAGGCTGGAGGAGGTAATATAATCAGAACCGGCGATTCCGGTGGAAGCGGAAGTGCTGCAATTTCACAATCTGTTACACTTAGGGGTGATGGTGATGGATTGGGTACCGGTGGAGGGACTAATTATGAGCATTTAATAACTATTGAAACCAAGAATCAAACTGCAATGACTAATGCAGGTGCAGGTACTGCATTTAATGTAAGCGGTGGTGTCGGGCTAACTTCTCTTACTACCCCTACCAGGGCTCAGGGTTTAAGCGGCTCGAATAGTGGGTATCGTAATGCTAAAATTGATATTGAACCTATTCCCTTAACATCCAATTTTAAGATTAACGTTCGTATAACAGAGAATTCAACAGGTGCCGCAACCGCTACGACTCATCACATTATACAAAATTATACCTATGTGCCAAGTTCGCCTGTGCCGGCTAATTTGAGTTATGGATTTGCTGCATCAACCGGCGGTTCGGTTAATGTTCATGAAATCAGGGCTATTTCTATTGTTGTACCTGCTACTACTCCGCTCGCGCCAAATACTCCATCTGATATTTCGAAATCAGGTTTTGAAGATTCAAGCATTCCATTTGCGCAAAGTGATTTTTATAACTCAGATTATTCTTCATCTAATTTTACAGACCCCAATGGTGATGCTCTGGCAAATGTGAGGATTACGAATCTTCCTGATCCTTTGCATGGAGTTTTAAAATTAAGTGGTGTTGATATTACTGATGAACAGGTAATCCCTTATGCTAACCTTGCTAATATAAGCTTTGTGCCGGCAGCAAATTATAATGGTTCAGCATCATTTACCTGGCGTGGAGGCGATGCCGGAGGGTTATATTCAGCAGCAGATGCTACAGTAAATATTACGATTACTGCGGTAAATGATGAACCAAGTTTTACAAAAGGAGCTAATCAAACCGTTAATGAAGATGCCGGAGTTCAGACGGTAACGGGCTGGGCTACAGTTATAAGTGCCGGACCGGCAAATGAGAGTGCCCAGACTCTGACTTTTGCGCTTACCAACGATAATAATACATTGTTTTCCACACAACCGGCCATTAATTCCGGCGGTAATCTTAGCTATACTCCGGCAGCTAATGCGAACGGAACGGCAACAGTTAGTATTGTTCTGTCGGATAATGGGGGTACAGCAAATACCGGGGATGATACTTTTGCGACACAAACCTTTACCATTACAGTGAATCCAGTAAATGATGAACCAGGTTTCACTAAAGGATCTAATCAAACGGTTACTGCATGTGCCGGAGCTCAGACGGCAGCGGCCTGGGCCACAGCACTAAGCAAGGGGCCTGCCGATGAAAATGCACAAACATTAGCATTTACGGTTACCAATGATAATAATTCATTATTCACTGTTCAGCCGGTTATAAATCCCCTAACAGGTGATTTAACTTATACTCCTGCATCAAGCGCCAATGGATTAGCAACAGTTAGTGTTGTTCTGTCGGATAATGGGGGTACAGCCAATACCGGGGATGATACTTATGCCACACAAACCTTTACCATAACAGTTAACGGAGCTGTCCAACCTTCCTCCATTACCGGTTTGGATGCAGTCTGTATCAGTACCTCAAATGTAACTTATACCATAACCAGAGAGCTCGGACATACCTATACCTGGACCTACAGTAATCCTTCGGGAGTAACATTTACTGCCAATCCGGAAGGTAACAGTATTACAGTAAATTATTCTAATACAGCTGTCGGTGGCACCTGGAGTGTAACAGCAACTAATACAGCCACAGGTTGTACCAGTATTGCCCGAACACTTGCAGTGACGGTTAATTCAACACCAACACCAGGTGCCATTAGCGGAAATGCTGCAGTATGTTCAGGAACAAGCGCTAACGTATATAGTGTTACGAGTGTTGCCAATACAAGCTACTCATGGACGTATAGCGGAACCGGGGCGTCGATTGCTTCCGGGGGAGGCACCTCTTCCATTACAGTAAGCTATGCTGCAAATGCTACCAGCGGCAGCTGGAGTGTGGTTGCAACGGGACCCAATGCTTGTCCGAGTCTTCCGGGCACATTTGCGGTAAGTGTCACCAACGGGCCGGCTGCAACAATTACATATGCCGGAACACCTTATTGTGCAGCAGGAACCGCAAGTGTTACCCATACCGGAACTACCGGAGGAACTTATTCTTCTACACTTGGCTTAAGTATCAACTCTTCTAACGGAACGATTGATCTGGCTGCCAGTACTCCGGGTACTTATACAGTAACATATTCATTTACATCAGGATCATGTTCCGGTGCTGCCACTGCTACGGTAACTATTAATGCTCTGCCAACTGTAGCTGCAACAGAGGGTAACAGTACTTTAAATGCAGGGGCAACCACAACGTATACGAATACAACGGTTGGTGGCACATGGAGCAGCAGCAATACTGCTGTGGCAACAGTGAATTCAAGCACGGGTGTGGTTACTGGTGTAGCACAGGGTACTGCGACAATTACCTATACAGTTTCTTCAGTGGGCTGCACTGCCAGCGCTGCTAAAACAATTACAATCAATGCTGCAGTACCGGGAAATACTGCTCCGGTAACGGTTGCCGATACGTATTCAGTATTGAAAGGAGGGACACTAAATGTTCCTGCTCCGGGAGTTTTGACTAATGATACTGATGCCAACAATAACACGCTTACAGCGGTAAAAGTAAGTAATCCGGCAAACGGAACTTTGACGTTTAATAGTAATGGCTCTTTTACTTATGTGCATGGAGGCGGGAATAATACATCTGATAGTTTTAGCTATAAAGCAAATGATGGTATTACCGATGGGAATACGGTAACAGTAAGCATAACAGTTACTGCTACCAATACTGCTCCGGTAACGGTTGCCGACAGCTATGCTGTTACCAGAGGCAGTACTCTTACACAAGCGGCACCTGGTGTACTTGCAAATGATACCGATGCTGAGAGTAATACCCTTTCGGCAGTAAAAGTGCTCGATCCGGCAAACGGGACTTTAACGTTTAACAGTAATGGTTCATTTACCTATCAGCATAATGGAAGTAATACCACTGGCGACAGTTTTACTTATAAAGCGAATGACGGTACCGCTGATGGTAATACTGTAACTGTAAATATAGTTATCAGCTCAGCAAACAATCCTCCTGTTGCGCAGAATGATACTTATACAGTAACACATAATGGTATAACAACGGTATCTGCTCCCGGGGTATTGGGTAACGATACAGATCTGAACAGTGATCCGCTTACTGCAATCAAGGTTTCTAATCCGGCTTACGGTACCCTGACTTTCAATAGCAATGGCTCATTTACTTATGCGAATACAGGTGGTTCGGCTACAAGCGACAGTTTTACCTATAAGGTAAATGATGGAAAAGTTGATGGGAATACGGTTACCGTAACGCTGAACATTGTACGTCCCAATCAGGCCCCGGTGGCTGTTGCCGATTCGTATAACCTAATCAGGGGCTCCACGCTGGCGGTGTCTGTACCTGGAGTACTTTCTAATGATTCTGATTCTGATGGGAATACCATCACCGCAATAAAGATTAGTAATCCTTCACAGGGCACCCTGACTTTTAACAGCAACGGCTCATTTACCTATGTTCATGGGGGCGGAACGAATGATTCTGACAGTTTTGCTTATAAAGTTAATGATGGTACGGTCGACGGCAATATCGTAACCGTAACTCTGACTATTGCTTTGCCGGGAGCTGCGCCGGTTATTGCTGATATCAATAAAACAATCTTTAAGAATCAGACTTATACTTTTGCTGCAATAAACTTTACTGAGAAATTTGTTGACCTGCTGCATGATCTGCAGAAAGTAAAGATCGTAACGCTTCCTTCAAGCGGTATTCTGAAGCTGGGCGGAGTAAATGTTACTGCAGGGCAGGAAATCATTGCCGCAGATCTGGCTAATTTAAGCTTTACCCCGGGGCCGGATTTTACCGGAACTGTGAGCTTTCAGTACAATGCATCCTGTCTGGTAGGTTATGCTTTAGCCGGTAAAAATGTTAATATTACGGTGGTAGAGCCGGGCATTCCTCCGGTAGCTGTTGCCGATACCTATACTACTACCAGAGGCGGTACTTTAACAATTGCAGCACCCGGTTTGCTTGCAAATGATACCGATGCTGACGGTCACCCTCTAACCGCAATTAAAGTCTCAAATCCTTCTCATGGTTCTTTGACCCTGAATGCCAACGGATCATTTACCTATGTGCATAATAATGGAACATTCACAAACGACAGTTTTACCTATAAAGTAAATGACGGTTACAACGACAGTAATGTAGCTACTGTTAATATTTCAACTCCACTGGTGAACATACCGCCGGTAGTTTCCAATGTATATATAACAAGCAATAGCGCTTCTCAGATTGTATTCAATAGGGTAGATTTTGCTGCTAAGTTTGCTGATACGGATACTATCAGCAAGATCAAAATTGTAAGTCTTCCACCTGTTGGTATTCTAAGAGTAAACGGTATTCTCGCCTTTGCAGGTCAGGAGCTCGTTAAATTTCCCAATGTAGTAACTTTTGAGCCGCCATTGCACTGGAACGGAACTACATCATTCTTATGGAATGCATCTGATGGCACACAATATGCAGCTAATGATGCTCAGGTAATTATTACGGTAAATCAGCCAAGCGATCCCGGTGCGAAAATTGGTCTGGCAAAACAGCTTGCCTCAACAAAACCCAATGTTAACGGAACTTACGATCTTAAATTCATCTTTACCGTAGCTAATTTCGGAACAAATGATCTGGATAAGGTTAGTGTGAAAGACAATCTGGCTTTGGCTTTCAATGGTGCTGAGTTCAGGGTCAAATCGGTTACTGCTACCGGTAATCTCCGTGCGAATACCGGTTTTACAGGGATCAGTGATACTGAACTTCTGCTGAATTCAAGTAAGCTTGTTGGGGCTGAAGAAGCTAAGATTGAACTGGATGTTAATGTTAAGTTGTTGCTTGCAGGCGGGACATTCTCTAATTCAGCGGCAGCAGAGGGCACCTCTCACATTACAGGTTATAAGGTAAATGATGTTTCTACCAATGGTTTAAAACCGGATCCTTTACAAACAGGTGATGTGAGTCCGGCTGAGCGCACTCAGATCAAGCTTGACTTGCTTCCTTCCTATGTACCACAGGGCTTCTCGCCTAATGGTGATGGTATCAATGATAAGTTTGTGGTTCAGAATGCAGATGGAAAGCATGTTTCACTGGAGATGTATAATCGATGGGGTAACCCTGTTTATAAGTCAATTGATTATAAAAATGATTGGGGCGGTGAGGTTACTGAAGGATTTTTCCTGGGGAGTGGTATACCTGATGGAACCTATTACTATATCATTATAATAGATAAAAAGGATAAATATGTAGGCTTTATTACTGTGAACAGGTAATGCCGAGATTAGTTTAAGATGCGCATAATAGATAGAGTTGTCCTTATTTTGATTGGGTTTTTTAGTCTGAATGGAACTGTCGTCGCCCAGCAGAATGCTCATTTTTCCCAGTACATGTTCAACTCTCTGGCACTTAACCCTGCCTATGCGGGCAGCCGTAATGTGGTGGCTGCAACTGCTTTGTACAGAAATCAATGGGTTGGGGTTGAGGGCGCACCCAAAACAACAACCTTTACGATGGACGCTCCGCTATCTAATGATCGCATAGGTCTGGGCTTTCAGGTGGGCAGTGATAAGATTGGAATCACCAGATCTGCAAACTTTGTATTAAGCGGGGCTTACAAAATTCCGATCAATGATGGCAGTCTCTCATTTGGCTTGCAGGGCAGTCTGAATAATTACCATGCAGGTTTTTCTACAGTCAACCCCGATCCTGCGGGTCCGATTCCAGACCAGGCCTTTACTGCAGATGTGAATAAAACCCTCTATAATTTTGGTTCGGGTATTTACTATAGTTCAGAACGTTTTTACTCTGGCTTTTCTGTACTTGATTTTATTCCGAACCGATTAAATACCGATTCTATAGGAGTAGATGACATCACTGCCAGACAAAGGGCTCATGCTTATTTCGCTACCGGTTATGTATTTCCTGTTGGTATGGATTTTAACCTGAAGACTTCAGTACTTCTTAAGGGGGTGATGGGAGCGCCAATTCAGGCAGATCTTAATGCCACACTCTGGATTAAAGAAGTTATAGCGATCGGAGCTGAGTACAGAACGGGAGCGGATATTTCTGCTCTGATGGAACTAAGACTTACACCGCAAATCAGAATAGGGTATGCCTACGATAAAAGTATAAGCTCTTTGAGAAACTATAATTCGGGTAGTCATGAATTTATGCTGAGATACGAGTTTTCATTCGATCGAAGCAGAACATTATCACCCAGATATTTCTAAATTACAGACCAGGATCATGAAAATCAGGAAATTAAGCTTAACATTTATTATTTGCCTTATGATAGTTGCTTTGCAGCCGGCGAAGTCGCAACAGGTAGATAATAATCAACTGTTAAGAAAAGCCCTGCTTGAATATCAGAATCTTCGCTTTGCTGATGCCATCAAAGAACTAAAAAGAGTACTGGAGAAGGAACCTGATAATATAAGTGCTCAGGAAATGATAGCCGGAAGTAATCGCAATATCAAAAACTACGATGAAGCTATGTATTGGTATGGGGAATTGTGCAAGCACAAAAATATCAAGCCTGAATGGGCATTGTATTATGCTGAGGCACTGGCCAATAAACAAAAATATGAGCAGTCTGAGCAGTGGTATCGCAAATTTCTGAGTATGAAACCGACTGATCGTCGGGCAGATGCCTTCTCCAAAGCAAATTTTAATTTAATTAATGCTAATGCCGGAGATTATAAAGTAAAGTTTCTGAACATTAATTCTGAAGATTCCGAGTATTCTCCAATGTATTATAAAGATGGTCTTCTGTTTATCTCAAATCGTGCTCAGAAAACAAGATTCGTATTTCAGTGGGACAGAACATCTTACTCTGATATGTATATTGTAGATGATCTGAAAAGTATTACAGAGGGCGAACCAGATAGTGCCAAAAGGGAGGAGAAGAGAAAGGCTACCAGATATATTGCCCAGACAGATACAAAAGACCGTTCATTGATTGGTATGCTGACTTCAGGAAAAAAAGAAATACAGCAGGAGAATGAACCTTATTTGCTTAGAGGAAAGGTAAGGAGCAGTTACCATGAGGGGCCTGCTGCGTTGTTACCGGAGGGAGGGCTTATATTTACGAGAAATAATTATATTTCAGGTAAGGCAGCACAAAGTAAGGGGGGTATCAATAAACTGAAATTGTTTACGGCAAGTGGCAGCGGATGGGAAAAAATCACCCCATTTCCTTATAATAACAATGAATATTCAACCGGACATCCAACGGTATCACCTGATGGACATATTCTGGTATTTGCCTCGGACATGCCCAGAGGGTTTGGAGGTACCGATCTTTACTATTGCGTACGCACCGGTGAAGGGAAAAAATGGGGAAGACCTGTAAATCTTGGCCCTAAGATCAATACAGAAGGTAATGAACAGTTCCCATACCTGCACAATAACGGGAAATTATATTTTTCTTCTACAGGGCATCCGGGTCTTGGTGGACTGGATATCTTCGAGGTAGTTTTAAAAGATCTGAAAGCAATTGGAAATCCATGTAATATGGGTGTAGATATTAACTCCTCAGGGGACGATTTCGGATTCATTCAGGATGAAGAAGGAAAGCGTGGATTCTTCAGCTCTAACCGAAGAGGGAATGACGATATCTATCAGTTTGACTATATGAAATATACAGTTACGCTGAAAGGTCTTATTGTTGATGCCGGAACAAATAAGGCATTGTCAGGAGGAAGGGTGATTATGCGTCATAACGGAATTATTGATACCATCGTTACCAATAGCAGAGGAGAATTTACCAAAGTTCTTGCTAAGGAAATGGATTATGAGTTAAGCGGAAACCGGATGTCTTATGTGAGTCGTCAGGTGTATGTCAGTACCACCGGAATTACTACCGATACTACACTTAATGTAAGCCTGAAGCTGAACAGAGCCGAGAACCTGCAGAACTGGGTAATGGATAATTGTGAAACCTTAAAGAAGAACTTTACTCTTGAGAGTATCTATTATGATCTTGATCAGGCAGAGATTCGTCAGGACGCCGCTGAAACACTTGATGGAATTGCTGAGATAATGAAGCAAAATCCGGAGATCAGTATTATATCTGCAAGCCATACTGACAGCAGAGCTTCTGATGGATACAATAAAGAACTTTCACTAAGACGCGGGGAAGCTGCACGTAATTATCTTATATCCAAAGGTATAGATGGGAGACGGATTGAGGTTCATTATTACGGCAAGAGCCGCTTGATTAATTCCTGCGAAGAGGGTGTACTATGTCCTGAATCTGAACAGCAAAAGAACAGGCGAACTGAGTTTGAAGTATTGCTGAATGGTGTAAATATTACAGTTTTAAATTGCAATAACTGATTTTTCTAAATTAGTCAGCTTGTGATTTTTTGATGTATTTGCTGTAGAACTCAGGATAGAACCTCCATGCGTATACTATGGTATTGGCAATACTCACATTAAGCTCTTTTCTCAGAATGCTTTGCCCGATGCCAAATCCGATGATATGTGCAGTGAGTGTGGCATAGGCAGCGCCTAATACACCAAATTTGTTGATGAACAGATAATTAAGACCGATATTTATTGTGGTAACAAGTAATACAACTAAAAAAGTGAGTTTTGTTTTTCCTATTGAATCAAGGATATTTCCGAACTGTCTGCCGTAAGGAGTAAAAAGACAATAGAGCAGGGTAATATGCAGCAGGGGTATGGTGTCTTTATAATTTGCTCCGGCAATCAGGTTAACCACAAATCCTGAAAATAAGTAAAGGAAAAGGATTCCGGGTATGAGCAGTGCAATGAGTGTTCCTACAGATTTTTCATACAAATATTTAATGCCTTCTTTTCCTTCAGTATTGATACGTTTTGCACTCTGCGGAAATACAATCACCGCAATAGCATTAGTAGGTATATCAAGCAGATTGGTAAGTCGTACCGCCACATTGAATGCGCCTGCCTGTACCGGCGAAAGTATAGCACCCAGCATCATTTGATCTACTGTAACAGAAAGAATTGAGCTGATGGATGTTCCGAAAGCATATTTTCCATAATTGAACAGACGACTAATCCAGTTGCGGCAGCTTTTAAAGTTGATACTCAGGTATGGTTTAACCTGAAAATAAGCAATGAAAGCAGCTAAAGAATAATTGAACATCTGCATATAGATCAGATTAATCAATTCTATCCGGAATTTGAAAACATAACAGATAAGTACGTATACAAAAAAGCTGAATTGTAAAATGAAGGTGCTTATAAAGATGCTTCTGAATTTCAGATTGGCCTGCAGAATGCAGTTAAACTGGGTCAATATGCCTGAAATAATAAATGTAATACAATACATATTGAATATGGAAACCAGCTCGGGAGCTTTCCATAGAGCAGAAAGCAACTCCGAAAAACCAAGGTTTATCAGGATGCAAAATAATGTCAGAAGCCCGCTGATAGTAAATGAAGCAGCAATAATCCCCGGATGTTCTGCTTTTTCTTCCGATGCCAGGTATTTGATCAGTGCATTTTGAACGAGTCCACCCCGTACAGTTTCCAGAATGGTAACTGTAACCATAAATAAGGCCCAAACGCCATATTCGTTTTGACCTAAGAGCCTCAGCAGGATATAAAAGCTTCCAATACTGAAGAATACACCCAACAGATTCTGGAGCAGGGTAAAGAATCCCGATCTGATCCAATAGAGGTCTTTGTTCAGGATCTTCATTTATTCAGGGGAATATTTGCCTCTCAAAAGGTGATGGTCAATTAGTTCTACCAGCTGTTCATCGGTTATGGCATGATAAACAGCTGCTCCCGATAATTTGGGATATAACCTGGTATAGCATTTGAAATGGTGCTCGGGACCTTTTTTCGAGAGGATAATATTAATTCCGCCGAAGTAGCTGGCCAGTGTACCGGTTCCTCCATGTGTTGAGATAAAATGCGAAGCATTGGCATAAACCATCAATTGAAGATGATTAAAGTTATTTGCCTTTACCTTATTTTCTTTAAAAAGATCTTCCATAAGGATCACGTCCGGATGCTCATTCCTAATCCATTCAAATTCGTGAAGATCGTAGATTATACTATCATCATTTGCAATGTTCTGTGGTCTGGGCCGGTTGTAGATAATGGTAAATTTATTTTTTAGTTTTTTGATCATGGTATCCAGTACCGGAATACTAAAAAAGCTGACCGGAGCATCATCCCATTCCATATTATATCTGTTAGCGATAACCAGAATCGGTTTATTATAAACATAGATATTATTCCTGTATGTTTCTTTCATGGGAACCTGTGCCCATTTATTCATATCGTAATCATGGCTGTACAGGATTCGGGGTATCTCAAAATTGTAGTTCCCTTCATTGGAACGTTCATCAAAATTTTCCTCGTGGTTTGGAGAGAAAAAGTATAGCTCCCGGGTAAATTTAGAGGAGATGGTCTTATCCAAAGTTCCGTTCTGATAATGCCAGTAAGCAAATGGCAGAACAAACTGCAACTCAGGGGCAAATTCACCACTGAATGAGATTTGTTTGTATTTCTTTCTGAATATATAATCGCTGAACAGATATTTCAGCTGTACCAGACGGCAGTAATAGGTGTCTTTATAGAATTGTGCATATTCTCTGGCTGTTCCCGGGTATCTCAGCTTTACCCAGGCGCTGAGAAATTTATTAATTACAGCCTTTGAAAGGTCTATGAAGGCATTGTTTTTTTGCCTCAGTTTAGCAATATCTGATTTAATAGCAAAGCCATGATTAACTCTCAGAAACCTAAGGTCATAATTATAGCGGAATTGCCGGTAAATATCACGGATAAAGCTTATAAGCTTATTTTCGCTTAGCGTAAGTTTATTCCTGAACGTAGTGCTTGGTTCGTGTTCTGGATTAATCTGCTGAAAGAGACTTTGATAATCATTGAAGAATAAGCCTTTGCCGCGTTGCTGTATAAATGAAACGCACATTCGGTATTCAGAACGGTCAACGCTTACTTGCTCTGTATATTCTCCAAATTTTTCTATGAAATTCGAACGTCGTAAATGCGGGTGATCACTGTAGTAATAAATCTTCAGGTATTGAAGCGACCAGGGTTTATAAACCATTTCTGAAAAGCCCCGGTCAAAGGCTTTCAGATGCGGGTATCTGATATAAGCATAAAAACGGATGATGTCCAGATCTTTGTGCTTTTGCATGATCTCCAAAGCATCTTTGAAATGATCGCCGAAGGCCGGTAATGGAACAAAATCTTCCTGAACATAAAGCGTAAATGGACAGGTAACTGCTGCCTGTCCCTTGTTGATATTATTTCCAAGACCCTTATTTGAAGGGGTGGTAATCAGTTTAAAATGATATTCATTTTGAAGCTTTCTGACTGAGTTCAGATGTTCCGCCTGGCTGCCATCATCAGAAACCACAATTTCCCCGAAACTGTAACTTAGCTTTTTACATGCTCTTAAAAGGCGTTCAAGTGAATTGCTTCTGTTATAATGGGTAATCAGTAAGCAAACGTCTTTAAAGAAATAGGGTATTGTCATAGCCGGTATTGTCAGGATTTTTTTTCAGCATTCTTTTTTTCAGGTAATCTGGAATGTAAATTATAAAAAAAGCGCCTGAGTTCTTTGAACAGGCGGATGAAAAGAGCTCCGGATATACTTCCATCAAGTTCAAGTGTACGGGTACCCGTCCATATTCTGGCCCTGTTTTTCTTAACCTGTTTAATTTTTCCGTATTGCATCAGATCCAGACATAACTGTCCGTCTTCCCCTCTGCGGTTAACTTTGATGAAGCCAACTTTGAGCCCCGGTTCTTTTAAATAAGCCATACTCATTCCATAGGCATTAAAGTAAGGACGATTAACATGTCTGAATTCAGCGATAATGTCTTTCATCAGTTCAAATATGCTGAGCTTCCACCGGGGAAATCCGGGGCCACTAATGAAGGAATAACGACCGTATACACAAACTACTCCCGGCTGCTTCAATACTTTGATCATTTCATCAATCCAGCAGTCCGGATAAAGACAATCAGCATCACCCATCAGAATATATTTACCCAGGGCATTCTCCTGCCCCAGCTGACGGGCCGGACCACACCCCTGCACTTTTTCAACCAGAGATCTGATGTGAAGCTTGTCAAGTGTTTTTTGTGTCTTATCTGTTGAATTATTATTGACAACAAGAATCTCAAATGGGATAGAAGTCTTTATTTCCGAAAGGCTGGCCACACAGTTTAGAATGTTCATTTCTTCATTCCAGGCTGCGATAACAATGCTCACAAGCGGAGCCTTGCTTTGAATACGATCAAGTTTCAGGTTTATCTCATCGAAAACATAATCAGGTATTTCTTCAAATGCAGAAAAAGGATACTGAAACCGGCTTAACCAGTCTGGATTCTTGAAAAAATTCATTTTTCGATTTATGGTATCGTTTCCGGTTGTTGCGTTAAAAGTTTTGCTGATTATAGGACTAATCTTTAGGTTTCTTTATAAGAAACTAATTATCGATTGTCTGATTTTATTTAGCTTATAAATATAATTATAAACTGATTGAATTAAAACTCATTCGTTATCCTATAGAAATGCCCTGAAAATAGTTTAATTTGTCTCAAGGCTGTTGAGTATTGCTATGGCAAATAATTTAAAGGTTTATGTTTTAGGTCATTACAGGCCGGGTGCAGCAGACGGGCTGGGAGAATTTAACTTTCAGAATGTGAATATGCTGAAAGAAAGCATTGATTTTCACTTTCTGGAATTTGTAAATGATAAAGGGTCTCTGTATCATTTTTCTGCTCCTGAGGGACCGGTAATTGTTCACCGTTTCGGATCTCTGAATGTTTCCTTAAATGCTCTGCCGTCCGGGTTCAAATTCTGGTTGAAAGCTCAGGATTTTGAAAATTCGGTCTTTCACCTCAATCATATTTATAATGTAAGGAATTTCCTGGTGGCCCGTCTTCTGATGAGTATGAAAATTCCATACCTGATCACTCCCCATGATTCTTATGTTTACTGTAATGAGTTCAGATCAACACGTCCGCTTCTTAAACGATGGTACAGAGATTTGTTTGTAAGGTTAATTGATAAATATGTACTCGATCATGCTGCATTGATTCAGGCGCTGACACCCCGGTGCCTTCCCTGCCTTGCTTTAATCAGTAAAAATGAAGTTGTAGTTGTTGCGAATCAGGTGAGCGATCTGGGGCTTAGCCAGGATATGTCTGTAATAAAACCTGTATTCTGTTTTATAGGCCGTTCAGAGATTTACCAAAAGGGGATCGACAGGGCATTGAGAGGTTTTGCAAGGCTCAGAAATCTGAATCCGGATATAAAAGGATATCAGTTTAAGATTGTTGGTCCTGCTGATGAGGCTTCAGACCGGTTAAGACGCAGGATATGTATGGAAAATGATTTACTTCCCGGCAGGGATGTGATTCTTTGCGGGAGGGTGGAGGAGGTTGAGCGGAACAGAATTCTTACGGAGTCAATCGCATATATTCATTTGTCAAGATTTGAGGGTTTCGGACTGAGTGTAATCCAGGCTTTGTCGGCCGGTAAGCCTGTTATTATCTCCTCTCAGGTTCCAACTCATGATAAGATATCTGCTTATGGTGCGGGTTATGTTGTCAATACTGATGAAGAAGTTGCGGAAGCGATGGCTTCAGTAATTGCCTTGCCGGATGAAGAGTACAGGAAGATGGCCATGAATGCCAGGCTTTGTTATGAAAAGGAGTTTCATCCTGCTGTGATTGGTCCGCAATTACTGCGGCTTTATTATAAAGCAGCAGGCAAAATCTGATGTCATCCGGCTACTCCTGTTTTTTGTGTAATCAATAGCTTTAAGTATCTTAGTACTGATGAAATTAAGGAATCCAGATTCGAGATTTGACTTGTCTATAAAGGCAGATTATAAAGTACTGGAAATTGGTGGAGGGCATAATCCACACCCCCGGGCCAATATCATCGTGGATAAATTTGTGGAATCTAATTATCATCGCAGCGGTGATATCAAAGTGCTTACTCATCAGCAGTTCATCAACGCCGATGGAGAAGATCTTCCTTTTGAAGATAAATCATTTGATTATGTAATATGTGCTCAGGTTCTGGAGCATGTCAATGATCCGGTTCGCTTTCTTAAGGAGCAAACAAGGGTTGCATCTTCCGGATATCTCGAAACTCCCAATATTATCGGAGAGTTCCTGATTCCGAAAGAATCTCATCGCTGGATATTGCAGGAGATAGATGATAAGGTGGTGATGTATGATAAAGAGTACATCGGCTTTAAACCTATCATGGATTTTGGTTATGTTTTTCAGGAGTTTCTTCCCAAGCATTCATTAGGCTTTAAGATTATGCAGCAAACGCACGGTGATCTTACCTTAATGAAACTGGAATGGAAAGATGATATCGAAGTACTGGTTAATCCTGACAGTTCCTATTATATGGATTATTTTACAAAACCATGGGGAGAAGAAGCTTGTAAACGTTTTTTTGTTAACCGGTCGCTGGCCAGTGAAGGGGCTTCCAGCTTCTCGGCTTTTCTGGATATATGCCGTTCTGTATTTAAGAGTAAGATACTGAAAGTAAAATCCTGACTATTTCTGCTTTTTCTGAAGTTCTGCTGAGATTAGTTCAGCAATCTCCTGACCGCGTTTTTCCCATGTATTTTCAGCTGCAATAGTAAGTATAGCCTGTTTCAGGTGCGGATCATCTGATCTTAAGGCGTCTTCAATGGCATTGCTGAAAGCCTCTGCACTATCGCAATAGGAAACGAATCCATGAGTAAATTCCTCCAGGTCCGGATTGAAATTGCTTGCCACCACAGGTTTACCTGCACCCAGATATTCAAAAAGCTTGAGAGGAAAAATGGTTTTACTTACCCGGTCCTTTTTAAAAGGGATGATTGCCACATCGAATCCCCTGATCAATGCAGGCATATCTTCAAAGGGTAATCTTCCGATATAGTAAATATTCTCAGTTCTTAAGAACCATTCCGGTACAAATTCGGGGATTAGCTGACCGGCAAAAATAAAACTCTTGTCTTTGTTTGCTTCTGCTACAGTGCGTATAAGTTCAAAGTCAAAGCGTCTTTCAATTGCACCTGTATAGCCTATACGGGGCTTTTTAATAGAGGATAGTACAGGGTGTATTTCGAGCTCATCACTTAGCGCTTTTGAACTGTGGATTAAGTCTGCTGCATTCGGAATAAAATAGGTATTGCTGTTCTGCCGCTTCTTTTCTTCATAAAGCTGTCGGCTGGTACAGATCACTAAATCGCTTTTGGCTACCAGTTCATTCTCAGATATAATCCCGTGTTTCATATCGTAAGGTATGATCATAGGATCTACGCAATGGTAAATGCTCAATGCTGGTTTCAGGGCGTCTGCAATCCGGGGATAATGGAAATTGAATGAATTGATATAAATGAAATTAGAGATGCCCTTTAGTTTGATCACCCTGCTAATACGGTCTCTGATAATTTTCTCATTGATCTTCAGCAAAGCCCGGTATAATTTACCTTCGGGCAGAAAGTTAATGCTCATCACCGGAGGACAGATAATGATACTCAGATTCTCAATGTCTCCGGGAATGAGTCCATCTGAAAACGGAGAGAAAAAACGCTTTCTGAATCGGATTTGTTTACTGCCCCATTGTTGTACATAATCCTTCCAGGTGATCGGATAATCAATATAATAAACCTTATTGTTTTTGGCCAGCTCTCTGGCAATGTTGAAGCTGGTGGACTGATCAGGGCCGTCAAATTTTGAGGTTCCCAGAATAAAGATATGCTGGTTCTTCAGGATCATGAATTCTTAATCTTTTCCCAAAGTCCGGTTTCCTGATTATAGCGTTTGATGATCTTTGCCGGATTACCTGCAGCAACACAATACTCTGGCAGATCTTTGGTAACTACACTGCCCGCACCAACAACGGTATGTCTGCCGATACTTACTCCGGCAGTAATTACTGAATTTGCACCAAGCCAGACATTTTCGGCAATACGGATCGGGGATGTACTCACTTTTTGCATGGTTGGGGGTGTGTGAATATCCTCATAGCTGTGGTTCATTCCTGAGATGACCACATTTTGTGCAGTCATCACATGGTCTGCAATTTCAACGGGTCCAATGATTACATTGGAAACACCTATGAATGAACGATTGCCGATCGAAACATCGCCAACACCATTATTGATTGTAGTAAAATCTTCGATGACAGAATAATCTCCAAGAGAGAATTTTTTATAGGGAAAAAGATCCATCTTGGTTCTTCGCCTGATGATGGAGCCCTTGCCTCTGTGATGTTTCAGCGGGTTCAGAAACATTCTTACCCATAAACGTGGCCGGTATTGATTGGGTGCAATCATAGCCCAGCGTGCTGCCTTTTTCAGGGAGTCATTGGAGCGGATTATGGAGGTAATTGACATGTCGTCTGATTTTATTTTTCAAAAATAAACATTGGATATTCACCCTTCCGTCCACAAAGCCCGGGTTCTTTTTCTTCCTTATTGTATACCCAGTTCAGAATTTGTTTCCCGAACAAACCAGAGTGGATATAATATCGCATAAAAGGTACACTCAGGCTTCTCCATACAGCTAATTTGAAAGGCGGAAGCTGTTCTGAGAAAAATTTATAGGTATGGGCATAAAAATAAAGCCTTTTCTTCGGGGCTTCTCCTCCAGAAATTTTTGCTGAAAGGCTCAGTATACGATTTTTTAGAAATACAAAGGCTCTGAATGGCAGCAGGAAAAAATTCATCCATTGGGAGTGTTTATACCAGTCGTAAACTACTACTCCCTTCCCTTTGTTTGCCAGCAGACGGTATAATTCACGGATAGCTAATACCTGTTGCTCTTTGGGAATATGATATATTGTGTTCAGCGATACAAAGCCGTCCATTACCTTATCTTTAAATGGCATATTGCACATATCTGCAAGTATGTATATTCCACGGTCGCCCAGTTTTTTTCTGGCTTCAGAAAGAGCCTGAAACGAGAAGTCGACACATACCCGGTATTTATACCCGGCTGAGTATTGCAGGTAATCGTCAAACTGTAAAGCCCCGGATGCAGCATCCAGCATATAAAGTCCATTCGGATTTAAATATCTGGCAACACGGTTATGGCATTTTTTCAGATATTCTTTCGACACATCTCTCAGATCTTCATAAATAACAGCATCTTCATAATTGCCTTCCTCATCAGTAAACCAACCTTTCTGATTATAGAAGTCCTGAACCAGCTGTTTGTTTTTGTCAACCGGGAGTTCATTGATAAAATCAACTGAGCGGGTTAAAGCCAGATCCTTCAGCAGAATTACAATTCCATTAATGACCGGATAGATATAGGTACGGTTTAGAGTGATAAGACCTGTTTCAATTCCTTTATCCCTGAGCTGTCCATTGACCTGCCAGAGCTGCCCCCTGTCTGCATCCCGGTTGATTTCCATTATCTCATCTGATCCAAGAACCTCAAGATCCTGTCCGCTAATGGGGCATTTCAATATGCTGATCCAATCTGAATTCATTTTCTAAATTTAATTAATGTCTGATACTGCCTCCAATGGTATTATTATTACCGGCTATAAGTTTTCTTTTTTCCTTGTCGAGCTGGTAAGTTGCATTGATTAATGCAGCGACCAGAAAGAAATAAACATTCAGTGGGTATTGAGTAATTGCTTCCTGTGGGTAATTGCCTATCGTCAGAGCATAGACCATCAGCACCATAGCCAGGCAATAACTCTTTAGTTCCGGGTCAAGTATTTTAAAGTAATTAGAGATTCCCGTTTTAAGAATCATGAATAACAGCAAACAGAATAAAAATAATCCTACCCAGCCCATTTCTACAGCTACCCTTACATAACCACTGTCGGGGGGGAAAGATGCAAGGAATGATCCCGGCGAAAATTTTGCTCCCCAAACACCTGTTGAACCTAATCCTCCTCCAATAGGATGAGTCAGGATATAAGGCTGTATCATTTTCTGATTTCTTGCCCTTACGTTGAAGGAGGCATCATCAGAAGGTTTGAAGGCTGATTGGAAACGGTACAATGCCGGATTACTGGTAGGCATGAATATCAGTACAGCCATGATCAGACCGGCAGCTGAGGTGGCAAGCAGGATTTTTTTATTAAATACAAGTATTGTTAACATGATCATAGATGCAGGCAGCAAAACGTATGCACTGCGGGTTCCTGAGAAAAGCATATTGGTTAGAAAAAACATGGTCATACAAGCCAAGATGAACTTTTTGAAATTGGATATCGGGCTGAACATCAGTCCGATGCAGAGCAGGCTGCTCAGTATCATATTGTATGAAAATGCTGTGGGATCTGAAAATATAGAAAACTTTCTCCAAACACCATTGATAAAAAGCAGATCCATGATCAGCGGATCAGAATAGAGATAGGCTTCCTCATAAGCGAAGAAACCTATGAATTGTTGTTTGAATCCAAATGCTGCGGCGAAAAGACTTAAACCCAGCCAGAGCTTAATAATCAGTCTGATAAATTTGATATCGCGAATATGATAGCTGAACACGAAATATGTCAGCATGACAATTGCCATACTGCGGATAGTGTACAGCCAGGCCATTTTAGACTCAGCAACAGGGTTAAATACAAGAATGAAATTATAGATAATCCAGATGATAATCATGATGCTGATCGGGCTGCTCAGGAATGACCAGTCTGGTCTGTATTTTAGCTGTATAAACAGACCTGCGATCAGAAGGGCAAGCAGCGCATCCATGATGGTTCCTAAAGGGAAATTAATAAGATCCATTCGAAGAATCCACATGATCAGGTAAGCGGCAATCAGTAAAACCGTTATACCGAACCTGGGTTTTGCAATGATTCCAAATGCTATTGGCGGCCCGATCATCAGAACAAATATGATTGCAGCTCCTTTGATTTGCATACTTTTGATCACATAGGCAAAAACCAGCGATATAACTAATAGCATAGCAAATCCTGCAGGTTTTGCTAAAAGCCTGAATGCAGTGCCAATACCTTTAAAGCCGGGCCTGATCGAAATCATATTTCTTACAAGAATAAAATTTTAATAAAAAAGAAAAATACGGTAATGAATGCAAGTGCCAATGAGCCATACTTGCTGATCAGGAGAAATATCTCGGCACTTGTCATTTTATCCTTGATGTGATTGTATCTCATACGAATAAAAATAATTGGTTTTAAATTCCCTCTGTATTTTTAGGGTGTACATGTCTCGTAGCTATTGATATTTTATTTGCAGATCTGATCTTAAGCAGGGAAAGAATCTGAAAAAATATGAATCGTGGAATTCCTGACAAAGCAAGGTATATTCTGTGATCTGTCCCTTTTTGAACTATACTGAGTGCAAAGCCTGTTATAAAGCAGATCAGTGAAAAAAGCCATATAATGGCTGTTGCAGGGCTAATAAAGGCATTGATCAACAGACATATCAAAGACAGGATCAGGAAGATAAACAGGGGAGGTCTTAACATAATTATACTGAACAGAAATTGATTCAGGTTTGTATTGCTGATCCCTTTTCTGAGTAATGTGAATCCGTTAGAAAAGTATCTGAACCATGAATTAATCCATCGTGAACGTTGCTTTACCAGTTGCTCAGTTCCGGATGTTTTTTCATCAAATACAATTGCATTTTCTGCAAAGGCGATTCTGTAACCCTTACTTACAAGGACGTATTGAAGGAATTTATCGAAGCCGGCACCTTTAATCGGATTGTTTTTAAGTGCCTCAATATAGAGACTGCTGCTGAAAGCCATTCCTGATCCCGATAGGGTAGCAGAGGACCCCAGTCTGAACAGAATCTTACCATCATAGAAGTGATAGTACATATCTCTTGCTGCATCTAATGCCGCAATGGTACTGTCAAGGTTTTTAGCTTTCCTCAATCCCTGTACTGCATGGAAATCTCTATCGAACCAGTAGTCGAGTGCTTTCAGGTAATTCCTGTCTACCAGATTGTCACTGTCGATGATGGTCAGTCGCTCATGCTGCCGTTTAAAGTGGTTGATTGCATAAAAATGAGAACCTGTATTGCTGGCCAGAACTTCCGGGGGGCGTAAAATGATTACCCGATCTTTATCGAATTGCAGTGCCGAAACATCGCAGTTATCAGCCACAACATAAACCAGGTAATTATTGTAATCGAGTTTCAGGATTGAAGCAATGACAGCCGGTAAGAGCTCTGTCTGCTCATAAGCTGTAACTATGATGGCATAGTCATGTTCTGATACCTCAGTTCTGACAAATGCAGGTTTTTTAAATAATCCGGTGATTTTATAAAAAAAAAAGAGTAGCAGAGGTAAAATGAGATTATATCCGATCAAAATCTGGAGCAAAGTCCATAAAAATATGATGAAAGGATACAGCATATTAATCTAAAACATTTGCATGATCTATTTTATTGCTCACTTTTCCCTGTTGTTTTACCTTGTTCAGAATCCAGCCGATAAACTGGCCGTTCAGGGAAGTCAGGAAATTAATATGCTGATTTTTAATTTCATTGATGGTCTGTTCAGCTTCAAAGACACTGACAGTCTTATCCGTAAAGAGAATCCATTCTTTGGCTTTGTTAAGCGCATCCAGTGGAGGGGTCTCTACAAGGATCACATCAAACCGGGAACGCAGCTGTTCAAGTCTTTCCAGAATGGTTTCTTCATCACTGACTTCGAGCAATGATTTATCACCACCATGATTTCCCATGACCGTAATCCCCGAATTTAAATTTATATTTTCAAGGCTTCCACTATTCAGAAAGTCTTCCAGAAAAAATTTAGTATTTGAATTTCTGGTGATGGAAGGGTTGTCGAAATTACCGTCGATCAGTAATACCTTCTTATTTACCATAACATAGGTATAAGCGATACATGCAGAAATCAAAGTTTTCCCCTCGCCTTCAGAGATACTGGTAACACTTAATACCTGTCCGCGGTCTGAAGTTCTTGCCAGTTCTCTGTTTACCTCGAATCGGGTGGAGCGTAATTGCTTTTTAAATTCACGCATCTCAGGTGTTCCGTGAAGGTTCTTCCAGATGCCTTTGAGGTCGAGGGTGGATTTTCCAACAAGATTCAGGTAACCCAGTACGGGAGCCTTGGTAAGTAATACAAGGTCTGACGGAACTTTAATCCGGTTATCAAGGAAGAACATGATGAACAGAACAATCACACAGAATATACCACTCATGATACCGCTGATAATAACAAGAAGCATTTTCTTTGATGGCAGCGGAAGTCCGGGCATTGCAACCTGTGCCTGTCTGAGTTTAACCGGAAACTCAGCTTCCATGGTTACTTTATTGTATTGTGCCAGAAGATCCTGATACTCTTCGCTTCCGGTTTGGATATCCCGTTCAAAAGTTTGAATTACAGCCTCATGAGGAACAAGTCTTTCAAATTTGCTGCTCATTTCGCTGAGCTGTTTTTTCAGAGAGTTCAAACCGTAAACAGTACGATCCAGTTCAATCTGCAGCTCAAGCTTTTTCTGTATGAGCTGAGCTTTGGAGTTCATCGGATTATCTGTGTATTTATCTGAAACTGTATTTATCTGATTGCTGATTACCTGCTGGATGGAGTCGATAGAGTTTTTATACTTTTCATCAAAATCACTCTTGGTGTATTTATCCTGCAGGGCATTCAATTCAGCGCGTGTGCCAATGATTTTTTGATTCAGATTGGTAAAAGTCGACTCCATATAGCGGCGATCTTTCGGGTCGAATTTTTTATCAATATTTGCTATGGTCCCTTTTAATGCTACAATATCTTTCTCTGCCTGCTGCATTCTTAATTCATAATCTGCTGTTTGAGTATAGATTTGTGAGGATTGTTCATTCAGATTCAGAATCCGGTTTTTTATTTTATACTCGCGTAGTCCGGTTATGCGGGCCTGCAAAGTGTCAGATTTAACTTTCAGAAGATTTTTGAGGAAGTTTACTGATGAGCGCTGATTTTCCTTTACCAGAATGGTATAATAATCTGTAAACTCATTGGATAGGGTATTAACTACAAAAGCAGATAATTCCGGATTTTCTGATTGATAATCAATAAAAATAAAGTCTGTAGTACCGGCACGATAAACAAGAAGATCGTTTTTCAGGGATAATTCATCATATCCCATTGACCCCAGAACGCGATGCAGACCTTCTTCATCTGCATTTCTTAAGTTTAATCCCTCTTTTTTAGCATATTTTTCCTTGAAAACACTTAAAGCATGCTTTTGGGCTTCAAGATTCAGTGTTTTTAATAAGTCGCTGGGCTCTCTGAAGGGTTTGGAGGTAAGATCGTGGATAATCAGCTCGTATGAAACCAGATCAACCATGCTTTTGGATTGCATGATCTGTACCATATTGATGAATTTCTGGTTGATACGGTTTTCCTGAAGTACACTTGCCTCAGAAAGTGCCATTTGCTGGGTCTCATCAACTATTCCTGTTGCAATCTGAGCCTGTGCAGGGTAAACATCAGGCAAATTTCTAACTATATAAAAAGTTACCATTACCGTAATAAGCGGAATGGTTATTAATACAAATTTGTAACGCAATAAAAGATCAATAAATTTTTTAATCTCTTCCATGAACCTTATTGAACTTCCTCGATCTTTTTGGTTAATAACTCCTCAAGTGATGCTTTAGCGATTAAAAAATTTGATTCAGCTGTGATTTTAGACTGCAGGGCACCTGAATATGACATTTGTGACATACTATATTGCTCAAAGGTAGCTTCACTTTTTTCGTATTTTGTTTTGATTTCCCTGCTGATATTAAGGGCGTCGGATGATATCTTGGATTGCAGACGCAAATTGGACATTGCCTGTATATAAGCGAAATAACGCCTCTTAACTTCTGTTTCCAATGTCAGGTGGTATTCTTCAAGGTCGTACCGGGCAATTTTTACGCTTTCTTTTGCCTGTTTTACATTACCCGGTTTTTGCAGAAAGGAGCTTAAGTTAACATTAAAAGCTACCTGATACCCGTTAAAGAATTGAGGAACGATAACATTTAATGTATTATTTGGGTTGTATATATATGAAAATGAAAAGGCATCCAGCCAGGAGAGCTGCTCCTGCCCAACGGTGGTCTTTGCAGATTTTATCCGGCTCTCAAAACTATTCATACGTGGATAATTTTCTTTTGCTGTTGCAATCAGTTTTTCCAGAAAAACATAGGAGATTTCGGTCATCATAGATTCCTGGGCCCTGGTGTAGCTGATTTGCAGAACAATTGAAAGAGCTGTTAATAAAAAATACTTCCTGAACATGCTTAAAATCTTTCTTTATGTAATATAACAGGTATAGTTTTAATCAATATTTCCAGATCGAACCAGAAAGAATATTTAGATGCGTAAAAGTTATCAAATTTTTTTCGTTCCCGTTCAGAAATGTCTCTTTTCCCTCTGCTTTTTATTTGCCACAGTCCGGTAACACCTGCCGGACCCATAAATCGCATCGACCATTCATTTGATGTAAGCATTTCAGCCTCATAAAGCGGTAGCGGGCGGTTCCCTACCAGCGACATGTCTCCTTTCAGAACATTAAACAGTTGGGGCAGTTCGTCAATACTGGTTCTTCTGATAAAATGCCCGAATCTGGTAACACGCGGGTCATCCATCAATTTTACAAATGCAGCTTTTTTCTGCTCCTCATCTTCGTTATCATCTTCTGTCTTATATAAATTCAGTCCGGTAAGTTCTTCCAGTTTTTGTTCGGCATCAGAATACATGGACCTGAATTTATAGAAATTAAAAACCCGATATCCGGTGCCTACCCTTTTGCTTTTGTAGATTATTGGTCCGCGGGAATCCAGTTTAACAATAATGGCAGTAAGCAGCAGAACCGGAGTCAGGATTAAAATGGATAGTGATGCAATGATAAGATCGAACAGTCTTTTACCAAATGGTAACTCATATATTATATCCTCGTTTTCCAGAATTGAAAGAGAGGGTTTAATGAGTTTAAACTTTACCAGAAAACTCAGCCTTTCAACCAGGTGTTCAATTGGAAAAGGAATGACATAGTAATCATGTACCTTTAATTTAAGCGCTTTTGCTTTCCATCCTTTAACCTCTTTGGGGCCGATAAGAACGATAATCAACTCACGCCAAAGCGGATTTTTTTTGATTCTTTCGATAAATGTAAAACAGTCTCCATCCGAATCAGTCTCCATTAAAACAACATCCGGAAGCGTTAAAATAGATTGATTACTGAGATGTTTGTGAAGTTCATGAAGAGAGTCAGTTTTGCAGATCCGGAATTCGGCAGGAAGATTATTTACTATGTTTTTAGTTGCAGGAGTACCCATATAAGTAACACTTAGATGCATTCCTATATTAAAGGGGGGACTGTACTGCTTAGTTTGTAACATCTTGCTGTAAAAGGGCTTCGGCTATTGATGATTTTAATTCAGATGGATTAAAAGGCTTTTTGAAATAACAATCGGCCCGAAATGGCATCTGAGCAACAATCTTTTCAAGGTTATCAGCGCCCGAAAGTAAAAAAACAGGGGTGTTCCTGTAAAATCCACTAATCTTTAAATTTCGGATGAATGAGCCTCCATCTATGTATGGCATTTCAAGGTCAGAAATGATTAGAGCAGGATCATTGCCATCCTCCAGCCATGAAATAGCATCTGCACCATTTTGTTTAATGATCAAGTCATAATCCTTTGATAAGATAAAGTTGAGCAGTTTTAAAATGCTCAGTTCATCATCAACAACGAGAATTTGTTTTTTCATAAAACATGAATGATCGCTGGTTTTTTACTCAATAGAGAAATTTTATTTCATTATTTAGTAAAAATACTTAATAAATTGGTATTAAAATTAATCTTAAGAATAATAAAATAATCAAATTGTTCAGCCAGAATATACTGCAATGCCAGTGCCATAATTATTAAATAGCTTCTGAGTCTTTGCAGAATAAGTTGTGGAAAAATATCCGGATTCTGTGTGGAATTATTTCTACAGATGTGGCAAAATATTGACCAGAGGGCTGAGAGTTCCCCGTATTCAGATAAATGAAAAGCCAGGCTGAATCTAATTTAAGCAGGCTTTATCCTAATTGTTTGATTTTTATTTAAATTATTTTTTGGCCATTGGATAACCTTTATCAATCCAGTTCTGTTTGAGGTTGGTTGGAATATTCAGCAATTTACCATTACTGTAACCCATACTTTTCATCAGATTAAACGCCGGACGAATGTTTGGGCATTTTTCAAAAGGGCAGCAGCCGCAATAAACTACTACCTGAGCAGACTTTGGAAGTTTTGATAACTCTTGTCTGAATTTATTGAGATTCTCCTTGTCGCTTGCTCCGCCAATATTTTTAGCCCCTTTGATATCTTCTACTACTCCGATATTGAAAATATATGCTTGTTTAGCCTTCGGATTTGCAATCGAAGCAGCAAGATCGGCAGGCTGCATAAGGTCTTTTTGTGTCCATGTATCTCTCTTATCTAATGATTGTCTGGGGTTAATTCCCTGAGCTTTAAGACCTGAGCCTGCCATTAGCAGGATGAATAGTGCGAAAAATACGGTTTTCATGTTTTTATTATTCTTTATATCCAAAAGTAATCATTTTTTTTGTCCGCGAAACGGGCTAATACTTAAGGGATAAGGGTGTTGATGAAATTTACCATCTCCTGACTGTCATAATCTGCCATACCACTATGTCTGAATACAATTTTCCCTTCTGAATTTATAATTACAGTGGTAGGTAATGTGCCATTGAAAAGTATCTCCGGTATTGGTGAATCTGCATTATAAACCTGTAGGTTCATTTTCCGTTTTTGCATATATCTTACTGATGCATCCATCTTATTATCTACATCAACCATCACAAATTTGACTTTGCTCTTGTCGGTAATTTTGGATGAAAGTGCGTTTATCGATGGCATCTCTGCCCGGCATGGAGGGCACCAGGTAGCCCAGAAATTAATGAAGTAAACCTTTCCTTTATCCCTGCCAATATTTATAACCTCTCCATCCTGCGATCTGAAAATTATTTCAGGAGCAATCATATTATCCGAACTCTCAGAATCAGGTGCGTCGGCATTGTAGAGACCTGTTAACAGTAAGCCTTTAATCAGGATAGTTCTGGCATCGTTGCTGAAGAATAACAGTGCCGTAAATGAGAAGAATAGTATGTTGCTGATATTGGATCTAAGGAATTTCAATAGGTTCATTTCGAAAGTTTTAACTTTTGTAAAATTAGTTTCTGGAATGGACAAGCTGTGTAACATGAGTCACACTATGTAGAGCAATTTATACAACTTATTACACTTTAAATGGAATTATGAGTTCTTTCAAACTTTTCATAAGTCATTAGTTTGCAATTTTTTACAAATTAAAATTCTCCTGCGGCATTGATTTAAGCTTTTTTTCGGAACCGCTGATCAATTGTGACTTAAGTCACAATGATTTCTATACGTTTGGTCTAATTTTCACTTATCAAACTGAACCCAATATGATTATTATTAATCATCAAAGGCTCCATCCCTCACGTGCGGGATTAAAAACAGGAAAAATGAACAGATGAAGCGAACATGAGATTTTAGCACACACAGGGGCATGTAAATAAGAGTTGGTAACTTTCTACAAA
>NZ_JARKMZ010000006.1 GCF_029360775.1 Daejeonella sp. H1SJ63 | reverse complement strand
GGGAAGTTGCTGTTCCTGCCAGATCACCAGCTAACTGGATTTTTCCGGTAGCAAGCGTAGTTGCATCAGCTACAGCAAAAGTGCTCTTGTCTAACCAGCTTACTATTCCTGTTCCATCAGTGGTTAATACTTTATCGTTACCACCAGAAGCAATTTTTGCAGTGGTAACATTCGCGTCAAGGATCTTGGCAGTCGTTACTGCATCTGCAGCTAGTTTCGCTGCCGTGATGTTTGCATCTGCAATCTTTGCTGTAGTCACTGCATTTGCTGCAATCGCCGGGGAAGTTGCTGTTCCGCTCAGATCACCGGCTAACTGGATTTTTCCGGTAGCAAGCGTAGTTGCATCAGATGCTGCTGCTCCTGTTACTGCTGTGGTAACAAATGCCGTAGTAGCTACCTGGGTAGTATTCGTTCCATTAGTTGCTGTTGGTGCTGTTGGTACTCCCGTTAATGCAGGACTTGCCAATGGAGCTTTCAGATCCAATGCCGTTTGGGTTGCACCCGATACCGGTTTATTCGCATCTGAAGTATTATCCACATTCGCCAGACCTACATCTGTTTTACTT
>NZ_JARKMZ010000056.1 GCF_029360775.1 Daejeonella sp. H1SJ63 | reverse complement strand
GGATTCATATCTCCTTTTTTAAAAAACACAGTAAGAATTCGGTCTTTCATGAATCCATAGGATAAAGTGGTGTTTACTTTGTAGCTGTACTTTGTATTATTGCCTTTCTCCTGTAGTTCTTCGGCTAGTTCAGCCACGATCAGAGACTGTAGGTTACTTACGAAAATTGTAGCATAAAAATCCTGCAATATACTTTGATTGGAATATCCTGAAAAATGCTCAATCCCAAGTTTGTTTTTTAATTCATCAAAATAGGTTTCTATTTTCCACCTCCTGAAATACAGTTCTTTGAATATGCTGTGCGTGTACTTTTTGCTATCTGTTAATGAGGTGATCAGAAGCTCGATTTCCCCTCCGGGTAATTCTATTCGAATAAGTCTGACTTTTAACGGTGTATTTTTAGTATAGGTTTTATCTGTAAGATCCATACGCTTTCCCGGAAAGCATTCCACCACTTGCGATGTCTTACCACTCTTGAGAAACTCGCTTGCTACGGAGTTGAAATTAGACTTGGCTCTAATCACAAAAGCAACGTTCTTTTTATAGTGTTCATGAAAAAGATCATAGGATGGATAGCCTCGGTCATAGATCACTAGATCCCCTTTTTTACAATGCGACAACTGCTGCAAAGCAAGTTCACGTTCTCCTATGTCTATGTGCGACAAAATACTATTGAGAGCCATACGGTTCGATAAATCGTAAAGCACCGAAGCCCGCGCTTGGACGGTGTAAGCTTGGTTTTGGTTCGTGGTCTTTCCGTACAAATCTTCCAATTCCTTGGTAGTGGGTAAGGTGATGCACGTACCATCTACAGCGAGCACCCTAAAACCATTCAA
>NZ_JARKMZ010000055.1 GCF_029360775.1 Daejeonella sp. H1SJ63 | reverse complement strand
TTTGATCAAATGTAGTGTTATTTTATTTTTCTTAATGATTCTCCTTTGAGCTCTATTTTGTGAGCATGGGCTGTCAATCTGTCAAGGATTGCATCCGCCAGCGTAGGCTCATTTATGTAGTCATACCATTTGTTTACCGGCAGCTGTGAGGTAATGATAGTAGCTCCGTTCCGATACCGGTCCTCCATAATTTGTAACAGGGTAAGTCTGCTGTCCGGATCCAGCGGCTTAAGCCCGAAATCATCCAGGATCAGCAAAGGAGTTTTTGCTATCATATTCAACCACTTGAGATATGATCCGTCTAAGCGGGCAGCGCCCAGTGCTTCCAGAAATCGGTTCATTGAATAATAGACTGTGCGAAAGCCCAGCATGCAGGCCTTACGTCCCAGGGCACAAGCCAGGAAACTCTTCCCGCAGCCTGTAGCACCGGTAATGAGGACATTGTCTCCTTTGTGGATAAAAAGCCCATCACAAAGTTGTATGAGCTGTTCCTTTAATAATCCCCGTTCGGGTGAGCAGTTTACCTGTTCGGGTAAAGCCTGATAACGCAGCTTGGATAAGCGTAAATACAGTTCTGTACGTGCCATCTGTCTGTGCTGCAGTTCCGCTTCGGTCAGCATGCCCAATAGTAAATGAGGTTCAGGTTGTTGATGCAGGGGTTGTTCCAGGACAGCCTGATAAGATCCGGCCATGCCGAAGAGTTTTAACTGGCGTAATTGTTCTAATGTACTTTGCGTGTTCATGTCGTTGAGGTTATTTATGTAAGTGAAAGATTATTCAAAAGCCCGGGATCCTCTCAGGTTTTCGTGACTGGGTAAGGTGAATAGATCCGGAGAAGCCGGATCTTCTAGTTTATCCAGATTAGCTGAAAGAATGTTGTGGATCGTGCGGTAGTTATAGGTTCGCCCTTTCAAGGCTCTGGTGCATGCCGCCTCGATGCGCTCTGTTCCGTAAGAGCGGGCCAGGCGAAGTATCCCTAAGCAAGCATGATAGGTTTGCTCGGTGAAACGTTTACTGTCGAGCATAGCCTGCATGTATGCTTTGCTGGCTATGCCCATCTTTTCGGCCTGAAGAAGAAAGTAATCGGCATCCCATCCCTTTTGTTCCAGGTATCGCTGGTGACCCTGAGGCATGTGCTCTGCAATGGTTGTATATCCGTGTTTTTTATAACTGCGTTGGTGCAGGGCAATTCGCTGGTGCTGGTAAAATACCTCTACAATATCGGTATCATAAACAGCCTGGACCTTCTTTCCGATGTAGGAAAAGGGTACACTGTACTGATGCCAGTCTTCGCCCAGAATAATATGATAGTTCTTCTGCACTTTGCATTCCGCTCCGTGGCGCATGATATATTCCTGCTCAGGCAGAGTTTGCAGGTAAGGCTTTTCCAATTCCATGAAACGACTAGACCGGTTCGCTTCCTTTTTCTGAAAAGCACGTTGGTGGTGAAACAATAACTGTTGGGCCATCGCCTGATTCAGCTCAGAGAGGCTAAAGAATAATTGATCTCTTAGCGGGGCATAAACGCGCTGGTAGATCAGCTTGACTTCACTTTCTACCGGTGCTTTATCCTTGGGTTTACGCACCCGGGAAGCAAGCAGGGTAAGGCCGTTATGTAGTGCCCATTGCTGGATCATTTGAGTAAAGACAGGTTCATAGCGACAACTGCGTTGCACGATCTGCTTCATATTGTCACTCTTAAAGTTTGCAGGAACACCTCCAAAGAAGAGCAGGCAGGCATTCAGTGCTTTCAGCAGCTGAGGCTGGGTGGCATTGGGTAAAGCAACCGCATAACTGTACCCGCTGAACGGCAACACACAAACCAGCACCGGGCACTGGATGAGTTCCCCGCTTGACTTATCGACATACGAGACCGTGTCTCCCGCAAAATCCACCAACATCATATCAGCCGGCTGATACTCAAAATGCATAGAAGCATTACTGAGTTTCTTCTGGCGCGATAACAGTTCGCAGAACTGAGGATATTCGTATCCCAAGGGGAACTCCCTTTTGTATTCTTCCCATAGTAGCCGACGAGTTACTCCGGTTCGTTTAAGTTCTGAAAGGAAATACACTGTTCGTTCCGCAAAATCAGAGCGCCGCTCGTCAGAAGAAAACGTCTTTAAAGAGGGATATACCAGGTCGGAGAGAGCTGAATCATTCATCTGGTGAACAGCATCTAATGAGAGCGAACTGTTCAGTATCCTGTCTACATACAGCTTGACTGTATTGCGTGAAAGACCTAATTCCTGGGCAATCTTACGCCCGGATACACCACGTTGTAAATAATGAATAATAAGGCGAACCTGTTGCATGGTTACAAGTTTATTTGACATCGGCTTTGCTAATTGTTGCAAAGACAATATCACGGTTAATAATAAACTTGTACGCTATAAGGGTGGCTCACTTACGCCAGATTGTCACAGCGATTGATTGGATCTTACTGGCTCAGTTTGACCAGAATCTTCACAAATCAACCCGTTACAAGGTGGC
>NZ_JARKMZ010000054.1 GCF_029360775.1 Daejeonella sp. H1SJ63 | reverse complement strand
GTTAAGTACTGATAATTACTTGCCTGAGGGGTACGGTCCACGTAACTTGAAACAGATAAGGTCTGAAGCACTACCGTAATAGCTTTTGAGATACTCATATTACCGCAAGTGGAAGTAACACTTGCTGTTAAAGTAACAGAACCATCTGATATTCTTGTAAGTGTAACTGAATTCCCGGATGGGCTTGCACTTGCAATACCTGATGGACTGACACTCCAGCTGACTGTTGCCCCAGATGGGAGGTTATTAATTGAATATAATTGGCTCCCGCAAAAAGTATCAGGACCTGAGATGGAATAGTTATTCCCAGTCCCGGGATATGGAGGACCTTTAATTTCATTTTCAAACCAGACTGCATTTTCTGCAGTAATTTCCACGTGGGCCTGGTTCGCAACAGGTGCATAAACTGCATTGAAAGGAGTTTTACCATTGCACACGATATCTTCATTAGCCCAGTTATAAAAAAGAACACGCTGCGTTGTACTAGAAATAAAATCAACTCCGCTTGTTGTAGGTACAAAAGAATGCAAGTCGGTAGTCTTACTAAAATAAAATCTCTTTTTAGCTATTGGAATGTTTTGCATAACATCTATTCCAAAAATCTCGCCTATTTTTACCCGTGGATGTTTCCCTCCCCAGGGATCCAGGTTCGATGCATAGAATTCACTCAGCCCACCTACAGCTGCATCGTAAATTTGCTTATAGGTATCTGAATATCCGCCCGGAATTACATCATAACTATAGCCGGAAGTATATGGCTCAGAATATCCTGTTTCTTCGGGGGGAGCTCCAATCATTTTACCGACAGGGTTCCAGATGAATAAGTTTAATGACCGGTTACGCCCAATGGCAGAGCCGGCAAACATTTTAACACGCATAATATCCCCTAATGGCCACCGTGCATCCACACGAACCGCCATTACTTCCTGGCTTGCACTTGTGGTCGATTGGTCTGTAGATTTAGAGCCGTTAATAATAGCAACATTCCTGGTATTCGCAGGATAACCAATATTTTTTAAGTTTTGCTGGAATATATCAAAATACCGGTGCGGCGTAGGCACTTCCAGGTTAGAAGAATAGTGATGCACAAGCAATTGTTTAGCAGCATTACAATTTAACGGAGATTTTGCTTCCATTGTTTTTCCCAGTTTAGTTTTGTAAGCAAAACTTATAAGCTGCTGCAGACCAATAGGGATACTAGCGCCCTGAAGCGCTCCGTCAAAAGCAATATACAACCTGCTGTGCAAATTAATACCATTTTTTTCAGCCCAGGCGAGTGCATAGCGGGCAATAGGCGCACCCATACTCGGGCCAATAACCACAAAATCACTGGTCATCGTCGAAGAATGGTCCAGATATAGTTTTTCAAGCATTGCCACCACAGCCATCGCATTCTTTTCCATGAAATCACCGCCATCTTTGTAATCTAAGATTATGATGTCATATCCTTCATTACGAAGTTTATCTCCAAGTTTCAATGAGCCAGGGTTTATATAATTATTATATATCTTTACATGATCTCTACTATTGGTTGGATCAAAACCATCGAGAAATATGATGGGCTTTGTTATTTGTTTGGTACTGCAGTTAGCGGCAGAATAATATTTATAGGCTTTAATTGTTGTAACTTCATTACCCCCGGATGGAGTGTATTGTGATATATTGAATGGCCTTCCAGTTACCTCAATTGAATCAATGGCAGTACATACTGAAGTACCGCTGATTGTTGGTATTCCGGTTACCGGATAGGTAGAATTAGCATATAATGTTTGCCCGTTTGACAGGGATAGTATGTATTTTATGTTCTTATCTCCTGTACCGGAATAATTAACTGTAACAGAGCCCCCAGGCAGTAATGGAATATAGCCACCTCCATTATCGAAATCAACTGACAGGCTATTTATACTAAGGCCTTTATTAGAAAAATAATAATTCGAAGGTAAGGTAAATGTGTTTGTTCCCAGGCGTCCGAATTTTCCCAGAATAGATATTACTGCGGCTGTGTTCGCTATATAGGGAGAAGAGCTTCTTCCGTTTACATCATACAGCTTCTGGTTACTTACATAGAACTGATTATTTTGTACGGCCATGGTGTCAATGGTATTAAAGTCGTACAATAAAACTCCAATCGGGTAATTATTGAGTTGATATGCCTGCTTCAATAGGCTTGGTATACTATCGGGATGGGGTATTTGCTGAGGGGAGTAACTGGCAATACGCAGTTCCTCATAAGCCCTTAAGAAATGTTCATAATTACTTGTATCACTGGAGGAAGACCCGTTAAATGAAAATAAAGAAGCCCATGGATAAGCTCTCTCATACAATATACCTGTTGGTACATACGCTTTGTTTAAGTTTTCCAGATAACCGTCAATATGTTTTGTATAGGTTAAAGAGTCTGTTAACATTCCCCCGTTACCTGAGGGCAGGCTTATTACCGTATTTATATCGCCGCTGTTGGTATAATAACCTTCTGATACCACATAATAGGTTCCTGCATTAAGCTGCATTTTGATGGAAGACTGCAGTGTTGGACACAGGGGCCCGTTGTCATCATTAGATACCATGATATTACCATTGATATCCAGCAGGTGCATATATGTATCAAAAGCGGATGAGCAATGAGAAATACTCACTTCGGCACTGCTGCTTAATGAGAATTTATAATAGATATCATCACTTGGCTGGCCCATATCATTGCCATAGCCGTTAGCGATGGAATTATTCTTTGTGTCCGAAAAAGTAACACCGGGGCCTAAG
>NZ_JARKMZ010000053.1 GCF_029360775.1 Daejeonella sp. H1SJ63 | reverse complement strand
TTTAGCTGCCTGCTTTTGGGTTTGTTTCGGTTAGTATGTCTCAGGTAATTCAGTACTGCTGTGGGTTTGATGTAGGCTAGTAGGTTAATTCTCAGAAAGGTTGCCAAGTTGGAATGAGCTATAGCTCTTTTGATCGACTTTTTCAATACTGTGATGAGTAAGTTGGCGATCAGCGTTACCCAAATCTGTATTTCTATGGCATTTGAGGTATCTCCTAAAAAGTATTTCAATGGATAATTCTGTTTTAGCTGCTTAAATAGTAGTTCGATTTGCCACCTTTTCCGGTACAAATCGCCTATTTGTGTGGAGCCTAAATGGTGAATACTCGTAATCAGACGTATTAATTGCTCCCCTTTTTCGCTTTTGATTTCAATAAGTCGGTAATTTTCATCTGTGTAGACTTCCCCTTTGACTTTCCTGGGAAGCTTGATAATGGCCTCCCTGGCTATGGTTGGCTCTGGCTCTAACTTCTCTTCAACAACTTCAAAGACAGCATTTTCTCTAAGCCTGCTTACAAAAAATGCCCCTGCTTTGATTATGGCATCATAGGCTTTAAAATCAACATATCCTCGATCAAATAGATAAATGCTCCCTGCTTCAGGCTTAATCTTCGACAGGTAAGGAGCATCGTTTGCACTAGCCTTAGACATCCATATCAACATGGGAACGATGTCTTCCAGTTTTAATAGGGTGTGGACCTTGATGCCTCCTTTTGCTCTACCTGTTTTTGGTTTGCGTCCAGCATTCTCCAAAATGGCCTGAAACAATGAAATGGTCGTTGAATCAATCACATAAATAGAGCGAGATTCGTCGGATTTTAATCGGCTGTCCGTAATAAATGGGCGATAATGCTCGAATAGGGCTTGATACAAGGCTTCAAAGACAGCAGAGGATCTACGCCGGTTTGCGTCGCTAAGTGTGCTCCTTTTAGGAGAAAAATCAATCCTGCTATTCTCGCTTTTCCCTTGCATACTAGCAAAAGCGGCCTCTATTTCACGCAAAGAGGTACAATGCGCCAA
>NZ_JARKMZ010000052.1 GCF_029360775.1 Daejeonella sp. H1SJ63 | reverse complement strand
TAATATATTATGGAGAAAGTATCAGAAACAGTCCCTACTGTTCAATTTGAGCAGTTGATAAACCGGGGTTGCGGTTTAGACGTTCATGAGAAGAGCGTTGTAGCCACCATAGATGGAGAAGGTTTGGTCAGAGAGACCAGAACCTTTGACACGTACACCAGTTCTTTGAATGATTTACGCGATTGGTTACTTGGGTATGGCATCAGCCATGTTGCCATGGAAAGTACCGGAGTTTACTGGAAACCTGTCTTTAATATTCTTGAGGAAGATTTCAAGGTGATATTGGTTAACGCCCGTCATCTGAAGAATGTTCCAGGGAGAAAGACTGATAAGAAAGACAGCCAGTGGATCTGTAAGCTATTGCTGGCAGGCTTGCTGAAAGCGAGCTTTATTCCACAAGAGAAGATCCGTCAGTTGAGGGACCTGAACCGATACAGCACCAAACTGACCCAGCAGTTGGCCTCAGAGAAGAACCGGATACAGAAGATTCTGGAAGATGCCAATATCAAGCTGAGCAGTGTGGTGAGCAGCACCTCCGGCGTTGTTGCCACAGGCATCATTGAGGGTCTGATGGCTGGCCGGACTGATCTGGAAGCTTTGATTGATGAACTCTACCATGGCAAGCTGAAAGTAAGCAAAGCAGAACTTTTCCAGGCCATTACCGGAAGAATGACCGATCATCATCGGTTTATGCTGACCCAGATCAAACACCATATGGCTTATCTGGAATCACAGATTGCCGTGCTACAGCAAGAAGTAGAGCGGCTTCTGGAAGAAGACCGGGAAAGCATCGATCTGTTGAAGACCATACCTGGCATCAATACAGTAATGGCCGTAAAGATGCTGGCCGAGATTGGGACAAAGGTTGAAGAGACCTTTGGTAGTCCCAAACGATTGGCCAAATGGACAGGTATCTGTCCGGGTAACAACGAGAGTGGCGGCAAGAAGATGAGCGGACGGACGACACACGGAAATAAGTACCTGAAGAGTTTGCTGGTAGAGGCTGCCTGGGCAGCGACACGAACCAAGGGAACTTACCTGCGGGCCAAGTACGACAGCATGGCGGCAAGGAAAGGACGTAAAAAGGCACTATTGATAATAGGACATAAGATCCTGAACGCTGCCTACATTGTTCTGACCGCCAGGCTGTCTTACATGGCTTATTCGGTGGAGGAATTTGAGAGGAAACGTAACCAAAAGCGTATAACACATTTACAAAACGAATTAAAGGGATTGGGCATTAGCGTCTGATCCCGATAAGGAAAGCCGTTTAGGTTACTGGTGGGTTAGACCCCGCAGATGAAACAGGTGTTGCACAGCTAAGCACACAGGGTTGAGCCATAGAGCTCGAGGATGAAATTTTACAACTCTTGGCTGTGTTTTTTTAATTAATTAACAGAAGTATAAACCCGTTGACTTTAACTAGTCAACATTAAATATTTACGGATGAAGCGAACATGAGATTTTAGCACACACAGGGGCATGTAAATAAGAGTTGGTAACTTTCTACAAACTAATATATTATGGAGAAAGTATCAGAAACAGTCCCTACTGTTCAATTTGAGCAGTTGATAAACCGGGG
>NZ_JARKMZ010000051.1 GCF_029360775.1 Daejeonella sp. H1SJ63 | reverse complement strand
TGATATTTTGCCCCCTGCTAACTTTTTTCCGGATTACACAGGCTTAACCGGCGACAGACGCCTGGATAGACGGGCTCAAAATTTATTTGCCCGTTTAAGCCAGCAACCCGCTTCGAACATAAGCAAGCTTTCTTCGGGCCGTGCTGAGCAGATAGGTTACTATCGCTTATTGGAAAACGAAAAATTGACGGAAGCATCTCTTATAGAAGAACTGGTAGGCCGCATCAGGCCTTTAGTTGCGGGCCGGGATGTTCTTTGCATAGAAGACAGCAGCGAGATTAACGTATCAAAGAACAAAAACAGGCTTCGCCCCCAGAGTGGTTTAGGCAGATCGGACAATGCAGATAACGCCACCTGTTTCAAAATACACCCGGGCTTAGTGGTGGATGCAGGTAGCTGCTGGCCATTGGGTTTTTCGGACGTCAGGCTTTTTCACCGTCCTGCTGAACAGGCTGACAGGTTCCAAAGAAACTACAGGAACGTTCCTATTGCACAGAAGGAGTCCTACAAATGGATCCAGGTGAGCAATGCATCTAAGGTTACCCTGGAACAGGCCGCAAGGGTTACATTCATACAGGACCGCGAAGGAGACATCTATGAGCAGTTCGCCTGTATACCCGATGATAAACACCATTTGCTGATACGTTCCAGAGTTACACGCAGACTTGTGGACGGGTCAGATTTATATCATTCCATGGAATCGTTGCCTCCGGCCGGATATTATTCCATAGAAATCCAGTCGGACAAGCGAAAAAACAAAGAAAAGCGAATAGCCCAAATGGCCATATGCCATGGGAAATTCCGCATTGCGCGGCCCGTAAACCTGGCAAAATCAGGCTATCCGGATCATATTCTGCTGAACTGTATCTGGGCACAGGAAATTACACCCGGGGTGAGCGACCCGATCAACTGGAAACTGTTGACTACCCATGAAGTCTGCTGTTATGAAGATGCCGCAAAAATGGTTGAATGGTATAGTTACAGATGGTATATAGAACAGGTATTCAGGTTACTTAAACATAAAGGATTTGGCATAGAGGATGCTCAATTGGAGAGCGGATGGGCTCTTCGTAAGCTTATCCTGATGCAGCTGTCCGCTTTGTTGAAAATCCTGCAGATGAACATTGCTTATAATCAAGCTGAAGGCGGCCAGCCAATAGAGGAAGTATTTACGAAGGAAGAGGTAGAAGTCTTAACCCATCTGAACATGAAACTACAGGGAAAAACTCCTAAAACCCAGAACAACAATAATCCCGGAATGACCAAATGGGCAACGTGGGTTGTCGGGAGATTAGGTGGCTGGAAGGGCTATGATTCTCAGGGTCCTCCAGGAGTTATTTGCTTAAAAATAG
>NZ_JARKMZ010000050.1 GCF_029360775.1 Daejeonella sp. H1SJ63 | reverse complement strand
TAACGGGTAAAAAGAATACTCAGTTATTTTTAAAGTTAAATACGAACATAGATATAATTATACTAGTTCTATTTGAGATATAATAGGGCTAGGACAAACAAACATTTTACAATGGAGAGTTTGATCCTGGCTCAGGATGAACGCTAGCGGCAGGCCTAATACATGCAAGTCGAACGATACCAGAGAGCTTGCTTTCTGGGAAAGTGGCGCACGGGTGCGTAACGCGTATGCAACCTACCTTAATCAGGGGGATAGCCTCTCGAAAGAGAGATTAACACCGCATAAAATCACACTTCGGCATCGAAGAATGATCAAATATTTATAGGATTAAGATGGGCATGCGTGACATTAGCTAGTTGGTGAGGTAATGGCTCACCAAGGCTACGATGTCTAGGGGATCTGAGAGGATGGCCCCCCACACTGGTACTGAGACACGGACCAGACTCCTACGGGAGGCAGCAGTAAGGAATATTGGTCAATGGAGGCAACTCTGAACCAGCCATGCCGCGTGCAGGAAGACGGCCCTATGGGTTGTAAACTGCTTTTATACGGGAATAAATCACTTTACGTGTAAAGTGTTGAATGTACTGTAAGAATAAGGATCGGCTAACTCCGTGCCAGCAGCCGCGGTAATACGGAGGATCCAAGCGTTATCCGGATTTATTGGGTTTAAAGGGTGCGTAGGCGGCCTGTTAAGTCAGGGGTGAAATTTTTCGGCTCAACCGGAAGCTTGCCCTTGATACTGATGGGCTTGATTACACTTGAGGTAGGCGGAATGTGACAAGTAGCGGTGAAATGCATAGATATGTCACAGAACACCAATTGCGAAGGCAGCTTACTAAGGTGTCAATGACGCTGAGGCACGAAAGCGTGGGGATCAAACAGGATTAGATACCCTGGTAGTCCACGCCCTAAACGATGAATACTCGATGTTAGCGATATACAGTTAGCGTCAAAGCGAAAGCGTTAAGTATTCCACCTGGGGAGTACGCCCGCAAGGGTGAAACTCAAAGGAATTGACGGGGGCCCGCACAAGCGGAGGAGCATGTGGTTTAATTCGATGATACGCGAGGAACCTTACCCGGGCTTGAAAGTTACTGAATGATCTAGAGATAGGTCAGTCCGCAAGGACAGGAAACTAGGTGCTGCATGGCTGTCGTCAGCTCGTGCCGTGAGGTGTTGGGTTAAGTCCCGCAACGAGCGCAACCCCTATGTTTAGTTGCCAGCATGTAATGGTGGGGACTCTAAACAGACTGCCTGTGCAAACAGAGAGGAAGGAGGGGACGACGTCAAGTCATCATGGCCCTTACGTCCGGGGCTACACACGTGCTACAATGGGCAGTACAGAGGGCAGCTACCTGGTAACAGGATGCCAATCTCAAAAAGCTGTTCACAGTTCGGATAGAGGTCTGCAACTCGACCTCTTGAAGTTGGATTCGCTAGTAATCGCATATCAGCAATGATGCGGTGAATACGTTCCCGGGCCTTGTACACACCGCCCGTCAAGCCATGGAAGTTGGGGGTACCTGAAGTACGTAACCGCAAGGAGCGTCCTAGGGTAAAACCGATAACTGGGGCTAAGTCGTAACAAGGTAGCCGTACCGGAAGGTGCGGCTGGAATACCTCCTTTCTAGAGCGTATTTAACTGCGCTCGTTATACTTCATTGATTTTCTTTATTAAAAAACAAAAGACAACCCAAAAGATGAGCCAATCAGCAGTGCTCCAGTTTGAGACGGGATTGAAAGTGTGAGTTTAGCGATGTGTGATATCTCATACTCAATACTCACTACTCAATACTCAATACTCTTTTTATAAAGAGTCCCGTAGCTCAGCCTGGTTAGAGCACTACACTGATAATGTAGGGGTCAGCAGTTCAAATCTGCTCGGGACTACAAGGGTA
>NZ_JARKMZ010000005.1:14463-160128 GCF_029360775.1 Daejeonella sp. H1SJ63 | reverse complement strand
GAGCAGAAAACCATGCTTTCTACTCCTTTCCTTATCCGTTAATAATTAACGGACTTTTTCAGTGCCCTCGATTAATACTACAGGCCTTTTGACTTCACTCTTTCAGCTTTTCGCTTATTTAGACAGATACATTGATTTTTCTTTGTACAGATGTCTGAAATAAGGATCTTCGAGGTCGCGTATAAAGCGGATCGCTTCTCCGGTAGATTTCATCTCGGGGCCTAATTCTTTCTTAACTTCCGGGAATTTATCGAATGAGAAAACAGGTTCCTTGATAGCATATCCTACAAGCTTACGTTCGATTTTAAAATCCTTCAGTTTATGAGTGCCAAGCATAATCTTGGTTGCAATATTGATATATGGAACATCATATGCTTTAGCGATGAAAGGAACAGTTCTCGAAGCTCTCGGATTTGCTTCGATTACGTATACTTTTTCGTCTTTGATAGCAAATTGAATGTTCAGTAAACCGCGTACATTCAATGCTTTGGCAATACGTTTACTGTACTCTTCCATCAATCCGATTACCTTTTCAGATAGATTGAACGGAGGCAGAACCGCATATGAGTCGCCTGAGTGAATACCTGCCGGTTCGATATGTTCCATTAAACCAATGATATGGCAGTCTTCTCCGTCTGAGATAGAGTCAGATTCAGCCTCTTCAGCTCTGTCAAGGAAATGATCAATCAGAACACGGTTGCCCGGTAGATTTCTTAATAATTTAACTACCGCTTTTTCCAGGTCTTCATCATTGATTACAATACTCATACCCTGGCCTCCTAATACATAGCTCGGACGAACCAGTACAGGGTATCCAACTTTATGTGCTACTTCAAGAGCTTCTTCAGCACTTTCGGCTACTCCATAAAGTGGGTAAGGAATATCCATCTCTTTCAAAAGGTCAGAGAAACGACCACGGTCTTCAGCAATATCCATGCTGTCGAACGATGATCCGATGATTTTAATGCCTTTTTCATGCAGTTTCTCAGCCATCTTCAGGGCCGTCTGACCACCCAGCTGAACAATTACACCTTCAGGTTTCTCAAGGTCAATGATTTCGCGAACATGCTCCCAGAATACCGGCTCGAAGTATAATTTATCAGCCATGTTGAAATCGGTTGAAACAGTTTCAGGGTTACAGTTAACCATGATCGCCTCAAAGCCTGCTTCTTTAGCTGCAAGTAATCCGTGAACGCATGAGTAATCGAATTCAATACCCTGACCAATACGGTTAGGACCTGAACCGAGTACGATAATCTTTTTTCTGTCACTTACAATCGACTCATTTTCATCTTCGAAAGTAGAATAGAAGTACGGAGTTTTAGCAGGGAACTCGGCAGCACAGGTATCAACCATTTTGTATACTCTGCGAATGCCCAGTTCTTTACGTCTTTCGTAAACATCATCTTCAGTAACATTGCCAAGTAACCAGGCAATCTGTGCATCTGCATAGCCTTTTTGCTTCAGTGTTATGAAGAAATCAGTTGGAATATTATTTAAAGAATAACGCTTCAGCTCGGTTTCAAGATTCACCAGTTCCATAATCTGTACCAGGAACCATTTATCGATTTTAGTGACTTTACGGACAGACTCCATCGGAACCCCAAGGCTCAGTGCATCCTTCACATGGAACAGACGATCCCAGCTTGGATGCTCAAGACTTTGCATGATCTCTTCAATGTCTCTGCTTTGTCTGCCATCAGCTCCCAGGCCTAAACGGTTGGTTTCTAAACTCTGACAGGCTTTTTGAAGTGCTTCAATAAAGGTACGGCCAATAGCCATAACTTCACCTACCGACTTCATCTGTAATCCCAGTTCTGTATTGGCACCTTTGAATTTATCAAAATTCCAGCGTGGTATTTTAACGATCACATAGTCAAGAGTAGGCTCAAAATAAGCTGAGGTTGTTTTTGTGATCTGATTTTCAATTTCATCAAGGTTATAGCCGATAGCTAATTTCGATGCGATCTTCGCGATTGGATAACCTGTTGCCTTTGATGCAAGAGCAGATGAGCGGGAAACTCTTGGGTTAATCTCAATTGCGATAATATCTTCAGTAACAGGATCAACAGAGAACTGTACGTTACATCCGCCTGCGAAATTACCTATAGAACGCATCATGAGGATAGCCTGATTACGCATTTCCTGGTAACAGCGGTCGCTTAATGTCATTGCCGGAGCAACCGTAATCGAATCACCTGTGTGGATACCCATAGGATCGAAGTTTTCGATCGAACAGATAATGATCACATTGTCATTTCCGTCGCGTAATAGTTCGAGCTCATATTCTTTCCAGCCTAAAACAGCTTTTTCAACCAAAACCTCATGTGTAGGAGATGCCTGTAAACCGCGGCTAAGAGCCTGATCAAAATCTTCTTTTTTATGAACAAAACCGCCCCCTGTTCCTCCAAGAGTGTAAGAAGGACGAATTACTAATGGAAAACCAATCTCCTGTGCAGCTTCTTTACCTTCAAGGAAAGAATTGGCAATTTTGGATGGGGCAACCCCTACTCCAATTTCAACCATCAGCTTACGGAATTCTTCACGGTTTTCAGTTTTTTCAATTGCGGCAATATCAACACCTACGATTCTTACACCGTGCTTTTCCCAGATACCTCTTTCTTCAGCCTCTTTACATAAGTTAAGAGCGGTTTGCCCGCCCATAGTTGGCAGTACAGCATCGATTTTCTGTTCAGTGAGTATCTGTTCAATACTTTCACAGGTTAAAGGAAGCAAATAAACATGATCAGCAATAACCTTATCTGTCATGATGGTGGCAGGGTTAGAGTTGATAATGGAAACTTTAATTCCTTCGTCTTTTAATGAAAGAGCAGCCTGTGATCCTGCATAATCAAATTCGCAGGCCTGACCGATAATGATTGGTCCTGAACCGATGATCAGGACTGAGCGGATGGAAGTATCTAATGGCATAGTTCTTCTGTGGATTCAAATTTGACGAAACAAAAATGGAGATTGCTATGCTGTGAGAACAAAAATCCCGTCTGTTTTGTCGGGATGCAAAGTTATATATTTTTATGCTATTTCAGCCTGATTTTTTAAAAAAGGTGAATGAAACTGAACTCATTGTGTCATTTAATTATAAAAATGCATACAATTGTTTATTTACCCTGAGAATATTCAATGGAATGATATTTGATCGGTGATCAATTCTATAAACAGATTAAGGAAATTTAAGATAACATGTAACATGAAAAGACCCTTTTTAGTCATTCTGGCAATAAGTTTAATTCTCGAAGGCTGTGCAGCAGTGCAGTCACTGGTGCGTTCTACCTTCCCTTATACTGCAACAATGTCTATCCCGGCCGGCATAAAGCCCGGAGCTATACAATCTGTTAGTGCTATGGCCAGCAGTTTTGATCAGATATTAACCGGACAAACATCCAATACTTCTGCGATTAAAGATGTTCGTCTGTCGTCTGTCAGGCTTGATGTGAGTTCGCCTGTAAGCCAGAGTCTCAGAGTTTTCAAATCAATTAAAATTTATATTTCAAGAGGCGATAGTTATAGAGAACATTTGATTGCAGCTTCCAGTGATGTTCCTGCTTCAACTGCCGGAAGCCTTTTGCTCGATGCAGACATCAAAACCCTGCTTGATGAATATATTAAAGGATCTACGGTCAGGCTTAGAATGGAATATGAACTTCGCGAGGAGCTTGCTACGGATATCACCTTAAAGACCAGCCTTAGTCTGGATGCCTCACCGGCAACTGCCAGATAGTTAACAGAAGCGTATCTTTGGAATAATGATTTTACTTTCCCTTGTTGGCGACTGGTTTAAAGCTCAGAGTATACTGGAAACGCTAGGCGTAATTACAGGGATTCTTTGCGTTTATTTAGCTGCAAAAAATAAGATATGGAGCTGGCCCCTGGCAATAATCAGTGTGCTGATCTATGTTATCATATTTACGGAGGCTAAATTATATGCTGATGCAGGTCTGCAGATTTATTTTCTGATCATGAATATTTATGGATGGTATTTCTGGAGTAAAAAACCCGATCAGCAGTTAAAGGTTCCGGTGAGTCATATCAGCTTCAGGGAAAGCCTGATTTCATTTATCACTGTGTTGATATTTACTGTTGCATTAGGCACATTTCTTTATCAGGGTACTGATGCCTCTTTTCCTTATCTCGACAGTTTTTGTACGGCTTGCAGTCTGGTTGCCCAATTACTGCTTGCCAGAAAGGTTATTGAGAACTGGCTGATATGGATATTTGTTGATATTATCTATGTAGGGGTTTATATTTCTAAAGACCTGCATTTAACCGCAGGGATGTATGCATTGTATATTATCATAGCTACTATTGGTTATATTGACTGGAAGAAGGAATTGAAGCAGGATATGTTAAATTCTGCATCATAGTAGGCGATACAAATGGAAGATAGCAGGCAAAATATCGGGCATAAATTGATCAGGATAGCTGTGGTTGGACCCGAGTCGACAGGTAAATCAACTATTTCAGCACAGCTTGCCAATCATTATCAAACGGTGTGGGTGCCCGAATATGCCCGCGGGTATTGCGAAAAACTGACTGAGTCATGTACCTGGGAAGATGAGATCAATATGTTCAGAGGGCAACTTCAGCTCGAAAATGAATTGAAACATCAGGCCAACAGGATTCTTATTTGTGATACTACTTTTATTACCGTGAAAATATGGAGTGATCATATGTTCGGGCAATCGCCGTCGGAAGTACTTGAAAAACTCCCCGATCATACTTATGACCTTTATCTTTTGATGAATATTGACCTCCCCTGGGAAGAGGATCCTCTTCGCGATTTTCCACATTTGCGTGAGCATTTTATGGAGGTATGGCACAAGGAGCTGGCTGAACTTAAAGCCAGATATACTCTTATTTCCGGCTCAGACCAGGAAAGACTTCAAAATGCAATCAGAGCAATAGATTCGTTTTTAGTAGATTTATAATAGAGTCTGCTTATTAATATTTACGCTGTTCCCGAAATAGTGTGATTAGAATACATTTTTTATTTTTTTTTTCATCTGTAGATGCAACGCCCGAAAATATCCGGCGTCTATTAAGTCAAGAAACACGTAAAAATTTGGAAGCTGTTTACGTAGATCAGCATTTTGACCTTGTGGCCGAATGCCGTAACGGGAGTAAAAAAGCATATAGTGAATTATACAGGCTTTATTCAAAGGCCATGTTCAATATTGCTATGCGTATTCTCAACGACGAAGATGAAGCTGCAGATGTTTTACAGGAGGCTTTTGTTGATGCCTTCTCGCGCATCTCAGATTTCAGGCAGGAAACCACATTCGGGATGTGGATGAAACAAATCGTGATCAATCGTTCAATTAGTGAGTTGCGTAAACGCAAAATGGAGCTGATTTCTATAGACGAGGCCGATATTGAATCCATACCCGGGGAAGAACAAGCCGATACTGAAGAACTTGAGCTTCAGGTGCAGCAGGTACGTGCAGCCATCCATCAGCTTCCGGATGGTTACCGGGTCGTACTCTCGCTGTACCTGCTGGAAGGGTATGATCATGAAGAGATCTCGCATATCCTCCGGATTAGCGAAAACACTTCAAGAACTCAGTTCATGAGAGCAAGGAGAAGGCTGATTGAAATTTTAAAGGGTAAAGGAATAGCTTATTAATTAAGATTCCGGTTCAGGAATCAGGGAGAGGTTAAAGATGAAAGACAAACTGGAAAATTTTGTCAGGGATAACAAAAGGAGTTTTGATCAATTCGAACCTCCAGCAGATCTGTGGGACAGGATCGGGAAACGACTTGATGAAAATCAGAAGGGAAAGAAAGAGCGGGTTATTCGTTTAAGCATTTTATACAGAAGTGCTGCAGTGCTGATTCCTGTTCTGTTCGCAGGCTTATGGTTCTATCATTATCAATACAAACAATCTGTTGATTTAAGTAATATTAACCCCCGGCTTGCCAGACAACAGGTTCATTATGCTTCAATGATCGATCTTAAACGAAGTGAGCTTAAACATATTGAGAAAGAAGAACCACAATTGTACAGAGAGTTTTCTTCTGAGATCAGAAAAATGGAAGAAAGCTATACGAAGCTCCAGAAAGATCTTCCCGCAAGTCCAAATCAGGAGGAAACGGTGAAGGCAATGATCAGAAACCTGGAGATACAGATCGAACTATTAAATCAGCAGCTGAATATCATTCAGCAGATTAATCAAGTTAAAAAAGAACAAAGAAATGACACACAAAATATTTAAAAAGGCGCTATTATTTGCACTGACACTTCTTTTCATAGAGGCTGCCACTGCTCAGCAGACCGAAAATCTGGATTCTGCATCACAAAAACTTAGCAAGGATATTGAGAAGGAAATATCTGATGCCCTGAAAAAGGTCAGTATGGAGCTCAGGACAATAGACTTTCAAAAGTTCGGTAATGTTTTTGTTGCCGCCACCCATAACTTTTCAAAAGAATTCAGCGGAGTTGAAATATATCCTGTTCCTGAACCGGCCGGATTAGGGGATTATTCCGGATTGACTGAGAAAACAAAGCTGATCAGTAAGACCTACTCTGTCGACAGGAATGATAAACTTTCGGTCAATAATCTTTATGGCAAAGTTGCCGTACATACCTGGGCAAAGAATGAGATTAAGGTAAGTGTTGAAATTAAAGCATACGAATCTTCCGAGAACAGTGCTGCCCAATTGCTTGAGAGTGTTCATATTGCTGACTCACGAAGTGGAGATCTGATTAGCTATAAAACCAGTTTTGAAAAAACTTCAGTTAATTTCTGGTCAAAAATCAGGAGTGGCAGGGAGGAAAAGCGAGGTATACAGGTAAATTATGATATCTATATGCCGGCGAAGAATCCGCTTGACATTACCAACAGATATGGAAGTACAGAAATTGATGATTTTAATGGCCCGGTAAATATCAGCAGCTCTTACGGTTCATTTTCAGCGGGTACGCTTGATAATGCTTTAAACCAGGTTAAGATAAGTTATGGTTCTGCAAGTGTCAACAACTTTTCAAAAGGCGGACTTTCGGTCGCATATGGCAGTTTAAACCTCGAAAAGGGAGATGGTCTGAATGCAAATATCAGATACAGCAACGCCAGAATCGCACAGCTTAGCGGTGGCGGTACCTTCGATATAGCCTATACCGGTGGATTTAAAATTGATGAGGTTGATAAAAATGTAAAGAATCTTGTAATCAATTCTTCCTATTCAGGACTTACGCTTGGAATAGAACAGGGTGCTGATTTCGATTTTGATGTTACCGTAAGCTATGCGGGTTTTAATTATGATGATAAAAGGGTAAGCCTGATCAATAAGATTGATGATTCCTCTAAATCCAAATGGAGTCCAACTAAAAATTATAAAGGGAGCATCGGAAAGGGCTCAGATTCACGGATCATAATCAAATCAAATTACGGAAGCGTTAAATTTTTATAATTCGTTTTATATTGGTTTCTAACCTTTCGCTGTGAGGCGGAAGGTTTTTTGTTTTTAAATCTATTAGCTTTTAGCTTACTTTGATGAAATTTTAAACTATGGAATGGTTAGCAAATCCTGAAATCTGGATATCATTAGTTACTCTGACAGTACTGGAAATTGTACTTGGGATAGATAATATAATTTTTATTTCAATTATGGCTTCCAAGTTGCCGGCTCACAAACAAAGGAAGGCCCGTCAGATGGGATTAGCATTAGCCATGATCACCAGAGTGCTGTTACTCTTGTCTTTAACCTGGATCATGACTTTAACCAGCCCATTGTTTAATATGGGCGATTGGATAGGCTTAACTGATGCAGAATTATTAGACAAATTTGCTATTTCAGGCCGTGATCTGATTCTGATTATTGGTGGTTTATTCCTTATTTATAAAAGTACAAGTGAAATCCACGACAAGCTCGAAGGAGAGGAACATAAGGAAGAGGGAAAGGCAGTAGTTACTTTTTCAGGAGTAATCGTGCAGATTTTGCTTCTCGATGTGGTCTTCTCACTTGACTCTGTAATCACAGCAGTGGGTATGGCTGATCATATTCAGGTAATGATTGCAGCGGTGGTTATTGCGGTTTTCGTCATGATGTTATCCGCAGGAGGTATCAGTGATTTTGTAAACAGGCATCCGACGGTTAAAATGCTGGCATTATCCTTCCTTTTACTTATCGGGGTATCCTTACTTGCCGAAGGATTTGATCAGCATATTCCAAAAGGGTATATCTATTTTGCAATGGCATTCTCAGTTCTGGTGGAAATGTTAAACCTGAGAATGAACAAGGGCAAAAAACCTGTTCATTTACATAATGTTCCTGAGGAAGAATAGTCTTTAGTACTTATATAATTCTGCAGAGCAGTCCTTTCAGGTATTCCCCTTCAGGAAATGATGAACGCACAGGGTGGTCTGCAGGCTGGCAGAATTGCTGAATAAATTGTACTTCCTTTCCGGCATCCAATGCAGCCCATGCAATGATTTGTTTGAAAAGACTGAGGTCGACTGCTCCTGAGCAGGAATAGGTAGCCAGTAATCCGCCTTCATTAAGTAAAAGCATTGCCGTTCTGTTCAGGTCTTTATAGGCTCTTGATGCTTTGGTCAGCGCAGATCTCGATGGGGCATACTTTGGGGGGTCGAGTATTATTAAATCGAATTTTTCATTCGACTCCCTGAAGGCCCGCAGCTGTTTGTTTACATCAGACTGGATCAGTTGATGCGGAATATCATTGAAGCTGTTGATCTCCATATTTCGTTTAAGGGTTTCGAGAGCCAGAGCTGAGCTGTCAACGCTGATTACCTGTGCAGCGCCTTTGCTCAGTGCATTAAGGCTGAAGCCTCCTGAATATGAAAAGCAATCCAGAACTTTTTTCCCTCTTACATGTTCAGCAACAAAGCGCCGGTTATCGCGCTGATCGCAGTAAAATCCTGATTTCTGACCTTCAGCAATGTTTACCTGATAAAAAATACCATTCTCTCTGACACTTACAAATTCAGGAGGTTCTGCACCCAGCAGAATTCCACCTGAAGAAGCTTCCATTCCTTCATGAGCGCGTGCTGAGGCATCACTGCGATCAAATATTCCTTTTGGTTTCAGAAGATCCTGCAGCTCATCCAATAGAATATGTTTAATCCTTTCGATACCTGATGTCAGTATCTGTACAGAAAGAAAATCGGCATAGCGGTCAACAATCAAGCCCGGAAGGTAATCGGCTTCACTGAATATTAAACGATAGGTATTTGTATCTTCGGTATGTAATGATTCTCTGAACTTTACTGCAGTTCTGATCTTTTTTCTCCACCAGTTCTCATTAATCTCAGTTTCCAGATTCCATTCGAGTAGCCTGACTGCAACGCGTGAAGTATTATTATAAAAGCCATAAGCAAGAAAATCATTATTATTATCGGTCACCATAACAATATCGCCATTTTCAGGTTTGCCCTTGACATGTTCAATTGCTCCTGAGAACACCCATGGGTGCATTTGCTTAACTGCTTTTTCTTTTCCTTTTTTTAGTCTTACTGAGTACATTTTGCAAATTTACGATATATCATCCATTAACATGCCTTCATTCAGGTGAAGCAAAGCTTAATATAATTTGCCGGATTTATGACCCTGAGAAACATACGGTAAAAATGTGGCCTTTATTTGTGTTACGAGTCTTATAGTTTGCAGATATCCCGGCGTTTATTTTTGAATAAATTTCTCTGTTCCATTGAATAAACAGGATTGAATAGTTGGTAAGGGTTTTTAACTTTGAATATGGAAGTAATAAACTGGGCTGATTTTGAAAAAGTGGCTTTGAGGGTAGGTACAATTATAGAAGTTCTTGATTTTCCCGAGGCCAGAAAGCCGGCGTATAAACTCAGGGTTGATTTTGGTGATCTTGGTGTGAAGTGGAGCAGTGCTCAGATCACCAAACATTATACAAAAGCTGAATTGCCCGGCCGGCAGGTTATCGGGGTTGTAAATTTCCCTGAAAAGCAGATTGCTAATTTTATGTCAGAATTTCTTGTTACCGGCTTCGCAGATGAAGATGGAAATATTGTATTGGCATCGGTTGATCAGAAGGTTCCGAACGGATCAGCATTGATATAACATTCTTACTGAATTTGCATTGATATGTTTTAGTACCCGGAGATTTGTGAACTTTAATAAACAAGTTTACCTTCGGTTATGAAATATATTAATTTCACAGATAATCCGGTAGTATCCCCCGACGAGTTCTTTATGAATGAAGCGTTGAAAGAAGCTGCCAAGGCACTCGAGCTGGATGAAGTTCCGATTGGTGCCGTGGTTGTTCATGGAGGTAAGATCATTGGCCGGGGGCATAATCTGACGGAGAGGCTCAACGACGTAACGGCACATGCTGAAATGCAGGCTTTTACAGCTGCAGCTAACTATGTTGGAGCTAAATATCTTAAGGATTGCACACTATATGTTACTATTGAACCCTGTGTAATGTGTGCCGGCGCTTCCTACTGGACTCAGATCAGCCGCATAGTTTATGGAGCTGCTGATGAGAAAAGAGGTTTTACCAGCATTTCCGGAAAGATTCTGCATCCAAAAACAGAACTTATCTCCGGGATCCTTGCAGAAAAATCCTCGCAGTTGGTCAAAGACTTCTTTATGACAAGACGTAATAAATCTTGACATCTAATTGAACAAGTTCTGAGATTAGAGCCTTATATTTGTTATAGAAAATTGTTTTAACCTTAATCATAAGAAAATGGCATTTGAATTACCTGCGTTAGCATACGCAACAGACGCATTAGAACCGCATATCGACAAGATGACTATGGAGATTCACCATGGTAAACATCATCAGGCATATGTTGATAATCTTAACAAAGCATTAGCCGGTACCGATGGCGAAAGTAAGAAGCTGGAAGATATCATGGCGAATATCTCAAAATTCGCGATGCCGGTAAGAAATAATGGGGGCGGTCATTATAACCACACTCTTTACTGGTCAATTATGTCTCCAAACGGCGGTGGCAATCCGGGTGGTGAACTGGCAAAGGCAATTGATGCTGCATTCGGTTCATTTGACGAGTTTAAAAAGAAATTTGCCGAAGCTGGTGTAACCCGTTTTGGTTCAGGATGGGCATGGCTTTCTGTTTCTGCCGATGGTAAATTACAGGTAAGTTCTACCCCAAATCAGGATAATCCGCTGATGGATATTGCTGAGGTAAAAGGAACCCCAATTCTTGGTATGGATGTATGGGAGCATGCTTACTACCTGAAATATCAGAATAAGCGTCCTGACTATATTGCAGCTTTCTGGAATGTAGTAAACTGGGATGCAGTTGCCGACAGATTTTCAAAAGCAAAATAATTTGCCTTAAATATGAAAGGGGTGGAGTATTCAAATACTTCACCCCTTTTTTAATCTTTATGAGTAGATCTCCAGGATCTCCTTTTTCTTTTTATTTCGCATTCTTTTCGGAATAGCGTTGGAAATCTCCTTTTCAAGTGCCGTAATCAGTTTCCTTTTCAGAAAGTTACGGTGAGTAACAACGCTGATCTCACGCGTGGGTTCAGGAGATTTGAAATAGCGTACACAGTCGAGTTGTTTTATAGTAAAATCACTAACTGAAAGCTCAGGTAATAAGGTTATGCCCTTATTCATTTCAACCATCCGTTTCAGGGTTTCAACACTGTCTGTATTGTACTCAAAGGTTTTCATATTGTCAGACTTTTTTCTGTTGCATATGTTCAGAATCTGATTTCGCATGCAATGTCCCTCGTTCAGAAGCCAGAGATCATCCAGACTGATGTCTTTTGCTGAAAGGTTTTTTTTATTAATCAGTTGACTGGATTTAGAAAGGTAGGCCACAAATGATTCGTAAAAGATTGGTGTTTCCTGCAGGCTTTTATCCTGCAGTGGGGTAGAAAGTATTCCGCAGTCAAGCAAACCGTTTTTTAATTCCTGAATGATTTGATCTGTCATGTATTCCCAGATTACAAGCTGTACATCCGGATACTTTTCCATAAAAGCAGAGATTACTTTTGGCATCAGATAGGGAGCTATAGTTGGAATAACACCAATTCTTAATTCACCGGAAATCACACTTTTCTGATTATTGATCAGCTCTTTTATTTTATAACTCTCCTTAAGGCTAATCCTTGCCTGTTCAATAATATCCGTTCCGATCTCTGTGGGGGTAATGGGCTGTTTGCTTCTGTCGAATAACTTAACCCCCAGCTCTTCTTCCAGTTTTTGAACCTGCATACTAAGTGTGGGCTGGGTTACAAAACATTTCTCTGCTGCCAGGCCAAAACTTCTGTAAGTATCAATAGCAACTATGTATTCAAGTTGTACTAAAGTCATATTATAGATTTTAACTATGCAAATATAGTTATTATCGATTTCATCTATATTGTTTTTTTAGTGCAAAAAAATCAAATTTGTAAGTATTAAAATTAAGCTGTCTGTTGGGTCGTCGGGCATATAATCAGGTGCAAAAAATCGATAATTTTTAGAATTTCGTTTTGCACGTACAGGGCATTTAAAATATTAAATAACCAATTGTAATCTGTTCAGAATCCCGGATTTATCCGGGATTCTGTTTTTTATAAGCCTCCCGGGATTTTGCTTACTTTTGAAACCGGATTGTTGAAGATGGAAGAAATCAAAACCACCAGAATAAATAAATACTTAAGTGAAATAGGTTATTGCTCCAGAAGAGCAGCTGATCAGCTTATTCTCGAAAACCGGGTAACAATTAATGGTCTTGTTCCTGAAATGGGAACCAAAATAGTGCCCGGTGATATCGTCAAAGTGGATGGCCGGTTGGTGTCTGAGCCTCAGGAAAAGCCGGTTTATATTGCCTTCAATAAACCTGTTGGTATTGTATGCACCACTGATACCAGAGTTGAGAAAGATAATATTATCGATTACATTAAATATCCCAAGCGCATTTTTCCGATCGGACGTCTGGATAAGCCAAGTGAAGGTTTAATTCTCCTGACAAGTGATGGGGATATTGTGAATAAGATTTTGCGGGCACGCAACAATCACGAAAAGGAATATATCGTAAGGGTAAATAAGCCAGTTACTCAGGATTTTTTAAAGCAAATGAGAAATGGTGTTCCGATTCTGGATACTATAACAAGGAAATGTGTTGTTGAGCAGATCGATAAAAATCAATTCAGAATTATCCTGACACAAGGCCTTAACCGTCAGATCAGACGAATGTGCGAGTATCTGGATTATAAGGTTCTGAAACTGAAAAGAATCCGGATAATGAATATCAAACTGGATATTCCGATCGGTAAATGGAGATATCTGACAGATGATGAGTTCAGTGAGATCAGTCGTCTGATTTCTGATTCGTCAAAGACGCATCTGGAAGGTTAATGATTATTTCCTGCCGGAGATTAAATAATTTATATTTAATACCGGTAAATCATATTTTCATCGCCGGATTATGAAAGTAATTCATCATATTATTTATCCTGCTTTAGCCGGTCTGCTTTTCCTGATTGGTCATATACTGATTATTTCACTTGAGTTGGGTATGGAATTAAACCTGCTTTTTATTGTAGGATCAATGATCTTGTGTCAGCTATTGGTATATTTTATTGCCGGGAAAGGTTTTTTAGTTGAGCGATTTGCTTTTCGCCAAATATTTCAGATTCTTGCAATTACCCAGTTCTTCTCAATTGCTTTTCTTACCATATTCAGTGCATATGATCCTTTTGAAGAGCCTAAGAAAGTTCTGTTTACAGAGGTGATTGTGTCTTTCCTGATATTCGCGGTTCTTTTGCCTCTTCTTTTAACAGGATCTGTATTGGCTGTCAGGAGTATTTTTCCGAAAGGAATGATGTAAAATAAAAAAGGGACCTGATGGTCCCCTGATTCAAATTTTACCCCTTGATATTGTTAAAAGGTTATTTCAAAAGATTGGTTGCCTCATCAGGGAATACAACAATGGGTTTGTAGTTTCTTGCTTCCTCAACATCCATAACGGCATATGTAATGATAATAATGACATCGCCCCTCATTACCCTGCGTGCTGCAGCACCGTTAAGAACTATCTCTCCGCTTCCCCTTTTACCCGGAATGGTATATGTTTCAAAGCGCTCGCCATTATTATTGTTAACAATCTGTACTTTTTCACCATGCAGTATCTGTGCAGCATCCATTAAATCTTCATCAATGGTAATGCTACCTACATAATTCAGATCTGCATCGGTTACTTTAACCCTGTGAATTTTTGATTTTAATATATGAACTTGCATGGGGCAAAGTTAACTATTTAAGAAGATTATTTAGTTAAACAATTCATTGATATTATCAGGACAAAAGACCGGGGGCGTTGGGCAGTTTATACTGATTTCCCGGATCGGATAAACAGTAAGCGCGACCGGGCGAAAGAATACTGCTGTATCAGGCCTGAATTTTATAACGTTAATTCAGCTTCACCCGCACTTTCTAAGCAGACACTTAACCTTCTGATTTTCAATTCAATTTTTCGATAACGCTTTCGATAACGTTACCGCTCTTTTATTACCTCATTTATTATGTTGGAGATGATTTATCACTAATTTGGTTAAACGTTAATGCTGAAAATTGCATAATACTGAACAATTTGAAGAATATAAATCTGCCAAGTAATAAATTTTATAATGAATAATAAACTAAACCTAAAAACTCTAACAAATGAAAAGTAAAAAAAGTAAATGGATTATTTGGCCCTGCCTGGGCATTGTGATTCTATCTCTGATTTTTCTATGTCCATCGCAGTTAAAGGCGCAAAACCAAAGAGAAATTAAGGGAACGGTTCTGGATAACCTTACACGTACAAGCTTGCCAGGTGTAAGTGTTATGGTAAAGGGAACAAACCGGGGAGTCTCAACAGGACTGAATGGAGAATTCATTATAAGTGTTAAGGAGGGCGATGTACTTGTAGTTTCTTTTATAAGCTATGAAAAGCAAGAGGTAACTGTGGGAAGCCAAAACACGCTTAATATACTTTTAAAAGAAAGCTCTTCAGAAATGGAAGAGGTTGTTGTAGTAGGATATGGTACTCAGCGTAAAGCTACATTAACAGGGTCAGTTGCAAGTATTTCTAATAAAGAGCTTAAAAAGAGCCCAACTACAAATTTAAGTAATTCACTTGCAGGATTACTTCCCGGAGTTATTACCTCTAATCGTTCAGGCGAGCCGGGAAGGGATAATTCAACAATCCTGATCCGTGGAAGAAGCACAACGGGTAATACCAGTCCGCTGGTAGTTGTTGACGGAGTACAGGGAGTTAGCGGTTGGGAGCGGATTAATCCAAATGATATAGAATCAATTTCGGTATTGAAGGATGCATCTGCTGCTATTTATGGTGCGCAGGCAGCAAACGGAGTTATTCTTATCACCACCAAGAGGGGTGTTACTGGCAAGCCTTCTATTAATTATTCATTTAATCAGGGTTTGAGCCAGCCAACCAGAATCCCCAAAATGGCCAGCTCTGCCGTTTTTGGAGAGTTTGTCAATGAACTTCTTGCAAAAGATAAACAGCCTCCCCGCTGGACTGAAGCAGAGTTGCAAAAATTCAGGGACGGAAGTGATCCGGTCAATTATCCAAGTGTAAACTGGTATGATGAAATATTAGAAAAAAATACATTCCAAAGTCAGCATAATCTTGCTGTCAGAGGGGGTAATGATAATACAAAATATTCAGTGTCAGGGTCATATTCTAATCAAAATGGAATATTCAAGAAAGGAAGTACAAACTTTAAAGCTTACAGCATTCGATCTAACATCGATGCGAATATTAATAAATACATAAAGGTTGGTTTAGACGTAAATGCCGGAATTGATGACGGTAATTATCCAACCACCAGTACAACAACAACTTTTGGACGAATGCTGGTTGTTCCCTGGATTCCGGTGTATTGGTCAAATGGCCTTCCTTCTGCCGGTATTGAACGCGGAGATAATCCAGCTGTGATGGTTACTGATGCTTCTGGTTATAATAGTGAAGTGATGCAGCGGTTTCAGACCAAAGCCTCATTTGATATTAAACTGCCTTTTGTGGAGGGATTAGGAGTTGATGGCTATTTGGTTTATACAAATAATCAGGGTGTTAATAAACTTTTCCAGAAACCATGGACAGTATACGATTATAATAAAATAACCAATACCTATATTCCAATCGGTGGCGGGGGTATTTTACAGCCTCAGCTAAGACAATCATATAACAGAGATAGAAGTTCTTTAATGAATTTCCGGATTAAATATGAAAAGAGTTTCAATAATCATAGAATAAACACATTCATAGCTGCAGAGCAGGAGGAAGGCAATTTTAATAGTTTTTCAGCATTCAGAAGGAATTTTTTATCCGCTCAGGTCGACCAATTGTTTGCGGGTAGTCTCGCAGGCCAGGAAGCTACCGGAACGGCATCAGAAGGGGGACGTCAGAATCTTTTTGGACGTTTTGGATACGGATTTAAAGATAAATATCTGATTGATTTCAATTTCAGATATGATGGCTCTGCAAATTTCCCTGAAGGTAACCGATTTGGTTTTTTCCCAGGGGTCTCAGCAGCATGGAGAATTTCACAAGAGAAATTTATAAAAGACCGGTTTAGCTTTATAGATGATTTAAAACTAAGAGTTTCAAGTGGTAAAATAGGAAATGACCGGGTTCCGGCTTTCCAGTATATTCAAAGTTATAATTTAGGCAGCCAGGGCTTTAATTTTGGACAGACCCCAACACAGTCACTCGGTACAACCATGGGTGTTACCCCTAATCCAAACATAACATGGGAAGTTCTGAAAACATCAAACATTGCAATGGATGGTTTGTTCTGGAATGGCTTATTGGGCTTTACGGTCGACTTATTTAAACAGAAAAGATCTAATATTCTGGCAACCAGGGATCTCGCTGTCCCTGCTTATACAGGTTTGGTATTACCAAGTGAAAATATAGGAATTGTAGAAAATAAAGGGGTTGAACTGGAACTGTCTCACAGGAGAGCTACGAAAAGCGGATTTTCTTACAGAGTAGGCGGAAACTTTGCTTATGTAAAGAGTAATGTAATTTACATGGCTGATGCAGCAAATGTTCCTGAATGGCAAAAAGTGCAAAATAAGGTACTTGGTGCAACAAATTATTACAGGGCTATTGGTATTATCAGAACCCAGGCAGAACTGGATGCAATTCCTAAAGTACAGGGAACAAAGATCGGAGATTTAAAGTATGAAGATGTAAACGGGGATGGTGTCATTACCAGTTCAGATATGATCAGAATGGATCGTACTAATACCCCTGAAATTATATTTGGTATGAACCTGTCATTGGATTACAAGAACTTCTCTTTGTTTGCAAATTTTGCAGGACAATCCAGGGCATGGCAGTACTATCATGAAAATGGAAGGCTTGCAGTAAATACGAGGGAGGAGCTTCTGCTGAACAGATACAGACCAGGTAGTATGGATTCAAAATATCCTAATTTGCCTTTACTGGATACCCGTACAGATGTAAGCGGGCTTCCTTCTTCTTTCTGGTTAAGAGACGCAACTTTCCTAAGATTGAAAACATTAGAATTGGGATACTCTTTACCTTCAAGTGTGCTTTCAAGGCTTAAGATTGCCGATATGCGAATTTATTTGAATGGAAATAATTTACTTACGTTCGATAAAATGAAGATATATGACCCTGAAGGAAGTGATGAAAGAGGAAATTTTTATCCTCAAAGCAAAATTTATAATCTTGGATTATCCCTTACTTTTTAATAAAAGCGATCATGAATAGCAAAAACTATATAACTTACAAAATGGCCAGGACCGTTTTTAATTATGGAGCAATTCTTATTTGTTCAATAAGCCTGTTTTCTTCCTGTACTAAGGACCCTCTTGAAAAGAAACCATTGAGTTCCTTTACTGAGGAAACGGTATGGAATGATGCAAATTTGATTGAGACCTTTGTAAATAATACTTATCGGATACTCCCAAGTGGATTTTATTATTCAATGACCAACTCACTGTCAACCTTAACAGATGAGAATAATGCACGGGCTAACTCAGCAGCTATTGCTATAAATGCCGGAAATATAACACCGGATGCCCTGGCAGGCCTGGATTACTGGAATGATCCTCAAAGGGGGTATTATAAGGTTGTGACAAAGACCAATATTTTTTTCAGCAAAATAGAAGCCTCACCTATTGATGCTGCAATAAAATCCAGAATGACAGGTGAAATGAAGTTTTTGAGAGCATACTCATATTTTCGGCTTATCAGCTTTTTTGGGGGTGTACCTTTAATTACAAAGCCATTTGGGTTAAATGACGATTTTCAGGTGCCAAGAAATTCTTATGATGAGTGTATGAAGTTTGTTCTGAAAGAATTGGATGAGGCCGCAAATCTGTTACCCTTATCATACCCGGCTGCACAAAAGGGCAGGATTACAAAAGGTGCAGTCCTTGCTATGAAAGCCAGAGCATTATTATATGCAGCCAGTCCTCAAAACAACCCTGCAAATGATAAAGTCAAGTGGCAGCAGGCTGCAGATGCCGCAAAAGCTGTTATAGATTTAAATCAATATTCACTGTATGCAGATTATAAGTCTTTATTTCTGACCTCAGCAATGTATAATTCAGAGATTATCTGGAACAGGCCATACAATTTAACTATAGATCCTGAAAATACTTTTGTTGAATTAAGTCAGTATCCGAATGGTTACGGAGGGTTTGCACAGGTGCATCCTTTGCAAAATATTATTGATGATTATGAAACCCTTAATGGAAAACTTCCTAAAGATGATCCAGCTTATGACCCGCAAAATCCTTATGTTAACAGGGACCCTCGTTTCTATGCGTCCATTCTTTATGACGGGGCACCTTTTAAACATCGGACAGTTGAAACTTTTCTTCCGGGTGGTCAGGATTCTAATGAAGGGTCATCCCAGCCCTGGAATGCTACTCAAACCGGTTATTATTTAAGAAAGTTCTTAGACGAAAGTATAACAAATCCGGGTGGAGTAAATATTGGAAGCACTCCCTGGACATTTGTTCGCTATGCTGAAATATTACTTAACTATGCTGAAGCTATGTATAACCTGGGCGACGAAATCATTTGCAGAGAGTATATCAATAAAGTAAGAAGCAGACCCAGTGTTAATATGCCTCCGGTAACTGAAAGCGGAGCTGCCTTATTGACAAGGTTACAGCAGGAGCGCAGAATTGAACTGGCTTTTGAAGAGCATCGTTATTTTGATGTGCGCCGCTGGAAAATTGCCCCACAGGTTCTTAATGTTCCTGCCAGACGAATGGGTATCGCCAAAAATATTACTACAGGGAAAAAGACCTATACAGTAATAGATTTCCAGCAGCGTGCTTTTTTTGACAGAAATTACCTGGTTCCAATACCTGCATATGAAATTCAGAAAAACCCGAAATTAGTTCAAAACCCGGGATATAAATAAAAATGATTTACCAGGGCATTGTTCAATTCCCAGTATTACAATGCTCTGGTAATTATTAATTATTAATAAATTGTATATTAATAGTTTAAGTATCTGTATTCCTCAATAAAAAGATCCTCTTAATGTTAGAAACATGGATCGTATTTCCTCTTTAAACAGCGCCGCGAATGAATGGATTTAAAATATTTTACATTTTCTTTTTAGTCATAAATATCCGTTTTTTAGCAGTAAGTGCACCGCAGGCGGAATATTTTAATGAGTATACTTTCATTACAGACAGTCTTCCATCTGTTTTGACCAGAAATCATGCTGATCTGCTTGAGAGCAGGCTTAGAAGTCAGGCGATTCTGAAATTCGGGACTCATCAATTGCCTGATAATGCAAAGGAGTGGGAAACATACCGGTTGGGGCTAAGAAAGAACATTATACAGAAGACGGGCCTCATTATAAACCATGATCTGCCTTTGGATATAAAGGAGACGGGCTCAGTTCAGATGAAAGGGTACAGAATTAAGAACATTTCCTTTCAAACACGTCCGGGAGTTTATGCCACTGCAAATTTATATGTTCCTGAAGGCAAAGGGCCATTTCCTGCTGTAATTGTTATGCATGGCCACTGGCCCGGGGGGCGTTTATATCAGTCTTTTCAGGCAATTGGTCAAAGTTTAGCTCTTAATGGTTATGTATGTCTTAATATCGATGCCTGGGGAGCCGGTGAGAGGACCCCAATACATGGAAAAGATGAATATCATGGAGCCAACCTGGGAGCTTCCCTTCTGAATATCGGCGAGTCTCTGGCAGGTGTTCAGATCTCTGATAATATGCGTGGAGTGGATTTACTCAGCTCACTTCCCTATGTTGATCCTAAAAATATAGGCGCAACCGGAGCCAGTGGCGGGGGTAACCAAACGATGTGGCTGGCAGCGATAGACGAGCGCATTAAAGCTGCTCTGCCGGTAGTTAGTGTAGGTACTTTTGAGTCGTGTGTGATGCGTTCCAACTGCATTTGCGAGCTGTTGCCGGATGGACTGACCTTTACTGAGGAAGCAGGAGTTCTTGGTCTGGTTGCTCCGCGGGCGATCAAGATGTCTAACATTATTGTTGATAATCCCACTTTTCTATCTTCTGAAATGCTCAGAAGCTTTAACAATACCAAACCGGTCTTTAAAATGCTTGGTGCAGAAAATAATATAAGCAATCTTGTTTTAGATAAAACCCATGGCTATTGGCCCGAGAACCGGGAAGTGATGCTTGGATGGTTTGACCTTCACCTGAAAGGTATTGGAACAGGAGCTCCTAAAAAAGAAATTCCATTTGAAACTTTGCCAAATCAACAACTCATGGTTTACCCGATCGGTAAACGTGATCCTGCCGTCATTACTACGGCAGCTTACTGTGAAAAGCGAGGAAAAGAACTAAGATCAGCCTTCTTGAGTGCAGGCTCAGTTGATGCATCTGAGAAGCAAATGGAATTACGGAATATCTTACGGATCAATGAGCGTTCAGGACTGAGGAAAGTACATCAGTATACCAGTGATGGAGGCTGGGACCGCCTGGCTTTGGAAAGCTCTGATGATAAGCTGATTCCGGTATTACACATGGCTCCGGCTAACAAATCTTTGGGATATGTCATCATCAGCAATCCCGGGGGGAAGAAAGCGATTTCAGCGGAACTGATTGCTGAATTGAAGAAAAAAGGTCAGGGCATTGTTATTGCAGATTTATCAGGCACGGGGGAGGCATCATCCACAAAAGAAAATACAGGGAACAGGAGCATGATGCTGCATACGCAGTCTCGGTCTGAGTTATGGCTTGGGAAAACGATTTTAGGAGAATGGGTAAAGGAACTTGGGGTGCTTAGTGAATTCCTCAGGGCAAAGTATCATGCTCAGAAGGTGAGTATGGACGGCAGCAAAGAGTCAGGTCTTGCAGGTTTGTTTTTAGCAGCTACGGGAGGGAATGTGGATGAAATTATTCTTCGGGATGCTCCACTGAGTTACCAGTTTGATAGTCAGGGTTCGGTAGATTTTTTCAGTATGGGTATCCACCTTCCTGGATTTCTTAACTGGGGAGATGTATCGCTGGCAGCTGCGCTGAGCGGTAAGAATGTCAGGATGATAAATCCGTTAACGATGTCGGGCGGTAAGATAAGTGAAGAGGAGTTAAGATCATACCAGCAGGAGTTTAAGAAGCTACGAATGATATCCAATCAGCGGGGAGAGACCATTTTCAATTAAATTAATAAAGCGTTAAAATATGAAGAACAATCGCAGAGATTTTATAAAACTTGCCGGTATTGGTCTGACAGGAGCAAGTATTATACCAGCTTATGCAAAACAAGTTGAAGTACAGGGTGTTATCGTTGCTGATAATGTTTCTTCATTAAGTCCGCTTAACCGTTTTCCCCGAATGGTACAGGAATATTTCGTAGGACGTTTCCGGGAAATAGAGCAGGTGTCTGAGAAACGGCGTGCCAGCCTTCATACCAAAAGTGATGCAGAAGCTTATGTCCGTGAAGTTCGGTCTAAAATTCAGAAATGTTTTGGTCCATGGCCTGAAAAAACGCCATTGAATGCCCGTATTACAGGGACAATAGACCGTGATGCGTATAAAATTGAAAAAATAATTTTTGATAGCCGTCCCGGATTTCCTGTGACAGCAAACCTTTATATACCTAAAGACCGGAAGTTTCCGCTACCTGCCGTTGTTGGCACCTGTGGCCATGGAGATCCGGGTAAGGCTACTCCCATCTATCAATCTTTTGCTCAGGGTCTGGCAAGAAAGGGTTATGTAGTTTTAATTTTTGACCCGATCGGGCAGGGAGAGCGGGTTCAATACCTTTCCTCTGATCTTAAGCCGCGCCGGGGTATTGGTGTTCCTGAGCATAATTATGCAGGCAGCCAGATGGTCCTTTGCGGAGAATCTTTAAGTTCATGGTTTACCTGGGATGCTATAAGATGTGTCGACTATTTGCTTACAAGGCCTGAGGTAGATGCAAAGCAAATTGGTGTTACCGGAAATTCAGGAGGAGGCACCCAGGCAACATGGTTATGTGGTGTTGAATCCCGGCTTAGTATGGCAGCACCCAGCTGTTTTATTGTTGGTTTCGGCCAGAATCTTCAAAATGAATTGCCTGCTGATATTGAACAATGCCCGCCCGCAGCCATAAGCATGGGATTGGACCATTCGGATTTTATTGCCGCTATGGCTCCTAAGCCGGTTATTATTTTAGATCAGGAGAAAGATTACTTTGATGTAAGAGGTGCAGAAATATCCCTGAAAAGGATGAAGCATCTCTACAAATTGCTGGGGGCCGAACAAAATGCCAATCTTTTTATTGGTCCTGAATACCACGGATACTCGCAGCACAATCGTGAAGCAATGTACGAATGGTTTAACAAGGCAACTAAAAGTACGGCCATAAAAGCAGAACCGGCCTTAACCCTGGAGGAAGAAGGGTCACTTTGGTGTATTGCACAAGGACAGGCAGGCGCATCTGAAGCCCGGACAGTCTTTTCATTTACAAAAGAGTTATCTGAATCATTGAAAAAGAACAGGCGCCCTCTGGATGCAGAATCTTTGAAAAAAGCGGTTGCAGCAGTATTAAAGTTCCCGCAGTCTATAGGGGCACCGAACTTTCGTATTTTACGCCCGGTGTCTGACCGCCTTTATCCTCAAAAATTTTCCGCTACCTACGCATTAGAAACAGAACCGGGGATCCTGACTGTAGTTTACAGGTTAAGCGACAAAGTGCTTCTTTCCCGCCCACCCGTTGGTTTAAAGCGGGCCATATTATATGTTTCCCACCATTCGGCCGACGATGAGCTTCGTAATGATGCTTCAGTTAGAGAACTGATCCTTAACGAACCCAACTCTGCAGTTTTTGCCTGTGATGTAAGAGGTATCGGAGAATCCAAACCTAATACATGCGGTGATAACTTCGGGAAACCATATGGGAATGATTATTTCTATGCCGCTCAGAGCAATATGTTTAACTATCCTTATGTGGGACAAAAGACATATGATGTTCTGCGGGTTATTGATTGGCTACGATCATACGGACATACAGAAATACATCTGATAGCAAAAGGATGGGGAGCGGTCCCGGCCACTTTTGCCGGACTATTATCGGACTCTGTGGCACAAATAACTTTAAAAAATGCGCTTACAAGCTATGCAGATATTGCTGAAAATGAAGAATATAACTGGCCTCTTTCAACATTACTTCCCGGAGTACTGAAAGATTTTGATCTGCCCGACTGTTACCGCGTACTTGCCTCTAAAAATTTGCGGCAAATAGATCCCTGGAATCATACAGCTAACGGAAACGGATAGTTATTTAAAGATCAAAAATTAGTTTAGAAATTATTTAAATATACTCAAGATGAAACCATCATGATTTTACCAAAACCCGCAGGGGTATGATTATTAAATCATGATCGCCCTACCGTAGGTAGGTAGGCCTGCCTACCGGCAGGTAGATTCATCACCTTTAAAAAGCAAATAATAAACGGATGAAAAATAAACGTAGAGATTTTTTAAAACTTACAGGCATGGCCGGACTTACTGTTGCCGGTGCCGGTGCATTTAGTGGCTTTGCTGCTGAACCTGAAAACAATACTCAATCTGCTCTTGATCAGGAAAAACATGTTCAGCATTTTAACATGTCGGGCTATGCTGCACCAAAGTTAGATGTAGTTAGAATTGGTTTTATTGGTTTAGGAAACAGGGGGCCGGCGCATCTTACTCAGGTAAGCATATTAGAGGGTGTTGATATTAAGGCATTATGTGATCTGCGACCTGAAAGGTTAGATTCAGCGAAAAAACGAATTGAGAAATCCGGTTTCAAACCTGATACTTATACGGGCAAGGATGACTGGAAGAAAGTATGTGAGAGGAAAGATATTGACCTGATCTATATAGCAACTCCATGGGAACTGCATACCCCTATGGCACTGTATGCGATGAATCAGGGCAAACATGTTTGTATAGAAGTGCCCGCTGCAAAAACCATCAAGGAATGCTGGCAATTGGTGGAAACTTCAGAACGGACCAGAAAGCATTGTATGATGATGGAAAATGCCTGCTATGGTTTTTATGAACTTTTGATGTTGAATCTGGCGAGGGAGGGATTCTTTGGTGAAATTATACATGGCGAGGGGGCATATATTCATCACCTGCTTTATGGTCATTTCTCTAAGGATAAATATTATAATTTATGGCGCTTAAAAGAAAATATAGGCAGAAATGGTAATTTATATCCAACGCATGGCCTGGGACCAATTGCACAGGTGATGAATATTAACCGTGGAGATAAATTGGATTTTCTGGTTTCGGTTTCGGGTAATGATTTCATGATGAATGATCTGGCTAAAAAGCTTGCAGCCAAAGATGATTTTTATAAAGATTTTGTAGATAAGCCTTTCAGGGGTAGTATGAATACCAGTACTATACGTACCAGTATGGGACGTACCATTATGCTGCAGCATGATGTTACCGCACCCCGGCCTAAATCTGATGGATATGTAATCAGCGGAACCAAAGCTACTGCGATTCAGTTTCCGGTTGAGAAAATTTCTATTGCCCGTGAAGCTACTCCGGAGACATGGAGAGGATCTGATGCACAAACATGGATTACAGATGATGAATATAAAGCATTAGAAAAAAAGTATGAGCCGAATATTGTTAAAAAACTTGGTGAAATTGCCAGAGAAGTAGGTGCTCATGGAGGTGGTGATTTTTTAATGGACTGGCGTACAATTGATTGTCTCCGTAATGGTCTGCCGCTTGATCAGGATGTATATGATGCCGCTTTATGGAGCTCCATTGGCCCATTAACAGAATGGTCTGTTGCAAATCAGGCTACAATAAAGATCCCTGATTTTACTGTGGGATCCTGGAAAACGAATAAACCGCTTGATATAACCATTGCAATGGGTGGAAATACGAAGGTGAAAATATAATTTTTAGTCTGTGAAATAAATTCTTAAACCCTTTAAAATGACAAAGAGGAGAGATTTCATTAAGAAAGGCTTAATAGGAAGTGCCGGAATAGCGATTGGAGGTATGGGGATTAGTCATGAAACTTATGCCTTAATTACAGACGCTAATGAACCCATCAATCTGCATGCCGCCTCAGACCGGAAGAAACCGCTAATGAAATTTGGTCTGGTCACCTATCAGTGGGGGAAAGACTGGGATTTACCCACTCTTATTTCAAATTGTGAAAAAACCGGTTTTCAGTCAGTTGAGCTTCGTACTCAGCATGCACACGGGGTTGAGACCAGCCTGAGTGCTGCACAGCGTGCCGAGGTAAAAAAGAGATTTGCCAACAGTCCGGTTACCTGTGTAGGATATGGATCAAACTTCGAGTATCATAGCCCTGATCAGGCTAAACTACGTGAGAATATTGAACAGACCAAAGAATATATCAAACTCTGTAAAGATATTGGAGCTACCGGGATAAAAGTGAAACCTAATAATCTGCCTCCCGAAGTGCCAGAGGAAAAGACTATTGCACAGATTGCTGCTTCACTGAACGATGTGGGTAAATTTGCCGGGGATTACGGCCTTTTGGTAAGAGTTGAAGCACATGGACCCCGGACTCAGGAACTGCCTAATATGAAAGCAATTTTTGACCAGGTAACTGAACCAAATGTTAAGATCTGCTGGAACAGCAACTCTGTTGATCTGAATCCTCCGGGACTTGAAGGCAACTTCAATCTTGTAAAACGGTGGATTGGCGATACGGTACATGTCCGCGAACTGAATCTCAATGATTATTCTTACCAGCAACTCTTTAAACTCCTTGCAGGGATAGATTTTAATGGGTGGATACTTCTCGAAGCCAGTTCAATGCCAACTGATAAGATAGCTGCCATGAAAGAGCAATTAGCAATTTTTAAGGAGTTAATCAATTAATCAATATTTCATCAATCTAAAACGCTATTAAAATGACTCAAAGAAGAGATTTTATTAAAAAAAGCCTGATAGGAAGTGCCGGAATAGCAATAGGCGGCATGGGTTTCAGCGCTAAATCCTATGGATCTATTATAGGTGCGAATGACCGGATTAATGTGGCGATAATTGGTATTCGCGGCCGTGGGGTTTCCCATATCAATGCCTGGTGTGACATGAAAACCAGCCACAATGTGCGCATAAAAACCCTTTGTGATACAGATGAACAATTTTTTGAACCACGTTCGAAAACGGTCTTTGATAAAACCGGTATCAAGCCTTTAACAGAATGGGATATGCGTAAAGTTCTGGATGATAAGGAAATTGATGCTGTATCATTTGCCACACCGAATCATTGGCATGCGCTTGGAACCATCTGGGCCTGTCAGGCAGGAAAGCATGTGTATGTTGAAAAACCAGCATCCCATAATATCTGGGAAGGCAGAAAGATGATTGAAGCTTCGCGTAAGTATGATAGACGTATTCAGGTTGGCTTTCAGAACCGTTCTATACCAAATGTTATGGAGGCAATGAAATTTCTTCATGATGGTGGTATAGGCAATGTCCATATGGCGCGCGGCCTGTGCATCAAACCGCGGGATTCATTTGGCATTGCTAAAGACAGTGCTCCCCCTGCCAGCCTTCATTATGATCGTTGGTTAGGTCCGGCTCCGTATCGTGCCTACAACGAAAAACGTGGTCATTACAATTGGCACTGGTTCTGGGATACCGGTAATGGTGATACCGGAAATCAGGGTCCTCACCAGTTTGATGTGGCCCGTTGGGGGCTCAATAAAAATGAACATCCGGTATCAGTCTTCTCTTCGGGTGGTATATATGGTATTGACCGGACTCAATGTGAGCAGGAAACTCCAAATACTCAAATCACCATAGCTAAATATAACGATGGTAAAATCCTTGAATTTGAAACCAGGGGAAGATATTCTAATGCTGAATCAGGCCTTGGTATTAAGATTGGGAATATTTTTTATGGCAGCGATGGCTATCTTGAGATTGACGGAGATACCTGGAAAGCTTACCGCAAACAGGAGAAAGAACCTTTTGCAGGATCAAAAGCAGTAGGTACAGCAGAGGCAGCTTCCCTTACCGGCTCAAGCAACACAGAGCATTTTATTAATTTTCTTGATGCGATTAAATCCGGCAAAGATGAAACACTCCATTGCGATATCAGTGAAGGCCATTATTCATCGGCAGTGCCCTTTTTAGCTAATATCTCATATCGCCTGGGACGCGAATTGAAGTTTATGGGCGATTATGAAAAATTTGCAAATGACCCGGAGGCTGATATCATGTTAAGCCGCAGATACCGCAGTCCGTATGTGGTTCCATCAGAAGTTTAATTCATGAATGAATTCTAAAGATTATTTATCCTGTTTAAAAAAATGTAAAAGATGAAATTAACTTCGATACTGGCATTATCTGTCATTCTGGCAACAACCTGTGAGTCTATCGCTCAAAAGCAAGCTCCGAACAGTCAGAAATCAACAATCAAATTTGTTAAACATGAAGCTGATAAAAAGGTTGATGTAATGATTGACGGAAAGTTCTTTACTTCTTACTGGTGGCCGGATACTGTTTATAAGCCGATACTTTATCCTTTGCTTACCGCTTCAGGAACTCCTGTTACGCGCGGATTTCCTATAAAACCACGTGAAGGTGAACGGCGTGACCATATTCATCAGGTGGGTAACTGGTTAAACTATGGTAACGTAAATGGCCTTGATTTCTGGGGTAATGGTTCAGAAGGAAAAAGGAATGTGAATGGCGGACAAATAAAGCATACCGGCATCGAAAAGTTATCGGGTGGAATTGGGGAAGGCTCCATGATTACAACTGCAGACTGGATAGCTCCTGATGGTAAAAGACTTATTGCAGAAAGGACTGAATTTCATTTTATAGCAAAAGGTTCAACCCGTATTATTGACCGGATCACCACCCTGACTTCCGGTAGCGAAGCTGTAACAATGAAAGATACCAAAGAAGGGAGCTTTGGAATTCGTGTAGCCCGCCAGCTTGAACTGCCCTCAAAACAGGATGTTATCCTCACTGATGCCAAGGGCCACCCTACCACTGTGAAAAAAATGTCAAATGAAGGTGTAACCGGAAATTATAGAAGCAGTGAAGGAATTACCGGAGAGGCAATCTGGGGGAAACGTGCAAAATGGATGGATCTGTATGGAAATATTGGCAATGAAAAAATTTCCCTGGTTATTTGCGATCATCCTAAAAACCTCAGCTATCCAACCTACTGGCATGCACGGGGGTATGGATTATTTGCAGCAAATCCTTTTGGTGTGAAGGATTTTACTGAAGGGAAACAGGAGTTGAATTATGTCATTCCGGCGGGGAAATCGCTGACCTTAAGGTACCGGATTGTAATTAGCTCGGGCTCTCATTTAACCGATACTGAGATTAATACTTTCGCTGATAATTTTGCCTCTAAATATTAAATCGGAACTTCTTCAATGGAAAATAAACGAAGGGATTTTTTAAAATTTACGGGTCTTGCCGGACTAACTTTAGCCAGCGACAGGGTACTCGGCGGACTAGCCTCAGAATCTGATGTTTATAAAAAACTGAATCAAAAACCGTCTTTTAGTCAGACTGATTTGAGGAAGCAATTTCAAATAAATGATCAGATTAAAGCGAATTTCGAAATGGCAAAAAATATTCTGAAGCCTACTCAAAAGCAGCTTGAACATGGCTTGGAATTGCATAAAAACTCTTTGGTGATTGACTCCTATGGCTTTATGCCCCGGGCTGCATATGATGGTGCCTTGGTTAACTCTGCTATAAACTCAAAGGCATCCTCTTTGGAAATTCAGGATATGCAGGAAGATATGTCTATGACCCGTTTTGTTCTTGATAAAAAAGAAAGGGAGGAATTTGAAAATGCCTGGGAAGCTTCGGGGGTAACTTGCGTTATTCAGAATGCCGGTGAAGAAGGCAATGAAGTAAAACGATTGCTCAAACGTTTGGCTCATTTTACCTATACCACTGATATGATGAGCGACTTTGTACGGAAGGCTGTAACTCCAGATGATATTATCCGGGCCAAAAAGGAAAATCGTCATGCCCTTTACTTCTCCGGTAATGGAGTTCCTCTGCCTCAGGATTGGATTTCTGTAGAAGATGAATTAAGATATATCAGTATATTCTTCCAGCTGGGAATCAGAATGATGCATCTTACCTACAACCGCAGGAATGTGATTGGCGACGGTTGTGCAGAAAAGGCAAATGGCGGACTAAGTGATTTTGGCAGGGCAGTAGTAAAGGAGATGAACCGTGTTGGAGTGATAGTGGATATTGCTCATTCAGGATGGCAGACAAGTTTGGAAGCTGCCCAGCTTTCAGAACGGCCCATGGTAGCAAGTCACAGTACTATTGCATCCGTTAATAAACATATTCGTTCAAAACCGGATAACGTTATTCGTGCAATAGCAGATACAGGCGGATATATTGGGATTTGCTGTATTCCAAGATTCCTTGGAGGAACAGGGGATATTTCTGCTATGATGAAACATATCGATTACGTGGTTAAAAAATTTGGCAGTGAGCATGTTGCTATTGGAACAGATATTTCATATACTTCTCAATATGCTGCAGAGGAAAATAAAAAAATCTCTTCTCCCCGACCGGGCAGGACTCGATGGGAGGCTCTTTGGCCTGATGATGATTACAGGGAAACGCCGGAAATGGTTCGGAGTATGTCCTGGACTAACTGGCCTCTGTTTACAGTAGGAATGGTTCAAATGGGATATTCGGATGATGTTATTCAGCAGATTCTGAGTGGAAATAGCATAAGGGTAGCAAGGGCGGCACTTTCCTGAGGATTTAAGAATGTAAGGGGAATATATGAATCCTGCATGAGCTTACCGCTCACAAACCGGAATGAATAAGCTCATGCAAGCTTGCCTGCGGTAGCACCCTGTATACACAAATATTGAGATTAAACGAGCAAAAGATGGATTAAAATCGAGTTCTATAACATCATAGAGGATTTAAAGAATTGCAAAAGATATGTATAGAAGGTTCCCGCTTTCGCGGGAATGACAAGGCGATGCGATATATTATAGGAGATTCCGGCCTTCGCCGGAATCTAAATGTACGGTAGTTTCCACTCAGATCCCGGCGAAGGCCGAGATCTCCCCATTAACAATAAAACGTTGTCATTCCGGCGGAGGCCGGAACCTTCATATTAAAAAAATGTGTATACAGGGTAGCTGCGGTAGACAGGCTTCATCCCCCGTATCTGCGGGATTAAAAAACAAATTATATTCTGATGAAAAACTGGAATTTTGGAATAATTGGAACCGGAATGATTGCTGATTTTCATGCAAAAGCAATTCAAGGTATAGAGAATGCTACACTGGCAGGTGTTTGTGGCTCTGATCCGATTAAGGCGGGTAAATTTGCAGAGAAATATAAAACAAAAGCATTTATTAATTATCAGGAAATGCTCCGTTCAGGAGATATTGATATTGTAACAATTGCAACCCCCAGCGGGAATCATATGGAGCCTGCAATAGAGGCTGCACGTTGTGGTAAACATGTGCTATGTGAGAAGCCTCTTGAGATTTCCCTTGAACGTATTGAGAAAATGATTGAGGCCCATGAAAAAGCCGGGACCTCTTTAGGAGGAATATTCAATTATCGTTTTAATGATTCTGTTGCAATTCTAAAGAATGCGATTGATCAGGGTCGTTTTGGGGATCTCAGTTACGCATCTGTACATGTACCCTGGTGGAGAAGTGATGAATATTACCGTAATAACTGGCGTGGAACCTGGAAACTTGATGGTGGAGGGGCTTTAATGAACCAGTCTGTTCATATGATAGATCTCCTTCAACACCTGATGGGTCCCATAGATTCTTTAAGTGGCTTTATAGCAACAAGAGGGCACAATATAGAGGTTGAGGACACTGCAACAGCAATTGTAAAATTCAGAAACGAGGCTTTAGGCGGAATTTATGGTTCCACAGCATCTTTTCCGGGACAGTTTCGCCGTATTGAAATTACAGGGACTCATGGAACTGTAATCATGGTTGAAAATACTTTTACTGTTTGGCAGTTTGCAGATCAGACTGAAGCTGATTCGAAAATTTTGAGCAGGTTTAAAGAAATAAGCGGAGGAGGCGGAGTCTCTGATCCTTCAGCAATCTCGTATTTACCGCATCAAAAAAATATTTCAGCATTTATAGAATCTATTGATTCGGGAACCCCTTTTGAGATCGACGGAAATGAAGCCCGGAAAGCCGTTGAGGTTGTTTTAGCAATTTATACATCTGCCAAAGAAGGAAAGCAAGTTCATTTTAAACACGACTAGTGTCATGTCATAAATACGTTGACGAACACATCGGAATGTTGAGGATGCTAAAATAATGGCTTTTACCTGTGCCGATACCAGTTGCCCCCGGCTAAAGCTGGAGCCTATTGAGCGACTGTACTGGAGTTATTTCATAAATACGTTGACTTTGACGAACACATCGGAACACTAAGGAGGTTTAAATAAAATGGCGGTTTACCTTTGCCGATGAGAGGATGAAATTATTGAAACTTATCCGTCAATTAATGCGTGAGATGACACTGGATTAGGGGTAATTGTAATGATTAAATAAAAATACTGATCGTTGGGATAGCCGTATCGCTGAATAGCCCGGTGCTTTAGCTCCGGGTTAAGATCCGGTTTCCAGATTGGGCTTCAGCCCAAAACCTAAGCGGCCAGAATGGAACAAATACCGGTGCTTCAGCGCCGAAATACCGATAAATAATCCACTTCTACCATTCGCTAACCCGAATTTTTAATATCCTAAAACTTTCAAATATTGTAGTCTAAATCCCTGCAATGTCATTTATCAAAATAATGGTCCACTGTGTTTGGAGCACAAAAAACCGAATCCCATTTCTAAAATCATCGGAATTCCGGAATGAACTATGGGATCACATTCGCCATAATTCGAAAAAGAAGAATATCTATATAGATACCATAAACGGATATGATGAACATTGCCATTGTCTCCTTTCTTTAAAAAACGATCAATGTATTAAGGATGTTCTACAACTAATCAAAGGAGAATCTTCGAGATGGATAAACCTGAGGGGGGGATTTACCAATTCGTTTGCTTCAAAATTTGAATGGCAGGATGAATACCTGGCAATTTCTGTTTCTGAATCAAATTTAGCAATGGTTAGAGAATACATTAAAAATCAGGAAAGGCATCATCAGAAAAAATCATTTGAAGAAGAATATAGGGCTTTTGTTGAAAAACTTGGGTTCAATCAAATTAGATGAGATTCATGTCATATCTATCGGGCTAAAGCCCAATGTAATTTTCCTCACATGTTGTAGAATATTGGGCTGAAGCCCGAAAACGAATAATCTCGTTGACCCCAACCCTAGCTAAAGCTGGAGCCTATTGAGCGACCGTCCTGGTATCATGTCATACATACGTTGAGGAATACATCGGAATGTTGAGGATGCTAAATAATGGCTTTCACTTGTGCTGATACCGGGATAAAATTATTGAAAATTATCCGTCAATGAATGTGTGAGATGACACCGGATTACGGTTAATTGAAATGATTGAATAAAAAATATTGATTATTGGGATAGCCGTAGTGCTGAATAGCCCGGAGCTTTAGCTCCGGGTGGAAATCCGGTTTTCAGATGGGCTTCAGCCCGAAAACGAATAACTCCCATTGACCCTAACCCCGGCTAAAGCCGGAGCCTATTGAGCGACCGTACTGGTGTCATGTCATAAATACTTTGACGAACACATCGGAATACTAAGGAGGCTTAAATAAAATGGCGGTTTACCTGTGCCGATGAGAGGATGAAATTATTGAAAATTATCCGTCAATTGAGGAGTGATATAACGCTAGTTTTAAGCATCTTAAAAAGCTTTTTTTTAATTGACTGGTATATAGCTTGTTGAAGGCAGGTCTGAGCATCTATCTCTGATTGTTATCCTGTCGTAATTGGGCTGGTTCTTAATCTTTGCCCCCGATAACGTTCTCGCTATTTTATTTGGATAATTCATTGTTAATCAGGTTGAAATGGAAGTATATTGCTTTATGATCAGGCTGCAATGTTGCCTGCACATTGATGTCTGAAAGAGAAATACAGGAACAGGAATCTGATATATAATTAGTTAGGTATATAATGAAAAAAGATCGCAGAAATTTTATCAAAGTTGCCGGCATGGCAGGAATAGGGGCTGTTGGCAGTAGTATGTTGACCGGTTTGGCATCTTGTAATGATTCGAAACAAGGTTCAAACTCCCCGATTGCAGATGATGAAAAAATGGATTTAAAGGGTCAAAGTGTTATAGGGCTTTATGGTCCATGGGCAAATTCATTAATTGAAAATAAGGTTCCGCCTTATTCTTTCAGGAATACTAAATGGAATGATCTTGATAAATGGAAAACAGCAGCAAATGAGCGTATTCATGACCGTCTGGGTATTCCTGATATTGGAGGTACTCCTAAAGTGACTGTAAAGAAGCAATACGAATACGATGGTCTTCATATTGAAGAACTTAGCTGGCAATTGCCTTATGGCCGTCCAACTGATGCAATCTTGCTTAAACCTGCAAATGCTAAAGGGAAGCTGCCTGCTATTCTTGCATTTCACGATCATGGTGCGAACAAATATTTTGGTACAAGGAAAATTACAAAGACATCTGATAAGCAGCATCCGGTTATGGAAGCTCATCAGAAAGAGTATTACAGTGGTTTTGCCTGGGCAAATGAAATTGCTAAACGCGGGTATGTGGTTCTTGTATCAGATGCATTTCCATTTGCAAGCCGCAGGGTTATGCTACAGGACGTTCCGGCTAAGCTTCGCAATGGGTTAAATGATCAGAATCCGGAGAGTCCTGAGAACATTAAGACTTATAATGATTGGGCTGCTCAGCATGAGCATACAATGGCTAAATCCTTGTTTAGTGCAGGAACTACCTGGCCGGGAGTCTTTTTTGCTGAGGACCAAAAGGCACTGGATGTATTATGTGCCCGTGAAGATGTAGATACAGACAGGGTAGGTTGTGGTGGTTTATCAGGAGGTGGTATGCGTACAGTGTTTATGGGAGGCCTGGATCCAAGGATTAAATGTGCAGTTTGCGTAGGTTTTATGACAACATGGAAGGATTTTATACTCAATCATTCAGTATCTCATACCTGGATGACCTATGTTCCTGTTCTTCCGAAGGAAATGGACTTTCCTGAAATCCTTGGACTCAGGGTTCCGCTTCCAACATTGGTACTTAATGATTCAGAGGATGAACTATATACGCTTTCTGAAATGCAGAGTGCGGATAAGATCCTAAAAGAAGTATACAAAAAGGCAAATGCAGAAAACAAATTTAAATGCTCATACTATCCGGGACCACATAAGTTTGATAAGAATATGCAAAAGGAGGCTTTCGATTGGTTTGATCAATGGTTAAAAGGGTAATTGTAATCTGGAAATAATTTAATAATTAAACGGCTTACCAAAGCGGTTATAAATTCACAAATACTTATGAAGATCACAACAAACACTTTGCTGATTTTATGCGGTTTGCTTTTTTCTTTCGAAACTTCTGTTTCGCAGGAAAAACCGTCTCAAAAGACTTCCGGGTCAATGTTATGCGTAGGGGCCCATTGGACTCCGGAAGAAGGTAAATCTTTTTTAAACCAGATGCGCCAATCATACACTACTTCCGCAGCATGGAAAAATCGGGCAAACCAGATTCGGGAACATATATTGAAAGGCGCTGGTTTAGAAAAATATCCTGAAAAAGGGCCACTTAATCCTATTTTTGGAGAAAAACGTGTTTTTGATGGTTACCAGGTACAAAATGTAGCCTTTGAAAGTCTTCCCGGAGTATATGTTACGGGAAGTTTATATACCCCGACAAATGCAAAGGGTATGCTGCCGGGGATATTAAATACCCACGGACATTGGACAAAACCTGGGGATGTTGGCCGTTACCGTCCGGATGCACAGAAAAGATTTGCAGCGCTGGCACGTATGGGAGCTATGGTTTGGGCCTATGATGCGGTTGGATATGGTCAGATGGAGGAACTTGGGTGGGTGCACAAGCATCCGGAAGCATTAAAATTACAGCTCTGGAATAGCATACGTGGGGTCGACTTCCTGCTTATGATGGGCGCCGATCCTAAAAGGATTGGAATTACGGGTGCATCAGGCGGAGGAACTCAGACTTTTTTGCTTACTGCTGTCGATGACCGCATTGCGGTTTCTGTACCGGTAGTAATGGTCTCAGCTCATTTCTTCGGGGGATGTATTTGCGAAAGTGGTATGCCCATTCATAAAGGTCCCAATTTTCAAACCAACAATGTTGAGATTGCCGCTCTTGCCGCACCCCGGCCTATGCTGCTGGTTTCGGATGGCGACGACTGGACAAAATACAATCCTGAAGTTGAATATCCTCATGAGAAATACATCTACAATTTGCTTGGTAAACCCAATAACGTTGAGAATGTCCATCTCCCTAATGATAAACATGGCTATGATGAAAACAAACGCATTGCAGCTTACCCATTCCTTGCTAAACATCTGGGGCTCGATCTTAGTAAAGCCCTGAACGCGGATGGAACCCTTAATGAAAAAATGATTGTGATTGAGGATCAAAAAGCGCTTTATCCTTTTGATGACAAGCATCCTTTTCCTGTCAATGGCATCAGAAATAATGATGACGTAGTTTGGAAATAAGCGGTTAATTCAATCTCAATCATAAAATAAAAACCAACCCTGAATTTAATATATAACATAATGAAATGTTTTAGAAGATATAAACTCCTGTTCCTGATTCTTCTTGCCGGTTTTTTACAGCAGTGTACACAAGTCAGTAATTTAAAATCAGGAAATGAAAAGTCAGGTTCATCTTATTATACTCTTGAGGATTTTAAATCTCTTGATAAAATCGATGCCCATTTTCATATCCAGTCTGATGCGGATACGATCTTTATAAAGCAGGCAGAAGAGGATAATTTTCGTGTCCTGAATCTGAATGTATATAAGGATAATGGTAAACCAATTGAAGAGCAGCAGGAATTTTCAATCAGGATGATAAAAGCTTTTCCTGACCGCGTTGCCTGGGGCACCACCTTTTCCCTTGAAAACTTCAATAACGATGATTGGCAGGAAGAGGCTGTTTCATACATAAAAAATTCAGTATCCAATGGAGCTATTGCCGTTAAGGTATGGAAGAATATCGGGTTTTTCCTGAAGGATAAAAACGGCAAACTGGTTATGATTGATAATCCGCGCTTTGACCCTATACTCGATTACATGGCTAAAAACCATATTCCTTTAATCGGCCACCTGGGAGAGCACAGAAATTCCTGGCTGCCTTTAGAAAAAATGACTGTAAATGGAAACAGGGATTATGCCCGCGCCCATCCTGATGAGCACATGTACTTACATCCTGAACGTCCGTCATATGAAGATTATATCAATGCCAGGGATCATATGCTTGCTAAACATCCGGATCTGAAATTTATTGGCGCTCACCTTGGAAGTCTGGAATGGAGTGTGGATGAACTGGCAAAACGTCTTGATAAATATCCCAATATGGCAGTAGATATGGCAGAACGTATTTCTCATCTTCAATATCAGACACTAACAGAATGGCAAAAAGTACATGACTTTTTTATAAAATACCAGGACAGGCTCATTTATGGAACTGATCTTAGAAGAGGTGCTATGGACATTGTAAATAATGGAATTACAGATGCGGAAGGGATCAAAAAACATTCTCATGAAGTTTGGATGCGTCACTGGAAGTTTTTTACTACAGATGAAAAGATGCGTGTCCCGAAAGTCGAGGGAGAGTTTAGAGGCCTGAAATTGCCGCGGGAAGTAGTAGATAAAATATATCGTAAGAATGCGGAAAAATGGTTTCCCGGACTTAAGAAATTATAGGAAAACTTGCTGTAAGAACAGAAAGTAATATTTAAACAATATTGGAATGAATAAGGATATGCCTGTAAAGACTCACTATGAAAGGTCCGGAATGAAAGTTGGAAATTACCGCTGGTTCATTGCGTTTCTTTTGTTTGCTGCCACCACAATAAATTATATTGACCGGCAAATTTTTGGCCTGCTGAAACCTGAACTGGAGGTAGTTTTTAACTGGACTGAGACCGATTATAGCAGGATTGTTATGGCATTTACGGCCTGTTATGCCCTGGGACAATTATTGTACGGAAAAGTAATTGACAGAATAGGAACAAAACTTGGATATACAATTTCAGTAACTGTGTGGAGTATTTCTGCTATGCTTCATGCTTTTGTCAGAAGCACTTTTGGTTTTGGAGCAGTCAGGGCCTTGCTTGGTTTAGGCGAATCTGGAAATTATCCGGCAGGAGTGAAAACTGTTGCAGAATGGTTTCCTAAAAAAGAACGGGCTCTGGCAATTGGGATATTAGATTCGGGCTCTAATATAGGGGCTTGTGTAGGTCCTATCCTGGTTCCATGGTTGCTGGCTGTTTATGGCTGGCAGGCTGCTTTTCTGATTACGGGCTCATTAGGTTTCGCCTGGTTAATTGCATGGCGTATTTTTTATTTTACCCCGGCAAATCAAAAACGTTTAAGCAAGAGTGAGCTTGACTATATACATAGTGATGCAGAGGAAACCACAGAAGAATATACAGGCAATGTAAGCTGGGCTCAGTTACTGAGGTTGAAACAAACCTGGGCCTTTATTGCCGGTAAATTTTTTACAGACCCAATATGGTTTTTCTTTTTGTTCTGGCTCCCTTCTTATTTCACCACGTATTTTAATCTTAACTTGAAGGAACCCAGTTTACCGCTTGTTTTTGTTTATGCCGGCACTATGGTTGGAAGTATTGGCGGAGGTTATCTTTCGTCCTGGTTGATCAAAAAAGGATGGCCGGTATATAAAGCCAGAAAAACAGCATTACTGGTTGCTGCATTTTGTGTAATTCCTATTGTCGCAACCAGATACACTACCGATATGTGGCTTGTTGTAGCATTAATAAGTCTTTCTGTGGCAGCTAATCAGGCATGGAGTGCTAATATCTTTGCTATAGTTCCGGACATGTTCCCGAAGAAAGCAATCAGCTCTGTGGTTGGATTGGGAGGTATGGTTGGTGCAATAGGCAGTGTGCTTTTCCCTATGTTTATTGGCTTTATTCTTGATCATTATAAAAATTCCGGCAACATTATAGCGGGCTATAACATTATTTTTCTGATTTGCGGAAGTTCTTTTCTTCTGGCCTGGATTATCATACATTTTCTAACGCCTAAGATGGAAAAGGCCAAATTGTGATGACTTATAAAGATCCTGTGGCATGAAACTATGCAGCCGAATACCGGAGAGACCATGAACACCAATAATAACAGAGATCATGAATAACTAAAGTACGCGGCTGCACTTAAAATATGTATACGAGGTCGAACACTTTTCTTAATACTGAGATTGCCTTTCTCTATACTTAAATACAAAGATCAATAATCAGAGTAGTCTGTTGGATATAAGTAAACCTGTACGTTCTTAGACACATTATTCTGATATTCAGGCAAAGACTTTATTTTACTGTATTCAGGTGTGAATGCGGCCCAATGCTTATCGCGGTCAGCCTTATTATTAAATGTAGTCATATACATAAGATTTGGCATCTTACTGCCTGAAATTACCTGGCCATAGAAAACAGCATTGAAATTTAGTTTCTGAAAAATGCTTACCTCAGCTACATTGAACATCTTTATTTTGTTTAATGAATAATTCTCAGTTGCACTCTCATAACTGCGAAGCTCATAAAAGCGTTCACTTTTCGGCGCATTCAGATTTGGAACAGCAGGTTTAGGCATGCCGCTAAAAGCACTTAACAGCATCGATTCAATACGGCTATAAGGCGGATCATTATACTGGGCATTTAAATAATCTTTCCCATCCTGCTGATATTGTTTATCATTTTCCAGCACTTTTCTTGTATTCTCAAAGTGTTGCAGCTTTCTGAAGGGAATAAAAACATAAATTAACTGATCGTTTATATCCTGATTTATTGGTTTGAACACACCCAATTCCTTAATCCCGGCCCGATGCATTGCAGGTAAATAAGCGTGCTGTAAAAAACTATCGATCCGCTCTTCCTGAGCTTTACCTTTAAAATGATAAATTTTAATCTGGTAGTAATATCCTTCAGGATCTTTGCTGAAAGCAGACCATGATGTGAACATACAAAAGAGCAGAGTTACTGTAAATAATAATTTTTTTGACATGATTTTTTAATAATTATGATGATCTACTTCTGTTTTTCAGGCGTTTGTTTTTATCTAAAGATTATACAGGTTGGGATAGTGTTTCCAATACCTTTTAATTAGTCTCTGTTTTTTAATAAAACCTCGGACATTTTTATCAGGCAATTTGATTGTACAAGGTAATCCAATCTCAATTTATTATCATACATCTGTTAATCAATTATCATTCAAAATAAGACTTAAAGGTAATAATAATACCAGGTTTCTTTTAAAAATCGAACAAAAGAGCGATAACGTTATCGGTACCGTTATCGCTCTTTTATTCATCTGATTTTATGGAAAGCAGGTGAAATTCTGTGTAAATTTCTCCAGAAGTCTATGTCTGAATCTAATATCAGCACGAGGGTTTAAATTTCTTAAATATCGTTTGTGTATAAATACTACAGAATCTAACTCTATGTGTCAAAATTCACCTAAATATTTGTTATGAAACGAGTTGTATTATTTTGTGCTCTGTTCTCACTTATACATATTTATTCTTCACCTGTTTACAGATTTAAAAATCAAATTGATATTAAAGGAACCGCTTTCATTACAGACAGCCTTCCATCTGTTTTGACCAGAAATCATGCTGATCTGCTTGAGAGCAGGCTTAGAGGCCAGGCGATTCTGAAATTCGGGACTCATCAATTGCCTGATAATGCAAAGGAGTGGGAAACATACCGGTCGGGGCTAAGAAAGAACATTATACAGAAGACGGGCCTCATTGTAAACCATGATCTGCCTTTGGATATAAAGGAGACGGGCTCAGTTCAGATGAAAGGGTACAGAATTAAGAACATTTCCTTTCAAACACGTCCGGGAGTTTATGCCACTGCAAATTTATATGTTCCTGAAGGCAAAGGGCCATTTCCTGCTGTAATCAATATGCTTGGCCATTGGAGAAAAGGCAAAAGTGATATAGACGGCCCGCAGCCTGTTGGGCATAGTTTGGCTCTTAATGGGTATGTATGTCTGACTATTGACCCATGGGGAGCCGGGGAAAGAACTTCAGTCCATGGTATATTTGAATATCACGGGGCCAACCTGGGAGCTTCCCTTCTGAATATCGGCGAGTCTCTGACAGGTGTTCAGATCTCTGATAATATGCGTGGAGTGGATTTACTCAGCTCACTTCCCTATGTTGATCCTAAAAATATAGGCGCAACCGGAGCCAGTGGCGGGGGTAACCAAACGATGTGGCTGGCAGCGATAGACGAGCGCATTAAAGCTGCTCTGCCGGTAGTTAGTGTAGGTACTTTTGAGTCGTATGTGATGCGTTCCAATTGCATTTGCGAGCTGTTGCCGGATGGACTGACCTTTACTGAGGAAGCAGGCGTTCTTGGTCTGGTTGCTCCGCGGGCAATCAAGATGTGTAATCATAAACAGGATGCTGCTCCTTCTTTTTTCCCTTTTGAAATGCAGCGCACATTTAATAATGCCAGGCCTGTCTTTGAAATGCTTGGCGCAGAAAATAATATCAGTTCCCAGGTATTCGACAAAACCCATGGTTATTGGTCTGAGGACCGGGAAGCGATGCTTGGATGGTTTGACCTTCACCTGAAAGGTATTGGAACAGGAGCTCCTAAAAAAGAAATTCCATTTGAAACTTTGCCAAATCAACAACTCATGGTTTACCCGATCGGCAAACGTGATCCTGCCGTCATTACTACGGCAGCTTACTGTGAAAAGCGAGGAAAAGAACTAAGATCAGCCTTTTTGAGTGCAGGCTCAGTTGATGCATCTGAGAAGCAAATGGAATTACGGAATATCTTACGGATCAATGAGCGTTCAGGACTGAGGAAAGTACATCAGTATACCAGTGATGGAGGCTGGGACCGCCTGGCTTTGGAAAGCTCTGATGATAAGCTGATTCCGGTATTACACATGGCTCCGGCTAACAAATCTTTGGGATATGTCATCATCAGCAATCCCGGGGGGAAGAAAGCGATTTCAGCGGAACTGATTACTGAATTGAAGAAAAAAGGTCAGGGCATTGTTATTGCAGATTTATCAGGCACGGGGGAGGCATCATCCACAAAAGAAAATACAGGGAACAGGAGCATGATGCTGCATACGCAGTCTCGGTCTGAGTTATGGCTTGGGAAAACGATTTTAGGAGAATGGGTAAAGGAGCTTGGGGTGCTTAGTGAATTCCTCAGGACAAAGTATCATGCTCAGAAGGTGAGTATGGACGGCAGCAAAGAGTCAGGTCTTGCAGGTTTGTTTTTAGCAGCTACGGGAGGGAATGTGGATGAAATTATTCTTCGGGATGCTCCACTGAGTTACCAGTTTGATAGTCAGGGTTCGGTAGATTTTTTCAGTATGGGTATCCACCTTCCTGGATTTCTTAACTGGGGAGATGTATCGCTGGCAGCTGCGCTGAGCGGTAAGAATGTCAGGATGATAAATCCGTTAACGATGTCGGGCGGTAAGATAAGTGAAGAGGAGTTAAGATCATACCAGCAGGAGTTTAAGAAGCTACGAACGATATCCAATCAGCGGGGAGAGACCATTTTCAATTAAATTAATAAAGCGTTAAAATATGAAGAACAATCGCAGAGACTTTATAAAACTTGCCGGTATGGCTGGCCTGGGTTTGACAGGAGCTGGTATAATTCCAGCTTATGCTGGTTCAGAGGATAAAGGCCAGTTCTTTCCTGGCTATAATCTGGAAAAAAACCACGTTCAGAAGTTCAACATGTCAGGCTATGCCGCTCCGAAACTGGAAACAGTGCGCATAGGTTTTATCGGAACTGGAAACCGTGGAACCGGAGCCGTTGTCAGGATGAGTAAAATAGGCAGCGTAGAGATTAAAGCAATAGCTGATTTACGACCTGAAAAGGCCAATGCAGCCAAAAAGAAGATAGAAGCTTCCGGGCAGAACCCCATGATTTACAGCGGGAACAAAGAAGAGTGGAAAAAAGTATGTGAGCGTCAGGATATTGACCTGATATACATTGCTACTCCATGGGAACTGCATACTCCTATGGCTGTTTATGCCATGAATCATGGGAAACATGTATGTGTGGAAGTGCCTGCTGCTACAACTGTTGAAGAATGCTGGCAACTGGTAGAAACTTCTGAACGGACCCGTAAGCATTGTATGATGCTGGAAAACTGCTGCTATGACTTTTTTGAGTTGCTTACTCTGAATATGGCCCGTCAGGGGTTTTTTGGAGAGATTATTCATGCTGAAGGGGCATATATACATGATCTTCTTGAAGGCGATTTTTCTAAAGAAAAATACTATGATCAATGGCGTCTTAGAATGGACGCGAACAGAAAAGGTAACCTGTATCCAACCCATGGTCTGGGACCTGTATGTCAGGTAATGAATATCAACCGGGGTGATAAGATGGACTATCTGGTTTCTGTTTCCAGCAATGATTTCATGATGGGAGAGAATGCTAAAAAGCTTGCCGCCAAAGATGAACACTACAAGCAATTTGCAGACAAGGCTTTCAACGGTAACATGAATACGACTACCATCCGGACAAATAAGGGAAAGACGATCATGGTGCAGCACGATGTAACCTCTCCCCGCCCGTATTCCAGAATTCATCTTGTAAGCGGAACGAAAGGTACGGCCCAAAAATATCCTCTGCCGGCCCGTATTTCTACCAGTCATGAAGGCTGGCTTTCAGAAGAGCAATTTAAAGTACTCGAGGAAAAATATACACCTCCTATTATTAAAAAAATAGGCGAACTCGCAAAACAGGTTGGAGGCCATGGTGGTATGGACTTCTTAATGGATTGGCGTACCATAGACTGCCTTCGGAACGGATTACCTCTTGACCAGAATGTATATGATGCAGCGCTGTGGAGTTCAATATTCCCATTAAGTGAGTGGTCTGTAAACAACCGTTCAAATTCAATTGATGTGCCTGATTTTACTGCAGGATCATGGAAAAATAATCAACCGGTAGATCTTTCAATGGCAAAAGGAGGAAACACTCAGGTTAAAATATAATAGGCTCAAATCTCTTATTTTACTGCTTTTTACACCAAAACCGAATATTAATTAAAGCACCAATCATTTTAAATGAAACCATCATGATTTTACCAAAGCCCGCAGGGGTATAATGATTAAATCATGATTGCCCTACCTGCCGGTAGGTTCATCACCTTTAAAAAACAAATTATATACTGATGAAAGTTATTATATCAAACAATCCTATTGAATTAGGAATATCAGCAGGAAAAGCTGCTGCTGAATTAATAAAGACAACCATAGCAAATAAGGGTCAGGCAAATATTATTCTGGCTACCGGATCAAGCCAGTTTGAAACTTTAAAGCAACTGATCACAGAAAAAGATATAGATTGGAGCAAAGTAGTTATGTTTCATCTGGATGAGTATATCGGACTTCCTGAATCATCCGGAGCGAGCTTCAGGAAATACCTGAAAGAAAGGTTCTTAAGTAAGGTTTCTCCTTTAAAAGCAGTCTATCTGGTAGATGGCGAAACTGATCCGGTTAAGGAATGTAATCGCCTGGGCATGATCATTGAAGCAAATCCAATAGATGTCGCCCTCGTTGGTATTGGCGAAAATGGTCACCTGGCCTTTAATGATCCGCCAGCTGATTTTGATACAACAGAGCCTTATATCATTGTTGATCTTGATGAAGCCTGTCGTAAGCAGCAGTTTAATGAGGGCTGGTTTAAATCTGTTGAAGATGTGCCAAAAAGGGCAATCAGCATGTCTATTAAACAAATATGCAAGTCAAAGCACATTATCTGTTCGGTTCCGGATATCAGAAAAGCTCAGGCCGTTAAAGATTGTCTGGAGCAACCTGTGAGTAACTTGTTCCCGGCAAGTATACTTCAGCTTCACCCGGATTGTTCTTATTACCTTGATAAATATTCTGCTGAATTTCTTTCTGCTGATTTAACTCAGAAAAGTAATTAGATCAGATTCAGGATAAACGGAATTCGAAATCTAATGAGGGGTCTGGCCTGCCGGGTAATTAATTTTTACCAGCAGGCCGAAAATCAGTGTATACTTGTATACTATAGGCCATGGCATTAAAAAATAAACGATACCTGAAGGGTAAAAAATCAATCATTCTTATCATGATTTTATTGATTTTTTGCGCCGGTATTTATATGCTGGACAGTGCACATAGTATCAGGGACTTAAAAAATGCAGATTACAGCACTGGCAGGGCCGCATATGATAATACCGGGGGCATCGGGCAGGGAAAAGCATTGGCGGTAAAACATTGCAAATCATGCCATATGTTACCCGATCCTTCTCTGCTGGATAAAGATAACTGGCAGGCGGCCCTGGTAATGATGGGGCCGCGTTTAGGCATATTTGATCACAAAGGGCAGCCATATCCTATTTTTACTGATATTGATCAAAGCTTTTATCCTTCAGAGGCTGCGATGAGCTCTTCCGAATGGCAGCAGATTATTGATTATTACACCACTTCAGCACCTGCAGTTTTATCCCCGGCAAATAAAAAGCCGGTTACAAACCGACTTCCATTTTTTTCAATAGAATTAGCCCCGGAATTGTTGCATAGAAAAGGGAATACCGCGTCTTTTATTAAAATTGATACATCTGTAAAGCCACACCGGATATTCGTTAGCCGGGCTGCTTCAAACACTCTTTTTTTGCTTAACGATAAGTTACAGGTAACAGATTCCTTAATCACAGGTGGTCCGGTTGTTGATATAAACTTTCTTGATCATGAAATAGTAGTTTGTAAGATTGGCAATAATCTTTTTGGCAATAATTCAAAGGATGGCAGTTTAATACGGATTAAATTAAGCGATCAGGGAATTTTCAGGACTCAACCTGAACCATTATTTGAAGGTCTGGCAAGGCCGGTACAGATTACTGCTGCTGATATTAACGGAGACCGTAAGAAGGATTACCTGATTTGCGAATTCGGAAATGTAAGTGGTGCTTTATTGTGGATGGAAAATAAAGGTAAGGGGAAATATTTACGTCATAACATTCGGGCAGTGGCTGGTGCAAATAAGGCCTTTATGCAGGATTATAACAATGACGGACGGCCTGATATATGGGCACAGTTCGCTCAGGGAGAGGAGGGTGTTTTCTTATTTACCAATAAAGGCAATGGATTATTTGCCGGGAAACAAGTCATACAATTGCCTCCAACTTATGGTTCTTCTTCATTTGAATTAAATGATTTCAATAGTGACGGATTCCCTGATATTCTGTATACCTGCGGTGACCGGGGAGACGGAATTAATCAATTAAAACCATATCATGGTGTATACGTTTTTATAAATAACGGGAAGAATGAATTTACAGAAGAATATTTCTTTCCCGTTAACGGGTGCATTAAAGCGATGGCCCGTGATTTTGATAAAGACGGAGATCTGGATATAGCAGCCATTGGTTTCTTTACTGATAACCGGCATCCGGAAGAAGGCTTTACATTTCTGAAGAACGAAGGAAATTTAAACTTTGAGCCTTATTCTTTGCCTTTAGAAACAAAATTCAATAAGGCAACAACAATGGATGTAGCCGATCTTGATGCCGATGGGAAGCCGGATATTATCCTTGGTCATGGATTTATAGGAAATAAAGCTATGGATGAGAAAAAACCGCTTTTCATAGTGTTAAAAAATAGGTTTTAGTTAATAGGAGAATAAATAATATGAACCAGCAACGTTTAAAAATATATAACGGTAAAATTCTTACCCCTTACCGTATGATCCCTCAGGGAACAGTCCTGATAAGCGATGGTATAATTACTGAAGTGAAAGAAGGGAATATTGATGTCAGCGATGCGATTGAAATTGATGCGAAGGGAAATTATATATCGCCCGGGTTTATTGATATCCATGTACATGGCGGTGGCGGTCACGATTTCATGGATGGGAGTGAAACAGCTTTTTTGAAAGCAGCAGAAATCCATGCACAATATGGAACTACTTCCATGTCGCCAACAACCCTGACCAGTGAAAAAGAGGATCTGCTGAAGACGCTGGAACTTTACGAAAGAGCGGATAAAAACAATAAGAATGGTGCACAATTTCTGGGTATGCACCTGGAAGGGCCCTATTTTGCAATGAATCAGCGCGGAGCACAGGATCCGCGTTACATCCGCGATCCTGATCCTGAAGAATACATGGATGTTATTGCCAGATCCAATTTTATTAAACGATGGAGTGCGGCGCCGGAATTAAAAGGAGCAATACCATTTGCCAGATATCTGCTCTCAAAGGGGATTTTGCCGGCATTAGCCCATACAGACGCTGTTTACGAGGAAGTGCTCGAAGGTTTTGAAAATGGTTATACGCTTGCTACCCACCTGTATTCAGGCATGTCAGGAGTTAGCCGTAGAAATGCTTTCCGGTATGCAGGGGTAATAGAAAGCGCATATATTATAGATGAAATGGATGTGGAAATTATTGCGGATGGAATTCATCTTCCGGCACCTCTGCTGAAGCTTATCTATAAAATTAAAGGTCCGGATAAGATTGCCCTCATAACTGATGCAATGCGCGGGGCAGGTATGCCTGAAGGTGAAAGTATTTTAGGAAATAAGGACACAGGTTTGAAGGTGATAATAGAGGACGGAGTAGCTAAACTGCCCGATCGTACTTCCTTTGCAGGAAGCGTTGCCACGGCAGACCGGCTTGTGAGAAATATGGTTAATATGGCTGATGTTCCTCTTTTGGAGGCTGTCAGGATGATGACCAGCACCCCTGCCCGTATTATGAATGTAGCCGACAGGAAGGGGTCTCTGATTGAAGGAAAGGAAGCAGACATCGTTCTCTTTGACGGGAATATTAATATTCAGACTACCATTATTAATGGAAAGGTGGTTTATAACAGATCTCTATAGCAGGGTGCCTGCGTTAGCTGATAAGATTGAGAAGTTCGGTTTGATCTCCTACGCAGGCACTCCTGTTAATTTCTTCTGGTTGAATCCCTGACCATTAGTTTGCCGGGTAATATGATCTCCTGAGGATTGAAATTTTTCTTATTGATGTGTTTTAAAAGCAGATCGCAGCTTGTTGTTCCAATCTCAAAGGCCGGTTCGGCAATCGTAGTTATTGAAGGAGAAATTATAGTGCATATCGGATCATCAGTAAAACCTATCACACCAATCTCTTTACCAATAATTACTCCATTATTTTTCAGTGCTACAATAGCCCCTATTGCCTTCCTGTCATTTACCGCAAAAATCGCATCAGGTCTTTGTTCACATTGTAAAAGCTGATAGGTATCAGTCTCGCCGTATTCCTGGGAAAATCCGGAGAAGATAATCCATTCCTCTCTGGCTGCCAATCCATGTTTTTTTAATGCATCAAGGTATCCGTTTAATCTTTTTTCAGTAAAGTCTAATCCCTTTGGACCTGCGATATGGGCAATTTTAGTATAGCCACTTTCAATCAGATGTTCTACAGCTTCGAATGCACCCTTATAATCACCCTGCATCACTTTCGATGTGTCAATATTGCTGGCTATACGGTCAAAAAATACTATTGGAGTACCTTCATCAATTATTTCCTGGAAATGATTACAGGAATCTGAATTGGAAGAAACTGATACCAATAATCCATCTAAACGGGAAAGGGATAGGTTTTGGATAATTGACAACTCCCTTTCAGAAGAATCATTTGTGATAAATAAAATGATATTGTAGTTGTTGTCATATGCCACTTCCTGAATTCCGGTTATGACTGTTGAAAAATAATAGTTTGTAATGAAAGGGAGTACTACCCCAATGTTATGAGTGCTTCCCTGCGCCAGACCGGTAGCATTGAAATTGGGTTTATAATTTAACTCTGCAGCAAGGGAAAGTATTCTTTTTTTAGTTTCCTGGTTAACATCGTAAGTATCCCTAAGTGCTCTTGATACAGTTGATACTGAAACATTTAAAATTTTTGCAATGTCTTTTATCGTAACGGCATGCCCCATAAAGTATATTTAATGTTATTTTAATTATTTCCTAATATAATAATTTTACGCTGCAGAAGACATGAAGGTTTGGGTACTTATCACCTGATAATTCCGGATTTTGCTTCCTGATCTTTTAACTGAAGTAGCTCTGGTTTATACCGAAAACCTCCATAACCGAATGTAATTCAAGGTATCTGAATAACAATATTGCGGGTAAAGCTTAATGTTCACCCCGGGATTTATTTTTCTTGTTTTTTACAGTTTCGGCAACGATTGCATAGATATATCTTCTTGTTTTATTTAATGCTTGTTTAAAAATATGTACAATTGTTTTCGTACTGAAATGCCAGTGATTATAAGCAGAATAAAATTTATCCCAAACCGGTCAATTGCCAAATACTAATCCGGTTTATAGATTAAATGTATATGATGAACCCGGAATTGAATGCCCGGTTCCGGACCAGAAATACAGGATGATATGATTTTGAGAAAACAGAATTTAGATAATATTAAACCTTCTGATAAACTCATCGTGCCTCTGGCCGGTGCCTTTGATCTGCCTGAAAAAGTTCTTCAATTTGGCACCGGCGTACTTTTGCGCGGATTGCCTGATTATTTTATTGATAAAGCAAACAGGCAGGGGATCTTTAACGGCCGTGTTGTGATTGTGAAATCAACACAGAAAGGGGGTACTGATGATTTTAAAAACCAGGATTCGCTTTACACTATTGGAATACGGGGTATTGAAGATGGGAGGAAAATAGAAGAGAACCTGATTTGTTCTGCAGTGAGCAGAGTGCTTACCGCACAAACTGAATGGATGGCTATTCTTGATGTGGCAGCATCAAAGGAATTGGAGATTGTTATCTCCAATACAACTGAAACGGGCATCGTGCTTATACAGGATGATATCAGTACGGTACCTCCCGTATCCTTTCCCGGTAAACTGCTTGCTGTATTATATCACCGGTATAAAGTATTTAATGGGGATGAAAGTAAGGGCTTAGTAATTCTCCCAACTGAATTGATCTCAGATAACGGAACTAAGCTGAAAGACATTGTTTTTAAACTGGCAGAACAAAACAACCTGGAAAAGGAGTTTATGAAATGGCTTGAGAGCAATACGTTCTGCAATACTCTTGTAGATCGTATTGTTCCGGGAAAACCAGATGAAATTACAATGCAGAAAATGGAAGATGAGCTGGGGTATCGTGATGAGCTGCTTGTTTTTGCTGAAGTTTACCGGCTCTGGGCCATCGAGGGTAATGAAGAGTTAAAGAAAATCCTTTCATTTGAACAGGTAGATTCTGGAGTTGTTATTGCCGAAGATATAACTCTTTATAAGGAGCTGAAATTACGACTGCTCAACGGAACGCATACCTTAAGCTGTGCTGTGGCATTCCTTTCCGGAATGGAAACCGTATGTGACGCAATGGAGGATCCATTGACGCAGGAATTCATTTCATCTCTCATGCGGGATAATCTTGCTCCTGCTATTCCATACCCTGTCGATCCCGGAATTGCATTGCAGTTTTCGGATAAGGTCCTCGACAGGTTCCGAAACCCGCAGATCAGGCATCAGTGGCTTAGTATCAGCGTAAATTATACAATGAAGCTTAATATGCGGGTAGTACCTGTGCTTCTTTGCTATTATAAAAATTTTAACAGGGTTCCGGAGAATATTGCATTTGGCTTTGCAGCATATCTGCGGTTCATGCGTTCAGATGGAACAGACGGAACATTTTTTGGTCAATGCAATAATAGAAGCTACAAAATAGAGGATGATTGGGCACTTTATTATTCAGATCAGTGGACTAATCACAATTCGGATGAAGTAGTGTCCAATGTTCTCGCAAATTACGATATATGGGGCACAGACCTGTCTCTACTCCCCGGTTTTGTAGAAGCGGTAAGAGGCTATCTCCGGAATATTGAAAAAGACGGTGTAAAAAATGCAGTTGAAAAAATAAATTAAGGACTATTATAAGAATGAAACAGAATATTCTAAAAGTTCATCCCGATGACAATGTAATCGTGGCTTTAAAAGATTTACGCAAGGGCGAAATTATTACTTACGCGGGTGAAGAAATAGTACTTCAGGATGATATTCAGGCGAAGCATAAGTTTACGGTAGCAATGCTGCCTGAGGGAAGTAAAATCATTATGTACGGGGTACTTGTGGGCATTACGCAAACAGATCTTGATAAAGGGAGCTTAATTACTACTGCGAATATTAAACATGCAGCAAATCAATTTGAAACACGCTCGCGTAAAACTTCCTGGCAGTCTCCTGATGTTTCTAAATTTCAAAAATCGGTATTTAATGGGTTTCACCGGTCTGATGGCAGCGTTGGTACCGCAAATTACTGGCTTGTTATACCCATGGTTTTTTGTGAGAACAGGAATATTGAGGTTTTGCAGGAAGCACTTATAACACCCCTGGGATATGGCCGAAAGAAAAAATATCAGGAGGATGTTTTGAAGCTGATTGGTATGATCAGGGATGGAAAGAATGAAGATGCGCTTCTGAATGCTTCCTCATATTTTGAAACTTCAGAGGAAAGTCAGGAACGCGTATTTCCAAATGTTGATGGAATCAAGTTTCTGGTACACAATGGGGGATGTGGCGGTACCAGAGAGGATGCGATAACACTTTGCGGTCTTCTTGCCGGTTATATTACACATTCAAACGTGGCAGGAGCCACTATTCTCAGCCTGGGCTGTCAAAATGCACAGGTTTCGATGCTGCAGGCCGAAATTGAGAAGCGAAGCCCGCAATTTGATAAACCACTTTATATTCTTGAACAACAGGATATTGGTACTGAAGCAGATTTATTTTCTTTATCTATCAGGCAAACCCTTGCAGGGTTGATTCAGGCGAACAGGTCTGTGCGCCGACCAGCACCATTGAGTAAGCTTTGTATTGGTCTGGAATGCGGTGGTTCTGATGGATTTTCAGGAATTTCAGCAAATCCTGCAATAGGCTATACATCGGATATGATTGTTGCTCTGGGCGGATCAGTCATACTTTCTGAATTCCCCGAGCTTTGTGGAGTCGAACAGGATCTCAGTGACCGTTGTGTAAGTATCGATCAGGCAGAACGATTTTCTAACCTGATGAAAAATTATAACAGCCAGGCCATTGCAGCAGGATCCGGTTTTGATATGAATCCTTCTCCGGGGAATATCAAGGATGGCCTGATCACTGATGCGATCAAATCGGCAGGTGCAGCAAAAAAAGGAGGTACATCTCCGATAGTCGCCGTACTTGATTATCCGGAAAAAGTAATTAAACCCGGACTGAATCTTTTATGTACACCGGGTAATGACGTAGAATCTACTACTGCGGAAGTAGCTTCGGGAGCAAATATTGTATTGTTTACTACTGGACTGGGTACTCCTACCGGTAACCCTATTGTGCCTGTTGTAAAAATAGCAACCAATACAACTTTATTTAATCGTATGAGGGACATTATCGATATTAATACAGGCTCTATCATTGAGGGGGAGGAAACAATAGCCGAAGCCGGAGAACGTATACTGGAATACGTGATTAGTGTGGCCAGCGGTGAGACTGAGGTAGCTGCTGTGCGTCACAGACAGGATGACTTTATTCCATGGAAGAGGGGGATTTCGCTTTGATCTGGTAAAAGCTGAAAATTAATTTTGCGAAATCACCAATTCTATGAATCTTATTGTATAATTGAATATGGAAATGAAATCATTCTTAGACCAAAACCTCCTGTTGAAGTCCGAAGCAGAGCATGCACTTTACCATGATTTTGTGGAAATAGTGTCGATTATTCAATATCATAATTGTCTCCCTCCTGATCAGATAGCTGTAAATCTAAATTTTGGGAATCTTACGAAGGCCCGACTGAATGGAGATCATTCAGGATATTTGTTATCATAATGCAGGAAACTCAAATTCTAACAAAATATAGCTTTATAAACAGCCTAATCTTTTAATATGAACAAGACTTCATTTGGCAATCATCGGTGGGTAGTTTGCGGTTTACTTTTTCTCGCTACCACTATAAACTATATTGACAGACAGGTTATTGGTCTTCTTAAACCAACTTTAGAGATGGAATTTAGCTGGACTGAATCTGATTATGCAAATATTGTCATGGCTTTCGCTGCCTGTTATGCCCTCGGCTTCATAATTTTCGGCAATATTATCGATAAGATAGGCAGCAAGATAGGTTACTCAATATCAATTATAGTTTGGAGTGTAGCAGCTATTCTGCATGCATTTGTAAAAAGTACTCTGGGCTTTGGAATAGTGAGGGGCTTACTGGGTCTGGGTGAGTCTGGAAATTTCCCGGCTGCTGTTAAAGCAGTGGCAGAGTGGTTTCCTAAAAAGGAACGTGCCCTGGCAACCGGTATTTTTAATTCGGGTACCAGTATCGGAGCCGTTGTAGCCCCGATCATGGTACCATGGTTATTGGGATTTTATGGCTGGCAGGAAGCATTTATTATTACCGGTGTCCTCGGCTTCGTTTGGTTAATATTATGGTGGTTATTTTATGAGATTCCGTCCCGGCATAAGAAATTGAGTGAAGAGGAGTTTAACTTTATTCATAGCGACACTGAGCCCGATTCCGATCATACAGGTTCCATCAAATGGCGTCGTCTGCTTTCCATAAAACAAACATGGGTCTTTATTATCGGAAAACTCTTAACGGATCCCGTGTGGTGGTTTTTCCTGTTCTGGCTGCCGTCTTATTTCTCAAGCACTTTTAATCTCGATCTGAAAAAGCCAAGTCTGCATCTGGTTATAGTATATTCAGCAACCACAGTTGGCAGTATTGCCGGAGGATATTTATCATCTTATCTCATCAGGAAGGGCTGGCCAATATTAAAAGCCAGAAAAACAGCATTACTTGTGGCTGCAATCAGTGTATTACCGATCATTCTTGCCAGGTATGCAACGGATATCTGGGTTGCGGTAGGAATTATAAGCATTGCTGCTGCTGCCCATCAGGCATGGAGCTCCAACATTTTTACCATTGTTTCAGACATGGTTCCCAAAAAGGCAGTAAGTTCAGTGGTAGGAATTGGGGGAATGACGGGTTCCATCGGGTCTACTTTTTTCCCCTTATTGGTAGGCTTTATACTTGATTATTATAAACTGGCCGGAAATATTACAGCAGGCTATAACATCATATTTATCATTTGTGGCTTTGCTTATTTAATAGCTTGGTTTATTATACATATCCTCACTTCGCGAATGAAGCCTGTACAGTTTCAGAGCTTAACCTAATTCAGGTTTGGCGCAGAACATGTTGGCTCACCCGGGGACTTGTCTATACTAATTGTCCGGAAAGGGGTAGAACCCCTGAATGATATTATTAATTATAGTAGAAGGGCCTGATTTTTAAGTAGCGGTGGAGCCCTACTCTACCGTTACTGATTTTGCCAGATTTCGTGGCTGATCTACATTACACCCTCTCATCACAGCTATATGATATGAAAGTAACTGAAGGGGTATTGTAGCTAATAGCGGCAGGAATATTTCATCAGCCTCCGGTATCCCGATCACATAATCAGCCATGCTTCTGACAACCATATCACCTTCGGTAACTATAGCTATCACTTTCCCTTTTCTTGCTTTAACTTCCTGTATATTGCTGATTACCTTTTCGTATGATGAATTTTTGGTAGCTATGAATACTACAGGCATTTCTTCATCGATCAGTGCAATTGGACCATGTTTCATTTCTGCTGCAGGATAACCTTCTGCATGTATATAAGATATTTCTTTTAGCTTAAGGGCTCCTTCAAGGGCAACCGGGAACCCGCTTCCTCTGCCCAGGAAAATAAAGTTTCTGGCATCTTTGAATTGTTCTGAGATCAATTTGATCTCATCGTTTGTTTGAAGACATTTTTCAATCAGCTGCGGGATATTATCGAGCTCGGTAAGTAGGTCAATTAATCTGCTTTGGGTAATGGTTCCTCTCTGCTGAGCCATGTAAAGTGCCATCAATGTAAGCACTGTTACCTGGGCTGTAAAGGCTTTGGTTGATGCAACCCCGATTTCGGGACCGGCATGTGTATACACACCGGCATGTGTTAATCTTGGTATTGATGCACCAACCACATTGCATATCCCGAAAATAGTTGCACCTTTTTCTTTAGCAAGTTCAATAGCTGCCATGGTATCAGCTGTTTCGCCAGATTGTGAAATTGCAATGACGATATCTTTTTCAGAGATAATTGGATTTCTGTATCTGAATTCGGAGGCATATTCAACTTCTACCGGAATACGTGCACATTCTTCAATGAGATATTCGCCTACAAGTCCGGCATGCCACGAAGTTCCGCATGCCACGATGATTATTCGGTCAACATTTTTTAGTTTCTCTGCATATTCCTTAATACCACCCAGCTGTACCAGGCCGTTTTCCGGATAGATACGGCCGCGCATACAATCTTTGATAGAACGGGGCTGCTCATAGATTTCTTTAAGCATGAAATGATCGAATCCACCTTTTTCAAGCATTTCAAGCTTCAGCTCAAGCTCCTGAATATAAGGTATCTGGATAACATTGTCTATACTTTTGATGAGCAATTCGTCCCTTCTTATATAAGCGATCTCGTTATCATTCAGGTAAATTACATTCTTGGTATATTCTATAATCGGTGAAGCATCAGAGGCGATGAAATATTCACCTTCACCGACTCCAAGTACCATCGGACTTCCTTTTCTGGCGGCGATCAGTTCATCGGGATCACTATTGTCCATGATCACAATTGCATAGGCGCCTATTACACGTGTAAGTGCTACCCTGACAGCCTCCCTCAGGTCGAGACCAGTTTCCTGCTGAATATCTTCAATAAGATGGATAAGGACTTCAGTATCGGTATCGCTTTTGAAAACATGTCCTCTGGAAATAAGGGTTTCCTTCAATGATGAGTAGTTTTCTATAATCCCGTTATGAATGATGGCCAGCTTGCCATTTCCTGAAGTATGGGGGTGTGAATTTCGGTCGGATGGCTCACCGTGTGTTGCCCAGCGTGTGTGACCCATCCCAATTTTTCCGTTGAGATTTTCAGCCTCAACTGATTTTTCAAGATCACTGACTTTTCCTGCTTTTTTAAAAAATCTGAGCTCCCTGTCTATCAGGGCAACTCCGGCACTGTCATATCCCCGGTATTCGAGTCTATGTAAACCTTTAATAACAATCGGCCATGCATCACGGAAGCCGATGTAACCTACTATTCCACACATAAATAGAATTTTATGTGCCTAAACTACTAATTTGAAGACGTAAATTAAAGGATTACAGGCTTAATTTATTTTGCTGTAAATGATGTTCAGCTTCATTTTATAGCTTATTCCATCCTTACCACTGCCAATTGCAGCACCACCGGCTGTAGTACCTGAAACAACCGGGCCCGACTGGCGGTTGTAATCCAGACTTATTGGTGCGATAAAGCTGTCATATTGCCTCAGTTTACCTTTTACGATATCCTGAACATAGGTAGTGATATTAAACTTATATCGCTTCTTTGCTGAGTCATAATATCCGCCGAAGTTTACATCGGTCATTGAAAATAATTGATCAGTACTGAAATCTGGAATGAACTGCCTTTGATCAGCAATATCTGTACGGTACATAAACAGGCGCTGAGCCGGTTTAAAGGTATCAGTTCCTCCAATAACATATACTACGAGTTCAGCTTTATTGATTGTAATATTACCCAGGTTCTTCAGCTTTTCCAGATGAGGGAAGCGGATTTTCGTGCGAAGTCCGGCAAGGCCCTGTACATAAACTGAATTATACTGTGTTGAAGGGTTGTTCAGTTGGGTCTGAATCTCAGTTCCGGTATAATCGTGTTTAAAATCAGCAACAACAGGCATTGCGGTATTCTGTACCGGGAATTTGTGCATCGTAGTATCAATCGCCGTTCCGCTCTGGCTTTTGTAGTATACTTCCAGTCTGCTCGAATCGCTCAGATTAAAAAATACAATTCCTCCCGGACCACTACTCTGAGCCTTATTTACAGTAAGGTATAAACCTTTGATAGCCTTATTCAGCTCTTCATTACTGCTCAAAGTAGTTGTAGTGGCATTAACAATATTGTTCCTTACAAAATTCGGATCAAGTGTTATTCTTAACTGCGGAGCTTTTGATTTCTTAACATCCGGTTTGCCGGTAACAATTTCTGTTACTTTAACACTGTCTTTGATATTAAATCTTGCTGATTTACTGCCAATCACAGTGCTGTTATAACTTTGTTTCTGTGTATTATAATATCCGACAGACTGGCTAAGACTGCTGTTCAGCTGATGTACTTCAACCTGAAACTGTGATGTACTGTCGCCGTGAAACTCCTTACCATAATGAAGTACCAGTACTGCCGAATCAAGAATCGGACTTGTGCCGAAATTTAATCCCGGAGGATCCAGAGTGAGCGACATGGCAATATTTGCAGTAGTTTTACCTAAAACAGGATCATTAATATATCCCAGTGGGTATTGTGTCAGGGTATTGGTAATGATTGAATCTTCTGCTACAGTATTTGCAGTTACAGTTATTGTGTCAACAAAATTTCCATTTAAATCTGTTGCCGGGTCAACCTCAAGCCCGATTGAATCTGTAGTCTGACAGCCACTTAAAATAAAAAGACTTATCAACAGCGTTAATAAGTCCAGTTTGTATAATCTCATCTGCAATAAATTTGTTTTTAGAAGCATCGAAATCCGAAAACCTGACTCTTTGCTTAATTGCCTTTATCTTTATGCTATTGATACAAGTTCTTCGTTAGCAATTTCTTCGTAAAGGTTGTAATAATTTTCGAAATCTGAAGTGGAATTGAATTCCAAAACTGGTTTATTAGCTTTTTTAACAAACTTTAACACTTCTTCATTGATATTTTCGCAGGCACATACAACCGCGTCTGAATAAGAAATAGCACCAATGTTCAGGGCAGTATTAGTAGCCTGTGAATAGATTTCGGTATGTTCAGAGCTCATGCCGTTCATCACTGCTTTTGAAGCAAATTCCGGATGCAGGGCTGTACTGAAATTATCATCATAGATAGAGTAAACTACCTTTGAGTTCTTAAAAGTTGGATCGTCTTTGTAAATAGTTTTTAAGTAAGCAGGAACGAGTGAACTCATCCATCCATGGCAATGTACTACGTCAGGAGACCATCCCAGCTTTTTTACCGTTTCCAGTGCACCTTTACAGAAGAATATTGTACGTTCATCATTATCTTCATAGAACTTATTGTTATTGTCTGCAAAAACATGTTTTCTCTGGAAATATTCTTCATTATCAAGGAAATATACCTGCATGCGTGCCGAAGGAATCGAAGCAACTTTAATAATCAGAGGGTTGTCATTATCGTTAATAATAATGTTCATTCCTGATAATCTGATTACTTCATGAAGCCTGTTGCGTCGTTCGTTTATATTCCCGAAACGCGGCATAAGGATGCGAATTTCAAATCCTTTATCCTGCATTGCCTGGGGTAGGTGACGGGTAATCTCAGAAATTTTGGTAAGTTCGAGGAAAGGCGACATCTCATGCGTAATAAAAAGAATCTTCGTTTTTGCCATCTCCGTTTTGATTTTTTTAATGTTTTAAAAAATTTTCGAACCACAAAGGTAAGCATTATCTTATGAATTATCAACGATTTACGCAAGTTGTTTTGGTTCTCTTTAAGTATTTACCCATTTTTGAGCCCTGTTAAATCATCATATATTTTGGAAATATTCAGCAGCAGAGATGCAGTTCATAAATACCTTCTTGAGTTAAGGGCGGCCGGTAAAACTATAGGATTTGTACCTACTATGGGTGCGCTGCATGCCGGCCATTTATCCCTCATCGAAACAGCCCGCAGACAGGCCGATATCGTTGTCTGCAGTATTTTTGTTAATCCCACACAGTTTAACGATAAAAGTGATCTTGAGAATTATCCCCGGCCTGTAGAAGAAGATATTAAAAAGCTGAAAGATGCTCATTGCGATATCATTTTTATGCCCGAAGTTGAAGAGATGTACGGTAAATCCGAATCATGGCATATTGAGCTTGGCGATTGGGATAATATTCTTGAGGGAAAGATCAGACCCGGACATTACCAGGGAGTAACCCAGATTGTTAAAAAGCTGTTTGATATCGTTCAGCCTGACTATGCCTTCTTTGGCCAGAAAGATTATCAGCAATTTATGATTATTTCACAAATGGTTAGAATGCTTCATATTCCTGTTCAGCTTATTGTATGTCCGATAATCAGAGAAAATGACGGACTGGCAATGAGTTCACGGAATGTTCGTCTTTCATCCGAAGAAAGGGAAAATGCATTGGCTTTATACAGGGGGTTGACTAAGGCAGCTGAGCTCTTTAAAACAAAAAGTATCGATCAGATAAAGAATGAAGTGAATGCTTTTCTTGATTCCGCTCCGGGAATTGAACCTGAATATTTTGAAATATATGATGCCGGAAACTTTAAACCCATAACTGATAAAAGTGCCGGAAGCATTATTGCATTGGTTGCTGCAAGAGTTGGAAAGATCAGAATCATTGATAATATGATACTCAAACAGGGATAATTTGAAAAAACTTTTTTCTTCAGGATTAAAGTATATAATACTTCTCATTTTAGGGATAGGCTTGCTGATACTTGCATTCAGGGGACAAGACTTTAATAAATTGGTTCTGGATCTGCAGAAAGCAAATTACAAATGGGTTTTAGCTTCGATTTTTTTTGCTGCCCTCGCGCATGTTCTGAGAGCATACAGATGGAGGATGATGATTGCAGCACTTGGCTATGGTAAACCGGCAATGATGAACACACTTTTTGCAGTATTTACAGGCTATCTTGCCAATCTCGCATTTCCGAGGATGGGTGAAGTTTCCAGGTGCGGAGTACTCCATAAAACAGATGGTATTCCTGTGGTTAAGCTGATTGGTACAGTGGTCGCAGAGCGTATCATAGACTTTTTGATGTTGCTGCTCATCACTGCCGCCGGAATTCTGATTCAGTTTGAGCTCTTATCCGACTTCATTTACAAACATATCCTGATAAAGTTCAGTGAAAGATCGTCAGGATCCGGTATTCTGATCTTTGTTATTTGTCTGATTTTATTTGTTGTAATTGGTGTGATAATGATCATCAAAAAGAAGAAGCCGGGTATTTTTTTAAGGGTATCTAATCTGATTTCCGACATTCAGACCGGTATACTTTCTGTCAGGGCAATGGATCATAAATTATTGTTCGCACTGTATTCTGCAATGATCTGGGGACTTTATGGAATTTCGGCTTACCTGTGTTTTCCTGCGCTTACAGCCACAGCAAATCTTGGATTTGCCGGGGCAATTTCTACATTGATTTTCAGTAGTTTTGCAATGATAGCACCTGTTCAGGGTGGAATCGGAGCTTATCACTGGATGGTTTCTGAGGGGTTAACTATATATGGTATCAGTAAGAGTGATGGTTTGGCTTATGCATTATTAACTCATTCTGCACAAACCCTGATTATACTCATTGCAGGTTCAATCAGTTTGATTCTGCTGTTTATTAGGTCGTCAAAAACAAAAGAAAATGGATAAACTGGAAATCATTAAAGGGAAAGTGTATAATGCAGATCAGTTACGTAATGCCCTGAATGTATGGAGATTACTTGATAAAAAGATCGTTTTTACCAATGGATGTTTTGATTTGCTGCATCTTGGGCATGTTGATTATCTTTCCAAAGCTGCAGATCTGGGAGATAAACTGGTTATCGGACTGAATTCTGATGCTTCAACAGCTGCTTTAAAGGGTTCCGGAAGGCCAATTACTGATGAGAAATCACGTTCAATATTGCTGGCTGCCCTTTCATTTGTTGATGCAGTCATTTTATTTGACGAATCTACACCTATAGAACTTATCAGATGGGTCAGGCCGGATGTGCTTGTTAAAGGTGCTGATTATACTATAGATCAGGTTATTGGAGCAGATCTGGTACTGAAAAGTGGCGGAGAGGTAAAAACAATTGAATTTCTTCCGGGTTATTCAACCTCATTAATTGAGAAAAAGATTCGCTCATAAGCTGATTCCATAGTTTTGACAGGCAATAATCCTTAGCTGTTCCTCTCCGTTTCCTGAATTCTTATACATATAAAATATTTCGTAATATTTGTATAAGTCAGAGCTATATCCCGCTTGAAACATTATTTTTGAGCAACTAAACCAATTTTTATGCATTTTGATTTATCCGAAGAGCAGCTGATGATACAGCAAGCTGCCCGAGATTTTGCAAATACTGAGTTAAAGCCGGGAGTAATTGAGAGGGATGAGCATCAAAAATTTCCGCACGAGCAGATTAAGAAACTTGGGGAGCTTGGCTTTCTTGGAATGATGGTTGATCCCAAATACAATGGTGCAGGAATGGATACTATATCCTATGTGCTGGCCATGGAGGAGCTTTCTAAAATTGACGCTTCTGCTTCTGTTGTAGTTTCTGTCAATAACTCACTTGTTTGCTACGGACTCGAGAAATATGGCACAGAATTTCAGAAGGAAAAATATCTGAAACCACTGGCTGCAGGTGAAAAAATTGGAGCATTTTGCCTTTCAGAGCCGGAAGCCGGATCTGATGCAACTTCCCAGCATTCAACTGCGGTAGATATGGGAGATCATTATCTGTTGAACGGAACTAAGAACTGGATCACGAATGGTGGAAACGCTTCAACTTATCTGGTCATTGCTCAGACCAACCCTGCTTTGCGCCATAAAGGTATCAATGCGCTGATTGTTGAAAAGGGAATGGAGGGATTTACGGTTGGCCCAAAAGAAAATAAACTTGGAATACGTGGTTCAGATACACATTCATTGATGTTTACGGATGTGAAAATTCCTAAAGAGAACCGAATTGGCGAAGAAGGCTTTGGGTTTACGTTTGCTATGAAGACCCTCGACGGAGGTCGTATTGGTATTGCGTCCCAGGCTCTTGGAATAGCTTCAGGAGCCTACGAGCTTGCGCTGCAGTATTCAAAGGAACGTAAAGCATTTGGAAAGCCCATTTCAGGGCATCAGGCAATCCAGTTTAAACTGGCTGATATGGCTACAGAAATTGAAGCTGCCAGAATGTTGTGCCTGAAAGCCGCCTGGTTAAAAGATCAGGGCCTTCCCTATGCACAGGCCAGCTCCATGGCAAAACTCTTTGCTTCTCAGGTGGCAATGAAAACAAGCATCGAGGCAGTTCAGATCCATGGTGGATACGGATTTGTAAAAGAGTTTCATGTTGAACGCCTGATGCGTGATGCCAAAATTACCCAGATTTATGAGGGAACTTCTGAGATACAAAGAATGATTATTGCCAGAGAGATATTAAAATAAATCGATTCGAAATGATAAATCGCATAATCAATAATTTAAAACTGGCAGTAGTACTCATTTTGTTTTATTCCTGCCAGAGTTCTGATAATCAGGGTTTAAAACAAGGTTTATGGCGTGCCACCCTGAAAACGCAGTCAGGCGCAGAGATTCCTTTCAATTTTGAGGTTAAAGACTCTGCAGATCAGAAATTTCTGGAGATCATTAATGGGGAAGAAAGGTTCAGGGTAAATGAAATATCCCTTAAAGGCGATTCGATATTGATTCGGATGCCATTATTTGAATCAGAAATTAAAACGATTCTGAAGAATGGTTCAATCAGGGGGCAATGGGTAAAGTATTTTGGTGACAGTATTCAAACTATGCAGTTTAATGCATCTTTTAACGATAAGCGGAGATTTTTCAAAGCCGGAAAAGAACCAAAATCAGAAGTCTCAGGAAGATGGTCGGTAAACTTTCAAAGTGCCGATGGAACTAAGTCTTACCCTGCAATCGGAGAGTTCAGACAGCAGGATGGGCGTGTTCTGGGCACTTTCCTGACGAGTACCGGCGATTATCGTTATCTTGAAGGAACAGTATCCGGCAATAATTTATACCTCTCTTGTTTTGACGGAAGTCATGCCTATTTGTTTACCGGCAAACTGTTGAACGGTGGTGCCATAAGTGATGGAAAATTTTATTCGGGCCTTAATGCTTTTGAAACATGGACAGCGAAAAAAGATGAAAATGCGATGCTGCCCGATGCTTATTCAATGACAGCTCTGAAGAGTGCTTATGATAAAATTGACTTTTCATTCCCCGCACTCGATGGCAAAAAGGTTTCACTTTCAGATGAGAAATTCAAAAATAAGGTTGTTTTAGTCCAGTTATTCGGTTCCTGGTGCCCCAATTGTATGGATGAAACTGTATTTCTGACTTCATTCTACAAGAAATATAATGCAAAGGGTGTGGAGATAATCGCATTGGCATATGAGCGGTCAACAGATCCTGTACGGGCTGTGAAAAATGTGACCCGACTGCGCGACAGATTTAATGTTCCGTACGATATGTTAGTGACCGGCTATTCAAATGATAAAGCAGAAGTTGCCAAAAGCCTGCCGATGCTTAAAAATTTTGTTGCTTTCCCAACATTGATGATCATTGACAGGCAGGGGAAAGTGCGGAAAATACATACCGGGTTCAGCGGGCCGGGTACCGGAAGTCATTATACAGATTTTGTAGGAGAGTTTGAGAAAACAATTGATAATCTGCTTGCCGAAAAATAATTATGAAGATTAAAATGACCCTATGCTGTCAGATTCTGGCAGCATTTTTTCTTACTGCCTGTTCTACACCTAAAATGGTGAACCTGGATACGGTTACGGTTACTGAAAATGTAGCAGATGTTCCAATCTATCGCAATGCATATACCAGAACCTCGGATATTATAAATACCAGGCTCGATCTCAGCTTTGACTGGGACAGTGCTTATGTAAAAGGGAGGGCAAGCATTTTGGCAAAACCGTATTTCTACTCAACAGACAGACTGAACTTAAACGCAAACGGCTTCAGAATCAATAATGTTTCGCTGGTACACAATGATGATAAAAAGCCGCTGGAGTATACTTATAACGGGAAAATACTTTCTATAAAACTCGATAAACAGTATAGCCGAAACGAAAACTATACTGTTTTTATTGACTATATAGCTATGCCTTACAAATTGAGGGTTGGCGAAGATATTACTACAGATGGCGACCGCGGGATCTATTTTATTAATCGTGAAGGCAGGGAAAGGTCAAAGCCCCGGCAGATATGGACACAGGGTGAAACAGAGTGTAACTCTAACTGGTTTCCTACGATCAATGACCCGCAGGAAAAGATGACTCAGGAACTTAACATTACCGTTGCCAATGAATTCGTGACCCTGTCTAATGGCACTCTTGAATTTTCGAGCTTGAATGGAGATGGTACCCGTACAGACAGCTGGCGGCAGGAACAACCTCATTCTACCTATCTGACGATGCTCGCCGTAGGCGATTTTACCATTACCAAAGACAAATGGAGGGATAAGGAAGTAAGTTATTATACTGAACCTGCATATGCCTCTACCGCGAAACTGGTTTTTGGAAATACTCCTGAAATGATGGAGTTCTTTTCCGGAAAACTTGGAGTTGATTATCCCTGGGAGAAATATTCACAGATTGTTGTTCGCGATTTTGTCAGCGGAGCCATGGAGAATACCACCGCAACTGTTTTTTTCGAAGGCTTAAATATGACTGAGGGGCAATACCTTGACGAGAATTATGAGGATATCATTTCCCATGAACTTTTCCATCATTGGTTTGGCGATCTGGTAACTGCCGAATCCTGGTCTAATCTGCCTCTGAATGAGTCTTTTGCAACTTATGGAGAATATCTTTGGGATGAATATAAATATGGACGGGATGCGGCTGATTTAAAAGGTCTGGAAGACTTGTCTGCCTATCTGTCAAATAAGGATAAACGCAAGGTTGATGTAATTCGATTTGACTATGCCGACAGAGATCATATGTTCGATGAGATCAGCTATCAGAAAGGCGGAAGAATTCTTCATATGCTCAGAAAGACTGTGGGCGATGATGCGTTTTTTAAAGCACTCAATCTGTATTTAACCAGACATGCCTATAAAAATGCTGAAATTCATGATCTGCGTCTGGTGTTTGAGGAAGTCAGCGGCATGGATCTGAACTGGTTTTTTAATCAGTGGTTCCTCTCATCCGGTCATCCGGTTCTGAATATTAGTACAGCTTATGATACTGATAATAAAGAGGTTAAGATAAATATTAAACAGAGTCAGGATCTGTCAGTTAATCCGCTTTACAAAATCCCCCTTTCTGTGGATATTTATCAGGGGACTAAGGCTGAGCGCAAGGAAATTGTGCTTGAGAAGAAAGATCAGACCTTTACATTTCCGCTTGCGGTATCACCCGACCTGGTAAATGTTGATGCCGAAAAATATATCCTTGCCGAGAAACAGGAGAATAAGACGCTAAAGGAATATGCCTTTCAGTATCAGAATGCACCACTTTTTATGGACAGACTGGAAGCGGTAATGAAACTCCTGGATATGAAGGATGAAAGTCTGGCCAAATCAATTGTAATTATGGCCCTTAAAGACCAAAGCTGGTTTATACGCTACTCTGCCATGGCTGTGCTTGAACATCTCACAGAAGATGAACGCCTGGCAGTATTAAAACAGATCAAGGATATGACACTTCACGACAAAGTTTCACAGGTCAGAGCCGCTGCGGTAGCAAATCTCGCAAAATACTACAGAGCGGCTGATAACAGGGATGTTTTTATTCAGACTGTGAAAGATAAATCTCCTGCAGTAATCAGAGCGAGCAACAGCGCACTGAAATAATAACTTAGTTTGATTTGTCTGAACTGAAAACCGAAAATATCATATTAATCAGAGCGAGTACAATGGCAAACAGCATGGCTGAGAAGAAACCTTCGGTATTGAATGTGTCCATCAGGCTGTCAACCAATAGAACCATAAGCACGGTTATAATGAAAGAAACCAGGCCAAGGGTCAGAAAATTGATCGGGAAAGTCAGAATTCGAAGTATTGTTCCAATAGTGGCATTGGCCAGCGCAATCAAAACTCCGGCAATGATGGCACTCCAGAAATTTGTTACATCTACTCCCGGCAAAAGGTGTGCAGCAATAGCTACTGCGGCACCCATTAGTAGTATTTCGATGATTAGTTTCATATTTTTAGTTTAAGAACGATGAAATTTACCAATCTGATTCAAATCGCTGCACTATTTTTTTTATTCCTTAGCTCCTGCACTGAGAAAAGGCAGAATGAAAGACTTGCAGAAACCATGAAAATAAGACTAAATTCTGATAGTTCAGCTATTGAACTCAGAGATGTGCCTGCTCATATCATTGAAGAGTTCCTTGCAGACTCGCTTGATTATTCGCAATGGTCGGGTTTTTTCGCAGTTTACGAGGAAAGCAGGGATCCTGAGATGCGTGATTTTCAACCTGCATTATCCGGCACCTATATCATTGATGAGGGGATGGTCCGTTTCCAGCCGGATTCGGCATTCCGAAAAGGCCGATCCTATTTTTCACGTTGTTATACTAAACTTCTGCTTCGCGAACCCGCGGATATCCTTGGTGCAGGCAAATTATCAGTCAATAACAGCTATATCGAATTGAGGTTCAGTGTGCCTGATAAATAATATAAATGTATTGAAACCAGCTATTTGCATAGCCGGATAGTTTTATTTATATTTGCATCGATCTGAGAAGAGCCCCGATAGTGTCGGGGCTCTTTTTTTACCTTTTTGTTTTTTAAACGGGCTAAAAAATGATCAATTATGAATATAGAGAAAAGAGTTACTGAATTAGTTGAAGAGAAGATTGCTGACCGGCCTGACTTGTTTCTGGTTGATGTTCAGATGCATGGGAGCGGAATTTTATCTATTTTAGTAGATGGCGATAATGGTGTGGCAATCAGCGACTGTGTGGCCATAAGCCGTCATGTAGGATTCCATCTTGAAGAGGAAAATGCGATTGAACAGGCATACAGACTCGAAGTTTCTTCTCCGGGATTAGATACCCCTCTAAAGTTATTGCGTCAGTACCTGAAAAATATTAACCGTTCAGTAAAAGTAAAATTGAAGGATGGGAATAAAATTGAAGGTAAGCTGATCAGTGCAGACGGGTCGGGTATAAGTCTTCAGGAAAGTGTGAAAGAAAAAGGAAAGAAAGCAGTATTGGTAGAGAGCTTTATTTCTTTCGATGATATAACAGATACGATAGTTTTAGTGAGTTTTAAATAACGTCGGTTTAGCTGACAAATTCAATAAAAAATGAGCAATATTAATTTAATCGATTCATTTCAGGAGTTCAAAGACTTCAAGAATATTGACCGTCCTACGGTTATCAGTGTGTTGGAAGAAGTTTTCCGCAGTATGTTGCGTAAAAGGTATGGCACTGACGAGAATTGTGACGTAATTGTTAACCCTGATAACGGGGATCTCGAGATCTGGCGTACAAGAACCGTAATGGAAGATGGATTTTCGGAAGACGATGATCTGGAAATAGAACTGGCAGAAGCTAAGACTATTGATCCTGATCTGGAGGTTGGTGACGACTTTATTGAGCAGATCACTTTGGAGAGCTTTGGCCGCAGGGCAATTCTTGCTGCACGTCAGACTCTGGTTTCAAAAATTCTTGAGCTTGAGAAAGATGAAATCTTCAAAAAGTACAAAGATCGTGTGGGCGAGATTGTTACAGGTGAGGTTTATCAGGTATGGAAAAAAGAAACCCTGGTACTTGATGATGAAGGGAATGAACTTTTATTGCCGAAAACTGAGCAGATTCCGGCTGATTACTTTAAAAAGGGTGATTCTGTTCGTGCTATTATCGAGAAAGTAGAAATGATCAATGGTAACCCGAAGATCATTATCTCACGCACGGCTCCGGAGTTCCTTCAGCGTTTGTTTGAACTTGAAGTTCCTGAAATTTTTGACGGTCTGATTACTATTAAAAAGATTGTTCGCGAACCAGGAGAAAGAGCAAAGGTTGCTGTTGAGTCTTATGATGACAGAATTGATCCTGTGGGTGCTTGTGTGGGTATGAAAGGATCACGTATTCATGGTATCGTTCGCGAGTTGAAAAATGAAAATATTGATGTTATTAACTTTACAAACAATATTTCATTGTATATTCAAAGAGCGCTAAGTCCGGCTAAGATCACCAGCATCAAGCTTGATGATGAGGAAAAGAGAGCGGCTGTATATTTGAAACCGGATCAGGTTTCTCTGGCTATCGGTCGTGGCGGGCATAATATCAAACTTGCCGGCAAGCTGACGGGTTATGAGATAGATGTTTACCGTGAGGCTCAGGAAGATGATGAGGATGTGGATATTGAGGAATTCTCTGATGAGATCGAAGGCTGGATTATTGATGAATTCAAGCGTGTTGGTCTTGATACAGCGAAATCTATTCTGGCTCTTTCAGTTGATGAGCTGGTTAAACGAACAGACCTTGAGGATACCACAGTTAAAGAAGTGATCGAGATCCTGAGGTCTGAATTTGAATAAGTTATTTGACCTGGTTCAGCCCTGAAAAATATTAGGGCTGATCCTCAAAACATTTAACATATAAAAAACGTACTTTTGTACAAAAATAGCGAGGTTAATTAATAAATGTCAGAAGGTAAAAGCACAAATTTACTTAAAGCTGCGAAGGAGCTGAATATCGGCTTAAACACTGCGGTTGAGTTCTTAGGAAAAAAAGGTTTCCCTGTTGAGGCCAGACCAAATACTAAACTCACCGATGAGATGTATGATGTTCTTCTTAAGGAGTTTCAGGGCGATAAGATCGTTAAAGAGGAAGCCAAACAGATTGTTATTGGCAAGATCCGACGCGAGGATATCCCTGCACCTGTAGAAAAAACAGAGCCACAGCGTTCAAAAGATTTTGAGCCGGAAGAAATTCTGATCAAGAATGTAAATCCTTTTACCCCTCCGGTGGTAGAGAAGCCAAAGGCTGCTCCTCAGGAGCCTGCAGTTATTGAACCTAAAGCTGAGGAAGGAGCTTTACCAGGTGTTAAGATAGTTGGAAAGATAGATTTAGATAATCTTAATTCCAAAACCCGCCCTGAAAAGAAAGCTCCTGAACCTGAAAAGCCTGTAGTTGTTGAACCTGAACCGGTTCCGGCACCTCCTGCTCCAGTTAAAGAGCCTGAACCTGAAATAATAAAAGAGGTTAAGGCTGAACCGGCTCCTGTTGCTGAAATAGTAGTTGAAACTCCAAAAGCCCCTGAAAAGGTTGAACCTGTTTCTAAGCCGGAAGTAAAAGCTGTTGAAAAAGAAAAGAAAGAAAATGTGCCAAACACTCAGGAAAGTAATCCTGATGCTACGGTAATTCGCGCTAAAGCTGAACGTTTAAGCGGACCGAATGTAATTGGAAAGATTGAATTACCAGTCTCCCCGGCACGTCGGGGACAACCGGTAGCTTCATCGTCAAGTGCTGCAGGTGCTGATCATAAGCGTAAGCGCAAGCGTAAAGATAATGTGCCGGGCCAGCCCGGACAAGCTCCTCAGGGACAGCAGCAGCAGGGTAATCGCCCGGCACCTGCAGGTGGTGGATATCAGGGTAATCGTCCAGATTTCAGAGCAGGCAGACCTGCTCAGGGCGGACAGGGAAATGCACGTCCTGATTTCAGAAACAAACCGCGTACCGATGTTCCTAAAGCTGAACCTACAGATAAAGAAATTCAGGATCAGATTAAGGCTACTCTTGCCCGTTTAAGTGGCGCAGGTAAGTCGGGTAAATTTGCCCAGCGTGCCAAATTACGCCGTCAAAAGCGTGATGATGTTGCCCAAAATGCTGAAGATGCGGCATTGGAAGCAGAAATGCAGTCAAAGACCATTAAGGTAACTGAGTTTGTTACTGCAAATGAGCTTGCGCTAATGCTTGATGTTCCTGTAACTCAGATCATTTCAACATGTATGAGTTTGGGAATGTTTGTGTCTATCAATCAAAGACTGGATGCTGAAACCCTGACCATTGTTGCTGATGAGTTTGGCTATGAAGTTGAATTCGTTAAACCTGAAGACGAGGAATCAGGCTTGTTTGAGGAAGAAGATAAGCCGGAAGATTTATTACCAAGAGCTCCGATCGTAACCGTAATGGGTCACGTAGATCATGGTAAGACCTCACTTCTTGACTTTGTACGTAAAACTAACGTTATCGCCGGCGAGGCGGGAGGTATAACCCAGCACATTGGTGCCTATGAGGTTACCCTTGAAAACGAAAGAAAAATAACATTCCTTGATACTCCCGGACACGAAGCCTTTACCGCAATGCGTGCAAGGGGTGCCCAGGTTACAGATATTGCAATTATTGTAATTGCAGCAGACGACAGCGTGATGCCTCAGACACGTGAAGCAATTAATCATGCTCAGGCTGCCGGAGTTCCGATTGTATTTGCCTTCAGTAAGGTGGATAAGCCGGGTGCAAATGCTGATAAGATCCGCGAGCAGCTGGCAACAATGAATATTCTGGTTGAAGATTGGGGTGGTAAATATCAGTGTCAGGAAATATCGGGTAAAACCGGTATGGGTGTTGAGCTTTTACTTGAAAAAGTATTGCTTGAAGCTGATTTACTTGAACTGAAAGCTAATCCGAATAAACGTGCAGTTGGTACCGTTATTGAAGCCGCACTTGATAAAGGACGTGGTATTGTAACTACAGTACTTATTCAGGCCGGTACCCTTAAAGTGGGCGATGCGATCCTTGCAGGCGGATACAGCGGTAAAGTGAAAGCTTTACATAATGAACGCGGAATTAAGGTTGACAAGGCCGGACCTGCAACTCCGGTACAGGTACTTGGTATGCAGGGTGCGCCAACATCAGGTGATAAGTTTAACGTGATGGAAAGTGAAGTTGAAGCACGTCAGATTGCAAACAAGAGATTACAGTTACAGCGTGAGCAGGGATTACGTACCCAGAAACATATTACACTGGATGAAATCGGACGTCGTTTGGCGATCGGAAACTTCAAGGAATTAAATGTGATCGTAAAAGGTGACGTGGATGGTTCAATTGAAGCACTTTCTGACTCATTGCTGAAACTTTCTACAGAGCAGATTCAGGTTAATATCATTCATAAATCAGTAGGTCAGATTTCAGAATCTGATGTATTGCTTGCATCAGCGTCAGATGCAATTATCATTGGTTTCCAGGTACGTCCTTCAGCAAGTGCGCGTAAACTGGCTGAAGCAGAACAGATCGATATTCGCCTGTACTCAATCATTTATGATGCCATCAATGAGGTTAAAGCAGCGATGGAAGGAATGCTTGATCCTGAATTTGAAGAGAAAATCACTTCAAACGTTGAGATCCGTGAGGTATTCAAGATCAGCAAGGTTGGTACCATTGCAGGATGTATGGTTCTTGACGGTAAAATCACCAGAAACAGTAAAGTGCGGATTATTCGCGACGGAGTTGTTATCTATACAGGTGAGCTTGCTTCACTGAAACGTTTCAAAGATGATGTGAAAGAAGTTGCAACCGGTTATGAGTGTGGTTTGAATATCCAGAATTTCAATAATATTGAGGTTGGAGATATCGTTGAATCGTACGAACAGGTTGAGGTGAAAAGAAAACTATAGTTTCAACAGATATAATTGAAAGCGATCTCTGTGATCGCTTTTTTTATTTTTCAGAATTTAAATTCTATCGGTTTTGGGTTTCAGAAAAGAATTCAGAAGACTTAAAAGAAGTATTGCAATGAAACTTAATGCAGGTGACATTAAGCTTGAATTGGGTCGTATTGCCGACTTCAAACACTTCACTGTGGGATATGCTCATGTATTTGATAAGCCTTTTAAATTTCATCACGGGCCTAGTTTTGCAGAATCATATCACGAACTTTTCGAGACAGATATTTATCGTTTTCAGCCTAGCCCCGGATCAAAAACTATTCTTGACTGCGGAGCAAATATGGGCCTTAGTGTTTTGTATTTTTCACTAAACTATCCTGATCATCATATCATTGCTTTTGAGCCCGATGCAGAGATATTTGCAATTCTGGAAGAGAATGTAAAGACCTTCGGATTGAAGAATGTGACGCTTCATCAGAAAGCGGTATGGACAAAGAAAGAAACTTTAAAGTTTTTTACTGACGGCGGAATGGGTGGCAGAGTAAATGCTGAATATGCAAATCAGGAACCTAAACTGATTGAAGCAGTGCCCCTGCTGGATTATCTTACCAATGATGTTGATTTCCTGAAAATTGATATTGAAGGTGCTGAAGATAAGGTGCTTAAATACTGCGGTGAAAATCTGAAAAAAGCTCAGCACATATTCTTTGAGTACCATAATGATGTGAAATCAAAACAAACTCTTCATGAGTTACTTGCCCTGGTTGAAAGCCTTGGTTTTCACTATTATATCAAAGAGTCGGCTACCAGAAGGCGCCCCTTCGTTGATGATAAACTGATTTGTGAAAATTTTGATATGGCAATTAATGTTTTCTGCTATAAAAAATAATTCAGGAGAATAGCTGGCGTATTTCTCCTCCCCAGATCTCCTTTAAAAGAAAATTCAGCTTGCTGAATCTATTCTTTTTATTAATTCTGAACAGTTTTCCCCGATTTTTATAGATTAGCCTGGCAAGCCTCACAGAAATATAGCCATTATTGCTTTTCAGCACCTCATGATATATAGATTTAATTAATTCGGGATTTTTATTTTTTGGGTATTCAGCACAGGATTTTAGCCATTGAATCTTTTTATTTTGTTTCTGATCAGAGCTAAGTTTTGCGGGAGAGGCTGTTTTGCGTTCTCTTTTTAAAATATTAGTGTCTGCTTTTTCATGTTGCCTGTATTTTACAAGAACCTCATCAAGGTAGTCGATACTTCCCAGGTTGGTTGCCACATAAGCTATCCACCAGTCATGAAAATAGGCATTTGGAAAAGGAAGTATTTCATCTCTCAATTCCTTTTTCATAAGTACAGAATGGCCTGAAATGCAGTTGAAAAATATAAATGCTTCAGGTTCATCCCCACGATAGAGATTCATGATATCCGACATTCTTTTGTTCAGTGTATGTCCGTTTTGGTCAACAAATTCAGAATCATGGTAGATCATCAAATTGTTCCCGATTGCGTTCGTTAACTTTTCGATTTTACATAGGTCCCAGATATCATCCTGATCTGAAAGCGCAATCAGATTTCCATTGCAGAGTCGCATTGCTTTTTCGAAGTTTCTGATATAACCCAGATTTGCTTCGTTTTTAAACACATGAATGAAAGGATGTTTTTCAGCATATTCTTCCAGGATAGCTACTGTACTGTCAGTTGAGCAGTCATCAACGGCAATGAGTTCTATTGCAGGATAAGTCTGATTGATGATGGAGTTGAGCTGCTCCCTCAGAAAACGTTCACCATTATAGGTGCATAAGGCAATGGAAACAAGCGGTTTTGGATTCATTATGCATTGAATGTTTGCATTTCAATGAGCTTTTTATACAATCCCCCGGCATTTATTAATTCATTATGTGTACCCTGCTCAGCAATTCTTCCGTTCTCCAGAACAAGTATCTGATCGGCTTCCTGAATTGTACTCAAACGGTGTGCAATTACAACCGATGTACGGTTCTTCATCAGATTTTTCAGTGCATTTTGAACAATCTTTTCTGATTCTGTATCAAGAGCAGATGTAGCCTCATCAAGCAACAGGATCGGAGGATTTGCAAGTACGGCTCTGGCTATGCAAATACGTTGTTTTTGTCCACCTGAAAGCTTCATTCCGCGGTCGCCGATATTGGTTTGATAACCCTCTGAGGTTTGTTTAATAAATTCGTGAGCATTGGCGATTCTGGCTGCTTCAATAACCTGCTCCTCACTTGCCTCTCTGCCAAATGCGATATTGTTGAATATAGTATCGTTGAAAAGTATGGATTCCTGATTTACAATTCCCATCAGGGCTCTTACTTCTTTCATCCGGATGTCTTTAATATCGATGCCGTCAATGCTGATTTTACCGTTGGCAGGATCCATAAATCTTGGCAGAAGATCCATCATAGTTGTTTTTCCGCCTCCTGAAGGGCCAACAAGGGCAATAGTACTTCCTTTTGAAATTGTAAAACTGATAGAATTAAGTACCTGTTTTTCGCCATAGGCAAATGAAACATCTTTCACTTCAATTTCTTTTTCAAACGATGTTTTTGAAACCGGATTGACTATATCAGTGATGCTTTCCGGAGCATCAAGTAGCTGGAATACACGTTCACCAGCAGAAACACCCTGTGATATATTTCCAAATGCTTCCGAGATTGCTTTTGCCGGATTAATGATCTGTGAGAAAATGATAATATAGCCAATAAACTCTGCTCCCTGAAGATCAGACCCTTCCTCCAGAATTAATGTACCGCCATAAAATAAAAGAGCAGCTACAGTTATTACCCCCATCATCTCAGAAACCGGTGCCGCCAGCAATACTCTTCTTGCCAGTCGCCTGTGAATCTTGCTCGTCCACATATTCACCGCATTGAATTTTTCCTGGATATAATGTTCTGCATTGAAAGATTTGATGATCTTTACTCCGTTCAACCCTTCATCAATACTTGAAACGAGTACACCCAGTGATTCCTGAGCAGCTCTGGCATGTTTCTTTAAACGTTTTACAATTGTGGTAATCAGTAATCCCGAAACAGGGATGAGGATCAGTGCAAAGAAGGTCAGCTTAGCCGAAATACTGAATAGTACGGCAAAATTCAATATGATGGCTATTGGCTCACGCAAAATTACTTGCAGAGAGCGAATGATAGAGTCCTGAATCGTTACCACATCAGTCATAAATCTTGAAATCAGGTCGCCTTTGCGCTGTGAACTGAAATATTGTATATCGATATCGGTAAGCTTTTTAAATATGCTGCTGCGGATCCGGGTAACAATCATTAGTCTGAAGTTTTCAATCACACGTGCAGAAAGATATTTAAACAGATTACTAAGAATGACAGAAACGACAATGGCTATACTTACCATTTTTAAAGCGCCAACTTTTCCTGATTCCTGAATCACTGACCTGAAGTAATGATAAAACATCTCTTTAAAATAGCTGATGCTTAGTTCAAATGCAGGGGTAGCTTTGAGCACACTCGTTCCGCTATCAGCAGTTTGATTAAAAAGCAGTTCAAAAACAGGAATCAGCAGTGTGAAATTAAGCAGACCGAAGACGACACCTAAAATCGATGTAAAAAAAAAGGGAACAGCAAAATTCTGAAGAGGTGTGGCAAATCTGAACAGTCGGAAAAATGTCTTCATTGGTTGAATTAAGCTGTAAAGTTAATCATTTTGAAGATTAGCTTCCCTGAATGAGGGTATTTTGGGGCTTTAGTTTCTGAAAAATGATATTTTCCTGTTTTTTAGCGACTTAACTATTATTTTTCTGACTTCTTTCAGGCTTAATTTTATGCCGGTCTTCTGACATATTTGATCAAAATCTGTTACTGATTGTTTTATCTGAGCACGGTTTCTGATCAGTTCAGAAAATGATTTAAGGTAATCAGTTCTGAAACTTAGCAAACGAAATAACAGTTCCGGCAAGGTTTGTATGAGCCACCCCGCAAAACTTAAGCCACTGAGGTGAATTGCATGAAAGTAGAATTTATTCCTGTTGTATATGGTGCGGATATAAAGTTTCTTTTCTTTGGTGCGGATGCTTTCGGAGGTTTTATGCCTGCAAACGGCAAGAGGTTCAAAATAGCATCTGAAACCACAACGCCATGCTCTTACTGAAAGATCAACATCTTCAATATAGAATGGACTGTACAATTCATTAAAACCACCAAGCAAATGAAGAGTTTCCCTTCTGACCAATGCATTAGCTCCTGAAAGGTAAAGACTTGGAATAAACTCGTTTTCTTTTGGGTCTTCAACAAGGCAGTTCAGGGAAGTTTTCAATTTGAACCCCTGCATTTCAGGATATTTGGCGCCGTCCTGTATCAATTCATCATTCCATCCAATGATTTTGCCCATTACCCCAAAAGTGTCGGGCAGTTCAAAATACCTGAACTGTTCAGTGAAATAAGATTCGGTTAGTTTCACATCACTGTTCAGCAATAAAACAAGTTCGTTTTTGGCAGCAAATATCCCTTTGTTTATAGTTGCAGAGAATCCGGAATTTTTTTCATTCCTGAGCAGGATGATTTCCGGAAAATTGCGTTTGATAAACTCTAATGAACTATCGGTTGAGCAATCATCTGCAATTATGATTTCATACTTCTTTCCGGTATATTCCAGTGATTGATAAAGTGCAGGAAGAGTCTCGGGGAAAAGATGCACACCATTATAGTTTGGAATAACAACTGAAATGTTCAAATCTTTCAAAGCTTATGGTATGATAAATTGCTTTTATTTGTACAAACTTAGATAATTTGGATGATAAGCAGATTTAGAAAATTATATAATCTGAATTCAGTTTGTTGTTGCATATTGGCTTAAGCTTAATGAAGTAAATTAATGGTACTAACAGTTTCTCATATACAGAGTCAGGTAAAAGCCGGTAATTTTCTGAGTCTTGCCAGAGCATTGACCCTGCTTGAGAATGATCTGCCCGGATCAGAGGAACTTCTCAGAGAGTTAAAACCACAAAACACACCGGTAATTGGAATTACCGGTCCTCCGGGAGCCGGTAAAAGTACCCTGGTAAATACCATAATTAATAAACTGAGTGCTGAAGGGAAATCGGTTGCTGTTTTAGCGATAGATCCCAGCTCTCCTTTCAACCTTGGCTCTTTGCTTGGCGATCGGATCAGGATGTCAGAACAGTTTAATAAGCCGGGTGTTTTTATTCGTTCTCTTGCTACCCGTGGCTCACTGGGAGGCTTGTCGGCTAAAACTATTGAGATGACAGATCTTCTGAAATCAGTGGGGTTTGACTATATTCTTGTTGAGACGGTTGGTGTTGGTCAGTCGGAAGTTGAGATAGCCGGACTTGCAGATATCAGTATTGTAGTGCTTGTTCCTGAATCGGGTGATGAGATTCAGGGAATGAAGTCGGGGCTGATGGAGATTGCAGATATTTTTGTAGTCAATAAATCTGATCGTGAGGGTGCAGAGGCATTCGCTAATAATCTGAAAAAGCTGGTCCATCAAAAGGAAGAGAATATTCCGGTTATTAATACTGTGGCTGATCAGGCCAGGGGTATAGATGAGCTTATGACTGCCATTAAAGAACATTCTTTCAGTCAAAACCAACGGCGTCAGTTTTTACTTTCTGAAAAGGCCTGGAAACTAATCAGGCATCATAAAATGCGTGATATCAACAGGTTAAAGCTTCAGGAAGCATTGCTTAATGCTTCCTCAAAGCCTGATTTTAATCTGTATAATTTTGTAGATAGTTTTCTGGATTCGGTTAAGAATTCATAATCCCTTCAATTTCCTCTGCTTCCAGAGGAATATCTGCCATCAGGTCGATGTTGCCGTTTTTAGTCAGGAGGATATCATTCTCAAGCCTGATCCCCAGTCCTTCTTTCTGAATATAAATTCCGGGCTCACAGGTAAGGATGTTGCCTGCTTCAAAGGCTTTGTATCTGCTCGCAAAATCATGTACATCAACTCCCAGATGATGTGAAGTGCCATGCATAAAATATTTTTTATAAAGGGGCATTTTAGGATCCTGTCTGGCTACATCGTGTTTATCAAGCAGGCCTAATCCAATAAGTTCAGATTCAACTACTTTGCCAACTTCTTCATGATATTCATTCCAGACAGTTCCCGGCAACAGCATTTTTTTAGCCTCTTTCATGATCCGGAGTACGGCATTATAGACATCTTTTTGTCTTTTGCTGAAACGTCCGTTAACAGGTACAGAACGACTCAGATCGGCATTATAATTGGCATATTCGGCGCCGAAATCAAATAATATCACATCGCCATCCAAACAAATCTGATTATTATCATTGTAGTGAAGGATATTGGCATTTTTTCCGGAGGCGATGATTGGTGCATAAGCATGACCGGTTGCCCGCTGACGGATAAACTCATGAATAATCTCTGCTTCAATTTCGTATTCGGCAACTCCCGGTTTTACATATTTCAGAACACGGATAAATGCATCCCGGGTTATGCCGCAAGCTTTTTTGGTCAGCTCAATTTCAATGTCGGATTTAACCGGACGCAGGTCTCTTAAAATAGGTGCCGCACGTTCATAGCGATGTAAAGGATAAAGACTTTTCAGTTTTTCAATAAACCTGATATCCCTGTATGGAACCTCATGAGCATAGCGGTCGTTTTCGTTTGTATTCAGATAGATGTATTCTGCATAATTAATAACTGCAGGCAGAATATTCCAGAATTCATCGAGCCAGTAAATATTTTGAATACCCGAAACCTTTCTGGCTTCCTGAACGCTTAGTTTATGACCTTCCCAAACTGCAATATGTTCATTGGTCTGTCTTAAAAACAGGACTTCCCTGTATAGTGGATTGGGACAGTCGGGGAATAAGATTAAGATACTTTGTTCCTGATCAATTCCGCTGAGATAAAAAAGATCAGGATTTTGTTTGAAAATAAAACTTTGATCACCGCTTCTTGGGAATTCATCGTTCGACTGAAATATTGCTATTGAGTTCTTTTGAAGCTTTTTTGTGAAATTCTGACGATTTAACTCGAAAAGTTGCTTGTCGATGCAAAAATATTTCATGACTGTAACATTATTTTATTTCAGGAGTAAAAGAAATTGTGCATTAATTTTTATTGATGAAAATGATTGGAATAGTATTTGATTATTTGCACAAGTCAAACTTATGACTATTTTTGTGTAAATTACACTAATGAAATTTGTTAACCTTTAAAAAAACAATTATGAATTATTCTACATTAAAGAAAGCCCTCGCGTTTTCATTAGTAGCTGTATTGGGACTCGTAGAGGTTTCCAATGCTCAGAACGCTACTAGCTCTTCTGCCAAGGTATTTGGTGGCAGAGGTCAGTACAGAACATGGAGTTTAGGCGTTAATGCCGGTATTTTAGCTCCTGGAGTTCTAATCGGCGGAACCAATGATTTCAATAAACCAAATCTTAATCTTGGTTACGGACTATCATTACGTAAGCAGTTAGATCACACTTTCGGTTTAGAATTAGGCTTAGTAAGTGGAAAAGTTTCTGGCGAGAATGATCCGTCCAAATCATATGTTGCCCCGGGAAGTTTTTCTTCATTCGAAACTGATTTAGGCTATACTGCAACATTAAGTGGTGTTGTGAATGTTGGTTCAATCGATTTCCTTCAAAGAGAGAATGCAGTAAATTTTATCGTTAAAGCGGGTTGGGGTCTTGCAGCATATGCTCCAAGAGTTCCATTTGACTGGAAAGGTAAAGCTGGTGATAACAGAGACAATAAATATGTTAAAGAAGTTGTAGTTCCGGTTGGTGCTGGTGTTAAATTCAAAGTATCTGAGCGCGTAAATTTTGATCTTGGATATACTATGAATTTCTTAGATAATGATAACTTTGATGGTGTTTATGCTAAACCGACTTCAAAAGATAAGTGGTCTTACACTTCAGCTGGTTTAGAATTCTCTTTAGGTTCTACTTCTAAACCAAATTTAGATTGGGTTAATCCAGTCGCTATGATGTATGATGAATTAAAAGATCCTACATTACGTAATGAAGTTGAGGCATTAAAAGGTCGTGTAAATACATTAGAAGCTGCTGATCTGTTAAAAGATTCAGACGGTGACGGTGTTGCTGATAAGTTAGACAAATGCCCTAACACTGAAGCCGGTATCAAAGTTGACGGTTCAGGTTGTCCATTAGATGTTGATGCTGACGGTGTGCCGGATTCAAAAGATGCTTGCCCTACTGTTAAAGGTACTGCTGCATTAAACGGATGCCCTGAGTTTGCTGCTGGTCCATCTCTTCCAATCCAGTTTGAGTTCAATTCATCTGTATTGAGAACTTCATCTTACTCTATCCTTGATGGCGTTGCTTCTAACTTGAAAGCTAACTCTAATGCGGTTGTTCAGTTAGATGGTCACGCTTCTGCTGAAGGTACTGAAGAGTACAACATGACTTTATCAAGAGACAGAGCTAATTCAGTTAAAACTTACCTGGTTAACGCTGGTGTTGCTGCTAACAGAGTTTCAATTACAGCTTATGGCGAAAGCCGTCCAGTAGCATCAAATGCTACTGAAGCCGGACGTTCTCAGAACCGTCGTGTTGAGATCAAACAACAATAATAAACAATACTGTATTTAAGCATATTGTAAAAAAAGAGTCCCGAATATTCGGGACTCTTTTTTTTATTTAATAATTTTATCTCAATGTATTTTTTTAGAAAGAACGATCCCAACAGGCCGAAGAGTTTTAATCTCAAGGTTATGCATATTATAAACACTACCGCTATTATTATGTTTCTGGCAGGAGTAATTTATAAGTTGCTCCAATGGTATGTATTCTGATTCAGGATATACAGGCTAAAGCATTATCAATATGAAATCAATTATCTATACCGACAAAGCTCCTGAACCGATCGGACCATACAGTCAGGCTGTACAGACTGGCAATATGTTGTTTATTTCAGGGCAGATTCCTATCAATCCTGAAAGCGGTGAACTTGTTTCAGGTTCTGTTTCTGAAGAAGCCATGCAGGTAATGAAAAACCTGAAAGCTTTACTTTCAACTGCAGGACTTGGATTTCAGAATGTGGTTAAAACCACAATATTTCTGAGCGACATGAAGCATTTTGCTGAAGTCAATGAAGTTTATGGTTCTTTTTTTACATCAGATTTCCCGGCCAGAGAGACAGTTGCTGTTCTGGGATTGCCCAAACATGTCAATGTCGAGATCTCTTTAATAGCTGTTAAAGCCTGATCTTGAAATCAGGAAGAATAAAATATTTTTTAGCCGCATTATTCTCGGTTGTAATGTGGGGATTTTTTGCCATACCCCTTAGGGCAATTCAGGATCATCCCTCTGAACAAATTCTGTATTACAGAATTTTATCCTCACTGCTGATTACCTGGGCATATATTGGATTATTCCGAAGAAAACAGCTTCAGGCCGATCTTGATTTTTTAAAGGCAGAAGAAAAATCAGGCAGGAACCGAATAATCTTTTTAAGTATTCTGGCAGGTATTCTGATCACTGGTAATTGGTTCACTTATATATATGCTGTGAATAATGTGAATCTGAAATCAGCTGCATTTGCCTATATGGTTTGTCCGCTTATTACAGCATTTAGTGGATTTCTTATTCTTAGAGAGAAGCTTTCAGGGTTTAAGCTGATTGCGCTGGGTGTTGCAAGTATAAGTATTGTAATATTGGCACAGGGATCAGCAAGAGACGTTATGTGGTCAGTAATTGTGGCTTCCTTTTATAGTTTTTACCTCATTGTTCAAAAGGTTATTGTACGTATTGATAAGTTTAATATGCTGGGATTTCAACTGATCATTGCCGTACTAATTCTTCTTCCTTTTTATATCAATGATTTTACCTCTATTCCCAGCGACCCATATTTTTGGTTTATTATCATTGTTATTTCTATAGTTTTCACAATTATTCCACTTTATCTCAGCCTTTTTGCATTGAGCGGCATGCCTTCCTCAACACTTGGGATCATCATTTACATAAATCCTATTGTTGCTTTTGCAGTCGCATTTTTCTATTTTCACGAAGGAATAAGCCTTTACCAGTTATATGCCTATTTATTGCTGTTTGCTGCAGTTATAGTCTTTAATGTGGATACGATCAAGGAGATATTTTTTAAAATGCCGGCTAACAATAGTTCCGGAATTAGCCCTGAACCCGATTGACAGATCAGATCTTAAAAACCCCTGTTGAATATTTAAAAGGTGTAGGTTCTCAGCGGGCTGAGATACTTAGGAAGGATCTTGGAATATTCACTTACGCTGATCTGCTGTGTTACTATCCTTTCCGCTATATCGACAGGACCCGTTTCTATAAAATCAATGAACTTGATCCTGAACTTCCTGCTATTCAAATCATCGGCCGCGTAATTTCCAAAGAAATTATTGGCGAAAAACATACAAAAAGGCTTGTAGCCCGTTTTAAGGATGATACAGGCATTATGGAACTGGTCTGGTTTCAAAGTATCAGATGGATGGAAAGGATGGTGGAAGCAGGGTCGGCATATATAGTTTTTGGGAAGCCGGTACTGTTTAACGGGCATTTCTCTATTTCACATCCTGAAATTGAACTTTATAAACCGGGGAACACTAATAAAGGTAATATCAGTTTGCAACCGGTTTACAGCTCAACCGAGAAATTAAAGCAATTTAGTCTTGATACCAAGGGCATTCAGCGTATACAGGCAACATTGATCGATCAGGTAATCAGGGAGGTGGAGGAGACTATTCCTCAATATATTTTGGAGAAGAATAAGCTGATTGGAAGGGCAAGAGCCTTGTATAATATTCACTTCCCGGATAATAATGAAGCTCTGAAAGCAGCCAGGCAGCGCCTGAAGTTTGAAGAACTGTTTTTTATACAGCTGAAACTTCTGAGGAGCAAAATGTATCGTACACAGAAGTTCAAAGGATCTGTTTTTGGTAATGTAGGTCATTATTTCAATACTTTTTATAATGAAAGACTACCTTTTGAACTCACCAATGCTCAAAAGAGGGTAATTAAGGAGATCAGGCAGGATACCCAAAGGGGTATTCAAATGAACAGACTTGTTCAGGGAGATGTTGGAAGCGGAAAAACCGTTGTAGCTTTGATGATCATGCTTCTTGCGATTGATAATGGATTTCAGGCCTGTTTAATGGCTCCTACTGAGATTCTTGCACAACAGCATTATTTGTCAATTAAAAGCCTTCTGGGAGACGATTTTGTTAATATAGAGGTATTGACAGGCTCAACTAAAAAAAAGGCAAGGAGGACATTGCATGAACGTCTGGAGAATGGTGAGCTGCAGATTCTTGTTGGCACACATGCATTGATCGAAGATGTGGTGCAGTTTAAAAATCTGGGCCTTGTGGTAATTGATGAGCAGCACCGCTTTGGTGTTGAGCAGCGTGCCAAACTCTGGCGTAAGAATATTATTCCTCCTCATGTTCTGGTGATGACAGCAACTCCGATTCCGCGAACTTTGGCTATGACCCTTTACGGTGATCTGGATATCTCTGCAATTAATGAACTTCCTGCAGGCAGAAAGCCTATCCGGACTGTTCACATGTATCACAGCCAGCGTCAGCAGATGTTCAGCTTTATGCGTGATGAGATATCCAAAGGCAGGCAGATTTATATAGTTTACCCATTAATTAAGGAGAGTGAAAAACTTGATTTGCTCTATCTCGAAGCAGGTATTGAAGCTATTTCTGATGTATTTCCAATGCCTCAGTATCAGATCAGTATTGTACACGGCAAGCTTAATTCGAAAGATAAAGCTTCTGAGATGCAGCGCTTTGTGAGAGGTGAAACTCAGATCATGGTAGCTACTACAGTAATTGAGGTTGGCGTGAATGTCCCCAATGCAAGTGTAATGATCATTGAGAATGCTGAGCGTTTTGGTCTTTCTCAGCTTCATCAGCTGAGGGGGCGTGTTGGAAGGGGGGCAGAACAATCTTTTTGTATACTGATGTCGGGGAACAAACTCAGCACTGATGCCAGAAAGAGGCTCGATACCATGGTCAGAACAAATGATGGTTTTGAGATTGCCGAGATCGATCTGCAGCTTCGCGGACCGGGGAATATTGAAGGTACACAGCAGAGCGGAGTGCTGGATCTGAAACTAGCCGATCTTGCTCTTGATCAGAATATCCTTATTGAAGCCAGGCAAACTGTTATTCAGTTGCTTGATGAAGATCCTGAACTTAAAAGCGGGTCTAACTTGCTGCTCAGACAATATTTTAATAAAAAAACTCCCGGAATAAGCTGGGATAAAATATCCTGAAACAACAATAAATTATACGAATGAAATTTTTAAAGACTCTGTTTTCTGCATTATTTCTGGTGAGTTCGTTACAAGCTCAAAACAAGGATTCAATTATGGTTCGCAGGATCTATGATGAGGCCTTAGCCTCTGGTCATACCTATAAGAATCTGGAATATTTATGCAAAAAGATTGGACCGAGGCTTAGTGGTTCTGTTAATGCCCAAAAATCTGTGGAATGGACAAAGAAGTTAATGGAAGAATATGGCTTTGACAGGGTTTATCTGCAGGAGCTGATGGTGCCTGTATGGGAGCGTGGTGTAAAGGAAACGGCCTGGATAATTGAAGGCAGGACAAAGATTCCGGTTCCAATTGCAGCTTTGGGCGGATCAATTGCCAGTCCGGTATCGGGTATCACTGCTCAAATCATTGAAGTTCAAAATTTTGATCAACTGAAAGCATTGGGGGAGCAGCTTGTAAAAGGAAAGATTGTGTTTTTTAACCGTCCTTTCGATCCCAGGCATTTTGACACTTTTAAAGCGTATGGAGCTGCTGTTGATCAGCGAAGTAATGGAGCTGTCGAGGCTGCAAAACTGGGTGCTGTTGGCGTAATTGTTCGTTCCATGTCGACTGTTATCGATGACTTTCCTCATACCGGGGGTATGCGTTATCAGGATGGGGTTACCAAGATTCCTGCCGCTGCAATCAGTACCAAAGCCGCTGAATTGTTAAGCCGGGAGTTAAAACTTCGTAAACTACCTGCAATACAATTTTATTTTAAGCAGAATTGCCGAACCCTTCCTGATGCTGTTTCCTACAATGTGATTGGTGAGATTCGTGGAAGCGAAGATCCTGAGGCGATCATCACTGTAGGTGGGCATCTCGATTCATGGGATTTGGCTGAAGGTGCACATGATGATGGAGCCGGAGTGATGCAATCGGTTGAAGTACTCCGGATTTTCAGGTCGCTGAATATTCGGCCCAAGCATACCATCAGAGCGGTAATGTTCATGAATGAAGAGAATGGTTTGCGTGGGGGATTGAAATATGCTGAGATAGCAAAGCAAAATAATGAGAAGCATATTGCTGCCCTTGAGTCTGATGAGGGTGGTTTTACTCCGAGAGGCTTTACTATTGAAAATGTTGCCGGACTTGCTCATATTTCAAAATGGATACCGCTATTCAAACCATATAAAGCAGCAGATATTGAGGGCGGGGGTAGCGGGGCTGATATTGGCCCGCTGCGTATTTTTCCCAATACTGTTCTCATGGCATTTAATCCCGATTCCCAGCGTTACTTTGATATTCATCATTCAAGTAACGATGTATTTGAGAATGTAAATAAACGGGAGCTGGAGTTGGGTGCGGCAGCAATGACTTCAATGGTTTATCTGATTGATCAGTACGGTGCCCGATAGTCTGAGTAAAATGTTAATTTTGAATAAATGAGTGATAACAGGCCGGCAGAGGCTGTCATGGACCCTTACGTTGCGATGCGTTTTCCGGAGTTTCGTTCCTATCTGGCGATGCGCTTCCTTTTTACTTTTGCCTATCAGGTTCAGGCAGTTGTAGTTGGCTGGCATATTTATCAGCTGACGAAAGATCCATTGTCTTTGGGTCTAATTGGTCTTGCAGAGGCTATTCCCTCAATTACAGTGACATTATACGGTGGCTATATTGCTGATAAGTCGGATAAAAAGAAGCTCATGGTTTGGATCATCCTCGCGATGCTGTTTTCTTCATTTGTACTATTGATGGTTACCACACCTGAGGGGCTGGAACTTTTAGGGCAAACTACAGTGATTCTGATTATGTATCTGATGATTTTCTTTGTCGGATTAGCGCGGGGTTTTTACTCACCAACGGCATTTACATTAATGGCTCAGATTATCCCTAAAGAGCATTATGCAAATTCATCGACCTGGAACAGCGGAATATGGCAGGTGGCATCTATTTTGGGACCGGCAGTTGGCGGCTTGCTGTATGCTTTCAGCGGAATTACGGCTTGCTTCACAGTTATTGTAAGTTTTATGGCTCTTGCTTTAGTGTGTATCGTGTTTTTTGTTAAAAATTATCCCCCGCACTTTGTTCCGAGGGAGAATATATTTAAAAGCCTTGCTGAAGGGATCAAATTTGTATTTCATAACAGAATGATCCTGGGTGCACTGAGCCTTGATATGTTCTCTGTATTTTTTGGAGGTGCAGTTGCCTTAATGCCAGTCTTTGCTCACGATATACTGATGGTTGGTTCTGAGGGTCTGGGATTTATGCGGGCAGCACCGGCTGTTGGGGCGGTAATTACCATGTTTATTATGGCAAAATATCCGCCAATGAATAAACCATGGAGGAACCTGTTGTTTGCGGTGGCAGGGTTCGGATTATCTATCATTTGCTTTGGCCTTTCCAGAAATTTTTATCTTTCTCTTTTATGTCTGTTTTTTGAAGGCGCATTTGACAGTGTCAGCGTAGTAATAAGATCCACTATTTTGCAGATTCTTACTCCTGAAGAAATGCGTGGCAGAGTATCAGCTGTAAACGGAATGTTTATAAATTCATCCAATGAGATCGGAGCATTTGAATCAGGTGCTACAGCAAAGCTGATGGGAACAATACCATCGGTTCTTTTTGGAGGTACTATGACTTTACTTATTGTATTCTTTACCTATTTGAAAACTAAAAAGCTGGTGCCGCTGGGCCTCAAACAGATTAACAGGGATTAGATCCTGTCTGTTTTACCTAACGCAAAGTAAAGAACTGATCCCAGTATCGGAGCAATCAGTATCACTATTAGCCAGAGCAATTTTGTATTGCCTGGTTTATTACTTTTCAGTAAATCCATTAAGGTGTAAACAATAAGTACAACCCATAAAATCCCAAAAAATAAACGGAATATTCCACCGATAAAAAGAAGTGTGGCCAATGCAATCATAGTGCTTTTTGTTTACGTCCCCAGAACAGATAAATCACAGCTCCCAGATAAGGTGCAATCAGAATAAACAGGATCCAGAGAAATTTTTGTCCGCTGCTGAGATATTTTGATTTTAGAGTATCTAAGATTGCAAATGGAATGATGAGAAATAGTACGATTACTGCAAAACTGAGCATTAGCCATTCCCAGAAACCAAAACCTGAAGTGTAATCTGTCATCATACCGGAGATTTTTAAATCAGAATTATATTAAATATACATAAATCCGCAGATTTATGTATTGAATTTTTCACCGATCTGTTGTCGCCACATAGCATAGTAGAGACCTTTTTCTGCCAGCAATTCTTCATGCCTTCCTGATTCAATAATATGCCCTTTTTCCAGTACGAAAATTTTGTCGGCGTGCATAATAGTTGAAAGGCGGTGTGCAATCAGAATGGTAATATGATCACTGATCACCGACACATCACGTATTGTTTCGGTAATTTCCTCCTCTGTTATCGAATCAAGAGCTGAAGTGGCTTCATCAAATACCAGAATGTTTGGATGACGCAGTAATGCCCTTGCAATGGAAAGACGCTGCTTTTCCCCTCCCGATACTTTTACGCCCCCTTCACCGATAACTGTGTCCAGACCTTTATCTGCTCTGGCCAATAAGTTTTGACATGCTGCCCTGTGGAGTACTTTCATGCATTCCTCATCACTGGCATCAGGGCGTACGAACAAAAGATTCTCGCGGATAGTACCCGAAAACAACTGAGTGTCCTGAGTTACGAAACCAATCTTTTCGCGGAGTTCATCTAGATCAATATCTGTTGCTGAGACATCGTTGTAAAGTACTTTACCACTGATAGGCTGGTATAGCCCCACTAATAGTTTTACCAGTGTTGTTTTGCCTGACCCTGATGGACCAACAAAGGCAATAGTTTGCCCCTTATGCGTTTCGAAAGAAATATTTTCAAGAGCATTACGTCTGGCCGACTGATGCTTAAAGCTTACTGTGTCAAATTTCAGACTGTTAATATGATTTAATTTGGCCGGTTTGGCCGGTTTTTGTTCTTTGGGGGTGTTTAATATCGCTTTGAAATTTTCCAGTGATACTTCTGTCTCTCTGTAGATATTGATGATATTTCCCAGTTCCTGCAAAGGTCCGAAAATGAAGAAGGAATAGATAAATAATGAGAAAAATTCTCCGACACTGATTCTGCCTGCAAATATCAGATAGAGCATCAATAATAGTATCAGGTTACGAAGAAGGTTAACCAAAGTTCCCTGAATAAAACTAAGGCTTCTCACATATTTAACTTTTTTAAGCTCGAGTTTTAATATTTTATCGGTAGTATTATTCAGCCGTTTGATTTCCTGACTTGAAAGTCCGAGACTTTTTACCAGTTCGATATTCCTCAGCGATTCCGTTGTCGACCCGGCCAGGGCGGTAGTTTCGCTGACAATTGTTTTCTGAACCACTTTAATCTTCTTGCTGAGTACCGAACTGATAGTTCCAAGAATCGGAATAACCGAGATGTAAACCACGGCAATCGACCAATGAATATTGATGGCATAAACAAATACAAAAGTGACACCTACCAGAGAGGTAAATACAATATTTATTAGTGCAGTAATAAGTTTCTCGGTATCAGTTCTAACTTTTTGAAGAATACCCAGAGTTTCACCACTACGCTGATCTTCGAATACTGAATAGGGTAATTCAAGTGAATGTGCCAATCCGTCGGAGTAAATTTTAGCTCCTAAACGTTGAGTAATCACATTTACATAATAATCCTGGAAATTTTTCGCGATTCGCGAAACCATTGCAACACCCATTGCTGCTAATATCAGTAGTCCGGCTCCTTTAAAGAACTCTTCAGTGCTGTATTCCTGATAACGTGTTACATAGGTATCTATAATCTTGCGAAAAATCCATGGGTCAAGCAAAGAAAAGATCTGATTAATAGCTGCCAGCAATAAGGCAAACAAAATCAATCCGGTATAGTTCTTCAGATATTCGGCCAGTAATTTCATTTTTGTTTGTTCTAAAAAAGAAAGGGAATAAGCATTTATCCTATTCCCTTTTCCTCTTGTCTTATATAAGATCAGACAGTCATAATATCTTTTTCCTTGGCCTCCATCAGTCGGTCAATTCTGGAAATACAACTATCAGTTAATTTTTGCACTTCGTTTTCACCACCTTTGATCTCGTCGTCTGAAACTCCTTCTGATTTGGTACGCTTGATCTTTTCGTTGGCATCTTTACGGATATTGCGCACCGCGATACGTCCTTTTTCAGCTTCTTCCTTCACCTTTTTCACCAGGTCTTTACGACGCTCTTCAGTTAGCGGGGGAACATTCAGGCGGATAACTAAACCATCATTTTGCGGATTCAGACCAATATTTGCTTCCATTATTGCTCTTTCAATCGCAGATATCATTGATTTTTCCCATGGCTGTACTACCAGAGTCCGTGCATCAGGTGTATTTACTGTTCCGATCTGATTTAATGGAGTTGCAGTACCATAATAATCTACATAAATACCATCAAGCATACTTGGCATTGCTTTTCCAGCACGAATTTTAACCAGTTCGCCATCACAAAACTCAATGGCTTTTTCCATATGAGCTTTAGCGTCATCTAATTGTTTCTTTATAAGGTCGTTCATAATCTGTCTGTTCGATCAGTAAAAATAATTAAAATCCTGCTATTTCAGATTTTAAGCTTGCTGAATTCCGGTTTAACCTTTTACCAGTGTCCCGATTGGCTCACCCTCAACAAGCTTCATGAAGTTCCCCGGTTTATTCATATCAAATACGATGATCGGAAGGTTATTTTCCTGACACAGGGTGAATGCGGTCATGTCCATTACATTCAAATTCTTTTTATATACTTCTGAGAATGTGATCTCATCATACCTGCTTGCTTCCGGATCTTTTAATGGATCTGCAGTATAAATACCATCAACTCTGGTTCCTTTCATAACCACATCTGCATTGATCTCAACTGCTCTTAATGAAGCTGCGGTATCAGTGGTGAAGTAAGGATTTCCTGTTCCTGCACCGAATATTACAATTCTTCCTTTTTCAAGGTGACGCACTGCCCGGCGGCGGATAAAAGGTTCACAAATCTGCTCCATTTTGATTGCAGTAAGCAAGCGTGTTTTTACTCCTGTTTTCTCTAATGCATCCTGAAGTGCCATGCTGTTGATTACGGTTGCCAGCATACCCATATAATCAGCCTGTACACGATCCATTCCTGCTTTTTCTGCGCTAAGTCCGCGGTAAATATTACCACCTCCAATCACCACCGCGATCTCTATTCCTTTAGCATGCACGGCGTGAATATCTTTGGCATATTGTGCAACACGGTCAATATCAATTCCGTATTGCTTTTCGCCCATTAATGCTTCGCCACTTAATTTTAACAGGATACGTTTGTACTTCATGAAGTGATTTTTTGTAAAGTTATTAATTTATTTTAGTTCAGAATGCCTGAAAAGTAAGTGCTGTGATGCTTCAAATCATTGTTTATCACGATGATATCTGCTCTGTATCCGGGCTTAAGTAAGCCGCGTTTATTATCTTTCATCAGTTTTGCAGGATATGTGGATGCCATTCGTAATGCCTCATCCAATGGTATTCCTGCTTTTATTACGCAATTTTCAACAGCTTTCAGCATGGTAAGGCATGAGCCTGACAGGGTTCCGTCGGGCATTACATAGCGATCGCCTTTGAATATATGTTGATATTCACCCAGGTTTGTTTCGGTAACTGCATCTGTTATCAGGAACAGGTGCCCGCCTAATTCGCGTTTTGCCAGTTCGATCATTGGGAAACTTACATGCACCCCGTCAGCCACAATGCTTGCATAAGGCTTAACCTTGAATATGGCTGCAATTAATCCCGGGTCTCTGTGGTGCAATGGAGGCATTGCATTGAAAAGGTGGGTACAGGTCTGTACAGGATTATTTAAGAAATCTATAGCTTCTTCATATGTAGCATTACTGTGGCCCGCTGAAATAATAATATTCTCAGATTGCAGATAATCCATAATTTCACGGTCCTGCAACTCAGGCGCGATAGTCATCATTCTGATCTCACCTTCGGCACGTTCAACCCAGCTTCTGATTTCGTTTAAGCTTGCTTTTTTAATAAATTTTTCCGGATGTGCGCCTTTTCGCACAGCATTAAGGTACGGTCCTTCAAGATGGAGCCCCAGAAAGTTTCCTTTTGCTTTTTTACGATATTCCTTTGCGGCATCAATGGCTTTGATCACTACCTCATCACTGTTGGTTGCAGATGTTGCAAAGAAACCACTGGTTCCCTGAGCGAGTAAATCTTTTTCCATTTGTTCCAGACCATCAACATCCGGAAGGGCACCGAATAGTTTTCCTCCACTTCCGTAGATCTGAAGGTCGAGTAAGGCAGGGGCTATTGTTAATCCGGAAAGGTTGTTAACCTGAAAGTCTGAAGGCACCTCTGAAATATCTGTAATTGAGGATATTAGCCCGTTTTCAATCAGAAGGGCTTTATGCTCCAGTTTTTCTGCCCCGGTGAATATTGTTGCGTTTATCAGTGCAGTTTTCATCTGTTTATTTTTCTTGTTTTTATTTGTCAGATGGAGCCTTTGATGATTATTTTAATCATGTCAGGTTCATAGCTCAGGAATTTTCAGGCAAAAAAAATCCTCTCCAAAAAGGAGAGGATTTCAAAGTATCAATATTATGCTCCTAACTGAACCCGCTTGAATGCGGTTACGGTCAGGCCTTTTTCTACATCATTTAAAAACTGGGCAACAGTTTTAGATGAGTCTTTTACGAACTCCTGATTCAGGAGGGTAGAATCTTTGTAGAATTTATTCAGTTTACCTGCAGCGATCTTTTCAACCATTTCTTCAGGTTTACCTTCTGCACGAATTACATCTTTAGCGATTTCAAGTTCTCTTTCGATAGTCTTGGAATCAACATCACCTTTATCGATGGCAACAGGATTCATAGCAGCAATTTGCATAGCTACGTCTTTTCCAATTTCTTCAGCACTTGCCGGGTTGGAGCTTAAAGCAACCAATACACCTAAGCGGTAGTTTCCATGGATATAAGCGATAACCTTCTCGCCGGTGATGCTTTCGTATTTTGATACGCCAACTTTCTCGCCGATCTTACCGGTTTGAGAAATGATGCTATCAGCTAATTTTTCGCCGTTAAGGTCAAGATTAACCAGTTCTTCAAGAGAAGCAGGGTTTTTCTCAATTGCAAGATCAGCGATACTGTTTGCGAATGCAACGAAATCGGCATTTTTTGCAACGAAGTCAGTTTCGCAGTTGAATTCAACAATTACACCACGTTTTCCGTCGGCGGTAGTTTTTGCGATAACAACACCTTCATTTGATTCACGATCCTGACGACTTGCAGCAACTTTAGCACCCTTTTTACGAAGGTAATCAATAGCTGCTTCGAAATCACCGTTAGCTTCGGTTAATGCTTTTTTGCAATCCATCATACCGGCACCGGTTTGCTGGCGTAATTTATTTACATCTGCGGCAGTAATTTGTACTGTAGACATGTTATTTCCTTTTTAATTCAGCCCCCTGAAAAAGGGGGCTGAAATATTATTAAACTAAAATTTGATTGTCATTGCGAACGAATCGCAAGGGTGGGATTACTCTTCGCTTTTAGCTTCAGCTTCAACTGCGCCTTCAGCACTTGCAGTTTTACGTGCACGTTTAGGTGCAGCTGCTTCGTCCTGACCTTCAGTATCAACTTTTGCTTTTGCAGAAGCTGCTTCTTTGTCTGCTTCTTCTTCCTTCTCGCGCTTGCGCTCTTCCAAACCTTCGTGGATAGCTTTCATGATAACGTCAGTGATCAAAGTGATCGACTTGGTTGCGTCGTCATTTGCAGGGATAGGGAAATCGATGTTTGACGGATCAGAGTTGGTATCAACCATTGCAAAAGTAGGGATGTTTAATTTCATCGCTTCAGCAACAGAGATATGCTCTTTCTTAACGTCAATAATAAATAATGCAGCCGGTAAACGGTTCAGATCAGCGATACCTCCAAGAAGTGCCTCTAATTTGATACGCTCACGCTGAATCATTAATTTTTCTTTTTTCGATAATACATCAAATGTTCCGTCTTTAGTCATCTTATCGATGTTAGACATCTTTTTGATTGATTTACGAACTGTAGCAAAGTTAGTTAACATACCACCTAACCAACGCTCGGTTACGTAAGGCATGTTTACAGAACGTGCCTGCTCAGCTACGATATCTTTAGCCTGCTTCTTTGTAGAAACAAATAAGATTTTACGTCCTGATTTTACGATCTGTTTGATCGCAGCAGCAGCTTCTTCTAATTTTGTTAAAGTTTTATTTAAATCTATAATGTGGATGCCATTGCGTTCCATGAAAATGTACGGAGCCATTTTCGGATCCCACTTGCGGGTAAGGTGACCAAAGTGTACACCTGCATCCAATAAATCCTGATATGTTGTTCTTGCCATTGTCTGATCCTCCTGAGATTAACGTTTACTAAATTGAAATTTCTTACGGGCTTTCTTACGACCTGGTTTCTTACGCTCAACCATACGGTCATCGCGGGTCATAAGTCCTTTAGCTTTCAATGAAGGTTTCTTCTCTGGGTCAAGCTCTACAATTGCTTTAGCAATAGCTAAACGAACAGCTTCTGCCTGTCCTTTAACACCACCGCCTGCAACGTTTACAATAACATCGAATTTACCTGCAGAATCAGCAACTTCTACTGACTGCATAACGATATATTGTAATGGCAATGTTGGAAAATATTCCTTGTAATCTTTACCGTTCACGGTAACCTTGCCGCTTCCATCTGTTAGATAAATGCGGGCAACTGCTGTTTTTCTTCTTCCTGAAGTGTTAGTTGTTGACATTTCTCTAATTATAGTTTAATGGTTTTAGGATTTTGTGCTGCATGCGGATGCTCTGAACCTGCATAAACGAACAGGTTTTTGTACAATGCACGGCCCAAACTGTTTTTAGGTAACATACCACGTACAGCTTTCTCTACCACACGGGTAGGATGCTTTGCCATTAACTCTTTAGGAGAAATGAATTTCTGACCTCCAGGATAACCGGTGTAAGAAACATACTGCTTTTCAGCAAATTTGTTTCCTGTCAGTTTAACCTTGTCTGCATTGATAACGATCACATTATCTCCGCAGTCTACGTGTGGGGTGTACGATGACTTGTTTTTTCCTCTGATGATCATTGCGATCTTAGAAGACAAGCGCCCCAAAATCTCGCCCTGAGCGTCAACAACTACCCATTCTTTGTTGGCGGTCGCTTTGTTGGCAGAGACAGTTTTGTAACTTAACGTATTCACTTGCTTGAATTTAAATGATATAATTTATTTTTTCTTCCCCTAAAAAAATAGGGACTGCAAAGATACGAGAATTTGATTAAAACACAAATACTTAGGAAAAATTAGAGCGAATTAATTAAGGTATCAGATGCCAACTCAACTTTTAGCCCTGTTTATCTGATGAAAAGATAAATAATCTGAAATAGAACTGAAGTTATATCCTTCAGATTTCAGGGTTGTAATAAAAGAGTCCATTCTTTCGATCATCTTTATTCCGGAATTTCTGCTGACATATCCCGGAAAGCCAAATTTCTCAGAGTCGTTCAGGTTGGTAAACTCCCAGGGGTGAAAATAGATATTCAGATAACCATCTTTTTCATATGTTTTGCGGGCAAGCCACAAGTATATTTTTAAAGGCAGATTATGAAATGACAGCCAGAATAAAGGGAAACGCAGTAATGGACTAACTGATGCAGGGATCTGCAGGATGCCTGCCTGTTCATAGATGCTTCTGGGTTTGGCAAGATTATTATACCTCCCCGGTAACCAGGTTGGATTGATGGAACTGTTATATTGATATCCTGCCTTACTTATTTCAAACTCATCTACAGGCATCATTCTCGCCATGCGGTATCCTTTGATTTCCTTTCCGGAAATTTCTTCCAGAGCAATTCTGGATGATCTTAGATGTTCACACTCAAATTTTGAATGATAATAACCGTGTGAAGCAAGTTCATGTCCTCCTTCTACAATCCTCCGGATAAGTTCAGGAACATTCTGAGCAAATACCACGGTGCTGAAAAAGGTAGCCTTTACATGATGTTTGTCCAGAATATCGAGGATGTAATTAGTTCCTTGTTCTGAAATTTTAATCTGATCGCTGAAAGATATTTCCCTGCCATATTCAAATGGCATATCAAATTCTTCAATATCGAAACTTAACAAAACCAAATCGATTATTGTTTAAGATTTGTTGAACGGATTATATAATTAGGCCTGTTTTTTACCTGCATAAACATTTTACCAACGTATATGCCGATGATTCCGAGAATAATCAGTTTTAAGCCGCCAAAAAAAACAATGGTCATGATAATGGAGGCCCATCCTGAAACTTCTTTTCCACTGTGAAAAGCATGTAAAACATAAGGCAGGTACATCACAGATAACATCGAGAAAATAAAACCCAGGTAAATTGCACCGTAAAGTGGTCTGACAGAAAATGAAGTTACACCTTGCAAAGCGAATTTGATCATTCTATTTAAACTGTACTTGCTTTTACCACAGAATCGCTGATTTGGGTAATACGGGATCGAAATATTTCTAAATCCTACCCATTTTACCAATCCCCTCAGGAAGGGTTCATTTTCATGAAAATTTCTGATAACAGAAACCACGTTCCTGTCCAATAGCCTGAAATCAGCTGATCCGGTTTCGATTTCCACATCTGAAAGGCTATTCATGGATTTGTAGAACAGGTTAGAAGTGATGCGTTTCCCCATCGGAAGTTTTTTATCTTCCTGACGGATGGTATAAACAACTTCGTATCCTAATTCCCATTTTGCTAACAATTCAGGAATGATTTCCGGAGGGTGTTGCAGATCGCAATCCATACTGATTACGCAATCGCCATTTGCATGATCCAGACCCGCTTTAAGGGCAAGCTGATGGCCAAAATTTCTGGAAAGCTCGATGAAATATACCTGTTTATTTGTTTCAGTGAGTTTTTCAATGGTCTCCATGGTATTATCCGTGCAGCCATCAGCTACCAGAATGATCTCATAGTTGTGTGGAATAGTCCTGAACAGCTTATCAATCGCATCAACAATTCTGGGGATGTTTTCAGTTTCATTGAATGCAGGAATAACGATCGAGATTAACTTATCCGGCAGCATAATTTTTGTAATTTTTAAAATCAGTGATTAACATCTGGAAGATTATAGTGAACCATATGAGCACGCATGGTAATGCTTTTAATGAGTAAGGCCGGATATATTCATTGCGGATAAACTTCGGGAACAGATCTGATGGCGACATACTGGTCAGTAAAAAAGCAAAGAGGAACAGGGACAGTATTCCTTTATTTTTTTGAGAAGGCTGAGTCATGAACCAGATAGAAACTCCTGCAAATGCAATGATATAGGTAGGTGATTCGGATCCGGAACTAAAGATTACCGTAAAGATTAATACTGAGGCTAAAAGCATCAACCTGAAGCTTGTAAACTGATACTGGCTGATTCTTGTATATGGCAAAAGGAACAAAACTAATCCGCCGGCAAGAAAAGGAAGATTCGGAATGCTGGCATCCTGCATCACCCGGCGTACAATTCCCATAAATGAAATATCCTGCATAGATGTCAGAGAGACATTATGCATGTTTTTTTCTGTTAACGAGATATACCAGTCTGAATAAGACCTGATTACATATTCAGGAGAAGAAATAAACACAGGAAGGATCAGCAAAACAAAAACTGAGATTAATCCTGAGATAATGAACTTCACTTTATTCCTGCTGAAGAAAAAGAATGCAAGACCTACAATTCCGTAAAGTTTAATCAGTGAGCCTAATGCGATAGAAAATGCTGATTTTGTTTCATTTCTACTAATAATATAAGAAAAACTAAGCATGATCAGTCCTGTAAGACCTACATTAAACTGAAAGCTAAGCAGTGCTACCAGAGCTTCATGCGCACATAGTAAAGCAATAATGGATCGTGTTCTCAACGGTAATGGAAGACTGTAAAAACCCATGCACAGAATCAGCACATTGGCAATGTTCCATAACGATGTTCCAAAAGCATCAGGAAGCAATGCAAAGGGTGCAATAACCAATGCAAAAGCAGGGCCATAGTGATTAGAGTCCCTGTATTCAGAAGGGTATTCTTCATACAAGGGTTTTTCCTCCAAACTGTGCTGGAAAGTGTATTTAAAGATTTTGTAATTGTTGTAAGAACCACGGATGTATTGCTTTACTCCTGTGATCAGCGCAATTGTAATGAATAGAGAGACTACAAATCTCTTGTCCAATAATATAGCGGTAAACTTTTTGGTCTTATCTGACTCCACAAAATGTTAGAATATTTTATTGAAAATAATAACGCCGTTCTGTAAAACTCAAAAGGTTTAATTGAAACGAAAATATTACATTTCATAAAGATATACATTTTTACATTAAAATGATTAATATTCATAATTCGATTGAAATCGCAGATAAATTTCTTTATACGATCAGTTTTTTACTTCTGCAGTGCTGATTTCAATAGGGTTCATCAGCAGTTTATGAACCGGACAGGCCTCGGCTACAGCAATTAATCTTGCTCTTTGCTCCTCAGTCAGATTACCTGTGAGTTCAATTTTTCTTGAGATATCAGTCTGGGTTCTGGTGTCGTTCTGTTTTACCTCTATTTCCAGATTCACCTCCTGCAAGTCCCATGCTTTCCGGTCGGCATACATACGCAGGGTAGCTGATGTGCAGGCTGCCAGTGCAGCGCCCAGAAGTTCAAATGGAGAAAAGCCGGTATTCTGTCCTCCTGATGAAACAGGTTCATCAGCGATAACTACGTTGCCACCAGGCGACTCAATCTTTACTTTGTAGAGATCTTTACCAATATGTGATTTAACAGAGGCCATAAAATTTATTTTTTGATTCGTGATGGGTAGGGAACAAACTCATTTTCTTCTCCTTTTATTTTAGGGAAATTTTGGGCAATCCATTTTTCGCGTGCTTCAGCAAGTATTGCTTTGCTGCTACTTACAAAATTCCAGTCGATAAAACGTTCTTCAGGGAAAACCTCCCCTCCGAAAAGATAAATAGCTGAATTTGCTTCCATAACAAATTCGCAAAGTGAGCTGTCTTTTGCAATTAAAAGTTGTTTAGGCTGGTAGATATTTCCATCACTTTCAACACTACCTTCAAGGATATACATTCCTGCTTCTCCATATAGCTCGTGACCAATTCTGACGGTTTGCCGTTTGCGGCTCTTAATCTCGATCATATACAATTTACTATATACAGGAACTGCAGATCTTTTACCCATTGCCTCACCTGCTATGAGTTTAAAATCGATATCATCTTCTGTCCAGGATGGGATTTGTGTGCTGTCAATATGAAAAAACTCTGGCTCCATTTGTTCAAGATCTTTTGGAAGGGCTACCCATATCTGAAGTCCGTGCATGTGTTTTTCAGAATGACGAAGATAGTCAGGGGTACGTTCAGAATGGACAATTCCTTTTCCGGCTGTCATCCAGTTCACTGCTCCGGGCCTGATTTCGAGTTCATTTCCCAGGCTATCACGGTGCATAATGCTGCCTTCAAAAAGAAAGGTAAGAGTGGATAGCCCGATGTGAGGATGTGGAAGTACATCAAAATTTTCGCGTTCAGACATTTTCACCGGCCCCATATGGTCGATGAAAATGAACGGCCCCACCATCCTCTTTTCGCGGAAAGGAAGTAAACGCCCCACCAGAAAGTTTCCAATACTGGCTGCGCGTTCTTCGATGATCATTTCAATTGTTGACATAACAGGTCTTATTTTGTTGTTCAGGACATAGGTACTTCCATCAACAGAATTTCTGCATCCGAATCGGCATTGATTGTGAATTTATCAGTATCCCAGATGCCAAAACCATCGCGGGTATTTAGTTTTTGATCATTGATGCTTACATCTCCGCTTAGAATGAAAGCATAAACGCCGTTTCCCGCACCTTTAATAGCATATTCTGTATTGAATCCTTTTTCCAGTTTACCTAAATGAAACCAGGCATTCTGATGAATCCATACTCCGGCATCTTCAGGATCAGGACTCAGAATCTGCTGCAGCTTGTTGTGACGTTCGTCCGGATTTAATGTGATCTGATCGTAACGTGCTTGTACATTCTTTTTGTTTGGGAATACCCAGATCTGCAGGAATTTTACAGCTTTATCAGAGTTTTTGTTGTACTCGCTGTGTGTGATTCCTGTTCCGGCACTCATTACCTGCACATCACCTTTTCTGATCACAGTCTTGTTACCCATACTGTCTTTATGCTCCAGATCGCCTTCCAAAGGAATTGAGATAATTTCCATATTGTCGTGAGGATGAGCACCAAAGCCCATTCCTGCATCTACGCTGTCGTCATTTAATACCCTTAGCGCACCAAAGTTCATTCGTTCCGGATTGTAATATCCCGCAAAACTGAAGGTATGTTTGCTGTGCAGCCATCCATGATTTGCATCACCACGTGTATTGGCCTTATGAAGTACTGTTTTCATTGTTTTTTATTATAAAATTAAACAAAACCGTAACTGTTTGATTGTCCGCCATCAATGGCTATTGTTTGTCCGCTTACATAAGAACAATCTTCACTCATTAAAAATACAACAAGTTTAGCCACCTCTTCAGGTAAGCCCAAACGTTTTGTAGGGTTAAACTGAGCATATTCAGTTTCTGCTTTTTTCGGATCAGCTGGATTGATCTCTCTGAAAGCTTCTGCAACCATTGGTGTAAGAATCGCTCCCGGAGCAATGGCATTGGTTAAGATACCATATCTGCCGTATTCCAGAGCTGCGTTTTTGGTAATTCCGCTAACTGCATGTTTGGTTGCAACATAGGGAGTTTGGTTCATAACCCCGCGTATCCCGCCAACGGATGCCACGTTTACAATGCGGCCATAGTTCTGTTTTTGCATAACCGGGATGATGTAGCGCATACCGTAATAAACCCCCATCAGGTTAATGTCTACCACTTTTTTGAATACATCCAGATCATATTCGGTTAAAAGAGCCTGCTTGCCTTCAATTCCGGCATTATTATAGAATCCATCAATACTTCCATAAGCGTTCACTGTTTCATCGACATAGGCCTTTACTGCTTCCTCTTTTGAAACATCGGCAACAATTGTTAAAATTTTTGTCTCAGGATAAGCTTTTTGTATGCTTGACCTGGCATCGTCCAAAGCTTTTGCATTATAGTCGATAAGACTAAGTTTTGCCCCTTCTTTTGCAGCCTCAATGGCAGTTGCTAATCCCAGTCCCATACCGGCACCGGTAATTACAATGACTTTGTCTTCTAGTTTTTTCATGATTCCTGTATTTTATTCATCCCGTGAAATTCACTGGCATCTGTCTAAATTCTATATTGGATGAGGATATAAATTATGCTTGTTTTACAAACTGTACTTCTGCGTTGATTCTTACCTCTTCACTGACCATTACTCCACCCGCTTCCAGGGCTGCATTCCAGTTCAATCCCCAGTCTTTACGGTTAATTTTTCCGCTTAATGAGAACCCAGCTTTTTGATTTCCATAAGGGTCTTGTACTAATCCACCGAATTCTACATCAAATGTTGTTTCTTTTGATACATCCTTAATAGTCAGAATACCTCTTAGCTGGTAATTATCCTCATCCAGTTTGTTGAATGAGGTTCCTTCGAAGTTTAATTCTTTAAAATTGGCCACATCAAAGAAATCTGCACTTTGAAGATGGGCATCACGGTCTGAATTGTTGGTGAAGATGGAAGATGCATCAATCTTAGCCTGCACTTTTGCTTTGCTAAAATCTGATCCCTCAGATACAATGCTGGCATTGAAGTTTCTGAACTCACCTTTAACATTGGTGATCATTAAGTGTTTTACTTTGAAAATAATTTCGCTGTGTGTAGGGTCTAATACCCAATTTGTTAAATTTTCCATTTTTTAATGTGATATGTCTTGTTTGACGATACAAAGTTCCGTCAAGTCAGGTGGACGTTCGTTCACATAGGTTAATAAATGGAAATCAGTTTTATTTTTCTTGGCTCATCTCTTTTCGGATGCGGCTTAGTGATTGCGGTTTAATTCCAAGGTATGATGCAATCAGGTATTGAGGAATACGCTGAACGAATGAAGGGTGTAATTTTGAAAATTCTTTGTAACGATGTTCAGCATCCTCACTATTGGTCTTTGCCAGACGGTATTGCAGTGAAATAAAGGCATTTTGAATCAACTTATGAAAGTAATGCTCAAACGCATGGTTAATACTGCATATCTTTTCATATTTCTCATGATTCAAAATAAGTACAGTACATGGTTCAAGAGTTTCAATGGTGTAGATACCAGACCTGCCTGAGAAGAAGCTGTAATGATCAGTTATCCAATAACCTTCCAAAGCAAACTGAACTGCATGTTTATCGCCATGCTCATTCAGTATATAGGAATAAGCAGAGCCCTTCAGTATAAAGTATACATATTTGCATTGTTCTCCTTCCTCTGCGAGAATTGCTCTTTTATCGAATGATTTCTCAAAGAAGAAACCGGAGAAGAGTTTAAATTCTTCATCACTGATTGGATGAGCGATAGTTCGCTCCATATTTGATCGGAGGATATCTTCCATATCAGTTTTCTTTTATACTTCGTTTTCCGATAAAGATATAAGCCAGCGACAAGAATGTGAATATAAAAAGCAATGCCAGTGAATTCAGTAATACCTTTTGCAGCCCGATTTCACTAACATTGACAAATGGATAAGGGTAGTATCCCGATAGATAACCATGAATGAGCGTATAAATCAAATAGATAAAGGGAAAGATGAGCCAGTATGAAAATTGCCTCCATTGAACTTTTGTGTGATCTTCAAATCGGTACCAGTAAGCAATAAATGCAAGCGGGATGATAGAGTGAAGTAATTCGTCAGCAATTCTGAACATGCCCTGAGGGTCCCAGACGGGCCGTAGCATAATCTGGTAAACAGCTCCAACAACCGTAATATAAACCGTGAGAGCAGTTAATGTTCCGGCTTTGTTTAATAGATTATTTGAGGGTTCTTTAGGTTTCAGCACACGGTAGCTTAGCAGGATTGCTACCATAAGATGTGTTTGAATGGTAAAATAGCTTAAAAATCGAATACTTAGTTCAAGTGCAGAAACAATACGAATCTCCATGAAAAGAATATACTCCGTAATTATTGCAAACCATGTAATTATTGCCAAAATCAGACTTAAATTCCTTTTCATCAGAGCAAATTAATAATCATTTATAACTGTTCCGGTTATATTTTAAAACTAAGGCTTGTGGTCATATTATAGTTCCTGTTTAAATTATTGTCAAAAATCCTGTCAGGAGAGCTGTACAATTTACCTTCAACTCTAAATTGTATTTTTTCATTAATCTGATAATTGATATTACCGGAAAATCCGGATACATTAAATCCGCCAGCTGTATTCGTTGGGATGATAATTTGTTTTTTATCCTGATACAGTTCTGCACGGGCTGCCATACTTAGATTCTTAACTATCTCATATCTTACGATGAGTACCGGCGATAACCAGATTCCATGCTCATCGGGATTGAATTTATCAGTTCCAAAGTCGAAACCCGCAATCAGACCTGCTTTAGTTCCGAGGTCATACTGCAGATATAAATTGTGAAAGCTCCGAATGGACTTGATATCATTAAGCCTTTCTCTTCCGGTAAAATTGCTGTAGTTAAATAATAATTTGTTTGATATTCTGTAATTAAGCTGCAATCCAAAAGATGGATTTTGAATCAGATCGGGTCTTCTGATTTTTTGCCAGCCGTTTAAGATCAAAAATGCAAGGTTCAGTTTCTCTGAATCTGAGGTGTAAGACATTTTAATTCCGCTTTCATAATAAGGTGAATTTTCAGCCAGAATACTTCTGGTTAATGTCCAGCAATCGGCACTGATTGCACTTTCAAATCCGATATGGGACGGAAAAATTCCGGCATCGAGCCAAATATTATTTTTGTCTGATAAGCGAATACCAATATTTGCATCATATAAATACCTGCTTAGTTCAGGTTCAGAGCTGAGGTTATATTTGGCATAATCACCTGCCATTAATCCGAGATTGGCCCTTAAGGTTTTATTATCATATTTAGCTCTTACAAGGAGCAGATTTGCGCTAAGCTGATTAAGCTTTTTATGATTGTATATGAAATTTGGTTTTTCTGTACTCTTTGAATCTGAGAAATCGCGGCTGTAGTAAAATTCTCCGTAAGCGCTGACTGATAAATTTTTCAGTGAATCTTTTTGTCCGAAAAGTATTCCGGTGTGCATAGTGAAGAAGAGAAACACTAAAATTTTATTCATCTGCCGGAATTTCTGTTGAGACTCATAGAACACACTAAAAGTACTGTTTTTTCATCATTCCTGCTTTAATCCCTGCAGCATATGAGTAAGAATGGGTTCACATTTTTCTTTGCAGCATGGGTAAAAATGTTTATGCTTCCAGTGCTCAGATTTTGGCGATTGTCCCCACCAGAACTCAGCAAGAGCCAGCGGTTTCATTTTTTGTTCAAATGCGTATTGAAGGAGCTTGGGTGCAGCGCATTCGCCGGCTCCCGCAGGCGGATTCTTGTAAGATGCGGCTTTAAATAATTCATTCAGACTTTTCTCTTCTCCATATTGGTTTAAAAAAGCATAGCTGTTATAAAGTTTGGTCTGCAATAAAACCGAATGATGTTTTCTTAAATTTTTTAGCCGGTTAACCCTTTCCTGAAACCCTTCTTCTTTTAGTTTTTGGATATTTTTGATTTCCTGATTAATGTGGCTTAGTTCGGTCATGCCGATGTTCAGAAAACTATTTTCACTCAGACTGTCAAATACAGGGGGGACGAATCCTGAATGATGATTCCCTCCTGCCAGTTTACCTGAAAATGCAGCCAGGAAGCCGATTTCATTTTCTGAATTCATGACCGCAAGCACACCGAACATCTTACCGATTATTGCGCCTTCCTGCCCCGGTATCAGACCAAAGTTATGGTTCCATTCATATTGATTTTTCAGATATTCCTGTAACTGCTTTGCCGCAAGCAGGCACAGAGGATGAGGCTTACTTTCATCAATGAGTAGGAAGCGATCAGGCAGTTTGTACGTTGCTGTGGAGGACTTAAATGAGGTAAAAAAAGGATCTGGATTTTCTATGCCCGGTATTGTTTAATTGTAATTTAAAGCGATATTCCTGTTATAAACTTTATGAAGTATCTTATTGATTAATTTTTATGAATGGTGATCTTCCTTATCAGTTTATTGAGAATCCGGAAATTTGAAATTCATCCTTAAATATCCTGATAAATTAATTCCCTCCCAGTATGATCGGAGCATTTTTGCCGTTTCCAATGATGATTACCTTCGTGTTTGGTGAAAGTGCAATCTCTTTCTGAGCTTTAATGGTTTCATATTGGAGCTGCTTATCACTCAATCCGGTAGATAAGATGCGTTGGTAATCTGCGATACCCTGCGCTTCAACTCGTTTTCGTTCTGCTTCCTGTCTTTCTTTTTGGAGTACAAAGGTCATTTTCTGGGCGTCCTGTTCTGCATTGATTTTTGACTCAATGGTCGTTTTTACCGATGCGGGTAAAGTAATATTTCTGACCAGCAGCTGCTCAAGCTCTAGTCCGCGTTTAGTAAAACTTTTGTTGATTGTATTAAATATTTTATTCTGGAATTCATCTCGCTTACTTGAATAAAGTGCCACAGCATCATAAGAAACGGCATTATCTCTAATGGCTGTACGTGCAATTGGTCGAACGATCTTATCCAGATAATCTGTACCGATGGTGCGAAGAATTTCGGGTGCAGCAGAGGGCTTAACTTTAAATAGTACCGAGAGATCAATGATCACTTCAAGACCATCGGCCGAAAGAACCCTGATAGCATCATCGCCAACTTTATGGCCTTCATCATTCACCCCGGACATAGTATAATTTTGGGTTTTTACATCAAAAGTAGTCACTTTCATCATGGGGTTTACAATATTCAAACCACTATACAAAACATCATTATTAACTTTTCCAAAAAGTGTTTTAACGCCAACTTCGCCGGATTCGACCACTTTGAACATCGATAAGGATGCACCGATGATTACTAATATGACCGCTCCAATACGGGTGATAGTACTGAATCGTGCTGCCGGGCCATCCTGAGAGGCCATAAAAAAACTGGCAATAATGGCAAATATTCCAATGATAATTAAAAACATAAGAATTGGCTTTAGATTTTAATAAAGGTAAGATAAATTAAAATGTAAATAATTGTTCTGAATTCAGAGCTGAATAGGTAAACAGTCATTAAAAAATAAAGAAAGGCTGGTAATGAGCGCCAAGAGCCATTTCTGTATCAGAGTTTAATGGTCATATTCGTAGTAAGAGAATAGTTTTCAGCTGAATTGTTACTAAAATCCCTTTCCCCTGCATGGTAGACCTTGCCTTCGATCCTGAACTGAAGCTTTTTGTTTATTTGATAGTCGAAATTACCCGAAAGGCCTGATACTCTTAAACCATAAAGGTTATTTGTTGCGATAATGATCCGGTTCTTATCGTTGTAATATTCTCCCCGGATGGCCAGTTTAACCCGCTCGTTGGCCGAATATCTCATAATTAATGCCGGTGAATACCATATTCCATAATCGGTACTGTTGTATTTATCTCTTCCAATATCAAAACCGGCTATCATCCCGACTTTTTTACTCACCTCAAATTGCATATACAGATTATGGAAAGTTCGTAATGCATTGAAATTATTCTGAATGTCTGTCCCCGTGAAATTGCTGTAGTTCAGGAGCAATTTTTCAGAAGGCTTATAGTTTATCTGGATCCCCAAGGATGGCTTTTGAACTAAATTCAGTTTTTTAATTCTTTGCCATCCGTTTAAAACCAAAAATGTCAGATTGAGATTTCCTTTTTTTGTGGAATAGCCTAGTTTGATCCCTGTTTCGTAGTAAGGAGAATTTTCGGCTAGAATACTTCTTGTTAAGTTCCAGCAGTCGGCGCTTATCGCACTCTCAAATCCAATATGGGAAGGTAGAATACCTGCGTCTAACCACAAGTTTTGCCCCCTTGATAATTTAATTCCAATATTAGCTTCATACAGGTGTCTGGCCCATTCCGGCTCCGAACTTAGGTTGTATCTGGAATAATTCCCGGCCATTAAACCCAAATTTGCCCGTACATTTGCGCCCGAATAATTTGTTTTAAGCAAAATAAGGTTTGCATTTATCTCATTATGTCTTTTGTGGTTATATATAAAATCCGGTTTTTCATGGTTTGCGGGTTTCGCAAAGTCATAGCTGTAGTATAGTTCAGCATAAGCACTAAACGTCAGATTTTTTAGCGAGTCATCCTGGGCAAATAAACTTACAGTCCGAAAGACTAAAACGGTCAATAATATTCTTTTCAATTGGTTGTTTTGATTTTTTCTGGCCTGACCTTTTACTCAAATTTATTCAGACTCATTTAATTTAAAAAAATTCCTGATTAACTAATCCGAACCTTAGGAAACGTCGCTATTTCTTTTGATTGGGATATTGTTACTGGGTTGATAAATCAGTGGTACTTGCTCTATCGCTACATCGCTTTTGTCTAAGCCAAATGCTTTTTCATCACTTTGCCCCATACGTTTTAGGAAGAAATAGGAGTTAAGAAGTAAACCTTCTTTCAATGCGAATTCGTTTTCTACCGAAAGGAATTTTTCTATGACCACGAATTTGAAATCGGGTTCATTATTGTATTTGCTTGAACCATCCGGTCGGATATGTAATTTCAATTCTTTACTTGCAACCAAATCCTGAACCACTTTTTTGAAGTATAGTTCTGTTCTTGGCTGAATCCGGAAGCCCACGTTGATATTAATTCTGATGAGTTTATCGTCAATAAGTTCTGAAACATCATAAGAAAGTGTATAGGGATGCTCAGTCCGGTTGATATGAAGAAACCAATAGACATCTGCACGTTTAGGTTTCTTTGCAAAAATGGATCTGATAATTTTCTCTTCGATTTCATGCCTGTTATTTGCTTTAGTCAGATAAATCAAATGAGTTGAAAATTTAGGTATGGCATTATCTTCTCCCAATTCTTTAATTAGAGGTGCGTGCTTTCCGAGGTCAGTAAATTTTGTAAATCGGTTATTTATTTTTCTGGCGTAGTACCACACATACATCACTGAGAAAATAAATAATTCGAAGAACAGGAACATCCAGCGCTCTTTAATTTTAGCCACATTGGCTATAAAAAAGGATGTTTCAACTGTTGCAAATAAGAGCAATAATCCAAATACTAAAAACCGGTTCCATTTGAGTTTGTAAAAAAGAAAATAGCTTAATAGCAGGGTAGTCATCATCATTGTAATGGTGATTGAAAAGCCATAGGCTGCTTCCATATGTCCCGATTCTTTGAAGTATAGAATCATTAGAACACAACCAAACCAAAGAATTGAGTTGACACTTGGAATATAAATCTGGCCTTTGGTTTCAGTAGGTTGCTTTACCGTTACTCTTGGCCAAAAATTCAGGTTTATTGCTTCACTAATCAATGTAAAACTTCCGCTGATTAAGGCCTGAGAAGCAATAATAGTAGCTGCTGTAGCAATACCAATGCTGGGCAGTAAAAACCAATCAGGTATAGTTTCATAAAATGGATTTCTGCCATTCAATGTAAATTGCTCCTGATGCATCATCCAGGCTGCCTGACCAAGGTAACAAGCTACCAGACTTGTTTTAACAAAAATCCAGGTAATCCTGATGTTTTTGATGCCGCAATGTCCCAGGTCTGAGTATAATGCTTCAGCTCCGGTTGTGCATAAAAAAACTGCACCCAATAACCAGAACCCATGGGGATATATTACAAGTAATTCATAAGCATAGTACGGGCTTAATGCTTTTAGAACATCCGGGAAATGTATAATTTGGCTTATACCAACAACTAACAGCATAGTGAACCAGACAGTCATGATCGGTCCAAAGAATTTACCAATTATTTGGGTGCCAAATCGTTGAAAGAAAAACAGAATAGAAAGAATACAAACCACTATTCCGATACTTAAACCGTTTCCCGGTACAATAAGGTTTTCTAATCCCTTAACCATTCCAAGACCTTCGATGGCCGAAGCAACGGATATTGGCGGAGTAATAATGCCATCTGCGAGCAAAGTAGTGGCGCCTAAAATAGTTGGGATAACTAATTTTTTTCCATATCGTCTTACCAGGGCATATAACGAAAAAATGCCACCTTCTCCTTCATTATCTGCTTTTAAGGTTAGCCAGATATATTTAATACTGGTTTGAAGCACCAGAGTCCAGAAGATACAGGAAACTCCTCCATAAACTAAGATGGGTTCGATAGGTCTTTCACCAATAACTGCCCTCAAGGCATATAATGGACTTGTTCCGATGTCTCCATAAATAATACCCAATGCGACCAAGAGAGAGGCGGCAGTTACTTTACTGTTTATATCATTGTTCAACTTTTCCATACGCCTTATTTTGACTATGCAAAGTTGGCTCTTAGATCATCGGTAAATTATAAAAGATCAGCTTGCCTGTATAAAGGAAAGATAAAGACTGGAAAGTTGTTTTTATGAAAAGCGATAGCCAACACCGTTTTCAGTTATAATTCTTTTGGCCTGGTTTGGGACTTCCTCAATTTTTTTTCGAAGAGTCCCGACAAAAACTCTCAGGTATTGGGTCTCGGTTTGAAAACCAACACCCCAGATCTCTTTTAAAATGAATTGGTGTGTTAAAACACGACCCTGATTTTTAGCAAAAATAGCCATCAGATTAAATTCTGTCGAAGTAAGTTTGAGCAGTTCATTATTTTTACTGACTGTTCTTGCTGCAAGATCAATCCGGAGATCGCCGGATTCAATAATGCTGCTATTGTTTTTAGTTTGATACAGACGAATAGCCGAACGTATCCTTGCCAGTAATTCTGCAGTGCGGAAAGGTTTGCACAGGTAGTCGGTTGCTCCGTTATCCAGTGCTGAAACAATATCGTTTTCATTATTCTGAACGGAAAGAATGATGATTGCCTTGTTATACCAGATTCTTAGCTCTTTTAGTATTTCATGCCCGCTTTTATCCGGTAATCCAATATCCAATAAAATTAATTCAGGCGGATGATTGGCGGCCAAAATGATTCCTGCTTTTCCTGTTTCGGCTTTCCATACTTTAAAATCATGGCTTTCAAGAGTAATTTCAAGCAACTTCAGGATTTGCGGTTCATCGTCTATGATTAGTATTTCTGCTTTATTCATGCTTCAAATTACCTATAAATGAAGTTTCTGCCATAATTTCTATAGTGAACAGGGCTCCCCCTTTTGGATCGTTCTCAAGGGTTACTTTCCCGTTCATAGCTTCAGTAAATCCTCTGACGATGGATAAGCCTAGTCCGCTGCCGCCCGTTTTAGTATTCCTCAAACGGTAAAATTTTTCAAATACCAGATCTATTTCACCATCGGGGAATCCATTTCCATTATCGCTGATACGGATGATACAGATGCCTTCCATGTGATGTGCAGAAACGGTAATTATGGAATGTTCGGGGGTATATTGTAAAGCATTATGAATGATGTTGTGCAATATCTGATCTAATAAACCAGCATCTAATTTAAAGAGCGGCAATCCCTCCTCCTCCCTGAATTCGATCTTGTGACCAGTAGAATCAGGTAGTTTATCAATATGTGAGCAGATGAGTTCATTGATATCGCACCAGTCATTTTTGGGTTTAAGTATCCCGCTTTCGAGCCTGCTCATACTTAAGAGATTTTCAACCTGCCTGTTTAAGCGAATACTTGCTTTATCAATTTCATTCAATAATTCTGTTTGATTGGTTGCTGATAGTTTGTCTTTATGTTCAGTTAAAGTGTCTATGGCACCTATAATTGTTGAAATAGGTGTTCTCAATTCGTGTGAAAGTGAGTTAAGTAAGGTATTATAGAGCTTGATAGTTTTTTCCTTTTCTTCCTTGTCTCTGGCTTTTACCTCTGCTTCCCGGAGCTTGAATGTTAGTACAGCATGAACCAGAGCAATCAGAAAGTATAACAAGAACATTAAAATATCTTCCGTATTATCGATGTGAAGGGTAAATATGGGAGGGATGAAGAAGAAATTCCAGATGAGCGCACTCAATAATGCAGCAAGTAAAACAGGAAGAATTTCAAATAGCATAGCTATAAAAGATACAACCATGAGAAGAATTAATGCGACGGTTTTGTATCCCAGATAACTATCTGAAAGATAACATAGGGCAGAAACCAATGCAACAAAAGCAATACTCAATAAGTATTGCGTCTTCATTGGGAGTTGTCTGGTTTCCAGGAGTCTCAAAGCATCTGACTGACTAACAAATGTAGACATTCAGGTATATAGATTTTATAAAGAAATGTGCTATTGCGGGATCGATAAAACATATATTATATCTACTCATTTTTTATTTTGGAATTTTTTCTTTGGTTTTATTTTTTACGTAGCTCATTTACTTTTAAAACAAGCTGTTCAAAGCTCAGACGATCAGAATTGTTTTACCTATATAGCGGTAAACTTCTTTTCCTTTTGGATCAATCAGGATGGTTGCCGGATAATGAACGATTTGGTTGTGAAATTTATAACCATCAGGTATGCCTAACTGTTTGGCTGATTTAGCATCCGGATCACGGTAGATCGGGAAGTTTTTCAGATCCTCAGCGGCAGGTTTCCCCGACCAGGATCTGATTTCCAGCTCTGAATCGGGTTTGAAAATACCTGAAGCACATTTTTTAGAGTGCTGGCTTTTTTAAAATAATCCTGAGTATGACGGATACAATATGGGCATTCTGTTTTAAGCAGAAAATGCAATGCGACAAATTTTCCCTTTTCTTTGGCAAGATTGAATTGTCTGTTATCTGTCGCCAGTTTTAATTCGCTGTTTTCGCCTGCAATCAGGCGCAGGTGTGTAAATATTCTGACGAGCTGAATAGTTACCTGAATGGCGATCTCATTATTCAGTACACCATTCTGTTTCGTTAAGCTGCATCATAAAATCCGGCGGGAATCGATTAGAATTCCTTTTGACTTGTTCATTGAGCCGTTTGGTTTCAACTCCATAAAGCTCTGCCAGGTCACTATCGGGCATGACTTTTTGTCCCCCGATCTCGTAAATTTTGTTTACAATAATTGTGTCCTACAATGAACTGAACTCTTACTTCACCCAAGTCCCATTGATCATCACTTTCTGAATATCCCTCATAGCCCTGATATTCTCTAATGGATTTCCCTTCACCAGAATAAGGTCGGCCAGTTTTCCTTTCTCAATGCTTCCAAGCTCGCGGTCAATTCTGAAAAAACGGGCATTTTGTAAAGTGGAAGCATGAATTATCGCTGCGTTACTGATACCGCTTTCTGACCAGATTTCCATTTCTCTCTGGTATGCCCAGCCTTTTTCAGCATAAGTAATCATAGAATGAGATCCCAATACAAGTGGTACACCTGCTTTCTGAAGTTTAGCTGTTAGTTTTTTCATGGATTCAAAGCCCCTGAGTTTGATGCTGTCTATTTTATCTTTTTCAGCCTGATATTCAAAAGCCCCGAGTGTAGGGCTAATAAAGGTCTTTTTCCGGACCAGAAATCTTACCAGACTGTCGGCAAGCCTGCTGTTGAGATCAAGTCCTGCCCATGTATTGTACCTGCCTTGCTTTCTGAAATTATTATCTGCCAGCATTCCCTGACGGTATTTTTCAGCATCCCGCTTTGGAGTTAACGAAAGTCCGAAAGAAGTAATATGCTCAATACCATCCAGGCCGGCTTCAATGGCTTGTTTTGCTTCAGTAATTTCCAGATGTCCGGTTACCGGTATTCCACGTTTATGGGCAGTTTCGGTGATTGCTTTGATCATACCCGGAGGGATCCTGAAATAAATCTTGATAACAGTAGAGCCTTCATCCGCAAGTTCATTTACCTGTCTGATCGCTTCAGCTTCATCGCGAACTACATAGGCATCATAGGGATATGCCGGAGGGGCACCATCCAGATGCGGACCGCTCAAATAAAGGCGGGGCATTTGTTTTCCTGATTTGCGCTCTTGTGCATAAGCCTCTATCCATGCTCCCGGATCACGAAGGGAGGTTACTCCATTTTGGAGGAACATGGCCGGAAGGTCTTTGGTGCGGTCGAGGTGAAAATGAGAATCGATTAATCCAGGAAGCAGCGAAAAACCCTTCCCCTGAACAAACTCTGCGCCCTGAGGAATCTGAATTCCGGCTGAGTGCCCTGCCGCCAGAATTCTATTTCCCTGAATAATTACAGTTGCATCCGGAATGGCATTAAGTCCACGCCCGTCGATCAGGTTGACCCCAACAATGGCTATGGTTTTCCGGCCCTTGGGTAATTCTGAATCATTGACTGGCCTGATCAGCTTTTGAACAGGGTTTTGGGTTTTAGTTTGGGCTGCAGCGGAAGTGGTTAGGGCCACAAAAGCAAGCAGGAGGAGCTGCGGTAGTTTCATGAAGATTTTATTTAAATTCATATCCGGAAAAATAAAGATAATCTAAAGCTTAATGATGTTCCGGCTATTATTAAATCTGAACAAATTTTAGTGATCATAACTTACCACTCTGGAAATTCTCCATTGTCCTTCCTTTTTCTGCCAGATCATCAGAAATTTAAAGGTTCCGATCTCTAATTTCCCATTCTCCATGTGTTTGAACTGATGGCTCCCGATCTGAATGGCACCATAATCCTTAATCGGATGAACTTCTAAACTGCCCTTAACAAGCTCCCTGCTCAGCTTGTTTTCATTTTTGAAGGTGTTTCCAAAATTTTCAAACACGGTTTTATAAGGTATGAGTCCGACATTATCCTGAAACCATTCCAGATCCTCTGTAAACATGGACTTGAATTTCTCCATATTTTGAGAGTTGAAAGCCCGAAACATGATGCTATCCATCAGTTCGATCTCTTTGTATAATTCTTTGGATGCGGGTGCCACTTTCTTTTCCTGAGCTGAAGCGGAGATTGCGATGCTGAGAAGAAATATGAAGATCAGATTAAATTTATTCAGGACAATTTTAGTATTCATCATTGATCATTTTTGTTCCATGATTGGACTATCCCGGTTACCGGGATGTTACAGCTTCAATTAAATTCATTGTTGGCTAATAATTCAAATTTAAGCTGGTTAGCACCGGAACCACCCTGAAATGAATTATATAATACCTGGCCAGTTGGGCCGGGGGGCAGGTTACTGCGCATTGGTGAACCAGGCCGGTAATATGATCCTAGAATATCGGTTGTAGTAATGTTATCACCTTCAAAACTTTTACCGTTCCAGTGAAAGGCACCAAAAGCTGCGATACCGAAAGCGGATAGGGTAGAGTTTTTAACAAAGGATCGACGTTTCATATAGCAGGTCTGCTGGTTGAATTTTATTCCTGTTACTTATTTGAACTTTCCTTTAAAGATCAGACGAAACCATTTTTTATCTCTGTTTTCAGTTTTTATATTGAAACACAGCCATAGAGTTACCTTATTGGATTCGTAATAATCTACCTTCTTTTTTTAAAATAAAAATAAACGGGCACACCGCTGGCTACGAATATCAGCCCTAAAAATGATTGCTGAGGTTGTACCCATATTGTGTTGAAAGTAAGGGCAACAGAGAAAAGAAGAAGGATGAATGGTGCTATCGGATATCCGGTTACTTTAGCACTGATCACTCCATTTCGTTTAAGTCGCAGAACCGCGAAAGCAAGAAATCCATAAAAGACAAAATTCAAAAAGATGACCATATTAGTGAGCATATCAAATGATCCGGAAATCAGCATGATACAGCCCAAAACCATCATGTAGTTAAGGGATATGTGAGGTGTTCTGAATCGCGGATGAACTTTTTGCAAATGGCTGAACAGATATCCCTGCTGAGCCATCCGGTAGAACTTTCGGGGAGCGGTTACAATATTGCTGTTTAATGCACCAAATACACAGATCACCAGCAACACAATCAGCAAAATCTTTCCAAAAGTACCAAGTAAGGTTTCAGCCACCACAAAAGCTCCTATCTGGTTCGGGCTGATTGCCCTGATCTGATCCAGACTGAGCACATTCATGTAGGTATAATTCAACAGAGTATAAATGAGTGCCACCAGCGATAATCCAATGGTGAGTGCCAGCGGAAGATTACGTTTAGGATTGATGATTTCTCCTGAAATGTTAGTGGCTGTTTCCCAGCCATTATAGGCCCAGAAGGCGCTTAGCATGGCTGCAAAAAATGCACTGTAAAACAGCATTCCTCCGGGCTGAGCTACAGAATTGATCAGGTTGCTGCTGCTTTCTGGCTCAGGGCCTGAGTAGGCAAGTCCGACAATGATCAAAACCGATATCCCTAAAATTTTGGCTGTTGTAATAATGGAATTGAAAACGCCGCTTTCGCGAGACCCCAATGAATTGATAGCTGTAAGTATGATAATTACCGAAATCCCGGCCAGTTTAACGCCCGAATTCGCAAAAGGAAAGATGAAGCCGCCAATGGAGAAATCCTTCCATTGATCAAAAGGGTTTGGCAGAGGGGCAAATGAGTTGATTATTTCTCCGAATAGAAATGCCAGTGCTGCAATGGCTGCCGGACTGATGATGATGAAATCAGCCCAGCCTGAAATAAATGCCAGAAAATCTCCGTAAGCTAAGCGGAAGTATTCATACAATCCCCCCGATTCTTCTGTCAGCGATGCCAATGCACTTACCGTGAATGCGGCAAATAAACTGATCACACCGGCAAGTACCCACGCCATCAGAATGGCAGTTTCTCCCAATCCTGTCTGGGACATTGGTACGATCTTCTTAAACACCCCGCTCCCAATGACGATACCCACAACCATTAATGTACTTGCGAAAAGTCCGAGAGTTCTTTTTAGTGATGCTTGCTGACTGGACTTATTGTTCATGGACTTACCGGACTTATTATTTTTGAAAAACCTGCTTTTAGAAACAAGATATTCAGCAATTTAAAGATTTGTCTGATGAAATCAAGAGATACATAGTTTTTTTGAATTGGGGTTTTATCAGGCACCTGCCGGTGTTGCCAACGAAAGGATATCCAAGCCCTTGCTGAGCAGCAAAACAGGAGAGAATATTTACTTATACTTCCTCGTAAAGGAAGGAGAATCAGGTATAATTTCCCCAATAAAAATGGAGGATATCAGGCCGCAACATTTCCGAAATTTGTCATCTTAAACCCGGCACAGGCGATTAGCATTCTTTTAAGGGCATTGAAACCTCGCCTGTCTTCATATTAGTCTTTCATTTTCAATGTATTACCTTAGATATCTTCTTGTATAAAAAATATAATTTACAGGCAGCAGGGCGCTTCTTAAAAAAAACCATTTTTATTGCATTATTCAGTATTTTTTTGGTCTTTTGTAAAAAAAATCAGAAACACATATACTATTAAAAATGAATAGTTTAAACTACCAGGCCAGTACGGGATCGGGAAGCTACAGTGCTTCACTGAGGGGTATTGTTTGTAGTCATTTCAGGCCTGAAAAGTTAGTGTTGCGTTTCCGACGACCCTTTATGCCCCGGAATTGATTCCTGGCATCTGCCTCCATTTCTGCGGTAAATATTCGACCGCCGGTTCAATTAATTGAATTATTCACAGAAAGAAATAATAAGATCGTTTCTTTTTTCCGCTTAAAAACCGGACTTTTTCTTTAAATCAATGAAAGAAAACGAGTTTGTTGTCATCCCGGCAACAGAACAACATATCAAATACGCCGAACTCATTTGTGATGAGATGGCGGAGTCTGCCAAAGCCCGTGGTACCGGGATCGCCCGGCGTACCCCTGAATACATCAGCAATAAAATGCTGGAGGGGAAAGCGGTAATTGCTATTCATCAGGATGGTACATGGGCAGGGTTTTGCTATATCGAAACCTGGAGTCATGGAACGTTTGTGGCTAACTCCGGACTGATTGTAAATCCTCTGTATCGCAACAAAGGTTTGGCAAGAATGATCAAACGTGCGGTGTTTGACCTTTCGCGCAAGAAATATCCTGATGCGAAGATCTTTGGACTAACCACAGGGCTTGCAGTGATGAAGATCAATTCAGAGCTGGGCTATGAGCCGGTAACTTATTCTGAACTTACTCAGGATGAGGAATTCTGGAAAGGCTGCCAGAGTTGTGTAAACTATGAGATCCTGAAAAGCAAAGATCGTAAGAACTGCATGTGTACTGCAATGCTCTGGGATCCGGAGGAAAAAGCGAAGGAAATTGAACGAAAGATGAAGGAAGAACAGGATCGTTTGGAAAAAGAGGTTGAAGATCGTTTGACTAAGGTTGCACGTAAACAGACATTGTTTGAGCGCATTGAAGAAAAATTACGCAGATCATTAAAAATGATAGCTGCAGGAACAATATTTGTTAAACTTTTACAAAATTAAATGATGAAGAAGAAGGTGGTTTTAGCATTCAGCGGAGGTTTAGATACGTCCTTTTGCTGTATATACTTAACTAAAGACCGTGATCTGGAAGTTCATTCCGTGATCGTAAATACAGGAGGTTTTTCTGAGGAAGAGCTGAAACAGATCGAGAAACGTGCGTATGCTCTGGGTGTAACCTCTCACGCAGTGGTTGACGAAACCATGAATTACTACGAAAGCTGTATTAAATATCTTGTCTTTGGTAATGTGCTTAAAAATGCTACTTATCCGCTTTCAGTAAGTGCTGAGCGTGTTAGTCAGGCAACTGCAATTGCTAATTATGTAAAAATGATTGGTGCTGATTATGTTGCTCATGGAAGTACTGGTGCAGGAAATGACCAGGTCCGTTTCGATATGATCTTCAATATCCTGATTCCGGGTGTAGAGATTATCACTCCAATCCGCGACCTGAAGTTAAGCCGGGAAGCTGAAATTGAATATTTGAATAAGCACGGTGTTGAGTATACTGCTGAAAAGGCCAGATATTCAATCAATAAAGGAATCTGGGGTACATCAGTAGGCGGTGCAGAAACACTGACTTCTCATGATACTTTACCTGAAGAAGCATGGCCAACTCAGGTAACCCAAACCGAGCCACGTAAGCTGGAGCTTGAGTTTGAACAGGGAGAACTTGTAGGATTGAATGGCGAAAGTATGCTGCCGGTTAGGGCTATTCAGAAATTGCAGGAAATTGCTCAGCCTTATGGTGTTGGTCGCGATATTCACGTAGGGGATACTATTATTGGAATCAAGGGTCGTGTTGGTTTTGAGGCGGCTGCGCCGATGATTATTATCAAGGCACACCATGCCCTGGAGAAGCATACTCTGACCAAATGGCAACTGAGCTGGAAGGATCAGCTGGCAAGTTTCTACGGAAACTGGCTGCATGAAGGCCAGTTCCACGATCCGATTATGCGTAATATTGAGGCATTTTTAACAGATACTCAGAAAACCGTCACAGGAAAGGTATTTGTGAAACTTCATCCTTACCGTTTTGAGATCGTTGGTATCGAATCGGCTCATGATCTGATGTCGAACAAGTTCGGAAGCTATGGTGAAATGAATAATTCATGGTCAGGAGAAGATGTGAAAGGCTTCTCGAAAATATTTGGTAACCAGACGATGATCTGGCACCGGGTGAATGAAAAGAAATAAAAAAAATGGGAACAATCAGAATTGGAATTGCTGGCGGAGCAGGTTATACCGGAGGTGAATTGCTCAGGATACTGATCCATCATCCTTTGGCGGAAATTGTTTTTGTACACAGTAACAGTAATGCGGGTAAGCCCCTTTCTGATGTGCATGCCGACCTGTTTGGTGATACCGATCTGAAGTTTACCGATTCCATTTCGCAGGAAATTGATGTATTGTTCCTTTGCGTTGGACATGGGGATGCCAAAAAATTTCTGGATAATCATGAAATCAATGCAGGGATCAGGATCATTGATCTTTCACAGGATTTCAGATTAAGTAAAAACGCTGTTCATGGCGACAGAACTTTTGTTTACGGACTCCCTGAGCTGAACAGAAAGGCAATCAAAGAGGCTCAGAATATTGCTAATCCGGGTTGTTTTGCAACCTGTATACAAGTTGGACTTTTACCGCTGGCAGCTTCCGGAAATCTGAATGCAGAGGTTCATATCAATGCTACAACGGGTTCGACAGGTGCAGGACAAAGCCTTAGCCCGACGTCTCATTTCAGCTGGAGAAATAATAACCTTTCGGTTTACAAAGCCTTTGAACACCAGCACCTGAATGAAATTGGTCAGAGCCTGAAACAGCTGCAAAGTGATTTTGATCAGGCGCTTAATTTTATACCGCAGAGAGGTGATTTTACCCGTGGTATACTGGCAGCGATGTACACTGAATCTGATTTGAGTCTGGATGAAGTTTATGTACTTTATGAGAGCTATTTCAGAGATCATCCATTTACTCATGTCAGCACAAGGAATATCGACCTTAAGCAAGTGGTGAATACCAACAAGGCGCTGATTCATCTGGAGAAGCACGACAGCAAATTGTTTATTATCAGCATTATAGATAATCTGTTGAAAGGAGCAAGCGGTCATGCTGTGCAGAATATGAATTTAATGTTTGGCATTGATGAGATGACCGGACTTAAGTTGAAAGCGGCAGCTTTTTAAGTTTTACGTTTTACGTTGTTACGTTTTACGTTTAGACTTAGCTTCGATTGATATGAAGCATAAGTGGTTAAATGAATTAGTAAATATTAAAATGTTAGGTGCATTATCCTTACTGCAAAATAAGTCATTTATAGGTTCCTGTTTAGGAGCCTTAGATTTGTTTATGCAGAATTATAAGGAATTAAATGTTTGGGTAAAAGCACATCAGCTAACACTAAATGTATATCAGGTGACTTCCTGCTTCCCAAAAGAAGAGCTTTACAGTTTAACAAGTCAGTTGCGACGAAGTATCTCAGCGATACCGGCCAATATCGCTGAAGGATGCGGTAAAAAATCTCAAAAAGATTTAGCAAATTTTTTAAATATCGCTTTAGGTTCGGCCAATGAAGCAGAGTACTTTTTGCTCCTGTCCCGTGACTTGAATTATCTCCCGGGAAATGAACATAATATTCTGTATGATAATATAAATGAGATCAAAGCAATGCTGATCTCTTTGATAAGTAAAGTTCGTAATACAATTTGAGTTGTAGTTATTTAAACAAATGCGTTTCAGCTGATTTTGGTAATCATTGAACGTATAACGTAATACTTACAACGTATAACTTCCAAAAAATGAAATTATTCGACGTATATCCCCTAAACCAAATTGAAATAGTAAAAGCTTCCCAAAGTAATGTATGGGATAGCGATGGTAATGAGTATCTCGACCTTTATGGCGGTCATGCTGTGATCTCCATTGGTCATACACATCCGCATTATGTGAAACGTGTGTCTGATCAGCTGAATAAGGTTGGGTTTTACTCTAATTCGGTAATCATCAGACAGCAGATTGAGCTGGCTGAGAAGCTTGGTAAATTATCAGGAAAGCCTGATTATCAACTGTTTTTATGTAATTCTGGCGCTGAAGCCAATGAGAATGCACTGAAACTGGCATCTTTCTACAATAACAGAAAAAAGATTATTGCCTTCAAAGGTGCTTTCCACGGACGTACATCACTGGCAGTTTCTGCCACAGATAATCCAAAGATCATCGCTCCTGTAAATCAGACTGATCATGTAGTATTCCTTCCATTCAATGATGAGTCAGCGCTGGATGATGCATTCAAATCTTTCGGAAATGAGATTTCCTCAGTAATCATTGAAGGAATTCAGGGTGTAGGAGGAATCAGGGAAGCCTCAAAGAGCTTTCTTCAGAAGATAAGAAGCCTATGCGATCAGTATGATGCGGTCTACATCGCCGATTCGGTACAGTGTGGTTATGGCCGGACAGGTAATTTTTACTCTCATGATTATGCCGGCGTGGATGCGGATATCTACTCTATGGCTAAGGGTATGGGTAACGGTTTCCCGGTTGGAGGTATTTCCATTGGCCCGAAGTTCAAACCATGGCATGGTATGTTGGGAACCACCTTCGGCGGTAATCATCTCGCCTGTGCAGCGGCACTGGCAGTTCTGGAGGTAATGGAGCAGGATCAGTTGATGAAAAATGCAGAAGATATCGGCAACTATCTGATTGCTGAATTAAAGCAGATTCCGCAGATTTCTGAGATAAGAGGAAGGGGCCTGATGATCGGAATTGAGCTGTCGGAAGAGTATGCAAACGTTAAAAAAGATTTACTTTTTAAACATCGTATCTTTACAGGAGAGGCTAAGCCGAATGTGATCAGACTATTACCTGCTTTGAATATAACCAAAGCACATGCTGATCAGTTTTTGATTGCCCTGAAAGCAGAATTGAATAAATAAGATATCGTTATTTTTAAATTATATGAAATTATTTTCTTCCGTTAATGACGTTGCTGATCTGAAATCCTTTGTTGAGCAGGCGCTGATCCAGAAGGCTGATCCTTATGCAAATCAGGGTTTGGGTAAGAACAAGACTCTGGGTTTGGTATTCCTGAATCCAAGTCTGCGTACCCGTCTTAGCTCACAGAAGGCAGCAATGAATCTGGGTATGAATGTGATGGTGATGAACCTGGACAAGGAAGGCTGGGCACTTGAAACAGAGGATGGGATTGTGATGAACGGAACAACAGTTGAGCATATCCGCGAGGCTGCTGCTGTAATGGGGCAGTATTGCGACATTCTGGGTTTCCGCTCTTTCCCAAAACTGCAGAATCGTGAAGAAGATTACAGTGAAGGTCTCTTTAACAAATTTGTAAAATTCAGTGGAGTTCCGGTAGTAAGTCTGGAAAGTGCAACCCTGCATCCTCTGCAAAGTTTTGCCGACCTGATCACAATTGAGGAAAATAAGAAAGTAGTGAAGCCAAAGGTGGTATTAACCTGGGCTCCGCATGTAAAATCATTACCTCAGGCCGTTCCAAACTCATTTTCAGAGTGGATGTGCCGTGCACAGGCTGATGGAATGATCGATTTTGTGATTACTCATCCCGAAGGACTTGAGCTGGCAGAGAAATTTACTCCCGGAGCAAGGATTGAATACGATCAGGATGTGGCCCTTCAGGGAGCTGATTTTGTTTATGCCAAAAACTGGTCTTCCTACCAGGACTACGGCAAGACCGTCAGCGGTGGAGAATCATGGATGATGACTCATAAAAAACTGGAGCAAACCAATGAAGCAAAAGTAATGCATTGTCTGCCGGTACGCCGTGATTTCGAACTTTCTGCAGAGGTTCTTGACGGACCGCATTCTCTGGTGATTAAGGAAGCTGCCAACAGGGTATGGTCAGCACAGACCGTATTAAAAAATATGCTGGAGGGACTAAAATGAAATCTTTAAACGTTATCAAGATAGGTGGTAATGTGATAGATCATCCTGAAGATTTGAAAAAGTTTATTACAGACTTTGCCGGATTAAAGGGACATAAGATCCTGATACATGGTGGTGGAAAGATCGCCACCAAGCTAGCCGCCGACCTGGGTATCAGATCGCAAATGGTTGAAGGCCGCAGAATTACAGATGCTGAAAGTTTGAAAGTGGTAACCATGGTTTATGCCGGATTGCTGAACAAGAATATTGTGGCAGGCTTACAGCAGGAAAAATGCAATGCAATCGGCCTGTCGGGAGCCGACGGAAATTTGATCCGTGCGAAACGCCGTCCGGTTAAGGAGGTGTTTTCCACTGAAAAGGGAGAAAATATTCAGGTTGATTATGGCTTTGCAGGCGATTTGAAAGAAGACTCAGTTGATCATAAAGGATTGAGCAAGCTACTGGAAGCCGGATTTACTCCGGTGTTTTCTGCCATTACACATGACGGTGAAGGCCAGCTTCTGAATACCAATGCCGATACCATTGCATCAGCAATTGCAATCGCGATGGCCGGAGAATATGAAACATCCCTGATCTATTGCTTTGAAAAAGCAGGGGTACTGAAGGATGTGAACGATGAAGATTCCTTAATCAGAACGATTGATCCGCACGCCTATAATGAATACAAGCGTCAGGATGTAATCAGCGAGGGGATGATCCCGAAACTGGATAATGCTTTTGAGGCAATTAATCAGGGGGTAAAAGATGTATATATCGGTAAGGCAGGTGCCCTAAGCCAACTGGACGAACAGAATTTCGGAACACGACTAAATATTAACTAATGGGAAACACCGCAAAAAAGACAGCTATTCTGGGAAGTGGAAATATCGGGATGTCACTCGCAAAAGGACTTGTTAAGGCAAACTATTGCGCAGCTTCTGATATTACCCTCACCCGCCGTAATGTACAAAATCTGAGTGCCGAACAGGCACAGGGCTATAATGTAAGTTCAGACAATTATGCTGCGGCTGCGGGGGCCTCTGTGGTGATCCTTGCCGTTTTACCTCAGCAGCTTGATAATTTGCTCGAGCAGATTGATGGTGCCATTGATCCGGCAAAACATTTGATTATTTCGGTGATCTCAGGAGTAAGCTGTGCTGATGTCCGTGCCAAATTAGGCAGCCGGGTTCAGGTAGTTCGTGCTATGCCGAATACAGCAATCGCTATTGGTGAATCAATGACTTGTGTGGCGTCTGACAATGCAGATGCAGAAAATATTACAGAAGTGACCAGAATGTTTGAAACGGTTGGACAGGTAATCAAAATTAATGAGGATCTGATGACTGCCGCTACAGCTTTATGTGCCTGTGGTGTCGCGTTTTTCCTGAGAGCGGTTCGTGCAGCATCACAGGGGGGAGTGGAAATTGGTTTCCATGCAGAGGAAGCTTTGCGCATGGCAGCTCAAACGGCTAAAGGTGCAGCTTCTCTTTTATTGCAGCAGAACAGTCACCCGGAACAAGAGATAGACAAGGTAACTTCTCCGAAAGGATGCACCATTGCCGGACTGAATGAAATGGAACATCAGGGCTTTAGCTCATCAATGATAAAAGGCATAAAATTATCGGCACAAAAAGCCGGTGAATTATACACAAACGATTAATAATGACCGATACACTGTTTCAAGACAGTCTTGACCTTCTGTGTAAGCTGATCAGTATTCCCTCCTTCAGTAAGGAAGAAGAAAATACTGCGGCGGCAATTGAACTCTTTTTGAAGGAGCATGGTATTGAAACTCACAGAAAGCTGAATAATGTATGGGCTTTCAATAAGCATTACGATGCTTCGAAACCTACTATTCTCTTGAATTCGCATCATGATACGGTGAAGCCGAATTCAGGATATACGCGTGATCCATTTTCAGCAGATATTGAAGAAGGCAAACTTTACGGACTCGGGAGCAATGATGCAGGGGGATGTCTGGTGGCATTAATTGCCGTCTTCAGGCACTTTTACGATAAAAAGGCACTTAAATATAACTTATGCCTGGCAGCAACTGCAGAAGAAGAAATATCAGGGAAGAACGGAATTGAACTGATTATTCCAGAATTGGGGCCACTTGATTTTGCCATTGTAGGCGAGCCTACCCTGATGGATCTGGCTATTGCTGAAAGAGGTTTAATGGTGCTTGATTGTGTGGCACATGGAAAGGCTGGTCATGCGGCACGTGAGGAGGGTGAGAATGCCATTTATAAGGCAATTAAGGATATTGAATGGTTCAGAACTTATGAATTTGCCAAGAAATCAGCGCTGTTTGGCCCGATAAAAATGAGTGTAACGGTTATTGAAGCCGGCTCTCAGCACAATGTGGTACCGGCTATCTGTAAGTTTACAGTGGATGTACGTGTAACTGATGCCTATCGAAATGAGGAAGTACTGAAGATTATCTCTAATCATGTTAGCTGTGATGTAAATCCACGATCAACCCGTCTGAAGCCATCGTCTATACCACTTGATCATCCGATTGTGAAGGCAGGCATTGCTATGGGAAGAAAGACCTATGGTTCACCAACAACCAGCGATCAGGCCTTATTGGATATTACTTCCCTGAAGATTGGACCTGGTGATTCGGCACGTTCACATATGGCAGACGAGTTTGTTTTTGTGGATGAGATCAAAGAAGGGATTGAACTCTATATCAAATTAATTTCGGAGATCTGTTGATGGAAAGAGACCTGAATATTCATCTGGAGAGTGAACGGGCATTGTTACGTCCGCTTACATTGGAAGACGAATCTGAATTGCAGGAAGTGGCGGATGATGATGCTTTGTGGATCTATGGATTAACAGACCTCTCGCAGCCCGGTGAATTGAAGAAATATATTCTTGATGCTCTTGCCGACCGTGAGCAGGGTATTGCGGCAGTGTGGACGATAATAGATAAACGTACAAATAAGGTAGCAGGTTGTACCCGCCTTGCTGAAATATCCTGGAAAGATGAACGCGGTCAGATTGGATGGACCTGGATTGGAAGAGATTTTCAGGGTAGCGGACTGAACAGGGAAATGAAATTCCTGATCTTAAGCTATGGCTTTGAGAAGCTGGGATTGAACCGCATAGAATTTAAAGCAGACGAACGCAATCATCAGTCGAGGCAGGCATTGCTGGGTATTGGTGCAAGCCGTGAAGGTGTATTACGCGAACATATGAAGATCCATAACGGATATATCAGGAATACAGTGTTTTACAGTATTCTGAAATCTGAATGGGATACCATTAAAGAACAATATTTTACAAATTTTACTTCAAACTTATGAGTAAGCTCTGGCAAAAAGACAAAGGAACAGAACAGTCGGTAGAGAAGTTTACTGTTGGAAATGATCGTGAGCTGGATAATCAGCTTGCCGCATTTGATGTGCTCGGATCGCTGGCTCATACGCGCATGCTGGAGAGCATTGGTTTGATGGAGAAGCAGGATCTTGATCAGGTGCAGGCCGGACTGAAACAGATATTTAAAGAGGTTCAGGAAGGCAAGTTCAGTATTGAGCCTGATGTGGAGGATGTGCACTCACAGGTTGAGTTATTACTGACCCGTCGTATCGGTGATGCCGGGAAGAAGATCCATAGCGGACGTTCAAGAAATGATCAGGTTCTGGTGGATCTGAAGTTATTCTTCCGTAGCGAAATACAGCATTTGGTCAGAAATACTGATATTTTATTTACTCAACTGATTGCACAAAGCGAAGAGCATAAAGATAAATTACTTCCGGGCTATACACATTTACAGATCGCCATGCCTTCTTCATTTGGATTATGGTTCGGTGCTTATGCCGAAAGCCTTGCTGATGATATGGAGCTGATGCTGGCCGCCTGGAAGATCTGTAATAAAAATCCACTGGGTTCGGCTGCAGGATACGGCTCATCCTTCCCTCTGAACCGTACCATGACCACCGAATTGTTGGGTTTTGAAGATCTCAATTATAATGTGGTTTATGCACAAATGGGACGTGGTAAGACAGAAAGGATTCTGGCTCAGGCGATGTCGGCTGTTGCTGCTACATTGGCGAAACTGGCTATGGATGCCTGTTTATTCATCAATCAGAACTTTGCATTTATCAGCTTTCCGGATGAACTGACCACCGGATCGAGCATCATGCCGCATAAGAAAAATCCGGATGTGTTTGAGCTGGTCAGAGCAAGGTGCAATAAGATTCAGGCCCTGCCGAATGAGATTGCTTTGATGACCACCAACCTGCCATCAGGCTATCACCGTGATCTGCAATTGCTGAAAGAAAATCTGTTTCCGGCATTCAAATCATTGAATGAATGCCTTGAAATGACTTCTTTCATGCTTCAGTCGATTCGCATTAAAGAAGATATCCTGAAGGATGAAAAATATGCTTATTTGTTCAGCGTTGATGCGGTAAATGCAGAGGTAATCAATGGGATGCCTTTCCGTGAAGCGTATAGGAAGGTTGGAATTGAAATTGAAAGGGGTGAGTTTAAGGCACCGGCAAGTGTGAAGCATACGCATGAAGGCAGTATAGGAAATCTTTGCAATGAGCGGATAAATGCCTCATTCAGAGAGATTTTGTCGGGATTCAGATTTGAAAAAGTAGAGAGTGCGATTGAAAAATTGCTTAGCTAAAGAAGATAAAAATACGATCAGATACAATGAACATTTCAAAATTAGCGAGTACCCTTGAGGGCTCCGAGATCATAAAAATTGCCGGAGAGATTAATGAGTTGAAACGTAAAGGGGAGCAGATTGCTAACCTCACAATCGGTGATTTTGATTCCAATATTTTCCCTATTCCTGATGAATTGAAGGATGGAATTGTAGAGGCATACCGCGATAATCAAACCAATTATCCTCCGGCAGATGGAGTTGCAGTTTTAAGAGAGAATGTTTCTTCATTTTTAAAGGAGCGTTTCAAACTGGAATATAAAACCAATCAGATCCTGGTAGCAGGAGGTTCCCGTCCACTGATCTATGGAACATATATGGCTCTGGTAGATCCCGGAGATAAGGTGATTTATCCTACTCCATCCTGGAATAATAATCACTATTGCAGGTTCAGCGGGGCAACTCAGGTTCCTGTAAAAACTTCTGCAGAAAATAACTTCATGCCTACGGCTGATGATATCAGGCCGCATGTAAAGGGAGCAACCTTACTGGCTTTGTGTTCTCCTCTGAATCCGACAGGAACTATGTTCTCCAAAAAGGATCTGGAGGAGATATGTGATCTGGTAATTGAAGAAAATAAATGTCGTGCTGCTGATGAAAAGCCATTGTACATTATGTATGATCAGATCTATTCTCTTCTGACATTCGGAGAACAGTTTCATTATGATCCGGTAAGTTTAAGGCCTGAGCTGAAAGACCGCGTGATTTATATCGATGGTATTTCCAAATGTCTGGCAGCAACAGGTGTTCGTGTAGGATGGGCTTTTGGTCCGGAGCACGTGATTGAGCAGATGAAAACCATTGTTGGTCATGTCGGAGCCTGGGCACCGAAGCCTGAGCAAATGGCTACAGCGAAATTTCTTACTCAGCCTGTTGAGTTAAATAACTACCTGAGTACTTTTAAGGGAAAGGTTCAGCGTAGTCTGGATGCACTTTATCAGGGAATAATCCAAATGAAGGCGGATGGCTTTGCTGTTGATGCAGTCAATCCGATGGGTGCCATCTATCTTACCGTTAAGGTAGATTATATCGGGAAGAAAACCCCTGAAGGTAAGATATTGCAAAATAGTGCTGATGTGAACTTCTATCTCATCAAGGAAGCTAAAATAGGTATTGTTCCGTTTTCTGCTTTTGGTACTGACAGCGGCGTGAACTGGTTCAGAGCTTCAGTGGGTGCATGTTCGCTTGAGGATATTCAGCAGATGATCCCCAGAATGCGGGATGCACTAAGCAAATTGAAATAAAAAACGAGGCTGCCTCAAGAGCAAAAACTAATAAAAAACGGCAATTTTCATATCGAAAATTGCCGTTTTAGGTGCATCTAAGGTCTGCACAAAAATTACTTTTGCGACAGCATCTTTTTTATTGTACTCTTGAAGGCCTTCCCTGACTGCGGCCATTTCCATTTCCCTGCTCCTTGCTGCTGCTTTCCCTGTTCTCAGAGTTATTTCCCTGACGGCTGCTTTCCGGTGCCTGATGAGGAGCTGATTGCTGAGCTCTTGCAGGTCTTTCTTCCCTTCTTACAGGTGCTGACTGTCCCTGATTCTGACGCTCATATACCGGTTCCTGACTTCTTCTCACTTCCTGGTTATCCCAGCTTCTTGAAGAACGTTGTGATGATGCAGGAGGCTGATTAGTGCCCGAACGTTCAAGTTCTTTTGTATCAGGTCTTCCCTGAATTCCATTATTCCCTCTACCTGTTACAGAACCTCTGTTTTCATTGTTGTCATAAGTACGTTCTGGTCTTGTATTTTGAGAAGGATAAGACCTTTGTTGCGGACGTTCAAGCTCTTTTGTATCAGGTCTGTTCTGAATTCCATTATTCCCTCTACCTGTTACAGAACCTCTGTTTTCATTGTTGTCATAGGTCCGTTCCGGTCTTGGATTCTGAGAAGGATAAGATCTTTGTTCCGGACGACGGTCAACTTCAGGTCTGCCATTAGTTCTTCCATACCGATTATCCCTGTAATCACGTACATCATGGATTTTCACCGGCTGATTTGTTACTCTTCTGATTTCTTCAACTCTTGGTCCGGTGTAATACCTGTATCTGTTGTGTACATAGGTATTATTGATGATTACAGTATTATGATAGATATTCACGTTTCTGTATCGGTCGTATCGCGGATATCTGTATGAGTAAATAGATCTGTCTGGTACGAAAACCCAGTAAAAGTCGGGGATTCGTGGTCCGATATTGATACTGATTGATACACCCGGACCAAGCGGCGCCCATCCGTAATAGCCCCCACCTCTTCTCCAGCTAACCCATGCAGGTCCCCATCTGGTGTCAGGGATCCATAACCAGCCTTTGCGATTATGGAAGACCCAGCGCCCGTAGTGGAATGGAGCCCATCCCCAATCATAATTGGACACCCAGGTGTTTCCATATTGTGTCATTTCCCAGTGTCCGTTTGTATAATATGGTCTGAATTCGTCCTGATCTACATCCGGACGCCAGACATATCCATACTGAGGGTCATTAATCCAGACCCCATAAGGAGAAAGTTCTTCATAAAATGTTTCCAGTGAAACATCATCATCATACTGCGCCTTTGACTGACCCGGCAGCATAAGGCTTAGTATTAAAATGAGACCAGGCAGATAGTTTCGGAATTTAAGTTTCGTTTCCATGGCTCTAAAATTTAATTTGTTTGTATTTATTATCATGAGTATAAAATTCTGCCAAAGGTTGTATTGTAATAGATTTATTACGATGGCTTGTTTATAATCCTGTTAAAAATATGGCAAGTGTTGTGCCATGGCAATTTGTCATCGTATTAAGATGAGAAATAGGGTATTCCTGCTATTGCCGGCCCTGCTCATACGGGCTATTGTATAGAATTTGCTTATTTTGTCCAAAAAACAGAACATGTCTTTAGGTTCCTTATACCTTATTCCGGTGCCATTGGCTGAGCAGGCCTCTGCAAAATCATTCACCCCTTATCTGGTAGAAACAATCAATCAGATAGATGAATATATTGTGGAAAACAGTAAAACAGCACGAAAGTTTCTGAAGGAAGCAGGTCTTAAAACTCCACAGAATGAGCTTATTATCCATGATTATGGCAAACATAACCGTGACGGAGATACCCGTGATTTTTTCAAAGGATTGCTGGCAGGTAAAAATGTGGGTTTAATGAGTGAGGCCGGTTGTCCGGGTGTTGCCGATCCCGGTGCTGATATCGTTGCCCTTGCCCACGAAAAAGGAATCAGGGTTATTCCTCTGGTGGGGCCGAGTTCAATACTTCTGGCATTGATGGCTTCGGGTTTCAGCGGACAAAGTTTTGCTTTTCATGGTTATCTGCCTATTGATAAAGTGCAGCGGGCAAATAAGATCAGGGAGTTGGAATCAATTGCTGAGCGGCATCATCAGACACAGCTTTTTATTGAAACCCCTTTTCGCAACAATACCATGCTGGAGGAAATATTAAGATCTTGCAAGGCTGAAACCAGGTTATGTATCGCCTGCGACCTGACAGCTGAAACAGAATTTGTACAAACTAAACGGATCAGGGAATGGAAATTAAAAGTTCCTGATTTGCATAAGCGGCCTACTATATTCCTTTTGTACGGAAAATAACCCGTGGAAACAAAGCTGCTTTTCTCCGATTCGATTATTCACGGGTTACGCTACTTCTTGTAGTTTTGGAATTGGTATTTTATAGAGAATTATCCATGAATTGTTTCCGATTTTCCGTAGTTCTGAATCACTTTTGCTTCGTATCCCAGATACTCATTCCATCGCTTATCCACATCAATATCTTCTGCGTATTTGCGGGCTAATTTGATGAACATGGTATAATGTCCGGCTTCGCTGATCATCAGCTCATGGTAAAATGCAGAAAGTTCTTCATCCTTGATATGTTCTGACATTACTTTGAATCGTTCACAGCTGCGCGCTTCAATCATGGCTGAGAACAGTAAACGGTCAATCAGTTGTGCATGGCGGCTTCCTCCTTTGATCATAAACTGCATCAGCTCATTCACGTAATGATCTTTTCGTTCGCGGCCTAATACATAGCCGCGGGCAATAATCAGGTCGTGTACACGTTTAAAATGATCCATTTCCTCCTGTACCAGCATAGCCATTTCCTGTACCAGATCAGAAAGGTTCGGATTCTGAACGATCAGCGTAATGGCATTACTGGCCGCTTTCTGCTCGCAAAAAGCATGGTCAGTCAGAATTTCTTCAATATTGCTTTCCACAACGTTTTTTACCCAGAGAGGATCGGTTGGGAGTTTTAGTTTTAGAATTGTTGATTCTTTGGACATTTTTTTTATTTTAACCCTGTCAGCGTTAACGCTGACAGCCTATAAAAACCGGATACAGGTTTATTTGTATAGATTCTTCCCCTCAATAAATTTCAGAACCTTATCAGGAACGAAATACTGGACATTTTTTTTAGCCTTTACCGCATTCCTGATAAAGGTGGCAGATAATTCCATCAAAGGAGTTTCGGTAAAGCTGATCGACGGATGATCTTTAAAATCGTGCTTATCATATCCCGGACGGGGATAAATATGGATGTGATAATCGCGAAGGATCAGTTCATAATTCTTCCATTTCTTCAGTGAAAGGAGATTGTCTGAACCCATGATCAGGCTGAATTCGTGTTCAGGATATTTTTCATGCAGATATGTCAGGGTGTCAATGGTATAGGAAGGCTGCGGAAGTTTGAGCTCTGCATCACTGACCCGGATGTTCATTGCGTCTTCGGTTGCCAGCCTGGCCATTTCAAGACGATCGTACATATTAATCAGGTCGCTTTTCTCTTTCAGTGGGTTATGCGGAGATACCACCAGCCAAACCTGCTGCAGATCGGTATGATTTGCCATATAGTTGGCAATGATCATATGACCAGTATGAATTGGGTTAAATGAGCCGAAAAATAATCCTACTTTCATATTTGGTTGCCGGAATTTACAACAGAATATCAGTTTTTGACAGAAAATCAGAGACTAACTGCTCTGCTTCCTTACAGGCGGTTTCCAGTTCAAAATTTTTCAGGATAACATCGAACTTATCGGCATATTTCAATTCTTTATCTGCCTTTCTGATTCTCTCGGCAAGTTTTTCGGGTAAATCAGTCCCTCTTCCGGTCAGCCTTTCAATCAGCACTTCGAGTGATGGGGGCTGAACAAAAATTGCCAGAGCCTGCTCTCCGTATTTTCTTTTCAGGTGCAGGCCACCCTCCACATCGATATCAAATATTACATGTTTACCCTGAGCCCAGATACGCTCAATTTCAGAACGCAGTGTGCCGTAAAATGTGCCGTTATATACCTCTTCAAACTCAACAAATTCCTTCTGGGCAATTTTATGCAGAAAGCTTTCCTGACTGATGAAGTAGTAGTCCTGTCCATGCACCTCTTCGCCGCGCTGTTCACGGGTAGTAGCTGAAATAGAGAATGACAGGTTAGGGAAAGTCTTCAGCAGATGGTGTACAATGGTAGTCTTGCCTGCTCCTGAAGGTGCTGAAAATATGATGAGTTTACCTTTCAATTGAGAATTAAAAATTAAGAATTAAAAATTTGATTTATTGCTAATTTTTTTTTATAAGTTATTGTAAATTAGAGATTTATAATACGTTTAATAATTGTTCCTTTATTTTTTCGAGTTCTTCTTTCATGCCAACAACAATCTGCTGCATTTTGGCATCGTTGGCTTTTGAACCCATGGTATTAATCTCGCGCCCGATTTCCTGAGAGATAAAGCCTAATTTTTTACCGTTTGCATCTTTATCGTTAAGTGCTGCTATGAAGTAGTCGCAATGACTTTTCAAACGGATTTTCTCCTCGGTGATGTCCAGTTTGTCGATAAAATAGATCAGCTCCTGCTCAAAGCGGTTGTGGTCAATATTCTCTTTGCCGACGGCATCTTCCAGAAACTGATTCAGACGATCTTTAATAGACGGAATGCGCAACGGTTCCTGCTCAGAAACAAGCCTCATGCCTTCCAGTATATTGCTGATACGCAGGATCAGGTCCTGCTTAAGTACTGTTCCCTCATCCCGGCGAAAGTTCTGGAAGTTTGTTAAAGCCTGTTCAAAGGTCGAGTGAAGTGCTTTCCATTCATCCTCACTGGCTTCGTCTGCGGCATACTGAACAACTTCAGGGAAGTTCAGGGCCATCTGCAACAGATTGCTTCCTGAATCACCCAATGAATCGGCAGATGCTTTCAGCTGTTCAAAATAATGTTTCAGCAAATCCTGATTGATTACAGATGTCTTCTGTGTGGATTCAGCATATTCAATATTAATGCTGATGCTAACCTTCCCTCTTTCAATCTGTTTGGTACATTCATTCCTTAACAGGAATTCCTTGTCTGAAAATGATTTAGGGATTTTCAGAGAAAGCTCCAGAAACTTGCTGTTCAGAGATTTGATCTCTACCGTGTACTTTGCACGGGCATAATCATTGGCAGCCAAGCCATAACCGGTCATGGATTTTATCATTTTGTAAAGATAAGATTTAATTGGAAACCTGATTAATAAGGCTTTTAACATAATTTAAGATAAACCATTGCCTGCTTTTGTTAATTTTGATTCTACAGAAATGCTCAGATGAAACCAGGTTTATCTTTTTTTTGCCTTGCCCTTCAGATGCTGCTATTCTGCAGTTTTTCTGCCCATGCTCAGGAAAGCTTAGTCAGAGGGCTGGTTATAGAAAGTAAGGGTGCGCTAAAGATTTCGGGTGTAACAGTTCTCAACAGAAAGGCAGATCTTAAAACCCAGACCAATGACTTTGGTTTATTCAATATTCAGGCTTCAAAAGGTGATACTCTACGCTTCATGAAAGAAGGGTATACAGATCAGGCAGTGATTTTATACAATCTTTCAGATCTGGTAATCCGCTTGCAACCTGTAATCCGTCTGGAAGAAGTCAGGATTGAGGCTCAGACAAAAAAGCAGGAATTGCAGGAAGTCCGAGATCAGTACAGGAAAAAGGGTTCGTATTTTGCCGGGAAACCCCCATTGCTTTCCTACATTTTTATGCCGCTGACAGCAATTTATGAACTGATTGGAAAAACGCCTGCACAAGCTCGCCGTTTTAATTCTTTTTATAACAGAGAACTACAGCAAACTGAGATTGACCGCCGTTTTAATGCTGGTTTTGTGGAACGAATAAGCGGACTTGCAGCTGAAGATCTGAAGAATTTTATGATTTTATATCGTCCTGATTATCAGCAATTTCAGTATTGGGATGAATATTCACTGATCAGATATATAAAATTATCGGCTCAGAGTTTCAATCAGGAAGGCCGTCCTAAAGCTATTTTGGGTTTGCCTCCGTTACCTAAAGCTCCCGACCTTTCAGAAAAGAACCTGAAATATTAGATCAGCCTTTATTAATCATCTCTTCCATCTTTGTCCTGACCCGGATTTTCAAAGCTTCAAGATCATCTGCCTGTAGTCCCTGTACCTGCACCGGTTCGCTAAAAACGCAGGTGATCAGACCTGGCTTAATGGCCAGCGGGTTTGATCTGGGAAACAGTTTCCGTGCATTCAATATTACCATCGGAACAATATCAGTTTGTGTTTCAATTGCCATCCGGAATGCGCCATCGTAAAAATCAGTCAATACTTCATTCGTACGGTTCATCGTTCCTTCAGGAAATATCAGAATGGATTGCCCTTCTGCCAGATCAGTTTTGAGTTCTTCCACACAACGTGCACGGCTCTCTTTACTTTTACGGTCAATCAGAACCACAACTCTTTTGTAGATCAGTCCGAAGATAGGAGTCTTAACCATTTCTATCTTTCCAAGTGGTTTAAAAGAACCTGCAATGGCTATAACCACCGCAATAGCATCCAGATAAGAGTTATGATTGCATACATAGATATATGCTTTATCGGTTTTATTTCTGCTTACAGTACGCACCGGGTAAAAACAGAGTATGGAAAATATCCGGGCCCAGACTTTCAAAAAGAAGAAGATTGAATCCTGTGCTTTTTTACCCTTTAACAGTACAGAAAGTATCAGAATAAATGGTAATACCAGGATCATGGCAGTTATAAACACAAAAAAGCTCCAACAAAGAAAAAAGACTGCAGCTATTTTTTTTATTGCCCCGGGCATTATCTGATGTATTTATATAGAATATACCATTGATCCTGCTTGTTGAGGCGGTTGTTGAAACGGTAATATATCCGGATCGAATCAGGCTTGGTAAATTTATTTTCTGTCTGATCTTTACTATCATCAAGCCTGATATAAAAACCTTTTTCGTTTTCGTCCCGGGTATACTTTACTATCTTTCCGGTAAATCTCGACAAGTAAAACGAAGTTTGAAAGGCCATATAAGTTGGTTCCTCCCTTTCATATCTGGTAAAATACATGCCTGCAAATTTTACATCATCCACTTTATGTTCAGGTATACCACTAAGGTAAATATCTTCTTTACCAATAATCTCAGACATTTTCATGGCATCAGCTTTATAGGGATCGTGCTCTTTTTTTGTTGGGAGTATGATCATGTCAAATCCTGTTCGCGCTATCAGAATGAACATAACTGCTGCCAGTATCCAGTCTGCATTGGATTTCAGTTTACTGAAGTATAATCCTGCCGCAACACATAGTCCCGGTGTGAGGCATAGTATGATGTATACCCATGAATCCTGTCTGATTATTCCGAAAACGGCTATTCCAGCTAATCCTGCACTTACAGTGATTCCGATAAACAGATAAAAATACTTTATCCATTTTTTATTGCCTGCCGGAGTTTTTTCATGAACTGCGAAGGCTAGCAGAGAGTAGATGAACGGAAAAAACATGTACAGATAACGTTCTCTTGTTCCCGGCGACAGGAAGTAGAGTAAACCGTTAGCCAGGCAGAACCAGAGACTAAATTTGAGGAATGGATTTTCGTTTAAAATGCTTTTCCAGTTTGTATTTATTGTCAGTAAAAACAACAGGAACCAGGGTGCTGAAATTTTGATGAGCTGAACCGGAAAATTCAGAAAATGCCTCAGGTTATCCATCAGGCTTGATTCCATTCCGGTTCTTGAAAATGTTTCGGTAAACAAACGTGCAAGATAGGGCCCGGCATCATGGTATCCTGAATACAGGTAAAAATATCCTCCTCCACCGGCGATCAGCAGCAGTATCCCTGCAAAATGCCAGAAAGAGAATAGCCTTTTGAAGTCTTTATTCAGGGTAAATATGACTAAAAGTGTAATTGCCTGAAAAAAAAGTGACGGTATACCTTTGGTGAGTACCCCGGCGGCGGTCAGCAGGTAAGAATAAATGAACAATGAATGCCATTTTTTCTGCTGATAGAAATGAAAGATCAGGATTGCCTGAAGGTGAACAATCAGAGCATAGAACAGATCAATCTCTCCCAGCAATGAAAAATAGAACAGGATATCTGCACTTGTCAGGTAAAACAGAGCAGAAAACAATGCAGCCTGTTTGCCGATATAGTTTTTACTGATCCGGTAATGTATAAATGCAGTTGCAAAAAGCGATAATATGGAAGGCAGTCTGATAACCCATTCAGCCTTACCAAGAATTGCAACGAAACCGATCAGTATCCAGTTATAAAATGGTGGTTTGTTGTAATAAAGTTCGCCGTTCGTCGTGGGAACTATCCAATTGTCGGCCAAAAGCATTTCAAGTGCTACCAAAGCTCTTCTTGGTTCCTCAAAGATCAGCTGATAGGAGTTCAGACGGAGGAAATAAGCAAGAGGGATTAGAATGAAAATGGCTGTCAGCAGGTTTTTCTGATAAGATTTTGCTGCGCTGTTTTCCATTTTTAAATCTTTAAGAACTCGCAGGCTTTTTCAGCTGCCAGTTTTTCAGCATTCTTTTTATTATAATCTCTTCCGATAGCACAACTTTCGCCATCTACATTCACCTGGATCGTGAATAGTTTAGAGTTTTCGCCCTCTTCGTTTGGAATTATTTCAAAGGTAATATCTTTTCCGTGACGCTGGCACCATTCAATTAGCTTGCTCTTGAAATTAGTTTCGGTAAGCTCAAGCGTATGGATATCAATATGTGGTTTGATGATACGGTTAAGAAGAAAATTTCGGGTAAAATTATAATCCTTATCCATATAAACAGCTCCGATCATAGCTTCAAAAGTATCTCCCAGAAGTGAACCCTGCTTGCTGTTATGGTTCAGCAGTTTATTATCAAACTCAATGTGCTCATCAATGCCCAGTTTTTTTGCCAGTTGATTCAGGTTGGATCGGCTTACAATTTTTGAGCGCATCTCAGTCAGAAAGCCTTCATCCTTATAGGGATACATTTTAAAAAGCAGCTCAGCTACAACGGATCCCAAAATAGCATCACCAAGAAATTCAAGCCTTTCATTACTGTTTTTGGCTCCGTTCTTTATCGGAACAGCAACAGAGCGGTGTCTGAATGCCATGCGGTAGAGCCTGATATTGCCCGGAACAAAACCTAAGAGGTTCTCCAGAGATCTGATATACTTGCGGTTAGGCGAAAAATAAAGCTTATAGATTCTGAAAAACGGCATTAATTACTGTTACTCAAGTGAATAGAAACTAATATACAGGTTTAATGTATCCGGAAAGGGAAAATTTGCAGCTAATAAGCTCAGGCCTGATATTTTTTGAAGATAACAGAAGCATTATGTCCGCCAAAACCAAATGTATTACTTAATGCAGCATTTACCGTACGTTTCTGAGCCTTGTTAAATGTAAAATTTAATCTTGGATCAAAACCCGGATCATCAGTGAAATGGTTTATTGTTGGAGGAATAATGTCATTCTTAACGGCAAGAATTGCAGCAATTGCTTCTACAGCTCCGGCAGCACCCAGAAGATGACCGGTCATAGATTTTGTAGAACTGATATTCAGTTTGAATGCATCTTCCTGGAAAAGGTGAAGAATAGCCTTTACTTCGCTGATATCCCCAAGAGGAGTAGAGGTACCATGAACGTTGATATAATCAATATCCGAAGGCTTTAAACCCGCATCTCTCATCGCATTGGTCATAACCAGTTTAGCTCCAAGTCCTTCAGGATGTGGTGCAGTGATATGATTTGCATCAGCACTCATGCCGCCACCAACTATTTCAGCATAGATCTTTGCTCCGCGTGCTTTTGCATGCTCAAGCTCTTCAAGAATGATACTTCCTGCACCTTCGCCTGCCACAAAACCATCACGGTCTTTGTCGAATGGGCGTGACGCAGTAGCAGGATCGTCATTTCTGGTCGAAAGTGCATGCATCGCATTAAAGCCACCCATACCTGCCTCATTAATAATAGCCTCAGAACCTCCTGAAACAATTACATCAGCCATCCCCAAGCGGAGATAGTTGAATGCATCGATCAGTGCATTGGTTGAAGAAGCACATGCAGAAACAGTCGAAAAATTCGGGCCGCGCAAACCATGCCGGATTGAAATATGACCCGGAGCGATGTCCAGAATCATTTTTGGAATGAAGAATGGATTGAAACGGGGCGTTCCGTCTCCATTGGCAAAGTTTACAACTTCATCGGTAAAAGTTTTTAAACCTCCGATTCCCGAACCCCAGATTACACCAATACGGTTTGTATCCAGATTAGGGAAGTCTAAACCTGCGTCTTTAATAGCCTCATCAGATGCAACAATTGCATAATGAACAAAAGGATCAAGTTTACGTACCTCTTTTTTGTCCATAAATTCTTCAGGATTGAAGTTTTTAACTTCGCACGCGAATTTTGTACGGAATTTTTCAGTATCGTAATGAGTTATAGGAGCGGCGCCGCTTACCCCATTGATTAAACTATTCCAGAATTCCGGAAGAGTATTACCGATTGGAGTAAGCGCACCTAATCCTGTAACAACAACTCTTTTAAGCTCCATTTATGATGAGGATATCGTAAATTACTTTACGTTCTTTTCTAAATAAGCGATAGCTTGACCTACAGTACCGATAGTTTCAGCCTGGTCATCAGGGATAGCCACGTTGAACTCCTTCTCAAACTCCATGATTAATTCCACGGTGTCTAATGAATCGGCACCAAGATCATTGGTGAAAGATGCCTCTGGTGTAACTTCACTTTCGTCAACACCTAATTTTTCAACGATAATTGCTTTAACTCTTGAAGCGATATCAGACATGGTTTTTTAATTTAATTGTTAAATAATTCTGTGCAAAGAAAAATAAATTCTATCAATTTTCAAACCTTTTTGTTTTTCGCAATTTAATATCCAACAATTTGGGGCTTAAAGCATATTACTTTTGTAATTTTGTACAGGAGATAGAAATTGAATAAAACTACATTAAAATTTGAACTTGATCTTGACTTTGTGCTGGTTGCCATAACTACGCAGCTTAAAGATTATATGTTCTGTTTTAAGCTTAACAGGCAGCTGGGGACTGATTTTTGCAAGATAGCAGATCTCGAATTGCCCTTTGATACAACCGGGGATCCTTTCTATTTCAGCAGATATGTTTATCTGCCTCCTGAATCTGAAACGGAGTTGTATATTCTCGCAAATAAAGGCTCCGAGGGTTTTTTAATACCTGAAATGAAAAAAGTGGATTTCTTTTTATTAATCAGGAATTATATTGATGATGAAGACCTCAGGCAGCTTATTAATGGTATAAACAGGATTCCGGAAGTGCTGGTAGCAGCCGAAGTAGATCCTAAAAAATTGAAATCCAAAGAAAATCTCATATTTTAGCCCTGTCTACATGGTGTATAAAGTACACGTATGAGGACAGGAATCAATCTAAATAAACGAAAGCAGATGAAAACGGTTCACAACAGAACTAAAATTGTTGCCACATTAGGCCCGGCCTCTTCAAAGAAAGAAGTCTTGTTGAACATGATCAAGGCCGGTGTTGATGTTTGCAGGCTCAATTTTTCACACGGAGATCATGCAGACCATCAAAAAGTCATTGATATTATTCGTGATATAAATAAGAAGTATAAAACCAACGTAGGTATTCTGGCGGATCTTCAGGGTCCGAAGATTCGTATCGGGCTGGTGAAAGATGGCGGAGTTAACCTTGCCAGCGGACACAAAATCGAAATCACCACTAAAGAACTTGTTGGTGATGAGAAGCAGATCTATATAACCTATCAGAGTTTCCCAAGCGATGTGCGTTCCGGAGAAATCATCCTTCTGGATGATGGTAAGATCCAGATGCGTGTATTAAGTACCAATAATAAAGATACTGTTCAATGCGAAGTACTTTATGGCGGAGTTCTTACATCACGTAAAGGAGTAAATCTGCCCAATACCAAGGTGTCTATTCCGAGTTTAACAGAAGAAGATCTTACCAATCTGGAGTTTGCCCTGAAAAATGATGTGGAATGGATAGGTTTATCATTTGTAAGATCGGCTGATGATATCATAGAACTGAAGAGGATTATTGCCAGAAGCGATAAATCGGCAAGGGTTATTGCCAAAATCGAGAAGCCGGAGGCAATTGATAATATCAATGAGATTATTGAAGCAACAGATGGTGTGATGGTTGCCCGTGGAGACCTGGGGGTTGAAATGCCTATGGAGCAGGTTCCTTTGCTTCAGAAAATGATTGCCAGAAAATGCCGTGCTGCCTCAAAACCTGTAATTGTTGCTACTCAGATGCTTGAAAGCATGATCACTTCCCCGCGCCCTACGCGTGCTGAGGTGAATGATGTGGCCAATTCGGTGCTTGACGGAGCGGATGCTGTGATGCTGAGTGGCGAGACCTCAGTCGGAGAATATCCACTGATTGTTATTGAAACTATGAATAAGATTGTAAGGAACGTTGAAGAGAACGATTATCCTTTCAATGCTCATAAAGACCTGAATGAGAATTCTGCTACATATATGGGAGATGCGGTTTGCGGATCAGCAGTATTCCTGGCAGAAAAAACGAATGCTGTAGGAATTATTTCAATGACTTCTTCGGGATATACGGCATTTGAAATTTCAAGCTATCGTCCAAAAGCGGCTACTTTTATTTTTACAAGTAATCGTAAGCTTTTAAATACCTTAAGTCTTTTATGGGGAGTACGCGGGTTCTTCTACGATAAATTTGAGAGTACCGACAAAACTTTCCGTGATGTGAATCAGATACTGAAAGCCGAGAAGCTTGTTGAGCCTGGTAATGTGGTCATCAATACTGCAGCAATTCCGATTGAGAAAAAAGGTAAAACCAATATGATCAAGGTTACTATAGTTGAATAACTTTGAAATACTTTTCGTGCATTTTTGATGCCTGGAAGATCTTATAATATTCTGTGAAAAGCCGGCAAAAAAAGCCGGCTTTTCTGTGTGTATTCAGGTGTAATAAAAATAGTATAAAAATGGTCTTTTTTTGAGTTTTCCACATAGCTAACTCGCTTTAATCCATGGCATTAATGCCTATTTAAGTGCTGAGGCTATGATACACTAACAAGCTGTGGAAAACTCACATTCTATAAAAATGTCCTCAACTGATAGATTTGATTAAAAACCCCCAAACATTTTTTTTAGGGTAACTGACTCAATTACAACGTTAAATTTTTCAATATGGGCAAAGCTTCTACAAACACAGCAGCAAAAGGAACCGGAAAAGGTCTCGGATTCCAAAGATATTTCACCAAAGAGGGTGTAAATGTGTACGATCTCTTCAAGTATGAAAAGCGTACCTCGGTGATACGTAATCCCGCAGGTGATGCGGTATTCGAAATGAAGAATGTAGAAGTGCCCGAAAGCTGGAGTCAGGTTGCTACTGATATTCTTGCGCAGAAATATTTTCGTAAGGCAGGAGTACCACAGCCCGACGGAACAACATCATCTGAAAACAGCATTAAGCAGGTTGCCCACCGTATGGCTAATTGCTGGAAAGTTTGGGGAGAACGTTATAATTATTTCAAAAGCAAGGAAGATGCTGATATTTTCTATGATGAGCTGGTTTATACCATTGTAGGACAGTTGGCTGCACCTAACTCACCGCAATGGTTCAATACCGGATTACACAGTTCTTACGGCATTACAGGTAAGCCTCAGGGTCACTACTTCGTAAATCCGGATACAGATAAACTGGAGAAATCAACCTCAGCATACGAGCGCCCTCAGCCTCATGCCTGCTTCATCCTTTCTGTAAATGATGATCTGGTAAATGATGGCGGTATCATGGACCTTTGGGTTAGAGAGGCAAGAATCTTTAAATACGGTTCAGGAGTTGGAACTAACTTCTCAGCTATCCGCGGAGAAAGTGAAAAATTATCAGGCGGCGGTTATTCATCGGGCCTGATGTCATTCCTGAAGATTGGCGACCGTGCTGCCGGAGCAATCAAATCAGGCGGTACAACCCGCCGTGCGGCTAAAATGGTATGTCTGGATCTTGATCATCCGGAGATTGAAGGCTTTGTGAACTGGAAAGTTGAAGAAGAGAAAAAAGTAGCAGCATTGATTGCGGCAGGATATTCTTCCGATTATGAAGGCGAAGCTTACCGTACGGTTTCAGGGCAGAATTCAAATAACTCTGTTCGTGTACCAAACACATTCTTCAAAGCTCTTGAGGAAGGTGGAAACTGGGATCTGATTGGACGAATCAGTGGTCAGCCGGTAAAATCTATTTCTGCCGAGAAATTATGGCAGGATATTGCTTTTGCCGCATGGGCTTGTGCCGATCCGGGTATTCAGTATGATACTACCATCAACGAATGGCATACCTGCCCTGAAGGCGGACGTATAAACGCTTCGAACCCATGTTCAGAGTATATGTTCCTTGATAATACTGCCTGTAACCTGGCTTCAATCAATCTGGCTCATTTCTTCGATGCCGATACTCTTGTATTTGATGTAAAAGGCTTTGAGCATGCATGCCGTGTATGGACAGTAGTACTTGAGATCTCTGTGTTAATGGCACAGTTTCCATCTAAAGAGGTGGCACAATTATCTTATGATTACCGTACTCTTGGTTTAGGGTATGCCAACCTTGGTTCTATGCTGATGGTTGCAGGTATTCCTTACGACAGCGATAAAGCCCGTGCAATTGGTGGTGCGATTACAGCGATTATGACCGGTACTGCTTATGCTACTTCTGCTGAAATGGCAAAAGAGCTGGGTACTTTCAAGAAATACAATGAAAATAAGAAGCATATGATGCGTGTAATGCGTAATCACCGTTATGCTGCTTATAATAATGATTCTTATGAGGGACTTGAAATAGCACCTCGCGGAATTGACCCTAAATACTGTCCTGATTATTTATTGTCAGCGGCATGCAATGCATGGGATAAGGCCGTTGAACTGGGTGAGAAACATGGATACCGTAATGCTCAAACTACAGTGATTGCTCCAACCGGAACAATCGGCTTGGTTATGGATTGCGATACAACCGGTATCGAGCCTGATTTTGCACTGGTTAAATTCAAGAAATTATCAGGTGGTGGTTATTTTAAGATCATCAATCAGGGTGTTCCTGCTGCATTGCGTAATCAGGGCTACAAAGAGCATGAGATTGAAGCGATTGTTAACTATGCAAAAGGAGCTGCAACTTTACAGGGTGCGCCACATATTAACTTCGACAGCCTTGCAGCTAAAGGATTTACTCAGGATGAACTGGAGAAAATCGATAAATCGCTGCTTGCAGCCTTCGAAATTGGTTTCGTATTCAATCAGTGGAGCCTTGGCGAAGAGTGCTTAAACCGTTTAGGGTTCAAGTCTGAGCAGTATTCTTCACCGGATTTCAATTTGCTTCGCGCTATTGGGTTTAGTCGCCAGCAAATTGCTGAAGCTAATGAATATATCTGTGGTACTATGACTGTAGAGGGTGCTCCTTACCTGAAGGAAGAGCATTTACCGATCTTCGATTGCGCTAACAAATGCGGTCAGAAAGGAGAGCGTTATATCCATGCACACGGCCACATCAAAATGATGGCAGCTGCACAGCCATTCCTTTCAGGTGCAATCTCAAAAACCATCAACCTGCCAAATGAGGCAACGGTTGATGAGATTAAAGATTGTTATGAATTATCATGGAAACTGGCGCTGAAGGCAAATGCACTTTATCGTGATGGTTGTAAATTATCTCAGCCGCTTTCTACTAAATCATCAGACAGCAAGGAAGATAAGCTTGATACTGTAGAAGAGGTGCTTGGCCAGGCTGCAAATGTTAAACTGAGCGATCTTACCGCTGATCAGGTACTGGAAGCCGCAAGAGCAATTCTTGAGCGTTCAACCGATACCAAGTTCAAGCGTCAGTTATCTTCTGTTGTGGAGCGTAAAAACCTGCCTGGTAAGCGTGGCGGTTTTACTCAGAAAGCTGCAGTTGGCGGACAAACCTTATTCGTTCGTACCGGAGAGTATGAAGACGGAACATTGGGAGAAATCTTCGTGGATATGCACAAAGAAGGCGCAACCTTCCGCTCACTGATGAACTGTTTCGCAATTGCTGTTTCAGTAGGTTTACAGTACGGTGTGCCATTGGAAGAGTTTGTTGATAAATTTACTTTCACCCGTTTTGAACCATCAGGTATGGTTAGCGGACATGATAATATCAAGAGCGCGACTTCTATCATCGACTATATCTTCAGAATGCTGGGCTATGAATACCTGAACCGTACTGATCTGGTTCATGTCATGACTGAGCAGAAAGCTATTCTGGGTAATCCTCAGATGTCTGACGATGATGTGAATACAGATACAACAAATACATTCGTTGAAGCTTCTGTTACTGTTTCAACCACTACCTCAAGTCTGAAGCTGAAGCCTGTTCTGGATATCTCAGGTGGCGGTCAGTCTGATGCTCCGGCATGCGGTAATTGCGGGCATATTATGGTAAGATCAGGTACTTGTTACAAATGTCTGAACTGCGGTACTCAGGGAGGATGTAGTTAATGTCAATTACGAATTAAAAATTAAAAATTACGAATTGGCGATACGAAAAGAGCCTTTTGTTCTTTTGAGATTTGAAGCCCTGCCGGAAATGGCGGGGCTTTTTTACGACAGCAGGATTGAGTGCAAAATAGTTAAGATGTTGATAATCTGTGATTAAACGGGTAGATTCGTTTAAATACGGAAAGGATTGCAGCAATCGATATGTTATGTACAATAGCTAAAAAGACAACATGGCAACAATAGAACAACAAAAACAACTTGTAGAGCAGTTAAAAAACAAACTTCAACAGTTTTTAACTATACCAATTGACCAACTGACGAGAGAGCCACAACTTGGGCAACAGCTAAGTTTTAAAAGTGCAGAAGGATTATTCGTCATAATTATTGAACTATTCAAGAGAGTGAACACTGTTGAACTTTTAGATGTGCCATACAACATTTTAAATGGTTTTAACGGCCAACTTGACCATGCAATAAGTGTCTTTGACCAAATAAAATCTTTCAATCCTGCAACAAATAACCCAGTAAATCAAAGAAATAGCTTAATAGCACAACTTGAAAACCAATATGAATCATATTACTCTACAGCAATTCCAATATTGACAACAGGTTTATTAAATTCAAACGACCTTTCATTAGAACGTACTAAACTCAATGACGCATTAGCGGAATTGGAGAAAGAAAAAGAGAAAACCAGGAAAGAATCGGAGAAATATTTAACAGAAATAAAAGATGTTCTTGACAAAGCAAGACAAGCTGCTGTCGAAGTTGGAGTAGCCCAACACAACATGATTTTTAAAGAAGAAGCAAGTGAACATAAGAAACTTTCAGAAAATTGGCTCAAATGGACAATTTGGGTTCTTGTTGCAATAACATTAGTCGGAATCGGGCTTCTTTTTATAAAACCATCAGACGAGGGGACACACTTTTTAATTCATTTTACAATAACCAAAATAGTTATATTGACAGTTATGTTTTATGCACTTGCGATCTGTACAAGAAATTACAAAGCACACAAACATAATTCAATATTGAATAAGCATAGGCAAAATGCACTAAATACTTTCGAGACATTTTCAAAAGCAGCAGGAACAGATACTCAGACAAAAAATGCTGTATTACTTGAGGCAACTCATACTATTTTTTCAAACCAGCAAACGGGCTATTTGAACCAAGACGGAGAAAGTGACTCACCAAATAGGATTATAGAAATTATTAAAAACTCTACATCAAAAGGACAAGAATAAAAGCTACTGTACATAACAGGCGTTTGGCTCAATGGCGGGTGAAGTGGTTAATTGAACATTCTACTTTGCATCAACTTTTGTAGTTTATTGACAGTTTTGTGCTCCGAAATCCGCCACTGCGCCAAGCGCCAAACCGTTGATGGCAACCGCAAGAAAAGAAACGTTCAAATTATCAGACGAAATAAATAAACAATGACAGACGGAATTTATCAACCAGTACCTGACTCCTATTTTGACATCGACAATGCAACAAAGGAAAATGGCTTTACAATGCCCTCCGATATTTTAACGTGCTCCTTGTTGCGAACACTTGCAACTTCAAAACCAGCAGGCAAATTCCTTGAACTTGGGACAGGAACTGGACTTTCAACATCTTGGATACTTGATGGAATGGATAATGATTCAACTATCATATCATTAGATAATGATGAAACCCTTTTACAGATTGCTAGAACATTTCTTGGACAAGACAAGCGATTAGATTTAGTTCAATCAGATGGAGAGGAATGGATTAAATCTAACAAAGGACAAAAATTTGATTACATTTTTGCAGACACTTGGCATGGCAAATATCTTCTTTTAGACGAAGTTTTGGAGATGATAAGCAAGGGTGGCTTTTATATTGTTGATGATATGCTCCCACAACCAAATTGGCCAGAAGGACATCAAGAAAAAGCCATCAATTTTGTGAAATATTTGGAGAACAGAAGTGATTTAGTTGTAACAAAACAACATTGGGCAACAGGAATAATTATTGCAGTAAAGAAATGATTTTTCGCTGCTGGCCCCGCTCGTGCCGATTAAGAAATGTTCAGCACCAAATCTCAGTCAGGCCATAATTTCCAAACAAAATTTCAATCTTTGCAGCGTGGAAAAGTATGTCAAAGTAATAATGGATGGCTATACAGGCTATGCGAATTACTTTATAAATGAAATTCTGAACCCGGGCTGGCATAACTATTTTTACTGGCTGATTGCTGCCTCAGTACTTATTTATCTGGCAGAAATTGCCTTTCCATGGCGCAAAAATCAGGTCCTCATTCGTGATCATTTCTGGCTCGATATCTTTTACCTGTTCTGGAATTACTTTCTCTTTTCCCTCCTGGTTTACAACGCTCTTTCGATGGTAGCCGTGCAGGCTTTTAGCGATTTTCTGAGCTTATTTGGCATAAATAATCTGGTTGCCATTCAGGTCGGGAACCTGCCGGGATGGGTGCAATTGCTCATTATCTTTGTTTTACGCGATTTTATGCAGTGGAATATTCACCGCATGTACCACCATGTTAACTGGATGTGGGAATTTCATAAAGTGCATCATAGTACCAAAGAAATGGGTTTTGCTGCTTTACTTCGCTACCATTGGATGGAAAACATCATCTACCGCACGCTTGAGTATAT
>NZ_JARKMZ010000005.1:0-14407 GCF_029360775.1 Daejeonella sp. H1SJ63 | reverse complement strand
TAATTGCAGGTCAGTTGGGGCATGCTAACCTGAATATCCCGCTCGGAAAATTGAAATATCTCTTTAACGGTCCGCAGATGCACCTTTGGCATCATGCCAAACACCTCCCTCCAAGCCATCCTCATGGTTTTAACTATGGAATTACGCTGAGTGTCTGGGATTTTATTTTCCGCACCAGTTACTGGCCATCAAATGATGAAAACCTACCGGTGGGATTGCCTGGTGAGGAAAAGTTTCCTGAGGATTTTATAGGCCATAATCTGGAGCCTTTCCGGCGAATTTTTGATAAAAATAACCCTAATTCTACTTCATCATAAATCGCTGCTGCCGCTGCTGGCGCGAGCGTCCCCGCCCGTGCCAATATATCCCCGCTTTATTGACTTAGTTAAAACAAAATAAACTCAGGCAACCAGGATAATTGAACATGAGCACAAGCGGGTTCTCCCAATATATTCCAAAAAGCGATTTTAACTCCAAACTCTATGGTTATTTCCTTATAAGACCGTTTTTTAATGTTTAACATAGCGATGCATCGCTATTCTTTTATCATGTACGGACCCGACAAAGGGAATTATCCCAATGAATGCGAATTTATAAAAATCGAAAAACCCTCGCTTATTGCCTGGAAACGTTATTCAATGCCTCTGTTTCAGGTGCTCGCAACATTTGAGGAAACAGATGACAATCAAACCAGGCTTGTTTTTAAAATGCTTTTTAACTCGGCAGAGGAATGCAGAAAAGTAAAAGCATTTGCAGTCGATAAAAACGAAGAGAATTTCGACAGACTGGAGATTGAATTAACAAAAATGTGTTTATAAATTATGCCGGAGCATTCAATTGAGAATTATATTATGGCATTAAAAATCATTTGAGCCGTTATTGTTATTAACAAGCTTGAACTCCGGATTTATTACAGGTTTTTTCATATTTTTATTTGAAATCGATTTAATTATCACACATTTATAATTCAGTAAGAAACTAATTTTATAACATGAAAACATTAATTCTGGTACTCACCCTGTTCTTTTCGGCTCCGCCATCAATTTATACGTATAAGCTGAATAATATTGACGGAAAGAATCTTGATCTTAAAAAGTACAAAGGCAAAAAAATACTTATAGTGAATACTGCCTCAAAATGCGGATTTACAAAGCAATATGCGGATCTTCAGAAGCTTGCAGATGCATACAAGGATAAGCTGATTGTAATTGGCTTCCCTGCTAATAACTTTGGCGGACAGGAGCCGGGCGAGAATTTAAATATTAAAGAATTCTGTCAGAAGAATTTTGGGGTTACCTTTCCATTGGCTGAAAAAAGCAGTGTAAAAGGCGATGATATCAATCCATTGTTCAAATATCTTACCACTGCTGAGAATCCTGATTTTACAGGTGATATTAAATGGAACTTTGAAAAATTCCTGATCGATGAAAATGGAAAGCTGATCAGAAGATTCCGTTCTGCGGTTACACCAATGTCTTCTGAAATAACCCAAAATTTATAATCCGTAGATGAAGAGAATAGTTATTTTCCTGCTTGCGGTTTTTGCTTTTACAGAAGTTTATTCTCAAGCTCCTGTAAAGGGAGATGAGGCTCAGCTTTCAGCATTGGTTGACAGTTTTGCTGTGGCAACTGTTAAAAAAGACAAGGCGAAACTGGCTGAATACCTTTCTGATAAGTGTAAAATGTATGAACCAACAGGGAGTACACTGGATAAATCAGCTATTATCGGAGCATTTACGCAGGGAGTTTATGAAATTAAAGCTTGTACTGCAGTTAATAAATCATTTAAGGTTGAAGGGGCTGAGGCTACGGTTACCTCTGACTTTAACCTGGAGGGTATAGGTATGATCAATGGCAGTACCATGGATATTACGGGTACTTATAAGTTTTTTCTGAAATTAAGCAAGTCTGATAAAGGTTGGCAGTTCACTGAGATTTCAGTTGAGCAGGGCTGATTAACTTTAAAAATAAGGAGCACCCGATCTGAGTGCTCCTTATTATTTTTCACAGGTTAGTTAAATTTAAATGCGAGTCCGAATTGCGCTACCTGATTTTTATAGATCGGTGTTTCGCTCGTTCCGTCTTCATTGTTCTTCTGGAAGTCAAGAGCATAGCGTGCATGGAAATCCAGTTGTTTGCTCAACACAATTCCAAATCCGGCTACACCACCTGCCAGACTTTTCTTTAGGCGGTCATTTTCTTCCCTGATGGTATTCTGGTAGCTGGAAGAGCCTTCAGTAAATTTTTCGGTTGTGGAAGTCAGGAATGAAACCTGAGGCCCAAGTACTATACTGAATCTGTCAGATGCATTGAACTTGGCAAGAATCGGAACCTCGATGAAGTTTGTAGTTACACTGTACTCATTTGGTCCGCCAAGCAGGCTTGTACCCGAAGTTTTATACCCTTTTTGCGAGAACATTAGCTCAGGTTCGAATGAGAAAGTCTTCACAATCGGTATTTCCAGAACCAAACCGGCATTCAAACCTGGTTTAAAGTCGGTACTGAAATTATTGTCTCCTGTTTTGATAATATTGGAAAGGTTCAAACCGCCTTTAATCCCAATCTTTTGTGCATTTGCCGCTCCGGCAAATAAAATACACACTGCTGCAATAATTAACTTTTTCATAGCCTTTTTTTTAATATATACCCTACAGTACAAAATATGATGCCAAAAAGAAATCTGTGCCAAAGACTCCTTTTTTTGAGGTACCTTTGCTTCAGTACTGTATTCATTAATGTACAATCTTTAAAAGATGATTACTTTATGGCTAATTCTGTTTATCAGCTATGCAATAACCAGCGCAGTGCTGATTTATTACTTTTTTCATTATCTGGATAAGCGGCTCGGCGACAGGTTTTCGGTTTGGCTCTTCAGTATTACACTCAGTCTTGGTATTTCATTTTTATTATTCCTCATAGCTATAATTCTCTTTGTTAATCATAATTTCGTACCCAAAATATTGAACAGCTTTGCACATGTATAAAAATTTAAAACACATTTTCATTATTGTCTGCATGATAAGCCCCTTGTTGGGTATTGCTCAGAACCGGGGATCCTTTATTGACGGGATCGATAAGCCGAATGCCTGGGTCGATTCTGTTTTTAATAAGTTGAGCAAGCGCGAGCGTATTGCCCAGATCTTCATGGTCAGAGCACATACTGATAAGGGCAAGGCATTTGAAGATTCAATTGCAGCACTTATTTCAAAGGAAAAAATTGGCGGACTGGTTTTCTTTCAGGGCGGACCGGCAAGACAGGCTGCACTGACATCCCGGTACCAGTCTGTATCTAAAGTCCCTTTATTGATTGCGATGGATGCAGAATGGGGTTTGGGCATGCGTCTCGACAGTACCATTTCCTATCCTTACCAATTGACACTTGGGGCTATTCAGAATAATGATCTGATCTTTGAAATGGGTAAGCAGATTGCCCTGGATTTTAAGCGGATTGGTATGCAGGTTAATTTTGCACCTGTTGCAGATATTAATAATAACCCCAAAAATCCTGTAATCGGTTTCCGCTCATTTGGCGATAATAAGTTTAAAGTGGCAGATAAGGTGAATGCCTACATGAAAGGTTTGCAGGAGAATAATGTACTGGTTAGTGTTAAACATTTTCCGGGACATGGTGATACAGATGTGGATTCTCATCACGATCTTCCTCAGCTTCCTTTCACCCGCGAACGTCTTGATTCGCTGGAACTGTATCCTTTTAAGGAATTAGTAAAGTCGGGTGCTTCCGGATTTATGGTAGCTCATATGAATATTCCGGCATTGGATAAGACTCCGAATTTACCTTCTACATTGTCAAAACCTATCGTGACCGGAATGCTGAGAAACGATCTGGGTTTTAAAGGACTGATCTTCTCTGATGCCATGGAGATGAAGGGGGTAGCTAAGTTTTATCCAAATGGTGAGGGTGATGTGCTTGGAATTATCGCAGGACTTGATGTGATTGAATTATCAACTAATTCTAAAAGAGCAGTTAAACTTGTCAGAAAAGCAGTTAGGAAGAAAGAATTAAGTAGAGAGCAGTTAAATTCCAGTATCAGAAAAGTGCTTTATGCAAAATACTGGTCAGGTCTTGATAAAAGGCAGTATGTAAATCCATATAATATTGTTTCAGATCTGAATCGTCCTGAGGCCAGAGTACTGAATCAGCAGCTTGCCGATGCTGCAGTAACCGTTCTGAACAGCGATTCGCAGATCCGCAATATTGATTATAGCAAAAAGACCGCAATTTTAACCTTAGGGTCGCCCGAAATCACTGCTATTCAAAGATCCCTGAAACCTTTGTTCAGTAACTCAATGAATTATATTCTGCCGAAGGATATTTCTGATGCAGAGATTGAGAATGTGAAGAGGGAATTGCAGTCTTATGAGCAGATCATTGTCAATATTCATGACCTGCGCAGACGTCCGGCTCCTGTGCTGGATTATAATAAGGGCTTAAAGCTGTTCATCGCCGATCTGGCAAAAATGAATAGTTTGTTCAATATTTTCGCTAATCCTTATGCCCTTGCGGGATTACCCGGAATAGAATCAGCTAAAACACTGATCATGAATTATCAGAATACCGAACAGGCACAGAGCGCTACATTCAGAACTATTACAGGCGAAATAAAGGCCAGTGGCAAGCTTCCGGTTACGGTAAATTCTGCATTTAAGAATGGAGATGGGATAATTCAATAAGAGAAGCCTTGCTTCTTATCATATTTCAGCCGGCAGAATTCTGATTTTGCCGGCTTTTTTGCTCCTCTTTAAATTAAGCAATCAGATGCTTGATTGGAGAGGAAATTCAATATTTTAGTAATTCTTCGGGATCATTTATTATGCCCTTTGGCGATCTGAAGATGCCCTAACCGGAATAAACATGTCTCAGCAAAAAGCAGTTAAATTACTTCGTGCATCTGCCGGCTCAGGTAAGACCTTTGCACTTACGGCGCAATACCTGACTCTGCTCTTTAGCGGGAAGGGTAAATACCGCGAAATTCTTGCTGTTACCTTTACCAATAAGGCAACTGCCGAGATGAAGGATAGGATTCTTGGTTCTCTTCAGGAGCTGGCATTGACGGGCTATCAAAAATCAAAGTTCGGCCGGGTACTTCAGGCTGTTTACCCTGAGTTAAGCGACAAGGATATTCGTCAGAGAGCATCTGAAATATACAGCAGTATCCTCCATGATTACAGCCGATTTTCTGTCAGTACCATTGATCGTTTTGTACAGCAGCTGATCAGGAGTTTTGCATTTGAGCTGAATCTCGACAGCGGATATAAGCTGGAAATGAATCATAACAAGGTTAAAGAAGATCTTGTTGAGGCATTGAATCTTCATCTTGAGAATGATGAAGAATTGCTTAACTGGGTAACGAATCTTGCAATTGACAGGATCAGTGATGGAAATGACTGGAACTATCACCGTGCTTTGCTTGACCTGGCAGATGAAATATTTAAAGAACGTTACAGCTCTTTTGATGAGGCAATGAAGGGATTGGCAGATGAAAAATCTGGGGAGTTTAACAGGCTGCATAAAACGGTCAAAGCAGAGACGACTAAATTCAGGGATGAAATTACAAGGAGGGCAACTGAGATTAAAAAGATCTTTGATGCTTCAGGTATTGAACCGGATGATCTGAACGGTAAGTCGAAAAACCCGCTTTCAAGATTAAATAAGATTATTACAGGTGAGCTCCTGATCATTAAGTCTTTTGAAGATTTTGCAGATAATTTTGATCGGTGGCCCAACACTAAGCTGAAAGATACATCAGCCTTAATACAATTGTATAACAGAATCAGTCCATTATTGAGGGATCTCCTGGATTATTATAATTCAGGTATAGTAATGTTTGAAACCTACAACGCGATCAATAAGAACAGTCCATATTTGCGCCTGATGCAGGGCATGTCAGAGCTGCTCACTAATTATCGCTCAGATAAAAAGCTGTTGCTCATTTCAGACGCCCAGAGCTTATTGAAAGGTGTTACCGGGAAGGATGCTCATAATCCATCATTCATCTGGGAAAGAACAGGGAACAAGTTCAAAAACTTTCTTTTTGACGAGTTTCAGGATACAAGTACACTTCAATGGGAGAACTTTATGCCCCTCCTGCAGAATGCCATTGCTGAAAGTTCTGTAGAGAAATATGCAGATCATCTGGTGGTTGGCGATGTGAAGCAATCTATTTATCGCTGGAGGAACGGCGACTGGCGTATTCTTCACAGTAAGGTTAAACAGGATCTGAGCACTTTAAATGTTAATGAGGAAACTCTGGAATTCAATCGCAGGAGTTCTGCAAATATTATCAGGTTCAATAATTTCTTATACGAATCGCTGCCGGAGATTTTACAGAATCAGTTAAATGATATTTTTGCTGATACCGCACCCGATTACCTTCTTCCTTTCCGGGAGGAGCAGAGCAGCCTGATCCGGAAAGCTTATGAAGGCAGTTGTCAGAAGATGACAGAGGATACGCCTGCCGGAGGAAAGATTGAAATTAAATTTTTCATGAAGGATGAGGAAGCTGATGTGGAAGAAGTGCATGGCCCCGCGGCTTTATATACAGTTGAAAAACTGATTGAACTGCTTGAGCTGGGGGTATCTATGAAAGATATTGGTATCCTGGTCAGGAAGAATACTGAGGCTCAGCAGATTCTGGATTGTGTTTTTGAAAAAAGTAATCAGGAAAGATTAAGCAGGGCAGCAGGGAAACCATTTCAGATTATTTCAGGAGAGGCACTGAAGATTATCAATAATCCGGCTGTTCAGCTATTGATCAGTACCTTTCGTTTGCTGTCAGTCCATGAACCCGAAAGTGGAATTTATAAGGCCGAATGTGCCCGGTTATGGTATCAGGTACTGAATCCTGAAAGTGAAGAAATTCTTCTCGAAACTGATACCTGGATCAGTTTCTCCAATATGCCTCTTTCTTCCTTTACAGAAGTTTTACCAGCTGAATTATGTACGTCATTTAATTCATTCCGCTATCTGCCGGTCAATGAACTGACAGAGAAACTGATTAAGATATATCACCTTGGAGGCGGAAGCACAGAAAGTTATATTCCATATTTGCTGGCCTTTCGCGATCAGGTAGCAGTGTTTTCATCAGTTGGCGATCGCGGGATTGATGCATTTGTGAAGTGGTGGGATACTGAAGGTTCGGCAAAAGCTCTTCCATCTTCAGAAAATCAGGATGCTGTGCAGCTTATGACGGTTCATAAATCCAAGGGACTGGAATTTGGGGCGGTAATTGTTCCTTTCCTTAACTGGAAGCTTAACGAATATTCTACCGGAGGTAAAAGAAAACTGATATGGGTTGGAGCAGATCAGGCCGGGTTTGAAAAATTCAATTCTTTTCCTGTTGATTATAATAAAAATCTGGCCTCAACAGTGTTTGCTGGTGATTTCTTTGACGAAATGCTGTTGAACTACATGGACGAACTGAATGCTCTTTATGTTGCAACAACCCGTGCAAAGGATTATCTCTGTCTCATTTGTCCTAAAACTCCGGTTAAGAAAAAGGATGGTAAAAGCGGTCCGCCAAACGAGCTGCATTTTATTTTGCATCAAATGTTTGAGGGAAAGCAGACTGCTGATCTGGTTTTTGATGAAGCGGAAAATAGTTTTTCTTTTGGCTTACTCTCTTTACCAGAGATTAAGCAAACTGCCGCTGAGCATAAGCATCTGATTATTCCTTCATATCCAGTAAATGAGGGGCTTACAGAAAGGTTCAGGAGGAACAGCCGCAATGAAGATTCCTGGTTTAATTCAAAGCAACGGAAAGGGGTGGTACTGCATAAGCTTCTTGAGCTTCTGGTATCGCAGAATGATCTGGATAAGCTGATTGCAGAAAAAATTCAGGAAGGATTTATTCGCGAAAGTGAAAAGGAAGAAATCAGGAGGGATGTGGAGGATATTCTGAAGCAGGAAGAGATTAAAAAATGGTTTGAAACTGCAAAATCTGTGATCAGCGAAAAGGATATGATTATTGAGTTGGGAATAGTTAAGCGGCCCGACAAGCTGTTTGTGTTTGAAGACCGGGTGGTATTGCTTGACTTTAAGTTCGGAGCCGAGAACAGTAAATACATTGTAGATATCAGTCTTTATCGTGATAATCTGTTAAAAATGGATGAATTTAAAGAAGTGGATGCTTATTTATGGTATGCTGAGGGGCGTAAACTTCAAAAAGTGTGATCATGGTGAACAGCAATTCAGAAGGAAAATTTTTATACCGCCTGGCATCAGATCTTTTGAACCGGTTTGGGAACGATATACAACATGTGGCCATTGTATTCAATAATAAAAGGCCACAGCTTTTTTTAAAAAAATATCTTGCTGAAATAAGCGGTAAACCGGTATGGAGCCCGCATTTTTTTACGATTCAGCAATTTTTTGCTGAGTCGGTATCTATGGCTACTGCCTCTCAGTTGAAACAATTTTTTGTACTTCTGTCTGAGTATAATAAGCTGCTGCTTAAAGACGGAAGAAAAACCGTTAGTGCTGATGTGTTTTATCCTCTTGCAGAAATTATTGTTTCTGATTTTTCACAGATTGATTATTATCTGGCTGATCCCGGTAAAGTATTCAATCTTATAGGTAGTATAGCCGAGTTGCAGCATCAGTTTCCAAACTTTGATGAAGAGCAGCTTGAATTCATGAAAAGCTTCTGGGGTTCTTTTTCGCCCGAAAAGCAAAGTGAGATTCAGAAGAAATTTATAGAGATGTGGCACAGAATGCCGCTTCTGTATGAAAATTTTCATGCCAGGCTGGCTGAAAATAATCTGATGAGCAGCGCCAGAATGTACCGCAATCTGGCTGAGGGAGTAAACTGTAATCCTCATTTCATTGAAAAGTTCAGTCATGTTGTCTTTGCAGGATTTAATGCCTTGTCGAAAGCCGAGGAAGTGTTGTTCAGGAAATGGCAGGATGATGGCAAATGTTCGTTCTATTTTGATGCGGATGAACATTATTATGAGAATCCGCTTCAGGAAGCCGGTCATTTCATCAGACGTAACATTGATTCGCTTGGTTTGCATAATCAATTTGAAATCAGGGAAAATCGTATAAACGACCCTGAAAAGGAGTTTACAATTGTGCAGACTTTAGGTAATATTACTCAGGGAAAAATTCTTCCTTCTCTCTTGCCTGAGAGGTTAAAACCTGAAAATTCTGATTCAAGGGCTATCATTCTTGCAGATGAAGGTTTGTTATTACCCGTATTGCAAACGCTTGATGATGAAGATCTGAACATTACCATGGGCTATCCCTTTGAGCAATCGGCTGTGTTTGGATTATGCGATCTATGGCTTGATATTCAGGAGCAGATTGCATCGGGCGACGGGACGATGATCGATTTTGCCCCCGTACTTACCTATATATTCAATCCGCTGATTGGAATTGAGCCTGAACAGAGGATTGCAATTCATAAAGAGATCATAGAACAGAAGAAGACACGATTTACTCTGGAGGAATTAAGTAAAGGCGGACAAAAGTCTGAACTGACCTTTTCGAAATATGCAAATCCGACTGATTCAATAAAAAAACTAGGCAGTTTGCTGTTAATTATCTCTAAACAGGTTTCAGAGATACGTAAATTGGAAAGTTTGCTGATTGCTGAAGCCGTTAAAACACTGAATGTACTATCAGACAGTTTTGAAGAGCTGATGAACGACAAATCTGCCGAAAAGCTTAGTGCGGGATTTGTGATGAAAACAATCAGACGTGCACTTGCCGGATTATCAGTCCCATTTGATGGAGAGCCTTTATCGGGGTTGCAGGTTATGGGGCTATTGGAGAGCCGCTGTCTTGATTTTGATGAACTCATTGTGCTGGGGATGAACGAGGGAGTGCTTCCTAAAGTCAGCATTACGGCATCCTTTATTCCGGATAATGTGAGACGCGCTTTTGGCTTACCGGTTCTGGAAAATCAAAACTCCATATTTGCCTATTTCTTTTACCGCTTGCTGCATCATGCAAAAAAGGTAACACTGGTATATAATGGTATTACTGATGAGATGGGTGTTCGTGAGGAAAGCAGATTTCTTAAGCAGCTTGAGTTCGAAACATCCTGTAAGTTCAGCTATGTTTTGCAACAGAATCAGTCTGTGGAACATGCAGGTTTGCAGAGTATTGTAGTTGAGAAAAAGGGAGCTGTACTCGACATGTTGAATAAGTATCTGAAGCGCAACTCAACGGTAAAATATGAAAAAAGAATCTCTGCATCTGCCTTCACAGATTATATCAGTTGCCCGCTGAAGTTCTTTTACAGTAAAATAGCTGGATTGAAAGAGCCAAACGACCTCCCTGATCAGATCGGTCCGCATATGGTGGGTACAATGGTTCACGATGTAATGGAACAATTTTATGCTGATTTTATTGGCATGGAGATTAGAGAGGCTGAGATCAAAGAGCGGGCTAAACTTTTGCCGGAGATGTGCATGAATGCGATGGCCGGAATGATGAAACTCGATCCGGCAAATAAGCTTCATAAACAAACGGCCCTGCAGCAAATTTTAATAAAGGTAATTGAGCAGTATGCTATCAGGGTCTTAGATCATGATGCTTCTATTGCACCATTTACAATTCGTGAGCTGGAAGAAAAAGATGCATATACTACTTTGCTGAGTATTGAGGTTGAAGGAAAGGAAGAGCAGGTCAGATTAATGGGAATTATCGACCGGGTTGATTTACATAATGGGAAAATCCGTATTGTAGATTATAAAACAGGTAAGGACAATCTGAAGTTCAGGGATTTTGAAAGCTTATTTGCAGAAGAGGGTAAAGATCAGAATAAGGCATTGCTGCAAACTTTATTTTATACCTATGTATATGAGCAGTGCAGAGGTGTTGATGCAGTAGAGCCGCATTTGTACACAGTTAAGAATTTAGATGCGGGCACTTTGTTTTCAAAAAAAGCAGGAAGAGGAGTAGATTTTCTTCTTGTTGATGAGAATCTGGCAGAATTTAAGCAGGAGTTTCTGAGCCGGCTGAAGGAGAAAATTGGAGAATTGTTTGATCCCTCTATTCCTTTCAGGCAAACTACTAACCCAGATTCCTGTTCCTATTGTTCATTTAAAGGAATTTGCCGACGATAACAGATCGAAGTAATTAATAATAACAGGCAGGATAATTTATTAACTAAATATATCCTGAAGTTTAATGCTCTTTATGATTTATATCAAAATCAGCCAAAATTAATTCAAAATCCAAATATTTATATTTCAAAGAGGGTATGAATTGCTTGCTTTATTAAAAGGTTTAATTTTCAAACATTAAACTTATATTTGCGTTCCAAAAATTGATTTTACAAATGAGAGAAATACAGTTCAGAGAGGCACTTCGTGAAGCATTAAATGAAGAAATGCGTAAAAACGAGAAGATCTTTTTAATGGGAGAGGAAGTTGCTGAATATAATGGAGCATATAAGGTGAGCCAGGGAATGCTTGATGAGTTCGGTGAAAAAAGGGTTATAGATACCCCGATTGCTGAATTGGGTTTTGCCGGAATAGGTGTTGGTGCAGCAATGAATGGTCTGAATCCAATCGTTGAATTCATGACTTTCAATTTCTCTCTGGTTGCTATTGATCAGGTAATTAATGCAGCAGCAAAGATCCTGAGTATGAGTGGCGGCCAGTTTTCTTGTCCGATTGTTTTCCGTGGTCCTACAGGGAATGCAGGTCAGCTGGGTGCTCAGCACTCACAAAATTTTGATAACTGGTATGCAAACTGCCCGGGATTAAAAGTTGTTGTTCCATCAAATCCTTATGATGCAAAAGGTTTGCTTAAGCAAGCAATCATTGATCCGAATCCTGTAATTTTTATGGAATCAGAGGTGATGTACGGTGATAAGGGAGAAGTTCCTGAAGAAGAATATTATCTTCCGCTTGGTAAGGCCCATATTGTTAAGGAGGGTACGGATGTAACCATCGTTACTTTTGGTAAAATGCTTTCAAGAGCAGTTATGCCTGCAGTTGAGGAATTGACAAAAGAAGGAATTAATGCAGAAGTAATCGATCTTCGTACTATTCGTCCGATTGATTATGCCACTGTGATCGCTTCAGTAAGAAAAACAAATCGTATGGTATTTGTTGAAGAAGCATGGCCATTAGGTTCAATTGCAACTGAGGTTGCATTTAAGGTTCAGAAAGATGCATTTGATTATCTGGATGCACCTGTACTTCGTGTTGCCTGTGCAGACGTTCCCCTGCCATATGCACCTACACTGATTAAAGAAGCCATTCCAAATCCTGAAAAGGTAGTGAAGGCGGTTAAAAGTGTTTTATATAAACAAGCATAAACAAACCAATTATATACCAGTAAAAGGCCCCGGATTTATTCGGGGCTTTTTCATTCCAGGGTGATTTGTCTTTTGATACTTTCTTCCAGAGAGATTAAAGTTTCGGTACGTTGTATGCCTTTAACACCCTGTATATCTTCATTCAGTACTTGTCTTAAATGATTGGTATCTCTGCAGATGATTTTTGCAAACATGCTGTATGAACCGGTTGTGTAATGCAGTTCAACTACCTCTTTGATTTTTCTGAGGCTTTCAACTGCATCTTTATACTGAGAGCCTTTTTCAAGGTAAATTCCTAAGAAAGCGCAGATATCATATCCGATCTTCTGTGGATTGATTATTAAATGCGAACCACTGATTATTTCCATGTCCTGCATCTTCTTCATTCGCACATGTATCGTTCCACCGGATACAATCAGTTTTTTTGCAATTTCTGTATATGGAATTGTGGCATCCTCCATAAGTATGGATAGTATCTGTATGTCAAGATTGTCAAGTTCGAAATTTTGGCTGCGATTTTCCATATTGAATTGATGAAATATTAATAATATCGCAATATAATTATTATTTGAGTAAAAATTGCAATAGGGATTTAAACTATTTGTAAGAAATAGGGGCTTAATTTACATTTGTAATAAGCGGGTGAAACAGGCCTGTTTACATACTGTAAGGCACCAAAATCAGGCGGGCATAGTTCTACATCCCTGAGCTTAAAATCCGGGAATGCATTTAAAGGAAAATTCAGAGTAGGTTCGACTCCTTCCCTTGCAGCAAACCTTATCCATGAGGTTTATAATTGGTTAGTTTAAATAAGTCCCTGCCCATCAGGAGCTTATTTATTTCAGGAATTCCGGCTAAGTCATTGTTACTTCTTTATTAACAGGTTTTAAATTTGAGCTTGAAAATTTAATATTAAATTGCTGAAAATGTATTAAAAAAGCAGTAATCTTATTACTATGGTAAAAATTAAAATATTTTATTAAAAAATTTGCAACGAATGTTGATTTTGCCTACATTTGTATCAAGCAAACGGAAAACAATTGCTTACACACTGTAGGGTGGTGAAATTTGGCAGACACACCTCCTCGTCTCGGTGGCGGAGATTTGGGAAATACCGTAACAGGGAAATAACTGCTTCGTGAAGGTTCGAATCCTTCCCCTACAGCAAACCTTATTCAACAGGTTTATAATTGGTTAGTTTAAATAAGCTCCTGCCCATCAGGAGCTTATTTTATTTTAAGACAAGCGGTATTTTCTTCAGACCATTTTATTAATAGGTTTAAAATTTGAGCCCTGAAAATTGATATTAAATTATCAAATATTCATTATTTTAGCAGTATTATTATCGAATTATTAAAAATTAAAATAAATCATTAAAATATTTGCAACGAATATTCATTTTGTCTACATTTGTATCAAGCAAACGGAAAACAATTGCTTACACACTGTAGGGTGGTGAAATTTGGCAGACACACCTCCTCGTCTCGGTGGCGAAGATCTGGGAAATACCGTAACAGGGAAATAACTGCTTCGTGAAGGTTCGACTCCTTCCCCTACAGCAAACCTTATTCAACAGGTTTATAATTGGTTAGTTTAAATAAGCTCCTGCCCATCAGGAGCTTATTTTATTTTAAGACAAGCGGTATAATTACAAGGTTCGAAATTTTAAGTTCAAAAAATCCGGATATATTCAAAAATTTCATCAATAAATCAATTTATTTTAACATAATTATAAAAATTAAAATAAATCATTGAAATATTTGCAACGAATTGGATGTTTACTTACATTCGTATCAAGCAAACGGAAAACAATTGCTTACACACTGTAAGGTGGTGAAATTTGGCAGACACACCTCCTCGTCTCGGTGGCGAAGATCTGGGAAATACCGTAACAGGGAAATAACTGCTTCGTGAAGGTTCGACTCCTTCCCTTACAGCAAACCTTATTCAACAGGTTTATAATTGGTTAGTTTAAATAAGCTCCTGCCCATCAGGAGCTTATTTTATTTTAATCATTTAAGTATCCCGGATCACACCCAAAAGTCGGATCATGACGAAAAGTTGGGGGGATAGAAAATTTAGGCATAGATTTTAGATAGCCTGAATAGAAAAAA
>NZ_JARKMZ010000049.1 GCF_029360775.1 Daejeonella sp. H1SJ63 | reverse complement strand
CGGTTTTTTAGGGAAGAAATGGTAAGCACAAAGTGCACCCATTGTATTCATCAAGAAGTTGTTGATCGATCGATGCCTGGTATGTTGCAGCTTGCAAATATTCTTAAGTTCATCGTTTACAGATTCTATAATGGCTCTTTTTCGCAGCATTATTTTATCTGCTTGTGAGATATTAAAGTCTTTCATATTCTTTCTTGGTTTAGTGATCATTTGTATACCATTACCCCAAAGTAGTTCTGCCAATGCCTTAGAGATATAACCTTTATCACCGAATAATTTACCGAATATATCTTGTGTCATCGAAGTCATCAATTTCACGTTTCGGTCGTCCACATTGCCTTTGGTAAGGTAAAAAGATAATATTTCCCCTTTGTCATTGATGATCAGATGCAATTTAAAACCATAGAACCACCCAATTGAGCATTGCCCTCTTTCTGCCACCAAGGCAAATACCCGGTGCTGATGTATTCTCCTGTTGTGGCATACTTTGATATGTGTGGAATCGATGAAGTTAATCCCTCTGGATGATCCAAGACAGTGCGTTTTCAGGAAGATCATCATCGGAACAGCCACTCTGTTTTGCAGCTCAACGAATCGGTTATAAGACACAAGACCCGGAAAATAATCCTTGTAATACGGACAAATATGGCCTAGATAAAAATGCTTCAGATTGGTAAAATGGCCGGTATGAAAAGCGATTAATATGGTGATGATTTCACTGTCAGAAAGGGAGGCTTCACGGTTTCTGATCTTATAAGCATTGGCTTCAAGGCGGTGTTTTTTAATCGAAGTATCAAATTCCTTGCAGAAGTCATCTACTTTAATGAAAATTTCAATAATTTTATCAGGAGTAA
>NZ_JARKMZ010000048.1 GCF_029360775.1 Daejeonella sp. H1SJ63 | reverse complement strand
GTGAAGGGCTTCCCGCCGTAACCGTCACATTGCTGCTGGTCACTGCTGTAAGACCTGCAGAAGTAAACTCCAGCGTATAGTTCTCTCCAACAGTTCCGGCTAAGGTCAGGTTCGTGAACGTCGCTGTACCTGCTACGGCAGTAACTGATGTTGTTCCGCCCAGCGTTCCGCCCGTACCCGTTTTGATCGCCACACTCACACTGGCTGTACTGCCCGTCAGGTTTCCCTGTGCATCACGGATGGCAATTACAGGCTGAGTGCTTAAAACCGCTCCACTGGCCCCGCCAACAGGCTGGGTGGTGATCGTCAGCTGTGCCGGACTACCGGCCGTAACCGTTACATTACTGCTGGTAACCGGTGCGAGTCCGGATGAGCTGAACTCTAAAGTATAATTCTCTCCAACAGTTCCGGCTAAGGTCAGATTCGTAAAGGTAGCTATACCTCCTACTGCCGCAACTGACGTTGTTCCGCCCAAAGTTCCGCCCGTACCCGTTTTGATCACCACACTCACACTGGCCGTGCTCCCTGTGATCAGGTTATCCTGTGCATCACGGACCTGGATCACAGGCTGGGTACTCAGCACTGCCCCGCTGGCCCCGCCAACAGGCTGGGTCGTAATCGCCAGCTTGCTGGCTGCTCCCGCTGTGACCGTAACGTTTCCGCTGGTAACCGGGTTTCCCG
>NZ_JARKMZ010000047.1 GCF_029360775.1 Daejeonella sp. H1SJ63 | reverse complement strand
GGTGGTATCTCTGACGCCTCTTGAGGTTGCCCTAAATGCCTTGATTTTAGCGTTAAAGGATTCAGCCGAAGCATTTGTACTTCGGTTAAGGAAGTAGTTTAAGATCGAGCGGTGATGGATCTCGACAGATCGAGCGACTGTTTTAAAGGCATCGATCCCTGACGCTTCTACGTGATTGTACCAGATTGCCAGTCGCTTGAAGGCTTGAGTTTTACTGGTACAACTGGTAAAGATATGCCCCAGTGCTAATGAAAGATCATAAGCCTTTTTAAGTAATGGGTATCTGGGGAACAGGATATCAGCTCTCTCTTTCTGCGTAGCCGTCCATTTAGTTGGGTGTTTAAAAAGCAAGTATCGGCTTCGGGCCAGTAGTTGCTTTAGGGTGTCACCGTTTGCAAGCAGCTCGGGCTGATAACTTCTTTTCTCTTTACGTGCAAGCTCAACCTGCAGGGTCTCCTGATCAAGGGCTTCCCAACGAAACTTAATACGCGCTTCCTGTACGGCATCATAGGCAAGTTTCTGCACATGAAACCGATCGATCACCCGCTCAGCATTAGTGAAACAACTACGAATAACACGGATCATACTGGCTGCCATATCCATGGTTACTTCTCTGACCTTATTGCGCTTACGCAAAGGTATGCGTTCCAGGGCTGTAATGATCTGTTCGGCCTGAGTGCCTTTGACCATCGCTACGATTGCTTTCTTACCACCCTTGGCGGCCT
>NZ_JARKMZ010000046.1 GCF_029360775.1 Daejeonella sp. H1SJ63 | reverse complement strand
ATTATCTAGAAACAAAACAAAACCGCAACCCTTATGGCCGACGTAAAATTAGCAGTAAAAATCATATTTGAGTTAAAGAATTTTGTCACTCAGGTTGTTAGTCGGGAAGGTGTAATTGACTGTTTCCGAAATTCTGCGAAGGATTTTACACGAAACCGAAAGCTGCCGTTTGATCGGCTGGTTTTACTGATAGCAAAACTATGTAAGAAGACGTTAAGCATCGAACTCGAAGGTTTTTTTCAGGAATTAGGATTAGATAATGGCTGTTCAGTAAGTGCTTTTACACAACAGCGAATCAAGCTCAAGGCCTCCTTTTTTTACTGGTGGAACCAAGTTCTTTGGCAGAGTTATTATCATTATAGTGGGGAAAGTGCTCATCGGTGGAATGGCTTAAGAATTATTGCGGCGGATGGCTCCAATATCAGTTTATTGAACACACCTGCCCTGACCAAACACTTTGGTGGCCAATCCAATCATCATGCGAGTTTTACACAGGCTAAGACATTTTACTACTACGATGTGCTGAACGAGCTAGTGCTTTTCCCCCGGATTGAACCCTACCGCTATGGAGAGGTACAAATGGCCTACGAAGGAATCAATCAGCTTACTGCGGATATGCTGGTGATCTATGACCGTTATTTCTGCAGTTATAAGATGTTCGCCCTGCATCTTTGGGCCGAACAGCAGATTCCTTTTGTTATTCGGGGGAATGAGAACCAAAACATGGTTAAGAAATTCATAGCCAGCGGTAAGCGATCGGACATCGTACAGCTTACTCCTTCTGCTGCCGCCATTACCGGTCTAAAAGAAAGCGGTTATATAATCAACAGAGAAACCCTGGTGGAGGTCAGACTTATCCGGGTAGAACTGGAAAAAACGATTGAAGTTCTGGTGACCAACCTATCCGAATCGGACGGCTACAATGATGATCAGTTCAAAGCGCTTTATTTCCTGAGATGGGGAGTGGAAACCAACATATCCATACAAAAGAACATTATGCAACTGGAGTCTTTCAGCGGGCTAACAGTTGAATCGGTCGAACAAGATTTTTATGCTACCGTTTTTATGACTAATCTTCATTCGGTACTTATAAAAGATGCACAATCCTCTGTAAACCAGCTGTCCCAAAACAAAAAGTATCCTATGAAAGTAAACAGGAATAAATCGTTTGGAAAGCTTAAATCCAGTCTTATATCGCTCTTTATTCAGCAGGATCCCCAGCAGATACTTTTAATCCTGCACGGTCACTTTATAAGGGACACTTTGCCAGTCCGAAAAAACAGATCATTTCCCAGGATTAGGAAAAACAAGCCCG
>NZ_JARKMZ010000045.1 GCF_029360775.1 Daejeonella sp. H1SJ63 | reverse complement strand
TGATCGTTTTTTGTTTGCCAAAAGTCGTGATTAATGCTGGTGGAATATTATAGGCCTCAAGGTATGAGTAATCGACAGGGTGTTTTTTGTGGTATTTTCGGTTTATTAGATTAGTTTGAGGATTCTTTTCAGATTTACAGTGAATATGGCCAATGCTCCCTGCATTTGCATGCTGTTTATCCCATAAGAAATTGCACGCCCATAACCATGGACGTTTTTGAGTTCGCTGTTCTTCGCTTCGATCTTATACCTTTGTTTTATGTTTTCCTTATAATGATCCGTTTCCTGAAAGGCCATCTGCTCCTTGTGCAGGTCTGATCTTATAGTGACTGAATAGGTTTTGGTCTTTGCACCCGGTTTATAACAGTTCTCTCTCAATGGACAGGTTTTGCATTTTTCTACGTCAAAGTAATAGGTGTCTGCCTGGTTTTTTCCTCTATTCTTTTTCCCCTGGCGGGCTTTCCGGATGGCCAGGTGGCCTGCCGGGCAGACAAACATACCCGCGTCCTTATTGTAATCGAACTTGTCTTCTTCCTTTCTTGAACCTTGGGTTATGGCAGGGGTCAGTCTGGCTACGACATTGATGTCCTGCCCGGCCGCTATCGCAAGGTTTTCCTTCCCAGAATAAGCCGCATCCCCAATAATTGTGTTTACTTCAATGCCATTGTTTTGACTGATCTCCAAAAGTCTCGGAAGCTCCGGGCCATCCCCTTTTTCTCCTGAGGTGACCACAGCGGCCGTAATGATACGTTCTTCTGTCATGGCCAAATGGGTTTTGTAGCCAAAGAATGAGCTATCAGCTGTTTTATGACCGGTCCTGGCATCTTTGTCCTTGGAGAGCGTATAATTTTCCTCCGTATCTTCAACGGTCTCCTTCAGCAGGTTTAGTTTCTCTTTGATCGCTGGGATAGAACTTAACGTTTGATTCGATCCGATGCGCTTTTCAAGTTCCCTACAATAAGCCAGCTCCTTTTCCAGGTCATTGGAATCATTCTTTTCCGGCATGTCACCTTTCATATCTTCGTCTATCGTATAAACCGTTTTCCTGAGCAGTTTTGACCGTTCTCTCAATACCTCCAAAGCTGAATAAGGATTTGATCTGGAAAGCGAGTGCGTGGCATCGACAATTATAGACCTTGACCGGATTATACCCTTTTCAATAGCAATGGACACCGTTTTGCCAATCAACAGATTTAACAGATCGGTATCCTTCAATCGTAATTTTCTGAACTTTGTAAGCGAACTGGAATTGATAACTTCCTCCTCAGGCGACATCTCCAGGAAATATTTGAAGGACATATCATATCTAGAACGCTCAACGATATCAACATCTGAAACGTTATAGATCGATTTCAACAGCAAGTATTTGAACATGCGTATGGGGCTCTCTGCCACACGACCATTATTGAGGCAATATTTATCTACCAGTTCTTCGTGGATAAATGAAAAATCTATCAGTTCGTTGATCTTGCGGAGAAGGTTATCCTTAGGTACAATCAGATCGTACAATCCTGAAAACGTACTGAATTGGATCTTTTGTTGTTGTGCTAACATCTAAAAAGGAGTTCTTGTTCTCCTTGAAAATACAAAAAAAG
>NZ_JARKMZ010000044.1 GCF_029360775.1 Daejeonella sp. H1SJ63 | reverse complement strand
GGGGGTCAACGGTTCGAATCCGTTATTCTCCACATTCCATTTGCTCATTAGCACATTTGCTAATTTGCTAATTTGGAAAACGTTCTTTGACATATTGGAAAAAAGTAATTGAAAGAGAAGACAACAGTAGAGACGTGTTGAGCTATTTCAGTAATAGGTATTGTATATTAAGTCGTAAGATAAGGTATCTCAATACTGACTACTCAATACTCAATACTATCAAAAAAGCATTCTGACTGAGCAAAAGGCAGTCAGAAGAAGAAAGTAAGAAAGGGCACACGGGGGATGCCTAGGCTCTCAGAGGCGATGAAAGACGTGATAAGCTGCGATAAGCTTCGGGGATTAGCAAATATGAATTGATCCGAAGATTTCTGAATGGGGAAACCTAACTACTTGAAGAGTAGTTGCAATAATGCGCAAACCCGCTGAACTGAAACATCTAAGTAAGCGGAGGAAGAGAAAACAATAGTGATTTCCTGAGTAGTGGCGAGCGAAAGGGAAAGAGCCCAAACCGGCTATGTTACGGCATAACCGGGGTTGTAGGACTACGACGTGGTATATTAAAGTGAAGTGGAATGGCTTGGGAAAGCCAATCATAGAGGGTGAGAATCCCGTACACGTAAGCGATAATAACCTAGTAGGATCCTGAGTACCGCGAGGTCGGAGACGCCTTGTGGGAATCTAGCGGCACCATCCGCTAAGGCTAAATACTCCTGAGAGACCGATAGTGAACTAGTACCGTGAGGGAAAGGTGAAAAGAACCGCGAATAGCGGAGTGAAATAGAACCTGAAACCGTGTGCTTACAAGCGGTCGGAGCAGACTTGTTCTGTGACGGCGTGCCTTTTGCATAATGAGCCTACGAGTTACTCCTCTCTGGCAAGGTTAAGTGATTAAGTCACGAAGCCGAAGCGAAAGCGAGTCTGAATAGGGCGTATAGTCAGAGGGGGTAGACGCGAAACCTTGTGATCTACCCATGACCAGGTTGAAGGTGCGGTAACACGTACTGGAGGACCGAACCGATAAACGTTGAAAAGTTTCCGGATGAGTTGTGGGTAGGGGTGAAAGGCTAATCAAACTGGGAAATAGCTCGTACTCCCCGAAATGTTTTTAGGAACAGCGTCGGCATTAAGTTTCATAGAGGTAGAGCTACTAATTGGGTGCGGGGGAGTCAAATCCTACCAAATCCAGATAAACTCCGAATGCTAATGAAATATGGCCGGCAGTGAGGCGCGGGGTGCTAAGGTCACGCGCCGAGAGGGAAAGAACCCAGACCATCAGCTAAGGTCCCCAAGTATACGCTAAGTTGAACTAACGAGGTCCGATTGCATAGACAGCTAGGATGTTGGCTTGGAAGCAGCCATTCATTTAAAGAGTGCGTAACAGCTCACTAGTCGAGCGATCGGGCATGGATAATAAACGGGCATTAAGTGTATCACCGAAGCTATGGTCCTGAATTTAATTCAGGAGGTAGGGGAGCATTCTAACATCAGTGAAGCTACACGCGTCAGCGGTGGTGGAGAGGTTAGAAAAGCAAATGTAGGCATAAGTAACGATAAGGCGGGAGAGAAACCCGCCCACCGAAAGACTAAGGTTTCCTGATCAACGTTAATCGGATCAGGGTTAGTCGGGGCCTAAGGTGTACCCGAAGGGGGAAGCCGATGGACAATGGGTTAATATTCCCATACTTTTTATAACTGCGATGTGGTGACGGAGTAGTGACACTGCCGCGATCTGACGGAATAGATCGTTAAAAGGCGTAGGTATTGGACTGGTAGGCAAATCCGCCGGTCTAGCTGAAACCCAATAGTACTGCAAACCTTCGGGGGCGCAGATAGAGCAGGTAAACAGACTTCCAAGAAAACCCGCTAAGCTTCAGGTTATAAAAACCCGTACCGTAAACCGACACAGGTAGTCGAGGAGAGAATCCTAAGGTGCTCGAGTGAATCATGGCTAAGGAACTCGGCAAAATGGCCCTGTAACTTCGGGAGAAGGGGCGCTGGTAGCAATATCAGCCGCAGTGAAAAGGCCCAGGCGACTGTTTAACAAAAACACATGGCTTTGCAAAATCGAAAGATGAAGTATAAGGCCTGACACCTGCCCGGTGCTGGAAGGTTAAGAGGGGATGTTAGTCGCAAGGCGAAGCATTGAATCGAAGCCCCAGTAAACGGCGGCCGTAACTATAACGGTCCTAAGGTAGCGAAATTCCTTGTCGGGTAAGTTCCGACCTGCACGAATGGTGTAACGATCTGGGCGCTGTCTCAGCCATGAGCTCGGTGAAATTGTGGTATCGGTGAAGACGCCGGTTACCCGCAACGGGACGGAAAGACCCCATGCACCTTCACTACAACTTAACATTGATATTGGATACAGGATGTGTAGGATAGGTGGGAGTTAGTGAAGCGGCTTCGCCAGGAGTCGTGGAAACAACCTTGAAATACCACCCTTTCTGTATACGGTGTCTAATCCGGCTAAGCCGGAGACATTGTTTGGTGGGTAGTTTGACTGGGGTGGTCGCCTCCAAAAGAGTAACGGAGGCTTTCAAAGGTAAGCTCAGTACGCTTGGTAACCGTACGGGGAGTGCAATAGCATAAGCTTGCTTGACAGTGAGACCTACAAGTCGATCTGGGTCGAAAGACGGATATAGTGATCCGGCGGTTCTGCATGGAAGGGCCGTCGCTCAAAGGATAAAAGGTACGCTGGGGATAACAGGCTGATCTCCCCCAAGAGCTCATATCGACGGGGAGGTTTGGCACCTCGATGTCGGCTCGTCACATCCTGGGGCTGGAGAAGGTCCCAAGGGTTCGGCTGTTCGCCGATTAAAGTGGCACGCGAGCTGGGTTCAGAACGTCGCGAGACAGTTCGGTCCCTATCTGTTGTGGGCGTTGGAAGTTTGAGTGGGGCTGTCCTTAGTACGAGAGGACCGGGATGGACAAACCTCTAGTGAATCTGTTATGGCGCCAGCTGTACTGCAGAGTAGCTACGTTTGGAATAGATAAGCGCTGAAAGCATCTAAGTGCGAAACTAGCCACAAGATGAGACTTCCATTGAGGGTCGTAGAAGATGACTACGTTGATAGGTTACAGGTGTAAAGGTGGTGACATCATAGCCGAGTAATACTAATTGCCCGAAGCTTTCTTCGTACACCATTTTAATGGCTGTACAAGGCAGATAGACTACTACGATGTAGTAGCTAAAATATATTGTTGTTTTCTTATTCAAGTACTTTTTTC
>NZ_JARKMZ010000043.1 GCF_029360775.1 Daejeonella sp. H1SJ63 | reverse complement strand
CTAATTATACGTTTGAGTTTACTTCTACCGGGCTTACACCGGTGACCAGTAATAATGTAGCGGTTAGTGCAGGGCCGGCGGCCAGACTTGTAATCACCGGCAGCGGTACCTTGACCGCAGGGGGCTCACAGAACATCACAATTACAGCACAGGATGCAGGAGGTAACACCTCAACAACATATACCGGAGATAAAAACCTGATCTTTAGTGGTGCAAACTTATCTTCAAGTCCTGCAACCAGTCCTACGGTTAGCAATAAAATTGGTACAGCCATAAATTTTGGTTCAGCTACAACCATTACATTTACAAACGGGGTTGCTACGGTATCGGGCAGCAATAACGGGGTAATGAAGCTTTATAAAGCCGAAACTGCTGCGGTGTCTGTGAGTGATGGCAGTATATCTTCTTCAGGTTCATACAATTTGAGTGTTACAGTAAGTGCTGCTGCCGCAAATAAACTGGAAATTAGTACCCAGCCTGCAGGCGGAGCCAGTGGCGGAGTTTTGAGTACCCAGCCGGTTGTTCAGGTAAAGGATGTTTATGGTAACCTTGTGGCAAGTACGGCAAGTGTTTCGGCGGCAATTAAAACCGGAGCAGGCGGTACATTAGGAGGAACAACGTCTGTAACAGCATCAGGAGGTACTGCAACTTTTACAAATCTTACCTTATCAGGTTTAGTAGGTACAAATTATACCCTGGAGTTTACATCTTCCGGATTGACATCGATTACATCTTCCAGTGTAAATGTAAGTGCGGGCCTTATCAGCAGACTGGTGATTACAGGAAATGGTACACAGATTGCAGGTGGCAGCCAAAACATTACAATCACAGCTAAGGATGCCAGTGGTAATACAGTTACAAGCTATGCAGGGGATAAGAACCTTACTTTTTCAGGTGCTAATGCCTCCCTTAATCCGCTTACTAATCCTACTGTAAGTGACAAGAGCGGAACTGCAATAAGTTTTGGCAGCCCCGGAACTTTCACTTTCGTTTCAGGTGTGGCAGCGGTATCGGGCAGCAATAATGGGGTGATGAAACTTTATAAAGCTGAAACTGCAATAGTCTCAGTTACAGATGGAAGTATTACCTCTGCAAATGATGACCGCCTGACAGTAACAGTTGGCTTCGGAGCTTTTAATAAACTGTCTGTTAGTTTAACATCTCCGCAAATTAATGCAGTTGATTTTACCGGAACGAATACTTTAACTGCTCTTGATTTCTACGGGAATACAGTAACAAACTTTTATGCTCCCGACAATAATATTGTTGTAACTACTTCTTTAACCGGATCAGTAATTAGTTTAAATGGAACAAATACTATAAAATCACCTGATTCTTTTGTTAATGGTGTATCTGACCGTACAGCCAGAGGAATGAAATATACCGGGCTTACTGGCACCGGTACATTCACATTTACACCACAGAATGGGGGTAATGCCGTTACGAGTGCTAATGTTACGATCAATCCGGGAACTGCCACCAAACTGATCATAACAGGAAGCAGCAGCCAGATTTCAGGTGCAAGTCAGAATATTACCATTACAGCTAAAGACATTAGCGGAAATACGGCTACTTCATACACTGGTGATAAAACCTTAATCTTCAGTGGGGCAAGTTCAATAGGAGATTATCAACCTGCAGTAAAAGATAAAAATGGCAACTGGGTGGCCTTTACTGCATCTACTACTCTTACTTTTAATAATGGAGTTGCATCTGTAGTATCCGGGAATAATGGGGTAATGAATCTTTACAAAGCAGAAACAGCAACTATTGCTGTAACTGACGGAACGATCAGTACTGAAGGTTCAGATCGCCTTACTGTGACAGTTAGCGCAGGAGCCGCTGCTAAGCTGGCGATAAATACACAGCCTGTTGGCGGTAGCAGTGGCAATGTTTTGAGTACGCAGCCGGTTATTGGTGTTCTGGATACTCAGGGTAATCCTGTTTCGAGTACTGCCAGTATCACTGTTGCAATAAAATCAGGCTTAGGTGGAACACTTGGAGGTACCAATACTGTTTCTGCATCTGCGGGTATAGCAACATTTACTGACCTCAGCCTTACTGGTCTGGTTGAAACCAATTATACCTTGGAATTTACTGCTACCGGACTTACTGCTGTTACCTCAGCAAATGTGTTAGTCACTGCAGGGGCTATTAGCAGGCTGGTGCTTACAGGCAGTAGCAGTCAGACAGCCGGTATTGGTCAAAGCCTGACCATCACTGCCAGAGATGCTGCAGGAAACAGGGTGAGCAGCTATACCGGCGATAAAAATTTAACTTTCAGCGGGGCGGGTACTTCTCCTGATCCGGTTACTACCGCTACTGTTACCGATAAATCAGGCACACCTGTAAATTTCGGTTCAGCGGCAGTAATTACCTTTACAAGCGGCGTTGCTACAGTAACAGCAGGAAATAATGGAGTGATGAAGCTTTACAAAGCAGAATCTGCCACTATATCTGTTTCTGATGGAACTTATAGTACCAGTGGCTCAGACAGATTAAGTGTAACAGTTAATGCTTCTTCAGTAACAAAACTTGGTATTGCTACTCAGCCAATAGGGGGAAGCAGCGGAGCATTATTAACTACCCAACCGGTAATTGAACTGCGAGATGCCTACGGAAATATTGTTTCGGGAACCAGTTCGGTTACAGTGGCTATTAAGACAGGAGCAGGAGGAACTTTGGGAGGAACAACAACTGTAGTTGCCGTGGCAGGAACTGCAACTTTTACAAACCTGACTCTTGCAGGAACCATTGCAACTAATTATACTCTCGAATTTACAAGTTCCGGATTAACTGCAGTGACTTCATCCAACCTTACGGTAACTCCGGGACTTGCTTCAAAACTGGTAATTACCGGAAATACTTCTCAAACTGCCGGATCAGGACTAAGTTTGACAATTACTGCAAAAGATGCTCAGGGGAATACCGCTACGGGGTATACCGGAGATAAAAGCATTACTTTCAGTGGAGCAAACTCATCTTCAAGTCCGGTTACTGCTCCAACAGTAAGCGACAAGAACGGCACTGCAGTTAACTTCGGAACGGCTACCACTATCACGTTCAGCAGCGGTGTTGCTTCGGTCTCAGGATCCAATAACGGAGTTATGAAACTCTATAAAGTGGAGTCGGCAACTATTGCGGCAACTGATGGCGGGATCAGCGCAGCAAATAGCGATCGACTGAGTGTAACGGTCAGTGTAGCTTCACCTGCCCAGTTAGCCATTAATACTCAGCCTGTGGGCGCCGCCAGCGGAACAGTATTGAGTACCCAGCCGGTAATAGCAATTCTGGACGCTTACGGCAATCAGACATCAGGAACGAATACTATTAATGCAGCAGTAAACTCAGATGCAACCGGAACACTGGGAGGAACAACAAGTATTGCAGCAGTTTCAGGAGTAGCTACTTATACAGATTTAACTCTTGCAGGTATAGTCGGGACAAACTATACCTTTATATTTACTTCAACAGGTTTAAGTTCCGTCATTTCATCCAATATAAATGTAAGCTCTGGTACAGCCACTAAATTAGTAATTACCGGAAGCGGAACCCAGACCGCCGGAAGTGTTCAGAACCTTACTGTCACTGCCAAAGACCCTAAAGGAAATACAGCAACAACGTATACAGGAGATAAGAATCTTGTGTTCAGCGGAGCAAACTCCTCAACTTTCCCGGTTGAAGCACCGTCAGTAACAAATAAGTCTGGTGCTGTTGTTAATTTCGGGAATAATACTGTAATCTCATTTACTAATGGTATTGCATCTGTTACTTCAGGAAACAACGGGGCATTGACCCTTTACAAAGCTGAAACAGCATCTGTTGCAGTAAGTGACGGTAATATTAGCTCCTCAGGAACAGATAATCTTTCTGTGATTGTCAGTGCCGGATCTGTTTCTAAGCTAAACTTTGGTCAGCAGCCAGCAAATACGGTTTCAGCAACTGTAATCAGTCCGGCCATAACCGTGCGAATTGAAGATGCCTATGGAAACCTGATCAGCGGAGATACCCGGAATGTAACTCTTGCCATTGGTACTAATCCTTCTTCGGGGGTATTAAGTGGTACAACAACAGTTGCAGCATCAGCAGGTATAGCAACTTTCAATAATCTTTCGATCAATAAATCAGGAATTGCCTATACCCTTACCGCAACAAGCAACCCCGTACTGGTAAGCGCAACTTCCTCTTCTTTCAATATTACTGCTGCTACCGCCACCTCATTGTCTATTGTCAGCCTCAGTCCTTCATATCCAACCAAGGGATTAAGTAATGCAATCCTTCAGGTTGGTATTGTTGATGCCAATGGCAATCTGGTTGCAGCAACCGCTGATACAGAGTTTAGTCTCAGCCTTACAATCAATTCTGTTGATGCAACTTCCTCGCTGATAAGAACCGACGAAACAGGTATTGATCTTGGTATTACACCGATCAGGGCAACGATCCCTGCCGGTCAGAGCTCTGTAGATGTTGATCACCTGAAATTTACTCAAAGCACCGGCACTGATGGCTTAGGGGCAGTTAACGTAAATGCAGTTATTACAGCAACCCGTACATCCGGAATGAATCTTACATCAGTAGCAGGTAGTGCATTCGGTATTGTTGAGGGTAATTTTTACAGACCCAAAGCAAGTGGAAACTGGACTGCTGTATCCTGGGAAAAATCAATTGATGGCGGAACAAGCTGGTCTGATGTTGCCACACCAACTGCCACATCTCTTACAGCTACTGACATTGTCTCGATCCCGGCTGCCATTACAACCAGTCTGAATACTGACATAACCCTGTATAATCTGCTTGTTCCCGGAGTGTTTGATATCGTTAGTAATACCCTGACTTTAGCACACAGTGTACAGGAACCGTCAAGTTATGAGATAACCGTACATGGTACTTTCAGAAATTCAGGAGGAACTTTTGTAAATAACGATGCTGCACAATCTCCTATCAAATTTACAGGGGGGATCTATGAACATACCCGTAACGGAGGGGAGATTCCAATTGCAAAATGGGAAGTTCATAATGGTACAAATTCAAAGGTTAAAATTACAGGAATAACCAGTACTGCATTAACCGCAGGACTGAATCAAATATTTAATGATCTTGAATGGAATAATGCAGCACAGGCAGTTGCTCAAACTTTGCATGGCAATACTACAATTACCGGAGTCCTTACACTCAGCAATGGTCAGTTATCCGTAGGTTCAAACACCCTGACGCTGAATGGCCAGACTATTGCAGGCACACCATCCAACCTTGTAACAACATCATCATCAAATCTTTATTTTGGAGGAAGCTCGGCCGGAATCAATCTCCCATCCAGTGTTACCCAGCTTAATAATCTGACAATCAATAATTCGAATGGCCTTAGCCTGAACAGTAATCCTCAGATCAATGGTGTACTGGCACTAACCTCAGGAATTATTACAACAGGTTCAAATAGTATTGCTATTGCTTCAGGGGCATCTGTAAGTCATACCAGCGGACATGTGTCGGGTAACCTGAAAATGTATTTAGGTACAGGTAATCTTGCGCCAGCTACTTTTCATATTGGTACTGCAACTGATTATACCCCGCTTTTATTGAATATTGACGGCGAGGGAGGAACCGGAGGATATCTGACTGCTTCTACTGCAGGTTCTGCACATTCTCAGATTACTTCAAGTGATATTTTAACTGATAAGGATATTAACCGTTACTGGACCCTGACACCTGATGGTACGATAGATTTGGGTACAAGAACATTTTCTGCAAAGATGACCTTCCTTAGCGGGGATGTTGGAGCTGCAAATACCAATAATTTTGTGATCAGACGTTATTCAGGTGGTACCTGGTCTGCACCGGTGGATGGAGAATATACCCGAAACCCAACAGATATTCAATACAGTCTGTTAACATTAACTTCAGCAACTGAATATGTTATCGGTGAAGCTAATTCTGCATCAAAACTTGTTATTACAGGCAGTGGCACCCAGGTTGCCGGTGCCGGTCAGGATTTGACAATTACAGCAAGAGATTCTAATGGAAATATTGCTTTAAGTTACTCAGGAGTTAAAAATATTACTTTTAGCGGGGCAAACTCTTCGGTCAATCCGGTAACGGCGCCCTCTGTAAAAGACAAGGACGGTAACGTTGTCAGTTTTGCGACTGCTACTCCTGTAAGGTTCACTAATGGTATTGCAACAGTTTCTTCAGGGAATAATGGAAGAATGTCTCTTTACAAAGCTGAACTGGCAACAATCTCTGCATCCGATGGCAGTATTACGGCCTCGGGATCAGATCGTTTAAGTGTTACGGTAAGTGCAGCAAGCTATAATAAACTGGCGGTAAGTTTAACCTCGCCTCAGTTGAATGATATTGCTTTCACAGGAACTAATACAGTAACGGCACAGGATGCATATGGCAATACAATTACAGGTTTTGATGCCTCTGCCAATAATGTGACAGTGACCTCGGGTCTGGGCGGCGCAATCACCGGATTGAGTGGAACAGATGTTTTGAATAATGCCTCAGATTTCAATAATGGAGTTGCCGATCTGACCAATACTCTAACCTATACCGGAACTACCGGAACAGGTACATTTACATTTACCCCTGCAAGTGGATCTGCGGTAACGAGTTCGGCTATCACTGTTAATCCGGGAGCTGCAACTAAGCTGGTTATTACAGGCAGCAGTACTCAAATAGCAGGAAATAGTCAGGTATTGACCCTAACGGCAAAAGATGTCAGCGGAAATACAGTAACATCATATACAGGTGATAAGAGTCTGATATTCAGTGGGTCATCTTCATCGACCAATCCTGTAACCCAGCCAACTGTAAGCGATAAAAATGGTAATGCTGTCAATTTTGGAACAGCAACTTTAATTACCTTTTCCAACGGGGTAGCCACAGTAAGCGGGAATAATAACGGCGTGATAAGGTTATACAAAAGCGGATCTGCAGTTATTTCAGCTACTGATGGATCTATTAGCGCTACCGGTACTGACCGTTTGAGTGTGAATGTAAGTACTGCTAACTTTAATAAATTTGTTGTCAGTCTTTCTTCACCGCAAGCCAGCGGTATTGTATTCACCGGAACCAATACATTAACTGCACAGGATATGTATGGGAATACGGTGACCAGTTATGATGCTTCGATGAATGTTGTATCTGTGAGTACTTCTCTCAGCGGGTCGATCAGTGGATTGAGCGGCACTAACGTCATGAACAGTTCCGGTGATTTTAGCAGTGGGGTAGCCAATCTGAACAGTAGGGGATTGATTTATAGCGGATCAGCAGGAACCGGTACTTTTACCTTTACTCCTGCAAGTGGTAATGCAGCTACGAGCTCTAATGTGACATTCAGTTCAGGGCTTGCAATCCGTCTGGCCATTACCGGAAGCGCTAATCAAAATGCAGGTACAGGCCAGAATCTGACAATTAAAGCATTAGATGAAGGCGGAAATACAGTACCAAGCTATACCGGAGATAAAACTTTAACATTTAGCGGAGCAAATTCTTCAGTCAGCCCTGTAACTGTGCCAACAGTTACAGATAAAACAGGCCTTGCAATTGATTTTGGAAATATAACAACAATAACATTCAATAGCGGAGTTGCTACTGTGTCTTCAGGCAATAATGGGCTGATGACTCTTTATAAAGCAGAGGAAATTAACATTAGTGTGAGTGATGGCAGTATCAGTTCAGAAGGGACAGATCGCCTCACTGTAATAGCTGCGGGAGGCACAGCTTCAAAAATGAGGTTTGCTGAACAACCATTAAATACTACTGCAGGAACAACGATCAGCCCTTCTCTGACTGTAAGAATCGAGGATAATTATGGAAACCTGGTAGCTGGAGATACCCGTAATGTGACCCTGGCAATTGGCAATAACCCTGCCGCCGGTACTTTAAGCGGAACGGTAACGCGAGCTGCCTCCGGAGGTATTGCAACATTCAATGACCTTTCAATCAATAAGGCAGGTACCGCTTATACACTTACGGCAAGCAGCAGTCCTGTATTGACAACTGCTACAACTAATAATTTTAATATATCTGCTTCTGTTGGTACAAGTCTGTCAATAATCAGCTTAAGCCCTCAGTCACCTATTTCCGGATTAAACAGCACAGTGCTGAGAGTTGGAATTGTAGATGCCTATGGAAATACAGTCACTGCAAGCTCAGATACCGAATTCAGGCTAAGCCTTAGCATTGGAGGGCTTGATAAAACTTCAACCCTTAAAAGAACAGATGCCGGAGGTGTCGATTTGGGTATAAGTCCGATTAAGGGGACAATAAGTTCCGGACAGACTTATGTTGAGCTTAATTATCTGAAATTTCTTGAATATTCAGCAAAAGCTACAGATACAGAAATAACTAATACCGCTGTAATGACAGTAACCCGTACAAATGGAATGGTGCTGTCTGCAGCGGCAAGCAGTGCCTTTGCGATCATTGAGGGGCATCTTTACAGGCCGAAGACCAGTGGTAACTGGACAGATGTAGCATGGGAGCAATCAATTGATAATGGGCTTACCTGGTCAAATGTTGCTACACCTGCAACCACTTCACTGAGTGAGGCCGATATTGTTCAAATACCCGCAGCAATAACTACTTCGCTGAATACTGCCATTACCCTATACAATATGATTATTGATGGAGTGTTTGACATTTCTTCAGGTACATTAACCCTGAATCATACTGCAGATGACCATTCTGATTATAATATTCACGTACATGGAACATTGAAGAATTCTGGTGGAACCTTTGTAAATTCAAATGCATTGTATACACCGGGGGTATTTCATGGCGGTACATATGAACATGCCAGGAACGGAGGTGAACTGATACAGGGAGCATGGCAGAGCCGGACCGTAAGTTCAATTACATCATATGCGAAAGCAAAAGTTACAGGAATCACAAGTACTGCGTTAAGTTCCGGACTGAATCAGACATTCATGGATTTTGAATGGAGTAATGCCTCGCAGACCGTTTCACAGACATTGCACGGCAATACTACAATATCCCGTGATCTGACTCTGAATGGAGGACAAATAGCAATCGGCTCAAATACGCTAACTTTGAATGGCTCGGCAATCGCGGGAACATCCTCAAACCTTATAGCAACATCTGCTTCAAGTATTTCATTTGGAGGGAGCTCTTCCGGTCTTTTCATTCCATCAGGTATTAGTGCACTTAATAATCTGCAGCTTAATAATTCCAATGGACTCAGTATAAATTCTGCTCTTACGGTAAACGGAGTTCTGACACTAAACTCAGGAAATATCAACAATGGACTGAATACACTGACAATTGCAAGTGCAGGGAGCGTATCCCGCAACAGCGGACATATTGTTGGAAAATTAAGTAAGAATCTTGGAACTGGTAACCTGGCTGCTGCAACTTATGAGATTGGTACTGCAACTGATTACACCCCATTGATTATAGATATTGACGGAATAGGAGGTACTGCCGGAAATCTTATCCTGTCAACCACCGGGTCGGCCCATCCTCAGATTTTATCCGGTGATTTGATTAGTGATAAAGATATTAATCGCTACTGGACTTTAACAAGTGATGGTACCTTTGCTCTGGGATCCCGTTCGTATAAGTTGAGACTGAATTATGTAAGCGGGGATGTGGGAAGCGCAAATACAGCCAATTTTGTAATCAGGACATATAACAATGGCTGGAGTGCTCCAGACGGTGGCGTTTACACCAGAACCGGTACCTATACTGAGTATTCCCGTTTTACCACTTTGAGTGATTTTGCTACCGGGGAAGCAAGTGCTGCAACCAGATTAGTTATTTCAGGTACAGCAAGTCAGACTGCAGGCACAAGCCAGAACCTTACAATCACTGCAAAAGATTCAAATGGAAATACAGCGTATAGCTATACCGGAAATAAGAGCCTGACTTTTAGCGGTGCAGGTTCAACTACTAATCCGGTCTTTGTGCCTAAACTGATAGATAAAAATGGTGCCGCAGTCAATTTCGGTACTTCAACCACCATTTTATTTACAAACGGGCTTGCTGCCGTTTCCGGCGGACAAAATGGAGTGGCGACCTTGTACAAAGCAGAAACAGCTTCAATAACCGCAAGTGATGGAACGATCACTTCAAGTGATGCTGATCGTCATAATGTTACTGTTAGTACAGGCAGCTTTAGTAAATTGGATGTGAGTCTTGCATCTCCGCAACCATCAGGAGCAGGCTTTATTGGCACAAACACTCTTACTGCTCAGGACGCATATGGTAATACAGTAACAAATTTTGATGCATCAGCAAACAATATCACAGTCAGCACGAATTTAACAGGCGCCATCAGTGGCCTTAGTGGAGTAACAAAGCTGAATAATGCAGCAGATTTTAGTAATGGTATTGCAAATCTGACCAATACATTGATATTTACCGGAACGCCCGGTATTGGAACTTTCACATTTACCCCGGCAAGCGGGGTAGCTATCACCAGTGGAAATGTTGAAATAAGTAATTCTATTCCGCAAACTACACCAACATTCAGTCCGGCTGCAGGAGCTGTTGCATTTGGCACCGAGCTGACCATTATATCTGATGGAGCCTCTGCAATTTATTATACAATTGATGGCTCAAATCCGGCAACATCTGCAGGAGGTTCAACTTTCTTATATAATCCTGCATCAAAACCATTAATTAATTCTGCACAAACGATTAAAGCAATTGCAGTTAGAACAGGATTTAGCAATAGCGCAACGGGAAGTGCCAGTTATTCGCAGGCTGCGAGTGCTGACCTGAATTCAATTGTTTTGAGTGGTAGTCCGTCAGGTTTTACATTTGCATCAGGTACATATAGCTATACAGGAGTGAGCGTAGGTAATAGTGTAAATAGTATTACAATTACACCAACAGGTATTGGAACAATTACTGTAGATGGGAGCGCGGTTAGCAGTGGTACAGCTTCGGCTGCGATCAGCCTCAATGCAGACGTTGCTAAATCAATTTCAGTGGTGCTTACCGAGACCGGAAAAAGCAGTAAAGTTTATACAATAACTGTTACAAGAATGAGTATTCCGGTGATGAGCGGCTCAGTTTCTATCTCAGGTACTCCAAGATACGGGGAAACATTGAGTGCTGCACCATCCCTTACGAATTCCGGAACTCCTGTTTATCAATGGTACAGGGGAGCTAATCCTATCAGTGGTGCAGTTTCCTCAAACTATACCCTGGTTGAGGCTGATATTGCTTTTGTGATTACCGTAACTGCAACTGCTGATGGTGTTTCAGGTACAGGATCAGTTACAAGTTCGGGAACTACAGCTGTGCAGAAAGCGACAGCCCCCGCGGCTCCTGCTGCCCCCGTATTGCTTTCAAAAACAACTAATAGTATTGCTTTGGTTGCCAATGCCTTACATGAATTCAGCAAGAATGGAACTACATGGCAGAGCAGTAATGTCTTCAGCGGCTTAAGTGTTTCAACGCAATATACTTTTTATGCCCGTGTTATGGAGACCGGCACAACGAATGCTTCAGCTGCAAGTGCCGGTGTGAATATTAATACTTCAGCTGGAAGTAAATACATTGTAACGTCAGGCAATTCTTCCCCTATTGCAGGCTCCGCCGTGACAGTCAGCGCCCAGTTGGCTGACGCTGATAATAGTCCGGTTGGTACCGCAGGACTAACCGTAATCTGGACAAAGAGCGATGCCAATGGAAGTTTTGCATCAGCTACAAGTCAGACCAATGCAAGCGGTATTGCTACTGTTGTTTTTACAACACATACTGCCGCACAAACATCTGCAACAGTTACAGCTACCGACAATAATTCATTAAGTGGTACAAGCGCTTCAATTACTACAGTTGCAGGTCCGGTACTTGCCCGTAATTCCATTTTATCGCCACTTACTGCCTCAATTTCTGCAAATGGTACCAGTACACAGATATTAACTGTTAGGGCAAAAGACCTGAATAGCAATGATCTTAATGTTGGAGGACAAAGTGTTGCAATTACTAAATTAAGCGGTACCGGAACAATTAGTGGTACTACTGATAAGGGAGATGGTACCTATTTTGCAACTGTCACCGCTCCTGCAGGCGAAGGTGAAGGCATATTTGTTGCTGCTATCAATGGGCAGGCAGTAGAAAATAATACCGGCAGTCAGGCGCAGGCAAGAATTACCTACTTATCCGGTATTTCTTCTGACCTGAGTAATATTGTTATTAGCGGATCACCTTCTGGGTTTACTTTCAACCCTGCGATTTATACTTATAATAATGTATCTGTTGCAAATTCTGTAGCAAGTATAACAGTGAGCCCTTCAGGTTCCGGGGTGATTACAGTCAATGGATTTACCCTTGCAAGCGGTACTGCATCTGCTCCAATCAGTATTGCAGCGGGTACAGAAACAACAATAACTGTTGGTACAACCGAGAGCGGAAAGTTTAGTAAAACATATACGATAAAGCTGAGCAGAATTGCAGATACCCAGGTAAGCCCCGTTTTTAGTCCCGCCGCAGGTGCTGTAGTATTCGGAACGGAGCTAACAATTACTTCAGCGGGTGCAGATGCTATATATTATACTATTGATGGTACTAATCCTAATACTTCAGCTGGAGGTTCAACTTTCCTGTATTCTGCTGCGGCTAAGCCTAAGATCAATGCTGCCGGACAGATCAAAGCAATTGCTGTTAAGGCAGGTCTGCTCAATAGTGCAATTGCAAGTGTAAATTATACTCAGGAGCCTGCAGCCGATCTTAGCAATATAATTCTTAGCAATACTCCTTATAACTATGTATTCAGCTCAGGTATTTATGCCTTCTGCGGGGTGGCTTATAATAATCAGATCAGTGGAATCAGAGTAAAACCGATTGGGACAGGAACAATCACCGTTGACGGAAAAGCAGTGACAAGCAATTCCGAATCGGATATCATTCCGCTGATAGCCGGTACAGAAAAAGAAATTCAGGTAATTACATCTTCACCCGGAAGAAGCGATAAGGTATACAAGATAAATGTGATCAGAGCCATGCCTGATCAGGTGATACCGGATGTAATTACCGGAATTACAACTGTTACGGGTGCTCAGCCAAAGATTCTTGCAACTTCACCTACAGATGATATCATTATGTCTGTATCTGAAGGTACAGGAAGTCCTACTATTGATTTCAATTCATTAATTACCGGAGGATTGGGAATTCTGCCTAAAACAACGATTTATTCATCATCTTCAGACATATATATTCCGGAGTTTGTAAATGTTAAAGCCGCTGATACTTCCTGGAACGGAGTACTCATTGCTCCTACCATCAAAACCCTGGCACTTGACCCGGTAAATTCTGAAATTGGCAGACAGCCGGTAGTAGCAATTGAGTTGGGATCATCTGGAGTAGAACTTTCATTTGATCAGGCGGTAAGAATTGTGATGAAAGGGCAAACCGGTAAGAAGGTAGGCTTTATTGTTCCGGGAGGGCAGTTTACAGAGATATCCGTAACGGGTACAGATTCTCAGGCAGCTGCCAATGCCATGCCTGAGAAGGGTGCTTATAAAGTTGATAATGGTACGGATATTATCATTTGGACCAAACATTTTACAACTTTTATATCCTATGTAGAGGTTAGCAGAAACACTGCGATAAGGTCAGCGGTATATAATGTTTCAGGAACCCTCATCAGTAATATTCCATACGGAACATCAAAATCAGATTTGCTTGCCAATTTAACTAAAGCTGAATCAAACCAGACCTGGAATACCGACAATATCAGTGCAAGCCCTGAAACAGGAAACTATTTGACAGTTACTGCACAGGATGGTATTACTAAAACCGTGTACTCCATCACTGTTAATGAAAGGAACGATGCTCCTGCAGATATTAGTTTAACAGGTGTAAACCTCTTTGAAAATCAGTCTGCCGGGACAATTGCCGGTACTTTAACATCTACTCCCAAATATTCTACCTCAAATAGCTTCACTTACAGTCTTGTTGAAGGAAAAGGAGGTACTGATAACAATTTGTTCACTATTGCCGGCAATAAGCTTGTAACGGCTGCAATTCTGAATTATGAGGGAAAAACAAGTTATAGTGTTTTGGTGCGCTCAACATCAGTTAATGGATTTTCTTATGAAAAGATCTTTACAATCAATTTAGCTGATGTAAATGAGGCTCCAACCCTTAATGCTCTTGCCAATCGTTCAGTATGCTTTAGTACAGAAATTCAGAAAATTGCATTGAGTGGAATTTCTGCAGGACCTGAATCTGCTCAGAATTTAAGTTTGGCAGTCGGGGCTGATAATTCTTCGTTTTTTGAAGAGCTTACGGTAAACGATAATACTATTAACTATAAAACCCGGTTGGGAATGATCGGTATAGTAAAAATCACTGTTACCGTAAGTGATGATGGAGGCACTGAGCATGGAGGAGTCAATACAATCAGCAGAACATTTGAGCTCACAATTAATCCATCTCCTGTGGTTGATATCATCAGTGATAAAGGTTTGGTAATCAGTAAAGGAGAGAAGGTTCAGTTGAATGCTGCCGGAGGAATTACCTACAAATGGCAGGATGCCCATGGTATTGTTAGCGGACAGAATAGTGGTATTTTAACAGTTCGTCCGGCAGTAACTACCACATATACAGTTAATGCAGGCAATGCTTCAGGGTGTATAACGAGTGCCGGTATTACTATTACTGTGCTTAATGACTATAAAGCAATTAAGCCGACTAATATTATTACGCCAAATAATGATGGAAAAAATGATAAATGGATTATTGAAAATATTGATATGTATCCAAATCATACTGTCAAAATATTTGATAAGGCCGGCAGAGTGTTTTATACCAGCAGAAATTATCAGAATGATTGGGATGGAACATATCAGGGTTCACCTCTGATAGAGGATACCTATTATTACATTATAGATTTTGGCGCTGATGCCCGTCCGATAAAAGGTTTCATAACCATTATTTACTAAGTCTGTTCCTTTTAGTTTAAGCTCGCCGGCAAAATAATTTGATTGAAGTGGTATTCACCGAATATTTTAAAATGCAGAGGGTAAGCAGGTAATTTTATTTTATTCATTTCTGAATGGATACCACCTGATGGAGCTTTGACTCATTCCGTTTTTTTCATAGAGTGCAATGCAGTTTTCCTTAAACTCATCCTGTATATTGATATCTCCTGATTTTAGAGATTCAGGGAAAGGTTTACTGTTTAAAAAGAAATAAACCCTGGTTGTTCCATATTTATTATGAGGCATGTAGTTACCGTATAGCTCAATTTCGTTTCTGTTTTCGTTGTCCATACTTACTGAATAGATGCGGATCACAGGTCCGGTATTCTGCTCATTACGGATAAATGCTTCTTCCTTAAAATTGCTTTTCAGTTCCTTTATACCCGGTTCGCTCAGTGTATTCCATATCATTCCGGCAATAGCTGCCAGCGATAGGATCAGAATGTATAGTTTATTTTTCTTCATCTGTGATCAAAACTAAGATTTATCAGCTAAATGCTTTTGTAGAAAAAATGAAAAGCCTTGTTTTATTGATTTCTAATATATAGATTTGCTATGCTTGCATAGTAAGTTAAATGAGACCGGAAGAAACTGTAGATTATTTTTTGAAAATAGCATGGCAGACCGCTGCTAATAAATATAATCAGATTGCTTCTGATTATGGGATAACCCAGGCGCTGGGTTACATGCTGATTAATATTCATGAAGAAGGTACAGCAGTGTCGCAGATTGCTGCTTTGTCAGGTGTCAAATCAACCAGTCTGTCCAGAATACTTAAAAGTATGGAAGAACTGGATCTCATATACAGGAAACCTGATCCTGAGGATAAACGATCGGTCAGGATATTTCTGACACCTTTCGGTAAAGAGAAGCGCCAGATTGCCAAGTTTGTGGTACGTTCATTTAATGAATACCTGAATGAACATGTTTCCAGTAAGGAAAGACTGCAATTGATAAAAACCCTAAATAAGATAATCCAACTAACCATTGATTATAAACCTCAATTTCGCTACCCGGAAATTCCGGGTAGTGAAATTTGAAATTTCTTAAAAATGAAACGAGTGATCAGAAAAGTTGCTGTTCTGGGTTCCGGTATTATGGGGTCAAGGATAGCCTGCCATTTTGCCAATATTGGTGTTGAAGTATTACTTCTGGATATGGTGCCTAAAGAGCTTAGTGCAGAGGAACAGGCTAAAGGACTTGATCTGACCAATAAAAATGTTCGCAATCGTATTGTTAATTCCGCATTGGAAAGCACTCTCAAAGCTAATCCGTCAGCAGTTTTTACAAAAAAATCAGCAAACAAAATAAATACCGGAAACTTTGAAGATAACATGAAGGATATTGCCTCATGCGACTGGGTAATTGAGGTAGTTGTTGAGCGTCTTGATATTAAGAAACTGATTTATGATCAGGTAGAAAAATTCAGAACTCCCGGTACCCTGATCAGTTCAAATACATCAGGTATTCCGATTCATCTGATGGCTGAGGGCCGTTCAGATGATTTTCGTGATCATTTCTGCGGAACACACTTCTTCAATCCGCCACGTTATCTCAGATTGCTCGAAATTATTCCTGGTAAAGAAACCAGATCCGATGTGATCGACTTTCTGATGCACTACGGGGATAAATTTCTGGGTAAGACAACTGTGCTCTGTAAAGATACCCCGGCATTTATCGCTAACCGCGTAGGTGTTTATTCAATCATGGCTTTATTGCACCTGGTCGACAAAATGGATCTTACTGTAGAGGAAGTTGATAAATATACCGGCCCTGCATTAGGAAGGCCTAAATCTGCCACCTTTCGTACCACTGATGTGGTAGGTCTGGATACCATGATTAATGTAGCTTCAGGCTTGTACAACAATCTTCCGGATGATAAAGCACATGATCTTTTTGGCTTGCCGGATTATGTGAAGAAAATGCAGGAGAATAAATGGCTGGGCGATAAAACCAAACAGGGATTTTATAAGAAAGTTAAAGGAGCCGATGGAAAATCTGAAATCCTTGCCCTTGATCTTAAAACATTAGAATATAAACCTCAGCAAAAAATAAAATCGTCAACTCTCGAAGCAACTAAATTGGTTGAAAACCTTCGGGAGAGGATGAAAGTATTTGCAAATGGTACAGATAAGGCAGGAGAGTTTTTCCGCACCTCATTCTTTGGGCTTTTCGAGTATGTTTCGGATCGTATTCCTGAAATATCGGATGAGTTGTACCGTATTGATGATGCGATGCGTGCCGGATTTGGCTGGGAACTCGGACCTTTCGAGGTATGGGATGCTTTGGGGGTTAAAACCACCCTCGATGGCATGAAAAAGTATAGCAACCCGGCTATCGGACAGACCGGCGAAGCTGCATCATGGGTACATGAAATGCTTGCTGCTGGAAATGAATCATTTTACAAAATAGAGAATGGGATTAAAAAATATTACGATATCCCTTCCAAAACCTATAAAACTGTTCCGGGATCTGAATCTTTCATCATTCTGGATAATATTCGTTCAACTTCAACGGTCTGGAAGAATTCAGGTACAACCATTACCGATCTGGGCGATGGAATTCTGAATGTTGAGTTTCACACCAAGATGAATACGATTGGAGGGGAAGTCCTGCAGGGATTGAATAAAGCCATTGATCTTGCAGAAAAGGATTTCAGAGGCCTGGTTGTTGGAAATGATGGAGCCAATTTCTCAGCCGGTGCTAATATCGGAATGATATTTATGGCGGCAGTAGAGCAGGATTGGGATGAGATTAATATTGCCATCAGGATGTTTCAGAATACCATGATGCGGATGCGTTATTCCAATATTCCGGTGGTTGCGGCACCTCATAACCTTACCCTTGGTGGTGGCTGCGAATTATGTCTGCATGCAGATCATGTTCAGGCTAATGCTGAAACTTATATGGGATTGGTGGAATTTGGTGTCGGACTGATCCCCGGAGGAGGCGGTTCCAAAGAGTTTGCACTTCGCCTTTCTGATGACTTTAAAGAAGGTCAGATCGAGCAGGCTGCTCTCAGAGAAAGGTTCCTGACCATTGGTATGGCAAAAGTTTCTACCTCAGGTCATGAAGCTGCCGAGCTTGGTTATCTGCAAAAGGAAAAATACAGCATCAGTATGAACAGAAATCGGTTGATTATTGATGCAAAGAATAAAGCCATTGAAATGGCAGAGCTTGGATATACTCAGCCGGTCAGACGTAAGGATATTCGCGTTTTGGGTAAGCAGGGAATGGGAATAGTTTATGTGGGAGCAAACTCCATGTTCGCCGGAAACTTTATTTCTGAACACGATAAAAAGATCTCCGAAAAGCTGGGTTATGTGCTTTGTGGCGGGAATCTTTCACAGCCAGGTCTGGTTTCAGAACAATATTTGCTGGATCTTGAAAGGGAAGTCTTTTTGTCGCTTTGCGGTGAGAAAAAAACGTTAGAAAGAATTCAGAGCATTTTGACAAAAGGTAAGCCTTTGAGGAATTAGAATGTTGAGTATAGCGTACAGAGTATTGCGTATAGAGTATAATGATTATGCATAACATAAAGGATCTCAAGATTTGGAACAAGAGCATAGACCTTGCGATAAAGGTTTACGACATTACTGCAAAGTTCCCTGCGGATGAACGTTTTAGCTTAGTATCTCAAATTAGACGTTGTGCTGTCTCAATTCCATCTAATATTTCGGAAGGTGGCGGAAGAAATTCAAATAAGGAGTTTTTACACTTTCTGAGTGTTGCTAATGGATCTTCATATGAATTGCAGACTCAATTAGTAATTTCTGAACGGCTTGGATATTTAGATTCCAAACTTTGTAATGAAATTCTTGACAACATAGATGAGATTCAGAAAATGAACTTTAATCTTCAAAAATCTATAAATCAAAAATTGTGACGTGTGTGTAGCTCAATACGCAATACGCAGGACGCAATACAATAATAAATTATGGCATATATCATAGCTGCATACAGAACCGCCGTAGGAAAAGCTCCCCGTGGCGTATTTCGTTTCACCCGGGCTGATGATCTGGCGGCAGAGGTTGTCAGACATCTGGTGGCATCTGTTCCGGACCTTGATAAGGAGCAAATTGATGATGTGATTGTAGGAAATGCTACCCCTGAAGCGGAGCAGGGCCTGAATATTGCCCGTATGATTTCTTTGATGGGTCTGGATACCGATAAAGTTCCGGGTGTGACGGTGAATCGTTACTGTGCTTCCGGACTTGAAACAATTGCAATAGCATCAGCTAAAATTGATTCGGGAATGGCTGACTGTATTATTGCCGGCGGGGTAGAGGTCATGTCAGGTATGCCATTCGGTGGATGGAAGCTCGTGCCCAATCCTGAAGTAGCGAAGAACAATCCTGATTGGTACTGGGGGATGGGTTTAACCGCCGAGGCTGTTGCTAAAGAGTATCAGGTAAGTCGCGAGGATCAGGACGCATTTTCATTTAATTCACATCAGAAAGCAATTGAAGCCATCAGGAATGGTCATCTGAAGGATGGTGTCGTTTCGATTACTGTAAAAGAGACTTATCTGGATGAAAACTTAAAACAGAAGACTAAAGAATATATTGTTGATACTGATGAGGGTCCGCGTGCGGATACTGCTCTTGATAAGCTGGCAAAACTGAAACCTGTTTTTGCTGAAGGAGGTTCTGTCACTGCGGGAAATTCCTCTCAAACTTCAGACGGTGCAGCATTTGTACTCGTTGTTTCGGAAAGTATGCTTAAGAAGCTTAATGTTCAGCCGATTGCGCGTCTTGTAAGTTATGGAGTGGCGGGTGTACCTCCGAGAATTATGGGTATTGGTCCGGTTGAAGCCATTCCAATGGCTCTTAAAAAGGCAGGCATGAAGCAGAATGAACTTGATCTGATTGAACTGAATGAAGCATTTGCATCTCAATCGCTGGCAGTAATCAGAAAACTTGATTTGAACCCGGGAATTGTGAATGTTAACGGTGGGGCAATAGCTCTGGGGCATCCCTTAGGCTGTACGGGAGCTAAACTTTCTGTTCAGCTTTTTAACGAGCTGAAAAGACGCGAAAAAAAATACGGGATGGTGACTATGTGTGTTGGAACAGGGCAGGGAGCTGCAGGTATTTTTGAAATCATGTAGTAAAAACGAAATAAGAACAATGATTAAGTATAAATTGCATATAGAATGTCAGCGATTACATTCTTTGCTCTATATGCCTTAATCCATTAACAATAATACTATGGAACCGGTAAAAAGCAGATCAATCAAAGGCGGAGAATTCATCATCCGCGAAACCGCTTGTGAAGATGTATTTATCCCTGAGGAGTTTGATGAAGAACAGCTGATGATTAAGAAAACCTGTGAGGATTTTTTACAGGCAGAAGTTTTTCCTAATCTCGACAGGATTGATAATCAGGAAGAAGGCTTAATGGAAAGTCTGATGGATAAGGCAGGTGAGCTTGGTCTGCTCGCAGTATCCATTCCGGAAGAATACGGAGGTTTTGGAAAGAATTTTAACACATCTATGCTTGTTGCAGACTGTGTTGGTCCGGGTTGTTCTTTTGCCGTTGCACTTTCTGCTCATACTGGTATCGGAACCCTTCCTATACTTTATTATGGTACTAAGGAGCAAAAGGATAAGTATATTCCTAAGCTGGCAAGCGGTGAATGGAAAGCTTCCTATTGCTTGACTGAACCAAACTCAGGTTCTGATGCTAATTCAGGAAGGACAAAAGCTGTTTTGAATGCAGAAGGGACTCATTACCTGATTACAGGACAGAAAATGTGGATCACCAATGGAGGTTTTGCCGATATTTTCATCGTATTTGCCAAAATTGGAGAGGATAAGAACCTGACTGCCTTCATTGTAGAAAAGACTTTTGGTGGTATAACCATGAATCCTGAGGAGCATAAACTCGGTATCAAGGGCTCTTCAACCCGTCAGGTATTCTTTAATGATTGTCCGGTGCCTGTAGGGAACATGCTTTCAGAGCGTGAAAACGGATTTAAAATCGCAGTTAACATTTTGAATATCGGCCGGATTAAGCTGGGTGTTGCGGCGATCGGCTCATCCAGAAAAGTACTGGATCAGGCTATTAATTATTCAAATGAACGTGTTCAGTTCGGATTGCCGATCTCTAAATTCGGAGCTATTCGATATAAACTGGCCGAAATGGCAACCCGTAATTTTGCAATTGAAAGTGCGGCCTACCGGGCAGGTCAAAATATCGATGATGCATACGATGCTTTGGTAGCCGAAGGAATGGACCCTTCGCAGGCTAAACTGAAATCAACCGAACAGTTTGCAGTTGAGTGTGCAATATTAAAGGTATGGGGCTCCGAAATGCTTGATTATGTGGTTGATGAAGGTCTTCAGGTTTATGGAGGCATGGGCTATTCTGCCGAAGCTCCGATGGAACGCGCTTATCGCGACAGCCGTATCAACAGAATCTTTGAGGGTACCAATGAAATTAACCGTATGCTTATTCTGGATATGCTTTTGAAACGTGCCATGAAGGGAGAACTTGACCTGATGACACCGGCACAGGCAGTAGCAGGGGAATTGATGTCAATCCCTGATTTTGGAGAAGAGGATACCACTTTATTCGCCGCAGAGAAAAAAATTTTACAGAATCTGAAGAAGGCAGGTCTGATGATAGCAGGGGCTGCCGTGCAGAAACTGATGATGACCCTCTCGAAAGAACAGGAAATTCTGATGAATATTGCTGATATCATCGGTTATGTTTATGTAGCTGAGTCAACTATTCTTCGCGTTGAGAAGCTGGTTAAAATGAGAGGTGAGGAAGCTTGCTGCGGACAGCTGGATATGATGCGAATTTACCTCTATCAGTCGGTAGACAGAGTTGCGTCAGCAGGTAAGGAAGCATTATACTCTTTCGCTGAAGGGGATGAACTAAGAATGATGCTGGTGGGTTTGAGACGCTTCACCAAAACAGAACCGTTCAATATTAAAACCTGCAGACAGAATGTTGCCAAACAATTGATTGAAGCAAATAAATATTGTTATTGATTTTTGTTTTTGTTTTGTTGACCTCAGTGCAAGCCATAGCACTGGGGTTTTTATTTTTCGACTTTCAATTATCATGGCTTTGTCAAATGTCTGCTTCGCTAAAAAACAGGGTGTATGCATATTTCCTCTTAAGGGCAGGTTCAGGTAATGGTGTCATCTCTTAAACAATTTATCTCTGCAGGGGAGAGGGATAAAAGCGCAGAAGAGTTGCAGAGTGCCGGAGTTTAAACAAGCGGGGGGGTAAGCATCTTAATAGATGTGAACCGTGCAAATTTTGCTCTTTATAATATGCTGCTTGAACCCGGCGCAATCGTTAAAACAGATACCTGAAGACCATTTTTTGTCTGAAGGTTTTCAAAGCTGATTCCCATCAAATCAAAATATTATTGTTAAATAATGTTAATCCTTACTTTTTAACTTTTAAAAGGATAAATTTGCAGCAATATGAAAGCCAGATATTTACTAGTACTTTCCTTTATTGCCATGTTCAGCCTTGGCTCTTGTCTTAAAGGAGATAATTTTAATCCTGAAGTTCAGGCAAAGACTGATGATGCCCTGATTACAAAATTTCTTGCTGATAAGAATATTGCTGCAATAAAGCATTCCAGCGGATTATATTATCAGATTATTCAGCCGGGTTCCGGAAATATTACATATACTGCAAATACTCAGGTTACAGCTAATTATGTAGGAAGGCTGCTGAGTGGAAATGTTTTTGATCAGACTACTACTCAGCCTTTAACATTCAGACTTGGAAACGTTATCGTTGGATGGCAGATCGGTGTTCCTTTGATACAAAAAGGTGGAAAAATCAGAATGTTTATTCCTTCCGGCTATGCCTATGGTAATCAGGGAGCGGGTACAATTCCGGCCAATTCAGTTCTTGATTTTGAAGTGGAACTGGTTGATGTTCAATAATTTTTAGAGGAAATGAAGCAATTTTTAAAATATTCCCTTCCGGGGTTTCTGTTGTTAAGCATATTGGTAGCCTGTGAAAAGGAATATGAAAGTATTGAAGTGATTGACGACAGAACTGTACAGGAGTACATTAAACAGAACAATCTGAACGTTCAGGAATACCTGGATACTAAAGTTTTCTATCAGGTAGTGGTACCGGGTTCAGGTGCTGATTTGAAATATTCTGATCAGATTCCTGCAATTGTAACTATGCGTTCGCTGGACGGTAAATATGTTTCTCAGGATACTTTTAATATGGGTAACCGTTATTTTAATTATCTGGGGTATTATAATCCTGAACCTTTAAGGGTAGGTGTAAAGGAAGTGCTTAAAAAAGCAAATGGGACAATCAGAATGATCGTTCCTTCCCGTCTGGCTTTCGGACGTAATGGTGCAGGCAGTATTCCCGGCAATGCATCGCTGGATATTACTGTCAAAGTTCTTGAAACTTCTAAAATTCCGGAATATGATGATTTTGTTATTAAAGATTACTTGTCAAGAAACAGTTTGACCGGTTTCACAAAAACGGCTACTGGAATTTATTACAAAATTGCTGATCCTGGTACTGGGAGCCCGATTACAATAGACTCTACTGTATCAGTTGAGTATACAGGTAAATACCTTAACGGTAAGGTGTTTGATAAGACTACTGCAGGGAATCCCACTACTTTGAAACTTAGTGGGTTCATTGAGGGATGGAGGCAGATTATACCATTAATCAAGCAGGGAGGTAACCTTCAGATGATTGTACCTTCTCCATTAGCCTATGGTCTTTCTGGTGATCCGAATAGGGGAATGCCTCCATTTTCAACATTGGATTTTACAGTTAAAGTTACTGATGTTAAGTAGACTTTAGTTAAATCCTATCTTTTCAATTAATCATCTATAATCCTGTTTTAATATACAATGATCTATAAAAAGCACATTTTCGTTTGTACTAATCAGCGCCCTGAAGGTGCACGTGTTTGCTGTGGTGAAGCACATGGATCTGCACTAATTGCCGAATTCAAAAAGCTAACCAAGGCGAAAGGAATTGATGTAGAAATGAGAACCCAGAGAACAGGATGTTTTGATCTTTGCGAGCATGGCCCTACAGTAGCAATCTATCCTGATGGTGTTTTTTACGGTAAGGTTGAATTAAATGACGTGGAAGAGATTGTTAATGAGCATCTTGAAAACGACAGAATTGTAAACCGTCTGATTATCGATAAAAAATAATTCCGGACTTATACACCCGAATGCAGCAGTTTAACTGCTGATATAACTCTGCAATTGCTCTATTGTTTGCTTCTGATCTTCGATCACAAATTTTACCAGATCGCCGATTGAAATCATTCCGATTACCTGATTCCCCTCTTTTACAGGTAGATGCCTGATATGCTTTTCAGTCATGATCTGCATGCAAAGATCAATGGATGTTCCCGGGTTTACCGTCTTCAGATCTGAAGTCATAGCATCCTTTATTTTCGTTTCCTTCGATGACTTGCCTTTTAAAATAATTTTGCGGGCATAATCTCTCTCGGTAAAAATCCCCTTCAGGTCTATCCCTTCCATCACAAGCAGTGCACTGATGTTTTTATCCATCATAACCTGCAATGCGTCCAGAACTGAAGTGTCAGGGTTCACTGAATAAATTGAGGCAGATTTGTTTTGGAGGATATTTTTAACCGTTTTCATACCTGGATAGTTTAGCTTATTAAATATAATGAAAAAAATCTCAGTAATTCCTTATCTCAGAAGTTAAAAAGAGGGTCCGATTGTATCTCAGAAATACGAATTTGTTAATGAATATGCAGATATAATTAAAATCTTACATCAAAATGATCGAATTAATCAATTGGAACCACGTAATTTGGAAAAATTTTCAATTCAGAATAAAACAGGCTGCCGGCATTTTCAGGTGCAGTACTTATAAATATGAGTGGTAAAACCATACTGGTTTGGTTTAGAAAGGATTTAAGGATTCATGATAATGAAATACTGACCGAGGCTGCTCGTAAAGGTGATTTCATTATTCCGGTATATTGTTTTGATCCCCGGCAGTTTGAAATCACTTCATTTAATTCGCTCAAAACCGGATTTTTCAGAGCTGCATTTCTTCTGGAAAGTGTTGCAGATCTCAGGCAGTCTTTCCGTAATGCGGGAGGCGATCTGATTATCCGCCGGGGTAAACCTGAAGAAATACTTCCTGAACTTGTGAGCCGTTATAATGTACATGAAGTGTATCATCACAGGGAGGTTGCTTCTGAAGAAACAGGGGTTTCAAGTCTGGTAGAGGATGCCTTATGGAAGCAGAAAATAAATCTCCGGCACTTTATCGGACATACACTTTATCACAAAGAAGATCTTCCTTTTCCCATTAATTCTATTCCGGATGTCTTTACAACTTTCAGGAAAAAGGTAGAGCGCGATGGTACGGTCAGATCTTGTTTTGAAGATCCGGGCAAAATGCAGTTCCCTCCTGACATGGATTGTGGAAGCATGCCTTCGTTATCTGATCTTGGTTTTTCTGAGCCCGAGAGCATGGATGAACGGTCTGTGATGAAATTTAAAGGGGGTGAGACCGAAGCTTTAAAGCGTTTGAAAGAGTACTTCTGGGAAAGCCATGCAGTAAAAAAATATAAACAAACCAGAAACGGACTCATTGGCGCTGATTATTCTTCAAAATTCTCCGCCTGGATAGCAATGGGATGCCTGTCGCCACGTGAAGTATATTGGGAAATTAAGAAATATGAAAAGGCAAACGGAGCGAATGATTCTACATACAGTTTGTATCTGGAGCTGCTCTGGAGGGATTACTTCCGGTTTATGTTTAAAAAATATGGGAATAAATTTTTCCATAAAGGCGGATTGAACGGAAATGTACCCGAAGAGTCTGAAAATCAAAAAGAGCTTTTTGAACTCTGGAAAAGAGGAGAAACCGGAATTCCTTTTATTGATGCCAACATGAGAGAGTTGAATGCAACAGGTTTCATGAGTAACCGAGGACGGCAGAACGTGGCAAGTTTTCTGGTTAAGGATCTTAAGGTCAACTGGAAGTGGGGGGCGGCTTATTTTGAGGAAAAGCTTATCGATTATTGTCCTGCAAATAACTGGGGTAACTGGGCTTATATAGCAGGAGTTGGGAATGATCCGCGGGTGTACAGGCATTTTAATGTGCTCAAACAAGCATTTGATTATGATCCGCATGGTGATTATGTCCGCTTATGGATTCCTGAACTTAGCTCAGTTAATGATCTGAATATTCATCAGCCATGGAACTTATCCGAGGCCGAACGTCTTGAATATCAGTTGAAAAACTATGCTGATGCTACATGTTGTTTGCCTCTGGCAAAAGCCTGAAAAAGCAGAAGTTGATTTTTTTCAGATCGCAGAGGGGCTTTTGAGTATTTTACGGTCTTAATTCCTGAACAATTTTTCTTAATTTTCCGCCGTAGATTCCGTGTGTATCAATGCTGTTTCTTAAATCGAAAATAGAAGACAGTTTTAACAGATTCTATGCTTAAAATCTTATTTTTGTGTCGTAAAAGACTTAGTTTTTAAATGAACAACTTATCATATCTCAGTAACGCAGACTCAGCTTACATCGATTCTCTCTATCAGTCATATAAGGAAGATCCGGAGTCAATTGATTTTGGATGGCAGAAATTTTTTGAAGGATTCGATTTTGGTCGTGGTTCTGAAGCAGGAGTAGTTAGTACAGATACTCCTGATCATTTTTTGAAAGAGATCAAGGTGTTAAATCTGATCAATGGATACAGACAGCGCGGACACCTGTTTACTAAAACAAATCCGGTGCGCGAGCGCAGATCTTATTTTCCCGGCAAGGAACTGGAAACATTCGGATTAAGTGATGCGGATCTTGAAACAGTTTTTAATGCAGGTGTTGAAGTTGGCCTTGGCCCTGCCAAATTAAAAGACATTCTTGCTCTTGTGGAGCAAACCTATTGCCAGTCAATAGGAGTTGAGTATAAATATCTCAGAAATCCTGAAAAGCTCAAATGGTTTGAGCAGAGAATGGAGTTTGAGCGCAATACTCCTAAATTCGATATTGAAACCAAGAAGAGAATTCTTTCAAAGCTTAATGAAGCTGTTGTTTTTGAAAATTTCCTTGGAACGAAATTTTTAGGACAAAAGAGATTCTCTCTGGAGGGTGCTGAATCTGTAATTCCTGCATTGGATTCTGTAATCCATAAAGGTGCAGAACTGGGTATCGATGAGTTTGTAATTGGTATGGCACACCGCGGTCGTTTGAACGTGCTCGCCAATATCATGCATAAAACATATAAAGATATTTTTTCTGAATTTGAAGGGAAAGGCTTCGATGAGAATACCCCTTATGGTGGTGATGTGAAGTATCATTTGGGTTATTCAATGGACGTTAATACATTCTCAGGTAAGAGTGTACACCTGAGTCTTTGTCCTAATCCATCTCACCTCGAAACCGTTGATGCGGTTGTTCAGGGTATGGTGAGGTCTAAAATTGATTTTAAGTACGAAGGAAATAATAACCGGATTGCCCCGATTCTTATTCATGGTGATGCTTCGCTTGCCGGACAGGGTATCACTTATGAAGTGATTCAGATGGCAAAGCTTGATGGGTACAAAACAGGAGGAAGCATTCACCTGGTAATCAATAATCAGGTTGGATTTACAACCAATTACAAAGATGCCCGTTCATCTACTTATTGTACTGACCTGGCCAAAGTTACTTTGTCGCCTGTATTTCACGTAAATGGTGATGATGTTGAAGCATTGGTTTACGCAATCAATATGGCTGTTGAATACCGTCAGAAATATCATAATGATGTATTCATAGATATCTTATGTTACCGTCGTTACGGTCATAATGAGGCAGATGAGCCCAAATTCACTCAGCCTTTGTTATATAAGGCAATTGAGAAACATGCCAATCCGCGCGAGATATACAATCAGAAATTAATGGAACAGGGAAGCGTTGATGCCAACCTGGCCAAAGAGATGGAGAAAAATTTCCGTGCTTTGCTGCAGGAGAGACTGAACGAGGCTAAAGAGGATAAAACCTATTCAGCGGTTCATAATGTTTTCGGTGGTGTATGGAAAGGATTGGAACTGGCTAAACCCGGAGCTCTGGCTATACCGGTTGAGACCAGGTTGTCATCAAAAACTTTACTGGCAATTGCTAAAGAAATAAGTACACTGCCTTCAGATAAGAAATTCTTTAAGAAGATTGAGAAACTCTTTGAAGAGAGACGGAAAATGGCAGACACCAAGGTGTTTGACTGGGCTATGGGCGAATTAATGGCTTATGGATCCCTGATTCAGGAAGGGTTCAGTGTACGATTAAGCGGTCAGGATGTGGAGCGTGGTACATTTTCTCACAGACATGCCGTAATAACACTTGAAGATTCAGAAGAAGAATATGTACCATTATCAAAACTTGATAAAGGTATTGCAAAATTCGATGTCTACAATTCGCATTTATCTGAATATGGAGTTCTTGGTTTTGAATATGGCTATGCTTTGGCAAATCCAATGGCATTAACCATTTGGGAAGCTCAGTTCGGAGATTTTATGAATGGCGCACAGATCGTGATCGATCAGTTCATCACCAGTGCTGAAACAAAATGGCAGCGTTCAAACGGACTGGTAATGCTTCTGCCTCATGGTTTCGAAGGACAAGGCCCCGAGCACTCATCAGCAAGGATCGAAAGATTCATGGAAGCATGTGCTGATGAAAATATTCAGGTTGCAAACTGTACTACTCCGGCAAACTTCTTCCATCTTTTACGCAGACAGATGAAGCGTAATTTCCGCAAACCTTTGGTAGTATTTACTCCTAAGAGTCTGTTGAGAAGCCCTCAGTGTGTAAGCAATCTGGAAGAATTTACGGATGGCAAATTCAGGGAACTGATTGATGACAGCTTTGTAAAAGCGACTGATGTGAAAAGAGTTCTGTTCTGCAGCGGTAAAATATATTATGATTTGCTTGAGAAACAGCGGGTTGATAAGAGAAAGGATGTAGCAATTGTTCGTCTTGAGCAATTATATCCGCTGCCTTATGATCAGATTGAAGCTGTTCAGAAAAAATACAGTAAGGCTAAAGAATTCTTCTGGGTACAGGAAGAGCCTGAAAATATGGGAGCATGGCCTTATATTTCCAGAAAATTCCGTAAATCATCTCTCAACTTTGAAGTGATATCCCGTAAGGAAAGCAGCAGTACCGCTACCGGCTACGCAAAACAGCATATTGCTCAGCAGTTGTATATCGTTACCAGAGCATTTGATGATGCTGCCGGTCCGGAAGTAAAGAAGCAAGTAGAAAAAGCAACGAAGAAAATCGTAGATATTGACTAATAGTAATAACAAAAAAACATTATGAGTTTAGTGATCAAAGTTCCGCCTGTTGGCGAATCCATTTCTGAAGTTACATTGTCGCAGTGGATTAAAAAAGATGGCGACTATGTAGAAATGGATGAAGTAATTGCCGAGTTGGAATCTGATAAAGCAACCTTTGAACTGACAGCTGAAAAAGCAGGAACTTTAAAAACAATTGCCAGTGAGGGAGATACCCTTGCTATTGGTGCGCCTGTTTGTAGTATTGAAGAAGGTGGCAGTCCTGCAGCAGCTAAACCTGCAGCTGAGGCAACACCTGAAGCAGCAGCACCTGCAGCAAAAGCGGAAGATGCTAAGGCAAGTACTTATGCAGCCGGTGCTCCATCTCCTGCTGCTGCAAAAATATTAGCTGAAAAGGGTGTTAATCCTGCTGACGTTCAGGGAAGTGGTGTTGGCGGAAGATTAACAAAAGAAGATGCTTTGAATGCCTCTTCTGCTAAGAAAGCTGAAAGCAGCGTTCCTAAAGCAGCTCCTGCAGCAAAAGCGGCACTTGTTCCGGGCTCAAGAAATGAACGTCGTGAGAAAATGTCTTCGCTTAGAAGAACTGTTGCCAAGCGCCTCGTTTCTGTTAAGAATGAAACTGCTATGTTAACTACCTTTAATGAGGTAGATATGCAGCCAATCATGGAATTGCGTGCCAAGTACAAAGATAAATTCAAAGAGAAACATGGTGTTGGTCTTGGATTTATGTCATTCTTTACAAAAGCAGTTTGTGAAGCTCTTAAAGAATTTCCTGCTGTTAATGCCCGCATTGAAGGTGAGGAAATTGTTTTCAACGACTTCGCAGATATTTCAATTGCAGTTTCTGCACCTAAAGGACTTGTTGTTCCGGTTATCAGAAATGCAGAAGCAATGTCTCTTGCCCAGATAGAATCAACCGTAGTTGAGCTGGCTGTAAAAGCAAGGGATGGTAAATTGACTTTGGAAGAAATGACCGGTGGTACATTTACTATTACCAATGGTGGTGTATTTGGTTCCATGATGTCAACTCCGATCATCAATGCTCCTCAGTCTGCTATATTGGGTATGCATAATATTGTTGAACGCCCTGTAGCAGTGAATGGTCAGGTAGTAATACGCCCGATCATGTATGTTGCATTATCGTATGACCACAGAATTATCGACGGACGCGAGTCAGTAGGCTTCCTGGTAAGGGTAAAACAATTGCTGGAAGATCCGGCCAGATTGTTGCTGGGAGTTTAACAGTAACCTTTTCAAATAAAAAATGGTGCTTCATTTAAATTTGAAGCACCATTTTTATTTAGAGGGAAGTCCGGAGAACCGTCAGCTAACGATAATCGTTATCAACACACAATGGAATCTACTGTCTGGAAATTTTCCCTGATCCACTCTTCGTACTTTTTACATTGGCATTACCACTGTATCTGATATCTCCTGACCCGCTCACTAAGGCGTCGAGGTTTTTGTCGGCCTGAATACTGATGTCACCAGATCCGCTTACTTTTGCTGATGTATTTGCAGTATGCAGGCCATCTCCGTCAAAATCGCCTGAACCGGCGATGGTAAGCTTAGCATTGTCTGTTTTTCCTCTGGCAATAATTTTACCTGAACCGCTAATGGTTGCTGTATATTCATCAACATCCATATTTAGTTCAATACTACCTGACCCACTGACAATATTGCTGAGCTTTTCCGAATTGACTTTTTCGTTTACTTTTATATTCCCTGATCCACTCAGAAGAATACTATTCAATTTCTTTGCATGGATATAAATGTTCACCCTGCCCCGGTTACTCCAGGTACGATGGTTCATTTGTTTCTTGTTTCTGATCTTTAAAATACCGTTTTCAACCCGGGTATCTATCTCATTGATCAGTTCAGCATCACCTTCCAGGCGGAGGCTTTCAGTATTACCCATGGTAATGAATACATGATAGCTGCCTGATGATGATATACCATCGAATCCGGAAACTTTCCGGGTTTCATCAGCAAGAATTCTTCTGTTGTTAATTACTGAAACTGCGGTTGAGGCACAAACAAAATCTGATGCAACTAGTATCAGATAAGCGGCTGCAAGAATTTTTCTGAGTATTTTCATCTTTTATATTTTTTTATATAAGACGCAATGTCAGAGAAAACGTTGCAGGTAATTGATTATTTATTGAATCATATTTGTTCTGAAATAGAAATTGTCTGTGTCGGGAATAAATGTAGCGGATTTTAGCTTTTTCCAGCGGGTCTCGGGATAGATCCATTGATATTGTTTGCTATTTTTGATTCTAATCGGCATATCAAAACCCGAAACATTTGCCGACCAGCGATAAGAGGTCTGATTTCCCTCTGTTTTATATTCCAGAACGGGTAAATCAGCAAAACGAAGGTACTGATCGAATATTTTGCTGAAGTCTTTTCCTGTGGTTCTGTTTATAAAAGCCAGTATTTCTTCGGTACTTGTGGTCTGAAGCCCGAAAGAAGAATTAAGTCCCCGGAGTATTTCACGCCATTTATTATCATTATCAATTAAAGTTCTGATCATGTGAATAAGGTTTGCACCTTTATAATACATGTCGCCCGATCCTTCAGTGTTTACACCATAAGGGCCAATGATTGCTTTGTCGTTCCGGATACTCTTCCTGATACCCCTGATATACTCAGTTCCCGCAGCTTTCCCATCACGGCTTTCCACATAAAGCACTTCAGAGTACATAGTAAACCCTTCGTGGATCCACATATCGGCAATATCTTTGCTGCTGATATTATTTCCAAACCATTCGTGCCCGCTTTCATGAACGATGATATAATCCCATTTCAGTCCATGCCCGGTCTCCGAAAGATCACGTCCTGAATATCCGTTCAGGTATTTATTGCCATAGGCTATGGCAGTCTGATGCTCCATGCCCAGATATGGGGTTTCAATAAGCTTGTATCCATCGCGGTAGAATGGATAGGGGCCAAACCAGTTTTCAAATACCTTCAGCATGGGTTTTACATTAGCGCTGAATTGTTTTTTGGCCTTCTCCAGGTTTTCTCTCAGCACAAAATAATTAAGGGAAAGTTTACCCCTTTCTCCCTGATAGAAATCTTCAAAATGAACATAATCAGCAATATTCAGACTTACATTGTAATTGTTGATGGGATAGGAAACAAACCAGTCAAAGCGTGTTTGGTTACGATTGGTATCTGTAACTGATCTCAAACGTCCGTTGCTCACATTCATTAACCCTTTTGGTACGGTAATACTGATGAGCATACTGTCAACTTCGTCTGATTGATGGTCTTTGTTGGGCCACCATGAGCTTGCTCCTAAACCCTGACATGCCACACTTACCCAGGGTTTTCCCTGGCTGTCTTTAGAAAAGGTAAAGCCCCCATCCCAGGGTGGAGTCAGCGCAATGACAGGTTTACCGCTGTAAAAAACCCTGAATTCATCTGTACTGCCTTTTTGAACGGGATCAGGAAAGTCTATGAACACCGCATTGAATTCCCTTTTGTATGGAATCTCTTTATCCCGGTAAATTATTTTATCAATCTTAAGGTTCTCGAAAAGATCGAACTGGAGTTTTTTAATATCTGCAATTGCCTTAAACCTGAAAAGGTTTGATCCATGGATGAATTTGTTATCTATGTCAATGCTGATGTCTAAATGGTAATAATTAATATCGTAAGAACGTCTCTCATTGCTCAATGTGCCTCTTAGAGTATCGGCTCTGCTGAATATGCTGTTTTGTGAGAATAAAGCTGTGTGTATAAGAAGTAATAATCCGGTGAGGAGGCTATGTTTTCTGAGCATATTGGCAATATTGGGGTAGTGAAATGAACAAGAGCATTCATTTATCCAAATTTAGATAAATAAAATGCATCATGTTCTGACTGAATGATTTTACATTTTATTGATCTGATTTTTTTAAGGGTTGATAATTATTAACTTTGATTGAAATTTAAAGATATTCTTACATGCAATTTGACGTAATAGTAATTGGAAGTGGTCCCGGTGGTTATGTTGGGGCTATCCGTTGTGCCCAACTTGGTTTAAAAACCGCAATCGTAGAAAAATACAGTACTTATGGAGGTACCTGCTTAAATGTTGGTTGTATCCCATCCAAGGCATTGCTGGATTCATCCGAGCATTATCACAATGCATTGCATACGTTTAAAGAGCATGGAATTAACCTGAAAGATCTGAAACCTGATCTGAAGCAAATGGTTAAACGTAAGGATGAGGTTGTTTCTCATACTACCGGAGGCATTTCCTATCTTTTCAAGAAAAACAAGATCACTACTTATCAGGGCATTGGCTCGATGGCAGATAAAAATACAGTGAAGGTAATCAAGGCTGATGGATCATCTGAGAACATTACCGGAAAAAATATTATTCTGGCTACAGGGTCAAAACCTACAGAGCTTCCATTCCTTAAAACAGATGGTAAGCGCATCATAACTTCGACAGAGGCATTGAATCTTACTGAAATTCCGAAACATCTTATTCTGATAGGTGGGGGTGTGATTGGTTTGGAGCTGGGTTCAGTTTATGCGCGTCTGGGTTCAAAAGTTACTGTTGTTGAATTTATGGATTCAATTATCGGTACCATGGATAAGAGCTTGGGTAAAGAGCTTCATAAGGTACTTGCAAAGCAGGGGATGGAGTTTTTATTGAGTCATAAAGTAACTGGTGCTACTGTTAAAGGAAGTAAGGTGACCGTCACTGCAGATAGCCCTAAAGGCGAAAAAGTGACTCTGGAAGGAGATTATTGCCTGGTTGCTGTAGGCCGTACGGCTTATACTGAAAATCTGGGCTTAGAGAATATAGGCATCACACTTGAGGAGCGTGGCAAGAAAATTCCGGTTAACGATCATCTCGAGACTTCCGTGCCTGGAATCTACGCCATAGGCGATGTGATCAAAGGAGCTATGCTGGCTCATAAAGCAGAAGACGAAGGAACTTATGTTGCTGAAGTTATTGCAGGTCAGAAACCTCATATCAATTATAACCTGATTCCGGGAGTTGTTTACACCTGGCCGGAAGTTGCCAGTGTAGGTTATACCGAAGAACAGCTGAAGGAAAGCGGAGTTAAATATAAAGCAGGTTCATTCCCGTTCAAAGCCAGTGGCCGTGCCCGTGCAAGTAATGATTCTGATGGATTCATTAAAGTGCTGGCCGATGCTGCAACTGACGAAATTCTGGGCGTGCATATGATCGGACCACGTGCCGCTGATATGATTGCTGAAGCAGTTGTTGCTATGGAATTCAGAGCATCTGCTGAAGATATCGCAAGAATCTCTCATGCTCATCCAACCTATACTGAAGCATTCAGAGAGGCAAGTATGGCAGCTACTGAGAACAGAGCGATACATATCTGAGTTTCAAGTTTTACGTAGTACGTTTTAAGTATTTGGGCTGTTTTTTGTTTGGGGTGCGGTACTGACAACGGGCAACAGACAACTGATTTATATGCAAATACTGATAAATATTATGATCATCATGGGAACGCTTGCAGCAATGGAAGCGTTCTCATGGTTTATACACAAATATTTATTCCATGGTCCGCTATGGTTCATACACCGCACTCACCATCAGCCTAAATCAGGATGGTTTGAGTTGAATGATATTTTCAGTTTTCTTTTTGCATTTTTATCCATTTATCTGATGTGGCTTGGCAGATCAGAACCGGATTACAGATTCTGGATCGGAGCAGGGATTTCAGTTTATGGCGTAATTTATTTTATTTTCCACGACTGGTTTATACATAACCGGTTTAAAAGTTTTAAAACAAATAATCCTTATCTTTTGGGTATCAGAAGGGCACACAAGATTCATCATAAATCAATGCATAAACTGCCATCTGAAGAGTATGGATTGCTTCTGGCTTCAAAAAAGTATTTCAGAAAGGATAAATGATCTTCTTACCTCAAATTATAAAAAATTAGCATGCAGGTTCACTCAAATTATTCGCTGAGGGCACTCAATACTTTTGGCGTTGAAGCAAAAGCTGTCCGGTTTACAGAGATTAATTCAGAGGCAGATCTTAGTGCTTTGTTTGCAGAATCTGAATGGAAGAATCTGCCCCGGCTGATACTTGGTGGCGGAAGTAATATGCTCTTTACGGCTGATTATCAGGGTTTGGTTATTCATATGAAAATACCCGGAATAAGGTTTGAGCGGAAAGGGGATGATATTTTTGTAAGTGCCGGTGCGGGAGTAGTCTGGAATGATCTGGTTAATTATTGCGTAGATCATGAATTTGCCGGAATTGAAAATTTAAGTCTCATTCCGGGATCTGTAGGAGCTTCTCCGGTACAGAATATCGGGGCTTATGGTGTAGAACTACAGGATGTATTTCAGTCCTGCAGGGCATTTGAGATCGCCACAGGTAAAATAAGGGTTTTCAGTAAGGAGGATTGCCGGTTCAGCTATCGTGATAGTGTTTTTAAATCTGAATTAAAGGGACAATACATCATCACGGAAGTTAGTTTTAAACTGTCAGCAAACTTTAATCCGAAATTAAGTTATGGTGCCATTACCGAAGAACTTCAGAAGAGAGGTATTGTTGAGCCGTGCATCAAAGATGTATCTGCGGTAATATCGCATATTCGTGTGAGTAAATTACCTGATCCCGCAACAATCGGTAATGCGGGAAGTTTCTTTAAGAATCCTGTTATTCCTCAAGCCCGGTTTGAAAAACTGAAAACAGCATTTCCTGAAATGGTTAATTTTTCTGCAGGCGAAGGTTTCGTTAAAATATCTGCCGGATGGCTGATTGAATCCTGCGGATGGAAGGGGAAACGTTTTGGAAATACGGGTACCTGGAAAAACCAGGCATTGGTACTGGTAAATCACGGCGGAAGTACAGGTTCAGAGATTTATGCCTTTTCTGAATCTATCATTGAAAGCGTGAATTCAAAATTCGGAATTATACTGGAGCGTGAAGTAAATATTATCTGAGCTATTCCCTTTCTCAGATCACTTCCTCTCGTCCGCGTTTACAAGCTACTGTGTACCCACATCTTCATCAGTTCTAATATTTTGGGATTGTAATTTGACCCGGAAAGGGTCAAATGTCTATAGTAATAGATGAATACATAAATCCCGATCCCGAAGGTGATCGCATGTCTGTGACATCTTTCACATACTACACCTTCGGCGTCGGGTAATTAATTTATCCTGAATATTTATGGGTACATGGTAGGTTTCAAACGAGGACGATAGGGGTGAAATATTGTCTGAGTTTATTTCTCAGACAACTCTTTCAATGCCTGCAGCCCGCTGGTAAAGTCCTTGTCCATCATCATATCCATGCTTAATCCCATCCAGCGGTCGGGGATAGAATTTGCTTTACCGCTCATATACCATTCTACCTCTGTTCCTTCAGCTGTCTTTTTAAACGTAAATCCGGAAATGGCCTGACTTTCAAAAGGTTCAAGGAAATGTAACTGAAATTCAGCCAATGAATAAGGCTGGGCCTGAATTAATTCCATTGTTCCGGAGCCGGTTTTTTTGCCTTTCCATTCCCATAAATGACCGGTTTGAGCCGGTACACCACTGATTGTTACTTTTGCTTCCGGTTCTATTTTGGTCCAGGGATTCCATCTCAGGAAATTATTCATGTCGGCAACGTTCATATAAACCAGACTGTCTGTTGCATTGATTATTACCGTTCTGCTGATTTTATATGTTTTTGGTAAAAGCATCCCACCTATAAAAAAGAGAGCCAGTAATATGACTATGATGCTTAGAAGTATTCGTAATGCTTTCATATTTAATGCTTTAAATCATTAATTTAAGCTGAATTTTGAGAGAAAGCAATTTTATTTCAAAATTGTAAACACCTTCTGCAGTGACAGTATTAGCTTAATTAAAAAGTATATTGAATATTTGTCTATGAAATCAGCGTATCTTCTGATCAATTTCTTTACGGTATTCTTTCCTGTCATTCTTTCGTTTGACAAAAGAGTGCAGTTTGTTAAGAGCTGGAGGTATATTTTTCCGGGTTTATTGATCAGTGGTTTACTTTTCCTGTTCTGGGACCATTTATTTACGGTTTTTAGAGTTTGGTCGTTTAACTCCGATTATATTCAGGGTTTATATATCCTTGATCTTCCTCTCGAAGAAATACTTTTTTTTATAACCGTTCCTTTTGCCTGCATATTTATTTATGAGTGTTTGAACTGTTATGTCAAACCCGATATTTTAAAGTCTGTATCAGTTTATATCACTTATGCTTTAATCATCTTAAGTGCCGTATTACTGTTTAAGTTTTACGACAGGGTTTATACACTAATCACTTTTGGCTTGCTTTTGGCGATTTTATTCTTTGCACAGTTTATTCTCAAAGTTGACTATCTGAGCAGATTCTATCTGGCTTACATGGTTTCGCTATTGCCTTTTTATATAGTTAACGGGCTCTTAACTTCCATTCCGGTGGTCATGTACAACGATGCGGAGAATATGGCATTCAGGGTAGGCACTATTCCATTTGAGGATCATTTTTATTCGATGGCCATGCTGCTGCTGAATATTATGTTTTTTGAGTATTTCCGAAAAAGAGATAAAACACAGCTATGAATGAGCTTCCGGAGTACAGCAGATCCTTTCTGGCTTTAAGAAATGGTCAGGATAAACCTCAGATCTGGGTTGCATTGAACGGGATCATTTATGATGTCACCGAAAGCAGATTATGGAAGAACGGTAAACACTACGAGCACTGGGCAGGTCAGGATCTGACTGATGAGTTAAAGGATGCCCCGCATACTGAACAGGTGTTTGCGAAGTTTGAGGCGGTTGGGAGGTTGAAGTGAGTGGCTGTTGCCTGTTATCTGTTTTTAAGGACGTGCCAGTGTGATTTTCAAATCCTTAAAATAACCAATTGTACCAATATCAACCCATAATCCAATTGTTCCTTTTGTCATTTTCCCTTTTAATTCATTAACTATCATAGTTGAATATTTTGCATCATTCACAAACAATTCTGCTACTTTATCTTTTACAACAATTTTAATTTTTATCCACTCATTTATATCCACTGGCGCTGTTGTCTCATAAATACCTGGAGTCAATTTTCTTAAAGTGTCAAATTTATAATTAGGGTAAGAATAATATTGTACCGTTTTATTCCTAAATCCTTGATTATCTGACCTGCCAACTTTAGGCCTTAAATAAAATGACTCATATTCTTTTTCGTTATCCGTTACCCTGAATGCAACACCTATAAAACCTTGAGCACCTTTAAAAGGTGATGGGTCTTGTATTTGGCTTAACATTTTAACTTCAATTATTCCATTCTCAAAACTTACATTTTTTAGCTCAGCAAATGTTGGCTCATCAACGGTACTTTCAAGTCTGTTAAGGTCAAATGGAAGCAGATTAAGGTCTCTTTCAACTTTAATTACTTTCTCACCTTTTAGTTCAGTAACTGAAGCTTTTACATTTTTTATTTCAAATTCGTGCTTCCCTAATTTCAAATTCTGCGAGAATACATTTGAAGTAAATAACAAGAGTCCGATAATTAGAATTTTATTCATTTTTTAAAATTAGGTTATCAATCAATTTTATTTTAAAATAATTTTTCGGCAGGCGGTGTCGCACCAGCCAATCTCAAGTAAACTGTTGTTTGACCTCTATGATGAGTCTGATGTTCAAAACACTTATTTATTGCTTGCTCTCTACTCATGTCAAATTGACCAAATAACTTGATGTGTTCTGATAATTTCGCGTTTGGATACTTTTTGATTGCATCAATAGCAAAGTCATATGCAGCAAGAACCTTTTTTATAACACTTAATTTGTTTACATCATTTGATTTTTCTAATTCACCAAATCCTGCAGAAGGCTTAATGTCAGTTGCAGAACCAATAAATCCATAAATTGCATCACTCAAATGAAGAACCTGACCAGCAAAAGAACGCATTTCTTTTGTTGGTTTAAGTGTATAACTGTTTTCGGGCATTGCGTCTAAATACTCTTTAGTATATTCTTTCGCTCTTTGCCATTCTTTGACAATTGTTTCTGTTTCTGTTTGTGCTTGCAGGTTTCCCATGACTAAAATTGTCGTTAATAATGATAAAATCTTTTTCATTTGAAATATTTTTTTACAAATCTAATGCCTTTGGTGTACATTTGTAACTGAAATAGTGAAAACAAGTAACCTAATGGTAACCACAAATTTAAACCCTCGATTTATAGACAATCCATTAAATTGTCCTGTAACAAGAGCTATGAGCATCATTGGAGGGAAATGGAAACCAATAATTTTAAATTGTATTGGAGACCGAACATTGCGTTTTGGAAAGCTGAATCAAATAATACCTTCAATTTCTAATAAGGTTTTGGCAAATGAATTAAAAGAATTGGAGATTTTCGGATTGATTAAACGTAAAGAATATACCGAAATGCCTCCAAGAGTCGAATATGCATTAACAAGTTCGGGAAAGACACTCCTGCCGATCCTTCACGAACTTGCATCTTGGGGAAACACTCATACTGCGAAGAAAATTATTAAAGAGCGTGCATAGGATTGTTCATATATAACCTCCTAACACTGCCGGTGTAAATTCGCAACCAAATCATGGATCATGAGCCCCTACACAGTTTTGGAAATTTCCAGTAAAATCAAAAAAGCCACTCAGAACGTGTCTAAAGTGGCTTTTTGCTCCTGAGGCTGGGCTCGAACCAGCGACCCTCTGATTAACAGTCAGATGCTCTAACCGGCTGAGCTACTCAGGAATTTCCGGTTATTTTTTGAAACTTTTTAGGGCTTCTTCCCTTTCGGGAGTGCAATATTCGGGATTTTAAATTATTAATGCAATATTTGCGTGAAAATTTTTTAAAAAATATTTATGAGCCTAGTAATTATTGGTTCTGTTGCCTTTGATGCAATAGAAACTCCTTTCGGAAAAACAGATAAAATCGTCGGTGGTGCAGCTACTTACGCAAGTTTAGCAGCATCCTATTTCTACAAAAACGTAAAAATCGTAGGAGTAGTTGGAGAGGATTTTCATCAGGAAGATATTCAGAGTTTTAAGGATCATGGAATCGATACCGAGGGTTTGCAGATCAAAAAGGGCGGGAAATCTTTTTTCTGGTCAGGGAAATATCACAATGACATGAACAGTCGTGATACTTTAATCACAGAATTGAATGTTCTCGGGGATTTTGACCCGGTTATTCCAGAAAGCTATCAGGATTGCGAATACCTGATGCTGGGTAACCTTACTCCGCAGGTACAGCAAACAGTAATCAACAGGCTGAAGAACCGCCCGAAACTGATCGTTCTGGATACCATGAATTTCTGGATGGATATAGCACTTGATGATCTTTTGTCTGTTATTCAGAATATTGATGTTCTGACCATCAATGATGCAGAGGCAAGACAATTATCAGGCGAATACTCTCTGGTAAAGGCAGCAAATAAAATTCTCCAAATGGGGCCAAAGTACCTGATCATCAAGAAAGGTGAGCATGGTGCCCTGTTGTTCCATGAAGATCTGATTTTTTCTGCTCCGGCACTTCCTTTGGCCGAAGTATTCGATCCGACAGGTGCCGGTGATACATTTGCCGGTGGTTTTATTGGTTACTTAGCTCAGGTTGGAACCATTAATTTTACCAATATGAAGAATGCAATAATCTTCGGTTCTGCATTGGCATCATTCTGTGTTGAGAAGTTTGGTACCGGGAGAATTAAAAACCTTAGCCAGGATGAGATTAAAGACAGAGTGCAGCAATTTGTAAGATTAAGCAGCTTTGTAATTGAACAATAATTAGGTTTTATCATATTGTGGGGGTACTGCAGCTAAAATTGCAGTACCCTTTTCTTTTAATGACAAATGAGAAACAATATTCAGGCAGAATGATATGAATTGAAAGCCTGTCGGAAAATGGTAGAATTGCAAAAAAAGATTGTATCTTAATAATTAATCAGTTAAATGGCATTAATTTTGTATCTATTATACATATTAGCAGTATAATGGATATTGGTGGATAATTGAATGAGCAGTTACGGATTTTTGGGGTGGTATCGAATGATGAAATGTGCTTTTAACGATGTCAGCCTGTATTCAATTTGTAATGTGCTTAGTAATAAAGTCGCATGGAACCTCGTTATTCTAAATTAAAGATCAAATCTGATTGAAAAGGTTGGTAGCCATTACTTTAATAGCATGTGTTTTAGTTTCCACAACTGAATTATGTCAGTTATTGAAGATGCCTAAACTCATTGAGCATTTTATTCAGCACAGGAAGCAAAACAGTGCAATGTCGTTTCAGGCATTTTTAAGTTTGCATTATTGGGTTGATCATGGAATGGATGCCGATTACAAAGAGGATATGCAGCTGCCGTTCAAATCCTTTCGTATATCTGTTAATCCCAATTATTTAGGCTTCATTACTCAGCATATCTGTTATATCCCGTCACAAACTTTTTCGGATGTTAAAGAAAGGATAAAAATCATCAATGATGAGCTTCCTGATTTTAGTGTTTACAATGCCATTTGGCATCCGCCTTCGTTATCCTGATTCATATTATTTACAATTCTCATAGCTGCATCCATTCAATTAGAATGAGCAGGCAGCTTGGTTTTGTGTTTTTTTCAGGAGAAATTCCTCTGGAAACCTATGGTTTAAAATAATTTTTTTAAAATGAAGAATAACTCAAAAGTGTTCGTTGTATTGATGATTCTGAATACGATTCTTGTCTCATGTAAACACGAAATACCCGAATTACTGAATGATACTATCCCTACAGTTAGTGCAAGCTGTAGTACAGACTCTGTATACTTCGTAAATGATATTCAGCCCTTGCTGATCTCAAATTGTGCAATGAGTGGTTGTCATGATGCAATTACACATAAGGAAGGTATTAACCTCACTGCCTATGTTGGGGTAATGCGCGAAGTAAGGGCCGGAAATGCCGGCGAAAGCAGTTTATACAAGTCTATGATCAGAACAGATGAAGACCGTATGCCTCCCAGACCTGCACAGGCCTTAAGTGCAGATATGCTGACTAAAGTCAGGAACTGGATTAATCAGGGGGCAGTGAATAACAGCTGTACAAGTTGCGATCAAACAAAATTTACCTATTCTGCGGTCATTAAGCCTCTTATTGCAAATAAATGTCAGGGTTGCCATAATCCCGGTTCTCTTGGAGGAGGTATTGATCTGTCAACCTATACTGCTGTGAAGGCCAGTGCCCAAAGCGGAAAGTTATATGGTTCTGTCTCATGGGCTGCAGGGTTTTCAAAAATGCCACAGGGCAGCAAACTGCCGGCATGTGAATTATCGCAAATTAAAAGCTGGATTGATGCCGGCATGTTAAACAATTAAAAATTATGAACATGTTCAGAATATTATTCTTTTTTGGAATTGCTGTTTTATTCCTCAGTTCCTGCTATTACGATAAGGAAGATCAATTGTACGGGACAACGATTTGTGATACTACAGCGGCAGTTTCTTATTCAAAACAGATCTTACCCATATTTCAACGCGAATGTTATAGCTGTCACAGTGGAGGTTCTCCTTCAGGTGGGATAGCTATGGGGACCTATGCAGCAGATAAAGCATTAGCTTCTTCAGGCAGGCTTTATGGATCGATCTCTTATGCTTCAGGATATTCGCCGATGCCAAAAGACAGAAAACTTTCATCCTGCAATATTACCATGATCAAAAAATGGATTGCTGCAGGCAGTTTGAACAATTAGACGAATTCGTATGAAGAAAGGAATAAAATCAATTCTCATTCTGATCCTGATTACAGTGATTGGACTTGGACTGTATGTCTATACTGAGTATAACCGTAAAAGTAAATCAATAGCAGAAACGACCGAGGATTTTACAATATCTGCATCCGATTTTTTAAACGAGTTTCAATCGGGAGAGAATAAGGCAAATGCAAAATTTATCGGTAAAACAGTTCTGGTGTCGGGCATTTTAAAGACAGTTGAAGCTGGTGAAAAAGGGCGCTATACCCTTGTTCTTGGTGATAAAAATGCTTCTTCATCAATCCGCTGCGAGATGGACTCAACTTTTTTGAATAAGGACAATACTTTAAAAGAAGGAAATACGGTAAAAATAAAGGGTAAATGCAGTGGCTTTATAGCTGATGATCTGGGATTAGGCTCAGACATTATCCTGGGTCCATGTATAATAGTTAATTAAAATACGATCATGAAAAAAATAATAATAGTAATTCTTGCATTGTTTCTGGTAAACTCTGCAATGGCTCAGGGTAAATATTTTACTAAAAGTGGTAAAATTACTTTTGACGCAACCACGAAAGAATCTCCTGAAAAAGTTCAGGCGGTCACTAAAACGGCTGTTGCTGTATTGGATGCAGCAAGTGGAAATATTCAATTTTCTGTATTGATGAGAGGTTTTCAGTTTGAACATGCTTTGATGGAAGAACATTTTCATGAGAATTATGTTGAAAGCACCAAATATCCCAAGGCTACATTTAAGGGGCAGCTCGAAGGAGTATCAGCTTTAGCTAAAGATGGCACTTATGAGCTTCCTGTTAAGGGTCAGTTAAGTTTACACGGGGCAAGCCGCGATATACAAACCAAAGTAAAAGTGGTAGTAAGCGGGACGAATATGAACGCTACTGCAACATTTATGGCACCACTTGCTGATTACAATATCGCAATTCCGGGACTTGTTGCAGATAAACTTGCTAAAACCGCTTCTGTTAAAGTGGAATGTTTGCTTCAACCCCTAAAGAACTAAGTTTTATTCATTAATCAGAATTTATGATCAACTTAAGAAAAGGCATTTTTCTTACCTTAATTTCAATGATATTCTTGCTCAAGGCTAAAGCTCAGGAAGAAGATCTGTTGAAACTGGTAGAGGAAGATAAGCCTCAAAAGGAAATTGTTAAAAATGCTTTTAAAGCAACAAGGATAATTAATACCCAGTCTATGGAGTTTCTGGCTCCCGGAACAATGGACTTTACGATACTTCATCGTTTTGGGCAACTGGATAGGGGGGTAAATAACCTTTTCGGGTTAGATGAGGCCAGTATGCGCATGGCTTTTGATTTCGGGATCACCAAAAATTTAATGATAGGTGTTGGAAGGAGTACTTATAAAAAAGAGCTCGACGCATTTTTTAAATACGCCCCGGTCAGACAATCTGCAGGATCATCTGCATTTCCGGTCACGATTGCTCTGGCATCCGGATTAACGTTAAATACCCTGCCCTGGCAGGACCCGGTGCGGCAGAATTATTTTACTTCCCGAATGGCATTCTTCAGTCAGGTAATTATTGGCAGGAAGTTCAGTGAAGTGCTCAGTTTGCAGCTAACTCCAACCATGATCCATTATAATCTGGTGCCAACAGTTGATACATCCAATGATATTTATGCATTGGGTATCGGTGGAAGGTACAAGCTTGCCAAACGGTTTTCTTTTAACTGGGATTATTCTTACGTGATTAATTCACTGGATAAGAATGTTTATACTAACCCTTTGTCTGTTGGGATTGACATAGAAACAGGCGGGCACGTATTTCAATTACATTTCAGTAATTCAACAGGTATGAATGAGCGCGCATTCGTTACTGAAACAAGTGGGCACTGGGATAAGACAGAAGTCAGGTTTGGGTTTAATTTGTCGCGAATATTTCAGATCAAAAAGAGAAAAGAAGATTGATCAAAACAAAAAATGAGGGTTTGGATAAGAATATCTGAGCCCTCTTTGGTTTCATTGCTTTTAAACGGAATAACGTGATGGTTGATATTAATCGGGTAAATGCCATAAAAAAAACGAATAATTTTGATCTCTTGTTAATTCAATTTATTAAATTTAATATAAGCAAACTACCAGAGGAAAGCAGCTATTTAAAATCAGGTGTTTTATTTATTAGATTTTTCTGATAAGTTTGATATACTAATACAAAATATTCAACTATGAAAAAGGTATTTTACGTTGTTGCAATCCTGTTTTTAGCTTCCTGTGCAAAGCAGGAACAGGGATTTTTACCCGAAAACACTGTTGCTACCGGAAATAGTCCTGAAACAGTTTCAGGAACTGAATCCTACTCAGGCTATGAAATAGTTCCAAATGAAGCAATTATCCGTTTCAAGCCGGAATCAACTGAGGGGCAGAGAAATGCAGCTTTGACTGCGCTCTCAGCTAATGTTCTTGAACGTATCCATACCAATGCGATGAAAAAGCGCGGGGATAAGGAAGGGATATTTCTTGTGCGTACAAGCCTGAATGCAGTTAATGCCATCAGCAAAGGGAAAAGCGATGAAGCTATAGAGTTTATAGAGCCTAACTATATTTACCAGCATACGGCAATTACCGATGATACTTATTTTGCTAATGGTTCATTATGGGGATTGGGAAATACTTCAAGTGTTTATGGCTCAAATGCTGCTACCGCCTGGGCGGCTGGTAAGACCGGCTCACGTGCAGTTTATATAGGTATTATTGATGAAGGAGTAATGAATACTCATGAAGATATAGGGGCCAATTTCGGGGTTAATCCATTCGAGACTGCAGGTAATGGCATTGATGATGACGGAAACGGATTAATTGATGATGTTAACGGATGGGATTTTGATGGCAATAATAATTCGATATTTGATGGAGCTACCGACGATCACGGAACCCATGTTGCAGGTACCATCGGAGCTCTTGCCAATAATGGACAGGGTGTTGTTGGGGTGAACTGGAACGTGACCATGCTTTCGGCTAAGTTTCTTGGAAAAAGAGGCGGAACTACTGCCAATGCTATAAAGGCTGTAGATTATTTCACTGATTTGAAGAGCAAAGGCCTGAATATTGTCGCTACAAATAATTCCTGGGGTGGGGGAGGTTTTTCTCAGGCATTGCAGGATGCGATTGAACGTGCAAATGCTGCCAATATATTGTTTGTAGCTGCGGCCGGTAATAGTGCTGTAAATATTGATGCAAGTGCCAGCTATCCGGCAGCCTATCCAAATAGTAATATTATTGCAGTTGCAGCAATTACTTCGTCAGGAGCTCTTGCTTCCTACTCAAACTATGGCGCAACAAAGGTAGACATCGGTGCACCGGGCTCAGGAATCTGGTCAACTATACCGAAGTCGGTTAAGGGGCTGATTGTCAGTTCTTATGCAAGTTACAATGGCACTTCAATGGCTACTCCTCACGTAAGCGGAGCCTGTGCATTATATGCTTCAATTTATCCGGGAGCAAATGCTTCGGCTATTAAAAATGCGATATTGAGCAGTGCTACACCAACGCAATCGTTAAGTGGCAAAGTATTAACCGGAGGCCGACTAAATGTCGCCGGATTCTGATAATCAGATCAGCTATAAACAAGAAGGGCTTATGGTAATCATAAGCCCTTCTTGTTTATATTCAGTTTAATAAGATTCGACCTTTGACCATTTATGGCTCGCATCCAGTTTGAAAGAGCCCATATATTTCTGATTCCAGCTATCCGGAGATATCATAGAAAGGAAAAAACTATCATCTGATTTGCTGTATAAATGATATACCTGCCCCATAACAGGAGTAAAGTTATATCTTGCCGAATAAACTAATTCATTTAGCCGAACCTCATTTACAAGCCTTTCATATTCTTCCCTGAGTTCATCAAATTTCGTTTTAAAATTTTTGTTAGCCAGTTCAGCATTCGATTGTTTCCAGCCACTTACATTTTCTATGTTAATTGCCGGGGCACCCACATTAGTGCCGTAGCTCAGTTCATTTTGATAATATCCCCGTTCTTTATTCCAGACAACCAGATCTGGTTTTTCTTTATTTTCTTCCATCCTGTTTTGGTCTGTTGATAGTACGAAATTACTGATTGTCGTTTCTTTAAGTGTAAAGTGATTGTAATTTGATCTCAATTTATTGAATATTATAAGACACATGCTTCTGTAATAGCTTTATATCTTATATTAGAATATTAAACCCACTGATATGAAACGCATTATTTTACTGTTATTTTTCCCATTGGGCCTTATTGCTCAGGATCGTCCCTATGGTAAGATCTGGGCAACCCGATCACAGGTAATAGCTCAGAATGGAATGGCTGCTACTTCCCATCCATTGTCAACACAGGCTGCCCTTGATGTTTTAAAAGCAGGTGGAAACGCTATTGATGCTGCCATTGCTGCAAATGCAATGGAGGGAGTGGTTGAGCCTCATGTGAATGGTATTGGGGGCGACCTTTATGCCATTGTCTGGGATGCAAAAACAAAAAAACTTTATGGAATTAATGGTTCGGGAAGGTCTCCCAAATCCCTGACTCTTGATGAATTCAGAAAAAGAGGAATTACACATATCCCGTCGAGGGGGCCTTTACCAGTTACCGTTCCGGGTTGTGTTGATGCCTGGTTTGAGCTGCACAAGAAATTTGGATCTATGCCGATGACTAAAGTGCTTGAAAAAGCCGTTTCATATGCCAGAAACGGATTTCCGGTTCATGGTGAATTAGCACATTCCGTAAAGGCGGTGCCCTCTTTATATGGCACTTATCCTAATATTTCAAAATATTATTATCCCAATGGGAATGTTCCTCAGGAAGGAGATGTATTCAAAAATCCTGACCTTGCCAATACTCTGGAAAGAATAGGCAAAGAGGGACGTGATGTGTTTTATAAAGGGGATATGGCTCGCACCATTGATGCTTTTATGAAGCGAAACGGGGGTTTTCTTAGTTATCAGGATATGGCCTCCCATACCTCTACCTGGGTTGAACCTGTGTCTGTAAATTACAGAGGTTATGACGTGTGGGAATTACCTCCCAACGGTCAGGGAATTGCAGCTTTGCAAATGCTTGCCATCTTAGAGGGCTTCGACTTTTCTAAAATTAAACCTGGCAGTGCAGAGCATGTTCATCTTTTTACTGAAGCCAAAAAACTTGCATTTGAAGACCGGGCAAAATTCTATGCTGATATGGATTTTGCTAAAGTTCCGGTTAAGGAGCTGATTTCAGAGTCGTATGCTGCTGAACGCAGAAAGCTGATCGATCCTGAAAAAGCTTCAGTCAGGGTAGACGCGGGAAATCCGGCAATGAAAGACGGGGATACGATTTATCTTACCGTTGCAGATAAGGATGGGAATATGGTTTCCTTAATTCAGAGTAATTTCCGCGGATTCGGTTCAGGGATGATGCCCGACGGACTTGGTTTTATGTTTCAGGATCGCGGCGAACTGTTTAATGTTATGAAGGAAGGAGAGAACAATACTTTTGCTCCCGGAAAACGTCCTTTTCAAACTATTATCCCGGCTTTCATGACTAAGGATGGTCAGCCGGTAATGAGCTTTGGTGTAATGGGCGGTTCATTTCAGCCATTGGGCCATGTGCAGATTGTGATGAATGTAGTTGATTTTGGAATGAACATTCAGGAAGCCGGAGATTTTCCACGAATTAACCATGATGGTTCATCAGAGCCAACCGGAGAAGGGATGATGCCAAAGGGAGGGACGATTACTTTAGAAAGCGGATATACCTACGATATTATCCGCGACCTGATGCAGAAAGGGCATCAGGTAGGATATATTAATGGAATGTACGGAGGTTATCAGGCCATACGCTGGGATCCGGTGCGAAAAGTGTATTTCGGAGCCTCTGAATCCAGAAAAGACGGGCAGGCTGCAGGATATTAATTGAATGAACTTTAATCTATTGATGGCAGATCAAAAGGATAACAATTTGTTTTTATTGATTTGAAATAACTGAGTATTGTTTTAAATAAATTGCCCCATCTTTTAAATAAACTCATTGATAGTTTTGCAGCCATTTAACCGGAGCAATAGAATCTGTATACGATCGGTTTAAATAAATCAGATTGATATTAAACTCAAATAAAACAATAAAATGAACATTAAACTCAAATCGTCGATACTATCTCTGGTATTGATCTTCCTGTTTCAATCCTCATTCACCCAGTCATTAACTGAACTTGAGAAAAAGAGGGTGTTGCTTCCTAATGGTTGGTCATTGACTCCGGCAGGTAAAAACCTTTCCATCGGAGAACTTCCCTTAAATATGGCAGTTACCAGAAACAGGAAATACATGGCCATTACAAATAATGGTCAGAGCACACATACCATTGATCTGATAGACATAGAAAAAGAAACCAGAATTGATAGTATCGTAATTGCTAAAGCATGGTACGGATTAGCCTTCAGTAAAGATGATCAGTTTCTTTATGCATCGGGCGGGCATGATAACAGGGTAAACAAGTATTCATTGCAAAATGACAAATTGCAATTGGTTGATTCTTTTGCACTGGGTAAAGCATGGCCTAATCAGATAGGAACTGCAGGCCTCGATCTGGAAGAAACCATCCATCATAAATTATTTGTAGTAACTAAAGAAGCCAAAAGTTTATATGTATTCAACCTGAATACTAAGGCAGTCGAAAAAATTATCCCTCTGGGGGCAGAAGCCTATGCCTGTAAGCTGAGTAACGATAGAAATACCCTCTATATTAGCTTATGGGGTGATAAAAAGGTTTTATTCTATGATATCAAATCTGAAAAAATAGAACAGGAAATTTCAGTGGGCAATCATCCCAATGAGATGTATCTGACCCGAAAAGGTGATTATCTGTATGTAGCCAATTCTGATGATAATTCTGTAAGCATCATAAACACGAAAACCAAAACGGTTGTTGAAACCCTGAATGCGGCTTTGTATCCTGATTCGCCCAGCGGGTCAACCAGTAACGGACTTGCCTTAAGCGAAGATGAAAAAACTTTGTACATCGCCAATGCCGATAATAATTGCCTGGCCGTATTTGATGTATCGGTTGTTTCAGAAAGCAGGTCGAAAGGTTTCATACCTGTAGGTTGGTATCCAACAAATGTTAAGGTGATCGGCAAAAAGATCTTTGTGACGAATGGCAAGGGCTTAAGTTCTTATGCCAACCCGTTCGGGCCGAATCCGGTTGATAAGAAGCAGTTGGTTTTAAGCCATAAAGCCGATGTGACAAAACCTGAAAAAGTTCAATATATAGGTTCGCTGTTTCGCGGGTCCTTGAGTATTATCACAGAGCCTTCAGTTACTCAGCTTGGTATATTTTCACAGGCAGTTTATAAAAATTCGCCATATTCTAAATCTAAAGAATTAAATGCTGAAGGAGAGCCGGGAAATCCTGTTCCGATGAAAGTAGGTGATAAATCTCCAATCAAACATGTATTCTACATCATTAAGGAGAACAGAACCTATGACCAGGTATTAAGCGACATCCCGGGCGGGAACGGAGATACCTCACTTTTGTTGTTTGGTGAAAAAATCACCCCTAACCAGCATAAATTAGCCAGAGATTATGTACTGCTGGATAATTTTTACGTTGACGCCGAGGTTAGTGCTGATGGGCATAACTGGAGTATGGGAGCCTATGCGAATGATTATGTAGAGAAAAACTGGCCTGCTTCATACGGTGCAAAAGGAGGCACGCATGGTACTTCAGCCACCCTTAAAATAGGAAATAATAAAGATGGCTTCATATGGGACCTTTGCGCAAAATATAATGTAAGCTATCGTTCTTATGGGGAGTTCGTAGCCGATGATTTTGGCATGAAACCCAGACTTGAATCGTTAAAAGGGCATTCTGCAACTTATGCTCCCTACGGACTTGGGGTAAGGGATACTGTACGTTTTTATCAGTGGAAAAGGGATTTTGATCTGCTGGTAGAGAACAATGCGGTACCTCAATTTTCAACGATCAGGCTGGGTAATAATCATACAGAAGGTATGAGAGCAGGAAGGCCAACTCCATTTGCCCATGTTGCCGATAATGACCTTGCTGTAGGGATGCTTATTGATCATTTAAGTAAGAGTCCGGTTTGGAAAGAAAGTGTGGTATTTATCCTGGAGGATGATGCACAAAACGGACCTGATCATGTGGATGCACACAGAAGTCCGGCTTTTGTTATCGGCCCTTTTGTAAAAAGAAAATATGTGGATCATACGATGTACACTACCTCGGGTATGCTGAGAACTATGGAGCTGATACTGGGATTGCCACCTATGACTCAGTATGATGCAGCAGCCACGCCGATGTGGCGCTTGTTTACTAAAAAACCCGATTTTACTCCTTATAATCATTTGCCGGTAAGTGTTGACCTGAACGATAAGAATCCGGTGAATACAAAACTTGGTAAATTGTCTGAAAAGTTTAACTGGACCAGGGAGGATGCGGTGCCTGACCTGGTTTTCAATGAGATCCTCTGGCAGGGTATCAAGGGTAAGCCGGCTCCATCTCCTGTTCGGGCGGCCTTTCTGAAAATTAATGATAAGGAGGATAGCGAAAAATAAAAAAATATTCATCCTAAGGGATATGTAAGATTTGAAACCCGCCTGTATTTTATTGCAGGCGGGTTTGTTTTTATTAATATTTCCTGAAGACACTTAATTCCCTGTCATAATGATCATCCCTGTTAATTTCGGGTTCTAAACCGAATGAATTCCTTATGCCTTAATAAGTTAGCAGCTTATAAATTTTGTAATGTGCACACGAATGATATCTTCGTATTGAATTAATCAGTAATATTTTACAAATCAGGAAGAATCAATTCTTTATGGAACTACTGGAACTAATATGGGAGCAGGTGAAGGGCTTTTTTGGGGTAGAGGGACTGATTGGTATCATCAGATCAGGTGATTATCAGACCCTGCTAACCTATAAAGGAATAACTACAGCAATTACACCCTTGCTTCCGATAATTTTGGTGCTTGAACTGGTCAGGGGCCTGCTTTATAAGAAATTTAAGGTTGTTTCATATAAGATCTCCTTTTTTTCATATCTCATGAATTCCATTATCGGTCGATACATTTCAATTGGGATGACCATGATCTGTATCGGGTTATTTGAGAAGTATGCCATCATCAATATTCAATTCACCTGGTACTGGTTTATATATGGGTATATTATCTGGGAGCTGGCTCATTTTGTTTATCATTATTTAGCGCATAAGGTCAGATTATTCTGGTGCTTGCATTCCACGCATCATGCTCCTGAAAGCATGAATCTGGCTGTTTCTCATGCACATTTTTTTCTCGAAGGGCCTTATGCGGATGTGATCAGAACCACCATCTGTATGCTTGCAGGAGTACCGCCGGCAATGCTCTTTGTGATCATGTTTATTGACGGCACTTATGGTTCTTTTATACATATCGGCGATTCAGTCATGAAGAATGGACGTATGGGAGTACTGGGGAAATATATTCTGACTCCTTCACATCATCGGGTGCATCATGCCCGGAATGTAGAATATATGGATACGAATTACTGCAATCTGCTGAATATCTGGGATAAAGTTTTCAGAACCTACCAGCCTGAAAAGGATGAACTGAAGGTTGAATATGGTATTACCCGTCAGATGAAGCCAAATAGTTTTCTGGATGCTTATTTCGGTGAAATCGTTTTACTGGCCAGAGATGTATGGAATGCACCCGGTTTAAAGAATAAATTCCTTTATATTTTTATGCCTCCGGGATGGAATCATACCGGTGAACATAAAACTGCTGCTGCTTTGAAGAAAGCAATGCAGGTAAGTAATAAACCCTGATCTTAAGATATATGATGAAACGAATCAATCTGGTTTTTCTGCTGTTGTTTGTATTGATGACACAGAATTTATCTGCGCAGCAAGTGACCAATAAACCGGAACGGGTAAACTGGTTTCAGGATCTTGGTTTCGGGATGTTCATTCACTGGAATGTAGATGGCAGCTTGGGAGCGGTAATCAGTCATTCATTGGCCGGAGCATCGGATGAATACGCCAAAAAGTATTTTTCCGAATTGCCGGGGTATTTTAATCCGGAAAAGTTCAAGCCGGCAGAATGGGCCAGGCTTGCCAAACTTGCCGGAATGAAATATATGGTTTTTACAACGAAACATCATTCCGGATTCTGCATGTGGAATACCAAAACCACAGATTTTAATATCATGAATACACCTTATGGGAAAGATATTACCCAGGAGCTGTTTCAGGCCTTTCGCAAGGAAGGTATAGCCATAGGGGTCTATTTTTCGCCCGAGGATTTTTATTATTTCCATAAGAATAATATTCCCATTGGTCGTTTGCAGGATCCCCGGCATTTCCCAATGAAAAATCCTGGCCTGATGGATTATGACAAGAGGCAGTTAAAGGAACTGCTCAGCAATTACGGCAAGATAGATATTTTGTTTATTGATGGCCCCGGAGACGGATTACGTGAATATGCATGGTCTGTTCAGCCTGAACTGGTCATTACCCGCGATTTAATGAATACTCCCGAGCAAACCACTCCGAATGAGCCTTTGCCAAGACCATGGGAAGCTTGCTATACTATGGGTACAGACTGGGGTTACAAGCCAACAAATGATCCGCATAAATCAGGCACTCAGGTTATTAATATGCTTATAGAAATCAGGGCGAAAGGAGGGAACTTCCTGCTGAACGTTGGTCCGAAGCCGGATGGTGAAATTCAGATTGAGCAGGAAGCAATTTTAAGAGAGGTGGCCTTATGGAATTTTGCCAATTCAGAATCAATTTATAAGGTAAAGCCTTTGCCGGTAATCAGGGAAGAGAATTTCTGGTATACACAATCGAATGATGAAAAGTATATATATGCTTATGTGGTCAGGAGCAGTCCCGACGACTGGAAATTTGGTGAACGTAAGGCAATGGTACTTACTCATATTGAGGCTAATCCGGAAACAAAAGTCAGCGTGCTTGGATTTGATTCACAATTTGTTGAGTACAAGGTTGGATTTGATGCGAAGATATATAGTCATGCCACGCCGCTCGGACTGGTGGTTAGTGCGGTTAACGGACAAAGGTTCTATACAGACAGACGCTGGCCGAATGCAGTGGTTTTGAAGATAGAAAATGCAAAATTCAGAAAGTCGGTTATGAAGGAAGGTTCTCAGAGTAAAATTGACGGAGCCCAGTAAATTTTCTGTCTTGATAATAAACAAAAACGCTCTCTATTTATTTAGAGGGCGTTTTTGTTATAGAAAATCCTCCCGCATTGGGCTGAAGGTGTCAATAAGAATCCCTGCTTCAAGACATTGAACACCATGGATCAGATTTGACGGTACAAGAAAGGCATCACCTGCTTTAAGGATCTGTTTTTCACCATCAATACTTACTTCAAAAACGCCACTCTGAACATGTGTAATCTGTACATGAGGATGATTATGCAGCGGTCCTATCCCTCCTTTTTTAAAATTGATCTTTACAATCATTAGGGAAGATTCATAAGCCATGATTTTTCTTGAAACCAGTTCGTCAAGAATTTCCCATTCAATGTTATCGTCTTCGATAAAATATTTTGTCATGTATTTGCCTTAAATAGTGCCCAAGCTACAACATAATAATTAATGCTGTACTGAGTACTTGTTTTAATTATGGATTTGTTGACCAGATCGAAGCCTCTTTCACAAAAACTCTCCTGTTAAGCTTTAAATGGGCGATGATCAGTTCTGCAAAATCTTCAGGATGCATAACCCGGTCTTCATTATTGTTGAGTAAATTGGAATTGATTGCAAGATCAGTGACGACGGTACTTGGGTTTAATGCAGTAACCCGAATATTATGCTTGCGAACCTCCTGCATCAGTGAATCAGTAAGACCCATAACACCAAATTTTGAAGCACTGTAGGCGCTGGTCATCGGACTGCCTTTTAAGCCTGCAGTTGATGAAATATTAATGATGTCCCCGGTCTGACGTTCAATCATCTGTGGCAATACTGCGCGGGTTACGTAATAAACACCAAGCAGATTAACTTTAATCTGATTTTCCCATTCCGCAGGTTCCAGATCCAGAAATTTACCAAACTTTGCTGTACCTGCATTATTGATCAGGATATCAATATTTCCAAGTTCTTTTTTAATGGAGCTGATAGCCGCATCAACAGCATGTATATCAGCAACATCTGCACTTGCAGTTGATACTTTTATCTTATAAGTTTTTAGTTCATCTGCCAGATTTTGAAGGTCTTTAGCGGTGCGGGATATCAATCCCACGTTTACTCCTTCGGCTGCCAGTGCAATTGCTATTGTCCGGCCTATTCCTTTTCCTGCTCCTGTAATTACAGCAGTTTTTCCATTTAGCGATTCCATATTCAGATAATTTTTTTGCAAAGAGAGCTAATTTTTAGAAATAGGGGGTCATTTAATGGTAAGATGTTTTGAAATTGAGAGCAGTTACAGAGTGATTAATCAGGTTAATGGATAATTTTAGTACATCTGGAAATTATCATTATACCATAACGATCTGTTAATCAACTTAATTAATGAGTTGAATCCTTGCTGATCGGTTGTTGTTAGTATGTTGATTTTTTAATCCTTTTATCGTTTGCGATAAAAGCAGCTAAGTAGTAGTTTTATTCCAATTAATAATTAAACCGTATAAGCTATAATGAGAAATTTTAAAAGCACATTTACCTCTGTTTCCCTCGCCTTTTTAGTGGCGCTTGTTATGTTTTCATCATGTAAACCCAAAAAGGTTATCACTCAGGCCCCTGTAGCTCAGGCTCTGGTTCAGGAAGCTCCTAAAGCTGCTCCTGTTGAAGCTGATAGTGATGGTGACGGTATTCCTGATTCAAAAGATAATTGTCCTAATAAAGCCGGATCAACTTTAAATGGCGGATGTCCTGAAGTTGTTGCTGCTGAACCTACATTCAATTATAAAAACATTTTATTTGAATTCAATTCATCAGTACTGAAGACCTCATCTTATCAGGTTCTGGATGAGATCGCAAGGGAAATGAAGAAGTTTCCTTCCATGCAATTCAATCTGAACGGGCATTCATCTGCAGAAGGAACTGAAAAGAGAAATTTGACGCTTTCTGTTGACAGAGCTACAGCAGTGAAAAGCTATCTGGTAACTGCAGGAATTAATGCAAATAATCTGATCACCAAAGGTTTTGGAGAGTCAATGCCATTAACATCAAATGATACCGAAGCCAGCCGGCAGCTTAATCGCCGTGTTGAGATAAAGAAAAACTAATTCAGATCTGATTCTGATTGAAGGGTACACGATTTTTGTGTACCCTTTTTTTATGCTTCAGGCTCTGATAATCAGATAAAAAATAATATAAATTTCATCTGAATTTCATCTTGCCATTTCAACTTTAAGATATAATTCTAAAGGTTATGGTAACATTGGAACTACAAATTCAGGAATCAAATCCGGGCAGAAGATCAGGAATCAGAAAACTTCGATTATCGGAAGATCAGTTGGTTGAAGCACTTAAAAATATGGATAGAGGAGCCATGTCTTCCCTCTACAGGATGTATTCTGATTCTCTGTACAGGGTAATTTCTACAATTGTTCTCATTGATGAAGTTGCACAGGATTTACTTCAGGAGACTTTTATAAAAATATGGAAATCCTTCGGGCAGTATGATCCCCGTAAAGGCCGTTTGTATACCTGGATGGCGCGTATGGCCAGAAATATTTCAATAGATTATCTCCGAAGCGTTAATCATCGGAATTATACAGTAAGTGAAGATCTTTCTGAACATACCGAGCACATTGATCAAACCATACAGCTTTCATATAATCCTGAACTAATAGGTGTTCGCGATATGACGAATATTCTGAATGAAAATCATAAAAGGGCACTGGATCTGGTTTATTTTAAAGGCTATACTCATGTTCAGGCGGCCGAAGAGCTTAATATTACTGTTGGTATTCTGCGTTCCAGACTTCAGTCTTCGATTGCTGAACTGCGTAAAGTATATAGAAGGGATTTGATTAAATTGAAGAGCTTAATTGAGGGTTAATCGTGCCTCTGCAGCGTTTATTATTTTGTATCTGCAAGCGGCGCAGAGATTTATTGCCGTATAAATCCACGATAATATTGGGGACCTTTATAATTTTGTTATCTTGAAAGGATTAAAATAGATAAGGTTCAAGGTGTTAGTTGTGAGATTCTTTTTTCTTTTTTTCTTATTTTTTTTCAGCCCGTATTTATATGCTCAGGAAAGTATTCGCCTTGAGAATGGGCAGTCTTATGATCCTTCGAAATTAAGCCGCGTATTTCAGACTCTTCATGATGAATATGACAATGTGATTTTGTTCCGGACTATACTTCCCGGAGCAGCTCCAGCTGATTATTTCATATTAACCCGTAAAACGGGTCAATTAAAGGCCTTTGTCTATAATCCTATCACTGAAAAACTTTCGCTAAAAGCATTAAGCAATGTAAATCTGGATATGATCTGGAAGAATCTTGTTCAAAATGAACTTTTTACCATGAAGAATGAAAAGGATCTTGCCAATTTTTGTGCCTTAAAGTATCATATTTACGACTCGTACACCTATGAGTTTATAATTCTTTCAAAGTCAGATATGAAGGTGCTGTCTTATTATAATCCTGAGTATTATGATGAAGTTTGTTATGGCCTGCCTGAACGGAAAAAGGTCATTAATTCTGCTTCTGCATTCAGCTATTTCTGGAAGCAGAACTAATCAGCTTTCATGCAGTTTCTGAATCTTCTTTCCCCCAACGATTCATACAATATCTCCCCGTTCAAATTTTCCTAAATGAATTGGGGTTTGTTTATCCTTTCATTATTTCGTTCAATTTCAATAACTAAACCGTTTGTTTGTCCTCATATTCCGGACTCAGGAACGGTAAGTCTTTTTAAGTTTTAACTGTAATTTTTTGAACGATAATACTTCCGGCATTCTAATCAGTAATATCAATTAATTCAATAATATCGGGTACGGGCTTAAATTTTTGTATCCGGTAATCATTAGCAATAATGCCGGAATACTTGAATGGAAGCAGTATTTCTAAAAGGAACGCGGGTAATTGCCGCCATCATTAATATCAGGGCGATGTCTCTGTTAATTGGTTAAATGTTCTATAGACGCTTCGTCTAATCTTAAAAAGAAGTCTGAAAAATGTCGGATATTTGCATAAGAGTTTGGTGTTGGAAGCCGGAACCGGTTTAAATTGATGAGGGCACTGGTTTGCAGGCCGGAATGTGCTGTATAAATGTATAATTTGATATATAATGATTTTGTTAGTAATATAAATAGCAGATTGTCAAATATTTATAAGTATGAATGGACTAAATTATGTGAGCGATGAGGCCGGGAATATCAAGGCCGTACTGATTGATTTGATACGGATAAAAGAGTCTGGTATTGCTTCAGATCAGGTTTTGGAAGCATTGGGCAATCTGCAATTGCTTATTGATCAGGCAGTTGTTCCTGAAAAATCCGGGAGTAACTGGGATCAGGCAAAAGAAAAGCTGAAAAATCTGAAGGTTTAATGATTCTAAGAGAGCAGGTGGATAAATTTTTTGGGTCCAATTTCCTTGTTTTCAGTATGATAGCTATATATTTGATATTTATGACAGCTTTTTGCTGCGCATATTCGACATAAGTGGTATTTATGAACACTTTTATTTTCCTAATTTAGCGCCCCATTAAAAAAGATAATGAATACAACATTTGATTTTGAAAAGCCAATTGCCGATCTGCTGCAACAGATAGACAAGGTGAAGCAGGTAGCTGAAAAAACAAAGGTAGATGTATCTGCAACCGTAGCAGAACTGGAAGCCAGAGTTGAACAAACCAAACAGCAGATCTATTCGAACCTTAGCGGATGGCAGAATGTTCAGATATCAAGGCATCCGGAAAGACCCTATACACTTTCCTATATCGAAATGATGTGTGACGATTTTATCGAGCTTCATGGCGACCGTACTGTGAAGGATGATAAGGCAATTGTGGGGGGATTTGCGAGCATTGGCGGACAAACAGTTATGGTGATTGGTCATCAGAAAGGAACCAACACCAAAATGCGTCAGTACCGCAATTTTGGTATGGCTAATCCTGAAGGTTATCGCAAAGCACTAAGACTGATGAAGCTGGCTGAGAAGTTTAATAAGCCGGTTGTCACTTTTATAGATACTCCGGGGGCCTATCCGGGGCTGGAGGCAGAAGAAAGAGGTCAGGGAGAAGCTATCGCCAGAAATTTACTTGAGATGTCTGTTTTGAGAGTTCCGGTGCTTTGTTTCATTGTTGGAGAAGGTGCATCGGGTGGTGCATTAGGTATAGGTATCGGCGATCGTGTTTATATGCTTGAGCATACCTGGTACTCAGTTATTTCACCAGAATCCTGTTCATCTATACTTTGGAGAAGCTGGGATTTTAAAGAGAAAGCAGCTGACTGTTTAAAGCTTACAGCACATGACATGTTTGATAATAAACTGATTGACGGAATAATTAAAGAACCTCTTGGCGGAGCTCATCATAATCCGGAGGAGATGGCCAAGACTATTCAGAACAAAATTACCGAAGATCTTAAAGAATTACTTAGCAGGGATATTGATGAGGTAATTTCAGAGAGAATTGACAAGTTCTGTGCAATGGGTGTTGTAGTTGAATCATAAGATCAAATCAGATTTCATAAAAAAATCCCCGTCAGCATTTGCGAGGGCACTGAAAAAGCCACTCCTTTTGGGAGTACTTTAATGAAACGATCAAGCAGGAATTATCTTACT
>NZ_JARKMZ010000042.1 GCF_029360775.1 Daejeonella sp. H1SJ63 | reverse complement strand
CCAAAAGTACCCATCCCGACTTATCGGGACAATCCCTGGGTGCCTTTGGCCACAAACCAACCACACATCCAAAGACAGCGATCACTGTCTTTGGGGGATATTGCCTCATGAAAACATACCGCATATGATCCCAAAGCCTAATGCTCGGTATTGCTTTTTGATTGAATCTGCCCCTGTTTTTTGATCTTGCTGGCATAGGTCCCGGTTTAACATCGGGAGAAACGTTCTTCGGTAGCTCCTGTATGATATGAATGTTGTTTGGAATCGTGCTTCGGGTGACAGTCATTCATCTACTACAGGTATTGAGTCTTGCAGGGATCGGCCTTCCGGGATTTGGCAGTAAAGGCGCGTTTTATCCTTTCTTCTAACGATCATACCGCACAGGCATCAAGCAATCCGGAGAAGTGTTGCAGAAACATTCATACCTCACTTGCATAAACACGTCTTGGAGTGCGCTAACAGGATAAAATGTGGATTTACAACAAATACCGGACAGCCGCGGCGTTACTCAAGTTTTTTATGTCTTTTAATTGCTTTCGTGGACTCGCCGCTAAGGGCAGCTCGGCATTGATTCTTTTCAGCTGCAGGAAAAGAATTAGGCCCAGCGGCATGAGCGAAAGATTTTCTTTATGACTAAATTTTTGCATTTAACCGGATACCAGTGAATAAAAATAGCAAAGCATATTTTTAAATTGAATTTTAGCCGAATCCTTGAAAATAATGCAGAAATGATCAGATAATTCATAATCTTTAAAAAGAAACAAACTATTCTTTTCTTTTAATTTACATTGACCAAAAGCCTATTCATCTATAGCATCATACTATTGATCCCCTATTAACAAGTTTTAACATTTCATTGGAAAAATTTACAATAAAAAATAAGCATCTTAGGGTATAGCTATTTGCTTATCAGGCCTTTAAATCTCTTGTAGGAGTAAGCAGCTTGTATACACTTGAAAAGTTTAAGAGGCTTTTAGCCCCAATTTTTAATTAATTCAGATACTGTATGAAGCTACCAATCTTTGCATTACTTATTGTACTCCTTTGTTCAAGCACCCTGTTCGCTCAAAATAATTATTCCGTGAAAGGTAGTGTTATGGACACCACATCAGGTATCGCTTTGCTGAATACCAGCATCACCGTGCTGAATTCAAAGGATTCGACCCTGATTAAATTTGCAAGAGCGGGCGCAAGCGGAGCATTTTCCATAAACAACCTGAAAGAAGGATCATTTATCCTGATGGTGACCTATCCTGACTATGCTGATTATGTTGAACAGTTCAGTCTGAATACTACAAAACCCGTTATGGATTTCGGAAAGATCAAAATGATACTGAAAGCCCGGTTGCTGGAAGAAGTAATTGTGAAAGGTACCGCTGCACAAATGACAATAAAAGGTGATACGACCGAATTTAATGCTGCTGCCTTTACTATAGAAGCCAATTCGAAGGTTGAAGATCTGCTTAAACAATTGCCCGGTATTCAGGTAGATAAAGACGGCAAAATTACTGCCCACGGTCAGGCGGTAAACAAAGTTCTGGTAGACGGTGAAGAATTCTTTGGAGATGATCCAACTCTGGTTACAAAGAACATAAGAGGGGATATGGTGGATAAGGTGCAACTCTATGATAAGAAAAGCGATCAGGCTACTTTTACAGGAATAGATGATGGTGAACGGACCAAAACAATCAATATCAAATTAAAGGAAGATAAGAAGCAGGGCTATTTTGGTAAAGCCGACGCCGGAGCAGGCAATGATGAGTTTTACCAGGGCCAGGCGATGTTCAATGCCTTTAAAGGAAAAAAGAAATTCTCAACCTATGGCACTATTGCAAATACGGCTAAAACGGGTTTAGGATGGGAGGATAACAACAAGTATGCTACCTCAAATGTTCAGGTTGTTGAAGGAGGAATAATGATCTCAGGAGGAGGAGATAGTGACCTAGACTCCTACAATGGAAGATTTAACGGAGAGGGAATACCGCTTACACGCAGCGGAGGCATGCACTATGACACCAAATGGAAAGAGGATAAATATTCTATTAACATGAACTATAAAGTAGGTTCAATAAATGTTACGGGTGATAAAAACTCCTTGAATCAGAACAACTTACCTACAGGCATTATCAATACCAATACTGACCAGACCACTGATAATTATATGTTCAGACAAAAATTGGATGCAACATTCCTGGTTAAGCTGGACACTACTTCTGACTTGAAAATTATGCTTGACGGAACATTAAAAAACAGTGAAAGCAATAGCAATTATTTCACTTCAAGTTTAAGAGGCAATGGTGTTTCACTTAACGGCAGCAGACGTAATCTTAGCAATAATGGCGATCAGAAGATCTTTAATGCCAGTGCTTTATGGACTAAAAAACTAAAAAAGAAGGGACGGACTATCTCCCTGACCCTTGGCCAAAAATTTGATGAAGATGATGCATCGGGCTTCCTGAATTCTGAAAATAGTTTCTATAATACCCAGGGAATGCTTGACAGCATCCGCTTAATTGATCAGTACAAGACCAACCTGACCAGAAGTTCAGGCTTTAATTCCAATCTGGCCTATACTGAACCACTCTCCAAAACCTTCTCAGTCATTCTTAATTATGGCTTAAACCTGGGCAAAAGCATCGCAGAAAGGGAATCATTTAATAAGTCGGGCACCGGAAGATATGACCTTTTGGACCGTGAATTCAGCAATGACTACGAACTCGATCAGACTTCTAATCAGGCAGGTGCCATTTTCAATTACAGGAAAGATAAAAATGTCATCAATTTCGGAACCCGTGTTAATGCTGTTGATTTTAAACAAACAGACCGGTATACCGGTAATGTTTATAAAAGAGATTTTCTAAACTGGTTACCCCAGGCATCTTTCCGGCATAATTTCTCAAAACAGAAATCTTTTGAGATCCGGTATAATGGAAATACTACACAGCCAACCCTTAACCAGATCCAGCCAATCAGGATCAATACTGATCCATTAAATATTACCCTGGGTAACCCTGATCTGAAACCCTCCTTCCGGAGCGGTTTTAATCTATATTATCATTCTTACAAAGTCCTGAGTGACAAATCAATATATTTCAGCGGAAGCTATTCCACAACGCATAATGCCATTGTGAACAATACCATTACAGATGCAGCGGGAAAGAGTACTTTTCAATCAGTTAACCTTGCTGATAAAAATCCGGCTAATCTATCCTTCTATGGTGGTTATGGCCAAAAAATTCCCGGGACAGAGCTAAGACTTGGAATTAATTTTAGCACCAATGCCAATACTTATTTCAACATGATCAATAATGTTCTGAATGAAACACGGTCTAACAATTATAGTCCACGGCTATCGTTGCAAAGATATAAACAGAAAAAGATCGAACTTTTCTTTGATATAGGTCCGGAATATATAACCAATGAATCATCCTTACAAAAACAGATCAACAATGACGGCTGGGGGGTAAATTCGGGGCTCTCACTATCGCTTTATCTGCCCAATAAGATTAAAATTCAATCAAACGCAAATTACAGGTACCAGGAGAAGACTCAAACCTTTGCTGAAGACTTTAACCGTCTGATCTGGAATACTACACTTACTAAAAGTTTCATGAAAGAAGAGAGTCTTAAACTCTCACTTACAGGGAATGATCTGTTGAATCAAAATATAGGTTTTAACAGGATGGCTACCAGTAATATGATCAGCCAGAATAGTTATACCACAATTAAAAGGTATTTTATGCTTTCACTTTCATACGACCTGAATCATATGGGCGGAGGCCAGCCAAAAAAATAAGCTTATGAAACCTGCATGAGCTTGCCGCTCACGAAAAGACATGAATAAGCTCATGCAAGCTTCATAGCCACTAAAAAACAAATATATACTTATGAAACAAATTACATTACTTTCCACAATTTGGCTTCTCATTTTATCAATTAACCCCATTTTTGCTCAGCATGCACGCTTTGCAACAGAGGGAATTATTGAATTTGAAAAAAGTGTGAATATGCACGCCCAGATCAAAAAATATATCAATAAGGATAATGAATTTTACTTTATTCCTGTATTTGAGCAATACAAAAAAACAAAACCCCAGTTCAGGGTGTTAAAAAGTACACTAAGCTTCAGTAAAGATAAAACCTTATTCAATCCGGCTCCTGCAGATGAATCAGACCGAAGTTGGTTCAGTGATATCCCTGCAACAACGCAGAACAATATCGTTTTTACAGACCTTTCAGCAAATACCAGCATCACCCAGAAGACTGTCTTTGAAGAAACTTTCCTGATCAGAGACAGTACCCGCAAGATCAACTGGAAGATTACTTCAGAAACCCGCGACATTGCCGGCTATCCATGCCGGAGGGCCAATGCCATCATCATGGACTCGATCTATGTGGTTGCGTTTTATACCGATGAAATTCCTGTATCCGGGGGGCCTGAATCATTTACAGGCTTACCGGGCATGATTCTGGGCGTGGCCTTGCCTCATGAAAATATGAGCTGGTTTGCCAAACTGGTAACAGATAAGTCCCTGCCCCCAGGAACTTTGGTAGCACCAAAAAAAGGAAAAGTTACAGACAATAAAGGTTTGCTGGACACCCTGATGAAGGTTATGAAAAATTGGGGAAGCTACGCACAGCATTCTTTAAAATCATTCCTGATGTAACTATGCATGGAAAAAATCAAAGGAAAGAAAGCTTATTATCTGCGGCTAAGCAAAATAGTCAGACTTTTGATTGTTCTTTCATTGCTTTTTCAAAACAGACAAAGCCGGGCCCAAGACTCGACTCATCCCGAATTAAATGGACTGATTAATTCAATTAAAACCTTTAATGAAACCAGAGCAATTGAAAGGCTTTATCTGCATCTTGACAAACCGGAGTATCTGAGCGAAGACACTATTTGGTTCAAAGCTTATCTTTTTAATGCAATTCTTCTTAAAAACTCATCGAAAAGTAGCTTGATGTATATCGAGATTGCCACCGATAGCAATAGAGTTGTAAACCGCATCATGATACCTTTAATCAGTGGTATCAGCTGGGGGAATATTGTCCTGGGCAAGAAAGAATTTCCCGAAGGTTTATATACTCTTAGAGCTTATACAAGCTGGATGAAAAATTTTGATGAAAAACAGATGTTTGTTCAACATTTCAGAATAAGCTCGCCCCAACAGCAAAGCTGGCTGATAAACTCAAATTTTAATCTTTCCAAACAGAGCGGAAAAGATCAACTTAACTTATCCATGCAATTCAGTGATATGAACGGTGCCCCTATGGGTTTAAGGCCTATTCAATTCAGATTAACAGATGGAAAAAGAAGTATAATCAAAACAGTAAAAGAAAGTTCTCTTTATGGAAAGCAGGAACTCAATATTGAACTACCCGAAAAGCTACAGAACAGTAAATTAAGCCTCATCGCAAAGAATCAAGGAAAGGGAGAAATTAGTAAAGAAATGCTAATCCCGATCATAATTCAACGTCCTGAGCATACCGATCTCCAGTTCATGCCCGAAGGTGGACATCTCGTATCCGGACACTTAACCAACATAGCTTTTAAAGCCATAGCTGAAGATGGAAAAGGAACAGATATTTCAGGGATTATTGTTAACAGTAAGCATAAAGAGATAACTTCATTCAGTTCTGCATTCAGGGGCATGGGAAGGTTTCGCTTCATTCCCCTGCATGGTGAAAGTTATTCTGCAAGAATTAAGCTTCCTGACGGCCAAACCAAAGATTACCCCTTACCCTCAACAAAGAATACCGGAACCACACTAAAAGTGATTAATCGCCGCGAAAGTGATTCATTGGAAGTCCTGATATTATCAAGTCCTGATTCGCCATTTAACCAGAAACAGTTCTATCTCACCGGACAAACAAATGGTATACCTTATTATGGAGCTGTTTTCCTTCTGAAAGCCGGTATGAACCGGATTCTGATTGACAAAAACCTGTTTCCTACCGGAGTTTGCCGAATTTCTTTGTTAAACGACATGTACTATCCCGTAAACGGACGATTGGTTTTTATTGATCATCAGGATAATCTTAAAATACAGATAAGTACTGATAAAGCCTTTTATACACCAAGAGACAGCCTTTCCCTTTCATTACTTGTTCATGACTCGAACGGCAGACCGGTTCAGGGAAACTTTTCGCTTTCTGTAACTGATGATAACCGGGTAAAACGCGACATTATTAAAGAGAATAATATTTTAAGCAAATTGCTTCTTGATTCAGATCTCAAAGGCACAATTGAAAGCCCGGGATATTATTTTTTTTCAGACCAGAAGGAGAAAGCATGGCTCGACCTTGATAATCTGCTGCTGACACAAGGTTGGACCGGCTTTAATTGGCCAGAAGTTCTGAATCAACAAATACCATTGATCCATCCAGCAGAAAATGAATTTCAGATCAATGGCACTATAAGCAATATCTTTAATAAGCCAATAAGCAACAGCGAGGTAATACTGTTTTCAAAAAAGCCATTCCTGCTTATGGATACCCTCAGTAACAAAGAAGGCAGATTTACCTTCAGAGATGTTCCTCTCACAGATACTGCAGTTTACGTCATTCAATCGCGAAACAAAAAGGGCAAAAGCTTCAATATTGGTATCGGGGTAGATGAGTTTATACCGCCGGTCTTTGAACCATCCAAAGAGCCATACATACCCTGGTATATAAGCAACGATACATTAGCCTTTAAGAGCAATGTCAACAGCATGAAGGAACAGGCTCGCTGGACTGAACTGTTAGGTAAAAATATGCTTGAAGAAATCGTTGTTACCGCAACAAAATTCATTAAAGAATCCAGAAACAGAAATGGCGCCGGTAATGCTGATTATATTCTGAATGAAGAAGATATGCAGAAAGCAAAGAAGAAAACCCTGTATGAATTACTTGGAGAACGTTATCCGGGGTTTAGAACAGGAGTAGGAATGGCGGTTAAAGATGCTAACTCAGACACAACAAGATATATTCTGATGAATTCTATCGTAAACCTGATTATTGATGGAGTGAATATTAAAACAATCGGGGCAAGCGAAGAAATGTATATGGACTATCTTACAGCAGAAGATATAACCGGAATAGAAATTCTAAAAACACCTGAATATGCATTTGCATATGACAGGAGAATCGTTGAGAAAATAAGAGGTTGCAGAGCCTGTCCCCCTCCTCCAATATTTCTGGAAGTGACCACCAGATCCGGTAATGGCGCATTCTTAAAAAAAACTCCAGGAGTGTATTTATATAAACCCATCCCTTTCAGCTTCCCGGCAGAGTTTTATAGACCTAAATATCCTCTCAATAAACTTGAAGGACTCCCGGATCTACGCTCCACAATTCACTGGGAACCAAATATTATTACTGATAAGGAGGGTAAAGCCAGTGTATCTTTTTATTCTTCAGATTTGCCTGGCCAATATTCAATCATTGTTGAGGGGACAGACATGAACGGAAGTATCGGCTTTTTAAGACGAACAATAGAAATCAAAAAGTAGAGCACCAACTATGCCGCTCTAAGCATTCAGATACAGATCAATCAAACCCTCAGGAAGGTCAACATGTAAAATTCCACTCTCATCATCGATCTCAATAATCAGATCATCATTCAGAGGGAACATGATCTCTTTGTTTTTATAGGGCACCACAGCCACAAACTGCTGAGGGTATTCATGAATTTCAATGATCTCACCCAGTTCACCTGCCTTTTCATCATGCACAATGAAGCCTTTCAGATCAGTAATCAGAAACTCATCCTCATCTCTTTCGGGCTTTAAACTATTAGGCAGGTACAGCTTTTTACGAACTAATGCTTCGGCCTTTTCAATGCTGTCTATATCATCGAAATAGAAATTGCCGGTCTGATTATTCTGCAATTTACAGGAGGAGATGAAAAAAGGCACCAGCTTTCCATTGATCTCTGCAAAAACAGAATCCAGCTTAAGATCAGCAGGTTCATCGTATTCAAAATAAACCTGAACTTCTCCTTTTAAACCTTTGGTCTTGGTGATATAACCAATGTAAAAACAATCTTCAATCTTCATCGCTGTAAAACAGGAACGTCATTGCCAATGTCTCTTAACAGCCCTCCCGGAGGAGAACATGCTGATCAAACATCTGCAATGACGTTATTAAAATTATTTTCTGAGAATTACTCTGCAGCAGTTTCTTCAGAAGCAGCTTCTTCTGCAGGAGCTTCAGTTTCAGCAGATGCCTCAACTTCAGCAGCTTCTTCAGCTACAGTTTCCTCAACCTCTTCTACAGGAGGAGTATTTTTTGCAGCGATTGCAGCAGCAATTTCCTCTTTCTTCTTAGCCTCAGCAACTAAAGCAGCTTTCTTAATTTCTTCTTTAGATTTAGAAAGGCTTTCTTTCTTTCCTTCAATCTTACCTTCTTTTCCTTGTAACCACTGAGCAAATTTTGCTTCAGCCTGCTCAGGAGTTAAAGCACCTTTCTTTACACCACCTTCAAGATGTTTTTTGTATAAAACACCCTTGTATGAAAGGATAGCACGGCAGGTATCAGTAGGTTGAGCACCTTTGTTAACCCAGTCTAAAGCTTTATCGAAATTGATATCAATAGTAGCCGGATTTGTGTTAGGATTGTAAGAACCTAATCTCTCGATGAATTTACCATCTCTTGGAGCACGGGCGTCTGCTACCACTACGTGATAAAAAGGTTTTCCCTTCTTACCGAATCTTTGCAATCTGATTTTAGTTGCCATTTTTCAAGTTTTATGTATTCAACATATTCCCGGAGTCTATTCTGCGGGGCTGCAAAGATAATAAAAAATCAGAATTAAAAACTGGAATTAGCTATTTTTGAGGCATGTCTGAAAGAAAACCCCGAATTGCAGTGGATATGGACGAAGTAATTGCCGATCCGATCTCTAAATTTATACAACTTTATAACCGCGACTATGGTATCCCGCTCGATCTGAAAATACATCCGGGAAATGAAGTTTATCATCATGTTCCTGAACATGCTAAAATGAAATTATGGGAATACATTAACGAAAAAGGCTTTTTTCGTGATCTTGATGTCATGCCCGACAGCGTGGAAGTACTCAGGGCCCTTCAGGATAAATATGAAGTTTTTATCGTATCAGCAGCCATGGAATTCCCTAATTCGCTGCAGGATAAACACGAGTGGCTGGCAGATCATTTTCCGTTCATAGGATGGCAGAATATCATCTTTTGCGGACTTAAAATCGTGAATGTAGATATCATTATCGACGACCGCATCAAAAATTTTAAGGATTTTAACGGCAGAAAACTCCTTTACAGCTCGCCGCACAACTTATTATTAACTGATTACGAAAGGGTAAACAACTGGAAAGAAGTTGCAGAAAAACTCCTGTAACATTTTCCGGTTTTTCAATCTAAAAAGAAAAACCAGTCATGATAGTTACAACAACAAACGAAATTGAAGGGAAAAAGGTAGCTAAATACTTAGGTATCGTATCCGGAGAAGCCATTATAGGCGCAAATATTGTTAAAGATTTCTTTGCCGGTATCCGTGATATAGTTGGCGGTCGCTCAGGCTCATACGAAGAAGGACTGCGTGAAGCAAAGGATATCGCTTTACGCGAAATGCAGGAACAAGCTTTACGCATCGGAGCTAATGCTATTCTGGCCGTTGACCTTGATTATGAAACTCTGGGAAGCAACGGAAGTATGCTGATGGTTAGTGCTTCGGGTACTGCTGTCATACTTGAAGACAGGGTCTGATTACCTTCCCGGATTATAGCCGGGATTCTACAAAATCAATCAGTGAATGAATGACCTTAATGTGAATTTCCTGCGCTCTGTCGGCATATTCCGACTTCGGAGCGCGGATTTCTACATCACATAATCCGGCCATTTTACCCCCATCCTTACCACTTAAACCGATTACCCTCATCCCCTTTTTCTTTGCCGCTTCTATCGCATTCAATACATTTTCAGAATTTCCGCTGGTGCTGATGGCAAAAAGCACATCACCTTTTGACCCGATGGCTTCCACCATTCTTGAAAAAACAAAGGCATAACCATAATCATTAGCCACACAACTGAGGTGGGAGGGATCTGAAATTGCAATTGCCGGATAAGCCGGACGATCATTACGATACCTGCCGGATAGCTCTTCGGCGAAATGCATGGCATCACTCATCGAACCGCCATTACCGCAGGATATCACTTTTCCACCGGCCCGAATGGCCTCTACCAGAATATTTCCTGCCTGTTCAATGTTTCTGAAATTACTGTCATCAGAAATAAACTGATCAAGTATTTCTCTGGCTTCTGTAAAATGTTGTTTTATTCTTTCCATCAGGGCTTTACCAATTAATAAACAGCTCTCCCGGTATCTTTGGGGGCCACATCCTGACGAATCAGGATGTAAAGTTCAGCATCAATGTCTTTGGCAAATCCCAGAATCTTAAGATTACCTTCAGGCTTACCATTCAGCACAATATTGCCCCTCACCCAGGTTTCTGCCTTCTTTTCCAAATTCATAATATGAACTTTTTATGTCAATCCGGTTTCACTGAGGATTAAGCAGACTTTGATTTTAAGATTAAAGAGAAAGAATCTCTACAATCTTCAGCAATTCAGAATTTACTTCCTTGTTATGTTTTATGGCATTACCGAAAGGGGTAAAATGAATTTTTCCGTTCACAATACCGATCATTTCACTGCTTTTTCCCTCTATCAGCGACTCAACCGCTGCAACACCAAGCCTGCTGGCCAGCACTCTGTCCATGCAGGAAGGAGGACCACCTCTTTGAATATGTCCGAGGATAGAAACCCGGGTATCAATTGCCGGAAACTTTTCTTTAACAACCTTAGCCACCTCAAAACCTCCGCCTGCATCATCCCCTTCCGCTACAATAATGATCTTTGATGATTTGTCCTTCCGGCTGTGCTCCAAACGTGACAGAAGGGCATTGATATCAGTTTTCGTTTCCGGAATCAGAATAGCCTCAGCACCCGAGCCAATACCACTCCTCAAAGCAATAAGTCCGGAGTCGCGTCCCATAACCTCAACAATAAACAAACGGTCATGCGACTCGGCTGTATCACGTATTTTATCCACTGCATCAATTACCGTATTGATTGCAGTATCATAACCAATGGTAAAGTCAGTTCCGATCAGATCGTTATCAATTGTACCCGGAAGACCGATTACAGGAATATCAAACTCCTCACTGAAAACCTTGGCGCCGGTAAAGGTACCGTCACCACCGATTGCCACCAGTGCATCTACATCATGCTTCTTTAATTGCTCATAAGCCTTCTGACGGCCCTCTTTTGTACGGAACTCATCGCTTCTGGCCGTTTTCAGCACAGTTCCACCGCGCTGTATGATGTTGGCAACAGATTTACGGTCCATGGATTTAAACTCACCACTGATCATACCATCATAACCTCTTAAAATTCCGGTCACATTCAGGTTATGGTACAATGCGGTTCTTACTACGGCACGAATCGCAGCATTCATTCCGGGAGAATCACCACCGGATGTGAAAACACCTATATTTTTAATATTTACTTTACTCATCTTTCTTTACTATTAAAAGCGGATTTGCCGCTATCCAAAAACTTCACATAATTCTGAATGTCCAGGTCAAATGCCTGAGGCGGAACAAGCACATTACCCTCATGATCTGCAATTACATAATAGGGCTGAGAATTTGTTCCAAACTTTGAGGCCTGAAAATCACTCCATTTCTGTCCGATTGATTTTATTTTTTTACCGCTGAAAGTAGAAACATATTTCTCTTCTTCTGCAAGTTCTGTTTTATCATCAACATACAAAGATATTAAGACATAATTTTCTTTTAATCTGCGCAAAACCTCTTTATCAGGCCATACACTGGCTTCCATTTTGCGGCAATTGGTACAGCTCCAACCGGTAAAATCTATCAGAACGGGCTTATTCACACTTTTTGCATAGGCAAGTCCCTGTTCGTAATCATAAAATGCGTCCAGACCATGAGGTGCATGGAACAATCCTGCATATTTCTTTCCTGATGTCTCCGGAGATTTTACCGCAGCCGGTCCCGCATTCGAATACAAATCAAACTCCTGTGTTACCTGTGGAGGAAGCCAGGCACTGATCGCTTTAAGCGGGGCTCCCCATAATCCGGGAATCATATACAATGTAAAACCAAGAATAAACATAGAAAAGAACAATCTTGGCAATGAAAGGAAGTTAATCTCCGAATCGTGTGATAAACGAATTTTGCCCAGCAGGTATAATGCCCATAATCCAAACACCACGATCCAGATGATCAGGAATACATCCCTGTTCAAGATACCCCAATGATAAGCCAGATCAACATTTGATAAGAACTTAAATGCAAGCGCAATTTCAAGGAAGCCCAGAGAAACCTTAACGGTATTCAGCCAGCCTCCGGATTTTGGCATCTCCTTCAGCCAGGAAGGGAATACCGCAAACAAGGTAAACGGAATGGCAAGGGCTGCTGAAAAACCAAGCATCCCGGTTGCCGGACCTAAATAAGATCCTTTTGAAACTGCATCAACCAGTAATGTTCCAATAATCGGTCCGGTACACGAAAAAGAAACCAATGCCAGGGTGAATGCCATGAAAAATAATCCCATAATACCGCTTTGATTCGATTTTTCATCCATTTTATTGACCAGTGATGATGGAAGCGTGATCTCAAAGGCACCCAGAAATGAAATTCCAAAAATAACCAGAACAACAAAAAACAACAGATTAAACAGGGCACTGCTTGCCGCTTCATTCAATGCTGATGCCCCAAATATCAACGTAATCAGCAAGCCAAGCGCAACGTAAATTACTATGATCGATAATCCATAAATAGCTGCACTGCGAATTCCTTTTGCTCTTGATCCGCTCTGCTTGGTAAAAAATGAAACGGTCATCGGAATCATCGGATAAATACAAGGCATGAAAAATGCCGCAAGTCCGCCGATAAATCCGGCTATAAAAATTGCCCAAAGTGATCCTGATGCATCATTTTGAGGAACTACAGCTACTGCTGGGCTCATGCTTTCGACATTGGCTGAGGCCGTATCTGCCGGAAGGGCAGCGAGCTGAGAACTATCAGTTGCTGCCTTGGAGCCTGCAGTGCCGGCCATAGCAGAAGCAGCTGCCAGATCAATCCCGAATTCAAGCTCTGCAGGAGGTAAGCAGCGCTGATCATCACAAACCATAAATTCGAGTACACCTTTAACCTTTGTCTTTGGCACGTTTAAACTTACACGCTGTTTAAAAACTACCTGATCCTGATGCCAGGCAATTTCCATATTGAAATTCTTGTCGAAAGCTGTTACTGCCTTAGGGCTTTCGCTAACCTTACCTATAAGTTTGTAGTCGGCTGAGGGCTGGAACTTAAATGAGGTTGGAATTGGCCCCCCATCTTCAATAAACTGCGAATACAAATGCCACCCCTTATCAATTTTGGCTGTAATGACCAGATTTGATTCCTTATCATTCAGCTTCTCGGATGAAAAGCTCCATTTTACCGGATCAAACATTTTGGCCTTAGGATCAGTAAATTGCGCCTGTGCCCCAAGACCAATAAACAGAAGTATAACTCCTAAAAATCTTTTCATATCCTATTGATTAATAAACTCAATTTCCTTGTTATTAAACTTTTTTTGACCTTCTGTGGTTTCCAGTAATAATTGTCCGATAGCGCTTACCCCGAGAATTTTCCCACTCTCTATACGGCCATCAAATTTGAAAAGAGACCATTGATGCATCAAATAAAGCTTTTGCAAATACTCTTTGTCAAGCTTTTCAAACGCTCCTGCTCTCAATTGTAAATACCTTGCTTCAACAGAGTTGCAAATTTCGCTTAATATTCCCATTAAGTCATAATCCTGATGTAATTCTTGTTTGAAAGAACTAATATTTTTCAGATTGTCAGGAAATTGACTCTGATTTACATTAAGGCCAATGCCAACTATGGCATGTTTGATCCGACTACCCTGAATAATATTCTCAATCAGCATTCCACCGATTTTTTTATTGTCAATATAAAGATCATTAGGCCATTTAATGTGCGCCTTTCCATTAAAATACTTATATAAAACATCGTTTAAAGCCAAACTGATGGCTTTATTAAGCTCAAATTGCTGTTCAACCTGTAAAAAAGAAGGATTCAGAAGTATACTGAAAGTAAGGTTTTTTCCTTCTTCACTTTGCCATGAATTGCCCGACTGGCCTCTGCCGGCAAATTGCTTCTCTGCCAATATAACAGTACCATCCAAAAATGGCGTAGATTTTGACAAAGCATCCCTAAGAAAGGTATTTGTTGAGTCTACCTCTTTTAGTCTAATTAGATTTTGACCGACGAATAGTCCTGAAAAAGTATTATTTTGCAATTAAGATTTGCTTTATTTAATTTATCAAAACTAATTTTTTTTAATGGTAAAAAATAAAAATGTCCGGGAATCAACATCCATCTCAGAACTCATTATACACGGAATTCAGGAGAAGAAAGGAAATGAAATTGTACGACTGGATCTAAGAAATATACATAGCTCGGTTGCTGATTATTTTGTTATCTGCCATGCCGAGTCATCCACCCAGATTAAAGCTATCGCCCAGAGTGTTGAAGAAGAAGTTTTTAAAGCATTAAAAATTGAACCCTGGAGAAAAGAGGGACTACAACAGGCCGAATGGATTATTATTGATTATGTAGATGTTGTAGTTCATATTTTCAAAACCGACAAACGGGAATTCTACGGAATTGAAGACCTTTGGGGTGATGCTGAGATGCAATCTTTTCAAAGTGCATAAACCATAAGAGGCTTCATTACGTTATACATAGATATTGCTAAAAAAATGAAAGAAAATAGATCCGATTCTAAAAAAACGATAAAAAAAATACCGGGTAAAAAGATTGTCCCCAAACCGCCAAGATTCAATATTATGTGGTTATATGCCATCATAATTCTGGGTCTTTTTGTTGTTCAGTATCTTTTTAGCGGAAACAATGCTAAAACCATCAATTACCAGAAGTTTGAGACAGAAATGCTTAAGCCGGGAGATGTTGAAAAGCTTGTTGCCTATAAAAACGGAGATCTGTATAATGTGGATGTCTACATTAAAAAAGATCGTTTAGACCAGAAAAAATACGATGATGTAAAGAACAAGAGCAGTTTTAATGCTGCTCCGGCAGGGCCTCAATATATCTTTACCTCAGCAACTTATGAAAGTTTTGAGTCTAAAGTGATGGCAGCAGAGAAAGACCTGCCTGCCGACCAGCGTACTCCAATCATTTCTGAATCGAGAGAAAGCCCATGGGCAGGATGGTTCATGTCATTCATTTTACCGGTTCTGCTTCTTGTTGGATTCTGGGTGTTCATCATGAAAAGAATGGGTGGCGGAGCAGGCGGTGGTGGTGGCGGCCAGATATTCAATATTGGAAAATCGAAAGCCACACTGTTCGATAAAGAGTCGCAGGTTACCATAACATTTAATGATGTTGCCGGACTTGAAGAAGCGAAACAGGAAGTAATGGAGATTGTTGATTTTCTTAAAAATCCGAAGAAATACACCAATCTCGGAGGTAAGATTCCTAAAGGCGCTCTGTTGATCGGTTCACCCGGAACAGGTAAGACCCTTATGGCAAAAGCTGTAGCAGGCGAGGCTCAGGTTCCGTTCTTCTCATTATCAGGATCCGATTTCGTTGAAATGTTTGTTGGTGTAGGTGCATCACGTGTTCGGGATCTTTTCAAACAGGCAAAAGATAAAGCTCCTTGTATCATCTTTATCGATGAGATTGATGCTATCGGACGTGCCAGAGGAAAAAACAATATTGTAGGAGGTAACGACGAAAGAGAAAATACATTGAACCAGCTGCTGGTTGAAATGGACGGTTTTGGTACAGATTCAGGTATTATCATCCTGGCAGCTACCAACAGACCTGATGTACTGGATACAGCATTATTGCGCCCGGGACGTTTTGACCGTCAGATTTCTATTGATAAACCAGATCTGGTTGGCCGTGAGCAGATATTTAAGGTTCACCTTAAACCACTGAAGCTCGCTGAAGGCGTAGATGCGAAAAAACTTTCTGCTCAAACTCCGGGATTTGCGGGTGCTGAAATTGCCAACGTTTGTAATGAGGCTGCATTGATTGCGGCACGCCGTAACAAAGAAGCAGTCGACATGCAGGATTTTCAGGATGCAGTTGATCGTGTAATTGGCGGTCTGGAGAAAAAGAATAAGATCATATCACCTGAAGAAAAGCGAATTGTTGCTTATCATGAAGCAGGGCATGCTATTGCAGGATGGTTTCTTGAACATGCTGATCCATTGGTGAAGGTATCTATTGTTCCGCGGGGTGTTGCAGCTCTGGGTTATGCACAGTATCTGCCAAAAGAGCAATTTTTATACACCACTGAGCAATTGCTTGATGGAATGTGTATGACACTGGGCGGACGTGTAGCAGAAGATCTCGTCTTTAGTAAAATTTCTACCGGAGCACAAAATGATCTTGAACGTATCACCAAACTTTCTTATGCCATGGTTACTATATACGGTATGAATGACAAGGTGGGTAATGTTTCATTCAATGATACACAGGGTGAATACCAGTTCAACAAACCTTATTCTGAAAAAACTTCAGAAATGATTGATATTGAAGTGCGCAATCAAATCGAAAAGGCATATAACCGAACCAAACAATTACTGACAGATAAGCGCGAGGGATTGGAAAAGCTGGCTGAAAAGCTTCTTGAAAAGGAAATTTTATTCCAGTCTGATCTTGAAGAAATCCTGGGTAAACGTCCGTTTGATAACCGTACAACTTACGATGAATTCGTTAATGGTACCCCATCTGAAGATGAAAAAGTACAGCCAAAAGAACCGGTTGAGCACGAAGGTGTGGTAGATCATAATATCGATCTGGCTGAAAACCGCTCTTCACAGGACTAAAAAATATCATTCCAGAGAAAGGAGAACTAAGCATTTAACCATGTTTGGTTTTCCTTTTTTAAATACAAGGAGTTCATGAAAGAAACTACTTCTAAAGAGAAAATGCTGAAGAAGATCCGAAAGGCCCTTCTTGAAAAACGCGATAATCCTTATCCTAATTTAGAAGATACTCCGCTCTACGAAGAGTATAACGACCATCTGGATATCCTGTTTGCAGAGCAGCTTACAGCTGTATCCGGAAATTTTGTTTTTTGCGAGAATGATATTCAGCTGATAGAAAATCTGCTGCATCTGGCAGAAGAAAAAGGCTGGCGTAAACTCTATTGCTGGGAGCCCGGATTACAGAAGCTTTTAAGCACTTATGAATTCCCGTTTTACAGCACTGACACAGACTTTTTAAATGCCGATGTCGGGATAACAGCCTGCGAGGCACTTATTGCCAGAAATGGCAGTATAATGGTATCTAATGGCACAGAAGCCGGCAGAAGATTAAGTATATATCCTCATGTTCATATTGTAATTGCATATACCTCTCAGCTCGTACTTGATCTAAAAGACGCCTTTAAGCTTTTAAAAGAAAAATATGCTGAAAATCTGCCAAGTATGATTTCAAACATTACCGGACCAAGCCGCACTGCCGATATTGAAAAAACCCTTGTCCTTGGTGCCCATGGCCCTAAGGAACTTTATGTCTTTTTACTGGAAGGATAAGAAACACGGATAGTGAATTTCATCTGCAGAAAATAATTCGGAAAACGCTTTCTGCATCAGGTATCATTAATCAGATATTACTGATCATTTTTACCAGAAGCTTGTGTGCTCCTGCCCCCTGAATACTAACCAAAACTGATTGGGCAATATACCCTGCTGAAATAACATCTATATAATACCTGCCGGGAGGCAGGGCATTTAAACAAACTCTGCCCAACTGGTCGCATACAGCGGTCATCCCTATACTATCAATACTGATCATAGCATTGCTTACGGGATGCTCTCTTTCAGAACTAACTACCTGAAGATCAAGCTCCCCCTTTAAAGAATCAGTTACAGTCCGTATCCTTTCAAGGACAGAACCCGAATCGAACGGAGCATCTTTATGCTCTAAGGTTCCGGAGTGAGAATTTACATCTTGCATTATTTTCAATTTTGCCGAATTAAAAAAACAACAAAGTATATAGAACTAATCAAATATACGTCAGAATAACGAATTAGTAGTCTTTTGATACAAAACAAATTTGAAACCGGTATGAATTTTTAACCTGTATCTTTCAAACAAAAAGATCAATGGCACTGAAATCATTAAAAAATAATACTAAAAAAATTAGTATTTTTGAAAATGCTGTATGTTCAAAATAAGGATTTCTTTAAAGGGAGAGGTGCACAGATAAATACGCACAATAAGTTTTTAAAGTCTGATTATGTAGCCGAACATCCCGAAGGGATAGATGAATTAATGCTCGAAAACGCCAGCACTCAAATCTATGAAGAGCATCCCAAAACTATTGTCAGCATATCCAAAAGCCAGGATCTTCCTTTCTTACATTCCATAAATCCGTATCAGGGCTGTGAACATGGATGCATCTATTGCTATGCCAGGAATTCACACGAGTATTATGGCTTCAGTGCCGGCCTCGATTTCGAGAGAAAAATTATTGTGAAAAGAGAGGCCCCTCAATTACTTGAAAAGTATCTGAATAAACCCGGATATACTCCATCTGTGATCATGCTATCAGGTAATACAGACTGCTATCAGCCAATAGAGCGTAAGCTAAAGATTACCAGATCACTTCTCGAAACATTTCTGAAGTATAAACACCCTGTAAGCATAATCAGCAAAAATAATCTAATGCTCAGGGACCTGGATATTCTGAAAGATCTTGCGGCCCTTGATTTGCTTCATATATCGGTAACTCTCAACTCGCTCAATGAAAACCTGAGACAAAAAATGGAACCCAGAACCGTAACCGGCCAAAGCAGAATAGACCTTATTAAAAAATTAAGTCGGGAAAACATTCCGGTAAGACTAATGTTTGCACCCATTATTCCGGGTTTGAATAGTGATGAGATACCCGAAGTAATCAAGGCCGCCGCAGATGCAGGCGCATCAGAAGCTGCTTTTACGCTTGTAAGACTGAATGGGGCAATAGCTGAGATTTTCACAGACTGGCTAATTAAATCATTCCCCGACAGGGCAGAAAAAGTATTGAATCTGATTGCAGCTTGCCATGATGGAAAGCTAAACGACAGCCGGTGGGGGAAACGAATTTCAGGAGATGGAAAAGTAGCTGAAAGCATTCATAAACTGTTTAAAATATCTGTCAGGAGGTTTATGAATGGCCGAAAAATGCGGGAATTTAACTTTGATCATTTCAACCAAACCGGAGGTAAGCAGTTGAATTTATTTTAGCTTTTTATTTTTCTTAAAAAGAATATGTACCTTTAATACAGTAAACCAATACAGTATTCAGTATAATTTCTTTTAATGAGCATTATTATCAGGTCTGTAATTACAGGTACGGGTAGTTTCGTACCCGGAAATATTATTTCAAACAAAGACTTTTTAGAACATCGCTTTTACGAAAAAAATGGAGAACCCATTTCACGTGAAAATGAAGAGATAATAGAAAAATTTAAAGATATCACAGAAATCGAGGAACGTCGTTATGCAAATAAGGAGCATAGCGCCTCAGATTTAGGTTATTTTGCCGGAAAAGAGGCCATTGAGACCTCGGGTATCGACCCGGAATCCCTGGACTATATCATCGTAGCGCATAATTTCGGAGATATCGTCCCCGGCAGTACACGTGCCGATGTTTTACCCGCTGTAGCATCACGCATTAAACATAAACTTGGAATTAAGAACCCTGATTGTGTAGCCTACGATCTGCCATTCGGATGCCCCGGATGGCTTCAGGGAATGATACAGGCTGATTATTTTATACGTTCGGGTGATGCAAAACGCATTCTGATTATAGGAACAGAAACTTTATCAAGAGTTACTGACCCGCATGACAGAGACAGTATGATCTATTCTGATGGAGCAGGCGCCTGTATACTTGAAGGCCGGGAAAACAGCGCTGAAGGTATTTTAGCTCATAAAACCCAAACCCATACTTCTGAAGAAGCTTATTATTTATATTCAGGTAAATCGAGCAATCCCGATCTGGTTTCCGATGAAAAGTTCATCAAAATGGATGGCCGTAAGATTTATGAATACGCACTGAAAAACGTGCCTCTGGTAATTCAGCAGGCATTGGAAAAATCTGCTACATCTATAAATGATGTAAAAAAGGTACTGGTTCATCAGGCAAATGGTAAAATGGATGAGGCTATCCTTAAAAGACTATTTAAACTTTATGGGATAAAAGATGCTCCATTAGAGGTAATGCCTATGACTATTGCAAAGTTTGGAAACAGCTCTGTGGCCACGGTCCCAACACTGCTTGATATGATCCTTAAACACAGAATGAAAGATCATCAAATCAAAAAAGGAGACAGAGTAGTATTTGCCTCTGTGGGTGCCGGAATGAATATTAATGCAATGGTTTATCAGTTTTAACAAGAGATAACCTAATTCCCAAGTCGTTTTAAACCCTCTTTGGCCCTGTGTTCGATACTGTTCTCGAAATCATGGTCTTTCATATTTATTGCAAGATTAAAATAAATCTTTGCCCTGTTCTTATTCTTAATATTTTCATAAATCATTCCTGACCAGAGCGCAGCATTTGAAGCAAAAGAATAAGGTTCATTTTTGCCGAGATCAATTGCCTGCTGATAGTATTTCAATGCCTGCTCTTCTCTGGAACTGAGGTCGTAGATACGGCCCAAACGATAATTAAATTCAATCTTATCTCTAAATAGCTTGAAATCTTCTGTACTTTTCCCGGATAGCTGAGAAAGAGCTCTTTCATAATTACCACCATCAGATAGTAATCTTGCTTTGAGTAAACTAATATCCGGAGCCGGATAATTTACTTCACGGATTGCCTGTACATCTCTCCAATCTATATCATAACCTTTCTCCTTTACTGCATCAGTGTAACTATAATAAGCTTTTGTATTAGATCTCAGCAATTCAAGCCAGGCAAGACGCAAATAGGTATCCTTAATTAAATTAACCCCTTTGTAATTTTTGAGGTAATTATTAAAACTTAAAGTTGCGGAGGGGTCAAGATTTTGCATTTTTGCCATCCCGCTCAAATAATCAAGATAAGGATAGCTTTGATAATAAGGTTCAGTAGGTCTCTTACTCAATTCTTCCAGTGTCCTTTTGCTATTCCCTGATTTTAAAGCGGCATAAGCTCTTAGGTATGTTCTCAGGAGACTTTCCCTATCCATTCTATCAGTATTTTTAATAATCTTAGCAAAGTTTGCCGTATCAATTACAATATCCGTTTGAATGATAGAAAGGTAGAACACAGTCTCGTCATAAAAATGAGAATAAGCTGAAGCCGGCAGCCTTTCAACAAGACTTTCAAGCATTCTCATACCGGTTCTGGTATCACCACGAATTCCGAACAACTTTTTCAAAGCATCAGGCAATGTACCCAGTGCTGCATTGATCATACCCAGACCCTTCTGATTAGGAAGAAACTCCGGAAACTTTCTGGCATTTTCCTGAAATAAATTATAGGCTCTGTTAATTTCAATGGCTGCGGTAAAATACTCCTTTGCCTTGCCGCGGCATATCGCAAGCTGAAGGTTTATTTCAGCCAATGAATAAAGATAGTACGGCGAACTTTTATCATCTTTTTCTATCCTCTTTAATATTTGATTCTTACTATCCTTAAGCCGCTCAAAATCAGATTCATTTTCAGTAGTCATCAGATTGAAGTAGTCAACATAATTATCCAGAAGATATGGTATTGCATTAGTTGGGTTCTTTCTTTTCTCAGCATTGATAAGTATACGTGCCGTGCTAAGTTTCAAAGACAATATATTCTCATAAGCTCTGATACAATTGGCATTGAAATCAAATTTTGCATAAGAAACCTTAGAGATCAGCAAGCACCCTAATAAGATCAAAAATCTATATTTTACCATTCAGCAAAAATAAGGTATTAGGTCAAAAAAAAAGCGACCAGAACCCTGATCGCTTTTCGATTTTTTTTAATCCCTGATTATAATGCAGGAGTTTCTTCTAATGCGAAGCCTTCATCAACAAGAATACGTCCGCAATGCTCGCAAACAATAATACGCTTACGCTGACGGATATCCAGTTGTCTCTGTGGAGGAATCTGGTTGAAACAGCCTGAACATGAATCACGCTGAATAGTTACAACTGCCAATCCGTTTTTAGCATTCTTGCGAAGACGGTGATAAGCTGTTAATAAACGTTCTTCGATATGTTTCTCAGCAACCTCAGCCTTTTCGAGGATACTTGCTTCTTCCTTTTGAGTTTCTGCAGTAATTGTATCCAGCTCAGCCTTTTTCAGATCAAGATCATTCTTACGCTCAGTAATATTTGCTAATGCCTTTTCGTAAATCTCTGTCTTATTCTGAATTTCAAACGAATACTCTTTAATCTTCTTCTCAGAAACCTGAACTTCTAAACCCTGAATTTCAATCTCTTTGGAGATCGCATCATACTCACGGTTATTTTTAACTTCATTCAACTGAGCTTCATATTTCTTGGTGGCAGCTAATGCCTCCTTGATCATATTCTTGCGGGTTACAATAGAATCCTCAAGTTCATCAAGCTCTGCTTTTATTTTCTGAATACGGGTTTCTAAACCTGCAACCTCATCTTCAAGGTCAGCAACTTCCATAGGAAGCTCTCCCCTTGTCTGACGGATCTTGTCGATCTGTGTGTGAAGGGTCTGAAGCTCGAATAATGCCTTTAATTTATCTTCTACTGATTGTTCCATTAAATCAAGTAATTTACGGGGTTTGTGTTCTGTATTGTTAAACGGAGGGCAAAGTTAGGAAAATTTTCTGTAATTAATTCCAACAATAATTCCTGTGTAAACTGCTCACTTTCAAAATGTCCGACATCTGCAATGATTAATTTTCCTTCCGCATCAAAAAACTCATGATATTTAAAGTCGGCGGTAATAAAAATATCTGCTCCGGCGCTGATTGCATTTTGCAGGAGAAAACTTCCCGATCCCCCGCAAACAGCCACTCTGCGTATCTTTTTAGACCTCAATGCAGTATGCCTGATCACTTTAGCGCCAAGCTTTTCTTTTATAAAATTTAAAAAATCAAGCTCATCTCTGTCGCTTTCCAGGCTACCGATCATACCCGAGCCCACCTCACTAAATAAATTATTAAGGGTATAAAGATCGTAAGCAACTTCTTCATAGGGGTGTACTTCATGCATTGCAGCCAGAATTTTCTTCTCCAGATAAGCCGGGTAAATCATTTCTATCCTCACTTCCTGCTCCAGATGCTGCTTTCCTATTTCACCTACAAAAGGATCGGTTCCTTCCATCGCTTTAAATGTTCCTATGCCATCAGCGTTAAAGCTGCACTCTGAGTAATTACCTATATGGCCCGCCCCCGCAGCAAACATAGCTTTCCTTACCATTTCTGCACTTTCCAAAGGACTGAACGTTACAACCTTTCTGAGAATTCCGGATTTGGGACTCAGAATACGGCAATTCTGAACTCCGAGTTTATCACATATTTTTCTGTTTACGCCTTCCGAAACATGATCCAGATTGGTATGAATAGCAAAAATGGCAATATCATGCTTAATCGCCTTAATCACCACCCTCTCTACATAGTTCTTCCCGTTAAACTTCTTAAGTCCTTTAAAAACAATGGGATGATGTGAAATAATCAGATTCAGGCCATGTTCTATGGCTTCATCAATAATTGATTCAGTACAATCGAGTGAAATAAGGGCACCTTTGATTTCCATATCCTGATAACCGACAATCAGTCCGGAATTATCATAGTCTTCCTGATATGCCGGAGGTGCAATGGATTCAAGAAAGGATGTAAGTTCTCTTAATTTCATAGACAAAGATACCCTATAAGTTCAGCCAGCTCCAAATTCTGGCTAAAAGGCTGATCAAAACACTTAAAAGAATCATGCTGGTAATTGGCATGTAAAAACTGAAGCCAGGCCGGGTAATCCTGATATCGCCGGGAAGATTACCAATCCAGCTTAGTTTATCATGAAAAAAATAAATCAGAATGCCGAAAAGAAGGATAATTATACCCGCCATTATCAGCACCTTACCGGTAGTAGTAGTCATTAATTATTAAATGGGTTATTATTTCGGCATCATTCTTACCAGCTCAGCACTTTCATTTGCTGCTTTACGATTATATTCAAAAGTAATAGACCTGTGATTAATAATGTCAACAATAGTTCCGATAAAACACAATCCTACTGTTAAAATATACAAAATGCCCATTCCAAGCTGCCCTGTAATAAACCGCTGAATACCTGCCAAACCCAAAAATCCAAGTAAGGTAAAAAGAAGAATTTCCTGAGGATCCTTACGTCTGCCGGAGTAAAACATAACAAACCCCTGCTTTTGACGCTCATTCATTCCGCTCATAACCTGTTGCAAATAGGAATATTCTTCGGGACTCAGCCCTTTTAAGTGAATCAAAGGGTCTCTTTCCATGTTGTTATCTTTTTGATGTATTTAAATTTAATAAATTATTAATCAATTCTATAATCCTGTAAATCAGTATGAAAGTGGCCGGAATACCAAACCAATGCCGGCTGAATGAAGCCTGAAACTCGCCCTGAAAAAAATACCTGATCGAACGGCCAAGTCCGCAACCGGGACACCAGCTAATCCCCAGGTTATCTAAAGGGCAAAGTGTATAGTGATCTGACCCTGATCTGGTAAAGGCAAATAACAAAAGCCCCCCTGTCCATAAGAACAATTCAACAGGAAAGCCTTTTATAAAAGAATAAATCACGAATTTTCCCGATTAATTTTGAACCCTTTTTGTCTAATTTAAATATATGAAATATTGCCCAAAGTCCATTTTAGCTCTCTGATGCATATTAGTGCTTTTAAGCGTATATTTGCTTTGAAATTCAGGGCGTGAACATTCGGGATATTTTAAATCAGTATAAAACGGACCCCCGCATTGCCATTCTGGCGGCGAGCCTCAATACAGGCAAAAAAAAACGGGTACATCTGAAGGGACTTGTCGGATCCAGCGATTCGGTCATTGCTACAGCTGCGTATTTTTTACTGCACAGGCACATGGTCTTCGTTCTTCCTGAGCGGGAAGAAGCAGCCTATTTTCTCAGTGACCTGGAAAATCTGTTTGAAAAAGAAATTCTCTTCTTCCCATCTTCCTTCAGAAAAGCATTTGAGTTTACACAGATCGACAGCAGCAATGTATTGCAGCGTGCTGAAGTTTTAAATGAGCTTAATCATAGTAGTGAATACGGAAAGATCATCGTAACTTATCCTGAAGCACTGGCAGAAAAAGTGATAGACCGGAATGCGCTGGAAAAAAACACTCTGGAAATTGCTGTTGGGAATAAGCTCAGTATCGACTTCATTAATGAATTTCTGATTGAATATGATTTTGAACGGGTTGATTTTGTATATGAACCCGGACAATTCTCGATTCGTGGCGGCATCGTTGATATCTTCTCTTTTTCTCATGACCTTCCTTACAGGATTGAATTTTTTGCTGATTATATTGAAAGTATAAGAACTTTTGAAATAGAAGATCAGCTTTCTGTTGAACAGGTAAAAAGCATCACGATTGTACCGAATGTACAATCGAAATTCCTGACAGACCATAACATTTCCCTGCTTGAGTACATTGATAACGACAGCATGTTGTGGTTTAAAGATGTGGAGTTTACGCTTGATATTGTAAAAAGCGGATATAAAAAAGCTGTAGAATTCTGGAAGGCCCTTCCGGCAAAAGATAAAGAGGAGAACCCTCAGTGGATTGATCCGAAATTCAATTTTACTGATGAAAAAATGCTGGCTGATCAGCTTAAGGATTTTGATCTGATTGAGTTTGGGAAACAGTTCTTTTATCAGGCAGATGAAAGCATCGCATTCGATATTAAACCTCAGCCTTCATTCAATAAAGATTTCAATCTGCTCATTCATAACTTTAAAGAGAATGAAAAAGCAGGAATTGAAAATCTCATTTTCACAGATTCAACCAAACAGATTGAACGTCTTTACAGCATTTTTGATGATTTAAATGCCGGCGTACAGTTTAAGCCGGTTCACCTTTCATTGAGGGAAGGCTTTATTGACGGGGGACAGAAACTGGCTTGCTATACTGATCATCAAATCTTTGACCGATACTATAAGTACAAATTAAAGAAGGGATATATCCGTAGCCAGGCAATTACACTTAAAGAGCTCCGCGAGCTGAAGCCGGGCGATTTTATTACGCATATTGACCATGGTATCGGGAAATATGCCGGTCTTGAAAAAGTAGATGTGAATGGCAGATCGCAGGAAATGATCCGTCTGGTTTACGCAGATAATGATCTTCTTTATGTGAATATCAATTCACTGAACAGAATTTCAAAATACTCAGGTAAAGAGGGTACTGTTCCTAAAATGAACAAACTCGGAACAGATACCTGGGAGAAGCTGAAGAAAACTACAAAAAAAAAAGTTAAGGATATTGCCCGCGACCTGATTAAACTCTATGCAATCAGAAAAGCCCAAACGGGTAATGCCTTCATGCCTGATACCTATCTGCAGACCGAACTGGAGGCCTCTTTCATTTATGAAGATACTCCTGATCAGATCAAAGCTACAGCCGATGTAAAGAAAGATATGGAATCACCGCATCCTATGGACAGGCTTGTTTGCGGTGATGTGGGATTCGGTAAAACCGAGATTGCAATACGTGCGGCATTTAAGGCGGTAACTGACAGCAAACAGGTTGCCATACTGGTTCCAACAACCATTCTTGCATTACAGCATTATAAAACTTTCAGCTCCAGGCTTGCTGAGTTTCCATGTAACATTGACTATATCAACCGGTTTAAATCGGCAAAACAGGTGAAAGAAACCCTGCAAAAGCTGGCAGATGGGAAAATTGATATCGTTATAGGTACTCACCGGATTGTAAGTAAGGATGTTAAATTCAAAGATCTTGGATTGCTGATTATTGATGAGGAGCAAAAATTCGGGGTAAGTGTTAAAGAAAAGCTGAAACAATTCAGGGCAAATGTTGATACTCTGACACTTACAGCTACTCCAATACCAAGAACACTGCATTTTTCACTGATGGGTGCACGCGACCTGAGCATTATCAGCACGCCTCCGCCAAACCGGCAGCCGGTAGTTACTGAACTGCATGTATTCAATGAAAAATTAATCAAGGAGGCTGTAGAATTCGAGATCGACCGAGGCGGTCAGGTCTTCTTCATACATAACAGGGTTCAGGATCTGATGCAACTGGGCGGACTGATCAATACCCTGGTTCCGAGGGCAAGAATAGGAATTGCACACGGACAACTGGAAGGTGATGCCCTCGAAGATGTGATGCTTAAATTTGTCAGCGGCGAATACGATGTTCTGGTTGCTACAACAATTATTGAAGCCGGATTGGATATTGCCAATGCAAATACTATCCTGATCAACCATGCGCATATGTTCGGTCTTAGTGATTTGCACCAGATGCGCGGACGTGTAGGAAGATCCAATAAAAAAGCTTTCTGCTACCTGCTCAGTCCGCCATTATCCACTCTAACCACCGAAGCCAGAAAACGCCTCAGTGCGATCGAGGAATTCTCTGATCTGGGCAGCGGCTTTAATGTGGCGATGCGCGATCTGGATATTCGCGGAAGCGGTAACCTTCTGGGTGCCGAACAAAGCGGGTTCATCGCTGAAATCGGTTTTGAAATGTATCACAAAATTCTCGATGAAGCCATCCAGGAACTAAAAGATGACGAATTCAAAAATCTGTTCAAAGATGAGAAACCAAGACCTTTCATCTCCTTTACCCATGTGGATACCGACCTGGAGGTAATGATTCCGGATGAATACGTAACCAATATCGCCGAACGCTATAATCTGTACACAGAACTTTCGAATATTCAGGACGAAACAGAACTTGATACCTTCAGACAAAAACTGGCCGACAGGTTTGGTCCGGTGCCGCCTCAGGTTACTGAATTGATTGATACCTGGAGGCTTCAAAATCTGGGTAAAATGATAGGATTCGAGAAGATATCATTTAAAAAAGGAGTTCTCAGAGGATATTTCATCGCTAATAAGCAATCACCCTATTATGAATCCGAACAATTTGGGCGTGTGCTTCAATTCATGCAGACACATCCGGGCATCAGTAACCTCAAAGAAGTAAAAAATACCCTGAGGCTTGCCATCGAGCATGTTAACTCATTGGATACAGCAATTGATTTTCTTCAGGAAATGGCGCTGGAACAAGTTTCTTAATCGGCCAGCTGGAAAGTGATCGGCAATGTGTAAGAAGTTCTTACAGGTTTCCCATTCGCATAACCCGGGTTCCATGGCGGACTTAACTTTAAAACTCTGATCGCTTCCTCATCACAACCATTTCCAATACCTCTGATTACTTTAAAATCAGTGAGTGAGCCATTTTTCTCAACAATAAAACTAATAAAAACCTTCCCCTGAGTTTTCTTTCGTCTGGCTTTTGGAGGATAACGTAACCGGGAACCAAGAAATCTGGCCAATGCATTTTGGCCGCCCTGAAATTCAGGTGCATTTTCAACATTACCAAGATCATATAACCTGCCCTCGTACCTTGCATCGCTAACTGCCTCATTTTCTTCTGCAACCGCCTGAGATTCAGGATTACTTAACGCCGTGTTTGCTGTTTGCTCAGACTGATTCTGAGCATAGGATGCTGTATCATAAGAGCGTCGTGTTTCGATCAGATTCTTAATCTCAAGCTCTCTTAACGCAAGTATTTTACCCTCCTCATCAACGGTCATCTCTATTTTAATATCGGCTGAAACATCCTGATTTCTTGAGGGCTGAAAATAGCTAACACTCGTCCAGTAGCTTGCTATCAGCAAATTCCCGACACGCTCATATTCAAGGCTGGATACAATCCATTGGAGATTAAAGTTTCTCATATCAGACAAGCGTTTCCAATGAAGGTCCTTCAGACGCTGATAAGTAAGATTGTGGTAATTATAATAGGTTTGAGTAATTGGAGTAAAATAACTTGGCGGATCAAAATAGCCCTTTCTCTGATCAGTGTAAAAAGCCTCAATAAATTTGATCAGTGAACTACGCACCTCACTATCATCCATGCTTGAATTCTCAATCAAAGCATCCGAATTCCTGTCGTGTATAAAGGTAGGAACTTCTTCTTTGGTGGAAAAAAGACTGTGAACATCATCCACAAAAAGTGTAAGATAACCCATGATCAAAATAATCAGACCAAGGCCAATGCCCATATACCATAATGAACGATCAGGCTTCGGTTCATTATCAGTACCTAAATTATTAAGTCTGTTAAAGTCCTGCTCCATATATTTTCTTCTTCTTACAGAATCTCAATAAAAATTGTTCCAAATTTTGTTCTGCAATCAAAAAGTACTGATCAGATGTAAATATACAAAGACAAGTGGCGCTGCAAGCAAAAGACCATCAAAGCGATCGAGGAAGCCCCCATGACCTGGTAAAAAAGAGCCTGAATCTTTGGTTGAAAGACTGCGTTTAAGCATAGATTCAGATAAATCGCCTAAAGTACCCGCTGATGCAATTATTACTGCAACAGCAAGCCAGTGGATAAGCGGAAGCCCGGTAAAATAAATATTCACAATATAGGCCGCAAGCATGCTGCAAATGATCCCACCGGCAAAACCTTCCCAACTCTTTTTAGGAGAATGCCTCTCAAAAAGACGGTGTTTTCCTAAACTTATTCCAAAAAGATACGCCCCCGTATCGCTTGACCAAAGCATGATCAGAAAAGCTAAAGGATAATGACTGGAATATTGGCCGTCTCTGTAAGCCATAGCATAGAAAAAGCAGAACGGAACTACTGCATAAATTACTCCAAAAATTGTATAAGCAATGTTATGAAATGGATTCTTATGTTTTCTATACAGTTCGGCGATAATGACAAGAATAACAAATGGAACACTAAGCAACAGATTAGAAAACGATGCGCCGTTCAGAAAATAAGCTGCCAGAGGTAAAGTTATACTAAGCATCAGCAACAAACCGGTAATTATCTGAGGCTGCACATCTTCTGTTTTAACCAATTTGTAAAACTCGAGGCTGCATATTGCACTTATTAAAATAAAAAATAATGTAAATGTATTGCTACTAATCAGCACCAAAGCCAGTACAACCGCAACAAAGAAAAAACCAGTTATAGCTCTTGTTTTCATCCGTAAATATTTTATTTGCTTTTTATCCCGCAGGTGCAGGATGGAACCTTTGATGATTAAACCCCGTAGGGCTCATGGCCACAAAAACTAAAGACCGGGAATAAATAAAAATTGCCCTGTGCGCTTAATATTTATTTTAATCATGTCGGATTCATTTAAAGTTCGTTTTCTGTAATTATCCTCATCGCTTTTTCAGAATTTTCTTGATGGATATAAACCTCTGCTTCTCCAATTCTGTAAGGAAAACCTTGCTTATTGATCAGAATAGCTTCTATTTCATGATCAATCAATACCTGCCTGACCAGTTCTGATTTAAAAAAATCAGCCGATGAAAAGATCTTAACCCAGCCCGCTTCCATCACTGATTGTTTTTAGCTTATTTTCTCTCATTGCTGAAGCATAGAAATAACGCAGTAGTATAACAGACACAGCCATACCGATAAACATGAAAGGCATATTAATGGCTTCCATCTCAAACATTTCCTCAACAGACTTGCCATTTTGCTGATACACATAAGCGGTAACTACCGCGGCTGCATTATTCAAAAAATGCCCCAGAATCGGAATCCATAAACTTCCGCTCCAAACAAATAAATATCCAAAAAGAGCTCCCAATAACATTCTGGGCATAAATCCATAAAACTGAAAATGAATTGAGCTGAAAATAATCGCTGTTATCCAGATTGCTGCATGGTAATTTCCGGTCCAGCGGCTAAATATTCTCTGCAGGCAACCCCTGAAAGTCAGTTCCTCACCCACAGCCGGAATAATTGCCAGCATCAGCATATTCACAAGGAATGAATTTATAGAAGGCATCACCAGCAACTGCTTGGTTATTACCTCCATTTGCTGCTCCTTCAGGAGCATCCAGGCCTCAAGATCCTTTAAGAAGGAAGGGAGAGCCATAGACTTATTCAAGTCATTAACATACTCAAGAAATTGTGCCAGACCAAACATGATAAGTATTGTTAATCCGGCCAAAACCCATGAAAAGTTATTTAATTTAAGAAAAGCTGACCAGTTATTACTTTCCATTTTAGCAAACCACAATGCCGGTAAAACAAACATTCCAACTGAAGTTACAATTTGAATCAGCTTAAGTATCTGAATATTTTCAGCAGATCCCGAACTCATTTTAATCATCGGTTCCAGTCCGTAAATTGCTGTTCCAAGAGCAAAGCCAATCATTGTAAACAGGAAGGCACCGCTAAAGATCAACAGTAAAAGAAGGAGTAATGAATTGAAAGGATGACGTTCTGCTGACCCGGATTTAAACATGCTGATTAATTATTTGTAATTTTGCGTTTTATTGCTGTCGGCGGATAGCACTGAAATAAAAGTTGAAAGATAGTTAATGTCTGTTAAGATTGGAAATATTGATTTAGGGGAGTTCCCGCTCCTGCTTGCTCCGATGGAGGATGTGAGTGATCCGCCATTCCGTTTTGTGTGTAAACAGAACGGCGTGGATATGATGTACACAGAATTCATTTCTTCGGAAGGGCTGATCCGTGATGCGGCAAAGAGCAGGGCAAAGCTGGATATTTTTGAGTACGAAAGGCCTATCGGCATTCAGATCTTTGGAAGCGAAATCGAAAGTATGCGTGAAGCTACCCGGATTGCAACTTTAGCTAAACCGGATTTGATCGATATCAATTATGGCTGTCCGGTGAAAAATGTTGCATGCCGTGGTGCAGGTGCAAGTTTATTGCAGGATATCGACAGAATGGTCTTAATGACTAAAGCTGTAGTGGAGGCCACCCATCTTCCTGTAACAGTTAAAACCCGTCTGGGATGGGACGATAGCACAAAAAATGTTTATGAAGTTGCAGAAAGACTCCAGGATATTGGCATTCAGGCCTTAACCATTCATGGACGTACCCGCGCTCAGATGTACAAAGGAGAAGCTGACTGGACCATGATCCGTGAAATCAAAAGAAATCCAAGAATTAAGATACCAATATTTGGAAATGGAGATGTAACCTCTATTGAACGGGCAGCAGACTGGCGTATGGAATATGAGGTAGATGGCATTATGATTGGAAGGGCGGCAATTGGTTATCCATGGATTTTCAGAGAAATTAAACACTTTTTCAATACCGGCGAATATTTACCGGGCCCAACGATTAGTGAAAGGGTAGATGTATGCAGAACACATCTCGATAAGTCGATTGCCTGGAAAGGAAATAAAACCGGTGTTTTTGAGATGAGAAGACATTATGCCAATTATTTTAAAGGAATACCGGATTTCAAGGAATACAGAATGAAACTGGTTTCACTTGAAAATATTAATGATATTCATTCTGCTCTTCAGGAAATTAATGAACGATTCCAGCCTGAAATGGCCTGATTTTTTGCTTTATTTTTATATTGCCATTAATTAATTTTATTCAAATGATTACCAGGATCACTGACGGAGTAAAAATATCGGTAGAAACGATATACCAGCCTGAATATTCAAATCCGGCGAATGAGCATTTTATGTTCGCTTACCGGATAAATATTGAAAACATGACGGAATACAGTGTGCAATTGTTAAACCGTCATTGGATGATTTTTGATTCCAATGGAAGTAAACGTGAAGTTGAAGGTGAGGGTGTTGTTGGCTTACAGCCGGTAATAGAACCCGGAAATCACCATGAATATGTTTCAGGATGTAATTTAAAGACAGATATGGGCAGTATGAAGGGCTCCTATGAAATGATGCGCATTGTTGACGGCCGGAAATTCAAAGTCAATATTCCCGAATTTTTATTAATTGCTCCCTATAAGCTAAATTAATTTTAAGCTATAAAAAAAGCCCTGCTGAATTGAATTCAGGAGGGCTTTTTATTTTTTTGAAGCAATCTTTATTCTTCTCTTCTTCCCATCAGCATACTTGCGTAATATACCAATGTTGCAAGAGAACCCAAAGCTGCAACCACATAGGTCATGGCTGCCCACCATAATGCATCTTTTGCCTGATTATTTTCTATTTCAGCCTGCATAATACCCTTGTTCATTTGTAGCCATGCTAATGCCCTGTTACTTGCATCGAACTCTACAGGTAAGGTGATAAATGCAAAAAGAGTAACAATTGCAAGTGCAGCTACACCGATAGCAAGTACCGTTATATCGCCTGAAAAGGCAAGAAGCAACACACCAATCATCAAAGCCCATTGTGTAATCTTTGAGGCCACATTAACAGCAGGTACAACGGCAGATCTGAATTTCAACCAGCTGTATGCCTTTGCATGCTGAACAGCATGTCCGCATTCGTGAGCTGCAACCGCTGCTGCGGCCACACTACGGCCATGATATACTTCCGGACTTAAATTTACCGTACGATCCATTGGATTATAGTGGTCTGAAAGTTGTCCTTCGGCAGAAATGATCTGAACTCCGGAAACTCCGTTATCCCTTAACATTTTTTCTGCGATATCCCTGCCGCTCATACCTGAGGCAAGTGGCATTTCTGTGTACTGCTTAAATTTGCTTTTAAATCGCCACTGCACTGCAAAACTGATTACAGCAATGACTATCATTAAAATTAATCCCATAGTTTAGTTCAATTTTTTATAAACATATTCAATAACCATTCCGAATAAAAATAAATTGAAATAATTTACCTTTAAAAGACGATGGCCGATACCTTTTCTTACTGGGAAAAAACCTCATTCCTGTCCGGATTTGATGTCCTGATTATTGGCAGCGGTATCGTTGGTCTCAGTGCAGGTATGCATCTGAAGAAAAAAAGACCTGAATTGAATATTGGAATTCTGGAGTCAGGTTTTATCCCCGCAGGCGCCAGTACAAAAAATGCCGGTTTTGCTTGTTTTGGAAGCATTTCCGAGCTTTTGGAAGAACTCAAAACAGGTACTGAAAACGAGGTTTTGAGTCTGATTGAAATGCGCTGGAGAGGACTTGAGAAGTTAAGAAAAAATCTTGGGGATGAGGCACTTTCATTCAAAAACTATGGCGGATTCGAACTGTTTAAAGAAACTGAAACAGAGGCATCTGAACATTGTATAAATAATATTCCCTACTTCAATCAATTGCTTAAAAATATTATTGGAAAACCTGACATTTATGCAGTAAATAATGCAAAAATTGCAGAATTCGGTCTGGCAGGTATAAACAATATCATCTGCAATAAATATGAAGCTCAAATCGATACCGGTAAGATGATGAGAGCAATGATTTCAAAAGTTCAGGGTCTTGGAGTGCTTATTTTGAACAATTGCAGGGTAAATAAACTGGAACAAGATACTTCCGGTCAAATACTTCATACTAACCAGGGAATAATCCGGTCAAATAATGTAATAGTAGCAACAAATGCCTACGGAAAGGAATTGATCCCTGAACTTGATATTGTTCCCGGAAGAGGTCAGGTGCTGATTACTGAACCTGTAAAAGACCTTAAAATCATGGGAACTTTCCATTACAACAAGGGCTTTACTTATTTCAGAAATATTGATGACCGCATTCTGCTCGGAGGGTTTCGTGATCTGGACTTTCAGACTGAAGAAACATTAAAACCAGGAACTACTGAATTAATTCAGAATTCGTTGGAAGAACTTCTCCATAATACCATATTACCGGGCAGAAAAATAAAAATAGAGCAAAGATGGAGCGGAGTAATGGGCTTTGGTAAAGAACTCAAACCCATAATCTCCGGGATCAGCCCGGGATTATACTGTGCAGTCCGATGCAATGGTATGGGCGTTGCGATGGGAAGCTTATCAGGCGAACAGGTTGCTGATTTAGTTCAACTCTAAAAGGGCTTACTATATTCGTATTTTTGATAAAATTATTAGCAATGGAAATCTATATTCTGGCAGCAACATCCCTCATACTCATCATGCTGTTCATATATCTCAGAACCAAAACCTTTGGAAACGGTATCTCTTTTAAAGATTTTGACCGGCTGAAACTTGAAAATGAACAATTGAAAATCAGTCTGGCCAAGACCGAAGAACGCGCTGTAAACTTTCGTTCGGAACTGGATAAGCTTAAAAACGAACTGGACTCAGAACGATTAAAACTTAGTGACACGATACGGGAACTGGAAAGTTCAAAATCCTATTTGAAAGCGCGTGAAGAAAAGATTGAAGAACAAAAAAAAGAGCTGCTGAACAATCAGGAAAAGTTCAATAAGGATTTCGAGCTCATTGCTGCACGTATTTTGGACGAAAAAACCAAAAAGTTTACCGAAGAGAACCGTAGCAACCTGGATATCATATTAAATCCGCTGAAAGAAAATATCAAGGCTTTTGAGGATAAGGTGGAGAAAGTTTATAAGGCTGAATCTGATGAAAGAAATATGCTGAAAGGCCATATTAATCAGCTTATTGAGCAATCAAAACTGATGAATGATGAAACTCAAAATCTGACCAGGGCACTAAAAGGAGACAATAAAAAGCAGGGCAACTGGGGTGAAATGATACTTGAGCGGATATTAGAACGGTCCGGACTGGTCAAAGACAGGGAATACAGGATTCAAACATCTCTTCAGTCTGCTGAAGGAAGCCGTTTTCAACCCGATGTGGTGATCGACCTGCCCGATGATAAACACCTGATAGTCGATTCCAAGGTCTCATTGGTAGCTTATGAACGTCTGGTTAACAGTGAATCTGAAGAAGAACGAGAGCTCTATACCAAACAGCATGTTAACTCCATCCGAAATCATATCAGTGAACTATCCTCAAAAAATTATTCAGAGCTCTATAAAATCAACTCTCCGGATTTTGTGATGCTCTTCATCCCGATTGAATCATCTTTCGGCATTGCTGTTCAAAAAGATTCTGAACTGTTCAATTATGCCTGGGATAAACAGGTAGTAATTGTTAGTCCGTCAACACTTCTTGCCACTCTGCGAACTATTGCAAGCATGTGGAAACAGGAAAGACAAAACAGAAATGTAATGGAAATTGCCCGATTAAGCGGAGAAATGTATGATAAGTTTATCGGTTTTATGAACGATATGGAAGGTATCGGCAAAAACATCAAACAAAGTCAGGATGCCTACGATAAAGCATTGAATAAGCTTTCAACCGGAAGAGGAAATCTCAGCATCACAGCAGAAAAGATCAAAAAATTAGGCGCCAGAACCGGTAAACAACTGGATCAAAAGTTCATAAACGAAGATGATCTTTGATCTGACTATTTTCCGGACTCAGGTAAAGGCTTAATGGAAAGAAACCAAAAAGCGGTTATTTACAATATTGTCCTGGATTTATTGATTTCTTTTCTAATAAACTTCCACATTGGAAATAAGCGGACAAGCCTTAGAGTCCAGTATATTCACTCTTATTTTTGAAGTATTTACCGGATCTGCTCTTAAAATGCGCTTATAACCTATTGTGGTAGCCTCTGCAAGCTTTTTCCACTGACCATCTTTCCAGATATCCACAGAAAAACTCTTTACCCTCTGACCCAGTTTAATGTATTCCTGTATTGAAACATATTTTACTCTTGTTTCTTTACCAAGATCTATTTCAAAACTTCCTGATTTACGGTTGTCATCAGTTGCCCAGTAGGTTTCTTTATTCCCATCGGTTATATTGGCCGGAGCGTACAATTTAGAATTTGCACGATATGAGTCAGCACTGACTTTCGACTTTTTTGCCAGGTTAAGAGCGAATTCAGTATCCAGAAGATTTTTATATCCTCGCAGCGAAGCTATGTCTTTCTCATGGAAAAGTCCGCGCTGATCCGGAGGGATATTCAATAGAAGGGTAGATCCCCGACCAACTGAAGTTAAATAGATCTCAAAGAGCTCCTCCGGAGTTTTTACCTTATCATCTTCTTTTGCATGGTAAAACCACCCGGGACGGATAGAAACATCCACTTCTGCAGGGACCCATTTATCGCCATCTATCGAACCCGTGTTCAGCAAATTCGTAATTCCGGGTTTACCGGCATGTAATGTATCTGTAGAAATAGTGTTCCAATTGGTTTCTCCTGCAATTCCCCGTTCGTTGCCTACCCACCTTACTCCGGGACCGGCATCACTGAAAAAGATCACATTGGGTTGGATTTTACTGACTACATCCAGTGTTTTAGGCCAGTCATAATATTTTGCAGAATTGATTTTTCTGACTTCTCTGGCACCTCCATAATATCCATCCCCGCCATTAGCACCATCAAACCACATTTCAAATACAGGACCGTAATTAGTGAACAGTTCCTTTAACTGATTTCTATAATATTCCAGATAGGCAGGTCTGCCGTATTCAGGATGATTTCTGTCCCATGGTGAAAGATAAACACCGAATTTCAGACCATATTTTCCTGCGGCGTCTGCCGCTTCTTTTACCAGATCTCCTTTCCCATTTTTGTATGGACTGTTTTTGATCGAGTGCTCCGTGTATTTACTTGGCCACAAACAAAAGCCATCGTGGTGCTTGGTGGTTAAAATCAGGGTTTTGAAACCTGTTTCTTTGAGGATTTTAGCCCATTGTCCGGCATCCGGGGATGTTGGGTTAAAAATAGATTCCTTTTCGTCGCCATAACCCCATTCCTGTCCGGTAAATGTATTGGTGGTAAAATGCACAAAGGCATTGGTTTCCATTTCATGCCAGAGCACCTGTTCAGCAGTAGGCAGGGGATAAACGGGTGCGGGAGCATCTTTTGATATATTCTGAGCTTTGGCACCTATAGCCAAAGCCAAAAAAACGATGAGTAACCTGGAATTCATGTGAAAATGAAAATATAAAATAAATATATGCTTTATTTTATATCGCCAGGAAAATGCTATTCCTGATTAACTTTCAAAGAATTCCAGCCCTGAGCTTTGATTGGATGAACAATTGCTGATTTAGAAATCATATTGCATCCGGCTGATGCCTCCGTAATATGCCCGATAACTGAAATATCGGGATTGAATTTTATCTTTTCGTAATCTGCCTGTTTAATTGTAAACAGAAGTTCATAATCTTCGCCACCGTTCAGGGCACAAACTGTTGGATCGAGACCAAAATCGCGTGCCGTTTGATAAGTCATGGGATCAATTGGTATCTTTTCTTCATATAGATTACAGCCTTTATCAGACTGCTTACAGATATGAAGAATCTCTGATGCCAAACCATCCGAAACATCGATCATTGATGTTGGCTTAACTTTCATTGATTTCAGCGCTTCAACAATGTCCTTTCTAGCTTCAGGCTTTAACTGACGCTCCACAATATAATCTTTACCCTCCAGATCAGGCTGAATATTAGGGTTTTCCAGAAAAATGCTCTTTTCTCTTTCAAGAAGCTGAAGACCGGTATAAGCACCCCCCAGATCGCCTGAAACACATAAAAGATCACCCTCTCCGGCACCATTACGGTAACAAATATCTTTTTCATCGGCATAACCAATACTGGTTACACTGATTACCAATCCCTGTTTGGATGAAGTAGTATCGCCTCCAACCAGATCAATTCCATACTTTTCACAAGCTATGCCTATTCCCTGATACAATTCTTCAATTGCCTCCAGTGGAAATTTGCTCGATAAGCCGATGGAAACAGTGATCTGACTGGCAGTACCGTTCATTGCATAAATATCGCTGAGATTAACCTGAACAGCTTTATAGCCCAAATGTTTGAGGGGAGTATAGGCTAGATCAAAATGAATACCTTCCAGTAAAAGATCAGTAGAAATCAAGGTTCGCTTTCCATCAAAATTCAAGACAGCAGCATCATCACCAATGCCTTTTAAAGTACTTTTATTACTGATCGTGAAATGCTTTGTGAGATGATCAATGAGTCCGAATTCGCCCAGTTGTTCAATTTCTGTACGTCCCTTATTTTCAAACATAGTTTACCTTTTAAAATACAAAGGTGCTAATTTTAAAGGAAGTGTTAATCAGATCAGGGTAATTTGTAAAGCCGTTTCATTTTTTCATATTCAGCTTTGGGCACCTGAACCAGAACGGGATTTTTCTTTTTATCCAGAAAAGCAATAAGTTTCAGAATATCTTCCTCTTTCATTGCTGTACATCCTGCAGTAGGGCTGCTGCTTCCGCTCCAGATATGCATAAAAATACAGGAACCCATGCCCGGAATGCTGGGATTTACATTATAATCTACAAATATCCCATATTTATAGACATCGCTTTTCATGCGCATGGTTTCAGCCGAATTCCAGTCCTTTTTAACAGTATCTGTTTTAACAATACGATTATAATAGGCCGACTTGCTGTCATCCACACAAAAAGTACGATCATCAACTTTCAAAGATTTCATCTTTGCAGATATATCCTGATAGCCAAATAATCCGCTGAGTGTATAAATACCTGCCGGAGCATTTCCATCACCCTCTTTTTTCAATTTTCCTGTATTGAGTTTAGCATCATGTAAACCTTTACCCCAGGCCATTCCGCTTCTGCCGGTAACGATTGGAATATTTAATAAAACAGGCTTCCATGCATCAGCTGTGTACTCGTAAACACTCATTTTACCTTCAATCTTATTCCAGGAATCAGAAGTTACTACGATCAATTGCTCTGTTTTAAACTTAGTTTTTAAATCGGCAGGCTGATCAAAGAAAACACCAAAAAGTATGGAAACTATTAAAGTGATCATCATGTTATTAAATGGCATTTTTTAACCAGTGCTTACCCTCAGTAAATCGGGTAATGAGCATTGCAGAAACCGTATCACCTGTAGCATTAAGAAGGGTAGCCATCGGATCAACCAAAGTTCCGATGATCATAACAACAGGAAGCATCTCCACAGGAAAATTATAAACTGTCATGATCATAATTTCTGCAATATAACCTCCGTTCGGAATTCCTCCTTCTACCGTACTCAGGATAACTGTAATACCCAAAGCAATTAAAATAGTTGTGGGTTCAGTAAAATCCTTACCCATTATTGCAAAAACTGCTGCAATCTTAATAATAGCCGAAATGCTTGATCCATCCTTATGAAGCGGTGCACCTAAAGGAATTACCAGACTTGAAATATGTTCGGGTATTTTCATTGCCCTTGCAGCTGTAAGATTTGCCGGAACTGTTGCAATACTGCTGCAGGTACTTAATGCAGTAAGGGATGGTATGATATTATTTTTCCAATAGATCCTGATACCCGGAACCCCTCCGGCTAAAAATGCATAAAGACTAAAGAAAACAATAAAATAAAATAAAGCTAATCCGTAATAAATTGCCATTGAATGGGCATAGGTTCCAAATAATTGAGGACCAAACACACCAATCTGATATGCAAAATAAGCACCTAAACCTATTGGTGCTATTTTCATGATCAGAATCAGAAATTGCTTCATTACTTCATCGCCGGCTATCAGAAATTTTTTAAACGGGCCCGCAATTTCTCCTCCACGGGATGTTGCAAAACCCATCAGTAATGAAAAAATAATGAAAGCAAGCATACTTTTACGTGAAAGAAGCTCATAAAACTCATTTACTGTAAGCAAACTTGTTGCCTGCTCAGCAAAACTTTGAGTATGCATATCTTCCACTGCCTTTACAGTGGTTTCAATGGTTTGTGGAAGAGGAAATAACCAGACTGTAAAAACTGTTAATAAAGCTGAAATAAATACCGTTCCTACAAAAACAAGCAGCGTAATAAACATTACTTTTCCCATTTTTCTTCCTTTATCCATATTGGCTACTGACGAAGAAATTGCGAAAAATATAAGCGGAATTACTGCTGTAAAAAGGAGATTTAGAAATATATCTCCAAGAGGTTTAAGTACCTCTACTTTTTTACCTAAAATTAATCCCAAAACAGTTCCGGTAATAATACCTATCAGCAATTGTATTATACTGCTGTAGTTCTTTAAAAATCCGGATTTCTGTTCATTCATAAATTATAATCCAAACTGAGCAGAGATTTCAAGCATTCTTTCAATTGGTCTTTGTGCCTTCAAAATAATATCCATTGGAACAGTTACTTCAGGAAGTTCATTTTTAATACATAAATACAATTTCTCTAAAGTATTTCTTTTCATATGCGGACAGTCATTGCATGCACAGGCATTATTTGGAGGAGCCGGAATAAATACCTTTTCAGGACTTGCCTTTTCCATCTGATGAATAATTCCGCTTTCAGTTGCTACAATAAATTCCCTGGCAGAATTAGTCATGGTATATTTCAACATACCAGTAGTAGAACCTATATAATCAGCCATCTGCAATACATGCTCTTCACATTCAGGATGAGCTATAAATTTAGCTTCTGGATGCCGGTTCTTAAGTTTCGTAATCTTTTCACGCGAAAAGATTTCATGAACCATACAGGCACCATTCCAAAGAACAAGATCCCTTCCTGTTTTCTCAGCTACAAAAGCCCCTAAATTTCTATCCGGACCAAATATGATCTTCTGATCTTTTGGTAAACTCTCTACTATTTTTACAGCATTTGCAGATGTGCAAACTATATCACTCATTGCTTTCAATTCTGCTGTACAGTTTACATAAGTAATTACAATATGATCAGGATACTTCTCCCTAAATTTGCTGAATAATTTCGGCGGACAACTATCTGAAAGTGAGCATCCTGCTTTTAAATCAGGTAATAATACCTTTTTTGCAGGCGACAAAATCTTAGCTGTTTCTGCCATAAAGTGCACACCGGCAAACACAATAACATCAGCATTTGTTTTTGCTGCTTCCTGAGATAAACCAAGACTATCACCAATATAATCTGCAATATCCTGTATATCAGATTCCTGATAATAATGAGCAAGAATTACAGCATTTTTTTCCTTTTTTAAACGCCTTATTTCGCTATATAAATCGAGTGTCGGATCAATCGGCTCATCGATAAAACCTTTAATATTTAATTCTTCTAAGGTATTCATTTATCAACTGTTCAATAAATACAATTTATTATTTAAGTAATATTCTTATTGTTTATTAGTGTGTTGGTATTGTTAGAAATTAAGTACAATTTTTATCTGTTAAATTGTTTTTAATTATTTATCAACATATTATAAACACAAATTATCTATTATCATATTGATAATTAAGCTATTTAATTATCAATATATTTTTTTCAAATCTTATATGTGTATTTTTTCCTTGTATGTAAAACGTGGATTACTACAGTTTTAATGCTTAAAACTTCTTCAAAAATAAGTTAAATTCAGGGTAATTGAAGTATTTATGAGTCTGTTTGTAAATTATTCAACTACTATTAGCAGTAAATTAACATCTTTGAGAGGGTTATTAACATGATATTTGAATAGTCATATTTAAAACATTATTTCGATGAGGAATGTTGATTTTCTGGTAATTGGGTCTGGTATAGCCGGATTAAGTTTTGCACTTAAAGCTGCTCAATACGGTAAGGTTCTGATTGTTACGAAAGCAAATGAGGATGAATCAAATACTAAATATGCTCAGGGTGGTGTAGCCGTAGTTGTTGATAAAGTTGAAGATTCGTTTGATAAGCACATTAAAGATACTCTTATTGCTGGTGATGGACTTTGTGATAAGCATATTGTTGAGATTGTAGTTACTGAAGGTCCGGCAAGAATTGATGAAATTATTGAATATGGAACTCATTTTGATAAGACGAGGGAGGGAATTTTTGATCTCGCAAAAGAAGGCGGACATTCTGAAAGCCGGGTACTTCATTATAAGGATATTACCGGTTTTGAGATAGAGAGGGCTTTGCTTGAGCAGGTTCACCATAATCATAATATCGAATTACTGACACATTATTTTGCTGTTGAATTGATCACTCAGCATCACATTGGTCAATTAGTTGACAAACGATCTGCTGATATTGAATGTTATGGAATTTATGCATTAAACACTGCTACTAATAAGGTTGAGAAGTTCCTTTCAAAAGTTACTTTAATGGCTTCTGGTGGCGCTGGTCATATTTATTCAGCTACTACTAATCCGGTTATAGCAACAGGTGATGGTATAGCGATGGCTTACCGTGCAAAAGCTAAGGTTAGAAATATGGAATTTATCCAGTTTCATCCAACTGCATTGTATAATCCCGGTGAATATCCATCATTTTTAATTTCTGAAGCTGTTCGTGGTTTTGGGGGTATTTTAAAAACGAGATCAGGTGAGGAATTTATGCAAAATTATGATGAGCGTAAATCTCTTGCTCCGCGTGATATTGTTGCCAGGGCGATTGATGCTGAAATGAAGAAATCAGGTGATGATTTTGTTTTTCTTGATATCCGGCATCGTTCAAAATCAGATATACTTGCTCATTTTCCAAATATCTATGCCAAATGTTTAAGTATAGGTATCGATATGTGCAAAGATTTAATTCCTGTTACTCCGGCTGCACATTATATGTGCGGGGGTATCCTGGTTGATGAATATGGTCAATCATCAATTCATCGTTTATATGCTTGTGGCGAATGTTCATCAACGGGTTTGCATGGTGCTAACCGATTGGCATCCAATTCATTACTTGAAGCTCCTGTTTTTGCTCACAGAATCTTCGAGCATGTAATTTCCCGGTTTAAGCATAATGTAATCCCTGATAATATTACTGAATGGGATGAAACTGATACTAAACTCTCTGATGAGGATATTTTAGTAACTCATAATTTACGGGAGGTTCAGAAGGTAATGAGTGATTATGTTGGCATTGTCCGTTCAGATTTCAGACTTGAAAGAGCACTGCGCAGACTTGGTCTTTTATATGAAGAAACAGAGAGTTTTTACAAGGAAACCAAACTTTCTGTTAAATTGTGTGAGTTGAGAAATGTTATACAAAATGCTTATTTAGTTATTAAATCAGCAATGATGCGTAAAGAGAGCAGGGGCCTGCATTATACAACCGACTATAAGGTTCATGCTCAGGAGCCTCACGACACTGTATTTTAATTAAGAAATTATGCCATTAATATTACCTGTAAAAGGAATTTCGCCCGTAATTGGCGAGAATTGTTTTCTTGCTGAAAATTCAACAATAGTTGGAGAAGTTACCATGGGAGCAAATTGCTCTGTTTGGTTCAATGCTGTTGTCAGGGGAGATGTAAATTATATCAGAATTGGTAATAATACCAATATCCAGGATGGGGCAGTTATTCATTGTACATATCAAAAGGCAGGAACAACTATAGGCAATAATGTTTCTATAGGTCATAATGCATTGGTTCATGGTTGTATTTTAAAAGACCATGTACTAATTGGTATGGGGGCAATAGTAATGGATAATGCAGTGGTTGAGGAGTTCTGTATTATCGCAGCAGGGGCAATTGTTCTTGAAAATACAATCTGTGAAGCGGGGTATTTATATGCCGGTATACCAGCCCGTAAGATAAAACCAGTTACTGAAGCTCAAAGAGCTCTTTTAAAACAGCTTCCGGAGAATTATAAAATGTATTCAGGCTGGTTTAATCCGGAAAAGGAATAGTAACCGTTTCTTCCAGATCCCAGTTAGGCCTAAGGGCAATAATCTTTTCAAATGTCCAGCTTTTTTCTGGCTGGGCTTTTGATTTTATATTTCCTGTATCCCATTTTCCGTTGCTGTTTTCATCATAAATAACCCTGACTAAATATTTGGCTGTAGGGTAACGGGTGTAGTTTAATATTGTATTTTTTCTTATCTGATCCTGCCTTTTGACTTCATTTTTTTCTCCGAGCCACTGAATGATATATGTTTTGCTTGTATCAGGGACGGTTAATTTTATGGATATGCTACCGTAATTTTCTTCAGTATCTAATTCAAACTTTCTGTTGTACAGTTTCGATTTGTTATTTACTATATCTGTGAAGGCGTTCTCTTTTAAGCTTAGTATATATTGTTTTTTTAATTTCCATGGATACCTGATCAGATAATTTCTTTGATTTTCAGGGCTTTTAACTATCTGAAGTCCCTTAACCTGAACTGAATCTTCAAGCAGAGTTATCAGACTTTCCTGTATACTTTGAATAGGGGCAGAGAATCTTACTGTAAGGTCTGAACCGGGTTTTAATTTAGTTCCGGTAAGGTTATCTATTATGGTTAATGACTTGGTGTAGGTGTCTCTTTTGTTTCTTCTCAGTATAATTGTATCCAGACTTTGTTTGTCTGAATTTACCTGTACTTTTAATGAGTCGAAAGTAATTTCAGGAAGCCAGATTGTAGCAGAATCTAAAGTATTGCTGAATTCAACAGTTTTGTTTGTGTTTAATTCTGCAGGATCCAGAAATTTGATCTCAGGCTTTACGATAGATTTATTGAATATCATACTTATTTTTCCGTCAGGATCAATTTTTCGGTCGGTTACCATAAATGTACCTGGTACTTCTTTGAATAGCCTGAGAGTCAGATCAGCAGTATCCTTGTTTAGTTTCAGCGGTTCTGTGACGAACCCTATTTCTTCGTTGTAATTGTTATAGATTCTATCTCCTCCGCCCTGTTCGTTAAGCGCGTATATTCTGTAAGTATCCTCTCTTAAGTTTGATAATTTGAAATTGCCTGAAGTATCAGTGCTTGTATAGAAACTGGCTTTCTTTTTTCCAAACAAAGAGTCCTGACTTAGCGGCAAAATGAAAACGGTAACATCTTTAACTTTTTCTTTTGTTAAAGCATTTATAATTTTTCCTGATATTGATAAAGAATCGATCTCATTACCGGTTGAAAATACATAAGTATAATTCTTCAGGATGTTGCTTTCGTTTACATCGGCTATAGCTTTGCCAAAGTTTATGGTATAAGTTGTATTTTTTTCTAACTCCTTTTCAAACTCTATTGTTAGTAATTCTTTTTTAGCTTTAAAAAGGGGAGGGTAATCAAGAGCCGGTGAAATGCTTATTTCTGTAAACTCATTTGAAAGTTTAATGAATTCATCAAATTCGATTTCAATTTTTTTGCTTACAAAATTTCTGTTAAGATTTTTCGGAAATTCTTTTACAATGGCCGGTTGGATTGTATCTCTTGGTCCGCCGGTTGGCGATTGAACACTGGCGCAACTGTTGAATAGTGTAATCGAAGAAATTACAGCAAAAAAAATCGGTAAAAATATATGGTTTTTAAATTTTGGCATTTTTAAGCCCTCTGGTAAATTTAAGCCTGTTTTTAAATAAAATGATTGTCGGCATATAAAAAGTTGCTTATATCTCATTATTTAAAGTCCACATTTTATATCATTAACATCTTGATTATCAATATGTTAATGTTCATCTGCTCATGTGTACCATTAAAACTGATATATCAGATGGTGAGACGCCGGAAATTCGTGAAGCCTGACCTAAAGTTCTTGGTTTTATTTTCATGAGTTTTTCTCTTGCTTCTTTTGAAAGAGATACGAGTCCAAGATAGTTGAAATCAGGATTTATAATATGGTCTTCCATTCGTTTCATTTTATCTACGATTTCAATTTCTTTTTCAAAATAACTTTCATACTTAACTTTAATTTCGGCCTGTTCTATTGTTTCAGGGTTATAGTTATTAAGCAGTTCGTTAAATGTGTTATCTGCTTTTCTCAGATCACTTAAGTTTATCTGTGGTCTGGTGATCAGCGAAAAGAGTCTGACATTTTGGTTTATTCCGGGAGTTCCCTTTTCTTCAAGTATTTCGTTCACAGCTTTAGGTGCAACCGATGTTGTTTTTAAGTAGGATACTATTTCGTCTGCATTTTTTACTTTTTGATTTACGCGTTCAAGTCGTTTATCATTTATTAAGCCAAGTTCATGGCCGATTGGACTTAAGCGAATATCTGCATTATCCTGACGAAGCAATAAACGATGCTCCGCCCTGGATGTAAACATTCGATAGGGCTCTTCGGTTCCTTTTGTAACCAAATCATCAATCAGTACACCTATGTATGATTCTGATCTTTTCAGGACCAGCTCGTCTTTTTCTTTAATTTTCTGGTGTGCATTTATTCCTGCGATGAATCCCTGACAGGCCGCTTCTTCATATCCCGTAGTTCCATTAATTTGTCCGGCGAAATAAAGATTCTGAATCTTTTTGGTTTCCAGTGTAAGATTTAATTGAGTTGGCGGGAAAAAATCGTATTCAATAGCATACCCCGGTCTGAACATTTTAGCTTTTTCAAATCCAGGGATTTGTGTTAGTGCTCTGTACTGTACATCTTCCGGGAGAGAGGTTGAAAATCCGTTTACATAAATTTCTACAGTGTTCCAGCCCTCCGGTTCTACAAAGATCTGATGTCTTTCACGTTCGGCAAATCTGTTTATTTTATCTTCAATGGATGGGCAATACCTTGGTCCCAGGCCTTTTATCCTGCCTGTAAACATAGGTGATTTTTCAAAACCTTCTTTCAGGGTTTCATGTACTTCTGTATTTGTATAAGTAATCCAGCAGCATCTTTGTTCAGTTGGAAGTTCAACATCAGTGTAGGAAAATCTTCCTCTTGATTCATCACCCCATTGCTCCTCCATTTTGGAATAATTCAAAGATCTCCCGTCTACCCTTGGTGGGGTTCCTGTTTTCATTCTCCCGGCTTCAAAGCCTAATTCTACCAGTTGTTCAGTTATTCCTGTAGCTGATTTTTCACCTGTTCTTCCTCCTCCGAATTTCTTTTCGCCGATATGAATGATTCCATTCAGGAATGTTCCGTTAGTTAAGACAACTGCATCAGATTTTATTTTGATTCCAAGTGATGTCCTTACTCCGCATACTTTATCGTTCTCAACCAGAAGTGATGTAACGGTATCTTGCCAGAAATCTACATTTGGAGTTTTTTCAAGCATTAGCCTCCATTCCTCAGCGAAGCGCATTCTATCTATTTGCGCTCTTGGGCTCCACATGGCGGGCCCCTTGGAACTGTTCAACATTCTGAATTGAATAGTTGTTTTGTCTGATATTATTCCTGAATAGCCACCAAGTGCATCTATCTCACGCACGATCTGCCCTTTTGCAACTCCGCCCATTGCCGGATTACAACTCATCTGAGCTATAGTTCCCATGTTCATTGTAATTAATAATACTTTTGAACCGAGGTTTGCGGCTGCCGCGGCTGCTTCGCAACCTGCATGGCCTGCACCAACTACTATTATATCGTATTTCTCAAACATTTTATTTAATGTTCCACGTGGAACAACCTTTTTTTACAAAATTACTCATTACTTAATTAATAATTGTTTCACGTGGAACACGCTTAACAAAATCAGTAAGTATGCCGCTAAAAGTATACTTACTCTGCTTGTTGCAATGATATCTGACAGACTCATTGTATTCTTATTTTAATTCTGATAATTCCAGCCAGCGCAAAGTCATTTCATCAACCCCATCTTTCAGATTTTTGATTTCTCCTGAAATTTCAGATAATCTGGTATGATCAGTTATTCCTGAATTAAGCTCTTTGGTTAAAACAAGTATCTTTTCTTCCTGTTCGCTGATTTTAATTTCCAGGGTCTCATACTCTTTTTCTTCCTTAAAGCTTAACTTTCTTTTTACTGAGGCAGTCCCGGGTTTCTTTACTTCCGGGTCAGACTTTTCTTTTGAAGTCTTTTTGGGTTCTTCCTGTTCCAGTCTGTAATCTGTATAGTTGCCATTATAAATCTGCACCTTTCCTTCCCCCTCAAATATGAAAAGCTGATCAGTAAGACGATCAATTAAATATCTGTCGTGAGATACCAGCATTAATATACCCGGAAAATTGAGCAAAAAGTCTTCAAGTACATTAAGCGTGTCGATATCAAGATCGTTGGTTGGCTCATCCAGTATCAGGTAGTTCGGATTTTTCATCAGAACCCTCATTAATTGCAAACGCTTCTTTTCGCCCCCGCTTAACTTGTTTACCATGCCGTATTGCTTGGCAGGAGGGAAGAGGAAGTGAGTTAAAACCTGACTGGCTGTAAGGTTCTTTCCATCTGCCATAGTGATATATTCCGCAATATTTTTTACTACGTCGATTACGCGTTCGTCTTCTTTAAATTCCAGTCCGCCCTGACGGTAATAGCCAAATACTGTAGTTTCACCCACATTCACATGCCCGCTATCTGGTTTAATTACTCCGGTAATGATATTCAGTAAGGTTGATTTTCCGGTTCCATTCCTGCCTGCAACACCAATTCTGTCTCCCTTTTTAAATATGTAGGAGAAGTTATTGATGATAGCTTTTCCATTGAATGATTTACTGATATGATCGAGTTCCAGAATCTTGTTACCTTGTCTGGATACATTGACACTTAATTCCAGATTTGACTTAATATTACGACCTTTTGTTTTTTCTTCAAGATCGTAGAAAGCATCAATTCTTGATTTGGATTTTGTTGTTCTGGCTTTAGGTTGTCTGCGCATCCATTCCAGTTCTTTCTTAAGGAGATTGGTATTTTTACTGAATGCAGCGTCTTCAGCTGCTTCCATTTCGGCTTTTCTTTCCAGATAATAACTGTAATTGCCATTAAAATTCTGAAGTTTACCACGGTCAAGTTCAATAATTCTGGATGATACATTATCCAGAAAATATCTGTCATGAGTAACCAATAATATCGTTTTATGTCCTCCGGTCAGATAGCTCTCAAGCCATTCGATGGTTTCTATATCAAGGTGGTTCGTTGGTTCGTCGAGGATGTAAACATCCGGATCATCGATCAGTAATTTAGCTAAAGCCAGGCGTTTTCTTTGTCCGCCGGATAAAGTGCTGATCTTTTGTTCCAGATTATGTACACCCATTCTCCCAAGAATAGTTTTGATCTCATATTCGTATTCCCAGGCGTTTGCATTGCTTAACTCATCCATCAACCTGTTAAGCAATTTTTCATCATGAACTTCCTGATTTACAGCTTCTTCGTATTTTCTGATCAGTTGCTGTCTCTCATTTCCAATGGAGTAAATAAAGTCTGATATGGTATTTTGATTCTGAAACTGCGGGTCTTGTTCCAGATAACCAATCCTCAGATCGCGTTCAGTTACTACCTTGCCAATAGAAGGTGCAAGAAGGCCCGAAAGGATTCTCAGGAAAGTTGATTTTCCGGTTCCGTTTATTCCAACAAGAGCAACGCGGTCGCCTTTTTCGAGACCGAAATAAATGTCTTTGAAAAGCCAGTTATCATTAAATGAATGTCCTAATTGTTCCGTAGATAATATGCTCACGATAGATTCTGTATTTGTATGGAAGGGTATATAAATGTTCCTTTAAGATCTTTTAAGGATTGTTTTAACATTGTTTTTGCAACAGTTTTGGCTTTAATACTTTTGTATTTTTTTAAGGGTCCGATAAGTAAAGGATCAATAATAACCGAAAGTATATTCATGATTATCTCTGCAGGTCTTTTTTCTCGTCTTTCACCTTTAAGAAATGATGGCTGGTAAATATGAAGAGAAGGAACACCGGATGATTTTAGACTATTTTCCAGTTCGCCTTTAAGTTTTAAATAGGAGTTTGATGAGGCTGCATCTGCACCTATTGATGTAACAATATGAAATTGTTTAAGCCCCTTATTCATTCCGATATGAAGCATTTTTAAAGGATATTCCAGATCTATCTTTCTGTATAGATTTGCATCGGGTGTTTTTCCTGTGGTTGTACCAAGGCAGCTGAATATAATGTCGGCTTTTAGTTCCTCAGCATGGGAATCAAGATCATCAAAGTTCAGGATCAGCTCTCTGATCTTAGGATCGGAAATTCCTGATGCGCTTCGTGCTACAAGCAGGATATCAGAAATTTCATCGGAGCTGCGAAGCTCAGACAGCAAACAACTGCCAATAAGTCCGCTACCACCAACCAATATGACTTTATATGACATTAACTTCAGCTAAATAATCAGCAAAGGTACGCATATTAGGTTTGGAATTAATATTGTATGTTTAAACATATATTTAAATTATCAATATGAAACCATCATGATTTTGGTAAAACCCACAGGGGGATGACTATCGGATCTTGATTGCCATGCCTGACGGCATGCAGGCCTGCCTGCTGTAGGCAGGCCTGTCTACCGGCAGGTAGATTCATCATTATTAAAAAACGAAAAAATAAACAGATGAAAAAGATCATTCACCGCGCAGCAGACCGCGGAATTCAGGATCATGGCTGGCTGAAAGCTGCACATTCTTTCAGTTTTGCAAATTATTTTGACCCGGCAAAAACACATTTCGGTTTGTTAAGAGTACTTAATGATGATATTATAGCACCAGGGATGGGTTTTGGGACTCATGGGCATGATAATATGGAGATCGTTACAATTCCTTTGAAAGGTGCGCTGGCCCATAAAGACAGCCTTGGATCTATAGGTAATATTACTGCAGGCGAGGTTCAGATCATGTCTGCAGGTAAAGGGATACAGCACTCTGAATTTAATGGTTCATCAACGCAGCCTGTAAATCTGCTTCAAATTTGGGTATTTCCTAAAGAGAGGAATATTCAACCCCGCTATGATCAGATGAAATACGACATAAATTCAAATCAAAATACCTTTCTTACACTTGTCTCTCCAAAAGCAGCTCCTGGTGTAATGTGGATTAATCAGGATGCATTTTTCAGCATAGGGAAGTTTGATGCAGGAAGGGAAGCTAATTACACTATTCAGAATCCGGGAAACGGTGCTTATGTGTTTATGATTGAGGGTTCTGCAAAAATCGATGGTGCACTGCTTCTAAAAAGAGATGCAATTGGCGTTTATGATACTGAAAGTTTTGAAATTGAAATTATGGAGAACTCACAGGTTCTGATTATAGAAGTTCCAATGCAATAAATCAGAAAGCTCTTCGTGACAGATAAAGATTCTCTTTTTCTGTCATAAGAGCTTTTGCAGCTTTTCCTTTATCCGGGTAACCCAACAGGTGTAGTGTACCATGAATCATAACCCTGTGCAGCTCATCATCTTCTTTCACCTTAAAGATGCCGGCATTTTCACGAACACGCTCAATGCTGATAAATATATCGCCTGCAATAACTGATTTTTTATCACTGTTATCAAAAGTGATGATATCTGTGAGAGTATCGTGGTTAAGATATTGCTGATTTATTCCTAAAAGATAGGCATCACTGCAAAAAATAAAATTCAGTTCTCTGAGCTTATGTCCTTCAGCAATAATGGTATTGCGAATCCATTTTCGAATGAAAATTTTTTGTTTTAAAGTAAAATCAATGTCTTCAGAAAAGAAATGAATGGCTAAGCTGCTCATTAAATTTTAAAATGTAGTTCAAGCTCGTTACCCTTAGAGTTGAAAATACATTGGTCGGCAAGCTTTTTAATGATGAAAACACCTCTTCCGGTTAGATTTTCAATATTCTCAGGTGCAGTTGGATCAGGTAGATTATTGAAATTAAAGCCTTCACCTTCATCTGATATTGTGAAGATAAGTCGCTTATTTTCAATTACTTCAAGATTTATATATACCTTTTTCTCAGGATTTTGTCTGTTTCCGTGAACAATTCCATTAATAACTGCTTCGCTCAGACAAGTAAGTACATTAGCATAGATCTCGTCACTAAATCCGTACTTGGCACTAAGCTCGTCGATGAAATTTTCGACAATAGTAATACTTTCAATTTTTGAAGGCAATTGAATAGTATACAATGAAGTATTATCCGAATATTCTGTCTGATTGATCATTTATTGCCCGAATTTAAATATTTAAAATAATCTCCCACCTTTATTTTGTAAAATGTATTCAGAGACGGGGATACAGTTTTAAGCAAATCAATTTCTTTTTGCTTAATTTTTTGATATTCCTGCAATAATAGAGAATTTACAGGTGGTAATTGGTTTGCTTCTTTACTTTCTCTAAGTTCATCCTGTTCGCGTTCACGTTCAGCCTTTTCAGCTTCAAGTAATTTACTTAGAATTTCTTTCTGTCGTACTAAAGTTTCCTGCTGTATTTTTTTGTTTACGAGATCAGTTTCAGTTTGTTCCATCTCTTTCATCAATTTATCGAGATTTCCCAAGCCACCTTTTCCGCTTTTGTTCTCCAACCGGTTAATTTCCTGCATGGCTTGTCTGATCATCTGCTGCTCTCTTGCCATTTTTGTCAATTGCTCGCTCATGGCCCGATTTCGGCTTCCCTGCTGTCCTGAACCTTGTTTGCCTTGCTTTTGCATTTCTTCCCGGGCTTTTTGCATGTTTTGATTTAATTGTTCCTGCATTTTACTGAGTTGTGAAAGACTTTGCTTCTTTTTACTCTTTCCTCCGGTTTTGGAATTTTGCTGAGCCTTTTGTAATTGCTCCAATGCTTCATTCAGCATCAAAGCCAGATTGTTAATTGAAGTCATTGCAAACTGCTGGTTTCGATTAGCTTCAGCAGTTCTTCGCTCGCCCAGACTTTCAATGGCTTTATTAACATTGTGGTTAATTATTTGAATTTCTTTGTTTACAACAGACTGTATCTGAGGAATCCTTTTACTAAGGGAATACAAACTATCTTCAATCATCTTCAGATTGATCTGAATATCTTTTTGTTTCTGTGTCTGCAGCACATATCCGGGATCGTTTATATTTATTGAACGGATCGTTTGCATTGTTTTTTCCTGCTCAAATGAACTGAATAATAAATTGTCGAGTATCTCCCTTAACTCTTTGGCATTCACGTCATTTTCTTTTTCTTCAGCCTCCTGCTGCATATTTTCAAGCTTTTTTGAAAGCTGTTCCATCTGAGAAGCAGCTTTCTTTTGGTTTTCTGCAGCTTTCTTTATCTCTTTTTTGCTGAGGTTTTCAGAAATCTGTTCCTGTTGCTGTTCAATCTGTTCCTGTTCTTTTTCGGGATTTTTGAAATCGTTTTTCTGCTCAAGATCATTGTTTTTTTCTTCGAGCTTGTTCAGTTGCTCCTGCAGTTCTTTAAACTCATTATTGAGTTTATTTTGTTCTTGCTTCAATTGCTGATTATCAGTATCCTTTTCCAGTGTTTTATCAGAAAGTTCTTTCTGCTCGCTTGCCAGTTTATTGAGCTTTTCAATTGTCTCAGTTAGTTTTTGTTCGAATTCAAGTTGTTTGTAAAGCTCTAAAATTCTGTCCAGTTCCTTTTGCAGGGATTTATTGTCCATCTGCATTTTTGAAAGTTCGTCCTGTGTAAGGTTCTTATTATTCTTTTCGAGCAATTTTTCGATGTTTTTCAGGATCTCACGTGTTTTTTCGTCCAGAACATTATTGAAGAGCTCTCCGATTTGTTTTTGCTTTTCCAAAATTTTCTCATTCTGCTCACTGTTTTCCTGCAATTCAACAATATTCTGTTTGTTTTCCTTTTGAATCTCCTTTACCAGATTTTCCAGTTCTGTTTGTTTTTGGAGCAGATTTTCCAGGCGCTTTTTCTCATCATAAGAAAGCGCTTTGTTTTCAAGCAGATCCTGATTTAAACGTTTTGTTTCTTTTTCAAGTTTAGTGGCTTCCTTAATGGCAGATTCCATTTTTTCTTTAAGCTGCCTGGCATTTTCCTCTAACTGTCTGCTGATTTCCTTTTCAGAAGGAAGTTTAAAAGTTTTTACGTTCGATTTCACAGCCTTAGGGCCATTAACGCCGTCATTATCAAATACCTCAAAATAATATTCAATTTGATCTCCCGGTAACGCTCCGGCTTCTGCTGCATTCCAGACATGGTAAAAATTGCTCTGCAGATCATTTTTGTCGAATTGAACACCTTTATTTTGCGTCTTTTCTTTATTTCCTGAATCAGCTGACAGTATTCTGTAATTAAAATTGAGTTTGGTGAATCCATGATCATCATTCACCTGACCAATAAAATAAAGCAGTTTTGCATTTACTGAGTCCGGACGTTCAGAAACTTCGATCAAAGGAAGCAGATCGGGTATTACTTTAATCTGGTAGGTAAATGATTCGGATGACCTGACCTCTTTATTTATTGGTTTCACCGTGTAGCTCAGATCTTTTTTTGCCCGATGAGAAAAGCTGAACAGGTTTTCTTCTGATTCAGCGATCAGAAAGGACTTATTCTCAAGCTTAACATCCAGTTGCTCGCTGTTATCAGCTCTGAACTTCCATGTTATTGAAGAACCCTCAGGAATCACTAAATCGCCGGTGTTTTCAAGTTTTTCATTGCTTTTATTCAGATAGGGGGGATAGTTAATGAAAACATCAAAATTAAGCAGTGATGGTTTGGGTTTAACTTCTATCAGATAATCTTCAGAACTGAATTCACCAGCAATAAGGCGTATTTTCTTGTTTTTTTGCAAGTTTTTGAAGCTGTAACTGAATCTGACAATATTTTCTTTATCAAGTTTGTAGGTATTGGGTCCGTCTTCAAGATATAATTCAGAGGGGATCTCATTGCCGTTTAATTTTACTTTTAACTCAAAATCACTTCCCTGTACGGCAATAAGATTGTTGTTGAGTATCTCAAAAGTAAAAGGTGCTTTTTTAACAAAATTACGGTTGTGATAGATCAGCCTCTCGGTACTTTCACTTAAAATAGATGGGGAAGCAAAAAATATAAAAATAATAATCGCCAGTGGAGCCACTGCATATTTAAGGTATTTGCGGTTATTGCCTATATGGATGGCTGAGCTGAATGGAATTGGTCTGAGTTCGGCAACTTTCTGATTGATACCGGCCTCAATTAATGTTCTTTGATCAGGGTTTAGTTCAGAAAGCTGTTTTAGTTGAATCGCGTTTAGCAGCTTATCTTTTACATGACTGAAATGCTGTCCTATTATTGTTGCGGCTTGTTCATGACTAATTGTTTTTCCGAGTTTGTAATAAGAAAGCAGGGGGATAGTGATATAGTTTATTAAAACAAAAAGATTTCCGCCTATAAAAGCATAGAAAAGGAAACTTCTAATAACCTGATCAAAATGACCCCAGTATTCAGCAATGGCAATGATGATATAGGCAGCAAAAAGAGAACTAATCATAAAAATACCACCCTTAACAATTTTGTTCAGGTAATATTTACGGATAAAGCCGTCAATCTTATTTATCAGGTAGACGTAGTTTGCTTCTGACCCCCTCATGTTTTCTAATCACGTCAATTATAAACATGAATTTAGCGAAATTATTACTTAAGTTTAACGTACTAAGCCTGAAAGTATAAGAGCAGAAACGGCTGCTTGCTGATTATCTTTTTTTGAGTAAGACTACATTGGCAACTTTACGTTCACCATTATGATCCCATTTTTTATTATCAGAAGGGTAGTTAACTATACCGTTTTCGCCATAGTTATGGATCCACAATGCTGTTGAACCGCCCCCATCCAGGTTAACCGCATCAACCGCATTAATCCACCGCATCAATTTGCTTAATTCAAAGAGGCTCATTCCCGCAGAATTTTCATTTCTTCCATCCACAGTAATTAAAAGAATTCTTTTGTTTTTTGTGACAGCGACCGCGGTTCTTGGGTGACGCGTTTTATTAAATGTATTGTTCGTATCCAGACTTTCACTTATCCCATCCATGATGAGGAGCGGCCCGCTAACCATGATATCATCTGCATCGAGCGAGTTTTCCCAGTTTTCCTGTCCGTTCCATTTGGCAATACTCAGTTTTCCGTTTTTTATTGTCAAAGCAGATTTTTGATGAACTGCTCTTGTGTTTGATTTACCCAAACGGTTTTCATTGATGACTTTACCGTCAGATTTTATATAGTCTACTGAGCCTCCTTTTGCTATATCAAAGAATGTACCGTTCATTGCAGCAATTGCACTTGACCTTTTGCCATATTCACTCGTTGGAATAAGCTTTTTAGGCTCATAGCCCAAATCAAATTCCAGTTTCTTCTTTTGTTTGATTTCCAGAATGCTCACATTTTGATTGGAATTAAATAAAGTTTTGTTAAACCAGAATGTCTTTAAATGAACGCCGGGAGCAATTTTTTCCTTTTTCCAGTTTGCATTTATTGCTGAAAGAGAATCTGATTGTGCAAAAAGTGAGAGGCTTAAGCCTGCTGTTAGTAAAACAGAAAAGAAGAGCGATTTCATAAGGATAATTATTCAGCAAATTTATTGATTAAAAATCAATAAAAAAGCCCCATTCTGATGAAAGAATGGGGCTACAACCTTCTGAAATCTTTATTTTTTCGGATCCAGGGTTTCTTCAATTCTTGCCAGTACATCTTCAAGATGTGATCGCAGTACCGGATTAGAATATTTTGAAAGGGCAGATTTTACCTGAGCAGACAGAGTTTTAAGTTCCTGTCTGGCCATCGGACGGATGTCTGATTGAGAAACATCCATCTGAGGACCTGCGAATGCAGCAAACTGCGGAGGAACCGGTGTTTCATCGGCAGTTAACAGAAAGGCCATTCTTTCGATATAAGCTCTTTGCAGATTACGACGATAAGTATCCAGGTTAGCCCCGGTCTTTAATTCAGACCAGATACCATTACGCAGATCTGAAAATAACTCGGCCATATCATATGCCGCATCACCGTTTTTCGCCGAATTGTCAATTACGCGGGTTAAGCGGCCAAAATCAAGTATTCCGTTTAATACACCAACCTGAGTTCTGCGTATACGGTCAACGATCCCGGCATTGTCAAATTTGTTCAGAATGCTTGCATCAAGCATCCATACCGGTGTTTTGAAAGCATTATCGTTCAGGAATTTTACGGCTTCCTTTTGTTTTGCTTTGGCTACATGAGTATAAACCGGCCCTTTTTGTTCATAGGTCTTATCGTTTTCGTATATACCTCCAATGTTTGAGCGCACATGGCCCATGTAGCGGTTCCACTGACCTAAAATTTCACCATGAATTTCTTTTAGGTTATCATAAGGTTTTCCTTCCTCATAGGTCCATTTTTCAATGTTTGGAAGTATACGTTTCAGGTTGGCAATTCCGTATGCAGATGCTTTCATTGCATCATCGCCAAGGTCTTCAGACTGAGCACGCGGATCAATCGGATTTCCGGTTTGCTGACCGTAGAAATAAACAGGCTTGCCTGCTCTTTCAATTGTCCATTTATTGAGAATGGCAGCCTCTTCTTCCGGAGTTTTATTGTCGAACCAGCTATATCCCCATTTAACCGCCCATTTATCGTATTCGCCAATACCCGGGTATAAAACTACACCCTCATCTCCGGGCTGAGCGATATAATTGAAACGGGCATAATCCATGATGGATGGTGCTGTTCCTCCCATTCTTTTTGTGAATGATGCTGAGCGTAATGAGTCTACCGGATAGGCAACGCTGGATCCAAAGTTATGAGGCAGACCAAGAGTATGTCCAACTTCATGCGATGAAACAAACCGGATAAGCTGGCCCATCAGCTCGTCTTTGAATTTAGGATTTCTTGCTTCAGGATTGATCGCGGCAGTTTGTACGAAAAACCAGTTACGAAGAAGGTTCATCACATTGTGATACCAGCCAATATCAGATTCCATAATCTCACCTGAACGGGGATCTGAAATATGCGGACCGTAAGCATTGGCGATATTTGACGCAAAATATCGGATTACTGAATAACGCGCATCTTCCGGCGACCAGTCCGGATCGTTAGTTGGTGGTTCAAGAGCTGTAATTGCATTCTTAAAGCCTGCTGCTTCAAAGGCTGCATTCCAATCCTTAACACCATCAATCAGATACGGTCTCCATTTTACCGGGGTTGCAGGATCGATATAGTAAACAATTTGTTTTTTAGGTTCAACCAGCTCACCGCGCTTATATGCTTCGGGATCTTTAGGTTCCAGCTTCCAGCGGTGGATATAACGGGTTACCTGTGCTTTTTGAGCATCCAGTCCGTAATCAGTCTGGCTTTGTCCGAAAAATCCCACTCTATCATCCGAAAAACGTGGTTTGAAAGGAACCTTTGGTAGCAATAACATGGAGTTATGAATCTCAACCGTCATTGAGCCCAAAGTTTTATCACCCGGAGGATCAGTTGCACGATAAGTTTTTAATGAGCGGACTTCAATATTGACAGGGTAAGACTTTATCGTATCCACATAGGTACGGCTTTCATCCATCGTGGTTATTTTATATTGAGTTCTTACCTGTTGCGGTAATCCAAGCGACTGTACATCTTTTGCATAGAGGTCGGTGACATCGATTACAACAGAATTTGAATCCCTGTTGATCGCTTTGATATCGAAGGAGGAAAGTACTGCATCGAGATTGGAGTTTTTAACAGACTGAAGCATATCTGAATTCTCTGCAGCGATATTTCTGTAAGACGGAACCCTGATAAATACCTGCTTATCCCTCTTCTGCCATTTCCAGATTTGCTCATTTAGTTCTTCACCACCATAGGTGCCGTCAACAGCTGGTGCTTTGGAATATCTTGTAACTACCAGCATTTCACGATTGAACAAAGAATCAGGAATCTCAAAGAAATATTTACCATCCAGTCGATGTACCTTGAATAATCCATTATCTGTCTTTGCTTTATCCGTGATGACCTCTTTATAGGGTTTTATTCCACTCTTTGGAGCAGAAGGTGCCGGGGGTGTTACCGGTTTAGCAGCTTCCGGAGCCGGAGCATTACCCTTTTTTCGGTCCTGAGCCTGTAAATTGTTCAGACTGGATGCAATTGCCAATGCAGTCAATGCCGCGAACCGGAGCTTGCGTAGCTTATTTGTCATACTTAATTTAATTATTGGTTAATTATTTAGGAATTTACAAATTTATAATTTGCTCTGACTAAAGGATAGAAATTCATTCATTTCAGAGTAAAAGTGATTTTTTAAATTTTATATTCTCTTTTTTAGCCTAAGAATAACCCTTTCAATTGTTTTTGAACTTGTCCGGATAATATCGATTACAAAATTTCTTTCATCTCCGGGTTTGAACATGTTTTCAATTTCATTTTCTTTCATTTCACTGACAGGCTTGAAATTAATTGCTAAAATTTCATCCCCTTTTTCAAGGCCTGCAATATCTGCTGATGAGTTTGGCTCAACCCTGTTAATAATCAGCTTTTCAAAATTGTCACCTGCCGAGCTGAGCTCCATACCTGTCATGTCATGTTCAAAAGGCTCTTTATGCTTAAAAGATGGTTTAATATATATTGAAGATCGGTGGTAATCGAACACCACATTGAACCTTTTGAGTACAGCAATACCCATATTCCCGTTTCTGCTTACAGGATATATTCCAGACGAAAGATCCTTGTGATCAGGGAAAGCCGTAATTACATCCTCAAGTATATATTTTCCAATTTTCAGGGATTTGATCCTGCCAACATATCCATTAATCGGGCCGGTAAGGCCAATTCCCAGATTAGCATTAATTTTATTTTCGGGTAATTTAAATGGAACGCCGTCGTTTGTTTCAAGTGAAACCGGATGGCCGGCACCCGTATCAATTATGAATTTTCCTGTAAGTTTCTCTCCCGATTCCAATACTATTTCTGAAATGACATAAGGCTTCCTTTCTTCAATACTAATTGGTATTCTAAAACCCTTTCGTGGAACATGATTGGTTTCGGGCCGGAATAGGGTAAGGGTATTGTTTATGAAATTTATACGGACAATAAAACTATTGAAAAATTCATAACCAATCAGTCCATGGATGTTGATACCGGCATAATTTGAGAGCTCAAAGACGTCGGTTTTAAGTACAGCTGCAGAAATATTTTCGGCTTTTGTACTTTCCAAGGCCAGTTCAATGCCCGGACTAATATAGGCGCTTAAGTCTTCGCCCTCTCCAAGTCCGGAGATTTTTATGCTTTTCAGATTTGAAATCTGTAAAGAATCTATCAGTCTCGGATCAGAGATGATCATAAGTCCTACACCTGTATCCAGTACAAAGTTAAACGGCCCTTTTCCATTGATTGTCAGAGGAATGATCATCAGATTTTTGATCATCCTAAAAGAAATTGTTTCCCGCTTCTTATTTCCGTTAAACTCAAACTTCTGTGCATGCACCTTGATGTGCAGCAAAAGAAAACATACCGATATGAAAATGGATTTTCTCAATGACCTGCTACTTTTAAGAGCGATTGGTATTAAAAAGACTAAAAAAAGCTTAACAAGTTACGCGGCTACAACCGATTATTTATCAAGGATTTCTGATCATTGTCAATGAATGGCAAATAGCATTCGATAATTCTTTGCTAATTTTAGGCTTTATAACTTATCTTTTACATTTATTTCCTTCTTATTGGGGAGATAGTATGTCTTTTTTAATCTTGATATGAAACCATCATAATTTTGTTAATCCCTTCGCCGGGGGTATGATTATCAAAACATGATCTGCCTACCGGCAGGTAGGCCTGCTTGCCGCAGGCAGGTTCATCACCATTAAAAAACAAAAAAATAAACGGATGAAAATAAAGTATGTTTTTATAGTCCTGATTATATTTTGCAATTCTGAAGGGTTAAGTGCCAAAAAAATAAGACCTTCAAAGATTCTGAGAATGCTCCGTCAGTCGGATGTTCTGAATGAGCATTTTACGGGTTTTGCCTTGTATGATCTTAAGAACAGGAAAATGATTGCAGGGCAGAACAGCGACAAACATTTTACTCCTGCTTCGAATACCAAATTGTTTACATTTTACGCAGGATTAAAATTACTTAAAGATTCCATCGCCGGTTTGAATTATGTAGAACGGGGCGATTCCCTGATTATTTGGGGTACCGGTGATCCAGGGTTTTTAAACTCCGATTTTGCAAGTCAGCCTGTTTTAAAGAAGCTGAATGCTTCCCGAAAGAAGATCTACTGGTCGGCAGGCAGGTTTACAGGCGATTTTTATGGTGTGGGCTGGACTTATGATGATTATAATGAATATTATCAGCCAGAAATGTCTGAGCTTCCGGTATATGGCAATATCGTTCGTTTCAGCAAAAATGAACAGGGTATTCGCACAAACCCCACTTTTAATTCGCCCGCTTTCAGGTTAAATACTGAAGTTTCAGCACCTGCAGGAAGGTTCCGTATCAGACGTGATTTACTGAGTAATGAATTTTTTCAACCGAAGGCTGAGGCTCCTTCGGGGTTTAGTCAGATAGTTCCATTTAAAGTAAGCACTGAGCTGGTCAGTGATTTGCTGCAGCAAAATCTCCCCAATTATTCGGGTTTTATAAGTATGAAGGTACCTGCAGATGTTAAAACATGGTTTAGCATTCCCTCAGATACACTTTACAAACATATGCTGCTCCCCAGCGATAATTTCATCGCCGAACAAATCCTGTTGAATATTGCAGCATCAAGAGGAATGGAAATGAAAACATCTGTGGTTATTGATTATATGTTAAAAAATTATTTGAATGATTTGCCTGATAAAGCGTTATGGGTTGACGGTTCCGGACTTTCACGGCAAAATCTTTTTACCCCCAGAAGTATGGTAAAGCTCTGCGAAAAAATTTACGATGAGGCAGGTAATGAAAACAGGCTTTTTGATCTTTTACCTCAGGGCGGAAAGACCGGGACATTAAGAAACCTGTATAAATCTGAGAAGCCATTTGTTTTTGCCAAAACCGGTAGCCTTTCCAATAATCATAACCTGACCGGATATCTGATCACCGGCAATGGCCGGAAGCTTATCTTTTCGTTTATGAATAATAATTTTACTGCAGCAACTGCAGATGTAAGGGCTGAAATGGAAAAAGTAATTACCTGGATTCATCAAAATTATTGATTTTAATGAAGCTGTTTTACGTCATTATACTGCTTTTAAGTTTGCACAAGTCATTACCAGACGGTACAGAAAAGCACATCATGCAGGCAAACAAACTGAAATAAATTAAAAATGCAGCAGCAAACTAATATTTCACTCTTTTTTGGCGGTACTGCCTATCTGGGGATGCCTCATAACGAAGAATTCAGAAAACTTTTCATCAGGGGAATGGAGATCTATGGTGTAAATCATGGAGCATCCAGAAACAATAATATAACGCTTGATATTTTTTCGATTGCTGAAAATGCAGCTGCAAAACGATTTGGAGCCGGAGATTCTATTCTTGTATCCAGCGGATATTTGTCAGCACAGCTTGTTGTTCAGAATTACAGCCCTTCTCATGAACTGATCTATGCACCCGAAACACATCCGGCACTCTGGCCTGGAATTTCGAATCCACCGAAGATGAAGTTCAGTGACTGGGCAGAACAAACAGTTCACAGGGTTAACAGTTCTTCAGAGCCATGTATGATCATCAGTAATTCAGTCAATAATTTGATTCCTGAAATTTATGATTTCAGCTGGCTTAAAAAGATTGATCCATCTCGCAATCCGGTGCTTTTGGTAGACGATTCCCATGGCATCGGCATCACCGGCGAAAACGGGGAGGGAGTCTTTAAAAGATTGCCTGATCTGGTAAACATCAAAACCATTGTAATTTCTTCATTGGCTAAGGCATTAGGTACAGATGCAGGAATTATTCTAAGCGACATAGATACAATTCAGGAATTACGAAACACGCCTGTTTATGCAGGAAGTTCACCTCCTTCACCCGGGGCATTATTTGCTTTTACGAATGCCGGGAGTATTTATTCCAATGAGTTGAAGAAACTGCGCCATAATTTAAGATTGTTCACAGATCTGCTGATTTCTAAGGAGAAGTTGTTCTTTATACCCGACTTTCCGGTGTTTTTAGTCCCGGATGATCAGCTGGCTATACATCTTTCGAAAAATGGTATAAACTTTTCATCTTTTCCTTATCCCGACCCGAAAGGTAAATCGCTGCACCGCATCGTAATCAGCAGTATTCATACAGCAGAAGAATTGGGTATTCTGGCCAATCTGATCAATGATTTTAAATCTTAAAGATCCTCAAAAGGGATATCCATCAGCTCGAAGTTTCTCCAGCCGATAAAATCAAAGTGCCACCATTCATTGTTCAGCACCCTGAAATTATTTTTTTCCATCACAGTCTGCAGTAGTTCTCTGTTTTTAATCACTTCTTCCGGAAGATTTTTAAAATCAGATGCGGCTTCAGGAGCAAAGCTATCGTAAGGGGTCGGCATTGCCAGTTCCTTTCCGGTTTTAAGATTGATCAGGGTGAGGTCAATGGCACAGCCACGATTATGTCTGGAACCGTCTTTAGGATTGGCAACAAAGCTCTTATCATTAGCAATTGCGAAAAACTTAGTTGTAACTGTATAGGGACGGTATCCGTCAAAGATCTTCAGACCCAACCCTGATTTTTTCAGTTCATCCTGAACATTTTTTAATGCCTCTGTAACCGGCCGTCTTGCAAATGCCCTTGCCTGTTTATAAACTGCCTGTCCGGTAAAATTATTTTTGGTGGCATAACGGATGTCCAGCTTAATTCCGGGAATATATTTTTTGAGTTCTAGCAGTTCTTTACTGCTGTCTGCTTTGACATATTCCCTGTAGGCTTTAAGATCATTGATAATCTGAAGTCCGTAAGGATTATTTTTCTGCGCTTTTGTTCCGGCAGAACAAAAAAGTAAGAATAAGAACAAGATCTTCTTCATCAGCGATTGGACACAATTAAAAGATCCAGATCCTTTACCGGTATGTTAAAGCGGTCTGAGAGGTCTTTATTTGTAAGCTTACCCTGATAGAGATAGATGGCATTACGAATACCAGGTTTTTCCCAGATCAGGTTCATTATACCACCCATTTCTCCGATATCGAGAATGATCGGGGTGAAAATATTGGTTAATGCATAAGTTGCAGTACGCGAAACTCTTGATGCGATATTCGGAACGCAGTAATGGATTACATCATACTTCCTGAATGTTGGAACGGTATGGTTTGTTACCTCTGATGTTTCGAAACATCCTCCCTGATCAATACTTACATCAATAATTACAGAATTGGGTTTCATTTTGCTGACTGTTTCTTCTGAAACTATGCAGGGGCTTCTTCCATGGCTGGCCCGGATTGCTCCTATGGCTACGTCACAGCTGCAAATAGCTTTTTGAAGCACTACCGGTTGAATAACCGAAGTGAAAACCCTGCTGCCTATATTATTCTGCAGGCGGCGAAGCCTGTATATCGAGCTATCAAAAACCTTCACTTCAGCACCCAGAGCTATGGCAGTGCGGGCAGCATATTCACCCACTGTTCCGGCGCCGAGAATAACAATTTCTGTTGGTGGAACCCCGGTGATGCCGCCAAGCATTAATCCCTTGCCTTCAAAAACATTGCTCAGGTATTCAGCAGCAATCAGAACAGAAGTTGCTCCGACAATCTCGCTCATTGCCCGTACCACACTCAAAATATTGCCTTCATCACGCAGATATTCAAATGAAAGCGCAGTAATGTTTTTCTTCATTAGCGAATGAAGAAAATCAGGTTTCATGGTTGACATCTGCAAAGCTGAGAATAGAACCTGTCCGGTTTTCATCATTCCTACTTCATCAGGCGTTGGCGGAGCAATTTTGATGATCAGATCGGCTTTATAAACCTCTTTTTTATCGTAAACAATTCTTGCCCCCTGTTCGCTGTAATGATTATCATTGAAGTTAGCAGCAATTCCTGCACCGGCTTCAATAACTACTTCATGTCCGTTTTGAACAAGTAAGCCAACTGATAAAGGAGTTAAAGCAATTCTGTTTTCCTGAAAGGAAGTTTCTTTAGGAATGCCGATATAAAGACTGTTCTTCTTGTTTTTAACCTCTAACATCGCCTCCTGCGGTTGCATCATGGCCTGTTTTGCAATGTCAGAAAATTCACTCTTCATTTAGGTTTCAATAAGGAAATGGAAGGTACGAATTTTTTAAAAAAGCGGGGAAGAAAGAGGCTTATATTTTGTCAGCACAGATGATGCGGCTGCCATCTTCATCCTGATCAATTCTGATACGAATGTAATGCAGGGGCCAGAGGTTACTAATCATGTCAGGCCACTCTATAAAGCAATATTCTCCTGAGTCCAGATATTCTTCAAAACCGATATCGAATGCTTCAATTTCGTTTTTTATTCTGAAAAAATCGAAATGATAGACTTTGCCTCCGGGGTATTCATACTCATTGACAATAGAATAGGTCGGACTGCTTGCCGTATCCGAGACACCAAGATTCCGGCAAATTGTTTTAATCAATGTGGTTTTACCGGCGCCCATTTCTCCCTCCAGAAGAAAGACCTTTTCATCACCTGCAAAATTCAGAAGAGCAGATGCCGCTTCAGGCAATTCAAGCTCGCTGTTCAGTTTAATTTTCATAAACACAATAGTATTCCGGATGGCTTTATTTCGGACTATAAGTTGCGTAAGGAACGATCATTTCTTCCATAGAGATTCCGCCATGCTGAAAAGTTTCGTTATAATAGTTTACGAACTGATTATAGTTGTTTGGATAAACGAAATAGCTGTCTTCTTTGGCAAAGATAAAACTTGAACTCATATGAAGTTTTGGAAGTTTTGCTTCATGCGGATTTTTGATATGGAAGACTTCTTTGGCATTGAAATTCAGGTTTTTACCCTGCTTGTATCTTAAATTCGAATTGGTATTCCGGTCGCCGATTACCTTGCTCGGATGTTTTACCCTGATGGTTCCGTGATCTGTGGTAATAATCAGTTTTATATTTTTCTGAGAAAGTTTTTTCAGCGCCTCCAGTAATGGCGAATGTTCAAACCAGGAAAGAGTCAGGGAGCGATAAGCAGCTTCATCATTTGCCAGTTCGCGTATCATTGCCATATCTGTGCGGGCATGTGATAACATATCCACAAAATTATAGACGATCACATTCAGATCGTTACCCATCAGATTATTGAGATTATCTATAATATTTTTCCCTTGCTCAAAAGTCAGAATCTTATTATACGAGTATTTACAATCTTTACGCATTACCCGTTGAATCTGATCTGCAAGAAACTTCTCTTCAAACAGATTCTTTCCACCTTCATCCTCATCATTTTGCCACATATCCGGAAAACGCCGCTCCATTTCAAGAGGCATTAGCCCTGAGAAAATGGCGTTTCTGGCGTACTGAGTTGCAGTAGGCAAAATACTGTAATAACTATCTTCCTCCTCAATCCGGTAATAATCCATCAATAATGAATTGATCATTTTCCACTGATCGTATCTCAGGTTATCTATCAGAATAAAGAAAGTTGGTTTTTTAGGTTCAAGTGCCGGAAACACTTTCTTAACGAAAAGCTGATTGGATGTTACGGGTCCTTCTTCCGGTTTTTTGCACCAGTTGAGATAATTTTTTTCGATAAACTTTGAGAACTGAACATTGGCTTCTGATTTCTGCACGGTCAGGATTTCATGCATGCCCTCATCTTCCAGTTTTTCAAGTGAAAGTTCCCAGTATACCAGTTTTTTATATACATCAACCCATTCTGAAAAACTCAGTTTTTCGTTGAGTGTCATACCCAGGGTGCGAAAGTCCTGACGGTATGCCATAGAGGTTTTTTCACTGACCAGCCTTTTGTTGTCTATCAGTTTCTTGATGGTCAGAAGAATTTGCTTCGGGTTAACCGGCTTGATGAGATAATCATCGATTTTAAAACCGATTGCATCTTCCATCATGTATTCTTCCTCATTCTTGGTGATCAGAACAATGGGAACATCAGGGTCAATGGTTTTTATTCTGGCCAGAGTTTCCAGACCGGTCAGACCCGGCATATTTTCATCCAGAAAAACAAGGTCAAAATGTTCCTTATTGAAAATCTCCAAAGCATCATTACCGTTTGTTACAGTACTGATCTTATAGCCCTTTTCATTCAGAAATAATATGTGTGGCTTTAACAGATCGATTTCATCATCGGCCCATAATATCGTTGTTTCCTGCATTTCAATGTAAAATTAACAATTTCTGAACCTACTGACTCATAAATACACTCAATTGTCATTAAAATTAACAATTTTTGTGCCTTTAGATTCACATCTTGAATAAGAAGAAAATAATCAACGATCCGGTATACGGTTTTATTACCATTCCTTCCGAACTGGTGTATGACCTGATACAGCACCCTTATGTGCAGCGATTGCGTTATATCAAGCAATTGGGAATGACTCATCTGGTTTATCCCGGAGCTCTTCATACAAGATTCCATCATGCTTTAGGTGCTCTTCATTTAATGGGCCTTGCGGTTGAAACCATCCGAAGTAAAGGCCAGGCGATATCTTATGAGGAAGAAGAGGCTGTCAGTATTGCTATTTTACTTCATGATATTGGTCACGGGCCTTTTTCTCATGCCCTGGAACACACCATTGTAGACGGAGTTTCTCACGAACATATTTCCACTCTGCTGATGAATAACCTGAACCGTGAATTTGGTGGCAGGCTTTCAATGGCACTGGAAATTTTTAATAACAGATATCACAAGAAATTTCTCTATCAGCTTGTTTCGGGGCAGCTGGATATAGATCGTATGGATTATCTGAACCGGGATAGTTTTTTTACAGGTGTATCGGAGGGGGTTATCAGTTTTGACCGTATTATCAAAATGCTTGATGTGGTAGATGATCAGCTGGTTGTAGAAGAAAAGGGTATTTACTCAGTTGAAAAGTTTCTGATAGCACGAAGGCTGATGTATTGGCAGGTATATCTGCATAAAACAGTTATTGGTGCCGAGCAAATGCTGGTAAAGATTCTGGAAAGAGCAAAGGAACTTTCTTTAGAAGGAAGAAATCTGTTTGCGAGTCCGTGTTTCTCATACTTTCTGAAAAACTCGATCGGAAGAAATGAATTCAGTAATGATCCAGGGAATATTGAAAGGTTTACCAGACTTGATGATAATGACATTTTCACATCCCTGAAAGTTTGGGCTGACGATGAAGATGAAATACTTTCAACGCTTTGCAGTCACCTCATCAGCAGAAATCTTTACAAGGTGGAGATTACAAATGAGCCTCCCTCGTCAGAAAAGGTCAATGAATTATCAGAAAAGGTGATTAATGAGTTTGGAATTTCAGAAGATGACAGCTCATATTTCGTATTTACTGATACGATCAGGAATAATGCATATAGTGTAGGTGATGGAAGCATCAAAATCCTGATGAAAGACGGCTCCATTCAGGATATTACCAAAGCTTCAGATAATTCCAACCTGGAAGCTCTGGCCGGAACGGTGCAGAAATACATACTTTGTTATGTTAAGGAGCTAAAAAATTAATAAATGAACGGCGAACATTTCAAACTTTGTTCGTTAACTAATAACACATAAATTTGCCAGATGCAAATAACTGCACATCAGATTGGAATTTTACTCGAAGGAACTGTTGAAGGTAACCCTGAGGTGACAGTAAATAAGCTAGCCAAAATAGAAGAGGCAACCACAGGTTCTTTATCATTTCTGGCGAACTCTAAATATGAACAGTACGTTTACAGCTCAGGAGCCTCAATAATTATTGTAAATGAGGATTTTGTGCCGGCTCAGCCGATCAATGCAACACTGATCAGAGTTAAGAATGCATACAGTGCATTTTCTGTACTGTTAGAGAAATACGACGAATTAACCAAATCAAAAAAGGTCGGGATTGAAGATCCCAGCTTTATTCATCCTACAGCGAAGATTGGGAAAGATGTTTATATAGGTGCTTTTGCTTACATCGGGCCTAATGTTGAGGTTGGCGATGGCAGTAAAATTTATCCGAATACTTATCTGGCAGATAATGTGATCATAGGTAAAAATGTAACTTTGTATGCCTGTGTAAATGTATATTTTAACTGTGTCATTGGCGATAACAGCATCATTCATTCGGGTGTGATTATTGGCAGTGATGGTTTTGGTTTTGCAAATAATGGAGATGGTGCTTATCGAAAAGTTAGTCAGATTGGTAACGTTATTATAGAAGAAAACGTTGAAATAGGATCTAACACTACTATTGACAGAGCTACTATGGGTTCAACAATCATTCGTAAGGGAGTAAAACTTGATAATCTTATCCAGATTGCGCATAATGTTGAGATTGGCTCAAACACGGTTATCGCAGCTCAGACCGGAATTTCAGGCAGTACTAAGGTTGGTGAGAATTGTGTTATCGGAGGTCAGGTAGGTATAGTTGGGCATATCACTATTGCCAACGGTAGTAATATCGGAGCAAAATCAGGAGTAAATAATTCAATTAAGGAAGAGAATAAAAGTTGGAATGGCCATCCTCTGGCAACTTACAGAGACTCTTTAAAATATCTGGTAGTTACCAAGCGTTTGCCTGAGCTTGAGAAGAGGATTGAAGAACTTGAAAATATCTTAAAAGAACGTTTAAAATGATCAGTTTCTGACTAGATCAGATCAATGTTATGAATGTAAAACAAAGAACAATTAAATCTGAAATTTCTGTTAATGGGGTTGGTTTGCATACCGGTCAGCCGGCTACGATGACCTTCAAACCTGCACCGGAAAATCATGGTTATAAGTTTAAACGAATTGATCTTCCGGGTTCTCCGGTAGTTGATGCGGATGTTGACAATGTAACGGATACCTCCCGTGGTACAACCCTTACTCAGAATGGCGCAAGCGTACATACTGTTGAGCATGTACTTGCCGGTTTGGTTGGCGTAGAATTGGATAATGTACTTATTGAGCTCGATGGACCTGAGATTCCGATTATGGACGGTAGTTCTATCGAATTTGTTGAGGCACTGGAGAAAGTTGGTTTTTTAGACCAGGATGCAGACAGAGAATGCTACAGTATTCCACATAACATTCATTATTCTGAGCCTGACCGTAAAGTTGAAATGGTTGCTATGCCATTGGATGATTACCGTTTCACTTGCATGATCGATTATAACTCGCCTGTTCTTGGTAGTCAGCATGCAGCAATTACCACCATTTCGGAATTTAAGAAAGAGATTGCTTCATGCCGGACTTTCTGTTTTCTTCATGAACTTGAAATGCTTTTGAAGAATGACCTGATTAAAGGCGGAGACCTGAATAATGCAATTGTTGTTGTAGATAAGGAGGTGAGTAAGGATGAATTGAAGGGTCTTGCCAAGTTATTTAATCGCGATGATATAGATATTGCAAGAGAAGGAATTCTGAATAATATTGAACTTCGTTACCAGAATGAGCCTGCCCGTCATAAATTATTGGATATGATTGGGGATCTTGCTTTGGTTGGTGTTCCTTTGAAAGGGCATATCATGGCTGCAAGGCCCGGTCATGCAGCGAATGTTGCATTTGCGAAAAAGATCAAAGCACAAATCAAAAAAGACAGAACCAAAAAGCATGTTCAGATATATGATCCGGCTGCAACCCCATTATATGATGTGGTTCAGATCATGAATATTCTGCCACACAGGCAACCTTTTCTGTTCATTGATAAAATTCTTGAACTTTCTAAAACCCATGTTGTGGGAGTTAAGAATGTTACAATGAATGAAGAGTTTTTTAAAGGACATTTTCCGGGTGCTCCGGTTTTACCCGGAGTTGTTCAGATTGAGGCTATGGCACAAACCGGAGGAATTCTGGTTTTGAGTACTGTGCCTGATCCGAGGAACTACCTGACTTATTTCTTAAAAATAGATAAAGTAAGATTCCGTGCGCAGGTATTGCCCGGTGATACAATAGTTTTCCGTTGCGATTTAATGGAACCTATCAGACGAGGCATTTGTCAGATGAGAGGTACCGGTATGGTTGGCGAAAAGGTTGTAGTGGAAGCAGAAATGATGGCACAAATTATCAGAGTTAAAGAAACTGAAACAAAAGAATGATCCAACCCTTAGCATACATCCACCCTCAGGCCAGAATTGCTGAGAACGTAGTGATCGAACCATTCGTAACCATTTACAAAGACGTTGTCATTGGTGAAGGGACCTGGATTGGATCAAATGTAACTATTATGGACGGTGCCCGTATCGGCAAAAATTGCCGTATTTTTCCGGGCGCTGTAATTTCTGCTCCTCCCCAGGATTTGAAATACAAAGGTGAAGCATCTACCGTGACAGTGGGTGATAATACAATTATCCGCGAATGCGTTACCCTGAACAGGGGAACCGCGCTGGATAAAAACACTACTACAATAGGATCTAACTGCCTGTTGATGGCCTATGTTCATATTGCCCATGATTGTGTGATCGGAAATAATGTGATCATTGCCAATTCGGTACAGCTTGCCGGACATATTGAAGTACAGGATTATGCATTTATTGGCGGTACATCAGCTGTTCATCAGTTTGTATCAATCGGTGCACATTCTATCATTTCTGGTGGTTCTCTTGTGCGTAAAGATGTACCTCCCTATACTAAAGCCGGAAGGGAACCTTTGTCTTATGTTGGAATAAACTCAGTTGGTTTGAGAAGAAGAGGATTTACTTCAGAGCAGATCAATGAGATTCAGGATATATACCGGACTATTTTCCTTAAGAAATATAATATTACCAAAGCATTGGATATTATTGAGACTGATCGCGAGCCTACAGAAATCCGTGATGAGATCCTTGATTTTATCCGCAACTCGAACAGAGGGGTAATGAAGGGCTTTGGTAATTCCTAAACCCTGTTCCTGAAAGACCTGCCGCCGATATGAAAATTAGTCTGGAAAAAATTGGACGCCGGTTTAACCGCGAGTGGATCTTCAGAAATATAAGCTATGAATTTGAGAGCGGTAACTCATACGCTATTCTGGGTGCCAATGGAGCAGGTAAATCAACATTGCTGCAAATCATTTCAGGAAGCCTGAGCAGTTCTGAAGGAAGCATTAGTTACCATCATTCCGGAAAGGTAATAGAGCAGGAGAATATTTTCAGCAATTTAAGTCTTGCTGCCCCTTATCTGGAACTAATTGAAGAATTTACGCTTCATGAACTAATTGAATTTCATTTCAGGTTCAAAAATTATCGTGCAGGACTTGACAGAGATGGCCTTATTGAACTCCTTGGTTTCAAAAGCTCAGAATTTAAGATAATAAAAAATTTTTCTTCAGGTATGAAGCAAAGAGTTAAGCTTGCTTTGGCTTTTGCTTCAGATACCGATATTATTATGCTGGATGAGCCTGCATCCAATCTTGATAAGCAGGGTTCTGAATGGTATCTTGATCTTGTTTCAGAATTTTCTTCAGACCGTTTATTAATCGTATGCTCCAATCAGGAGCAGGAGTATAGCTTCTGTACTTCCAGCTTGAATGTAACAGACTTTAAATAAGCTCTGACCCTCAATAATTTACTGTATTCCGGAAATTAAATTCGCTGTTGGATTTTTTGTTTTTTGCCCTTATCTTTGCGGCTCGAAACCAGCATTACATTATGGCAAAAGCTTCAGAAATAAAATCCGGAAATATTCTACGTTACAATGGTGAATTAGTGACGGTTGATGAAATTATTCACCGTACGCCCGGTAAAGGTGGCGCTTTTTACATCGGTAAACTGCGTAACATCAAAACAGGAAAAATAGTTGAAGCCAGATTAGGAACAGATGAGCAGGTTGAAATTTGCCGTGTTGAGACTAATGATTATCAGTATTTATACGAAGAAGGTGATTACTTTATCGTAATGGATAATAATACTTTCGAGCAGATCAGTGTTGAAAAGAAATTATTCGGTCCTTCAGCTAAATTCCTGAAAGAAGGAATGAATGTGATTGTTTCTATGGAGAGTGATGAGCCGATCATGGCGCAGGCACCTACAAGTGTTGAATTGGAAATTACATATACAGAACCGGCGGTTAAGGGTGATACCTCAACCAATGCGTTGAAAAGTGCAACCGTATCAACGGGTGTTGAAATACGTGTGCCTCTTTTCGTAAATCAGGGTGATAAGGTTAGAGTTGATACCCGTACCGGTGACTATATTGAAAGAGTAAAATAGTTTAGTGTTTGGTTTAGGTTGATTAGACGGTCTTTTCAGAGGTGGAGAGGCCGTTTTTTATGTTCTGTTTTTTACAGGAATTTATCAGCTATCTTTATCCGAATTTCAGATTGTTTTTTACATTCGTATTGTGGACAAAGCTACCCTACGAAAACAATTTCTTGAAAGACGGCAAAATTTATCTCGCGCCCGCTACTGGATGCTGACTGAAGAGTTGATGGAACAGGTAAAGCTTGTGGATTGGTCACAATTCAGAACAATTCATGTTTTTCTGCCAATCAGAAAACATAACGAGATCGATACCTTTTCCATTCTGAATTATTTTAAACAAGCCTTTCCTGACTTAAGGATTCTGATACCAAGAACCAATTTTGAGAAGCTTGAAATGGAAAATGTTCTCTACGATCATGATTACACCATCCTCGGCCGGAATAAGTTTGATATTCCGGAACCAATTCACGGTAAAATTATTTCATCAGATCAGATTGATCTGGTATTTGTTCCTTTAATCGTTTTTGACAAAAAAGGCAACCGTGCAGGTTATGGTAAGGGTTTTTACGACCGTTTTCTAAGCAAATGCCGTCATGATGTACATAAAATGGGTCTTTCATACTTTGACCCTGTTGATGAAATAACCGGTTTGAATGAGTTCGACATTAAACTGGATTCCTGCATCTGTCCGGGAAAGATCTGGGAATTTTAAGTTTCTGTTAATCTCTATCCTGCAGTACCTTATTATCTGTTTCCTCAAATTCTTGTCTATAAACTCAGTTCCAGCAATACCGGACAATGATCTGAATGCCTTGCTTCCGGCAGGATAGCCGCACGTTTAAGTTTATCACGAAGTCCTTCAGATACCATATTATAATCAATGCGCCAACCCAGGTTTTTGGCTCTTGCATTTGCCCTGAAACTCCACCAGGTATAATTATGTGGCTCGGTGTTGAAATGTCTGAAAGAATCGATGTAGCCGGAGCTAATGAAATCTTCCATCCATTCGCGTTCTTCCGGAAGGAACCCGGAGGAGTTTGCATTCGATTTGGGGTTATGAATATCGATCGGACGATGGCAAATATTATAATCTCCTGATATCACCAGATTTGGATAATCAAGTTTCAATTTATCCGAATACTCCCTGAAATCTTCCAGAAAACGGAATTTAAAATCCTGACGTTCCTCTCCGCTTGATCCGGATGGGAAATAGGTGCTCATTACAGAACAACCTTCAAAATCGGCTCTGATTATGCGTCCTTCACGATCGTAGTCTTCCATTCCGGAGCCATATTCAACATGTTTAGGACTCACTTTGGTGAAGATGGCTGTACCGCTGTAACCTTTTTTTTCTGCCGGGTTCCAGTAATGTTCGTAGCCCATTTGTTCAAGCAGCAGAAGGTCTGTAAGCTGATCGGGTGTTGCTTTGATTTCCTGCAGGCAAACTACATCGGGATTAGCCGCCTGTAACCAGGAAAGCCAGTTCTTGCTTAATGCAGAACGAATTCCGTTGACGTTATAAGTAATGATCTTCATTTGTTAAATTTCTTTTCAATAAGCAGCTGATTCCCTTTTCTTTTTAATTCTAAAGTGTGTCAAAATAGGAAACCATCAGAGATTTCATAATCATTTCCTGCTCTAACAGAGTGTAGGCAGGAATAGGCTTTATCAGTTTCCAGTGAGGCCATCCATCCTGGTCTGTTCCTTCCAGTTCATAGAATCCCATCTCACCGAACAAACGGCAGGTAGCAATATGCATAAGCTCTTCTTTCTGACGTTTGCTGAATTTAGCGGGTCCTTTGCCAAGTTCCTGAACACCGATCAGGAAAAGCATGACTTTCATATCGGGAATTTCTGAATCAAAGTCGCTGGCTATGCGCTCCTGAAGTTGTTTCCATTTTGCATTTATTTCTGCTGGGGTCATGCACAAATGTCTGTAAAAAAAAGGAATATCAGCGGAGCATTTCTATCCTTAAAGTATAGTTTAGGCTGTAATGTTCATCGCTTAAATTGGTACAGTATTCCTCCCAAATACTATATTTGCTTATGCAAAAACCTATCGTTACCGCTATTTTATCGTATGGAATGTCAGGAAAGATATTTCATGCCCCTTTCGTAAACCTTCATGCAGGATTTCAGCTAAAGGGAGTACTGGAGCATAACACTAAGAAAGTTCATGCTGATTATCCTGATATTATCAGTTATGATACGCTTGACGAAGTATTAAGCGATCCTGAAATAGAGCTGGTGATTGTAAATACACCCAGTAATACACATGTAGATTATTCGCGCAGAGCCTTGATGGCCGGAAAAGATATTCTGGTTGAAAAGCCTTTTGCACCAACGGTTGAAGAGGCCCTGGAAGTTTTTGAACTGGGAAGAGAGCTTGGCCGAAAGGTGATGGTGTATCAGAATCGTCGTTTTTCAAGCGATTTTGCAGTAACACGCGATATTATTAACAGCGGCCGCCTGGGACAAATCATTGAGGTTCATTTGCGTTATGACCGCTATCGCGCAGAAATCGGTCCGAAAGTATTTAAAGAGACGCCAATTCCTGCTGCAGGAGTTGTTTATGATCTGGCTGCACATTTGCTCGATCAGGCGATATGTATTTTTGGTGAGCCGGAAGAATTTATTAAAACCACCGGGGTTTATCGTAAAAACTCTCTTGTTGATGATTACGGCCATATTCATTTGATTTATCCCAATCACACTAATGTATTCATTACAACCAGTTTGCTTGTAGCTGATCCTTTGCCGGGAATTATCATTAACGGGACTAAAGGCACATTTATCAAAGCATTCTGTGATACTCAGGAAGATCAGCTGCTTGCAGGAGGTAAGCCTTCTGATGAAGGTTTTGGAGTTGAGAAGCCCGGCATGGAAGCTAAACTGACCGTTTACAGTGATCAGGGAGAAAAGACCGTTGAATATATCCCGTCTGCTGTTGGAAAATATATGGATCTTTTTGATTGTGTGGTTCAGACTGTCAGAAATGATGCTGAGTTTCCGGTGAAAGAATTTGAAGTGCTGGCACAGATCGGAATTCTGGAGAGTTAAAAGAGGGTATCCTTAACTCAGCGATTTTATCACGAATGAGTAAAGACTGCTTTTATGCTTTTTTTATTGCTTCCAAAATGCATTTTTCTATCGATAAACGAATTTGATCAAACGATAAGAGTGGCGATATAAACAAATATTGCCGTTGAAACCCCCACCACTAATGTACCAAGTGTATAAGTACGATATCCTGTTTTTACATCGATTCCTGAGAACTGAGTAGTAATCCAGAATCCACTGTCGTTTGCATGGGATACAGACATTGCCCCGGCTCCAATGGCCATAACAATCAATGCCTTGTCAATTTCTGTTTCAAATCCCATACCCGGTAACATGGGAGCGATGATAGATGCGGTAGTAATCAGTGCAACAGTAGATGAGCCCTGTGCTGTTTTAATGGCAGCACACAATAAAAAGGGCAGCCATATTCCGATATTAGCTTCTGATAATCCATTAGCCATTGTGGCGGCTATTCCACTGTTCTGAAGGATGGCGCCAAAAATTCCGCCGGCACCCGAAATAATAATGATTGTTGAGGCATCATTGATTGCTTTCCCCACCCATCCCGTAGTTGAAAGTATTTCCTTATCCAGTTTCTTAGGTATCAGGAATACAAAAAGCATCCCGGCCAGTAGGGCAATTACCGGAGTACCCAGAAAGCCAATCAATTTAAACCACCAGTCATCCTGATTCTCTCCTGCAAAAGCTAACTCCACCACAGATTTTCCGATAATCAAAATTATTGGTGTTATGATTGGTAGAAATGATTTGAGTGCCCCCGGTGCATTTCTGATTTTTTCCTGTATAATTTCTTCAGATAACTCAGGACTGGGATCGATATAAGTTTTTGCAGCATACAATTTTGAGTAAATGATGGCTACTACCAGCGAAAAGGATCCTATGATAAGTCCCATGAGCATCACTAAACCCACATCAGCTCCAATAATGCCGGCGGCGGCAATCGGACCAGGAGTTGGCGGAATTAAAACATGAGATATCATCAGGCCAAGAATCAAAGCTACTGCCGTTCCAACAATTGAAAGGCCCGCTTTTTTAGTTAAACTTTTATTCAGCGGGCTTAGAATGATGAATCCGCTATCGGCAAATACCGGAATGGAAACAATAAATCCTGCAATACCCATAGCTTCGTGTACCCGTTTTTTACCAATTAAATTCAGGACAATTTCAGCCAGTTTGTAAGCTCCTCCTGAATATTCCAGAAACGCTCCGATGATTACCCCCAGGGCAATCACAATACCAATTTTACCCAGGGTATTGCCAAACCCATCATTTACAGACTTAATAATGGTATCTGCATCCATTCCTGAAACAAATCCAAAGAACAGGGCAACGAATAATAGTGCTAAAAATGGATGAAGGTGCCATTTTGCGGTGAGTAGAATAAGCAGTATAACACTGACTACGAGTAGTATAAATGATAGCATAACTGAATTTAACAAGATTATATTCAAATTCTGAAATTTATTTCCTGATCGGAGCTGCCGTGCATATCATCTGCTGACCAATATCAGTATTAAAAGATTGAGGTGAATTGATTCAAATCTTTATTTTCATTCCGCTCTTTCTTTTTATTAACCTGCTGATTGGCCATGCCTGTGCCTGATTTGCTGCTATCATTCGAAAACTCATATAGACGAAAAAACAACCTGATTGCATGCCTGAGACTAAATTATTCAGGTGAGACAACGGGCAAGACAGCTGAGTATTACCCTAACCTGAAAAACACCGGGATTGTATAAATAGTACTTACTCTTTTACCATTTAAGATACCCGGATACCATTTATTATGGATTAGTTTGATCACTCTGAGAGCTTCTTCATCGCAAGCACTTCCAATGCCCGTTTGGATCTTAAAATCAGAAGCCTTTCCGTCAGACGCAACCATAAATGAGATGATCACCCTGCCCTGAATTCTTCTTTCCCTGGCTTCGGGTGGATATTTAAGGTTATTTGTTAATGTTCTCATTACCACAGCTGAACCACCAATTAAAATCGGAGGAGTATCCAATTTTGTTAAAAGAGTATCAGATCCGGTTATTGCCCGATATTTTACATTAGAAGCCTGAGGAAAGGTTTTCTGATAAATAAGGCTATCCTTTGTAAAATCATAAGTTTGTTCTAACTCTCCCTTGAAGTCATAAAATTCCCATACGCCTGAAGGTTTTCGTGGAAAGGGATCTTTCCAGAAATTTTTTTGTACTTTTTGTCCAAATACCGGGCCTGAAAGCAGGACGAATAGAATGATTGCTTTAATTTTCATGTTTAGAATTCAAGACTTTGATGAAACTTTATCCCTTACGGTTTATTTCTCAGATTGCTGTAGTGCTTGTTCCCTGATACCCGAATTTTAATTAAATATGCCCATTATCATAGTCTTATCCAAATGCTTCAGAGGTATCCGATGTCAGCTTACATGCAGTCTCATATAGAAATGTTACAGCATACTTTTAGCATCATTATATAATTTCTCCCTTTTTTAGTAAATTTGTTTTGAAGACTGTAATGAAAGCATTTAAAAAGAAGTTTGGATTAAGCTTCTCGGTAATACTCTTACTGAGCTTTTCTACTGTGCTGCTTCCCCTCGATTTCTTTCACAATCACGATCCAATTCCTTCTTCCTCTTCAGCAGATCAGTTATATTCCAGTAGTAAGGAGAAGGTTAATGTTCAGAACAAAGCAGATTATTGCTGGGTATGTGCTGTACATATCGATAAGACTTTTACCAAAACATCATTTAATGAAAAGATCAGACTTACTCCAATGATGTCTGTTTTTCTGAATAATGAAGTTACTTCCTATTTTGCGGAACTGCTCCTCAGCAGTTTAAGGGGTCCCCCAACCGAATAAGTATTTCCTTTCTTTATTGTTATGCGGTGTTTTTGCACCTGCATGTTTGTTCAATTTATTTACTTATTCATATAAAATAGAAATGAAGTCTATTTTTTTATACTTTTTATTATTATTATCATATACAGGCGTTTATGCTAATTTAATTCCAATCGAAGGCAGGGTAATCGATGGGAATACCAGAGAGTCATTGCCTGCAGCTATTGTTACTATACCTGATCTTAAAATATCTGTATCTACAGATATTGATGGTAAATTTATGTTTCGTAATATGCCTGATAAGGGGAAGTTCCTGATCGAGATTAGATATGTTGGCTATAAGACCCTGATCCAAACCATTGATTTTTCGCAGAATCAGGCTCTTGAGTTTGAATTGTTCCCAAGTATTATTGAGGCTAAGGAAATTGTGGTTACCGGTACCGCATTCAGTTCTGATAACCGAAAAAACAGTACTGCTGTTTCTTCGGTTACCAAAGATCAGTTAATTAATCGTCCTTCCTCTAACCTCATTGATGCAATTGCCAGGATTCCTGGAGTTTCGCAGGTAAGTACCGGTGGTGGTATTTCAAAGCCGGTTATTCGCGGACTAAGCTATAACCGTGTGGTTACCCTTGTTGATGGCGCCAAACAGGAGGGTCAGCAATGGGGCGACGAGCATGGAATGGAGGTTGATCAGTTCAGTGCTGACCGTGTGGAGGTTTTGCGTGGTGCTGCCAGTTTATTATATGGTTCAGATGCTTTAGGGGGGGTTATTAATGTGCTTGAGCCATTGCCATCTCAGGAAGGACAAATTCGGGGTGAACTGATCTCAAGCTATCAATTAAATAATGGGCTTAGCTCAAGTACGGCTATGCTTCAGGGAAATAGTAAAGGCTTTATCTGGCGTGGACGTGCATCTTTAAAGAGCGCATATAGCTACAATGCTCCGGGTGGAAGAATTGCCAATACAGGATTTGATGAAACTAATTTCAGCGGACAGCTTGGATTCAATAAAAAATGGGGTTATGCACATCTTAACCTTTCAAGTTTTAACAGTAATGTTGGTCTGCCTGATTTTGCCAGAAATGCAGATGGCCAGTTTGAAGATGAGAATGGATCTGTTCTCACAGATAATCAATTAAAAGATCGTTCCCTTTTATTGCCTTTTCAGGATATCCGTCATAACAAAATAGCACTGAACAGTCATGTTTTGCTTGGAAACGGAAGATTGAGAACAATAATGGCTTACCAGAATAATCAGCGCAGAGAGCTTGAAGATGACAGAAGCAGCCCTTCCCTGTTTTTTGATCTGAAAACGTACAGTACTGATTTCAAATATTATTTCAATGAAAATAATGGCTGGGAACCGGTAATTGGTTTGGCGGGCTCATTGCAATACAATAAGAATAAAGCAGAAGAGCTATTGATTCCTGATTATAAATCTAAAGAACTCGGACTTTTTGCTTATGCAAAGAAATCATGGGAAAGCATTACGTTTAATCTTGGATTACGTTTTGATACCCGTAGTATCAGTGCTGATCAGATGATGGAAGATGGAAGCCCTAAGTTCAGTAATTTCAGAAACAGCTTTTCCAATATGAGTGGTGCTGCCGGATTTACAAAGGAGTTTAATGATCATTTTAATTTTAAAGCTAACCTTGGATCAGCATTTCGTTCGCCGAATATCGCTGAATTAAGTTCTGACGGTGTTCACGAAGGAACATTCCGTTATGAGATTGGAAACAATGATCTCAATCCGGAAAACAGTTATTATGCTGATTTTGCCTTTGAATTCAATAATAATGTGCTGAGCGCGAGTCTGGGAGCATTTAATAATTACATTGATAATTACATTTATAATCGTCAAATCAATAATGAAACAATTTTGATTGATGCCGATCGTTTACCAGTACATCGTTTTGTGCAGGATCATGCAAACTTGTCGGGGATTGAGGCGGGATTAACCCTGCATCCGGCTGAGCTCATTCATTTTGAGAATAGCTTTTCTTATACCCGGGGGCTTAACCGTGCAACTGATAAACCTTTACCCTTTATTCCGGCAGCTGTGCTGAGAAATGAGGTGAGGTTAGAGCCCCAATTTAAAGGCCTGAAGAGAACATATTTTTCAATCACTCTGGATAATGTTTTTAAACAGAACAGGATTGATGCCTTTGAAACCCCAACAGGATCTTATACCCTGCTTGGCCTGGGCGTTGGCACCACTGTTATGATGAAAAATCAGCCTTTAAGGCTGAATATTTCTGTTAATAATCTGTTTGATAAAGCCTATTATGATCACCTGAGCCGTTTCAAACCTGGCCGCTTAGATGAGGCAGATCGAAATGCAGGTTATTTCAATCAGGGCAGAAACGTTTCGTTTGGACTTTATTTGCCGTTGAGAATCAAATAAATAACAGGTTCTATTGCTGAGTTTAAGGTATTGGAATCACGGATTTATTTTTTCATATTTATTTAAGCCATTAATCTTAAAAAACATGAAAAAATTTAAATCCCTGATTCTAATCCTTTTTTTCTCTCTGGCTGTAACTGCTTTGGCTCAGGCCGATAAGCTGGTCAGTACAGGCAATGAGATTGCTTCTTATCTAAAGAACTCGTTTGGTATCAACAACCGGTTCGAAATTGCAGAACCTGCTTCTGAAAAATCAGAACTTGTTACTGTAAATCCTCAGCAAACAGCCAATTCAATTCCCGGGCTCCTCAAAAATTCTGTTAACAATGAGATTAAAATAGAACGCTTCAAACCTGTTCCTATGCGCGATGGGGTAAAGCTCTATGCTGATGTGTATATGCCTGCAAAACCAGGCAAATATCCAACAATTGTAATCCGTACCTGTTATGGTGTACAGCGTGATGGCGGGCATCAGGATAAGATCAGATTTGCACAGCAGGGATATGCAGTTGTTTTTGCTGATGTGAGAGGAAGATACGAAAGTGAAGGGCAGTGGTATCCGTTCAAGGATGAAGGTAAAGATGGTTATGATATTATAGAGTGGGCAGCGAAACAGCCATTCTCTAATGGAAAGGTTGCTTTGCAGGGTGGAAGTTATCTGGGTCATAATCAATGGGCAGCAATGAGCCAGACGCCTCCGCATCTTGTGGCTACTTTCCCCGGTGTTGCTTCAACCAATATTTACGCAAACTGGTTAACTATGGGCGGAGCTTTCCGTTTAAGCTTTAACTATGGCTGGGGTGTTGTACGTATGCCTAACCGTATCATGCTTCCACAGTACTGGCATACAGAAGCATATACTCCTGAAGAGCTGAAATATGAAAATATATTATGGCATCTTCCGCTGAAGGATGGCGATCTGAAAAGCGCGGGCTATGCGGTTAAACATTATCGCGACTGGATTGATCATGAAAGCTATGATGATTACTGGAAATCAATCAGTGATGAAGAGAATTTTTCGAAGATGAATGTTCCGGCCCATACCTATGGAGGCTGGTTTGATATTTTCCTGATGGGAACGATCAATGGCTATATCGGTATGAGGAACAAAGCTGCCACACCCGAAGCGCGTGCCAGTGCCCGTATGATTATTGGTCCATGGGGTCATGGCCCTTCACAGGCTTTTGGTACTGTTGATTTTGGTCCGACAGCGAACATGAAAATGTTTGAACGGGAATTACAATTCTACGATTACCATCTGAAAGGAATTAAGAACGGAATTGAGAGCGAAGATCCGGTGAAATTGTTTTATATGGGGGTAGATAAATGGAGAAGCGAAAAGGATTATCCTGTTCCGGGTACTCAGTATAAGAATCTTTATCTGACCAGTAATGGAAATGCAAATTCAGTTCGGGGAGATGGTGAATTAAGCTTTGAGGCGCCTAAAAAGGCTGCTGCCGATAAATACACTTACGATCCTAAATCTCCTGTTATGACTTTGGGTGGCAATAATTGCTGCGGTACTCCAACTCAGGCGGGGCCTTATGATCAGCGTCCTTTGGAGCGCCGGGAGGATGTACTGGTTTATTCTTCCGATTTCCTGAAATCAGCTGTAACCATTGCTGGTCCGGTAAAAATGAAGTTGTTTGCAGCAACTGATGGTCCTGATACTGACTGGATGATCAAGCTTGTTGATGTTTATCCTGATGGAAGGGCAATGCCAATTTCTGAAGGTATTTTAAGAGCAAGATTCCGTGAGGGTCTGGATAAGATCAAATTGCTTACTCCAAATCAGGTTTATGAGTATGAAATAGAAATGACAGGTACTGCCAATGTGTTTAAGCCAGGTCACCGTATGCGTGTAGATATTACCTCAAGCAATTTTCCTCAGTTTGACAGGAATCCAAATACCGGAGATCCTTTTGGAAGCAGCGACAGAGTTCGTGTTGCTCAGCAAACTATTCATCATGGAGGACCTCGTCTGAGCAGTATTGTACTGCCAATGGTTCGCGCGGTAGAATAATTGTAATCGAAAGTATTTAAAAAGCAAAAACCCGGCATCATACCGGGTTTTTGCTTTTTAGGATTTATGGAATTAACTATTTCTTAAGGGGGACATAATTAAGGCTGGCACTTACTTCAATTTTTTCAGCAATTTTTTTAAAGACCAGTTTGGGCACCTCAATTTGATGGTCTGCAAGCATCACCTCAAATTTTGTTTCAAGCTGCATGGAGTTTTCACCCACACTAAGTTTGGCGGTCAGCTTCCTATTCTGGTCAACGCCATGAATGTTCAGTATTCCATTTGCACTTACCGAATAAACACCTGATTTACTCAGATCAATTATTTCATTGATTTTACCTTTGAAAGTGGCGTAAGGATATTTCTCACTTTCCATATAGTTTTCATTAAAATGCTGCTGCATAAGCTTGTTGCTGAACTGAAACTGGGATACAGGGATACGTACCACCACCTCTCGGTTTGAAGCATTGATGATCGAAGCTGCGCGTGTATTTTTTGCTTCGATATCCTCAAGGGGTGCTTTGGAGAAAAAACTAAACTCACTTTTTATTGCGTTGTACAAAATACCCTGAGCCATGGCAGTATTCAATGCCATAGAAAATGCCATTACTAAAATATAGCGTGTCATGGTTTTAATTTCTTTTCTTTTCCGAAAGAAAACGTTCTTGAAATATTAAACCCAAAATGAATATCTCCGCTGCCCCAGCTTCCGTTTGTTTCCGTAATGAATTGCCGCTCAGTCATTCCAAATGAATTAGTAAACAGCAGTTGAAAAACATGTCCGCCTGTTTCAAGATCAAAGCTGAACGAAAGGTTGTTGGTATAAGAGTCATCAATCTGATTGGGCAATACATAGTTGTATTCACCATTAACTGAGGTTCGTTTGGTTAATTTCATTCTTCCTCCGATCCCGGTTGCCAGAACTGTTTTATTATCTGTAAAAATATCCGGCCTGTTTCTGTGGATCAGGGTAGGCGAAAGCTGTAAGGAAAGGGATTCACTGAATTTTCTTGCAATCAGGATCTGCGCGGTATAACTGCTTCGGTTGTTTGATGAAAGCTGCGGACTGGTATTTTGCGTGCGTATCATATACCCGCTTAATAATGATACAGATACAGGAACATTTGCTGCACCGGATGTTTGACGAATCAGTTTATACTTTGCAAAATAGTCGAAGGTTTTCTGAAATGAACTTCTGCCTATTCCCAGCATCAGCCGGTCATTGATTCCGTATTCCAGGCCAAGCCGGTTTGTTGCAGCATCAAGTCCGAAAAATTCTTCAAAACCACGATTTACCCGATCAAAACGATGAGATATAATAAAGTCTAAATTATTTTTACCCACCGTTTCCACAGAATGTCCATTAATGACCCGTGTGGCTTTGAACGTGGCGGTCCTGACAAAAACCTCATTGCTGTCTGCAATGAGCTTCATCAGATCATCCTGTGCCAATGCACTAAAAGGAATGATAAAACATATCATGAAGATGATCTTTCTCATATTCGGAAATTATTTAGAATCAGGCTTCAAATACTCTTAATGAATTTCCGCTTAATGTTGTGCTGTATTTTTTTACATTGGAAGTGGCCGGTCCCTGAACTTTTGCACCATTGGAATCAAAAACAGAACCATGTGCGGCATCGGTGAGTGAGCAAGGGAAAGTATTATTTGAAGAGTTATAAGTGAGAGGATTCCCCTGATGAGTACAAACTGAGGATAAAGCAATGTAGCTTGATCCGTTTTTAGCGATGATTACACTATTCATAATAGTCCATCCCCTGGTACTGATGTCTGTATTAGTACTCACATCCAAAGTGAAATCTACCTTACTCCCCGGTATTGTGGGGGTAGGATTGTTTGTAGTTGGGGATCCGGTATCACCTTTACCGCAAGCTCCGAGGCAAGAAGTGATAACTAATGAACCGGCACTTAAGCCTAAAGCGGCAAGAAAATCTTTACGTTCCATAATTTTTTGGTTTAATGCTTATTAATTGTCTAATTTCAGATTGATTCGGTTTTTATCAGTTACGTTAGAATATTCAGGATGGTTTACCGGGGGTGCAATTAAAATCCTATTTTTATTATAAAATATTGATTATGAGAAGATTATTTACTGCTTTATTATTGATTACATCGTTAACGGTATACTCTCAATCTGCTCAGGTTTTATCTGTTACTCTTGAGAATGTTGATTATCCATATCCCATTAGTTATCTGCCGCTGAATATTGACGGTGAGGATGTGCGTATGATTTATATGGACGTGAAGCCTCAAAAACCTAATGGTAAAACCCTGATGCTTTTCCATGGAAAGAATTTTGCAGGGTATTACTGGACAAATGTTATTAAAGCATTTAGTGAAAAAGGTTACCGGGTGCTGGTTCCTGATCAGATCGGATTTGGAAAATCTTCGCGACCAATTGTGAATTACAGTTTTCACAGAATGGCATCATATAACAAACAGCTGATGGATAGTCTGAAAATCCAGCAAGCTGTTATTATGGGGCATTCAATGGGTGGGATGCTTGCTACACGTTTTGCGTTGCTCTATCCTGAAAGAACTTCTCAGCTGGTTCTGGAAAACCCGATCGGACTTGAGGACTACCGGATGTTTGTACCTTATGCCAGCAATGAGGCATTATATCAGACAGAGCTTAAGGCAAGTGCCGAAAGCATAAAAAGATATTACCAGAGTTCTTATTTTGTACAATGGAAACCGGAGTATGATGAGCTGGTGAGGATCGCAGCCGGGATCAATGGCAGTTCCGAATTTCCAAGGTATGCTAAAGTTTCTGCTCTGACTGCTCAGATGATTTATGAACAGCCTGTTGTTCACGAGTTTCCCATGCTTAAGGTTCCGGTACTTCTACTTATCGGTACCCAGGATAAAACTATCGTAGGAAAAGCAAGACTTAGTGCAGAAAATCAGAAAAAGTACGGACTGTATAATCAGCTGGGCAAACAAACAGCGGCTAAGATACCCGGGGCAAAACTCATCGAATTCAATAATTCAGGACATATTCCACATCTGGAAATTCCGGAGGATTTTATGAAGGCTCTGGCTGAAAATATCAAATAGACTTAACCACCTAAAAGAGCAATGATCTCTTCAACAGATACTTTTTGCTGCTCTCCGTTTTTCATATTCTTTAAGGTTAAGAGTCCTGATTCCATTTCATCACTTCCTATCAGGATGACATAAGGAATGCTCTTATCATCAGCATAAGCCATCTGCTTTTTCAATTTTGCAGATGAAGGATAGATTTCTGCACTGATTCCTGCATTTCTGATTTGCTGAAGTACCGGTAATGCATATTTCTCTGCCTCTGCATCAAAATTGCTGATTAGTACTTTTGTACTTTCGGTGGCACTTTCCGGGAACAGGTTTAATTCTTCCAGTACATCATAAATGCGGTCGGCACCAAATGAAATCCCAACACCTGTCAGATTGCTGAGTCCGAACATGCCTGTTAGGTCATCGTACCTGCCACCTCCGCCGATACTGCCCATAGCCACTTCATTGGTTTTAACTTCGAAAATGGCACCGGTATAGTAGTTCAGTCCGCGTGCGAGGGTAATATCAAGTTCTACATTGAGTATTGAGTATTGAGTATTGAGTATTGAGAGCCGGGCCAGATATGAAAAGATGGTTTCAATTTCAGAAATTCCTTTCAAACCGGTTTCGGATACTGCAAGGACTGAACGAAGGCTGTTCAATTTCTCTTCATTCGATCCTTTTAAGGCAATGATAGGCTTAAGTGTTTCGATATCTGCATCAGTAAAACCACGTTCGATGAGCTCTTTGGTTACACCTTCAAAGCCGATCTTGTCAAGTTTATCGATTGCAACAGTCATATCAATGATCAGCTCTGGCTTTCCAATGATCTCGGCTATTCCGGATAGGATTTTACGGTTATTGATTTTAATGGTAAAATCTTTCAGTCCCAGTTTACTTAATGCCTCGTGGTAGATCAGTACAAACTCTGCTTCATTGATCAGACTTTCTGAACCCACTACATCGGCATCGCACTGATAAAATTCGCGATATCTTCCCTTCTGAGGGCGATCGGCACGCCAAACCGGCTGGATTTGGAACCGTTTAAATGGAAAGGATATCTCGTTACGGTGCATTACCACATAGCGTGCAAAAGGGACGGTCAGGTCGTAACGCAGGGCCTTCTCACAGATGTCTGATATTAATTGTTGTGAGTTGCGGCCGGTAAGTTTTTCTTCAGGGATATTCGAAAGGAAATCTCCTGAGTTTAAAACCTTAAAAATCAGTTTATCTCCTTCATCCCCATATTTTCCGGTAAGAGTTGTGAGATTTTCCATTGTGGGAGTCTGAATCTCCTGGTAGCCAAATTTCTTAAATACCGAGCTGATGGTATTGAAAATGTGGTTGCGCTTCACCATTTCTGATGCAGAAAAATCGCGGGTTCCTTTAGGTATCGATGGTTTGATAATTGCCATACATTAATTTTATAATTTGCTGATGATTATATCGAGACTTTAAATTCCTCAATAATTTCACTGCATCGTTTTTCAATCATTTGGTAGACCGGGTCAAACTGATCATCATTATAATAAGGATCAGGAACAATGCCTTTTTTTAAAAATAAACTGACTTTTTGACGATCTGATTCATTTCTTGCCATGCTTCTTACATCCTCAAGATTATTCAGATCCATTACCAGAATCTGATCAAAAGCTTCAAAGTCACTGTTGTCAAATTTTCTGCAGACCTGACCGCTGATATCCACACCATATTTTTTTGCGACAGCTATCGATCGGCTATCCGGTTGCTGGCCAACATGCCATCCACCGGTTCCGGCAGAGTCGATTTGCCAGTTAAGGCCGTGTTCTTTAACCATATATTCCATCACACCATGCGCCAAAGGTGATCGGCAAATGTTTCCCAGACAAACCATTAATATCTTCATGGCAATGATCGGATTATTTTATTTAGAAAAAATGTTATTCAGTGTTGCAGCAAGGTGAATTCCTCCTTTCAGCAATTGCTGATTGGCAGTTTCGATATTATCGTAAATGTATCTGTAGCTTAATTTATCACCTGATTTTACATTTGCATACAATTTTTCACTGATCTTGTATGAATCAGCTACCCATTGAGCTGCACCCTGTGATTGCAGGTTGTGGAGTTCATTTTTATCAATAAAATTAACTGAGCTGGCGTATTCTGTATAACTGAGCTGCTGATGTTCAATCATATCGCTGTCCCAGATGCGGTGAAGGTTTGTATTCTGTCCGAACCAGGTTAACTGAATTTTATTTCCTCCCAGATCTTCGAAACGACCGGTATGCATAGGCTGATGAATGTCGCCAACCAGATGGATCAGAATTCTCAGATACATTACTTTTTTCTCCTGTGCAAGGGCCTTATTTTTCAGTTCGGCACTAAGGAAGTTTATACGGGTAAATGCATCGGTAACGGTATCCTGTGCTAAAGCATAGTTTAGCTGTTCAGATTTCAATCCGGCCGGCAGGTTAATATAATGCCAGTTGCTCAGGTAATTATAGGAAGGCTCAGACTTAATGAAGTCGGCCCAGTTGCTTGCCATTGCCAGACTCTCGTTACCCAGAATTTTTTTGATTTCGTTTGTTGTTTTTTTGTTCAGATAAGTTTCAGCGATTTGCCCTACAACCCTGTGTCCAAGCATTCCCCAGGCCATACTTTGAAGTGGAATATAAAACAAGAGGCATGAAAGGAGTAATTTTTTTATTGAACAGTATCTCATGATTGGTTTAGTTTAATGGCTTCTGAACACAAACAATTTTTTCCTTCAGCGACATTTTGATCTGCTGGTGTTGCTGAGTGCTTTCCAGGTACAAACTGTCGGCAGTATTTTTTTTGATCACAAAAGCAGGCAGATACTGACCAATACGGTAACAGCCTGATATCTTTTGCTTGAAATTGGATTTTGTGAAGGTAGTATTGAAAATAAGAGTGTCGTTTTGTGTGAGGTATGTTCCTTTGGCATATTCTGTCCAGCTTCCATTGTTGAAACAGGAATCAGGATAGGTATTTACTTTAGTGAAGGTCTTTATTGTGATGTAAACGGAATCGCAGGTAATGCGAAATTGATGTTTGGAATACTGCAAACGTTCATTCTGATAATCAACGCTGTCTTCTTCCCAGATCCCCTGAAGCGAATCAGTTCCTTTTCCCTGAAGGTTCGGATTGAATCTACAGGAGCTAAAAGCAAGAACGCTCAGTATGGATATCAATAAACAAGCGTATTTTGCCATAGTTAGGTTTTAAAACACTCCGCCCGGTAAGAGCGGAGTGTGTTGATTATTACTTTAATCCGCCAATCATATCTTCAGGACGTACCCACTGATCAAACTGCTCATTGGTCAATAAGCCAAGCTGAATAGCAGCTTCTCTGAGTGATTTATTTTCTTTCAAAGCTGTTTTGGCAATTTTAGCTGCATTTTCATAGCCGATATGCGGATTCAAGGCTGTTACCAGCATCAATGAATTTTCAAGGTGTTTCTTGATACCGTCATAGTTAGGCTCAATTCCCTCTACGCAATTTACGGTAAATGAAACACATGCATCACCAATCAGGCGCGCTGACTGGAGGAAGTTTGCTGCCATAACCGGCTTGAACACGTTCAGTTCATAATGTCCGTTTGATCCGCCTACGCTGATTGCAACATCATTACCCATCACCTGTGCTGCAACCATGGTTACTGCCTCATTTTGTGTAGGATTAACTTTTCCCGGCATGATGGATGATCCCGGCTCATTATCCGGAATATGGATCTCGCCGATACCTGAACGTGGACCCGAAGCCAGCATACGGATATCATTGGCAATTTTCATCAGGGAAACGGCGATTTGCTTCAATGCACCATGGCTTTCAACAATTGCATCATGAGCGGCCAAAGCTTCAAATTTATTTTCAGCGGTGATGAAAGGAAGGCCTGTGAATTGTGCGATATAATCAGCAACTTTCACATCATAGCCCTGCGGGGTATTGATTCCCGTACCCACAGCAGTTCCGCCAAGTGCAAGTTCTGATAAATGATCCAATGTATTTCTCAGGGCTTTTAATCCGTGGTTAAGCTGAGAAACATAACCCGAAAACTCCTGACCCAGAGTAAGCGGTGTTGCATCCATCAGGTGAGTACGACCAATTTTTACTACATCCTTAAATTTATCAACCTTGATCTGAAGTGCATCACGAAGTTTTTCAACTCCGGGAATAGTTACTTCAGAAACCATTTTATATGCTGCAATATGCATTGCAGTTGGGTAAGTGTCATTTGAAGACTGAGATTTATTCACATCATCATTAGGGTGAACAAAAGTCTTGCCTTCTCCAAGCTTATTGCCCTGTAAAACATGAGCGCGGTTAGCGATAACCTCATTAACGTTCATGTTCGACTGGGTTCCTGAACCCGTTTGCCAGATTACCAGAGGAAACTGATCATTTAATTCCCCGGCGAGGATCTCATCACAAACCTGAGCGATAAGGTCGCGCTTTTCAGCAGGTAAAATTCCGCTGTCTGTATTAGTATAGGCAGCTGCTTTTTTCAAATATGCGAAAGCTTCGATAATTTCTTTCGGCATTGATGCCTCAGGACCAATTTTGAAATTATTTCTTGAACGTTCGGTTTGTGCACCCCAGTATTTATCAGCGGGTACCCTTACCTCGCCCATGGTATCATGTTCTACTCTGTAACTCATTGGAATAGGAATTTAAATTTTGCTGCAAATTTAGATTTTTTTACCTTCTGTTAAGGCCAAAAATTCAGATTTTCCAATATGATGTTTGTAAAAAGTATAAGAAATTCAGACGTTGTTTATAACTCTTTTGCCGGGCTGTTTATAATATTTTCTAATTTTCCGCATTAATCATATTCCATATCCATTCAATGATTCATTATTTCCGTAAAGCCGCGGTATTATTTGCACTTGCTGTTACTGTACAGTCATGCAGCTCAGACCCAACAGTAAGCAGAAAAAAAGAGAGAAGCTCAGTTGATGATCAGATTGACAGCACTGTTCTTAAATATGATCCGGCGAAAGCAGACAAAAGGATAGATGAGTTTATGATGAACCTGCATCGCAGATCCGGATTTAATGGGAATATTCTGGTAGCCAGGAAGGGAAAAATTATTTACGAAAGGGCTATCGGCTGGGCTGATCATCTGCACAGAGATAGTTTGAAAATTAATTCAGTGTTTGAGCTGGCCTCTGTTTCCAAGCCCTTTACTGCAACGGCTATTATGATGCTTGTTGAGGATGGAAAACTTAAACTGAATCAGGATGTGAAAGAGTTTTTCCCGGATTTCCCTTATGACAGTATAACTGTTGAAAGGCTTTTAACCCATCGTTCAGGGATGATGAACTATGTCTATTTTGTAGACGATCTTTGGAAAGCACAAAAAAAGGATGAACGCCCCGGAATTACGAATCAGGATGTGATGAAGCTTATCGCTGAGCATAAGCCAAACCCATACATGAAACCTGACAGAAAATTCCATTATAATAATTCCAATTACATGGTTCTTGCAGCCATCATTGAAAAGGTAAGCGGAAAAAAATTCTCTCAGTTTATGGCTGAAAGTATTTTTAAACCTCTTGGAATGAAGCAAACTGCCGTTTATTCTAAAGCGGAGTATCCTAAAATTCCTGTCGATGTGGTTGGGCATGACCGGACATGGAGACGATCAGTTGCTCAGAATTTTCTTGATGGACCGGTAGGTGATAAAGGCATTTACAGCACTTTACATGATCTGTTTCTTTTTGACAGAGCTATGCGTAAAGGAATGCTTTTAAAGAAGTCGACCCAGGATTCAATGTATGCCCCGCATAACGAAATGCAGAGAGGTCATTTTAATTATGGATACGGATGGCGTACTTTTGTTAATGGAAAGCATAAAGTAGTTTACCACACCGGGTGGTGGCATGGTTTCAGGCATATTTATCTGCGACAACTGGATAAAGACGTCACGATTATATTGTTAAGTAACCTGACTAATGGAAGTTTACTAAAACTTGACGGGCTTTTTAATCTCGCAGGAATGCCGGTGGTAAGGCGAAGTGCATACACCGGTAATGGTGAATCCCTGTCTGATGATGATTAACTTTATTTGAGAATCTATTTCTTGAGTAAGGATTTAATTTGCGTAATTTTATATAAATATAACAGTGAGAATAGATGAGCAGAGTGTTTATAATTGACGATGATCCTATTCATCAGCGTATAGCACAGATCATGATTGCTAAGCACCGCATTTATGATGAGTATGTCAGCTATACTGAAGCAGAAAAGGCACTCGAGTTTTTAAATCAAAATGCTGGTAATAAAGAATTACTTCCTGATGTAATTCTGCTTGATCTGAATATGCCTGTAGTAGATGGATGGGATTTTCTGCAAGCTTTTGAAAAAATCGTTAAAGACTTTAAAAAAGAAGTTCGTATTTACATCGTTACTTCTTCTGTGGATGATAAGGATAAGCAAAAATCTCAGGATTTTACAACAGTGAAGGGATTTATTTCGAAACCTCTCTCTCCTGAAATGATCAGGACTACCCTTTGATTAAGTACCTTTATTGATATGTTCGACAAACTATTACAGGCTCAGCAAAAAGCCGAAGAGATAAAAAAACGTCTCGATAATATTTCTGTTTCTGCGGAAGTTGAAGGTGGGAAGATAAAAGTGATTTCTACAGCAAATAAACGTATAACCGCTATATCTCTTGACCCCGATTTTATGCGCTCTGCAGATCAGGAAGAACTTGAGGAACTTCTTGCTACTGCAGTTAACAAGGCACTTGAGCAGGCAGAAAATGTTAACCAGACAGAAATGCAGGCAGTTACCCGCGATATGATGGGTGGACTTGGTGGTTTATTTGGTAAGTAATATTCTTTAACTTTTCAGATTACCGTTCCGTTTGGAATGATCGCCAGTTTTTTCACCACCACAATACCCTCTTTTATGGTATGTGTCTTGAAATCGCCATTACTTAAATGCGGATCACCATTGATACGAACGTCGTTTCCTATGAAGCAGTTTTTATCAATTATTGCATTTTTGATATAACAGCATTCACCTATTCTCATAACCGGGGCTCCTGATTCACAAAGATACCTCTGGGCAGGGCACCAAGAAGAACATCACCCAATCCGCCAACTTTGGCAACAGGATAACATTCTGCGCTGAGATGTATTACATTCATAAATTCAATAGCTAAAGAAAAATGAATTAAATTGCTTTGGCTCAGACTGATTTTTAGCATAGCGTAGCCTTCTGTCATTTTCATAAAAAGCTACAAATGTTTGATTACAGCCTCAAATAAATCGAATAGTGCCCTTGTTTTCTATGATTTAATGTGCTTCCAGCCAGTTACTGCCTTCTCCAACTTCCACCAGGATCGGGACTTTCATTTTTATGGCATTTTTCATACGATCGGTAATGATCTGCTTCAAAATTTCTTTTTCAGACTTCAGTACATCAAATACCAATTCGTCATGCACCTGCATAGTCATTTTTGACAGTAATTTTTGATCCCTGATATCCTCATGGATTTTGATCATGGCAATTTTGATCATGTCGGCAGCAGATCCCTGAATAGGCGCATTAATGGCATTTCGTTCGGCAAACCCCCTGACAGTCTGATTAGCTGAATTGATATCTCTCAGATAGCGTCTTCTGCCCATTATTGTTTCAACATAACCATTTTCACGTGCAAAATTCATGGTATCGCTCATGTATTTTTTAATGCCGGGATAGGTATTGAAGTAGTTCTCTATAATTTCGGCAGCTTCTTTTCTTGGTATACCGAGGTTTTGTGAAAGTCCGAAGGCAGACTGTCCGTAAATTATTCCGAAGTTCACTGCTTTTGCATTTCTTCGTTGGGTAGAATTAACATCTTCCAAAGGTATTCCATAAACTCTCGCCGCTGTTGCTGTGTGAATATCCTGTCCCAGAACAAAAGCTTCCATCATATTCTCATCTTTACTGATTTCAGCTATGATTCTTAGTTCGATCTGGGAATAATCAGCAGACAGTAAAATATGATCATCATCTCTGGCAATAAACGCTTTTCTTACTTCACGGCCACGTTCTGTTCTGATCGGAATATTCTGTAGGTTGGGGTTGTTGGAACTTAATCTCCCGGTTGATGCAACTGCCTGATTATAAGAGGTATGAATACGGCCCGTTTTCTTGTTAATCATTAATGGAAGAGCATCCACATAGGTAGATTTCAGTTTTTGCAACTGTCTGAAATCCAGGATATCTGCCACGATATCACTTTTGCCTGCAAGCTGGGTAAGCACATCTTCACCGGTTTGGTACTGACCGGTTTTTGTTTTTTTTGCTTTCGGATCCAGCTGCAGTTTATCGAATAACACCTCTCCAAGCTGTTTTGGGGAAGCAATATTGAATTTTACACCTGCCTTTTCGTAGATATTTTGTTCAATCTGTCTGACCTCCGTTTTGAGGGTTTTAGAAAACTCTGTCAATGCATTCTGGTCTATTTTTACTCCTTCGTGCTCAATATCAGCCAGCACATAAATCAGTGGATTCTCAATATCATGGGCCAGCTTATCTGCATTGACATTTTTTAGAATAGGCTCAAAGGTATTTTTCAGCTGAAGCGTGATGTCAGCGTCTTCAGCAGCATATTCCTTAAGCTTTTCCAATTCAACATCTCTCATATTACCCTGATTCTTACCTTTTGAACCTATCAGAGTGGTAATACTTACCGGAGAATAGCCCAGATAGTTTTCTGCCAGTAAGTCCATATTATGCCTCGAATCCGGATCAATCAGATAGTGGGCAAGCATGGTATCAAATAGTTCACCCTGAATTTCTATACCGTACCATTTTAATACCAGAATATCATATTTAATATTCTGACCAACTTTTGCTATCCCTTTATTTTCAAGAACTTCTTTGAACTCATTAACTACTTTTCTGCATTCATCCTGATTTGCAGAAAGCGGGATATACCATGCCTCTCCGGGTTTGATGCTGAATGAAAGTCCCACAAGCTCGCAATCATTGGCGTCCAGTCCGGTTGTTTCTGTATCGAAACAAATTTGTTTCTGCAATTTAAGTGTGGAGATCAGCTCAGCTCTTTTTTCGGGGGTATCAGCCAGCTCGTAAGTGTGATCTGTATTACTTATGTTTTTAAAATTGACAGGCTTTACAATATCGTCAGTTTCATTGTTTGAGATCGTTTCGGAAGGAGTAGAAGAGCTATATGAGCCAAATAAATCCATTTGTCCGCTTGCCGGTACAGATTTCATTTCCAGCACATTAAACTCCTCTCCAAAAACCCTCTTTCCGAGTGTTCTGAATTCCAGTTCTGCAAAAAGAGGCTCCAGAACCTCGCGGGTGGGTTCGTCAACATGTAATGCGTCAACATCAAGTTCAACAGGAGCATTGAGCATGATGGTTGCCAGTTTTTTGGAGATCAGACCCTGTTCTGCAAAGGTCTCTACGTTTTCACGAAGTTTCCCTTTCAACTCATGACTGTTTTTGATAATATTCTCCATCGACCCGTATTGTTTGATCAGCTGCTTGGCAGTTTTTTCGCCTATGCCCGGAATTCCGGGGATATTATCCACAGCATCGCCCCAAAGCCCAAGAATATCAATGACCTGCTCAACATGATCGATCTCCCATTTCTCGAGGATCTCTTTAACACCCTGAATTTCTACCCCATTACCCATCCGGGCCGGTTTATAGATAAAAATATTTTCAGATACCAGCTGTGCATAATCCTTATCCGGTGTCATACAGAATACGGTAAATCCTTCTTTTTCTGCTTTTTTTGCCAGTGTTCCGATCAGGTCGTCAGCTTCATAACCATCAGAAAAAATAACCGGAATATTAAATCCTTCGACCAGTCTGATAATGTATGGAATGGCTGCCGACAAATCTTCGGGCATAGCCTGACGGTGTGCTTTATAATCACTGAAATCGGTATGGCGTTCAGTAGGAGCATCGGTGTCGAATACCACAGCCATATGACTTGGTTTTTCCTTTTTAAGAACCTCCAGCAGGGTATTGGTAAAGCCCATAATGGCCGATGTATTCAATCCGGAAGAGGTAAATCTTGGGTTCTTGCTCAGTGCAAAATGAGCACGATATATTAATGCAAAAGCATCTAAAAGAAATAGTTTTTTCATTTATGTATAATTTATCGGGCTATGCATCCTTCAATATGGTCATTTATCATTCCTGTGGCCTGCATATGGGCATAACAGATAGTGGTTCCGAAAAATTTAAAGCCCCTTTTTTTCATATCGGCACTGATCCGGTCAGAAAGCTCTGTTCTGGCAGGAAGTTCCTTTAAGCTTTTCCAGTGGTTAGTGATTGGGATTTTACCCGGAAGGTATCCCCAAATGTAATCAGAGAATGAACCAAATTCCTTTTGAATATCCAGGAATAATTGTGCATTTTGTATGGCAGAAGTTATTTTAAGGCGGTTTCTAATAATTCCTTTATCCTGTAATAAGCGTTCGACATCTTCTTCAGTAAAGGCAGCTACCTTTACAGCATCAAATTCTGCAAAAGCTTTTCTGTAATTTTCACGTTTTCTAAGAATGGTGATCCAGCTTAAACCAGCCTGTGCGCTTTCCAGTATCAAAAATTCAAAAAGAGTTGGGTCATCATAAACCGGCTTCCCCCATTCCTGATCATGATAATTGATGTAAAGAGGGTCGTTTCCGCACCATCCGCATCTGATAATCTTTGATTCCTGCTCCATTTTATGGTTTAAGTAATGAAATCTAATAAATTCTTTCGGATTATTGAGCGTTCAGTTCGTCCCAGTATTCAACAGCCCTGCGATAATGAGGAATAACGATCGAGCCCCCAACAAGGTTTGCAATCATAAAGATTTCATTCATTTCTTCGCTGCTTACTCCTTCTTCATGGCATTTGCCCAGGTGGTATTTAATGCAATCGTCGCATCGTAAAACCATAGATGCCACCAGTCCCAGCATTTCTTTAGTTTTAACATCCAGAGCGCCATCGGCATAAGTGGTGGTATCCAGAGCAAAGAAACGTTTGATATTGGTATTAGCAGATTCCATGATGCGCTCATTCATTTTACTGCGATAGCTGTTGAATTCTTCAATCATCTTTCCCATATCTTCAAATTTGGTTTTAATTGGTTCTGTGAATTTTCAGTTTAAAGTTCAAGCTCTATAGCCGGGTCCCAGAATAAGTTTTTAAAGTCGGCTACTTTGTCATCTTCAATTTTCACCCCTTCGTTTTCAAGCAATTGCTGCATCAGGTTGGGGCTGCCAAAGTGGAATTTCCCGGTAAGCATACCGTTTCTGTTTACTACTCTTTGAGCCGGAACCGGAGGAGAAGCTGTATGTGCTGCATTCATGGCGTAGCCTACCATTCTTGCAGAACCTTTTGTTCCCAGATAAGACGCGATGGCTCCATAGGAGCTCACTCTTCCTTTTGGAATTAATCGTACAACCTGGTAAACCTGATCATAAAAGCTGATATCTTCCATTTATTCAAAGCTGAACTTCAGATAGTTAATATTTTTGTTGTGGGCAAGATACTTCTTCTCGTAATATGTTTTTATTGAAAGCACTTCATCAGGCAGGGCCGAAGCATACAGATCATCAGTTTGTATATGGGCGATGAGTCCGAGCTCTTTAATTTTTTCACTCGTGTAAGCATACAGGAGGTCGCTGTCTGTTTTAAGGTGTACCGGACCGCCATTTTTGAGGATACTTTTATATTTTTCCAGAAAGCGTGGTGAAGTCAGACGTTTTTTTTCACGGCTGATTTGGGGCTGCGGATCAGGAAAGGTAATCCAGATTTCATCCACCTCATCTTCTGAAAAGTAGTCGAGCAGGTTTTCGATCTGAATCCTAAGAAAGGCAACATTCGGAATATTTTCCTCAATAGCAGTTTTAGCGCCTCTCCAGATGCGGTTTCCTTTATAGTCTATCCCTATAAAATTCTTATCAGGGTATAGCTTTGCAAGATTGACAGTATACTCGCCTTTTCCGCATCCCAGTTCCAGAATCAGCGGCATATTATTTTTGAATTGCTGCTTTGCCCAGTTACCTTTCAGCGGCTTTCCGTTCTCCAGCTCAATAACATTATCGAAAGTTGCGATCTCAGCAAACCGCCGTAGTTTATCCTTACCCATTTCTTATAATAAAGCCTGTAAAAATAGTTTTATCTTTGCTTTCATAGTCTATAATATTGGAAAAAGCTGCTAAAATATATATTGCCGGTCACCGAGGAATGGTTGGCTCTGCTATTCACCGCAAACTCGAAAAGGAAGGTTATCATAATCTTTTGTTAAGAACCTCGTCAGAGCTCGACTTAAGGAATCAGCAGGCAGTTGCTGATTTTTTTGCTGCTGAAAAGCCTGATTATGTTTTTCTTGCTGCCGCAAAAGTGGGTGGTATCCTGGCTAACAGCACGTACAAAGCTGATTTTTTGTATGAGAACCTTGCTATTCAGAATAATGTAATCCATCAGTCTTATCTGAATAATGTAAAAAAACTGATGTTTCTGGGCTCAAGTTGTATCTATCCTAAGTTTGCTCCGCAGCCGCTTAAGGAGGAATATCTGCTTACAGGTTTGCTTGAACCTACCAATGAGCCATATGCTATTGCCAAGATTGCCGGTATTAAAATGTGTGAGGCTTACAGGACGCAATATGGCTGTAATTTTATATCAGCAATGCCTACCAATCTTTATGGTTTTAATGATAATTACCATCCACAGAATTCACATGTTTTGCCAGCTCTGATCCGGAAGTTTTATGAGGCAAAACTAAACTCTTCAGCGGAGGTTGTTGTTTTGGGAACCGGAAATCCGCTCCGCGAATTTTTGTTTTCTGATGACCTTGCTGATGCCTGTTTTTATCTGATGCAAAATTATGATGAAGCTGAATTTATCAATATTGGTACAGGGAAAGATATCTCTATTAAGAATCTTGCTTTGCTGATTAAGGAGGTATCAGGATATGAGGGCGAACTTGTTTTTGATACCAGCAGACCGGATGGTACGCCCCGTAAGCTGATGGATGTTTCCAAACTTCATGCAAGAGGCTGGAGGCACAAGATTGAACTTGAAGAAGGAATCAGGATCGTTTACAGTGATTTTGTAAAGAATTATTAAGAAGAAAACTCCGGAGTTTCTTAAGTGCTTTTTTTTAATAGGTTTCGCTGTCGGGCGGGATACCGTAATCGGCCAGCTCCGGACCATTTTTTTTCCTGCTTTTAGGGAGTTTAATAACCTCTGATATTTTATCTATTATACCGCTTAACAGATCTTTGTTGACTGTATTGGCAGCTTTGTCAGTTAGAAATCCAAGTATGGTCTTAGTTAAATATCCTGATTTAGGGAATACGAACCTATTCATCAGAAACGGTAAACCTACTCTGAAAATGCCCGAAATCCAGTCGCCGCCTTCAGAAGTACCATCCTTGTTCATTTTCACACCTGCAAATGCACCCGCCCAGTCGCTCAATTTGCCAATAAGCATGAGAGGCATTTTGAATTTTGATACAATCTTGTTCACCTCAACCTGCATATCCGCTTCCATTTCAACACGCTGTTCTCTCAGTCGAAGAATTTCAGCTCTCAGCTCATCAATATTCCGGATTTTTGCTTTCATCATCTATCCCTGAAAAATTTTTCGATTATAACATTAATGATCCTCTTCTCAATGAATTTCTCTTTGATGGAATTCAGAATCAAAGCGGCTAATAAATAAATTCCCGCAACGATAAGAAATCCGGCATAGGAATTCCCGAGAATCTCAGACAGATAAAAGCCCAGAGCAAGGCTGGCAAATAAAAATGCGAGAACCGCAAGAATGAGTACCAGTCCATCGGTAATCAATCCTGCCATTAATTGCGATCCCTTGTCTACAGCATTGAGTATGGTCAATTCCTTGCGAACATGCACATATTCTTTTACCTTTTCAACAAGTTGTTCCGGATCTAAATCCTGCTCTGCCATAAAAAATAAAATTTAAGAATGGGTAGCCTTTTTTATTGTTTTCTCTGCCTTTTGAGCTGCATGACTTAGGGCATCGCCGGCACTTGTATACTCTTCTTCAGCAGACTTTAGTTTTGACTTTATACCTTCTACAACTTTTTCTTTAAATTCTGTCAAATTGCCGATTTCATCAGCCGCCCGGTCTTTGATACTATCACCAAGGTTTTTGAGTGAATCATTCAATTTGTCACGGGTTTCAGATCCTTTATCAGGAGCAAATAATATTCCTATTGCTACACCTGCAGCCAGTCCTGCCAGTAATGCTGCTAGAATTTTGGAGTTGTCGCTCATGGTTCAAATTATTTAGAATATCGGTTAATTGGAGTTTCTTAAATATACTGATTTTATTATTCAGAATACAGTTTTACATATTAAGATACAATTTTAGCACTCTAATATTAGCCCTGTATTAAATTGTAATATTGGCTGAATAAATATTTTCAATCTTTTATTTTCTGATATTTCCTCGGGCATTAAAGGATCATACATATATTTTTTTCAAGAAGGCCCTGTTATTCCAGATTGATCGCTTTCATTTTATTATACAATGTTTTTCGGTCAATATTTAAAATCTTTGCTGCTTTACTTTTATTGAAATTAACCTCTCTGAGTACATTCAAAATGGTTTCATATTCAGCTTCCAATGCCGCGCTTTTAAGATCATGTTTATTTGAATTCACGGGAATAGTTGTACCCAAAGCATTCTCAATAGCTGAAGCTTTTGCAAAAGTTGAAATTTCAAGAGGTAATGCTTTCAATTGTATTTCATTTCCTTCACTTAAAAGTGTGGCACGCCTGATTACATTTTTTAATTCCCTGACATTTCCGGGCCAGTTATAGGTCATAAGGCATTCAACAACATCGGCAGCAAATTCAGAAACATTTCTGTTCAGTTCTGCATTTGCCTCTTTCAGAAAATGTTCTGCAAAAATCATGATATCTTTTCCACGTTCACGCACAGGTGGTACAGTAATATTAAATTCATTAAAACGGTGGAAAAGATCTTCTCTGAACCGGCCTTTCTGAATAGACTCAGTAAGATTTTCGTTTGTTGCAACCAGAATACGGACATCCAGATCAATCTCTTTGGTACTTCCGATTCGTTTTACTTTACGTTCCTGAACAGTTCTGAGTAGTGCTGCCTGAATTTCATAAGAAAGGTTTCCTACTTCATCGAGGAAGAGAGTACCGCCATTTGCCATTTCAAAATGTCCGATCTTTGTGTAAAGAGCACCCGTAAATGAGCCCTTTTCATGACCGAAAAACTCACTGCCGGCAAGATCTTTGGTTAGGGAACCGCAGTCCATGGCGATGAATGGTTTATCTTTCCTCGGACTGTTATAATGTATGCTTTTGGCAACGGATTCTTTGCCTGTTCCGCTTTCACCATTAAGAATAACACTGTAATTGGTTGGTGCAACCAGTTTAATCTGTTTAATCAGCTCAAGCGAGGCGGCACTTTTTCCAACAACAAACTCCTCAGGGATGATATTGGTATCGCGGTTTTTATTCTCATTTTCAGCAAGACTGCTGCCTGCCTGATTGATAATTTTTTGAGCCTCAATGGCTTTATTAATTGTATTCAGTATCTCATCAGGATAAAGGGGCTTCGTGATATAGTCAAAGGCTCCCATTTTGATTAGTTCTACTGCGAGTTTGATATCTGAATAACCTGTAATGATAATTACTCCGGTTTCAGGGTATGAAATTTTTATTTTACGGAGCATTTCTCTTCCATCTGTATCTTCCAGACGGAAATCACAAAGTACCAGATTGAAAGGTTCTTTGCTCATTATATCAAGGGCATTCATCCCACTGGTACAGGTACGTACTTCAAACCCATTTTTTGTAAGAAATCTGGACAGAAGTAAACCTATATTAATCTCATCGTCAATTATTAATATTTTATTCATTAGTTAGTTTCAGAAAAAAGCGGGTGCCTGTTGGATAATTCAGAGCAATTTACGGATTTTAATAAAAAGCGGGAAATTTTTTCTACACTTTTATCGATGGCCGTTTAGTTTTACTTGCCAGTAAATTCAGCTTTTCGCTTTTGAAGGAATGCTGCAACTCCTTCTCTGAAATCATCTGAATCAAAGCAATTTGAGAATTCGGTAATTTCCGTTTCATATCCGTTCTGACCCTCTGTGAATGCTGCATTTACCGCTCTAATAGCACATCCCACTGCGAATGGTGAACGTGTCATGATTTTTTTCATGATTTCTTCTGCTTTATGCATTAGCAGGTCAGGCTCAACAACATGATTGACCAGTCCGGTTCTGAAAGCTTCTTCGGCATTTACCATATCGGCAGTAAGAATCATCTCCATGGCTTTGCCTTTGCCAACCAAATATGAAAGACGCTGTGTTCCTCCGTATCCCGGAATCAGTCCCAGACTTACTTCGGGTAAGCCCATTTTGGCAGTTGAAACAGCCAGCCGAATATGGCATGCCATAGCCAGTTCAAGTCCTCCGCCAAGAGCAAAGCCATTGATGGCTGCTATCACCGGCTTTTCACTGTTTTCAATAACATCAAATACCTTACTTTGTCCTTCGCGGGCCAGTTCCCGGCCTTCATCTGCATTGAAATCTGCAAATTCTGAGATATCAGCACCGGCAACAAAGGCCTTTTGTCCTGCTCCGGTAATAATAATTCCGGCTACTTCTTCATCGTGAAAGGATTCGGTAATGACGTCGTGAATTTCAGCAAGCGTGGCCTTGTTGAGTGCATTTAACTTGCTTTCGCGGTTTATTGTGATGAATAAAATTCGGTCGCGCTTTTCTACGAGCAAATTGATATAGTCCATAATGTTTAGATTAAAATGTTCTGAGCCCCCGAAAAATTCTTTTTTAAATGCTCAGAATACCCTCTTATCAGCAACCTGACCAGTGATGTAATCTACAATTTCGTGGGTATTTGTTCCCGGCTGGAAAAGTTTACCAACACCCATTTCATTCAGTAATTTCATATCCTCGTCAGGTATAATACCACCACCCGTAAGTAAAACATCGTTCATGCCTTTTTCTTTCATCAGGTGGATGATTTTTGGAAAAACAGTCATATGTGCACCTGAAAGGATAGATATTCCAATTGCATCCACATCTTCCTGAAGTGCTGCATTAACTACCATTTCGGGCGTTTGCCTTAATCCGGTATAAATTACTTCCATGCCGGCATCCCTCAGGGTGCTGGCTATGATCTTTGCGCCGCGATCGTGCCCATCCAGGCCAACCTTGGCAACAAGTACACGAATAGGGCGATTTAAAGACCTTGTCATAATTGATTTCATGTAAAAGTAAGAAGAAAATTGTATTGATAACTTTTATTAATTCTCTGCTGGCTGACAAAAGATAAGAACCTAATTTGCTGTAAGCTAAACTTAAATTTTGCTACTTTTGTCCCCTCTTAAATCAGAGTATGAGTGAAGAAAGATCATTAAATTTTTTAGAAGAGATCATTGAAGAGGATCTGAGTAATGGTAAACATGGTGGTCGTATTCTTACGCGATTCCCTCCTGAGCCTAATGGATACCTGCATATTGGTCACGCAAAGTCTATTTGCCTGAATTTTGGTATTGCCAGAAAATATAATGGTAAAACTAATCTGAGGTTTGACGATACCAATCCAAGTACAGAGGATGTTGAATACGTTGACAGTATCAGAGAGGATATTAAATGGCTTGGATTTGAGTGGGAAAAGGAATTGTACTCTTCTGATTATTTTGATAAGCTGTATGATTTCGCCATGAGTCTGATCAGGATGGGCCTTGCCTATGTGGATGACAGTACTGCTGAAGAAATTGCCGCCGCCAAGGGTAGCCCAACTGAACCCGGAAGGCCTACGCCTTACCGCAGCCGCAGCATTGAAGAGAATATTGCTCTTTTTGAAGAGATGAAATCAGGAAAGTATCCGGATGGTGCTAAGGTTTTGCGTGCAAAAATAGATCTGGCTTCGCCCAATATGCATTTGCGTGATCCCCTGATGTATCGCATCAAGCATGCCCATCATCATCGTACCGGAGATAAATGGTGTATCTATCCTATGTATGATTTTGCACATGGTCAGTCTGATGCAATTGAAGAAATAACTCATTCTATCTGTACGCTTGAATTTGTTCCTCATCGCCCCCTGTATGAGTGGTTTATTGAACATTTAAATTTATTCCCTTCGAGGCAATACGAATTTGCCCGTCTGAATATCAACTATACTGTGATGAGCAAGCGTAAACTACTTCAGCTTGTAAATGAAAAGTATGTAACAGGCTGGGATGATCCGCGCATGCCTACAATCAGTGGTTTAAGACGCCGCGGTTATACCCCTCTGTCGATACGAAATTTTGCTGAACGGATTGGCGTTGCTAAACGTGAGAACCTGATTGATCTGAGTCTGCTTGAGTTTTGTATCCGTGAGGATCTGAATAAAACTGCCTGGAGAAGAATGGTCGTTATGGATCCGGTGAAACTTATTATCAGCAATTATCCTGAAGGACAGATTGAACTGATGGAGGGAGAAAATAATCCGGAAGTTGAAGGGGGTGAAGGTTCACGGACTATTCCTTTCAGTTCAGAGCTGTGGATTGAGAGAGATGATTTTATGGAAGAGCCTGCCAAAAAATATTTCAGACTGGGGCCCGGACTTATGGTTCGATTGAAACATGCCTATATCATTCAATGCGAAAGATTTGTTAAGGATGAAACAGGAAAAATTTCTGAAATCTACTGTACCTATATTCCTGAGTCGAGAAGTGGTAGTGATACGAGCGGTATTAATGTAAAAGGCACCATACACTGGGTTAGTGCTGCGGGTGCAAAAACTGCCGAAATTCGTTTATACGATCGTTTATTTCGTGTTGAGGATCCCTCAAATGAGGAAGGCGACTTTAAGGAATACATTAACCCTGACAGTTTATCTGTAATCAGCAGTGCTATCATTGAGCCTGATCTTATCAATGCAGAACAGGGTCGTGGTTATCAGTTTATCCGTAAGGGTTATTTTACTCTCGACGTTGATTCAAGTCCTGAAAAACCGGTATTCAACCGTACAGTTACGTTAAAAGATGCCTGGGCCAGGGAAGTAAAGAAGGGCTGATCCTTTACAGGTATTTTTTGTATAGATTGAACAGGATCTTTTTCTCTTCCTCGTTTAAAATGCCTGTAATTTCTTTCTGCACGAAATGCAGTTGAAATGATTTGATGGTATTTTCCGGGGTTTTGATGTCATAACCAATGATGCGAAGTGCCTCAAGCGGATTAAATGATTCAGGAACCTCTTCTGTAATAAGGGAGTCCTGCCATAGGCCATATCCATTCCCGGCAAGCTTTTTCCAGGGGAAACTAACATTGGGATCTACTTTTCTTCCCGGTGCAATATCTAAATGACCAATGAAATTTGCAGCAGGAATATTATGTGTCTTTTTCAAATTTGCCAGTACACCCAGCAGACTATTGATTTGCGAATCTGAAAAGGGTTCAAATCCATTATTATCCAGCTCTATTCCGATAGAGGATGAGTTGATATCTGTTGCATTACCCCATTTTGCTGCACCACCATGCCAGGCTCTCAGGTAATCATTCAGCATCTGATAAACCGCTCCGTCTCTCCCGATTACATAATGTGCACTTACCTGTGTCTTAGCTGTTGTGAAGGTTTTTAGTGTTTGTTCAGTAGAATTCTGCGCTGTATGGTGAATGATCACATAGTTTGGCTTGCGCAGATTGAAATTTGTAGTACCAACAAAATCAAGTCCTGTTGGATTTACAGGTTGTTTGCGTATGGTTTTACTTAATTCTTTGCTTTGTTTTTTATAGATTTTATTACTCGAACGGTAAGGACCCGATGCACAGGATGCCAGTACCAGGATTGCCAGAGAAAAGAGGATGGTGTTATATGTTATTTGCATGATGCCAATATTATTGCTGGCAATTTACAAAAATGTATAGCCCATGATTAATAAACTTAAAATGTATTACTATTTATTTTACAGATTTAATGATTATAGAAATTAAGATCTGAAAAGGAAGCAGGAAATTAACTAAATATTTTCAGCCAGTACATTCTGGTTATTGATATAAAAGCCTCCTTCATTAAGCTGTTCAGCCAGTTGGCGGATGCTTGTTTTTTGAAAAGTATTGAGCAGGGCATCACGTGCAATTTTATACTGATCATGCATCGGGCAGGGATAAACAGATGAACACTGCTTTAAACCCAGACCGCATTCTTTGAAGACTGACATACCATCAATTGCATTTACAATATTGATGATGGGCTGATCAAGCTGGTAATCTTCAATAAAAAACCCCCCATACGGACCTTTAAGAGAGGTAATCACGTGATTTTTATTTAAAAACTGCAGAATTTTTGCTGTAAATGCTTCCGGTGCATCAACCTCTCGTGCTATCTGTTTGATATTGAACTTTAAACCTTCTGTCTTTTTTGAAGCAACAAAAATGACAGCACGTATCCCGTATTTGCAAGCTTTGGAAATCATTGAATAAATCTTGGTTAATGATAATCTGGTTAAGATTTTGCTCGTTAAAATACGGGTTTTATATTATTTTGTTCAATAAATTTCAGTTTGTTCATGAACATATGAGCCATTATTGCTGCCCTGTGTTTGGCATCCTCTGCTACAGGGCCCTCAAAATGTGTATCAATAGTTTCATTGAACATACTTATCCAATGATCGAAATGCTCTGTTCCCAATTCCATGGTAGCATGTTTAATGAAGGGATTTCCATTATATCCCTTTACACCAAAAAGTGCGGCATTCCAGAAAGTATACATTTTTTCAAGGTGTGGCCCCCAGTGCGTAGACAAACGGAAGTTAAAAATAGGTGCCAGAAGTTCATCCTGCTGAACTTTTGAGTAAAAGTCATCTACCATGAGCTTAATATCTTCTATTCCGGATATGTCTGTTTTCATTTCCATTGAATTAATTTAAGCAAATGTATTGATTTTTTATAAAAGATAAAATTGTCTTTTTTGAAATTATTTCTAACTTTGATTACAGGTTCATCTAATTTATAAGCAATGGAGGCATTAACTAACTATACTGTCGGTTCGTTGGTGGCTGCAAATTTTAAAGCAGCCAGCGTTTTTCAAAAATTTGGAATAGATTTTTGCTGCAGGGGGAATATGACTATTGCAGAGGCATGTTCTGCTAAAAATCTGGATCCGGAGCAGGTTGAGAAGGAGGTTTTTGCTGTCCTGAATTCAGGTGGACAAACATCCATTGATTTTAATTCGTGGCCAATTGATCTGCTGGCTGATTATATTGAAAAGACTCATCATCGTTATGTTACAGAGAAGATTCCTGAACTGAACCTTTTTCTTTCTAAGCTATGCAGGGTTCATGGTGAACGTCATCCAGAGTTATTCGATATCTACAAACATTTCATGGCTTCTTCAGAAGAGCTAAGCATGCATATGAAGAAGGAAGAAAATATTCTGTTCCCGTATATCCGCAATATGGTAGAGTCAGAAAGGCAAAACAGAGAGCTTGAGCAGCCACATTTTCGTACTGTTCAAAATCCAATTGCCATGATGATGCAGGAACATGAGGTGGAGGGAGACCGGTTCATAGCCATTTCAGAGCTAAGTAATGGCTATAATCCACCTGCAGACGCATGTACTACTTATCGTGTAGCATTTCAGATGCTGCAGGATTATGAGCAGGATCTTCATACTCATATCCATCTCGAGAACAATATACTTTTCCCAAAAGCAGTTGAACTTGAACAAGCAATGATCAGTTAATGCCCCTTAAGATCTGCCTGACTGTTTTATATGATTCAGAGGAACATTATATCCAAACCTTTCAGGGCGAATACAGAGACCTGAAATGCCTTATTGCAGACCGCCTTTTTACAGAAAATTTTGGCGACTGTGGAGGTATGGGCAGATGCGGTACCTGTATTGTAGAGATTGAAGGCTTACGTGCTTCTGCTGCTGCATTGAAAAGAAATGAGTCAACCACCCTTGGACGTTCAGCGCAGAATGGGCAAAACATCAGGTTGGCTTGTCAGATTCCTGTGGATGATTCACTGTCCAATCTGATTATTAAAGTTATTGGAAGCTAGATCTGTATTTTATTTCAAAGTTATTGTAACAGACGATTTGGTGAAGGCATTAAAAATACCTAAAGTGCCGTTGCTGAAATTTGATTCAGGATTTGCAGGAGCAACCGGGGGGCCATTCTCTCCTTTGATCTGACCTATAGCGTAATAATATTTGAATACATTTCTGTCAATGGTCTGCATTTCAATATTTAGTACATCACCCGGTTTCAGGTCATCTTCACTGTCATAAATGATCAGATCAGAAACATTATTACCATCATTAAAACGGTCTTCAAAAACGATGTCAGCCTGCTGTTTATCATTAACCTTCAGGATATAGCGATACTGATTCTGAACTTTTGCAGGATCTTTGTAATACACATTGGGATAAATCCTTGTATTGCCAAAGAAACTAAGCTTTTTAAAGGAAATAGAATCTGGTAAAACCGGATACGGCATGGTGGAACTGGCGGTATAAACCCTGCCTTCTGCTATTACTTCGAGTTTGTAGGTCATTCCGGGTGTCCCTCTGAACTGAGGGCTTCTGTATATGCCATCACTGATCTCGCTCAAACTCACTGATGTTCCGCCGGGGGTAATCAGACTTACTTTCGCTCCTTTAAGTCCGTTGAAAGTATTGGGTGCATCAAAAGGGATGGTTTTGGAGATACGTACGACGTGATTTTCATTCTGATTGCTGATACTGCCATCAATTACGATGCGTGGCCCGGCTTTCTGAAGATCCAGGTCGATCACTTCTTCACAGGATGTAAGCATCAGAAATCCTGCTAAAAGCATAAGTATACTTTTATGTTCTACACCTATTTTTCTCATTTCCCGTTTAAATTTAAAATAGAAACCTCCCATCACTTAAAATTTAAAATTCCAGGTTACTGAAGGAATTATTCCAAACAGAGTGGTTCTTACAGCCTGTGTTTTACTTGCATCATCAGGATCGTCTCTGAAGTCGATTGAAAATGCATTCTTCCTGTTGTAAAGATTATAAATGCCAAAAGACCAGCTTGAATTCACTTTCCGGCCAGGTTTTCCTTCTAATGTTGCAGAAAAATCTAACCGGTGATAGTTTGGCATTCTGTCTGAGTTTCTTTTCGAATAATAAAAGACAGTATTGTTATTCAGCTGATATTTTCCGGCAGGAAAAGTTACTGCATTGCCCGTATTATAAACAAAAGTCGACGATAGTGTCCATCTTTCACCGGCCTTGTAAATTCCAACTACTGAAAGATCATGGGTGCGATCCTGTTTAGCCAGAAACCAGTTTTCATTTTCAATTTCATCGAATTTTCTTTCTGTTCTTGATAAAGTGTATCCAAGCCATCCATTCAGTTTACCAAAACGTTTTTTAAGGAAAAATTCAATTCCATATGCACGTCCATCTCCATAAAGCAGATCGGCTTCCACATTTGTATTTGCCCTCAGATCTGTACCGCTTCGGTATTCGATCTGTCTTTGCAATTTTTTGTAGTATACTTCAGTAGAAAACTCAAATTTATCATCATTGAAATTTCTGAAATAGCCGAGCGATATCTGATCAGCAAGTTCTGGCTTTACATTATTACTGCTCATGATATACAAATCTGTTGGCGAGCTGGCAGTTGAATTAGACATTAAATGCAGATTCTGACTGTTTCTGGTGTAAGATCCTTTAAATGAAGCTTCTTCATTCAATTGATAAGCGGCAGAAATCCTTGGTTCAAGGTTGAAATAACTTTTAACAAGTTTCCCATCCTGATAAAAACTGGTTGCAGTAATATTACCGGATCTGTCAAAAGATGAAAAATTACCCGGTCCTAAAAGCATGAATGAGCTTGTCCTTAATCCGTATACAATATTTAGTTTTTCATTTACCTCCCATTCATCAGAAATATATGCGGCAATTTCACTTCCTTTCCTATCTTCAACCGCGATCAGATTAACACTGGATTTTTCACCCGGCTGCACTTCGCCCGGCCTGATTCTATGATAGATCAGATCCGTGCCAAAGCGCAGGTTATGGCTGTTATTAAGGGATAGTTGAAAATCTTGCTTAAGATTCAGATCGCGAATACTTGAATTTACTTTGAAGCTGTTCTCTTCGAGGAAATTCTCAATTTTGTAATCATAATTGCTGTATATCAGGGATGTGTTTGAGAATAAGCGATTGCTGAATAAATGATTCCAGCGTAAGGTAGCGGTTGCATTTCCCCATCCAAAGCCGAAAGTTTCATTGAGCCCGAGTTCATCCCGGCCGAAATATCCCGACATGTAAAGGGTATTCTTACTGTCTATCTGGTAGTTTGCCTTGGCATTCAAATCGTAAAAATAAAGGGTATTATTCTTGATGGAACTGTCTCCTGAAAAAGCTAAAAAGGCATCTGCATAGGTACGCCGTCCGCTAATCATGAATGAGCTTTTGTCTTTGGATAAAGGACCTTCTACTTTCAGCCTTGATGAGATCAGTCCGATACCTCCTTCGGCAGTGTATTCTTTTTTATTTCCGTCATTCATCCTGATATCCAGAACCGATGATAACCTTCCCCCATATTGTGCAGGCATACCGCCTTTATAAACACTAACGTCTTTAATTGCGTCAGAATTGAAGGTAGAGAAGAATCCTAAAAGGTGTGAGGCATTGTAAACCGGAGCTTCATCCAGCAGAATCAGGTTCTGATCTGCAGCACCTCCTCTTACATAAAATCCGCTGTTTCCTTCTCCTGCAGGTTTTATACCCGGAATAAGCTGGATGGTCTTTAAAATATCACGTTCACCAAACAGAACCGGGACATTTTTAATCTCCGAGAGATTTACTTTGGCAATGCCCATTTGAGCATTGATTAAATTATCATTTCTTTTTTCAGAGCTGATGATAATTTCGTCCAGTACATTATCGGGTATCATTTTTAAATCAAGCCTGATGTCTTTATCAACATTGATCTTTTTATTAACAGATCTGTAACCGATATAACTTACACTTAGGGTGTATTCCCCCGGACTTAATTTATAAGAATAAAAGCCATAGGCATTAGTGCTTGTTCCCAACTGGGTTTTGCCGGTAAATTTCAGGCTAACACCGATAAGGGTTTCTCCTGAAAGAGAGTCGGTTATAAGTCCGGTTATAGTAAAGTTTTCCTGAGCTTTAACATTAATGGAGAAAACCATAAGAATGATAAATACTCTTAAGATGTTTTTAATTCGAAGCATCAGCAAAAAAATAATCGGATATATCTGAAAGGTTAATTCAGATTTCAATTTCTAACAGCTCTGCAAAGCTAAACACTTTAGCTCATCAATTTTACAAATGATTGTAAGCTGGACGTAAGATATTTGCATGCTATTTTCAGGATACCCTTGCCGGATTTTTTATATTTATTCTTTTTAAACCAACCAATATGAAAAGAATGTTGATAATTGGAACTTTTGCCATGATGGGAATGGCATCCTGTTCAAATAATTCAGAAAAAAAGGCTTCTGAAGGAAATAAAGACAGCTTGCAATTGTATGTAGAAGAGCGTCTCCCTATGTATGCTAAAGTAAAGCTTAGTACAGATATATCTAAACTTACAGAAGCTGAACGTAAAGTTTTACCCCTGTTGATTCAGGCTGCACAGATTATGGATGAATTGTTCTGGAAGCAATCTTATCCGCAGCGTGATAGCTTGCTCGCTACTGTAAAAGATGAAAAAACGAGAGCGTTTATCATGATCAACTATGGACCCTGGGACCGGCTAAATGACGATAAGCCATTTGTTGCAGGTATCGGGTCAAAACCTGAAGGATCCGGATTTTACCCTGCAAATATGACTAAGGAAGAACTTGAAAAGTCTGATGTAGTTGACAAAAAAGGACTTTATTCCATGATTCGCAGAGATGGTTCAGGGAAATTGATTTCAGTGCCATATAGTGTCTATTTTAAAGATGGGCTTTCCAAAGCTGCCGGGCTGCTCAAAGAAGCAGCAAAGATATCTGAACAGCCCGAGTTGAGGAACTATCTCAATCTTCGTGCAGAAGCATTACTCACCGATAATTATACAGCCAGCGACTATGCCTGGATGGATATGACCAATAGCGGACTGGATATTATCATAGGACCAATTGAAAACTATGAAGATGGCTTGTTCAATGCACGTGCTGCATTTGAAAGTTATGTTCTGGTTAAAGACAGGGAATGGAGTAAGCGTCTGGAAAAATATGTAAGTATGCTTCCTGAACTTCAAAGAGGTTTACCGGTTGATGCGGCTTATAAAAAGGAGCGGCCGGGGACTTCTTCTCAGCTGGCAGCCTTTGACGTGGTTTATTACGCAGGAGATGGTAATTCAGGAGGTAAAACTATCGCTGTGAACCTGCCTAATGATGAGCAGATTCAACAGAAAAAAGGAACGCGGCGTTCACAACTCAAAAATGCGATGAGGGCTAAGTTTGATAAGATTATGGTTCCGGTTTCTCAGGAACTAATCGATAAAAGCCAGCGTAAACATATCAATTTTGATGCCTTTTTTGCGAATGTGATGTTCCATGAGGTTGCCCACGGATTGGGGATTAAATCAACAGTTACCGGTAAGGGATATGTCCGCGAAGCACTTCAGGAGCAATATTCATGGCTTGAAGAGGGTAAAGCAGATATCCTGGGATTGTATATGGTGAGCAGCCTCTTAAAAAAGGGAGAACTTGAAGGAGATATTAAAGATTATTATACCACATTTATGGCCGGTATTCTGCGTTCAGTTCGTTTTGGCGCGGGTGAGGCACATGGCAAGGCGAATATGCTTTGCTTCAATTTCTTTAACGATCAGGGTGCTTTTGAGCGTAGTCAGGATGGAACTTACAAGGTAAATTGTCAAAAGTTCGAATCTGCCATGAATGAACTGAGTAATAAGATTCTGACGCTTCAGGGTAATGGAGACAAGGATGCAGTTGAGAAAGTGCAGAAAGAAATGGCATTAATTCATGCAGACCTTAAATCTGATCTGGATCGTTTGGGTAAAAAAGGTATTCCTGTAGATGTAATTTTTGAACAGGGGATTGATGTTCTTGGCTTGAAATAATATAGTTTTTATACCGGTATCAAAGCTGCTCTATCATTCTTGCTACAGTATCCTTTGATATCGGTTTACCATAAAAGCGTCTGATTGAGGGATAATTTTCCATTCTGTTCTTGTCATTTTCATTGATCGATGAGCTGAACATGAAAATAGCGTAGTTTGATTGAACTTCTGAAGGGAGTTGTTCGAAGGCCTCAACAAACTGAAACCCATTCATCAGGGGCATTTGTATGTCGAGTACAATAATGGTTACGGCATCAATTTTTTCACCCAAATCTTTTATTGATTCAAGTGCATCTGTAGCCTCAGTATAAGATTTTACACTGGAAAAAGTTCCTGTATTCTGAATGATCTTTTCAGCGATAAAACAATCCAGCTGACTGTCATCAATAATTATAAAATGTGGAAATGGTGCTGACATCTCACTTATTTTGTATGGTAACCCTGAAACATGTTCCTTTATTAAGTTCTGAATCTACGGTAATTTTTCCATTTAATTTAGTTACAGCAACTTTTACATTATAAAGGCCAAACCCTGAACCAACTTCATGTGAATTTGCTCTGAAGAACATATTGAAGATATCTCCCAGAAGATTCTCGGCAATTCCTACTCCATTATCTGATACCTCAATTATTGCCGATCCATTTTCAACCAAAATGTTCAGATCAACAAATTTATCTTTATTATCTTTTTTCTGGTACTTAAAAGCATTGGATAAAAGATTATTGAGGATAAGCTTAATTGATAATTCATCTCCCCTGAAAGTTTCCTTTTGTATTATTGAGGTATTAAATTTAACATCACTAACAAGGTAAGTAAAGCTGAAAATACGGATCTGCTCCTCTACAAGTTCCTTAAAATCAATTTGTTTGATCTCAAGTTCACCCCTGTTAAGATTATAATAATCATGAATACTCTGAATAAAATCATCCAGATTACGAACAGAGGTTTTCATCATCATCAGCATATCCCTGATTTCAGAGATGTTTTCCATATGCTGTGCTGCTTCAATTGCACCAAGAATGCTAAGAAGCGGACCACGCATATCGTGTGTTACGCTGTAAGAGAATTTATCCAGCTCATTATAAGCTCTCTGAAGTTCCTCATTTTTTACTGCCAGCAGGGAATTGGATACGTAAAATTTATTTGCTTCGTTAATTGCACCCAGAATATCTGCATCTGTCCATGGTTTCTTAACATATCTGAAGACATTACCCAAATTTATGGAATCGATAACCGAATCAATATCTGTGTATCCTGTTAACAGAATTCTGATGGGTTTTGGGTAGCGGCTTCTGATCTCTTCAAAAAACTGTACACCGGTTTTTCCCGGCATACGCTGATCACAGAATATCACCCTGATATCGGGGTTTGAGTTGAGATGTTCCATAGCATCTATTGCATTTACTGCAATCATAATGTTATAGTTCATTCTGAATGAAGCCTTGAAACCCGTCAGGTTATTGATCTCATCATCAACGTATAAAATTTTAATTTTGTCTTGCTTTTCCACTTAAATATCTTCTGTAATTTCAAGTACTATAGGCAGTTCAAGGATAAACTCTGTTCCAAGTCCCGGGGTACTGTTAACCTGTATTTCTCCCTGATGCCTCCTTATTGTGTTGAAAGCAATTGACATGCCCAATCCGGTGCCTTCGCCAACATCCTTGGTAGTAAAGAATGGCTCAAAGATCTTTTTCTTTGTCGCCTCATCCATACCAATACCATTATCTTCTATTTTAACAAACACGCTTTTTTCGTTGCTGCTTGTGCTGATTTTAAGAATTCCTCCGGGATTATCGCCAAACTTCTTATTAATCGCATAGATAGCATTCGAAATAATATTTAAAAATACCTGGTTCAGCTTTCCCGGATAGCAGTCAATCATTGGAATCGCACTGTATACCTTCTCGAGCTTTATTTTGTTACTTAATAAATTATTTACAATAATGAGGGTCGAATCCAGACCACCATTCATATCTGCTTTTTTCAAATCATCTTCATCCAGACGAGAGAATACTCTCAGGCCTTTTACGATTTCAGACGTTCTTGAAGCTCCTTCGTAAATACCTTTGAGAAGCTGTGCAATTTCGATCTTCAGATAATCATAATCAAACTCTTCTTTCTGTTCTTCGATCTTTCTTTTCTTCTCTTCAACAGGAAGATCAGAAAGTCCGATTTTCTCCATTTCCGAAATAAAATCGATGAGAATATCGACATCCCGGTTAAGTGGAGTAACATTTGAAGTTACGAAGTTTATCGGATTGTTTATTTCATGAGCAATTCCGGCAGTCAGCTGACCTAAAGAAGCCATTTTTTCTGCTTCAACAAGCTGACCCTCAGCTTCTTTCAGATCTATTAACGTTTGATTTAACTCGGTGTTTGTCTCACTTAACTCAAGTGTACGTTCGTTTACCTTTTGTTCAAGGATTACATTTTGCTCCCTGATTATTCTTTCATTTTCTTTTAATGCTTTTAATGTTTCTTCCTGCGACCGTTCTTTTTCCCGTTTAAAGGTGTTGATCTTGTCGGCAAGTGCAAAGGCAAGTAAAACAACATCTAAAGCGATACCAAACTCTTTGGTATAATTGCTGAAGTCATTATAAGGCACGATTCCCAGGTTCCTCAGAACGAATAGCAAGAGCCCGGTAAAGAACATACTAAATGCGATCAGGAATAGAATTGCAGGTCTGTACCCTCTTCTTGAAAGTGAAATAGTTACGGTAAATGTAAGCAGTACTGTTGTGATGGCTGCAATATCTATTGCTCTGTAACTTGCCTGATCATAACCCAGTATTCTTAAAATAATGGCAGTACTGTATATCAGAAAAGGAACATAAATTGCCTTATGAAGTTTTGGCGTATTATCCTTGGTTTGCAGGAAGTTCATCATGAACAGATTTCCAGTTATACCTGCCAGGCCGGGAAATAAGATTATTCCCAAATGATTCCATGAAGGATGGTCAAACAGGACAAAACGATAGGTAAATCCGCCGAGGGTTATCTGGGTTAGTCCAATGAGTAAGCTGTAGGCAACATAGTAGAGATAACTTGAATCTTTAACCGAAAGGTAAATAAACAGGTTATAGATTACCATCACCAGGATGAGTCCGATAAAAATACCCCAAACCAGATCGTTGGTCAGCATTTTTTCAGCCATTTCTTTAGGCGGTCCCAGAATCAGTGGGAGTACCATCTGCTCCGAGCTTTTTACCCTGATAAAATAACTTGCAGTTTCGCCTTTAGGCAGGTCTACATCAAAAATAAAGTTCTGATGTTTGTATTTACGTTTAGAAAAGGGATCATCATAGCTCATGCTCTGAACTTTCCCATCTCTCATCGAATAAAATTCGCAGACACTGAGCATCGGATATTCAAGCGCAAGAATGATCTTATTCAGATCGCTCTCATTTTTAATGCTGAATTTGATCCAGAAATCTGAACTGCTTAACTGAAGATTTGGAATCGGAACACTTGAAGGGATAAAAGCATCTGATTTCTGAATGTCTTTCAGGCTCAGGCTATTACTGGGATCCTCTAATATTGAAATATGGTTTCCAATAACTATGTTTTTACCTTTGAATATTACAGGTTCCTGTGCTGATAGGTGTTGAATACATATCAGTGTAAATAAGAACAGAATACTGTAAAATCTCTTCATTCCTTAATGTTTATTCGGGATCTGGGCTATAGATAATTTGAACTAATCTTCAAAGAACAGAATATCCTTAACCGGCAAACGGTGTGCTTTCAATTTCGGCTCTTCGGCTATTGCAATTTTGGTTAGGAAAACTTCTGCATCGCTATTCCCTGTTCCGGTAATTTTGTTGAACTGTTCTCTTAAAAAATGAAGCTCTTTAATGTTTTTTTCATCAAGTCCTTCGCCATTTCCATGCAAAATACGCGAAAAAAGATATAGCGGAGAAATAACAGGATGGATTGCCAGATTTAAATTTGTAGCCTCCAGCCAGAATCTTTCCATTGAACGGCCTCCTTCAAAGAAATTCCGGAGTTCATAGCCGGGTATACTGATCATGCATAAGGCTGATGCGGTTGAAACAGTGCGCATGGCAAGCATCCCCAGGGCATTGCCTCCGCCAAGATCCTTAACGGCATTAATTACCTTTTCACTTTTGATAACACTCATTGCTGCCAGTAAAGAATTTCCGAGTTCAAGGGTTCTGATGTCAATGCCAGTCAGTGTTTTTTCTGCATCTTCAGGAGTCCAGCGCATTTCCCTGTGAACAAAATCATAATGTCCTTCGGGATGCATGAGGCGCATTCTGTCGCAGGCACCTATAATCCTTGCCAGGCCTTTCATGTCATTTTCATCTGTGAAACACCTCATTCTGGCTCCCGGGACAGATTCTGCAAGTAAAGCCAAACGGGAGTAAATATCCTGAGGAATTGCAGTCCTGGGTGCCATTACCCGATTAGTATGACGCTTGTAAATTGCCTGATCCAATGGGCTTAAAAGTTCTGTCAGTGCATTGGGTGCATGTTTCTTAAAACGTATTGCAGCTACCAGTTTTTCATTTGATTTATCCGGGAAAAAGCTGTAATAGGGCTCTATTCCCAAGCTTAAGGCATGAATAAACAGATTTTCGTAGGCTGCTCCAAAAGTGATGAAAGAAGCAGTTTTCTGGAAATCTCCAAAAGAATGCGACCTGAATTCATCATGAAACAGGTATAGGGTGCCATCTTTGTAAAGCCATTTCCATGGCTGATCGTTTCCTGTTGATGGGGCAGCAGCAGCAGCAGCTACTAAGCTATTGATACTATCCTTATCCGGAGAAATATCATCACCAGCGGCTACAAGACTACATTTTGAAGCCATTTGCTTCATTTCCTCAACTTTAAGAAGATGGTAAGGGTTTACTCTGCTCTGCGGTATTTCTGCTTCAGTTTTGTTATCCCCAATCAGTTCTTCAAGGTCAATATAGTATCTTCCGGAGGCATGATATTGATCCAGCAATATCCTGCGGCTTACATCAGCTCCCACAGCACCGCCAAGGGCTACCGAACTTGCGAGCTGAGGCCAGGTATTGATGGTTTGTTCCACTTCTATCATAGAGGCCTTTGCTCTCAGCGAAATGTTTTCCACCCCAAGCATTTGAAGCATGATTGGAATTTTATCTTCTGTGCTAAGTCCCTTTATAGTATGAGGATCTACATTCTCAATGCTTCCGTGAAGCAGCGGACGGTTTGGCTCCAGGTCAAAACGTTCTACATCAAGCATTCCCCGGTCGCTGGTGTCCATAATTACCGGAATGCCAAGTTCGCGGGCTTTAAAACGAGCCATGATTTTAATATCCAGACCATCACATTCATCTACCAGAAGATCGAGTTTGCCGTTTGTACTGAAAAAATCATTCATATTTTCTTCAGTAAGGCCGTTAAAAAAACAGCTTACCTTAAGAAATGGATCCATTTCAGCAATTTCCCTGGCTGTGATCACTACTTTGGGAACACCAAGATTATGAACAGATGAACGGATGCGGTTCAGGTTACTGAGTTCGAGAGTATCAAAATCAGTAAGGCGAAGTTCACCGAATCCCCTCTCCATGGCCAAAGTCAGGGCGATTGACTGGCCAACTGATAATCCAATGATGCCGATGCGTTTTGTACTTAATATTTCCTGTTCTTTTACAGTTATCTTATACTGATTGCGGTTGGTTCTTACCTGTTTGAATTCTTCTTCATCAAGCATGTGAACCAACCTGCGGCTCCAGGGATAATAAACCCATACACCATAGGCATTAATGTCGCGGCCGGCTAGGTGCTTTTTGATGAGTTCAGGATAATCTTCGGGCCTGATGCGTTGTGCAGGACTCTTCATTTTAACAAGTTCCTGCAGTTGCCCGTAAATTTCGTCGTGAAAAAAAGAGACATTATTCTCGATCAGTTCATCAAGAGCAGTCTTTTCTGAGTGATCAGTGATCCTCAGAAATACAGGTTTATAGACAAGTTGCATTTGTCCGGATGCTTTTTTCAGCTCAGAAAGCCTGTTATTCATGGGGTTTGAATATTAAGTAGTACTACTGGGTGAATTTACTGCTTATCAGATCATGTATGAAATGCTAAACTAAAGTAAATTTATGTTGCGTTCGTCGATCTTTTGACTGGATACAATTTTCTTTGCATTGGCAATGGTAGCCTGAAGGTCCCACTGATCCATGTTCGGAATTTCAATATCATAGTGAATCTCGATTTTTTTCTTCCGGAGCTCTTCAATACGAACACCCTGAAGATTATCACGGAGTGCCATGATAGCCCGTTTATTTTCTTCATCAGCTGCACTCAGATTTTTCAAGTCCCTGAGGATAAGTACCGTTGCAACCAGATCAAGTTTGGGGTAGTAGAAGGTGCCGTTATTTCCTATTCCATATTCTATTTCATAACCCACACTCTGAGCCATTTTTACAGTATAAGGAGCACAAAGACCGAATAATGAATCCAGCCCGATCTGAGTTGACATGGCTACACCAACTCTGGTAAGGAATATACTTCCAATGCCGTATCCTGCAATCTCACGCGAGTTCCACAGTCCGCAACCCTCACCCGTACCATTCTGGGCATATTGCCAAACCAGATCATAAATTGAAGGGTCAAGCGCTCCGGTAGCCTGTTCAATAGGTAGCGGTTCTGAACCACCGGCAACATGAATGCGGGCTCCACCGTAAATATTTTTTTTATCCAATGATTCAACAATCATCACGAATGCTGCAGGGTTATTCATCCATTCGTTGTTCGAGGATGTTACTTTTTCAACTCCTATGCTGGTAAGTACTTTCCTGTGTCCTTCAATAAACAATTCACATGATCTGGGATCATCAATTGCTCTGAACGCTCTCAACCTGACTACCGGGTTACCATTGTTAAATTGAATTTCCATTCTTACAGTCGCAAATCTTTGCTGAATATGCTATATTTAGTATCTAAAACGTTTAAAATGTTATTGCAATGCAAATTAATTGATAAATACCTTGTTTTTATTAATTATACTTATTTTTGCTAAAATATTAATGTTACCCCCAAATGTCTGACAAAAAGATCGATATACTGTATGTTGATGACGAAGAAAATAACCTTATTTCTTTTAAGGCAACTTTCCGGCTTAAATATAATATATTGATTGCTTCCAGTGCAGACGCAGCGATGAAATTATTGGAAACGAAGCCCGTAGAGATTATCATTACGGATCAGCGTATGCCCAATATGACAGGTATCGAATTTCTTGAAAAGGTAATTGAAAAATATCCGGAACCGGTTCGTATTCTTTTAACCGGGTATGCCGATATGAATGCAGTTATTGATGCAGTAAATAAAGGGAAGATCTTTCATTATTTAAGTAAACCCTGGAGTGAGCAGGAGCTTGACGAAACCATTAAAAAAGCATTTGAAGCCTATACAGCTGCCAAAGAACTGAAGGAAATGAACAGTAAGCTAGCGGTCTCCAATGATCAGCTTGAGTTTTTACTTCGTCAAAAACTTCTTTCCTAATTCAATCTTTCTCGTATTTCTGATTTCCCGTAGCCTGGTTCAGGAGTAAATATCCGGTTTTTAGAGCTTTCAAATAGAGTCAGGCACTTTTACCGACAATTTCCCCTTTTTTACCGAGTTCTTCTGTTTCCCCACCTAATTGTCATTTAGCAAGACCGTGAGGCACCTTACTTTTGGGGAAACAAAACAAAGAAATATGAAGCCATCATGATTTTGCCCAAACCCGCAGGGGTATGATGATTAAATCATGATCAATTCTTCACCATTAAAAACAAAAAATAAACAGATGAAGCGAACATGAGATTTTAGCACACACAGGGGCATGTAAATAAGAGTTGGTAACTTTCTA
>NZ_JARKMZ010000041.1 GCF_029360775.1 Daejeonella sp. H1SJ63 | reverse complement strand
CAGCTAAGCACACAGGGTTGAGCCATAGAGCTCGAGGATGAAATTTTACAACTCTTGGCTGTGTTTTTTTAATTAATTAACAGAAGTATAAACCCGTTGACTTTAACTAGTCAACATTAAATATTTACGGATGAAACCTAACACGATTTTATTCATATTCTTTACGTAATTTAAAAATGTTTCTAAATATTAGATTTTTTATTAGAGTATCAAATTATAAATGTCCCGGACTTACATTTAAGCAAATGTGATAAAGACTCCTTACATTATAAATATACTCAAATAAATTTATCAAACACAATTTCATGTACGTATATTTGTACATAATTAAGTACATAAAAACCAAATCATGTTAACAACATCCATTTCAGATTTCAGGAAAGACATCAAAAGATACTTTGATAAAGTCACAGAGAACTTTGAGACATTGATTATTAATCGTGGTAAAGACAATGGTGTTGTCATTATGTCTTTATCAGAATATAATTCATTGCGCGCAACCCAACATGAACTTTCTTCAAAGGAAAATGAAAGGAGACTGGATTCAGCAATTGAAAAACTGAAAGCCGGAAATTCCATGAGTAAAAATCTTCTTGAAGAATGAAATTCATATTTGTAGACGAATCCTGGGAAGATTATTTGTTTTGGCAAAAAACCGATAAAAAGAAATTGAACAGGATAAATGATCTGCTAAAAGACATCTCCCGAAATCCATTTCAGGGAATTGGAAAACCAGAACCACTTAAATATAAATATTCAGGATTTTGGTCGCGTAGAATTGATGATGAACATCGATTAATTTATCAGGTGAAAGATGATGAAATTTTAATTGCAAAGTGCAGATTTCATTATGATTAAAGAAGTATTATCCTCGTCCGTATTTGTAACGCGGACGATAATGGTGACAATTCCTGAATATCTCATTCCCATCCGTTTTCCTGATTCTTCCCTCATTCAAAAGCATTATATTTAGCCTTAAATATTATGCTGATGATTCGTATCACTTTCATTCTTCTTTTCCTTTTAGCATCCGGATTCTCAACAGGATCCGCAAACAGGACACTTAGTGAAAAAGAGCGATGGAACAGACATGCATCTGATACCGAGATCATCAGGGATGATTTTGGAGTACCACATATTTATGGTAAAACGGATGCCGATGCCGTTTTCGGCTTATTATACGCCCAATGCGAGGATGATTTTAACCGTGTGGAGCAGAATTATATCTGGGCAATCGGCAGGCTTGCAGAAATAGAAGGCGAAAATGCTATTTACAGTGATCTTCGTGCAAAGCTTTTCATGACTCAGAAAGAAGCCGAAATCAAATATCAGAACAGTCCGCAATGGTTAAAAGATCTTTGCCTGGCCTTTGCCGATGGTATTAACTTCTATCTGGCAAAACATCCTGAAGTAAAACCCAAACTACTCACACGTTTTGAACCCTGGATGCCCATGTATTTCAGCGAGGGATCCATTGGCGGGGATATCGAAAAGGTATCAACCCGAAAAATCGGAGAGTTTTACGGAAAGCCCGATGCTGGCATGATCCCCAAGATCATGACAGGCTCCTTACTTCTGAAAGACAATGAGCCACGTGGTTCTAATGGATTCGCTGTTTCGGGTAAACTGACCCAATCAGGTAATGCCATGCTGCTGATTAATCCGCATACCTCCTTCTTTTTTCGGGGCGAAGTACATGTACAAAGTGAACAGGGCCTAAATGCCTATGGTGCTGTAACATGGGGTCAGTTTTTTGTCTACCAGGGATTTAATGAAAAAACAGGATGGATGCATACCACTTCTGATGTTGATATTATTGATGAATTTGAAGAAACCATCGTCAGGAACCCTAAGGGTCTGGGCTATAAATACGGCAATAAAATAAGACCGCTCGACTCTCTGGAACTGAGTTTGAAATACAAAAGTGAAAACGGCTTTAAATCAAAGAAATTTACGCTATACCGCACCCATCACGGTCCGGTAACACATGCATCAGGAAATAAATGGGTTTCTACTGCAATGATGTGGGATCCTGTCAAAGCGCTGCAGCAATCCTTTCTGCGTACAAAAAATTCAAATCAGAAAGAATTCCATCAAATGATGAACATCCGTACAAATTCATCCAACAACACCGTTTTTGCAGATGCTGATGGAAATATCGCCTATTATCATGGAAATTTCATCCCTAAAAGAGATACAGTCTTTGATTATAAAAAACCGGTTGATGGAAGTAATCCTAAAACAGATTGGAAAGGCCTGCACGAGCTTAAAGACAATATATTTCTCCTGAATCCGGCAAGCGGCTGGATTCAGAACTGTAATTCTACACCTTTTACCAGTGCCGGAGCATCCAGTCCGAAACCTGGGGACTACCCCGGCTATATGTCCTATTCCCCTGAAAATTACCGTGGAATACATGCCATTTCACTATTGAGTAAAGCAAAGAATCTGACTATCGACAGGATGATTGACCTTGCCTATGATCCTTACCTTCCCGGAGCGGAGGAATTGATCAGGGGACTGATACAGGCTTACGATAGCAATCCTCTGAATAATGCGGAGATGAAAACGGCTATCAGTCTGCTTAAAAACTGGGACTTTAAAGTATCTGCCGCTTCAAAAGCAATGACCATCACTCAATTCTATCTGAACTCCTATAATAAATCGGGCAAAATTCCGGCAGGATTGCACTTTATGGAGAAGGTGAACTATATGAGCTCAAAGTCGCCTGTTAATGAACGTCTGAAAATATTTGCAGCGAGTCTGGCTGATTTGAAAAAAGATTTCGGTACTGTAGAAACGGCCTGGGGAGAGTTTAACCGTTATCAGCGAATTAATGGCGATATTAATCAAAATTTCAGCGATGCATTGCCAAGCATTCCAATTGGTATGGCTTCAGGAGAATGGGGTGCACTGGCATCCTACGGAACAAGGAAGGGTGAAAACACGAAACGTCAGTACGGAGTATCGGGGAATAGCTTTGTGGCTGTGGTAGAATTCGGGGAAAAAGTACAGGCTAAAACCATGCTGGCAGGCGGACAGAGCGGAGATCCGAAATCACCTCATTTTGATGATCAGATGCAGAGATATGCCGACCGGAAATTTAAAACTGTAGCCTATTATCGTCAGGATGTTCTGAAACGGGCCGAATCAAAATATCATCCCGGTGATAAAAAGTAGAAAATTATGAAAAGAATTTTTAAGACAATCCTCTGTTCAATTATCCTGTTTAACACAAATACTGTGAATGCACAAGAGATCATACCGCTTTATACAGGCGAAATCCCTAATAGCAAATCTGTTGTCAATAAAGAGAAGTCTGAGCTGGGAGCAGACGGAGTTTTACGTATCAGCGAAGTGTCTGTACCTGGTCTGAGTATTTACAAAGCCGAAAAGTCTTCAGGGAAAAGTTCCGCAGTGATCATTTGCCCGGGTGGCGGTTATAAAATCCTCGCTGCCTCACATGAAGGGGCGGATGTAGCCAGAGAATTGAATAAAATGGGGATTACTGCATTTGTCCTGAAGTACCGTATCCCTGACGATTCAACTATGCCAGATAAATCAATCGGTCCGCTGCAGGATGCACAAAGAGCGATACAGATAGTGCGCGAGAATGCCGAAAAATGGAATATTGATGCTTCAAAAATCGGGATCATGGGTTTCTCTGCCGGAGGCCATCTGGCAGCCAGCGCATCTACCCGCTACGAAGAAAAGCTGATCGAAAATCCAAAGCAAACCTCCCTCCGACCTGATTTCTCCATTCTGATTTATCCTGTAATCAGTTTTATGGATGGATTAAGGCATAAGGGCAGTCAAACGAATTTACTTGGATCTGATCCCGCCCCACAGAAACTGGAAAGATATTCCAATGAACTGAATACAACAGCTCAAAGTCCGCCGGCCTTTCTGGTACATGCCGGTGATGATGCTTCTGTTCCGGTAGCAAACAGCATCAGCTATTACGAATCACTTTTGAAGCATAAAATTTACAGCAGTCTGATCATATATCCCCACGGAGGGCATGGCTTTGGCATGAATAACAAAACCATTGCCGATAAATGGATGGATAACTTAAAAAACTGGCTGAATTCAATCAATATGCTTTAAATCTGCAATCCATACATCTCAATATTTTTTATAATTTCAGGCCCGATGAAATTATACCCTTTTGCGCTGTTTCTTTTCCTTTCACAAGTGTTTGTATCCTGCGGTCATATCAGCAAAATGGCTGAAGAACCCGTACCTGCATTTACCGCAATTAAAGGAATTAAATACACAGAGATAAAACGCCGCTTCAACAACGGACTTTCATTCACTGATCAGGGATTTCAACTGGAACCGGAATGGAATCTTTATTTCAATGCCGATGATTCGGTAAGAATCTACAGTCCGGAGAAGAAACAATACATGACCTACCGCATATTCCACAGTCATAAAGCACTTTTCCAGTTTGCCCGCGAATGGATCAGAGTTAAACATGTAAGTAAAGACAGTCTGATTTTTCAGGTGATGGAGCTGGAATCGAGGGTAGTAATGGAAGATCTTTCGAATATTACTATGACACTTTATTCAGATGACTATATTAAAAATGTGCTTAAAACTACTGCTGAGAAGCTAAAGGCTCCATCAAAGGAAGATAGTCTGTTCATTAAATACCGTGCAATACAGGCAAACAGCCACCCCGACAGCGCCTTTGCTGCCCGTAATCCCGTTGTTTTTAAAAGCAAAAGCAAAATTTTAAGGGTTGAAAAGATCAAACCGGCTCTTGATCCCTATCTGGGTTTTGTAAACCGCTCTGAGGAATATCTGTATCCTGAATACAAAATCAACATCAGCAAAGCTTATAACGATTTCCAGTATTCATTTGAAGCAAGAGTGGATCATACCGGTAAAATGCATTTCAAAAAATTTCTGGTACCCGTAGAACCCGAATTCCTGGAAACAAAAACCAAAGTTGCACAGGGAATTATCGATGTTTATCTCAGAAATTTATTGGAAGTTACACCCGGAAATACACTTGGATTTCCTCATGCAAGCGTAGTTAATCTGCATGTGATCGGAAAGAAAATCAGTGAATGATCTTAAACATCAGTTCTTTCATCAGCTCCCCCTGTTCAGTATTTCCACTGGCATCAACACCCTTGGTTTTCAGATCACACTCCCTCAGATAGCTGATCACTCTGAAAACCTTCTCCTTACCATAGTTCCTGCCTGCTGTTTCATAATCCTTTACAAAAAAAGGCGCTACACCTAATTCACGGGCAAGCCCCTGCGGAGAACGATCGCTCGCATAATGGTATTTCAAAATTTTAGTAAAGTATGAATTTAATGCACCCAGGATCAACGGTATCGGGTTATTTTTCGGATTATCGGCAAAATAATTAATAATCTGATTTACTTTATACGCATCCCGCTTTGCAATGGCATTCTGCAGTTCAAAAACATTAAAATCTTTACTAATGCCTATATTGTTCTGAATATCAGTGGTATTGATCAGATGCCCCGGTTTTACATTCAGCATCAGCTTTTCCATTTCATTCGAAACTTTTGACAAATCGCTGCCGAGATATTCGGCCATCAATGCAGCAGCCTGAGGCTGAATTTTATACCCCTTTTCTCCGGCAAAACTCTCGATCCATCCGGCCACTTTCGTTTCATGAATAGGAACCGACTCAAAAACAAGTCCCTTTTTCTCTATAGCCTTATAAACCTTTTTACGTTTATCAAACTTCCCGTGACGGTAGCAAAACACCAGAATGGTACTCGACAATGGATTATCGAGATAAGAAAGCATCGGATCTCCTGACTTTTTATCATCATCTCCCTCCTTACCCCACTTCAGTTCCTGAGCCTCTTTAACCAGCACTACCTGATAATCACTCATCATGGGATAACGTTTGGCAGCATTAAGAATACCGATAACATCAGAATCCTTCCCATATAAAACGGTCTGGTTAAAGCCCTTTTCAGCCTCACTGAGCACATGGTGTTCGATATAATCACTGATCTTATCAATATAATAGGATTCTTCTCCATGAAGAAGATAAACCGGTTTAAATTTCCGGGCTTTCAAATCTTTTAGAATATCGCTGACAGTCATCTCTGGCCGAAATTACAAATTAATGCAATCTTTTGAGGCTCAATACCACGATAAAAAATTAAACAATCAGGAGTACAAAGATTTAAAGGATTTTGTGAAATTTACAGCCATGTTCGAGCCCACGCCATTAAACCTCCCCCAATATCCTCTGAGGATAAAACAGGACGATAAGGGCACCTATATCTTCGACGATATCCGTAAAAAATTTCTCGTACTTACCCCCGAAGAATGGGTCAGACAACATCTTGTACACTTTCTGATTCATGAGAAAAAGTATCCGAAATCACTTATTCAGCTCGAAGGAGGACTCAAATTAAACAGCAGACAGAAGCGTTCAGACATCCTTATTTTTAATAATACAGGGCAAAAAGTATTACTGGTTGAATGTAAAGCACCTTCTGTAAAAATAAGCCAGGATACATTTGACCAGATAGCCCGGTATAATTTTGTTCACCGGGTCCAATGGCTGCTGGTTAGCAATGGGATACAGCACTATTGTTGTGAGATTGATTTTGAGAAAGAGATTTACAGGTTTGTTGAAGAACTACCGGAATATGGACATCTAAACCCAGATAGCCAATAAGCCCTGTCCTGATTCAAACAAAAGCTTACTGAAATCATTTTCCCCGGCATTTTTTGGCCAATCCGGGCCAAGTTACAAAATCCTGTCGCAGCAGATCAACACCTCGATTTTTTTGAAATACTCAGTTAAATCTATCCTTCAGTAAACAATCTTACTGACCGTAAGACCTTCGCTCCCTGTATTATCCCAACCTTAACCCTTAACCTTATATTCTCATTTTTTTAATTATATGATAATAGATAAAGCCTGATTTATAAACATGCGGGTTATACTATTGTGAAAATTTATCACCCATTTAAATACTTAAAAGAAAACAAAAAAATGAATGTTCTTTACACATTTTTCAAAACTGCACTGTTAATATTTCTCTCAGTGCTAGTATTTTCGAGCCATGTACTCGGGCAGGGAATCGTATCCGGAATAGTTACGGATGATCAGCAAATCCCGCTGCCCGGTGTAACTGTTTTGGTTAAAGGCAGTGCAACCGGTACAACTACCAATAGCGAAGGAAACTTTAGCATTAAGGCCAATAGTGGGCAGACACTTGTTTTTCGCTTCATTGGGTTTGAATCTCAGGAAGTATTAATTCAAGCACAAACCTCGTTACGAATTCTGCTAAAAACTGATTCCGAAGCATTAAATGAGGTTATCGTTGTTGGCTACGGTACTCAGAAGAAAGCAAATTTAACGGGAGCTGTTGATCAGATTGGAAGCAAATATTTTGAAAGCCGTCCATTAACCAATATTACCCGGGGTTTGCAGGGTGTAATCCCGAATCTCAATATAAAAATGACAGACGGAAAACCTACCCGCGGTGCAACCTATAACATACGTGGAATAACTTCTATCGGATCCGGGGGAAGTGCCCTTGTATTGGTCGACGGAGTACCCGGAGATCCGAACACATTGAATCCAAATGATATTGAGAGCATTTCTGTACTTAAAGATGCATCATCTGCAGCCATCTATGGAGCCAGAGGAGCATTTGGGGTAGTGCTGATTACAACAAAAAATCCGAATAAAGATAAAATACAAGTTAATTACAGTACAAACTATTCTCTAAATCAGAGAACCACAACTCCGGATCTTATTTCTGACGGCTATATCTGGGCAAAAAACTTTGATGAATCATTTAACTCATGGAATGATTACCTGTCACATCCGCAAAGCATAAACTCACAATTACCCTTTTCCCTTTCAGATCTCGACTCTCTTAAGGCACGTTCCGAAAATCCTTCGCTTCCCAGGATTTCTATTAATCCTGTAAATGGCAATTATCAATATTATGGCAGTACTGACTGGTTCAGGGAATTATACAAGGATAATAACGGATCAATGGAACACTCTCTGAGTATTGGGGGTGGAACTGAAAAGATCAACTTTATGGTGTCGGGAAGATATTATACGCAGGAAGGAATTTTCAGATATAACTCCGACGATTTCAATAAGTATAATTTCAGAGTAAAAGGTAATATAAAGATAAATGACTGGCTTAGTTTAAATACTAACTCTGATTTTTCAAATGATAAATATACCTATCCATTGACTTCGGTTGGAGGACTTAATGCTGTTTGGAGAATGATGGCTGTAACAGCATTTCCCGTTTCCCCGATGCTAAATCCCGATGGAACAATGTCTATTGTAGGTGCATATTCAATAGGCGACTTTTATTATGGGAAAAGTAAATCAGCTGCTAAAGGAAGTTTTAACAGAAATACAATTGGTTTTGAAGCAAATCCTATTAAGAACAGGCTGAGTATCAAAGGAGACTTCTCTTATCTAAAAACCGACAACAGTGATGAAAGGAAGTTTTTCCCTGTACCATATAGCATAAAACCTGGCGAAATGATCACTTCAGGACTAAACTATTTATCGGAAAACACTTCAGCCAGAAATTATTATGTTTCAAACTTGTATGGAGAGTACTCACTGCCTTTGGGTAATCATAATGTGAAATTCTTAGCCGGAGGAAACCTGGAATATGATCAGCTAAGAAACAGATTTACTCAAAGAGACGGTTTACTTGTTGACGATCTGGTAGATTTTAATCTTGCCACCGGACTGAACTACAGAGTAAACGGAGGAGGTGAAGAGTGGGCAACTGCAGGTATATTCTACCGTACAAATTACTCCTTTAAAAATAAATACTTACTTGAGCTCAATGGACGGTACGACGGATCTTCAAAATTTCCTAAAAACCAGGCATTTGGCTTTTTCCCATCCGCTTCAGCCGGATGGATACTATCTGAAGAAAAATTCCTTCAGGGCAGCAAAAACTGGCTGGATAATTTAAAAATCAGGGCTTCTTATGGTTCATTAGGAAACGGAAATATTGCTCCATACAGCTTTATGGAAACCATATCACCGGCATTATCAAATGTAATCTCTAACGGAGTTTTCCCTAACTATATACAAAAACCGGCAGTCCTGCCTAATGGACTTACCTGGGAAAAATCTACAACGCTTGATATAGGAGCTGATCTTGGACTATTAAACAACAGGTTTACAACCACTTTTGATTGGTATCAGAGAAAAACAACAGATATGATCACAAGCGGACAGCCATTGCCGGCTGTATTCGGCTCAGCGGTACCAAAAGGAAATTTTGCTGATCTGCTAACAAAAGGCTGGGAATTTTCTGCTACCTGGTCTGACAGAATCGGGACTAATAATCCACTGAGCTATAGCATACGATTTACGCTTGCTGATAATATCTCCAAAATTACCAAGTTTTACAACCCGAATAATCTGCTTTCATCTTATTATGAAAATCAGCGACTTGGGGATATTTGGGGTTTCCAGACTGAAGGCTTTTTTGAATCTGCCCAGGACATAGCAACACATGCAAATCAGAGTTATTTCGTGGTATCAAACGCCAATAAATTGCTTCCTGGTGATATAAAATTCAGGGATTTGAATAATGACGGAAAAGTAAATAACGGCAAAAACACGTTAGATGATCCGGGAGATCAGTCGATCATTGGTAATTCCTCTATCAGATTCCCCTATGGTATTACAGGAGATCTTGGCTGGAAAAACTTTTCGCTTTCATTCTTTTTCCAGGGAATTGGCAAAAGAGACTGGTATCCATCAACAGAAGCAGCATTTTTCTGGGGACAATCAAACCGGCCTTATAGCTTTTTACCTGCTTTCAATCTGAACCGCTGGACTCCGGAGAACCCTGACCCTAATGCCTACTTCCCACGCTACAGAGGATATACTGCATTGTCGGGAACAAGAGAACTGGCCGTTAAACAGACCCGATATCTTCAGGATGCAAGTTATATCCGTCTGAAGAACCTGACGGTCGGATATTCATTGCCATCGCCCGTCTTAAAAAAACTGAAAATATCTTCATTAAGAGCATATATAACAGGTCAGAACCTGTGGACCTACTCCAGGATGTTTAAGGTTACTAAAAACTTCGACCCTGAAGTTATTGAAGGTTCCGATCCTGAGATTAATGCGGGTGGAGGTGACGGATTTTCATATCCAATGCAAAAAAGTTTTACTCTGGGGATCAACCTGGGAATCTAACTAACATTTTATAAATCATTAAAATACAAGAACATGTATAAAATATTTATTCCTTTACTGATAATCGCAGCATTTACTTTTACATCCTGCGAAAAATACCTCGACCTGAAACCCATTGATAAACTTACCCCGGAACAGGCTTTTGCAAATGAAAACAATCTTCAGCTATATGTTAATTCCTTTTATGCTCAGATGCTGCCCGATGGGCCGAGCATCTATCAGGGAGATGTTATGTCGGATATCACGGTACCCAATGCAGTACCCAACTATATCGGAGGCAGGTTAAGCAGTCAGGATGCAACAGGATGGAGCTGGGGTGATCTGAGAAACATTAATTATTTTCTTGAAAATTACAATAACCCTGCAATTCCGCTAAAAGCACGAAACCATTATGCAGGTATTGCCAGATTTTTCAGGGCCTATTTCTACTATCAAAAGGTTAAACAATTTGGTGATGTGCCATGGTATGGGCATACGCTGAATGTAGATGATAAGGATATGTATAAAGGTCGTGATTCCCGCAGTGTTGTGATGGACTCGGTTCTGGCTGATATTGATTTTGCAAGCGATAATATCTACAGCACCAAGGACAATTCAAGCACACGAATCACTAAATGGGTAGCTCTTGCATTAAAATCAAGAATATGCCTTTTTGAAGGTACGTATAGAAAGTATCATCCTGAAGCTGCATTAACATCTTCTGCTGATAAGTGGTTACAGGAAGCTGCAAATGCATCAGACTTGCTGATCAAAAGCGGACAATACAAGTTACATAATACCGGTAATCCAAATACTGATTACCGGGCACTGTTCATAAGTGAAAACCCTGTATCAAACGAAGTTTTATTGGCCGCTGTTTACAATAACGCATTAAAGAAATGGCACAATGCCGCATGGTGGTTCAACAGCGCAACTTTGGGAGCACGTTTAGGTCTGGATAAAAAATTCATTAATACCTACCTTAATTCAGACGGCAGCAGATTTACTGATGTTCCGGGTTACAGCACAATGGAATTCCAGAATGAAGTAAAAAACAGAGATAAAAGATTACAGCAAACAATCAGAATGGGGAGTTATAAAAGAACCGACGGATCTCCTGCCCCACCTGATTTTACAGTAACCTACTCGGGCTATCAGATCCAGAAATTTTCTATGGATGATAAGTACTTTGATACAAGAACAGAAAGTTATAATTCAATTCCAATCATAAGATATGCAGAGGTACTGCTTAATTATGCCGAAGCAAAAGCAGAGCTGGGAACCCTAACTGCGGCCGACTGGAACCTTACAGTCGGAGCACTTAGAAATCGTGCCGGAATTACCGGTACAGCGATGCCTGTAAGTCCTGATTTATATTTACAATCACAATTTTTCACAGGTATAAGCAATGCAGCTTTGCTGGAGATCAGGAGAGAAAGAGGAATTGAATTGGTATCTGAAGGTATTCGTTACGATGATCTGCGTCGCTGGAAAGCCGGTAAACTACTCGAAAAAGTATATGAAGGTATTTATGTACCGGGCAAAGATCAGCTTCTTGATTTAAATGAGGATGGTAAACCCGATGTCAGCTTCGTAGATAAAGTACCGGCAATCCGGGTTAGCGGGGTTACTTATTTTGTACTCGATAATAACTCATCAAAGTTATCGCAGGGAAATAAAGGGAACCTTATATGGCTTAGCAATACACCTAAGTCATATGAAGAGAAACATTACTTATACCCAATACCAGCGAATGAGATCTTATTAAACCCTGCTTTAATTCAGAATAAAGGATGGTAATTCAATAGTCAAACAAACCCTCGTCATTATGGCGGGGGTTTGTTATTTTACTTCAATCTGTTAAATTGCATTAACAGTACATAAATTATATAATACCTGAGTAATAAGTACATAGCACATGCAGATTATCCAATATTTGTGTGATTAATTATCAATAGGTTACATAGCATGCTGATACAAGTCGGGAAGAAATCAAACCGGATATTCTCTTAAGCAAGATACCCACAGCACATATAAAAGGGATTCACTACCCTGACAGCCGGTTTCGAATAAATGTTTTCGCTCCGGATTTAGATTATTATCTTATCTTTAGAACCAACAGGGTAAGCTATCTCAGGATAAATTGCCTTCCGGCAGGAATATTTAGTATTTTTCTGTTTTCAAATCTGATTAACCCTCACTCGTTCTAAATTCATCTCTTACAAGGTGGCCATTACTTGTGTATAACACCTTTTGATATTTTATGGCCATTCTGATATTTTTTATTGCCCATTGGTTTCTTTCTCTGTTCTTTCAAACTTTTTTCCAGCACCGGTACGCTTCGCATCGGATGTTTACCATGTCAAAAGGCTGGGAGCGTATTTTTTATTTCATGGCATTTATCTTTGAAGGAGCCTCATTCTTAAATCCCCGGGCATATGCGATGATGCACAGAGAGCACCATGCCTACAGTGATACGGAGAAAGATCCGCACTCGCCTCATTTCTTTACGGATGTTTTTCAGTTGATGAAAGCCACTATTATCACCTTCCGTGATCATTTAAAGCGCAGTAAAGATCCGGAAGCACGCTTTCAGGGATATTATCCGGAGTGGCCGCTAATTGACAGAATAGGCTCATCCATTGCCTCAAGGTTATTATTCGGAGCAGCATATACCTGGTATTATGTTGAATTCGTACCTAAAGGATCTGAATGGATGTATATTCTGCTACCAATTCATTATCTGATGGGGCCATTGCATGGAGCCATCGTAAACTGGTGCGGGCATAAATACGGCTATTCAAATTTTGATAATAATGATCAATCCAGAAATACAAGTCCGGTTGATTTACTGATGCTTGGAGAACTGTTCCAGAATAATCATCACCGTTACCCAAACTCGGCTAATTTTGCTAAAAAATGGTTTGAGTTTGATCCGGTTTACCCTATTATGAAACTCATGCACATGATGGGAATTATTAAATTTAAGAAATATGTTTAAGAAAGAACTAACGACCGTATAAGCCGGGTTAAAACAAGTATCTTTTGATGAACACTAAGAATCCGGAAGCCAGATCACTCTCAATCTCCTTCCCCAATAAACATACCAGTATGATCAGGCTGAAAGATCTAAAACCATCAGAACCCATTTCCCAAAGTGAATTCTAAATGCCCAAAACATCCGGCAATTGGACTTAAAGAATATGTTCTGTGATTGAATTACTGACGGAGTAATTGCCAGACAACTTATTTTAAGTGTATTCGCGGATAATTTTGTAAGCCATTTCTAAAATATACCTCATCTATTTACCTGATACTCCAATCCATCAATGTGATTCGAATGAATTAAAATTAAAAAAATTTGCAGAATACAATTATTAATCGTAATATTGCGATATAATATGGGACTAACGAAATCTGAAATATTTACAAAAGAGCAAAATGAGCTTGCACAATTGCTAAAAGCGCTTGCCCACCCTGCCCGCATTGCAATCATACAGTATATCATTCAATCAAAAGTCTGTATCTGCGGCGACCTGGTTGATGAACTCGGATTAGCACAGGCAACCATATCACAGCATCTTAAAGAGCTTAAGAATGCCGGAATTATCAAAGGAACAATTGAGGGTACAAGTGTTTGCTATTGTCTGGATCCTCAGAAATGGGAAATGATAAGAGACTTAACTGCCGACTTCTTTTCCTCGGGACTTTGCAGGGAAAATTGCTGTTAAAAAAATTTAAAATATATTATCGCAATATTACAATAGAACATTAACAATAAATTATAAATACAATGAAAACGGAATCAGAAATCAAAGAAATGGTAAAACAGAAGTACAGCGAGATTGCTTTACAGGATAAGACCACCAACCAGTCATCCTGCTGCGGCGCCGGATCATGCAGTACCGAAGTTTATAATATTATGAGTGATGATTACACAGAAATGAACGGTTATAATCCGGATGCTGATCTGGGTCTTGGTTGTGGCTTACCTACACAGTTTGCCGCAATCAAAAAGGGAGATGTAGTTATAGATCTGGGTTCAGGTGCCGGAAATGATTGCTTTATTGCAAGAGCTGAAACCGGTGAAAGCGGTAAAGTGATTGGAATTGACTTTACAGATGCTATGATCAATAAGGCACGTGAGAACGCCGAAAAGCTAAACTTCAACAATGTTGAATTCCGTCAGGGAGATATAGAGCACATGCCGGTAAGTGCAAATACAGCAGATGTAATAGTCAGCAATTGCGTTCTTAACCTTGTACCAAACAAGAACAATGTTTTCGCTGAGATATACAGAGTTTTAAAGCCCGGCGGGCACTTCAGTATATCAGATGTTGTACTTCAGGGAAATCTTCCTGATCAGTTAAGAAATACTGCTGAAATGTATGCAGGTTGCGTTTCAGGAGCTGTTCAGAAAGATACTTATATGGAACTGATCAAAATCAATGGTTTCAGTAATATTAAAATCCAAAAAGAGAAAGCTATCATCATTCCGGATGATATCCTTGCAAATTATCTTTCAGCAGCTGAACTTGAAGCATTCAAATCAGGGGAAACCGGCATATTCAGTATCAGCGTGTATGCAGAAAAGCCGAAAGAGCCGGCTGCATGTACACCTGGCGGAGGTTGTTGCTAAGATTATATAAGCCGGCTAGCTTTGTAAAAGCTGGCCGGCTTATAAAACCAGCCTGATAATCAGTCATTTTCAAAACCTTTTTTACTCAATCCACGTATCAATGGAAAAAGATTGATCATTATGACTTATCAGTATTATATCAGTAATTATCGTTCATTAAGAACAGAAGTCCCTTATTGGAAGTTTTCTATTGTCATTACTCTTATTCTGGTTCTGAATATCATTGGCTATAATTTTGAATATATTGCGGTTATAACCATGAATTTGACCCTGAGCTTAATACTTTTTCTACTTATTTTCTCTTATTTTCAGAAATATCAAAAAGTACCCTTCGTTGAAATAAACAATGAATCATTAAATTATTTCGATGCCGAAAAAAATGAAATTATAAAGGTATGTGTAAAGGATATTACCTATATCAGCACCAAATTTTGTGAATTAAGAGTACATACCGATGAAAAGATTCATGTTCTTTACTTAAATGCAATCAGAAATGAAACAAAGCGCTGGGAGATCAAAGAAAAGATCAGAACATTAAAAAGCTGACAGAATTTTAAACCCCGCCAGCCTTAAAATTTATTTCAATTAATTTATTGTAATGACTTCAGTCCTGCTTCCAGGATTGCGATCTTAGACAGAGCATCGTCTTTCTTACGACGTTCATTTTCAACAATCTCTGCTTTTGCATTCTGAACAAAACGTTCATTTGACAGTTTAGCTTCTACCGACTTCAGAAATCCCTGAAGGTACTCTATTTCCTTGCCGATACGCTCGCGTTCTGCACCGGCATCAATATTATTTTCAAGGGGTACAAAAAATTCATCCTTACCTGCCATAAATGCTCCGGCACCCGGAATTGGCTCACCAATAAAATTTACCTCACTGATATTAGCCAGTTTATGAATAATATTTACATAATCCTTATAAACAAGCTCTGAATTTGCCTTAACAGACAAAGTCAGGGCTTCTTTAGGCGATATCTGCTTGGTATTTCTGATATTTCTGATCTCTGAAATAACCTGTTTAACTATATCAAAATCAGCCAACAAAGCAGTATCAACCTTCTCGGCTACAGGATATGCTGCAACGATGCAGCATTCCATTTCCGTTCTTTCTTCAAACAGATCATCATGCCATAATTCTTCGGTTAAGAAAGGCATCAATGGATGTAAAAGTTTTAAAATACGCTCAAAGAACCCAATCGTTATACGATATGTTTCAGCATCAATCGGCTGCTGATAGGCCGGCTTTATCATTTCAAGATACCATGCACAGAAATCGTCCCATACCAATTTATAAATACCCATAAGTGCCTCTGAAAGGCGATATTGACTGTAATTAGATTCAATATCAGTTAAGGCATTATTGAAAGCAGATTCAAACCAGCTGATTGCCTGTTGATTTGTATTTGGAAGACTGCTGTCTGTTTCCCAGCCTTTTACCAGTCTGAAAGCATTCCATATCTTATTGGCAAAATTTCTGCCCTGTTCACAATAGCTCTCATCAAACATCAGGTCGTTACCTGCCGGCGAACATAGCAACATTCCAACTCTCACACCATCAGCTCCATAGGTATCGATCAGACCGATAGGATCAGGGGAATTACCCAATGATTTAGACATCTTGCGCCCCTGCTTATCACGAACAATACCGGTCAGATACACATTTCTGAAAGGCACTTCTCCTCTGAACTCATGTCCGGCCATAATCATTCTCGCTACCCAGAAGAATAAAATCTCAGGTGCGGTAACGAGGTCATTAGTAGGGTAATAGTAATTGATATCTTCATTTTCAGGATCCTTAAATCCGTCAAAAACAGATATTGGCCATAACCACGAGGAAAACCAGGTATCTACAACGTCTTCATCCTGGCTAATCACAGACGAGTCGGAATCAGGATATTGTTCTTTAAACTGTAAAACAGCTTCTTCTCTGCTTTTAGCTACAACCCACTCTCCTTTTGCATTATACCATGCCGGAATACGTTGACCCCACCATAATTGCCTGCTGATGCACCAATCCTTCACATTCTCCATCCAGTGTTTATACGTATTGATAAACTTCTCCGGAATCAATTTAATTTCACCATTCAGAACATAATCCAGAGCGGGTCCTGACATTTCAGACATTTTGCAGAACCATTGCATGGAAAGCTTAGGTTCTATAGCTGCATCGGTCCGTTCTGAAAACCCGATCTGGGATTTATAATCTTCAACCTTTTCAAGATTTCCACTCTCTTCAAGTAAAACAGCAATTTTCTTTCTTGCCGCAAAACGATCCTCACCTACTAAAATTTCTGCTTTTTCATTCAGTGTACCATTATCATTCAGAATATCGATAACCTGAAGCTTATGCTTTACCCCTAACTCATAATCATTCAGATCGTGCGCAGGTGTAACCTTTAAACAACCTGTTCCAAACTCCATATCCACATAATCATCTTCAATAACCGGAATCTCACGCCCGATCAAAGGAATGGAAACTGATTTACCTTTCAGATGCTGAAATCTTGGATCATTCGGATTGATACAGATGGCTGTATCGGCCATAATTGTCTCAGGACGGGTAGTAGCAACCGTTATATAATCATCTTCAGATGAGTTATTCACCTTATATCTGATATAGTAAAGTTTTTGGTTAACTTCTTTCCTGACTACCTCTTCATCAGATACTGCGGTCATCCCTTTGGGATCCCAGTTTACCATTCGGATTCCACGGTACACCCAACCCTTCTTGTAGAGATGAATAAAGGTATCAATAACTGCTTCTGAAAGATCTTCCTCCATGGTAAACCGGGTTCTGTCCCAGTCGCATGAAGCTCCCAGCTTCTCTAATTGCTTAAGTATGATCCCGCCATACTTGTCTTTCCACTCATAGGCATAGTTCAGGAATTCCTCACGGCTAACATCTTTCTTCTCTATACCCCTCTCCTTCAGTAAAGCTACCACCTTTGCTTCAGTAGCAATTGAAGCATGATCGGTTCCAGGCACCCAGCAGGCATTTTTTCCCTGCATACGGGCACGACGAATCAGTACATCCTGAATAGTATTGTTAAGCATGTGCCCCATGTGTAATACTCCGGTAACATTTGGCGGAGGTATGACTATGGTATAAGGTTCGCGCTCATCAGGTACAGAACGAAAAAATTTCTTATCTAACCAATATTTATACCATTTATCCTCTGTGTCTCTCGGATTGTACGTTTTAGGAATACTCATTTGCCAAAAGGGAATTAAAACGGTAAAAATACGTTTTTGAGAGGTATTTTCTGTGCTGATTTTTCAGAATTATGTGTTTTTTGCTTTCCTGAGCTCAGCTCTGAGCGCTTCTTCAAAACGGGAGAAAAGAAAATCACTCCTGTTTCAGGAAAAGAAAAATGGAATAAAAACTATCCCTGGGCATAAGAAACGATATTTTTTTAGCAATCTGGCCTGACTCATGCTTAATATTAAACCTTTAACACCTTTTATTTACTACGAGTAATTTTATCTTAATCTGTATATCGCTTATTTTTGCAGCTCTATTTCACTAACCAGAAAATATAAAATGATGAATTATTCAAGTGTTTTACTGTCTGCTGCTATGTGTTTGCTTTCTGTTCAAACTTATGCTCAGCATGACTCCAAACCTGTAAAAAAGCAGGTCTTCATAGATAAAGCAGATATGGATCTGAGTAAAAATCCCGGGAATGATTTTTACAATTACGCAAGTGGTACATGGATTAAAAACAATCCGGTTCCACCTAAAGAAACCCGCTGGGGTAGTTTTAACAAATTACGCGACTTCAACATCAATGCTGTTAAGACCATTCTGAACGATGCCGCAAACAACAAAAAGGCTGCACCCGGATCAATAGAAAGAAGGGTTGGAGATTTTTATTCTGCAGGAATGGATAGTATAATCATTGAAAAACTTGGACACTCTCCTATCTTGGCAGACCTTGAAAAGATAAATCAGCTTTCTGACTTGCAGGAAATTGTTGAACATGCAGCCGTTATGAGAACTACCGGTGCCGGTTCTCCTTTCTTTGGATTCTTTGTTGGTCAGGATAGAAAAAATGTAAAAAATATTGTCCCGCAACTATTTCAGGGAGGCACCACTCTTGGCGACAGAGACTTTTATCTGAAAAATGATGCCAGAAGCCTGAAGATACAGGATGCACTTAAACAATATATTACTACATTATTTACCCTGACAGGTACATCACAAACTGAAGCAGAAAAGAATGCCGGGATAATCTTCAGCATCGAGAAAACACTTGCAGCAGCACAAATGAGCCGTGTTGAAATGCGTGATCCCTATAAGACATACAATAAATTCCCTATTGCTGACCTGGGTAAGACTACATCTAACCTGAATTGGGTTTCATTAATGCCATTGATGAAAGTTAACGGACAAGATACTGTTCTTGTAAATTCTCCAAAATTTTTCACTGAGCTGAACAGCTTACTTGGCAGTACTCCTGTAAATGAGCTTAAAACCTACCTTCAGTGGAATGTATTAAAATCAGCTGCTCCTTATCTGAGTTCAGACTTTGTCAATGCAACCTTTGCTTACAACCAGGTAATCACAGGTCAGCGGGTTCAAACTCCCCGCTGGCAGCGAGTATCTTCACTAACTGACGGAACAGTTGGCGACCTGCTTGGACAATTATACGTAAACAAGCACTTCAAGCCTGAAGCCAAAGCAAGAATGCAGGAACTGGTATCCAATCTGGTGAAAGCTTATGAGATCAGAATAAAAAATCTTGACTGGATGAGCGATGTTACCAAGCAGAAAGCTCTGGATAAATTACATGCCTTCACTCCAAAGATTGCATATCCCGACAAATGGAAAAATTATGAGGGACTTGAAATCAACAAAAACACATTTTTCGCAAACTTAAAAAATGCAAGCGCCTGGAGCTATAATGACATGGTCAATCAGTTAGGTAAACCTGTTGATAAAACCCGCTGGGGTATGACCCCTCCTACTGTAAATGCTTATTACAACCCGGTTAATAATGAGATTGTTTTCCCGGCTGGTATTCTGCAGTTCCCATTCTTCGATCCAAATGCAGATGATGCAGTAAATTATGGTGGTATTGGTGCCGTTATTGGTCATGAGATCTCGCATGGTTTTGATGATCAGGGCAGTCAGTATGACAAAGACGGAACTTTACGTAACTGGTGGACTGATGAAGACAGAGTAAAGTTCAAAGAAAAAGCTACTGCATTAGAAAAGCAGTTTAATGACTATACTGTACTTGATACCCTTCATGTTAATGGTAAATTAACGCTTGGAGAAAATATCGGAGATTTAGGAGGTTTAAATGCAGCCTACGAAGCATTCAAAATGACCGGACAGGGAAAAAGTCCTACAAAAATTGATGGATTTACGCCCGATCAGCGATTCTTCCTATCATGGGCACAGGTATGGAAGGGTAATATCCTGAACGAGTCTGCAGCTCAGTTAATTGTTGTTGATCCACATTCGCCGGGCCAATACCGCACAATTGGCGCCCCTGTTAACATGGATGCATGGTATGAGGCATTTGATGTTAAACCTGACAATAAACTTTATAAAAAGCCGGAAGACCGCATCAGAATCTGGTAATATTTTTTAATTTTATGAATCAGGGCCTTTGTTTGTGTAATTTCAAACAAAGGCCTTTTTTATACTGCAATGAACCTGATCGATATTTTAATGATATTCATTATTGCTCTGGCCACCAGGCTGGGATGGCAGAGAGGGTTTATTCATTCTATTGCCGGCATTTTGATCTGGACAATAAGCATACTTGCCATTTTCCTTTCCTCCGAACTCATTGCAAGACTGATTGAACATATCTCAGATATCAATGAGCCCTGGATAAGGCCTTTGGGCTTTATTGTTCTGCTGGCAATTTCAAGTCGTTTTATATATCACTCTTTCGATCAATGTTCAGCAAAATTCCCTGAAGAACTGCATAGAAATAAAATCAACAAATCTGCAGGTCTGCTACCCGGGCTGGTATCCGGATTATTCTATGCTGCAGTACTGTCATTGATGCTCAGATCATATCCATCCAAAATTACATCTCAGGAAGTTGAAAGCAGCCTGATTGCATCTCAATGGAATAATTATACCGGCAACCGGCATAATGTAATTGACAGTACTTTGAATAAGCTTGGCTATTATTTTGGCAGGAGTATAACCATATATCCGAAAGAGAAAGAAATTATCAGCCTGCCTTTCGGTTCAACCACAGGCATCGAAAGGAAAGATCTGGAAAAAGAAATGTTATCCATGGTCAATCAGGAGCGGGAGCGAAATGGTCTGAATTTTCTTCAGTTTGATGAGGAACTTTCAAATGCAGCACGAATACATTCTGCAGACATGCTGAAAAGAGCTTATTTTTCACATTATTCACCTGAAGGAAAAAACACATACGACAGACTTAAAATTGAAGGAATCGAATACAGATTAGCCGGTGAAAATCTGGCTCTTGCAGAAAATACAATGCAGGCGCATGATGGATTGATGTCTTCCCCCGTCCATAAAGCCAATATTCTGAACAAAACATTTACGCATATAGGAATTGGAGTTATGGATGCCGGGCATCACGGTTTAATGATTACCCAAATGTTCAAAAATTAATCCGCTGAGCTTCACCCGGAATTTCTATTTTTAGGCTTGACATATACTAATCAGCTATTAAAAAAACTGAATATTGATACATTTGTATCAGTGAAGCAACAATTAAAGCTTTACGACCAATTGATTTTTGTTCAGTAAAAAAATCACTCTGAGTAATTCCGGAACCCTTAGAACGTTATAGACTTTGTATGCGTAAATATTTTCTGATCCTAATTTGTTTTCTGAGTACAGGTCTTAATGCACAAATCAAAAATCCGGAATTCCGGCAAATGCTTGATAGCCTGTATCAGAAAAACACTACTCCTCTTATTTCAATTAAGGATTTTTTAAAACTCGATAAGCATAATCTGTATATTCTTGATACCCGTGAAGAGGAAGAATATGAAGTAAGTCACCTGAAAAATGCCCGAAAAGTAGGTTATTTCTGGTTTGATATGCGAAAAATCTATGATATTCCTCAAACATCAACCATAGTTGTTTACTGCTCGGTTGGCAGCCGAAGTGATAAAATTGCTGAAAAACTGATAGAAGCAGGTTACAAAAACGTTTTTAACCTTCATGGCGGAATTTTTGAATGGGTTAATCAGGGTCATCCTGTTTATAAAAAAAACGGGGTGCAAACCTCAGAGATTCATACTTTTAGCAAGGAATGGAGTCGCTGGGTAGAGCGCGGCACCAAAGTAAATTAATTCGCCGATGACTCATCTAAGCTTTGTACTAACTGCCGATGGTTCCAAAACCCTTTTTAATGAAAAAGTTGGAGAGCATTATCATTCCAGACATGGGGCATTGCAGGAAAGCATTCATGTATTTCTGAAATCGGGACTATTATTTTACCTCGACAAGAATAAAGCAAACAAAGCTTCAATACTTGAAGTTGGATTCGGCACAGGCCTGAATTTTCTTGTTACTGCTGATTATTGCACAAAAAATGATATCCCCATACATTATACCGGTATTGAAGCCTATCCGCTTGATGAAAAAATGATCACCGAAACCGGATATAATGACTATGTTTCTCCTGAGGTATGGGAATCTTTCCTCAAAAATTATCCTGCGGCATTAAGCAAACCAGTTCAGATCAACCCGGATCGCTCATTATTCATAGCCAATTCTACCTTGATGAACTTCAGATCAGAGCATTTGTTTGATGTGGTATATTTCGATGCATTTGCAGCAATTCATCAGCCTGAAATGTGGACTATTGAATCACTTTCACACCTCTGCAACTATTTAAAACCCGGAGGTATATTTGTTACCTATGCTATTACCGGCGAACTAAAAAGAACAATGAAAAGCATTGGGTTCAGTATTGAAAAAGCACCCGGAGCACCCGGAAAGCGGGAGATGCTCAGGGCAGTTAAATCCTAAAGAACAAAAGCTTATTTTTGGCAGATAAATTTAAGCCCTATGCCAATCAATCCCATCCCTCCTGCTGCATCCGATCCTGCCTCAGCTTTTGAGCGTTTGCTAACCATCATGAATACGCTCAGAGAACAATGCCCATGGGATAAAAAGCAAACAATGGAAACCCTGAGGCATCTGACGATTGAGGAGACCTATGAGCTTTCAGATTCCATTCTGGATGGGAATATGGATGAGATCAAAAAAGAGATCGGCGACATTATGCTTCATCTGGTATTTTATACCCGCATTGCATCTGAAAGCAATGCATTCACCATTGTTGATGTACTGAACGGCATTTGTGAAAAGCTGATCCATCGTCATCCGCATATTTACGGTGATATCAGCGTTGCTGATGAAGCCGAGGTAAAACGTAATTGGGAACAACTGAAACTTAAGGAAGGAAATAAATCTGTACTTGAAGGTGTCCCTCTTTCTTTACCGGCCTTAATAAAGGCTTCAAGAATTCAGGAAAAGGCCCGTGGCGTTGGTTTCGACTGGGAAGAAAAATCGCAGGTATGGGATAAGGTTGAAGAAGAGCTCAGAGAGTTCAGAGATGAATTCAATACTACCGAAAACAAGGCCATAGATAAGGAAAAAGCAGAATCTGAATTCGGCGACCTGCTGTTCTCTTTAATCAATTATGCCCGGTTCATTGATATTAATCCTGAAGATGCTCTTGAAAGAACCAATAAAAAGTTCATCAAACGCTTTCAATATCTTGAGAATAAGGCTAAAGAACAGGGGAAAAATCTGAAAGATATGACCTTGTCTGAAATGGATATATTCTGGAACGAAGCAAAAAATCATTAAGCCCGGTCTGGCGAGCACTTAAACCGCAAATTTTTCGTATTTTTTTTATCCCTGCTGTTGCATTCTGAATACTGCTTACGTCTTATATATGTAAATGCTGTATAATGAAACGTTCAGACATGTTAAATAAGAATATTCATCAGACAAACAATCTTTCCCAAAAAAGTCCGGGCAGTCCAGAATACCCGATTCATGATTCCGGCCAAACTGATCGTGCCAGACACTTTAGTCTCATCATTTTTTTTAGTGTCATCACTCTCCTGGGTGCCTGCTCCGAAAAGCTGAATCTGGTGGTTCTTGACGGAAGTTATAAAGGCTTTTTCTATTATATACCTGCCGGTGGAACACAAATTACAAAAAGTGCTGAAGAGGTATCGGTTATTCTGAATGGCAAAGAGTATACCTCGACAGGTAGTACGGGGCGCATTCCTGCCGGTGGCACCGGAAAATACTCTGTGTTGAGTAATAACATAGTTCAGTTTCAGGATGAAAGGGTATGGACAGCAGATTTCGACTGGAATATGATCCTTAATGGAAATTACAGATATGAAGTTAAAAATGACAGTCTGATTCTGACACGTAATTTTGAACTTTGCTCATCCTGTAATACAACAAATGGATTATACCAATACAGATTGAAGAGAATAAACTAACGAATGCTGAAACCACCCTCCATTTCTGAAGAAGAGCTCATTCAGGAATGCAAAAATGGCAATTTAAAGCAACAGGAAAGGCTATACAAGCATTTCTTCGGCTTTGCTATGGGTGTTGGGATGCGTTACTTATCAGACAGAGAAGATACTCTTGAGGTAATTAATGATGCATTTATTAAGGTATTCCGTTCAATCGGAAACATTAATAATGTACAAAGTTTTAAACCCTGGCTAAAGCGGATTGTGGTTAATACGGCCTTGGACAGGATAAGAAAAGATACAAAATACATGCATCAGAGTGAACTGGATGAGGCTTCAGAAATTGGTTATGAAGCTCAGGTTCTTGAAAATATGAACGCAAGGGATATTTTATCATTGATGAACAAACTATCCTATATACAGCGTACTGTGTTTAATATGTATGAGATCGATGGGTATTCACATGAAGAAATTGGAGAAATACTGCAAATTCCTGCAGGTACTTCCCGGGTTAATTTAAGCCGGGCAAAGGATAAATTAAGAGAAGCCTGCAGATTAGAATCAATGGTATGAAAAAAACAGAAGATCAAAGAATCGCAGATAAAATCCGCGAGGTTTTCGACAACTTTGATGATCCTGCTGCCGATCAGGGGTGGCAGGAACTCAGAAAAAAGTATCCGGAAACTAACAGAAGGCCTTTATTATTCTGGTTCAGCTCAGCGGCAGCAATCATGATACTGACCTCTTTGTTCTTTCTTTACAAAGACGATCAAAAGCAGGAAACAATATTTGCTGACAGGAGTTTTTCTTCTCCGGCAAGGTCTGATGACAGTGTAAAATCAGAAGAATTACCATTAAACAATGAAATAACTGATACTGTTGCTTCAGAAAAAGTAATTACAGATGTTAAATATGCTTTGGTAATAAACAGGAACCAAAATCGGGCAAGTCAGAACATTATATCAACTACAAATTTGTTTGCTGTAAAAGAAAAACCGGAGTTAGAAGACAACCACAAAGAAAACAAACCCTTATTAAGCAATTTATCAGAACCTGATCAGGAAGAAAAATCTGATACCATGGTGCTTGCTCAAAAAAACATTGGAGAGGTTAAACCTCAGATTCAGCTGAATAATTTTGAGACGAAGGATACAAAAGAAAAAAGATTAAAATCACCTAAAAACCGGGATAAAAATATTGTGTTGGGTCTTTATGCCGGTTCTTTTATTAATTATGCCGAGGGCAGTGAAAGTAATATAAACCTTGGTGCCGGATTTTCATCTGACTTCAGAATCAATAATCGTTTAAAACTTTCAACAGGAATCAATCTGAGTAAAAACAGCCTGACTTATAATGAAGATACACCTTCAAATGCATACGGGTCGTTTCAACCCTCTTCAGCGTTTGCAACAAGTACACTGATATCCGTAAGTAATTATCAGGCTGAGCTTCTGAATCTGGATATTCCGGTGAACCTGAAATATTCTTTTAGCCCCGGGGAAAACAGCACCTACATTCAAGCCGGACTAAGCTCAGGAACCTATCTGAATGAACGTTATGCAATCAGCTTCAGCAATTTCAACTCGATGATTGGTGCTTCCTTCAGTCAGGATGAGCAGGTGGTCAGTAAAAAGCTCAATCATTTTGATCTGATGAGAACAGTTAATCTATCTTTTGGATTTACTACCAAAATTGGCAAGAACCAAAGCATCGGCATTGAGCCCTTTATTAAATACCCGCTTGGCGGACTGGGCAGTGAAAATCTCAGATTCGGTTCATCAGGTATAAATGTTAAAATGAATTTTAATACAGCTAAGAAACAATAATGAAATTGAATCCGATACTGATTACAGTCTTTATAGCAGGTTTGCTTTCTTTCAGTTCCTGCGAAAAGGCAGCCCGATTATGCGGAGGAAATGATCCTAAAAATGAATTGTCATGGCTCAAAGTAGAAATCAGCAGACTGAGTTTGCAAAACAAATGCTATACCATTTCAAGATCATCCTATAATATGGAAACTGTATTTATTATATCAAGCTGTGAAGCCAATATAAATAGCGTTCCCTTGTTATACCTATGCAACGGTACTCTGATCAATTTATCTGAATCCGAACTGAAAGAAATAAAATTCACAGGAAAGATCGAGTTAATCTGGAAGAGTAATGGTTAACCTATAAAAAGTACTGCTACAAATTATCTTATCGCTCCGGCTTGACCATAAATTAAAAGAGAATAATCATGAAAAAAATAAGTCTTACCATACTTTGCTTAGCAGGTCTTCTATTTGCTTCATGCGACAAGGACAATACCAGATTTGAGGGTCCTTTTGAGCTTAAAATAAACGAAACCATCAATCTTCCGGGCAGCAATACCGGTCTTCAACTGAAGGTCGAGTCAATTAATGACAGCCGTTGTCCGGCAAATGCATTCTGCATTATTTTAGGCAATGCAATTGTTAAAATAAAAATGACAGACAATACAGGCTCATTTACTGGCAGCGAACTTTGTATCGGATTATGCAGCACTAAATTTAATCGTCAGGATACCATCCGGATAAATAATGCAGCATATTCAGTGACTTTAGAAGCAGTAAACCCCTATCCCAGACTGGGAAATACAGAAACAAAGAGTGCTCTGATATCATTGAAAAAGCTCTAAAACTACTTAAAACGAATTGCTTTAAGCGGTGATATTCTGGTAACGAGCATTGAAGGAATCAAAAGAACAAACAAGCTGATTGTCAGAGTACCGGCATTCAGAAGCAGAATGTCCTGAAAATCGAGTTGTACAGGAACAAAACTGATGTAATAGGAAGCCTGATCCAGAGTAAAAAAATGGGTATAGTGTTGAAATAGTCCTAAACCTATACCCAGAACATTCCCGAGGAACAGGCCTAATCCAATCAGATACGCCGCATTGTACATAAATATCTTGCGAACACTCCAGTTTGAGCTTCCAAGAGCTTTCAATATTCCGATCATATTAGTTCGTTCGAGAATCATGATCAGTAATGCTGAAATCATATTGATAACTGCAACTGCTATCATCAGCACAAGTATTACCTGAGTATTTACATCAAGCAGGGAAAGCCACTCAAAAATTGCAGGATAATACTCTTTAATGGTATACGACTTCAGTTCTATGTCCAGATCCTCATAAACCTTATCCGCTACCGGTTCAAGCTCATCGAATTTGCTGACCCTAAGTTCATATCCTCCCACCTCCAATGAGTTCCAATTATTGAGACTTCTGATCAGGGCAATATCTCCGATTACAAAAACTTTATCTACCTCTTCAACTCCCAGATCATAAATACCGGCAATTTGAAATTTTCGCTTTCGGAGAGAGTTCTCAATGAAATACATCAGAAAATCGTCGCCAACCTTTAAGTTTAACCTGTCGGCCGTATATTTTGAAATAAGAATTTGAGAACGCGACTTTAGCGTATCCGAAAAATCGATGGTTCTGCCTGAAACAAGAATCTTATTAAAATAAGTCCAGTTGTATGTTTTATCTACACCTTTAAGTACAACTCCCTCAATTTCATCACCCGCATTAATGATTCCATTCTTGGTTGCAATTGCCTGCACATCTGCAATTCCTGCTTCCTGTCTGATCTTATCCATCACTTCCGTGGATAAGATGAAAGGCGAATTCTCAAATGAAGCATTAAGATCCAGCTTGGTGATCTGAATATCCCCCGAAAAGCCCCTTACTTTTTCCCTGATCTCTGATTTGAAACCCTTTACTATTGCCACAGCCAGAATCATCACCGCAAGCCCAAGCATGATCCCAAGAATGGCGATACGCACAATCAACTTTGAAAAGGTCCGCTTGCTGTTAAACGTTATTCGTTTCGCAATAAAAAGGGGTAAATTCAATCCTGAAATGGTTTTTTTTGTACCTTAGCAAAGATGCAATTTTTTTCAAACACGTATCGGAAGCAATTCATCACAATTCTATAATTTTACCAGACTTAACTATTCATTATGTTCCGTTTAGCCTTTACACTGATCGCTGTATTGATTCTCCAGACAACTACGGCCAGCGCACTTCAAACACAAAATTTCCGGAATCCTGTCCCTGATCCTAAAAAAATTGATGCAAAGTCATTTGATAAGGTTCGTGGTAAGCTTCTAACCGGAGCGGAACAGATTGATCAGTATCTGCCCTATCTTAAAGGAAAAAGAATTGGAATGGTAGTTAACCCCACTTCAGTTATTGGAAATACTACAGTAACTGACAGTTTATTGGCATTGGGAGTGAAAATTGTCAAAATTTTTGGTCCTGAACATGGTTTTCGGGGAGACGCAAGTGCCGGAGTGAAAGTTGATAACAGCTTTGACAAAAAAACCGGATTGCCGGTAATCTCTTTGTACGGAAAGCATTTTAAGCCCACCAAAGAAGATATGGCTGATATTGATCTGATGATTTATGACATTCAGGATGTGGGGGTCAGATTCTATACTTATATCAATACTCTTCAGCATGTGATGGAAGCCTGTGCAGAAAACAATAAAGAAGTGCTCATCCTCGACCGTCCGAATCCTAATGGCTTTTATGTCGACGGACCTGTACTCGATCCAAAATTGAAATCAGGAATCGGATACAATGCTATTCCAATCACTCACGGACTTACCATTGCTGAATATGCACAGATGCTGAATGGAGAAGGCTGGATGGCAAATAAGGTAAAATGCAATATCAAAATCATTAAACTGGCTAATTATACCCATGCTACCCCTTATGTTTTGCCGGTTAAACCATCACCCAATCTGAACACACCTCAATCCATATTATTATATCCTACGCTTTGTCTTTTTGAAGGAACCATCATAAGCCAGGGCCGCGGCACCTATTTCCCTTTCACTGTTTTGGGCAATCCGGACTTAAAAGGCAAATACAAATTCTTTTTTGTACCCAAAGGCATAAAGGGCATGAGCGAAACTCCGCTGCACATGGATAAAGAATGCTACGGCATAGACCTCAGACAATATAATACCAACAAAATCAGAAAAGAAGGTAAAATTAATCTAAGCTGGCTGATCGAACTGTATAATGCCTATCCTTACAAAGAGAAATTCTTTGATTTCAAGCAAAGTAACCAGATGGGAAACTTCGATAAACTTGCAGGCACATACGATCTGAAACAACAAATTATTGCCGGTAAATCTGAAGAAGAGATACGTCAGAGCTGGGAACCGGGACTTTCCCAATACAAAATCATGAGGAAGAAATATTTACTTTACCCATGATCTATAACAGATAAATTGCAGATTCAATTTATCATGCTTAACCAAATTCAATTATCCTGATTATCAATTACCCAAAATAGATGAAGATCGTTTTTATGGGCACCCCCGATTTTGCGGTAGCTTCCCTCAATAGCCTGATAGAAGCCGGTTTTGAAATTGGAGGAGTAATTACCGCCCCTGATAAACCGGCAGGCCGGGGACAAAAGATTAATGAATCTGCGGTAAAAAAATTCGCTGTTGAAAAGGGTTTGAGGATTCTGCAGCCGGTTAAGTTAAAAGATCCCGGTTTTCTTGATGAACTTCGTTCAATTAATGCTGACCTTCAGGTTGTGGTTGCATTCAGGATGTTACCAGAGATCGTCTGGAATATGCCTCCTAAGGGCACAATAAATCTGCATGCTTCACTCCTGCCGCAATACAGAGGTGCTGCACCTATTAACTGGGCAATTATCAATGGTGAAAAAGAAAGTGGTGTAAGCACTTTCTTCCTGAAGCAGGAGATCGATACCGGCGATATTCTTTTTACTGAAAAGGTGAGAATTGAAGATCATGACACAGCCGGTGACTTACATGATAAACTGATGAATATTGGCTCCAAACTGCTTGTCAAAACAGTAAAAGCCATTGAAACCGGAGACTATAAAGAAACCCCGCAGGATCATATTGACATTAACGAGTTAAAATCTGCTCCAAAAATCTTCAGGGAAGATTGCAAGATCAACTGGAACAAACCAACACTTCAGGTATTTAATCACATCAGAGGGTTAAGTCCGTACCCGGCTTCGTTCAGCACACTACAGGAAAAGACTCTTAAAATTTATACAGCGATACCCGAGATTACAGTTCATCAGCAAAAACCAGGATCCATTCAGACTGATAACAAAACATATTTGAAATTTGCCTGTACTGATGGCTGGATCTCAGTTATTGACTTACAGCTTGAGGGTAAAAAAAGAATGAAGGTAGATGAATTCTTAAGAGGTGTAAGATTATAACTTATTGAGCTTTTCATTCAGAAAGCGGGAAACCTCGTTAAAATATCTTTTATTATTGTAACCCATTACCCATTGAATACCCTTTGCGGCATTGGTCAGAAATACTTCATCGGCTTCATTGAGAATATCAGGATTGATCTGAGCTTCGATCAGCTCTATACCATTCTCCTTCGCCAAACGTATAACTACCTGACGCATAACGCCCCCGATACAGCCTTCATTTAATGCCGGGGTATATAGCTTTCTGTCGTAAACAATAAACACATTACTGCTCATCGACTCGCACAGAAATCCATTCTGATTCAATATCAATACCTCATCCAGACCGTTCCTGTTTTTAAATATTCCGGCCATTACATAAACAAGAGCATTACAGGTTTTCAGGTTTGAGAGTATATTCAAAGGTTTCGGAACCTCATCATAAACATCAATAATCAGTCCCTTTTTATTAAGTACATATGAATTATCTTCCAGCTTCTGGCTTTCGAGCACATAGGCCATTTTATTGGAAACAGGACTGTAAAGACCATCCGCATCACGAAATACAGTTAAGCGGAATCTGCCGTCAGACCCGATCTTATTTCGGCGAATCAGCTCTTCTGCCCTCTCTCGTAAAAACCAGGTATCAATCAAGGCACTTCTGTCGAGTTTAAGCACTTTCATGCCTTTTTGAATCCTGTCAATATGCAATTCAGAAAATTTAAGTTCTCCGTTCAGATAACGCATCGATTCAAACAGACCATCGCCATAACGGAACCCTCTGTTACTGACACTAAATATCTGCTGATCAGCAGGAACTATTACCCCATTAAAATTAATGAATTGCTTAATCATTGATTCTCTTTAATGTAATTACGCCATTTTTCAAGAACAGCTTTAAAATCAGCAGGAAGCTCTGTTTCAAAATGAATGAATTTGCGCGTTGAAGGATGTATAAAACCCAGTGATTTAGCATGTAATGCCTGTCTTGGCAAAATCTCAAAACAATTCTCAACAAACTGCCTGTATTTATTAAATACGGTACCCTTTAGAATTCTGTCGCCACCATATGTACCATCATTAAACAGAGGATGCCCTATATGCTTCATGTGTGCCCTGATCTGATGGGTACGACCAGTTTCAAGCTCACATTCGATCAGAGTTACATAATTAAAGCGCTCCAGAACTTTATAATGAGTAACCGACCATTTACCCTTACTCTCTTCATCATATACAGCCATCACTTTGCGATCTTTTACACTGCGACCGATGTAACCGGTAACTGTTCCGTCTTCAGTCAGATCTCCCCAAACCAGAGCTATATATTTCCGGGTAATAGAGTGATCAAAAAACTGCTTAGCCAGAAAAGTGATTGCCCATTCATTCTTACTGATCAGCAAAAGTCCTGAGGTATCTTTATCTATGCGATGTACAAGTCCGGGCCGACCGTCATTTCCTGGCATTTGAGGCAATTGCTGCGCATGATATACCAGTGCATTAACCAAAGTACCCGAATAATTATTAAATCCCGGATGTACGACCATTCCGGCAGGTTTATTAACCAGAATAACATCATCATCTTCATACACGATATCAAGAGGAATATTCTCGGGATAAACTTCCGTATCACGCGGTGGATGAGGAAGAACCATAGAAATAACATCCAGAGGCTTGACCTTGTAACTGGCCTTAACCACTTTATCGTTCACCAAAACATTCCCTGCATCAATAGCATTCTGAATTCGGTTCCGCGAAGTATTTTCAGTACGAATAATCAGGAATTTATCCAATCGTAAAAGCGACTGGCCTTTATCTACAATGATACGGAGGTGTTCATAAAGATCCTGTTCTTCTAATTCCTGATTATCATCTGTCATGCAACAAAATTAAACCTTTGAAGTGATTATTCAGTATAAAGTATAATCGTAATTAATTTGGTTTAATATCATGGTTTGAGCAAAAGAGTTTAACTTTACTTCTGAAATGTTCAGGCTCTGCTGTTAAAGCCTGGCAATCAGAAAGATCAAAAATCTCAATTGAATCAGACCCTGTCTGCACCTTAAAATAAATATCAAATGAAAAAATATTCATATCTCTTAAGCTTTATTATTTCCTGTGTATTTCTTCTTTCCAACCCGGTATTTGCACAAAGCGATGTTTCGGGATTAATCAAATCAAGTCCTGCCGACGCTGCAAAACTTACTCAGGCATATCTGAAACCTTTGTTCATGGGTTTAGGAACAGGACTAAATTCAGGCTGGAACAATTCAGCGCATTCCAAAAATCTGCTGCGCTTCGACCTAAGAGTAGGGTTAACAGCAGCGGTTGTGCCGCCAATTGATGAAAATTTCGATGTAACTAAAATTGGGCTTTCGAATAACATCAGACCCAGCAATCCCGCACAGGTCATAACACCAACGTTTGCAGGAAAAAGTACCAGCAGAGCCGGAATGACAATATACGACTCAAACAATCAGGCTTTGGAAAGCTTTACAATGCCTGACGGCGCGGGTTTAGGCTTAATCCCATCCCCTCAGGTACAGGGCTCTATAGGCCTTTCAAATGGAGTCGAGATTTCTCTAAGGGCAATGCCCAAAGTGAATCTGGGAAATGATTTTGGATCTATAGAAATGCTTGGAGGAGGGCTAAAGATTGAAGTATTACCATTAATTTCCGGAATGGCAACTAAAATATTCCCTGTAGATATTGCACTTGCAGGAGGTTTCACTCAATTTCAATATCAGGTACCATTAGATGTAAAGGTACCTTCAGGAGCAATCCCGGCGAGCCCCGAGCAGGTGAAAGATTTATCCAATCAAAGAATTGAAGCCAAATTCTCAGGCTTCACCACAGAAGCAATCATTTCAAAACGATTCCTGATTTTTACTCCTTTTGTGAGTCTGGGATATCAGACTTCCAAAACTGATGCAGGCTTAAAAGGTAACTTCCCGGTAATTACCGGAATGACTCTTTTGGGACAAAAGACCTATACCAGCTTCACCGACCCGGTAAACATCAAACAAACTGATTTAGATGGTTTCAGAGCAAACATTGGCTTCCAGCTAAATCTGGCTTTCTTCCGGATTTATGGCTCATACGGAATGTCAGAGTACAATTCATTTACCGGAGGTATAGGTTTTGGTCTCGGAAAATAATTGACACTCAATCTGTATTGAGAACAATGAGGGACCTTGAAATCTATAGCCCTGTAGAAGAGATCAGCAGTCCACTTTTAACAGAGAAGCAGATTGAATTGTTCGTCAAGCGTGATGATATGATCCATCCATTTATTTCAGGGAATAAATGGAGAAAGCTAAAATATATACTCAAGGAAGCAACAGAAAAAGACCAAAAGCATCTGGTTACTTTTGGTGGAGCATATTCGAATCACCTCCTTGCAACAGCCTGCGCGGCTGCAAAGTTCGGCTTTAAAAGTAGCGGGATAGTACGTGGAGAAGAAGTCAGCAACCAGACACTTATGCTATGTAGCTTATTTGGTATGGAACTCATCTTCACAGATCGCGAAAGCTACAGGCACAAGGAAGAATTGTTTGAAAAATACTTCAGGCAAGATCCCGCAGCTTTTTTCATAAACGAAGGTGGCGCCGGAGCAGCTGCAGTGAAAGGATGCTCAGAATTGACAGATGAGTTAACTTATGTATACGATCATATTTTCTGCGCTGCAGGAACCGGAACAACTGCAGCAGGTATACTGCACGGCATTGAAAGAAATGAACTGCCAACAAGAATGAATGTTGTTCCTGTATTAAAAGGTACTGATTATCTAAAAGATGAAATAAAAAGCTTTTCAGGCAGTGAGGAGTTCAACTTTTACGCTGAATATCATTTTGGAGGCTATGCCAAAACAGAGCCTGCATTAATCAACTTTATCAAAACATTTTGCAGCTCAACAGGAATACTGATTGAACCTGTTTATACAGGAAAAATGTTTTATGCTATTTATGATCTGATCTCTAAAAATCAATTGAAGCCTGGCTCCAAAGTTCTGGCTGTCCATACCGGCGGACTTTCAGGAATTGCAGGGATGGCAGAAAAGTTTGCTTAATCCTCATTTTAAGACCTGCTCCTACTGCTCCCAGAGGTGGGAAGAATGACATTCTGATCCCAAAAACAACTTTAAACGATTTAAACCTGATTTTCCAGTCAAAAATTGAAAAAGTGCCTCTATTTCGCTATTTGAGCATTTTTCTTAAATTTGAGTTTAATCCTATAACCATGTATAAACTAACCGTATCGCCAAAACAGGTTCAGGAATCTTTAAGCAAACATATTCTTGCCGATGGTTACGACCTGACTTTCGACATGGAAAAAAGCAGCGGGGTTCATATTTATGATTCAAAGTACGACCGCACGCTTTTAGACTTTTTCACATGTTTCGCTTCTGTTCCATTGGGGTACAATCATCCCAAAATGATAAATGATGAGGAATTCAAAAAGAACCTCATGCTTGCAGCATTAACCAATCCCTCAAATTCAGATATTTATACCACTCAATATGCTCAGTTTGTTGAAACCTTTGCAAGAGTAGGCATTCCAGACTATCTCCATCATGCATTTTTTGTTGCAGGCGGAGGACTGGCGATAGAAAATGCAATTAAAGTTGCTATGGACTGGAAGGTTCAAAAAAATTTCCAAAAAGGATATACAAAAGAGAAAGGATTTAAAGTCCTGCATTTTGAAAAGGCCTTTCATGGCCGTACAGGATACACTTTAAGCCTAACAAACACCAGTCCGGATAAAACTAAGTGGTTTGCAAAATTCGATTGGCCAAGGGTCAGTGTTCCGGCAATTAAATTCCCGTTTACTGATGAGAGCTATGAAGATTTAAAGAGAAGGGAAGCCTTATCAATAGCCCAGATCAGACAGGCCTTTGCTGATAATAAAGACGATATCTGTTCCATTATCATCGAACCAATCCAGTCTGAAGGTGGGGATAACCATGTGCGTAAAGAGTTTCTGGAACAGGTAAGAGCTATCGCCGATGAAAATGATTGTTTTCTGATCTATGATGAGGTACAGACCGGAGTAGGATTGTCAGGTAAATTCTGGACTCATGAGCATTTCGGTGAAAAAGCCCGTCCTGATATTATAGCATTCGGCAAGAAAATGCAGGTTTGCGGCATTCTGGTGGGAAATAAAGTTGACGAGATCGAAACAAACGTATTCCGGGTTTCATCGCGTATCAATTCTACCTGGGGAGGTAATCTGGTTGACATGGTCAGGTCTGCAAAGATTCTTGAAGTCATTGAGGAAGATAATCTGCTTGAAAATGCCACTATATGCGGAAATTATCTTCAGGAACGTCTGCGCAAAATGTCAGAAAAACAGGAGAAAATCTCTAATGTAAGAGGACGCGGACTAATTACTGCGTTTGACTTTCCCAACAAGGAGATGCGCGATAAGTTCATTAAACAGGGAATGGAAAAAAATGTAATGTTCCTCGGCTGCGGAGATAGATCTATACGGTTCAGACCGGCGCTGATCATCAAAGAAGAACACATTGATACCGGACTTGAAGTTCTGGAAAATGTAGTATCAGGTTTATAAAAAGAATTATCTCCTGGTCCGGATTTTATTATAAATCCAGACCAGGATAAAATCACCTTAAATCAAACAGATTATCGATACCGAGCAGTTTCTTAGTGGTAAAGCCCTCACCATGAACTGCGCCTATCGACTTTCCTAATTCCCTTGAACGGGCCTCTATTATTTTAAGAAAATCAGGAGATGAGATATAAGTCTGAGGTTCATCACTATCCGGATCAAAAAACTGAGTCTTAAATGCACGGATGCATTCCAGTTTTTTATCCCAGAATTCAGTAACATCAACGATAATATCCGGTTCAATGTATCTGTCCTGAATATAATTAAGCAATAGTCTTGGTCTGTATGCCTGCTGATCCTGTCCATCCAGCTCGGTTTTGATCTTTGGCAAGCCTGAAAGAAAAAACGCATCATACACCAGCTCTGATGCCCGTCCATGGTCAGGGTGACGGTCGTGAACAGCATTGCATAAAACAATTTCAGGAGTATATTTCCTGATCATCTGAATAACCTTTATCTGATGTTCTTCATCATTCCTGAAAAACCCGTCACGCATTCCCAGGTTTTCACGGGCATGAAGTCCCAGAATCCTGGTAGAATCAACAGATTCCTGATCTCTGGTCTCCGCTGTCCCGCGGGTGCCTAATTCTCCCCTGGTAAAATCAACAATACCCACTTTTTTACCAGCTGCAATATGCTTTAAAATTGTTCCTGAACAACCAAGTTCTGCATCATCAGGATGCACAGCAAATACCAGTATATCTAGTTTCATACGTCTATAATATTCAGCAATTTATTAATTCTCTTCCTGATTCTTGAAGAATTTGGTTTTGTAAAGGGATAAAAATAATCGGCAGGTTCACCGTGCTTGTTAATCAGGTATTTATGGAAATTCCATCTTGGTGTGGATGCTATATTTCCGATCAGTTTTTTATCTGACAGAAACTTAAAAAGAGGATGTGCATAAGTTCCGCGAACCCGAATCTTATCAAAAATCGGAAAACTTATCTCAAAATTCATTTTACAGAATTCTCTGATAGCCTCGCCTTCAAGCGGTTCCTGACCTCCAAAATCATTGGATGGAAAGCCCAGAATTTCAAAGTCCTGCCCCTGAAATTCCTGATAAAGATTTTCAAGCTCTTTCAGTTGAGGAGTAAATCCACATTCAGATGCAATATTAACAATAAGCAATACCTTACCCTTATAGTCGAGCAAATCCACTTCCCTTCCATTCAGATTCTGAACGGAAAACTGATAAACTGTTTTTTCATTCATAAATAGCTGTAGGAGTAATATCCAGAAGATTGTATAATGGATTCAATATCACGATCTTCCTGCGGATCGTAGGTGTTTTTTAAGTTATTCCCAAATATCCGGGCAATAGACTGATAGAAAAATGCAGTTATTCCTCCCTTCATGTCTTTTAAAAGGTCATAACTGCTGTTTCCGGTTTCCCTATCAATAAGTTTAATCAGAATCCCACCCTGAGTGATTGTAAGATTCTTAATCTCCCTGTTAAACATATCCTTGATTTCACCTTCAAAAGCCTTGATCATAAGCCTTTTCTCTTTCCTGCTTTTCACATTAGCCAGATTCATCTGCAGCTCTTCATACTTCCTTCGGGCATACATAGCATAGGGCAGAACCTTCAGCACATTATATCTCAGACGATTAAATTTGGCTTTTTCTTCGGCTGATCTGAACAGCCGGGTATCAATAATTGAAATTTCAGGGATAATAACCCAGGGAATCAGTTCATTATCCACATTGGTAATTGAAACCCGTATGGTATCATTCACCCCCTTTACCGTCGGGTCGTTCTTAAACTGGGCTAATGCCATGTCAGACATCAAAGCCAATAAAAGAATTACCGATAGCCTTAAAAATTTCATAATTTTATGATCTGCAAATTTACAGCTAAAAAATCTATATATTAATACTCAAAGTTACAGAATGTAACCCTTTTAACATTCAAACGTTATTTGGTTTCAGCTATTGCATTAAATGATGAAAGAAATAGTGATCGATCTTGAAGCAGAGAAAAAAGAAATACTCAAGAGGTATCGTGCATTACTGAGGGCATGTAAGTCTACCATGCAAAAAGGTGATAAGCGTATGATACGCCTTGCCTTCGACATGGCATTGGAGAGTCACCAGAATATGCGGCGTAAATCCGGCGAACCCTATATATATCATCCGATTGCTGTTGCTCAGATTGCCGCTGAAGAAATAGGTCTGGGAACAACTTCTATAGTTTGCGCCCTCCTGCATGATGTTGTGGAAGATACTGATATCACTCTTGAAGATATTGAACGCGAATTCGGGAAGAAAGTGGCAAAGATCATTGACGGTCTGACTAAAATTGCGGGAGTTTTCGATTATAACAGCTCTCTGCAGGCAGAAAATTTCAGAAAAATGCTGCTTACCCTGGCAGATGATGTCAGGGTAATTCTCATAAAACTTGCCGACCGTTTGCATAATATGCGAACCATGGATTTCATGCCAAGAGACAAGCAGCTGAAAATATCTTCCGAAACTGTTTATTTATATGCCCCTCTGGCTCACAGACTCGGACTCTACATGATTAAGTCAGAGCTCGAAGATCTTTCCATGAAATACATGGAACCGGTAACCTATAAATTTATCGCTCAACAGCTGAATGAGAAAAAAGCAGAAAGAGAAAATTTCATCAAAGGCTTCATTGCTCCGATTAAGGAAATTCTCAATGAACAGGGACTGGAAGCGGACGTTTACGGAAGACCCAAATCCATTCATTCGATATGGTCTAAAATGCGCAAGAAAAACATCCCATTCGATGAGGTGTATGATCTCTTTGCCATTCGGATTATCCTGAACAGTAAACCGGAAAACGAAAAAGCCGACTGCTGGAAAGCATATTCCATTGTTACCGATCTATATCACCCGAACCCTGATCGTTTACGCGACTGGATATCTTCCCCGCGTGCCAATGGTTACGAATCATTGCATACCACAGTAATGGGTCCGAGAGGTCAATGGGTTGAAGTACAGATTCGCACAAACCGGATGAATGAAATTGCTGAAAAAGGGTTCGCAGCACACTGGAAATATAAAGAAGAACCGAATACCGATAGCGGACTGGATCAATGGATACATAAAGTTCGCGAATTACTCAGCAATCCGGAAGCCAATGCGCTCGACTTTCTGGATGATTTCAAAATGAATCTTTTCTCTGATGAGATTTTCATTTTTACTCCCAAAGGAGCATTGATTCAGCTCCCTGTAAATGCGACAGCTCTCGACTTTGCCTTTGAAATACATACGGATATTGGGGCAAGCTGTATTGGGGCAAAGGTTAATCACAAACTGGTACCCCTTTCCCATAAATTACAGAACGGTGATCAGGTTGAGATCATCACTTCAAGCAAACAATCGCCAAAAGAAGACTGGCTGAGTTTTGTAGTTACCGCCAAAGCAAAATCAAAGATTAAATCCTCGCTGAAAGAAGAGAAAAGAAAGATTGCAGAGCAAGGCAAAGAAATTCTTGAAAGAAAACTTAAATCATTAAAAATTACCTACAATACAGATAATCTGTATAAACTCAGTTACTATTTTAAACTGCCAACCACTCTTGATCTTTTCTTTAATGTTGCACAGGGGAAAATTGATATTAAACAACTTAAAGAATTCGTTGCATCTGAAAAAGTTGTTGAAAACAAACCTGAAAAAATTGAACCGGCTTATAATGATCTGCTGATCAAAAAAGTTAAGAGTTCAGACAGTGATACATTATTAATCGGTGAAGATCTGCAAAAATTGGACTATAAGCTTTCAAGCTGTTGTAATCCGATTCCGGGAGATGATGTTTTCGGATTTGTAACAGTTGGAGACGGCATAAAAATTCACCGCACCAACTGTCCGAATGCGGCTAAACTCATGGCAAACTATGGGTACAGAATTGTAAAAGCCCGGTGGAATTCTCAAAAAGAGCTGGCCTTTCTAACAGGATTACACATTACAGGCATTGATGAAGTAGGACTCATCAATAAAATTACCACGGTAATTTCAAATGACTTTAAAGTAAATATGAGATCTATAACTGTTGACACTAATGATGGCATTTTTGAGGGCTCAATTATGGTATATGTAAATAATACAAAACACCTTGACAACCTGATCAGTAAGCTAAAAGACGTTGCCGGGGTAAGCTCTGTAACCCGTTTTGACTCAAATAATGACGATATAGTTAAGGCTTCCTGAATTAAATACTGAATATTCTTATTTTTTGGATAAATTTGGGCGTTATTTTAAAACACTATGTCCGGAACAGACACTATTGCACTGGTAATAAAAATTTTTGAGGCTTATCTTGAGAATAAAAACCTCCGTAAAACCCCGGAGCGTTATGCAATTCTGGAAGAAATTTATTCCCGTAATGACCATTTTGATGTGGAATCACTTTATATTCACATGAAAAACAAGAAATACAGGGTAAGCCGTGCCACTGTTTATAATACTCTTGAACTATTGGTTTCCTGCGACTTAGTTACCAAACACCAGTTTGGCAAAAACATGGCGCAATTTGAAAAATCCTATGGTTATAAACAGCATGATCATATTATTTGCATCGATTGCGGCAAAGTTGTGGAGTTCTGCGATCCCCGCATACAACAAATACAAAGTATGATGGGCGATATTTTAAAATTCGACATCAAACATCATTCCCTGAATTTATATGGCAATTGCACCCGCCTGAAAGACGGAGCCTGCGATTCTTATGTTAATAAAAATTAAAATCAATATACTTACCCTGTATTAAATCATGACTGTTGACGTATTGTTAGGCCTCCAGTGGGGCGACGAAGGAAAAGGAAAAATTGTTGATGTATTAAGTCCGGAATATGACTTGATCGCCCGTTTTCAGGGTGGGCCAAACGCAGGTCATACACTTGAATTTGACAATCAAAAATATGTATTGAATACTATTCCCTCAGGAATTTTCAACGATAAAGCCATGAACCTGATCGGGAATGGTGTAGTGATTGACCCTATCATTCTGAAAAGAGAGCTTGATAACCTGAGGAAAAACGGATTTGATCCTGTTGCACGTAAAAAAATGGTGATTGCACGTAAGGCTCACCTTATTCTGCCTACGCATCAGCTACTGGATGCTGCATCTGAAAGTAATATGGGCGCCTCTAAGATCGGTTCAACTTTGAAAGGTATTGGTCCAACATACATGGATAAGACCGGAAGAAATGGCTTAAGAGTTGGCGATACCATGCTTAGCGACTTCCGCGAGCGTTATAACCGATTGGTAAACAAGCATCGCTCAATTCTTTCTCACTACGGTGAAATTCCTGATTATTCAGAAAAAGAAGCTGCATTTTTTGAAGCCGTTGAACTTCTTAAAACCATCCCTCAGGTAGATAGCGAACATTTTGTTAATCAATACCTTAGAGAAGGAAAGAAAGTTCTGGCAGAAGGTGCTCAGGGAACTATGCTGGATGTTGATTTTGGTTCATATCCATTTGTTACTTCTTCAAACACCACCACAGCAGGAGCTTGTACCGGTTTAGGAGTTGCCCCAAGAAGTATTGGAAGTGTTATAGGCATTTTTAAAGCCTATTGTACACGTGTTGGAAGCGGGCCTTTCCCTACCGAACTTGAAGATGAAACCGGTGAAGAACTAAGAAAAATCGGTCACGAATTTGGTGCCACAACCGGTCGCCCGCGTCGCTGTGGATGGATAGATCTTCCGGCATTGAAATATGCAATTATGCTGAATGGTGTTACAGAGATGGTAATGACCAAAGCTGACGTATTAAGTGGCTTTGAAACAATCTATGCATGTACTCATTACAAATATGATGGCGAAGTGATTGATTATATGCCTTATGACATTAATGCAATCAAAGCAGAACCGGTATTTGAGCCTATTCCGGGTTGGAATGAAGATCTGACCGGTATTCGTGAGATTAATCAGATCCCTGAGAAATTAAAGAACTATATCACTTATCTGGAAAAACACCTGGGAGTGCCAATCAAATATCTTTCTGTTGGTCCTGACCGCGTACAAACTTTAACCCTCTGCTAAAACAGGAAGAACTTAGATTTTAGCCTGGTTTTGATTTATTGTATCTATGTTAAAAGTTTTTAATACTGATAATCAGGATACATTCAAACTAAAAGCTTTGCATTGGGCAAATACTTTTACCAGTGCCTGCTATTTTGACTCAAATCATTATTCTGATCCTTATTCTGCATTCGATGTTTTGATAGGTGCGGGAGCAAAAAAGGAGATTAGCAATTACGGTCAGGATTCTTTCAGTAAACTGAAAGAATTTTTAAAATCGGAAGCCGGGTATATTCCCGGCTTCTTCTCTTACGATCTGAAAAATGAAATTGAGAACCTCCGCTCTAAAAACCCCGACCACTTAAAATTTCCGGATATACATTTCTTCCTTCCCGAGCATTTGCTGATCATAAGCGGGAATATCATTAAAATTTACAGCGACAATCCTGATTCGGTCTGGCAGTCTGTTAACAATTTTAACATTCATAACTCCGGCTCCACGCATTTAAAACCGGTAATTAAAAGCAGATTTACCCGGGAAGAGTATATTCATACAGTTGAAGAGATCCAAAAGCATATTCAAAGGGGCGATATCTATGAAATCAACTTCTGTCAGGAGTTTTATGCAGAAAATGTACAGATTGACCCTCTGGAATTATTTATCAGGCTAAACAACCTTTCTCCCACCCCATTTGCCAATTTTTTCAGACTTAATGACCTTTATATTATTTCTGCCACTCCCGAACGCTTTCTAAGCCGCAAAAAGAATAAACTCATCAGCCAGCCAATAAAGGGTACCACATCCAGAAATGCTAACAGGAAAATAGATGAAATCCAGAAAGAACAGTTGCTGAATGATGAAAAAGAACGCGCTGAAAATGTGATGATTGTTGACCTTGTGAGAAATGACCTGACAAAAAGTGCAAAACAGGGAAGTGTCAGAGTTGAGGAATTATTCGGTATATACAGTTTCAAGCAAGTTCATCAGCTGATATCAACAATAGTATGTGAAGCACGGGAAGACCTTTCCAATGCAGACATCATCGCAAATACATTTCCAATGGGGTCAATGACCGGAGCTCCTAAGATCAGAGCCATGCAACTGGCTGATCAATATGAACGGAGTAAACGGGGGATATATTCGGGAGCCGTGGGCTACTTCTCTCCTGATGGAGATTTCGATTTCAATGTAGTGATCAGAACGATCCTCTATAACTCATCATTAAACTACCTGTCTTTCCATACCGGCAGTGCAATAACTCTGGATTCTGATCCCGTAAAGGAATACGAAGAATGTGTTCTTAAAGGAAAGGCAATAACCAAAGTGCTCAGCCAAAGCTGAATTACTTAACTCTGGCCCCGGTATAAAACTGACGGGCTTCAGGTAATAACTTTTTAATTGAAGCGATTCTTGTAGCATCACTCGGGTGAGAACTTAAAAATTCAGGACTTGCTCCGTTACCCTGCTTTGCTGCAGCCATACGTTCCCAGAATGCAACTGCACTATCCGGATTATACCCTGCCATTGCCATAAAAATCAGTCCCAAACGGTCTGCTTCACTTTCCTGATTCCGGGAATATTTCAAAATAGCCAATTGCCCGCCTATACCGTATAATTTAGATACCATCTGCTGAGTGGCCTGCGACTTGTTTCCTACTGCAGCACCCACCAAACTCCCTCCTGTCTGGGCAATAGTCATTTGGGAATACCTCTCTGCTGCATGCTGTGCTATGGCATGTGCAATTTCATGCCCCATTACAGTTGCAAGTCCGGCATCCCCATTAGTAACATTCAATATCCCGGAGTATACAGCCACTTTTCCTCCGGGCATACACCAGGCGTTAATCTCATCACTCTTTACAAGGGTAAACCTGTAATCATAATCATATTTATTACCATAACCATTGGCCTTCAGGTAACGATTTATAGCTGCAGCAAGCTTATTCCCGACAGCTTGAACACTTTGAGCATCCTTACCTGCAGTAATAGCTTTTGTGGAAGGATCAGATAAAAAACTATTGTATGCCTTCACTGATTCTGCCTGTAAAGCAGAATCATCTACAAGACTTAACTGACTTCGGCCAGTTAAAGGCACCTGAGAACAGGAAGACATCAGCACATTCACAATTAATGCACCGTAAATGACCAGATTTTTCATATAACTGAAACTAATTTTGGAGATTTTTTCTTTTAAAAAGATTCGCTTTGGATTCTTTGCCCTTTATCAGACGCTCTATATTTTTTTGGTGAGTAACCAGAATCAATATGCAAATACACATCCCATAAAGTACAACAGAACGAATAGATGAATGAAAAATAAATATAATACTAAGCGGGAAAGTAAATCCGGCAATAATTGAGCTTAGCGAAACATATTTTGTAATGAGCAGAACCAGCACAAATGCGGCAACACAAAGAAGTGCAGCAGGAGGATGTACAGCCAGAATCATTCCGAACAAAGTTGCTATGCCCTTACCCCCTCTGAATCCGGCAAAAACAGGAAAAAGATGCCCCATTACAGCAGTAATTCCAAGAGCAAGCTGATAGTTTACAAACTGTACAGAATTCTGCGGACCTGTGACTGACAGACCAATCAGATAAGCAAGATTGGTAGCAGTATAGCCCTTCAGAATATCCAGAACCATTACTGCTATCCCTGCCTTTTTACCAAGTACTCTGAAGGTATTGGTGGCCCCGGCATTACCGCTTCCATATTCACGCACATCTATGCCATAAAAGGCCTGGCCAATCCAAACCGCAGTTGGGACAGAACCAAACAGATAAGCAAGAATCAAGGCAGAAAGTGAATAGACTGAAATCATGCAGATGCAATTATACTAATTCCAAACGCCAAAATCTTAATTAAATCAGGATTTAATAGCCTTTAAGCTCATATCTAGACTCTTAACAGAGTGAGTGAGCGCACCCATAGATACATAATCAACACCACACTTAGCATATTCCAGTACATTTTCCTCTGTAATCCCCCCCGAAGCTTCTGTAACAAAAGCTCCATTCACCAATGCAACGGCCTCCTTAAGGGCAGCAAAACTGAAATTGTCAAGTAAGATCCTATCCACCCCTCCATTTTCAATAACTTCTTTTAACTCGTTGAGGTTTCTGACCTCTATCTCAATCTGAATGTCAATCTGCTTTTCTTTCAAATATTTTTTTGCTGAGCGGATTGCATTTGATATACCTCCGGCATAATCTACATGATTATCCTTAATCAGGATCATATCATATAAACCGATTCGGTGATTAACCCCTCCTCCGATCCTGACTGCTAATTTTTCGAGATAACGTAATCCGGGAGTAGTTTTCCGGGTATCAAGAACTTTGGTTCCTGTTCCTTCAAGGAGCTTTACAATTCTGTTTGTGGTACTGGCAATACCACTCATTCTTTGCATAATGTTTAAAACAAGACGCTCTGCAATAAGTATAGAATGCACACTGCCCTCTACATAAAATGCGATATCTCCTGTCTTCACGGCTTCCCCGTCATGGATCAGAATTTCTGTTTTCAGCTGAGGATCAACTATCCTGAATATCTCCTTTGCTACCTCAATTCCGGCAATTACCCCAAAATCCTTAACCAGTAATCTGGCCTTTCCTTCAGTACCTTCGGGTATAGTAGATAATGAAGTATGATCTCCGTCACCAACATCCTCAGCAAGAGCTAGCCTGATAAAAGGCTCCAGTTTTGATCTGTCTAAATTCATCTAAATTGGCTGTGCCCAAAAATAGAAATACTTCTCAATAAAAATTACTCTTTATCGTATTCTATTCTGATCACCTTGATGAGGAACCTTTCCCCTTCTCTGGACATTGAAACAGACACCCTGAACCTGTCTTTGTCTGTTTGATAGGACAGCACAGCAAATCTGAAATTTGGGTTAGAACTCAGCCTGTGTATTATTTTGACTGATACCGGTTTATTTCTGAGAAAAAAATCGCGAAGAATCAATTCAGCCTGTGCTTTTGAATACTCATTTTCATCTGAAAGGATATTCATCTCAATCAGAGGTGAGAAATAGGCAGCAATCTCTTTGCTTCCTGAACTTTTAAAATGCGCTGACAAGGTATCAAAAGCATCCTTTTGCTGGAATTCTGAATAAAATAATAAATTCAGACCCGTAATTATAGTAAGAAAGATTTTTGTTCCCATATACAGTATCACACAAAGCTAATATTATGCCATAATACAAAAAATGCCTATAATTTTAAACAGCCTCGTATATTTGTGTTGTGGAAAATAAAAAAGCAATTCTTCTTATTCTCGATGGCTGGGGCTACGGGAAACATGACAAATCTGATGCAGTTAGTGTAGCTGACACTCCTTTTTTTGATCAGCTGATTCAAAAATACCCTAATTCAAAGCTTGAGGCTTCAGGCGAAGCTGTTGGTTTACCGGCAGGTCAGATGGGTAATTCTGAAGTTGGACATATGAATCTTGGCGCCGGCAGGGTAATTTACCAGGAACTGGGAAGGATAAATAAAGCTGTCAGAGAAAATGAGCTGGAAAACCACCCTGTACTAAAAGCAGCATTCCAACATGCACTGAGTTCGAACAAAAATGTCCATTTTATCGGACTCTTATCCAATGGCGGGGTGCATTCTCATATTGATCATCTTAAAGGTCTCTGTGATGCTGCCAAAGCCAATCAGGTAAAGAATGTATTTATTCATGCTTTTATGGATGGACGCGATACCGATCCAAATTCGGGACTCCAGTTCGTGCTTGAGTTAGAGGATCATTTGCAGCATTCGACGGGTATAATTGCCTCCGCTATCGGTCGTTATTATGCCATGGACAGAGATAACCGCTGGGAGCGTGTTAAGCTGGCTTATGACCTTATGGTAAATGGTACCGGAAAACCGAGTAACGACATCTCTGAGAGCATTCAAAATTCGTACGATGCCGGTGTAAGCGATGAGTTTATAGAACCGATTGTCAGGATTGACAATGACGGAATCCCTGTTGGGAAAATTGAGGAAGGTGATGTAGTAATCTGTTTTAATTTCAGAACAGACCGTGGTCGTGAAATTACTGCCGTACTTACTCAGCAGGCATTCCCAGAGTATCAGATGAAACCACTGGATCTGTACTATGTAACCATGACCACCTATGACGAAACCTTCAAAAAGGTACATGTTGTATTTACTAAAGATGACCTGAATGATACCTTAGGTGCAGTGCTTGAGCAGAATAATAAAAAACAGATCAGGATTGCTGAAACAGAAAAATATCCGCATGTAACCTTTTTCTTTTCAGGTGGAAGAGAAAAAGAATTTGAAAATGAGAAAAGAATTCTGATCCCTTCACCCAAAGTTGCTACCTACGACCTGCAACCTGAAATGAGCGCTGTAGAAATTGCCGATGCCATTTGTCCTGAACTGGAAAAAGGATGGCCTGATTTTGTATGCCTTAATTTTGCCAATCCTGACATGGTTGGTCATACGGGCGTTTTCAGTGCTGTAGTTAAAGCCGTTGAAACTGTCGACAAATGTCTTCAAAAAGTGGTAGAGTGTGGTCTTAAGAATGGCTACTCCTTTATTATTCTTGCAGATCATGGCAATGCAGATTATATGATCAATCCCGACGGGTCTCCAAATACCGCACATACCACTAATCTGGTGCCTTGTATTTTGATCGATAAAGATTTCAAGCATATTCGGGATGGTAAACTGGGAGACGTAGCCCCTACTATTCTGAAAATCATGAATATTGAAGTCCCTGAGATAATGAACGGAGAAATACTGGTATCCTGATGAGAATCGGTGTCTTATTTTTACTTTCTTTTTGGATATACTCCTGTTCCGAACCTGAAGTAAAATCATCCCAAAAACATTATGCAGATATTAAAGGATTTGTTGAATCTGAAGTGAGCAGGCTCAGCAAATCCAATACCCGTGTCAATAAAACAGTAATGCAGAACGGCATTTCCGAATCATTGACAAACCTCGAAGTGAACTGGGAAGATGAACTGGCTCTGTTCAGCGAATCTGATATCAACAAAACTGCCTGGCAGGATAGTTATAGCGTGATAAAAAAAGCGGAAAACACTGAATTTCTTGCACTTGATTCAACTCTCAGAACAAGACTCATTATTACCAGACAAAACAAAAACAAAGAAATAGTCTATCTTCAGATAAGAAACCGGACAAAAAACAACCTTTATAAAACCGATGAAGTTTTGACCTATATCCCGGATTCGGTTTACTCCATTATCAAAGATCAAAAGGTAATTTTTCTCGGCAAAAACAGGTTTGAAATCAGGGGGAGTTTAATTCGCTGATCTGCCTGCCAAATCCTTCTATCTCTTACTCACCCGAGTCGGCTTCAACTTTTCTGCTCTGAAACAGATAATACCAGGCCAATACAGCCAGTCCGGATACAAAAAACACAATTGAGTACGGACGCAGAGTATCATTAAAAAAGAACTCACCAATCATCCATATCGCATTGGCCATGATCCAGAAACAAACGGCCAGATTATGAAAGAGCTCTGAAATCACCTTCCTGAACCTGAAGGTGATAAAAAAAGCAAGAAAGAGTGTCGGAAATATCATGATGATTCCTGGAATCTGAAGATCCATCACCCAGAATGTATCCTTAATCAGCCAGCATGCAATATGAAGGTTTTCAAATTTTCGAATGGATTTGAGCATTGAGATAGGAAGTACTGTTGCGGCAATATTATAAAAAAACCCGGTTAAACCCGGGTCCTGAAATTTTATTTAAGATTCTGGAGATATACTTTAGCATCAGCCAACTGGGTAATGACATCTCTTCTGTCAGGTGTAAATGAAAGAACCTTTTCAAAATCAGCAATACATGACCTGAAGGAGCTGGTAGCTTTTCCTTTGTCATAAAAATTTGGAATTTTCTGTCCTTTAAGTACCCCATAATCTCTGTATGCTACAGCCCGGTTCTGATACAATTTAACATCATCCTGATTCAGTTCAATGGCTTTTGAAAAATCCTTTATAGCAAATAAAAGCAACTTTTCACGATCAGCATAAGTTATCCCTTTAGTTTCATTTGCCATAATATTTCTGGCCTTACCTCTGTAATAATAGGCACTATTATCATTTGGCTTTAAGTTAATTACTCTGTTAAAAGTAGTTACAGCCTCTTTGTACGCAGATGAATGATAATAAGAATAACCAAGCATGTAAAGGGTATTTACATCGCTCGTATCAACAGCCATAGCTTTTTCAAGATTAGTAACAGCTAATTTAAAATTACCGTCAATCAGGGCCTTCTGGCCCATTTTATGATAAGACGTCTGTGCGAAAGCTATATTCGCAGCACAAAGGATAACTAAAAAACCTGAAATTGATCTCATTTGAAATTTGTAACAAATTAATATCGATATAAGAACGGTACTCAGACCATAATTATTTTAAATGTACAAAATAAAGAAAAGAATGAAAATCAAAACCCGATTTTGCGAAGTTTAATAATCAGAGCTAATCTTACCATTGAAGCCCTGATCAATTCTTGTGTCAGCAGAATTGTCGGTATTTTAATTATTATCTGCCTAAATTAAAGTAGAATTTGAATTGGCACATGGCTTGCAATCTATTGCTGAAGCTATTTTTAGCTGCCTTGAATAAATTCAACTGTCATAATGACGTTATAAGAGATATAGATGAATAACTACGATAACTTTGATTTTAATCGCGCAATACCCCTAATTAATGAAGATTCTGAGTTCTTTCCACTGATGTCGCAAGAAGATGAAGAGGAAATGAACAATGAGGAAACACCCGACATTTTGTCGATTCTTCCATTACGAAACACTGTATTATTTCCGGGAGTGGTTATTCCTATTACGGTAGGCAGAGATAAAAGCATAAAGCTGATTAAAGATGCATACCGTGGTGACAGAATCATCGGAGTGGTTTCTCAGCGCGATGTAGGTATTGAAGACCCAACATTTGAGCAACTTAACCAGGTAGGAACGGTAGCGCTGATTATCAAAATGCTGCAGATGCCTGACGGCAATACCACTGTAATTATCCAGGGTAAACAAAGGTTCAGACTGCAGGAAGAAATACAGAACGATCCTTATATTAAGGCATCGATACAAAAATTTGAAGAGGTACGCCCAAAGCCTGACAAGGAGTTCAAAGCACTCATGGCATCTATTAAGGAAATGGCCATGCAGATTATTCAACTCTCTCCGAATATACCAAGTGAGGCTGGAATAGCTATTAAAAATATTGAAAGCGCATCATTCCTGATCAATTTCATTTCATCAAATATGAATGCTGATGTGGCAGCCAAACAGCAAATGCTTGAAGTTGCCAATCTTCCGGAACGTGCTAAAATGGTACTGGAGCACCTGACACAAGAGCTGCAGATGCAGGAGCTGAAAAACCAGATTCAGTCCAAAGTCAGGGTCGACCTTGATAAGCAGCAAAGAGACTATTTCCTTAACCAGCAATTGAAAACTATTCAGGAAGAGCTTGGCGGCAACTCTCCTGACCTTGAAATTGAAAACCTGAGGTTCAGAGCCTCAGAAAAAAAATGGAGCAAAGATGTTGCAGACCATTTCAATAAAGAAATCGAAAAATTATCGAGAATGAACCCGGCAGCTGCCGACTATTCAATTCAAATCAATTACCTTGAGTTACTTCTTGATCTTCCATGGAATGAATTCACAAAAGATAATTTTGACCTGAAACGGGCAGAAAAAATTCTGGCAAAAGATCATTACGGACTGGAGAAAGTCAAGCAGCGTATCATTGAATACCTTGCTGTACTTAAGCTAAAGCATAACATGAAGGCTCCTATCCTGTGTCTGGTGGGCCCTCCGGGAGTTGGTAAAACATCTTTGGGTAAATCAATTGCCAAAGCTCTTGGAAGAAAATATGTACGTATGGCACTGGGGGGCATCCGTGATGAAGCAGAAATCAGAGGACACCGCAAAACATACATTGGTGCAATGCCTGGAAGAATCATCCAGTCGATCAAAAAGGCTGGAACATCAAATCCTGTTTTTGTACTGGATGAAATAGATAAAGTAGGTAATGATTTCAGAGGCGATCCATCCTCAGCCCTGCTTGAGGTACTTGATCCGGAACAAAATAATGCATTCTATGATCATTATGTAGAAGTTGACTATGACCTTTCCGGAGTGATGTTTATTGCAACAGCAAATTCACTGAGCACTATTCAGCCTGCCCTACTCGACAGAATGGAAATTATCGAGGTGAATGGCTATACTATTGAAGAAAAAGTAGAAATCGCAAAACAGCATCTGCTTCCTAAACAAAGGGAACAACACGGTATAAAGACTAAAGATATTTCTCTTAAAGCAAATGTTATTGAAAAAGTAATCGAGGACTATACCCGTGAATCCGGTGTCAGGGGACTTGAAAAAAAGATAGGATCTCTGGTACGCGGAGTAGCAACAAAAATCGCCATGGATAAAGAATACAATCCTTCCCTGAGCAAGGATGATGTGGAAACTATTCTGGGTCCGCCGATTTTTGATAAGGATTTGTATGAGGGTAATGAAGTTGCCGGAGTAGTTACCGGTCTGGCATGGACCCAGGTTGGAGGAGATATACTCTTTATTGAAGCAAGTTTGAGTCCGGGAAAAGGTAAATTATCTCTTACCGGTAATCTGGGTGATGTAATGAAAGAATCTGCCACCATAGCCATGGCTTACCTGCGTGCCAATGCATCCAAATTTAATATTGACTACAGATTATTTGATCAGTGGGACGTACATGTGCATGTTCCTGCCGGAGCAACCCCGAAAGATGGTCCGTCTGCAGGTATAACCATGTTAACCGCCCTGACATCTGCATTTACTCAGCGGAAAGTGAAACCTCATCTGGCAATGACAGGAGAAATTACACTTCGTGGTAAAGTATTGCCTGTTGGAGGAATAAAAGAAAAAATTCTGGCGGCTAAGCGAGCCAATATCAAAGAGATTATTCTTTCAAAATCAAACAGAAAAGATATAATGGAGATCAAGGAAGATTATATAAAAGACCTTAATTTCTATTACGTAACTGAAATGAAGGAAGTAATTGAGCTCGCATTGAGTAAAGACAAAGTTAAAGACGCAATAGATGTTTCTGTAAAAAGTACATCTGCTGAGATTCATTAATTTGATTTAAACTCCTGAAATATTCTTAATTTTAAATACACACCTATCTAAAACTCAGAATATGAAACCCAGAATTACATCATTATTAGTCCTTTGCTCTTTACTCATAAATAGCGCAAAAGGACAGGAAAGCAGATCGGAATCTTCGGGACCTGAAAAGCGGGCTCAAAATATATTTGTTGAGCTGGGTGGCCAGGGATTATTGTTTACCGCCAATTACGATACGCGTTTTTCCAATCGACGGGATGGGCTCGGTGGCAGAGCCGGAATAGGCTATGTTGCTATAGACGGCGATAACGCTACTACTGTACCCCTGTCACTGAATTATCTTTTAGGTAAAGGGAAGCATTTTTTTGAAATGGGTCTTGGAGCCACACTTATAGCCACCGGGGGGAATGAAAATTCTATTGTGTTCAATGATAATCAAAGTAATATCATTGGCACAATGAGCTTTTCATACAGATTGCAGCCCTCAGATGGCGGATTTTCACTGAGAGCTGGTCTCACTCCGGTATTCAACAAGGACTTTTTTATTCCATACTACGCCGGATTAAGTTTAGGATACAGTTTTTAATCCTGAAAAAAATGCGATTTTGCCGGGAGTTATTTCCTGCTAACTATTCTACACTCATCAATTGAATGAAAAAAACAATCTTATTGTTATCAGCTACCTTATGTTTTTCATATTTCACTACAAAGGCTCAATCTGATAGTTATAAAAGCGAATTCAGTTTCAGAAGCGAAAATGACTCCTATCTGGCATATGGTCAGGACCGGTATTATACCAATGGCTTGTTTTTAAATTTCAGATCTGCAATGGATCAGTCTGAATTTAAAAACGAAAAACTCAATAAAGTGATCTGGGAAATTGAAGCAGGCCAGAAGATGTACAATCCCCAAACGGGCAATATTAATAACATTGCTTTTGTTGACCGTCCGTTTGCTGCCTACCTTTACGCAGGCGGGAATGTCAATTTACTATATAATTCAGAAAGCAGTCTGAAAATCAGTCTGCAGGCAGGAACAATCGGACCTGCAGCAAAGGGGAAAGAGGCACAGGAGCTTTTACACAATACAGTTGGTTTTTATGAGATTAATGGCTGGCAATGGCAGGTAAACAATGAAGCCGGAATAAACTCAACACTGGAATACAATAATTTACTCAAAAGATTTCCGTCCGGAAATACAGATTTCACGCTAAGCTCATATATCAATGGTGGAAATACTTTTGCAGGAGCCGGCGCCGGTTTTCTTTTCCGAAGCGGAACAATAAATCAGCTCTTTAACTCAGCAAGTACCCAAAGCACAATTTCTAACAAGTCAGTATCAAAACCTGAAAATGACAGGGAGTTTTTCTTCTATGCTAAACCAATGTTTCATTTCATTGCCTATGATGCTACTATAGAAGGCGGAATGTTCAGGGCAGATAAAGGACCAGTGGTTTATGATGTAAAACCTTTTGTCTTCAGCCAGCAGGCAGGAATTATTTACTCCCGAAACCGATGGACAGGGGATTTCTCAATCATATTTAAATCAAGGGAAGTAAAGAGCATTGCAAAACCACATCAGTATGGTTCATTAACGGTTTACTACAGATTTAATAAGAATTAAGGCATCAATCTTTAAAGAAATCCCTCCTGCTGATCTTTTTAAGGGCATTTAGTTGTTTTGCTCTCAATCTGTTCTCTACATCTGCACGTTTAGGTTTAGTTGGCTTTCTTAAAGCGGGCCGGTATAAAGCATTTTGAAGAATTAAAAGTAATTTTTCAATCCCCCTTTCTTTATTACGGTACTGACTTCTCTCCTCTTCTGTAACTACCTGCAGCACACCATCAGAATTAATACGCCCTGCGAGTTTCTCAATGATCAATACTTTTTGCTGATCAGTAAACAAGCCTGAGTTACGCACATTAAAATTCAGTTCTACTTTGCTGGATACCTTATTAACATGCTGACCACCTTTCCCACCACTTCTGGAAGTGCGGAACACAAGTTCTCTGATTAAATCTTCTTTTCGGATTTGCATATTTGAAATTAAGAAATTTAAGTTCATGCTTCAGATAAGCCTGATATAAATAAAATCATATTCCTTAACAGCTAAATAGAAAGCAAATCCTATTTTTACGGCGATGAAAAATAACATCATAATAGCCATTGATGGCTTCTCGTCCTGCGGAAAAAGTACAGTGGCAAAAGCCCTGGCAAAAAAACTTGATTTTATTTATATCGACAGCGGTGCGATGTACCGTGCTGTTACCCTTTACTTTTTAAGGAATAATATTGACCTGAACGATGCTGAAGCCGTTGACAATGCTTTAAGGAATATTCACCTGAATTTTCAGACTAAAGACGGCCAAACGCTTATCACCCTGAATGATGAAGACGTTTCAGAAGAAATAAGACAAATGCCGGTAGCTGAAAAAGTAAGTACAGTGAGCGCCATTAAAGCCGTAAGAGTGGAAATGGTAAAGCAGCAACAAAGAATGGGCAGATCAGGAAATATTGTCATGGATGGCCGCGATATTGGCACTGTGGTTTTCCCTGATGCCGATCTTAAATTATTCATGACTGCCGATCCTGAAATCAGAGCTGCCAGAAGATATGATGAACTGATTGCAAAAGGTGAAAATGTAAAACTGGAGGAGATATTTGACAATCTGGCATTCAGAGATTATCAGGACACTACCAGGGCCGAAAGTCCGCTGATTCAGGCCCCTGATGCTATTGTGCTCGACAATTCGCACATTAATCAGGAGCAACAACTGGAATTTGTATTATCGCATTTAAAGCCTTTGTTAAAGGACCGGAGCATATAACCAGTATAAATAATACAATCAAACCGCGGGGTTTCCCCCTTAATGCAGGGGCTTTGTAATTCTCTGATTCTTAGATATCCTGTCAAAAGCAAAGTTTTAATTCCAGGGAAAACACCCTTATTATTATCGTTGCAACGTACTGATGCCCCCTTTATCACAAATTAAGCTGATTAAAGCAATTATTATCAGACAGTTCCGGCCTCAATGAAAGAAAAAATAAAGCGCAGAAATGTTTTTTATTAAAAATCTAATTTTCTACCTTTGCAGTCCAATTTAATAATTGGAAAAAGGAGATAAATTAATTAATGGCCAAAAAACTAGAAGCCGAAAAAGAGTTGACTGCTAAACAGGCAGAACTACAGGGCGAAGAAACCACTACGGTTAAACAAAAAGAAACCATTGAGTCAGAAGCTGATTCAGTGTCGATCGAAGAGATCAAATCAAAAACTTTAATCACCCCTTCCGGCGATTTCGACTGGGATGCGGATGATAAGGGTTTCGGAAACTACAGCGCTGCTGACCGTGAAAAGTTAGAAGAATTGTATGCCGGAACTTTCAATTCGATCAACAAAGGCGAGATCATCTCGGGTATTGTTGTATCAATCAACAACAAAGATGTGGTATTAAACATCGGATTTAAATCTGATGGTTTGGTATCATTATCAGAATTCCGTGATACACCTGACCTTAAGGTAGGTGATACCGTTGATGTATTTGTTGAATCACAGGAAGATGCTAACGGACAGTTGGTATTATCCCGTAAGCGTGCAAAAACTCAGCGTTCATGGGAAACCATCAATGAAGCACTGGATCAGGACAAGATCATCACTGGTTTTGTTAAGAGCCGTACTAAAGGTGGTTTAATTGTAGATATTATGGGTGTTGAAGCTTTCCTTCCGGGATCTCAGATCGACATCAAGCCTATCCGCGATTATGACATTTATGTTGGTAAAACAATGGAATTCAAGGTTGTTAAAATCAATCACGAATTCAAGAATGTTGTTGTATCACACAAAGTGCTGATTGAAGACGATTTAGAAAATCAAAAAACTGAAATCGTTGCCAAACTTGAAAAAGGACAAGTACTTGAGGGTACAGTTAAGAACATCACTGACTTCGGTGTGTTCATCGACCTTGGCGGCGTAGACGGTTTATTACACATAACTGATATTTCATGGGGTCGTATCGAGCATCCACGTGAAGTATTAACCCTTGATCAGAAGATCAATGTGGTAGTTTTAGACTTTGATGACGAGAAAAAGCGTATCGCATTAGGTTTAAAACAATTAACTCCACATCCTTGGGAAGCTTTAGATGCTGCTCTTGAAGTAGGTTCTAAAGTAAAAGGCAGAATTGTTACTGTTGCAGATTACGGAGCATTCCTTGAAATCACCCCTGGTGTTGAGGGTCTGATTCACGTATCTGAAATGTCATGGTCTCAAAACCTTCGTAACCCTCAGGAATTCCTGAAAGTTGGAGATGAAGTTGAAGCTCAGGTATTGACATTAGATCGTAACGAGCGTAAAATGAGCCTTGGTATCAAACAACTTACTCCTGATCCATGGAAAAACATCGCTGAGCGCTATCCTATCGGAAGCAAGCACAAAGCTGTTGTTAAGAACATGACTAATTTCGGTGTATTTGTTGAGATCGAAGAAGGTATCGACGGATTGATCCACATCTCTGATCTTTCATGGTCTAAGAAAGTTAACCATCCAAACGAATTCACTAAAGTTGGTGAAGAACTTGACGTGGTTGTACTGGAACTTGATGAGGCTAACCGTAAATTAAGCTTAGGTCACAAACAACTTGAAGAAAACCCTTGGGAAACTTTCGAAACTGTATTCACACTGGATTCAATCCACGAAGGAACTGTATTGAAAGTAACTGACAAAGGTGCAATTATTGCATTGCCTTATGGAGTTGAAGGATTTGCTCCTACAAAACATATGGTTAAGGAAGATGGTACTTCTATCAAAGCTGACGAAACTGCTGAATTCAGAATTATTGAGTTCAACAAAGATTCCAAGCGTATCGTAGTTTCTCATGCCCGTATCTGGGAAGAGGCAAAAGCTGAAGAGCGCAAAGAAGAGTTCAATGCTAAGAAGAAAGAAGCTAAAGCAACTACTACTGCCGTTAAAAAGGTAAAAGAGTCTGTTGAAAAATCTACTTTAGGCGATCTTGGTGTACTGGCACAATTGAAAGAGAAAATGGAAGGTGCAGAAAGCAAAGCCAAAAAAGCTAAGAAAACTGAAGATGATGCAGCAGAAGCTGCTGAAGGTTCAGCAGAATAAGCTAAGCTTTATCCGAATAATTAAGCGCCCTGGGAAATCTCAGGGCGTTTTTTATTATAGCATATTCCATAACAGCATTCCACCTGCTGAAAAAATCCTTTAAAAGAATATCCCGGAGTGCAATAAATTTTATATTTTTGCTCAAATTAAACCACTGATGCAAAAACTAACCTTGCTTGACGGTCGCCAGTTCCAGATAACCATACAGCGCCTTTGCCATCAGTTAATTGAAAATCACGACAAATTTGAAAACTCTGTAATTCTGGGCATTCAGCCCCGTGGAGTATTTCTGGCCAATCGGATCATAACTGAGCTTAAAAAGGATTTACCTGCAGTTAAAATCGAAAATGGTAATCTTGATATCACTTTTTTCAGAGATGACTTCCGCAGAAAAGAAGGATTACTGATTCCTAGCAGTACCGAAATTGATTTTATTATTGAAGGCAAAAAAGTAATTCTTGTAGATGATGTATTGTGGACCGGAAGAACAATTCGTGCGGCACTGGATGCGATACAGTCATTCGGCAGACCTGAAAAAGTTGAGCTTCTTACTCTGGTTGACAGACGATTCTCCCGTCAGCTGCCAATTGAAGCTGATTATATCGGAATTAAAGTTGATACCATCGACTCTCAAAAAGTCATTGTGAGCTGGAAAGAAACAGATCACGAAGACAAAGTTATATTACTATCGGAAAAATAATGGCAGAATCTATTCAAACATTAAGCACTAAACATCTGCTGGGTATTAAAGATCTTAGCGTCAGGGATATTGAATTAATACTGGAAACTGCCGATACTTTTAAAGATGTTTTAAACCGACCAATAAAAAAAGTTCCTTCATTACGTGATATAACCATTGCCAATATCTTCTTTGAAAATTCAACCCGAACCAGACTTTCATTTGAACTGGCACAAAAAAGATTATCCGCAGATACTGTAAACTTTGCCGCCTCCTCATCTTCGGTAAGTAAAGGTGAAACTTTGATCGATACCGTAAATAATATCCTATCCATGAAGGTAGATATGGTTGTGATGAGACATCCTTATCCCGGTGCAGGGGTATTTCTGAGCAAACATGTGAATGCCCAGATTGTTAATGCCGGCGATGGTGCACACGAACATCCTACTCAGGCATTACTTGATGCATTCTCCATAAAAGAAAAGTACGGTGAAGTAAGGGGACGTAAAATTGCCATTATTGGAGATATCCTCCATTCAAGAGTGGCACTTTCAAATATTCTTTGTCTTCAAAAATTAGGTGCCGAGGTCATGGTTTGCGGCCCAAGTACACTGATTCCCAAATACATAGGCACACTGGGGGTAAAGGTTGAACATAATCTTCTGAAAGCACTTAACTGGTGCGATGTAGCAAATATGCTTCGTATTCAACTGGAACGTCAGGATATCAAATATTTCCCGTCTTTAAGGGAATATTCTATGATGTACGGATTAAATAAGCAAATTCTCGACTCGCTGGATAAAGAAATTACAATCATGCATCCAGGTCCAATCAATCGTGGAGTAGAGATCACCAGCGACGTTGCCGACAGCAAACAATCAATCATCCTGGATCAGGTAGAAAACGGAGTTGCAGTCCGCATGGCAGTCCTTTATCTTCTTGCCAATCAGCGCAGCCTGTAGTACAAATTTCTTTTTTAGTTTCCTGCGATTGATAACAACATTTAAAATTCTGCGTTAGTATTCTGTTTTCAACACATGTTAATTACTAATGCAAATAGCCTAATTGGCTTTAGATTAAATTAGCGGCAATTATTTTGGTTAATTATGTTCAGACAAATCTCACTATCCGCTTTATTTCTAATTTTTTTTGCCGTTCCGGGTCTGGCTCAAAGTACTGCATGGTTTGAACTGAATCAGCATTATAAAACAGGCCTTGAGCTGCTTGAAAAGGGCAAATACGTTGCAGCATCTCAACAGTTTAATAAAATCGCACAGCCTGAACAAAAATCGGGTACTAAATCTGAATTGAATCCTGAGCTTGATCAGTTAAAGGAAAATGCCCGGTTCTACATAGCGCTTTGCGCTCTGGAACTGAAAAATAGTGATGCAGAGTCTTTATTCATGAAATTTGTGGCTTCCTATCCTGCAAGCACTTATTCAAAACTGGCTTATTATCAATTGGGACGTACCTATTTTACGCAAAAGAACTACCCGAAATCAATTGAATGGTTTATCAGACTTGATGAAGCAGATCTGATGGGGAAAGAATCTTCTGAATATCGGTATAAATTAGCTTACTCTTATTTTGAAACCAAGCAATATGATAATGCCAAGCCGCTTTTCATGCAATTAAAGGATGAAAAAAGTATTTATAATGAACAATCCATATACTATTTCGCCTATGTCTGCTATCTGCAAAAAGATTATAAAACAGCGCTTAAAGAATTTGAAAGATTAAAAGGTTCAAAAGCATACGAGAACAGTTATCCTTACTATATATCTGCATTATATTTCCTGGATAAACGATATGACGATGTACTAAACTATGCTCTTCCTATTCTGAAATCAACAAAGCAGCTTTACGAAACAGAAATGTTCCGAATTGTGGGAGCTTCCTATTTTGCCAAATCAAACTATCCCCTGGCTGGAGAATATTTCCGCAACTTCCAGAAAAATGATCAGGGTAAAACTCAGAACAATCAGGACAATTATCAGATTGGATATACCTGGTATAAGCTTAAAGATTACAAAAATGCAATTGTTGAGCTTGAAAAACTGGATACTCCTGATGAATATTACCAAAGCGGAATGATAGCATTGGGTGAATCTTTCTTAAAAACCGGAAATAAACAGGGAGCAAGAAGTGCATTTTTTAAGGCTTCCAGATTAACTTTTGATAAACAATTACAGGAAGAAGGCTTATTCAACTACGCCAAACTATCTTATGAGCTTGAATTCCACCAGGTAGCGCTGGATGCGACTCAGCAATTTATCAAGACTTATCCGCAATCACAAAAGCTGGATTCAGCGAAGACTCTCCTTGGCGAAATCCTTCTGAGTACCAAAAACTATAAAGATGCTATCGATATTCTTGAAAGTATTCCGAATAAAAACAAAGAAGCCAAAGAAGTTTATCAGAAAGTAACTTATTACCGTGGACTTGAATTTTATAATGAACGTGCATTCCAGAACGGAATATCAATGTTCATGCGTTCAAACAATAGCACTGTTGACGAGGAAATACAGGCTCTTTCTACCTACTGGCTTGCCGAAGCAATGTATGAGGTAAGAAAGTTTGGCGAATCAGTTGATAATTTTGAGAAGTTCATGAAACTTCCGGCAGCTAAAAAAACTGAAGTTTATAATTTTGCACATTATGCCCTCGCCTATGCAGCTTTTGAACATGAAAGCTACAGAAAAGCCGCAACCTATTTTACCCGATTCCTTCAGGGAAATGAAAGGGATCAGAATACCATTAACGACGCTATTCTTCGTCTGGCAGATTCTTATTTCGTGCTGAAGGATTATGAAGATGCGTTGAACTATTATAACAGAATCATTTCATACAGAACTTCCAGTGAAGATTATGCATTATTTCAAAGAGGAATGATCCAGGGCCTTCAGGGACAGAATGATATGAAAATCGAAACACATAAATCATTGCTGGCTCAATTCCCAAAATCAAATTATTCTGACGATGCAGGTTTTGAAATTGCTTATACTTATTTCATAAAAGGGGATTTCGACATTGCTAAAACCGACCTTAGTACTTTAATTGAGAAATATCCACGAAGCAGTTATGTACCACGTGCGCTTATTACAATCGGACTGGTAGAATTAAACCAGGACCAGGAAGATGCAGCTTTACTCACTTTCAAAAGAGTAGTAACAGAATATACTACTACTGATGAAGCAAAGCTTGCGATGGAATCCATAAAAAATATTTACCTGCAAAAATCTGATGCTACAGGTTTTCTTGATTATGCCAATACAACAAGCATTGGTAACTTAAGTACTTATGAGCAGGATAATATCACCTTCCAGGCAGCTAATAATCGCTTCCTAAATGGCGACTATCAGGGTACGTTTGAGTCGGTGAACGCATATTTCGATAAATTTCCTAAAGCCGTTCATGACAAGCATGCAAAATTCATCAGGGCTGAAAGTCTGGTCAGATTAAAACGCCCGGATGAAGCTATTCCTGATTATGAATATATCCTGAACGACTGGACCAGTGATTATACAGAACGTGCCCTGATGAGTATCTCAAGAATCTATTTATCACAAAAGAAATACAATGAAGCTATTGTCCATCTGAAAAAGCTGGAGCTGACTTCTGAATATAAAGCCAATTACAGCTTTGCAGTTAATAATCTGATGGAAGCATATGCAAGTATGAATATGCCTGATGAAACCCTGCAGTATGTTAAATTCATCCGGGAATCGAATAAATCTTCAGAGGAAGATCTGTTCCGTGCTGGTCTTTATGCCGGCAGAGCAAATCTTATTGTTGGCGATACAATACAAGCAATAAAAGATTTTACCGAAGTTGCCGACAAAACCCAAACCGTTACTGGTGCTGAAGCCAAGTACAATCTGGCCAGTCTGATGTACCTGCGACACGAATACAAAAATTCTCTTGCAGCTTCATTTGATCTGACCAATAAAATGCCGAACCATGATTATTGGGTAGCTAAAACCTATATTCTGATTGCAGATAATTATGTGGCACTAAAAGATATTTTTCAGGCCAAAAGTACCTTACAAAGTATCATCGAGAACTATGAAAACAAAGACGATGATATATTGAGTACTGCCAATGAAAAACTTGATAAACTGAATAAAGGCAAAAAATAATGATTAATCTTTCGCAAAAATATACGCTGTTAATAAGTTTGGTTTATTTATCTGTTGCAGCTCAGGCACAGGATAAAAAAGATACCCCTTCTACCCCGGGAACAAGCACAGGTAATACAACACTTACTGAAGAAATAGAAGTTGTAAGGCCATATAAACCGGTTCTCGCCGATGCCGTAAAGATCAGAAGAAACCCTGACATGGATAATACCAAGCCTTTCAAACCGGCACTCAGTTATTCAATTGTTGATAAAAAACTGGAGCTGAATTCAAATATCAAAGAATTACAGGCTCAAAAGATGCAGGATGAACAGGTAAGAGTTCTAAGCAATAACTACGTCAAAATAGGTGCTGGTAATTTCAATACTGCCAATGGAGAGGTATACCTTAATAATGGCCAGGATCAGGCACTTCAGACCGGTGCTTATTTCAAACACCTTTCTCAACAGGGAAGCCTGGATAAACAGCAATTTTCAAATCAGGCATTAGGAGTTTTCGGCAGATCGCTCAATGATACCTATTCACTTTCAGGCAAATTGAGTTATGACCGCAGATCAACTTTCTTTTATGGTTTTGATCCTGCTTCATCAATCCCGGTTGATAAGAGTAAACAACGCTTCAGCATCATTGAAGCTAACGGAGAGATAGCCAGCAATTATTCAGAGTCCTCTGATTTTGACTATACGGCGGGAATTAAGCTGTATCAGTTCAGTAATATTAATTCGGCCAGAGAGAGTTCTGTATTGTTAAATACTCAGATCAGTAAGAAAATCAGTCAGGCTTATTTAGGATTAAACGCTTCTGCTGATATTACTTCGTCGAAAGATATAGCATATAAGTTGGGCAACCATTTATTAAGGGCAAATCCCTATGTCAGATTAAAATCAAATAATTATGACATTCATATCGGGGCCAACATCGTACAGGAATTTGGAACCTCCGGGCGTTTGAATATTTTCCCGGCGCTGAGCATTGACTTCCCTGTAATTCCTGAATATGCTGTCCTTTTCGGAGGACTGAACGGCGACGTCTTAAAGACAAGTCTGAAAGAACTTTCAGCTGAAAATCCATATATCAACAAAAACTTAAGCATAAAGAACAGTGTTGAGAAGATGAATGTCTATGCCGGAATCAAAGGTAATACCGGAGCTCCTTTTGGGTATAAAATAATGGCATATTACAAAACTTTGGAAGACATGCAGTTTTTTGTCAATAATCAAACAGAAGTAAACCGTTTTGATGTAATCTACGACAATGGAAAAAGTACTGTGTTCGGAATTGAGGGAGAGCTAAATGTTAAAGCCACCGATGTTCTCAACATCGGCGGTAAAGCACAGATTTTTAAATACGATCTGGCCTCAGAAGCCGATGCATGGTTCAAGCCTACCTTCAGAGTTAGTTCCAATGCAACTTTGCAGGTAAACAAAAAAGTATTTCTAGACGCTGAATTACTGTTACAGGCTGAAACACCAACACGAATTGAAGGCCCTGCAGGAAGTTTTGCTATTGGTAGCCTGAAAAGCTTTATGGATCTGAGTGCGGGTGCTGAATACAAAGTAAATGATAAGATCGGAATGTATCTGAGAGCCAATAATCTGACCGCTCAAACTTACCAGAGATATCTTTACTACCCTAAAATGGGACTTACAATATTCGGAGGACTTAACTACTCGTTCTAACCCTTCGTTTGGCAGCTTGGAAATTATGAGTTAAATTAGCCCTGATGGAAATCGGACTTTACATTGCAGATTTGTTGGGTGAGCAGGATGAGGTAAGCGTTCCTGGTTTAGGTACTTTTATAAAACTCAGAATTGCAGGGACATACGACAGGATGAGCAATTCATTCAGGCCACCGTATTACCAGTTTGGTTTTAAAAACAGCATCTCAGGATTCTACCCATTGAGGGAATATCTCTGCGGTAAAAAAGGCCTCAACATATCTTCGGCAGAATATTTTATAAAAAAATATGCCTCTGAGATCCTTGATCAGATTAATGAGCATGAAAATGCTGAAATAAAACATCTGGGGGTACTTTCCAGAAAAAATGGCATCATTAGTTTTGAACCTCTGCCTGAATTAGAAAATTCCGGTATTTTTTATGGGCTTAAACCTCTGGTTGATACTGTTAATCCTGTCTCAACCGAAATGACCTATGAGAGAAAATATGAAATTTCGGAACCTGAAGATTCAACAGATGAAGAATATGAATATCCGGCAAAGTCATCAGGCTTCAGATTTATTATCATCATTTTCATAATTCTCTTAGCTGGAACCTTAGCCTTATATTTTACCAATGATAGAGTAAATAAAGCCCTGAATAATCTGGCTTCGGGTATTTTAAATAAGAAGGAATTACCCCAGCCCGTTAAAATTGACTCAGCCCTTGTTGCAGATACTGTTTTAAAATCTGCTGATACATTAACAACTCCTGCTGATACTAATTTAAAACAAACAGATACAATTGCGCGTGCAGAAAAAGAAACAACTAAAGTAACAAGTACTCAGGCATCGGTTGGGCCATCAACTGATAATGAAATAATTGGTTATGAAATAATTGGCGCGGCTTTTGCGAGAAAAAGCGAAGCCGAAGTATATATTAAACAGATTGCTGCTAAAGGTATAAAAGCAAAGATTGCGGAGAATATGCCTGGTAAAATGCTGAAAATCAGTTTTGGCTCTTTCAAAGATGAAGAATCTGCCCAAAAGGAATTAACACGAATACAAAAAGAAATAAATAAAGATGCCTGGATTGCCAGGATTAAACCACAGAAAAACTCAAAATAATGTTACTACTTCAAATCGACTCACTTAATCCCGCAGCTGATGCAGCAGCAGCCACCATTCCTACCATGCAAACCGGCGAAGAATTAAGATTTATTGAACTTCTGTTTAAAGGAGGATGGGTAATGATCCCCCTTGCTTTACTTGCATTTATGGGATTAGTGATTTTTGTAGAAAGATACCTGACGATAAGAAAAGCATCAAAAGATGAGATGAATCTCATGATGCAGGTAAAGCAAAGTGTAAAATCTGCGAAACTCGATTCAGCATTGGCTATTTGCCGTAACAGCAATACTCCTCTTGGAAGAATGCTTGAAAAAGGACTCTTACGTATCGGACGTCCAATTAAGGATATTGAAGGAGCCATTGAGAATGTCGGCAAACTTGAAGTGTCAAAACTTGAAAAGAATATCAGTATCCTCGGGATTATTGCAGGTATTGCACCCATGCTTGGATTCGTCGGAACAATTATCGGAGTAATTACAATCTTCCATGAAGTATCGGTTAAAGGTATTATTGAGATTGGCACAATCTCAGGTGGTTTGTATGTTAAAATGATTACTTCGGCTACAGGATTAATTATAGGAATCATTGCTTATGTACTTTATCATATACTAAACATCATGGTCGACCGCATCATCCTGAAAATGGAAACAGATGCCATTGAGTTTATTGATTTATTGGAGGAGCCTGGCAAATGAATTTAAGAAAGAGACAAAGAGGGAACGTTGAAGTTCATACGTCGGCACTGAACGATATCATGTTCTTCCTGCTTCTGTTTTTCCTTCTGGCATCAGCAGTTGCAAACCCGAATGTGGTGAAATTATTCTTACCAAGATCGAGTTCAGGGCAATCTATTCCTCAAAAGACTATTAATGTTTCAATCACTAAGGATCTTGAGTATTATGTAGAGAAAAAACAGGTAAGTGCGGAAGATCTTTATCAAAGCATTGAAGTATATCAGAAAGCGTCTCCGGATCTGACCATCATTCTGTATGCTGATCGTACAATAGCGATTGAAAATGTAATTGAATTGACTGATATTGCGAATAAACTGAAGGTTAAACTGGTTTTAGCTACAGAAACAAAAAAATGATAGAATACCGCAGACAGGAAGAAAATAATTATCCGAAAGCCTTTGCCATATCAACCGGAATTATGGTGGCTTTTCTGGTAATCAGTTTTTTCATAATTGCTAGCCGGGTTGAACCCGATACCGGCACAGGGGGTATTATTGTCAATTATGGTACTTCTGAATTTGGGATGGGCGATGATTATATGAGCGTTGAAGAACCATCGTCTTCACCAGATGCCAATAATACAGCTCCTGACAAGGTAATTATGGATAATACACCGTCCACTGAAGCCAGCTCAGAAGTATCAGACAAAGCCATCGCCACGCAGAATGTGGAGGAGGCACCCGAAATAGTAACCAAAGAAAAGAGTACAGCCAAAGCACCGTCAGTAAGTACTCCTGCAAAAGAAAACAAGCCGGTCGTAAACCAAAATGCATTATACAAAGGCAAAAAGAACGACGGAACAGGGAGAGGTGATGGTACAGGTAATGTAGCAGGGAACCAGGGAAGTACTAATGGAGACCCGCTCTCGCCCGACTATGGTGAAGGGGGATCGGGTAATGGCAGTTATGCTCTGGACCTAAAAAGCAGACGTTTTACTAATCTGACTCCTCCCAAAGACGATGGCCAGAAATACGGAAAAGTTGCAGTAAGAATATTCGTTGATAAAAATGGAGTAGTCGTTAATGCAATCCCCGGTGTAAAAGGCACTACCCTGTCTGATAAGGCTATTTGGGAAAAATGCAGACTGGCAGTTATCGGTTCATCACTAAATAAGCTGGAATCTGCACCCGATGTTCAAATTGGTGTGGTGATGTTTAACTTCAAAGTCAAATAGAATCAAGTGCTGTTTCTTTCAGATATCACCGTAAGGCAAATGAGAGCAAAATCTTTAATCCGACCTTGTAAAAGATTTTATTTAATTATTACCTGATACTGAATAATACTACTGGATTAGTCTTAAATAGTCCAATTTTCATCTGATTAGCATGACCTACCCGGAAACTCTGAAATTTCTTTATTCCCGGCTGCCCATGTTCAGCAGACAGGGTAAAGCTGCAATAAAACCAGGATTAGATAATACCATCCGCTTATGCGAATCACTGGGTAAGCCTCAGAATAAATTCAAATCAATACATGTTGGCGGTACGAATGGTAAAGGCTCAAGCTCTCATATGCTCGCTGCAATCTTTCAGCAGGCAGGATATAAAACCGGACTTTATACTTCACCGCATCTCCGGGATTTCAGGGAAAGGATTCGTATTAACGGTGAAATGATCTCTGAATCAGAAGTTGTAGATTTTGTAAACTCTCAGACAGAGCTGATTAATACGCTGGAGCCTTCATTTTTCGAGGTTACAGTTGCCATGGCCTTTCATTTCTTTGCTGAAAATCAAGTTGATATCGCCGTTATTGAGGTCGGACTTGGAGGAAGGCTGGACTCCACCAATATCATCATTCCCGAACTTTCCCTGATCACAAACATCGGTTTTGATCACATGAATATTCTTGGTGAGACCTTACCTGAGATCGCTGCCGAAAAGGCCGGAATAATAAAACAGGGGGTTCCTGTAATTATCGGACAAAAACAGAAAGAAATTGAATCCGTTTTTCTCGATAAAGCAGCCAGCATGAATTCAAAAATTACATTTGCAAGCGAGGAGTGGGAAATACAGAAAAGTGTTGTGCAATCGGATTCTACAGAATTATTAAAGCTTGATATCAAACAGAAAACGAAGGTTTTTGGATTCAAATCGCTTGAACTGGATTTAACAGGCACCTATCAGCTTAAAAATCTTGCAGGAGTACTCAGTGCAGTGAAAGAATTAAGATCAAAAGGTTTTAATCTGCCTGATGATGCCATTAAAGATGCTCTGAGAAACGTAAAATCAATCACAGGGCTGATGGGGCGCTGGCAGATTCTTGAAAGATCACCTTTGCTTATTTGTGATACAGGTCATAATGAAGACGGAATCAGGGAAGTGCTTAAAAACATCTCATTAACTCCTCACCGGAATTTACACATGGTGATTGGTATGGTAAACGATAAAGATATCCTTAAAATCCTGAACCTGCTTCCCCAAAATGCTATCTACTATTTTTGTCAGCCCGACATTCCAAGAGCCAGACCTTCAATTGAACTCAGAAATGAAGCATTGAAGTTTAATTTAAAGGGCACACATTATAATACTGTTGCAGATGCCCTGGAATCTGCCAGATCGAATGCCCATGCAGAAGATCTGATTTTTGTTGGAGGCAGTACATTTGTAGTTGCAGAAGTAGTCTGATTTAAAAAGCAAAAGGCCCAATCCGTTTAACTTACAGATCAGGCCCTTCGCAGATAACTTATTATCAACCTATTAATTTACTGCGCCAGGTATCCACCATCTATAGAGTAATATGAGCCGGTTACGAAAGATGATTTTTCTGACCCCAACCATAAAATCAATTCAGCTATCTCCTCTGCAGTTCCAAGTCTGCCTATCGGATGCAGACTAACTGCCATATTCAGTGTGGCTTCATCAAGGGTATTCGTTAACATTGGAGTTCTGATGTATCCCGGACCAATTGAGTTAATTCGGATTTTCTGATCAGCATATTCCAAAGCAGCTGCTTTTGTTAAACCAACCACTCCATGTTTTGCAGCTGTATAAGCAGGTGAAAATTTAGTGCCTACAGCACCAAGAATAGAAGCAATATTGACTATGTTTCCACCCCCTGATTTAAGTAAAGCCGGAATCTGATATTTCAATCCGTAGAAAACGCCCGAAAGGTTAATATCTATTACTTTCTGCCAACCATCCAGAGGATAGTCGGCGGTATTGCTTAACGGACCTGCAATACCTGCATTGTTAACTGCAATATGCAGAGCTCCATATTTCGCTACAGTCTGTTCAACCAGATTCTTGTTGTCTTCAGGCTTGCTGGTATCAGCTTTTACAAAAAAAGCTTCTCCACCCTCCCTTTGAATCTCTTCAGCAACTGCCCGACCATGCTCTTCATTAATATCAGAGACTACAACTTTAGCACCTTCTTTTGCATAAAGAATTGCTGCTGCTCTACCGATTCCGGAGCCAGAGCCTGTTATGATAGCTACTTTATTCATCAATGTTCCCATAACCATATATTTATAATTGATTAAATATACCTGTTAAACAAAAATCATAAAATGACACAGATCAATAAAACTAAGATTCTTTAGTCCCCAACTTCTTCCACATATAATAAACAGGAACACCACTAAGAACAATAATTAATCCCGGCCAGGTGAAATTAGGTTTGTAAATAATCAGAAGAATACAAAAGCTTATACCCATTAAGATATAAACTGCAGGTAAAAATGGATAACCAAATGCTTTATATGGCCTTTCAGCATCAGGACGTTTTACCCGCAAAATATAAATTCCAAGAATGGTAAGCACATAAAATATTACAACTACAAATGAGATCATATCCAGCAAATCACCGTACTTACCGCTTAAACACAGTGCAGATGCAACCAGACATTGAAGCCAGAGACCGAATTCAGGAACAGCATGTTTGTTTAATTTGGCAGTCTTTTTAAAAAAGAGCCCATCATTGGCCATGGTATGATATACACGTGCCCCGGCCAGAATAAGTCCATTATTACAGCCAAAAGTGGATATCATAATCATCAATGCAATGAGTACCGTACCAATATTCCCAAAAATAACACTAGATGCTGCTACGGCCACACGATCCTTCTCTGCATAGGCAATCTCCTGAAGTGGCAGTACTGCTATATATACCAGATTGGCAAGGACATAAATAAACGTTACAATCAATGTTCCAAGAAACAGGCTTAAGCCGATATTCCTCTTAGGATTTCTGATCTCCCCCGCGATGAAGGTGACATTATTCCAGGCATCGCTACTAAAAATGGAACCGACCATTGCTGATGCAACTGCGCCAAGAGCTGCAGCAACAGTAAGCGACTGAAATGTTCCGTCGGCATTCAGCTTTTGCATATCCCATGCATTGGTCCAGTTTGCAGTCCATATTTCAGGTTTCATAACAATAAACCCAAAGATAATGAGGCCGAAAAGGCTGAATAGTTTAGTTAATGTAAAAGAGGTTTGTATCATTTTACCCCCCTTCACACCTCTGGTATTGATGTAAGTAAGTAAAATAATGATGGCTATAGCCAGAAGTTGTGCCGCGGTAATATTCAAACCTGCAATTTGAAATATAATCCGGTCTTCACTCACCTGAGGTAATAAATAAGCAGTAAACTTTGAGAATGCAACACCAACTGCAGCAATAGTACCTGTCTGAATTACTGCGAAGAAACTCCAGCCATACAGAAATCCAACCAGAGGATTATATGCCTCTTTTAAATAAACATATTGTCCGCCTGCTTTCGGGAACATTGCACTCAACTCTCCATAACTCACTGCAGCTATCAATGTCATCAGTCCGGTAATAAGCCACACCGCTATCAGCCAGCCAGCAGAGCCTACATTTCGTGTTATATCTGCTGTAACAATAAAAATCCCTGAACCAATCATACTGCCTGCCACCAGTAAAGTCGCATCCAGAAGACCAAGCTCACGTCTCATCTCATTTTGTTCGATACTTTCATTCATATTTCAAGAAGTTATGATTCAGCACTAAACTTACATTAAAAAAATATCTGTCATTCAATAAAATTCGCTGAATTGAAATTATTCTGTTCCTGTGTCAAAAAAAATCACAATTAAGCCAAAATAAATTTATCCATAACTACCTCATAATCAGAATACATAATTCATCTACAACAGAAAAAATACTGAATATCATAACATTATGAATTTCTGTGTTTGATTAATAGAATAAGGCTGCTATTTTTGCCGTTCGCATAAGAAAAAATAACGAATATAAACAGAGATTTATCCATGGAGTTTTTACAGAACAACTTAATTTATTTAATACCTGCGATGGGTGTTTTTGGCATCGTGGTCATGGCCATTAAATCGGCCTGGGTTACCAAGCAGGATGCAGGAGACGAAAACATGCAGCGTCTTTCAGGCTATATTTCAGACGGTGCAATGGCATTTTTGAAGGCAGAATGGAAAGTTTTAGGATACTTTTCAGTGATTGCCGCTATTTTACTGGCATATTCAGGAACTTTAGTTGAAAATTCAAGCTGGGTTATTGCTATTTCCTTCCTCATCGGTGCCTTTACTTCAGCATTTGCAGGATATATCGGGATGAACATTGCAACCAAATCGAATGTTCGTACCACACAGGCTGCCCGTACAAGCCTGGCAAAGGCATTACAGGTATCATTTACCGGTGGTAGTGTTATGGGAATCGGTGTAGCAGGTCTTGCAGTTTTAGGACTGGGAAGCTTATTTATTGTATTCTATCAGATGTATGTTTTAAATACCGGTGGTAACGTAAACGGCCTTGAGATGGAGAAAGCACTTGAGGTACTTGCAGGATTTTCTTTAGGTGCTGAATCAATTGCTCTGTTTGCCCGTGTGGGTGGTGGTATTTATACCAAAGCAGCTGACGTTGGTGCTGACCTTGTAGGTAAAGTTGAAGCAGGTATTCCTGAAGATGATGTTAGAAACCCTGCAACAATTGCCGATAACGTAGGTGATAACGTAGGCGATGTTGCCGGTATGGGTGCTGACCTTTTTGGTTCATATGTTGCTACTATCCTGGCTACCATGATTCTTGGACGTGAGATCGTTTCAAATGACAATTTCGGAGGTATTGCTCCTATCCTGCTTCCAATGCTTATTGCAGGCCTGGGATTAATTCTCTCGATTGTTGCAACAGCCTTCGTTAAAATCAAAAAAGAAACTGATAGTGTACAAAATGCATTAAACATGGGTAACTGGTCGTCAATTATTATGACTGCCATTGTTTCTTACTTCGCTGTAAACTGGATGCTTCCTGATGCAATGAGTATCCGTGGATTTGAATTTGCTAAAATAGATGTTTTCTACTCTATTGTAGTTGGATTAGTTGTAGGAACGCTGATGAGTTTAATTACTGAATACTATACTGCTATGGGTCAGCGTCCGGTATTGAGCATCATCCGTCAATCATCTACCGGACATGCTACAAATATCATTTCCGGCCTTTCTGTAGGTATGGAATCAACGGTTTTACCGATTCTTGTTCTTGCCGCAGGTATTTATGGATCATTCCACTTCGCCGGATTTTATGGAGTTGCTATTGCAGCTGCAGGTATGATGGCCACTACAGCCATGCAATTATCCATTGATGCATTTGGACCAATAGCTGATAATGCCGGCGGTATTGCAGAAATGAGTGGTCTTCCTCCTGAGGTAAGAGAGCGTACCGATAACCTTGATGCTGTAGGTAATACTACTGCAGCAACAGGAAAAGGATTCGCAATTGCTTCAGCTGCTTTAACTTCACTTGCTTTATTCGCAGCCTTTGTAGGTGTTGCAGGAATTGATCATATTGATATTTACAAAGCTGACGTACTTGCCGGATTATTCGTTGGTGGTATGATTCCTTTCATCTTCTCTGCTCTGTGTATTTCTGCAGTAGGTCGTGCAGCTATGGATATGGTTAACGAAGTGCGCAGACAGTTCCGCGAAATTCCCGGAATTATGGAATATAAAGCTAAACCTGAGTATGAAAAATGTGTAGCTATTTCAACACAGGCCTCAATCCGTGAGATGATGTTACCCGGTGCAATTGCTTTAATTGTTCCTATCATCATCGGATTTAGTTTCGGCCCTGAAGTATTGGGTGGCTTACTAGCAGGTGTAACTGTTTCTGGTGTACTTATGGGTATGTTCCAGTCAAATGCAGGTGGTGCATGGGATAACGCAAAGAAATCATTCGAAAAAGGTGTTGAGATCAACGGAGAAATGTTTTACAAAAAATCTGAACCTCATAAAGCATCAGTAACCGGAGATACTGTTGGTGATCCGTTTAAAGACACTTCAGGCCCTTCGATGAATATCCTGATTAAGTTAATGTCGATCGTTTCACTGATCATTGCTCCTCATATTTCAGAAGGAACTTCTCATAAAGTAAATGTAGAAGTGAAACAGGAAATCAAGGTGATCAAAACCGAGGATCAATCAGGAAATGTGACTGTAGATACTATTGTGAACAAAACTGATTCGATCAGCCACTAAACAAAATTTAACTGTTAAAAGCAAAGGGAATTCTATCGGAGTTCCCTTTGCTTTTCAGACTAATTTTTGAAGGGTGAATCTTTAAAATCAGTTGAACTAAAATAATTGGAAACAGGTATTCAAACGACTTTCTTACGTAATTGTCCCTGTTTCATTTTTCCAATTTAATTAATTACGTTTGAGGTCTTTAAAATCATATTTTCAAACAAAATATAATAACTAAACCAATAAATATGTTCCACAAAAAATCCATCGAGCAGCTAATGCTTGAATCAAACGAGACGGGTGAAGGCACATTAAAACGTTCTCTGAGCAGTGTCAATTTGATTGCTTTAGGAATTGGTGCAATCATAGGAGCCGGTCTTTTTTCATTAACAGGTATTGCTGCTGCTGAAAATGCCGGACCTGCAGTAACCATTTCATTCGCACTTGCTGCTTTTGCCTGTGCATTTGCAGGATTATGTTATGCAGAATTCGCATCAATGATTCCTGTTGCTGGTAGTGCCTACACTTACTCCTATGCAACAATGGGCGAATTTATGGCATGGATTATCGGCTGGGACCTTGTGCTTGAGTATGCACTTGGAGCTGCCACAGTAGCTGTAAGCTGGTCCAGATACCTTCTCGAACTACTGCATAAATATGGTATCAGCCTTCCGCATGAATTTATTGTTTCACCATGGGAAACCATGAAACTTGGAGATGGTACTGTTATTGAGGGTGGTTTGATTAACCTGCCGGCAATTTTTATTGTGAGTCTGCTTTCTTTGGTGCTTATCCGTGGAACCCAGGAATCTGCAACCATGAATAACTTTCTTGTAATACTGAAAGTTGCTGTGGTTTTAATGTTCATTATTTTAGGCTGGAGTCATATTAATCCTGAAAACTATGTTCCATATATTCCTGAAAACACCGGCAAGTTCGAAAACTTTGGATGGACCGGAATATCTACTGGCGCCGCGGTAGTGTTCTTCGCTTTTATTGGATTCGATGCAGTATCAACTGCCGCCCAGGAAGCGAAAGATCCTCAGAAAGGAATGCCAATCGGAATTTTAGGTTCTCTGATTATCTGTACAATACTTTATGTTCTGTTTGCACACGTTATGACAGGACTCGTTAACTATAAAGACTTTGCCGGTGATGCTAAACCAGCTGCCACAGCATTTGCAATGACAGGATATACCTTCTTACAGGATGCTCTCATCATTGCTATCCTGGCAGGATATACCTCGGTTATCCTTGTGATGCTTATGGGGCAGTCCCGTGTATTCTATACCATGGCAAAAGACGGATTATTACCAAAATTCTTTTCTGCAGTACACCCTCAATTCCGTACTCCATGGAAAACAAACTTATTTTTCCTTGTGTTTGTCAGTCTTTTTGCAGGCTTAGTACCTGTTTCTGACCTCGGACACATGGTTAGTATAGGTACATTATTTGCATTTACACTGGTTTGCATTGGTATTATGGTTCTCCGTAAATCCTTACCTGATGCTCCAAGACCTTTCAGAACTCCGCTGGTACCTTTTGTTCCGGTTATGGGAATTCTGGTATGTATTTATTTGATGTATTCTCTACCTGCTGAAAGCTGGTTCCGATTATTTATCTGGATGGCTTTAGGTGTAATTATCTATTTATTTTACGGTAAGAAACGCAGTAAAGTTCGTGAACTCAGAAATGGAAAAATCGTTGAAAAGGAAAAGAATTAAAACTGATTTAATCATTTATTCAAAAAGGTTTCGGATTTTTCTGAAACCTTTTTGTTTATTAAATAAATTAGGGTAAAACCCGGCAATAACAATTTCAGTCAAATGAAGAATTTCAACTATACCCAGATTCTTTCAGTAACCATGATCCTCTTTGCGATCATTGATATTCTGGGTTCTATTCCGGTTGTAATCTCACTTAGGAATAAAGTTGGTCATATACAATCTGAGAAAGCTTCCATTGTGGCTATGCTGATTATGATCCTGTTCCTTTTTGTAGGGGATGAAATACTTGACATCATTGGTCTGGATATCTCCTCATTTGCCATTGCCGGATCAATTGTGATCTTTATTATTGCTATGGAAATGATTCTTGGAATCAATTTCTTTCGTGAAGAAGTGCCTGAAAGTGCTTCGATTGTTCCGCTTGCTTTTCCTTTAATCGCAGGTTCAGGTACACTGACCACCCTGCTTTCTCTCAAATCTGAATATGATACTCAGAACATCATTGTTGGAATTATTCTGAATATGATCTTTGTTTACATCGTCTTAAAGAATACCATTTATCTGGAAAAATTACTTGGAAAAACAGGGCTTCACATTATGCGCAAAGCTTTTGGAATCATTTTGCTTGCCATAGCCATCAAACTTTTCAGAAATAATACCGGATTATAGAAAATACTGATTTATTCAGGTTTGAGCAGGCGTGCCACATACATGGTATCTGCTTTCTTATCCCAGCCTTTAATTAATTCTGAGGCTTCAAGCTGTAACCCACATTCATTCTGAAGATATGACACAATTTCTTCATTTTCTTCTCTGAAAACCGAGCATGTAATGTAAACTAGCGGCTTGCCCGGCTTCAGATATTTAATCACATTTCCGGCAATGGTTTTTTGCAGGTTATGAAAGCCCTGAATCTTAAATTCAGCAAACTGACTGATCATTTCCGGTGTTCTGCCCCATGTTCCTGAACCACTGCAGGGTGCATCAAGGATAATTCCGTCAAACTGATAATGGTGCAATTCAGGATCAGGATTCTGAACCAGATCAATTACCTTTTTCTGATAGGTACGAAGCCCCGCAGCTATAAAACGCTCGTCGAGGTTATCAAGCACACTTGACCTGATATCAGAAACCACCAGTTTGATATCCGGCTGTTCAGAAAATAAGAGCAAAGATTTCCCTCCGGAAGCAGCACAAGCATCCCACCAGTGCTCATATCTCTTAGGTTTGAAATAATTCAGTGTATACTGAGATGAAAGATCCTGAACCTCATAGGGCTTAACCGGGTAATCCATATCTGTAAATAATGAATTAAGGTTCGTCCCATTGGACAGTGCAATGCAATACTCCCCGATTCTTCTGTATTCAATTGCTGAATTCCGGAAAATATCTAAAACAGTATCCTGTGCCCCGGGAATAATTCTGATAAAAAGATCGGGCTGAATAAAAAAAGAAGCCAGAAATGCAGAAACATCAATATCTCCGGAAAGATGCGAAATAAATGGAAAGACTTCTTCCAGTTTAAACCCCTCATTATTCTCTGCATATCTTATTTTCTCATCCAACCGTAATTGAATCATTCTATTCAGGTCCGGACGGAAATGCTGCAGGAATGGATTATCTACCTCTGTACAAAGGAACTCGGCAATAAACAACCTCTCCTCTGCCCGACGGTTGGGAAGTGCTCTCCCAAGCCTGAAATAATTATACAATAAGCGTGATGCAGAACGACGGTCATTCGAACCCATCTGCTTGTTCCTCCTGAAGAAATCAGGAAGAAATTTACTCAGGGGCCGGTCGGCAGGATATTGTTCCAGCACCTTAAGAAAAGTACGAAGCTGTTGCTCTGATCTCATTATTGCATTATAAGTTCAAAGTTGCGATATCCAAGTAACATGAGTTCAGTATTTTTAAACCCGCCTTCAGAATCTCTCCTGAAACGAAAATTATTGTGCAAACCGGGATAAACAGCTTCTGTCAGATGCCTCGTGTAATTTTTCCCATACCTTGCAAGCATACCACCAAAATAAAACCCAACATCAAAGCCTTTAAACGAATATTCCGAAGGTTCCGAAGCAAATTCACGGCGGTATCGTGAAATGAAATTTTTCACATTCTCAAGTTTATAATTAATATAATAAGAAGTGGTAACCCGTGTATTTAAAGATTGTAATTTAACCTGATTTAAAAAATCAGCTTTCGTCCAACCGGGATGTCCGAAGAGCTCAATTTTATATTTATCACTTTTTAATTTATATAATTTATCAATTGTCGGCACAACAAATAAACGGTCTGATGATGTGATCAGCACCAGATTGTTCTTTACCGGATGCATATATTTCTCAATGCCAATTGCATTCGGCCTTTCAGTAATTCTGAATTTATTGGCTCCGAGTTCATTTATAAACCTTTTTAAATAAGTTGAAAATCTGGCATCCTCAACCTTTTGTGTGTTAAGCAATACTATATTTACAAGATCTGCTTTGTAATTTCTGATGATAAACTCGGCAATTTTTTTTCCATGCTGTTCTAAAGTATTATTGACCATGATAAGTTGCTGATTTTTATAACCTGCAGGCATTGATGCAGCTAATGGTGATACCTGCTGGATTCCTTTCAGATCAGCAAAATCAGCAAAAGACTTTACTTCTTCCGGAAAAACAGGCCCGACAATCAGATCATTAGACTTCACTGAATTAGCCATTGCCAGATTTACAACCCTGGTTTCCTGATTCTGTGTATCGAAAACGTGTAAATTAAAATTATGTCCGGATTCAGACAATGAATCAAGCGCAAGTTTCATTCCCTGGTAAAAATCTATAGCCAGATCAGCTCTGGAAATATCTTTTTTAACAGCAGTTTTAAGATTGATTTTATTCAGTTCAAATGGGAGTAGCAGTGCTATGGAATATTCTATCGGCTTTTTTGGAATATCTGCTTCCTTTGGCTTTACCGTTTCGGCCGGAGCAGCAGAAACAGGGACCTGAGTGGTTTTAACTTTTCTTGAGCATGCTGAAAAAAATATCAGCATGCTCAGGATCAATAAAGAATTATTCCCACTCAATCGTCGCAGGTGGTTTGGAACTAATATCATACACAACTCTGTTAATTCCTTTTACATTATTAATTATTTCATTTGAGATTTTTGCCAGCAGATCGTATGGAAGGTGGCTCCAGTCAGCTGTCATTCCATCTACTGAGCTAACTGCCCTTAAACAGATTACGTGCTCATAGGTTCGCTCATCACCCATCACACCAACAGATTGTACAGGAAGAAAAATTGCACCCGCCTGCCACACTTTATCATACCAGCCTGAAGATTTCAGGTTGTTGATATAAATCGCATCGGCTTCCTGCAGAATACTTACCTTTTCAGGAGTAATATCATCCAGAATACGAATTGCAAGTCCGGGACCCGGAAAAGGGTGCCTGCCAAGCAATGCACTGTCCATTCCCAATGTTTTACCAACCCTTCTTACTTCATCTTTAAAAAGTGTGTTTAACGGCTCCACAACCTTTAACTTCATAAAATCAGGCAATCCACCCACATTATGATGTGATTTGATTGTTGCTGATGGTCCTTTCACAGATACCGATTCAATTACATCCGGGTAAATGGTCCCCTGACCAAGCCATTTTACGTCCTGCACCTCATGCGCTGCATCATCAAAAACTTCAATGAATACCCGACCAATAACTTTTCTTTTAGTTTCGGGATCCTTAATACCTTCAAGTTGATTCAGGAATCGGTCTCCTGCTCTAACTCCACGAACGTTCAATCCCATGTGCTGGTATGACTCAAGAACCTGCTCAAATTCATCCTTACGGAGTAAGCCGTTATCAACAAATATACAATGCAGATTCTTGCCAATGGCATGATGAAGCAGAACTGCAGCAACCGATGAATCTACCCCACCCGATAAACCAAGTATAACTTTATCATTTCCAAGCTTTTCTTTCAAAGAAGCCACCGTAGTTTCAATAAATGCATCCGGGGTCCAGTCCTGGCTGCAGCCACAGATATCTACAAGAAAATTCTGCAATAATTGCCTGCCGTCAGTACTGTGCGTTACCTCAGGATGAAATTGAATACCGTAGGTTTTAGTGCCTTTAAGGTGATATGCTGCAACCTTTACAGAATCAGTACTTGCAATGATCTCGAAATTATCCGGGATCGAAGCAATAGTATCTGCATGCGACATCCAGGTTTGTGAACCCTGAGAAATATTTTTAAACAATGGACTTGATTGATTGATAAAATCAAGACAGGCACGACCATACTCTCTTGTAGATGATGCTTTTACCTCTCCTCCGGATGTTTGAGCTATATACTGAGCACCATAACAAACTCCCAGCACAGGATATTTCTCCTGTAGGGTTTTCCAGTCGATCTGGGGAGCATCCGACTGCCTTACAGAATAAGGACTGCCTGAAAGGATTATACCTTTTACAGTGTTGTCGAAAGTAGGAAGATGATTAAAGGGATGTATCTCACAGTATACATTTAGCTCTCTGACTCTCCGTGCAATAAGCTGAGTGTATTGCGACCCGAAGTCAAGAATGATGATTTTTTCTTGCATGTGCAAAGTTAACTTTTTTGTACAGAGGCTGAAAGTATTCTGAAAAACCTTTTTCATGTTTTCAATGAATGTTATGAAATTGATATTTTTGATAATAAAATATGCAAAACACTGATATTTTAAGCTTCGATGTTCATCTGGAACCGGTAAATGGCCCGATGTTGCATCATGTTATCATCGTCCCTGATGAGATTTCAAGCCGGTTTACATCAGGAAAAGGATCTGTGCGTATTCTTTGCAGGATTGGCAATAGTAAAGAGTTTCCCTGTGCATTGATACCCAGACATAACAGATATGTGATTGCTGCCAGTAAAAAACTGATTAAAGACAACAATCTTTTGACGGATATACCGTTAAAATTACAATAAGAACAGACCCGAATAATGGATTGGAACTTCCTGAAGAATTAATGGAGGTACTTGTTCAGGATGATTTCGCATTTCAGATATTCGATGCCCTTAATGATGGAAGAAAACGTGGGTATATTTATTACATCAGACAAGGAAAATCTATTGAAACACGCATAAAGCGATCGTTTGAAATTGCCGAAAAGATTAAACAAAGGAATAACAAGCTGTAAATATTTAACTGTCTGCGCTAAAGGTCCTATCAACATTATTAACAATAAATACAATGATTTTAAATAGTTTACTCATATTTCTGATGTCAGTTTGCAATCTTCCTGCAGGCAAAAATTATGCCCTGAAGCCATTTACCGGAATAAATCAGGCTCCATTCTTCTCAACTTCAGAACAATGGGATATCATAAATTCGTCTGCTGATTCAATTCTGAATGAATACCATTCCGGTAAAAGATCCAAAGCGGCAGAGCTTACAGACTTTGCTGAAACACTGAAAGGCATTAGCTACAGATTTGGTGCGGCAGATCCCAAACACGGTTTTGACTGTTCAGGGTTTATAAATTATGTTTATAAGCAATTTGATATCACCGTACCAAGGGCCTCAAGAGAGTTTACAAACTTTGCGAAGGAAATTAAACTCAGTGAAGCCAAACGGGGAGATCTGATTTTATTTACCGGAACTGACAGCACGAAACGCGTTGTTGGACATATGGGGATCATTACTTCCAATAATGGGCAAAGCCATGAGTTTATTCATTCAACATCCGGAAAAGCCTATGGTGTTACCATTACTCCTTTAAACCGGTATTATCAGGGCCGGTTTGTAAAAGTTATACGGGTATTAAATGAGGATAAGATTTAAGGCAAAAATAAATTCATGCCTTATATAATCCCATACAAAGAATGTCCCTTTTCACCCAGCTTATCTACTCTTTTCTCTACATCAGGATCTTTAACTAACTCCGGTGCATGATGCTTTTTGATACGTGCATCAATAATCATCGGTCCGCGGCAGCCCCAGTGCTTATGCTCTGTGAATGAGTTTATTCCATAAATATCGTGAGATGGGTTACTGCGTGTAAAGCTTACCCAAACAAAATTATTGATATTCTCTGCAACGAATCCTGCATTATCACAAAGAATAAATAATGGAAGATCATTGAGATCTGTTGAAGATAGTGCCGAATTCAGGAGTGCAATTTCCTGTTCAGTTTGTTCATAACTTGTAAAGGCAGGAGCCTCAACGGCCAGCACACCCGGCATAACCATTTTAAACTTATCAAAAGGTCGTGGAAGACTGAATGAAGAGTTCAGTTCTGTTCGGAGTTCACGTTTCTTATCTCCCGCAGCTGCGATGGCTACTTTTGAACCTGAGTTAATATCTGTGCCGCTGTAATCCAGTGTATCAATTGTTGTTTTTGTATAAAAATGAAGATCACGACTTAAATCTACCCTTTCAAGAATATGTCTGAAAAAGCCTGCGATATCATTCGTTGTAAGTGAAGGATTATCTTCCTTACTGCAAATGAAAAGATACTTGGCCAAACTAAGCTGGCTCTTTCCCAAAATATGATTTGCTATGGTCAGTATTTCCTGGGGTCTTCTTTCCTTTAAATAAGGAGTATAACGTTCACTTCCAATGGCAAACAATAAGGGATGAACTCCTGCTGCATCTACGGCATTCACTTCGTGCAATCCGGGAATTTCTTTGGGAATTGCAGAACCTGTGATTTCATGAATTAAGGCCCCAAAACTGGTATCTTCCTGTGGCGGACGGGCAACAACAGTAAAAGACCAGATGGCATTTTTACGGTGATAAACATTTCTGACCTTCATCAACGGAAACGGATGTTTAAGGCTGTAATATCCTAAATGATCGCCAAATGGCCCTTCAGGCTTATTTACACCGGTTTCAACGGTTCCGGTAATTACAAAATCTGCATCCGCAGAAATGCAAAAACCTTCATCATCATAAAAATATCTGAATCTGCGGTTTCCCAGAGCTCCGGCAAAGGTTATTTCTGAAAGGCCTTCAGGCAATGGCATAACTGCGGACAAAGGGTGTGAAGGCGGGCCTCCAACAAAAATACTCACCTTTAGCTCCTTACTTCTGGCATTTGCTTTGGTCTGATGTACACCTATTCCTCTGTGCAACTGGTAATGCAAACCAATTTCCATATCCCGGATATAGTCGTTACCTCCTAACTGAATCCTATACATCCCCAGATTAGCATTCATAATTCCGGGTTTATCGATATCCTCAGTATACACCTGGGGCATTGTAATAAAGGGACCGCCATCCAATGACCAGTTAACAATCTGAGGCAAGGCTGATATACTGGTTTTACCAAATTTAATCGGGGCAAACAAGCCTGTATTCCATGGAAGGGCTGAAAATGCTGTTAATCCTGATCCTGCATATTTAAGCGGATTTTTTAATGCTTTCAGGGGGTCGGATTTCAGATCGACCAGAGTTTTTATGGCATCAAGAGTATCGCGGAACATAAATTTCGACCTGTGGAGAGTGCCGAATAAATTAGAGACAGCCGGGAACTTACTGCCTTTGATATTCTCAAACAAAATAGCCGGTCCTTCATTTTCAAACACCCGAAGATGTATGGCAGCAGCCTCAAGATAAGGATCAACTTCTTCCTTTATCCTGACCAAATGACCATTTTTCTCGAGATCATAAACACATTCCGCAAGACTTTTATAACCCATGAACGAACAGAATAACGATTAAATAATATCGCAATTTAGTAAAAAGGATATCCTGCAAAATTGAAGAAATGTAATATTTACCCGTACTTGAGACATTCTACTCCAAAGCGGTTGAGGAAATCGACACCTTCATCAGATGGCAAGCCTTTATATTCAGCGTATGAAGCTTTAAACCATACCTTCTTTATTCCTGAGGAATAAATGATTCTGGCACAGGCAATGCACGGAGACAGGGTTAAATAAAGTGTTGCTCCATCAAGGTCTGCTCCATTTTTAACAGCGTACAGAATAGCATTTTCCTCTGCATGAAGTGCCAGAGAACAACTGTTCTTTGAATCGCGGGGGCAGCCGGTTTCGGGCCATTCCTCATCACAGTTATGAGTGCCTGAAGGTGGTCCGTTATAACCTATGGATATAATACGGGTATCCTTTGTTAAAACAGCACCGACCTGGGCTTTTACGCAATGCGAGCGTAAAGCCAGGTCGGATGCAAGATTCATAAATATTAAATCGAAGCTTGGTTTTTTATTCATTAATGAGAAGCCTCCGCATCAAGCTTACTTACGTCAATACCCTGTTTTTTCAATTCCAAACTCACCTTGATTGCGAAATAAACCAGATACACAAAGCAAAGGAAAGGAACTACATATGAGAAATGAATGCTGGTAGTATCAGCCAAAATTCCCTGCACCGGAGGAATAATTGCACCGCCGAGGATCATCATAATCAGGAATGCAGACCCCTGTGAAGTATATTTTCCCAAACCGGTAATGGCCAGCGCAAAAATACAAGGCCACATAATAGAACAACATAATCCACCACTAAGGAATGCGTAAATAGCTACATCTCCGGTAGTAAGTAATCCAACAACCATTGCTATTGAACCTAAAACACTGAAAGTCAGCAATGTTTTTGCAGGCTTTTCCTGACTATAGAAAAATCCGCCGATAAGAATAACCAGACATACTGCATAAACAAAAAACTGTTCAACAGAGCTTCCATTTAAATGGTTTGCAGTTAATATTACCGCAAATGCAATAAATGGCATAACGATAGTCAAAATGGTTTTGGTGGTTTTGGGTAATTTAAATGCACTCACCGCACCGGTCCAGCGACCAATCATCATACTTCCCCAGTACAAAGAAATAAATGGAGCTATTTCTGAATCCTTAAGACCGCCAAAATCAGGCGATGCAAGTAATGCTCCCATATTACTTTGAATGGTAACCTCCACACCTACATAAGTAAATATTGCGATCATACCAAGGATCAACTGAGGGTAACCCATTGCACCCCAACCTTCCTTATTCTTTCCGGCAGCTCTGAGCGCTAAAAGCAATGTCACAATTATGATGAAAAGTGACAAATAAACGAACACATAAATACCCACACCCGAAGCTACAGAAATCGGTCCGGCTGCAAGAATCAGCAGAAATGCAATAAAGATGATAAACAATGGAAAATTGGTTTTCCCACTTGCTTCAACTTTTTCATCGCTTGTAACTTTAGGCAGTTTAGATACCCAGAAGAAAATTGCTACGGCAATGAATAGTCCTGCAAGGATATAATACAAAGTATTGATGGATGAAATTTCCACTTCTTTAGGTGCAGCAGCAGTGGCCGTCCCAAACAAAATAATACTTACAGCAATCGGGCCAAGAATACCACCAAGATTATTTATACCACCGGCGAGATTTAAACGGTTAGCACCGGTTACCGGACTCCCCAAAGCAACAACAAAAGGATTTGCTGCTGTTTGCTGAAGCGAAAAACCAATTGCTACAACGAAAAATGCCGTCAGAATAAATGCAAAAGAGCCCGAATGTACCGCAGGAATCATCAACAATGCTCCGGCAGCAGAAACTACCAGCCCGATGGCAATACTGTTCTTGTATCCCAGATAATTCAGAATATCAACCTTAATAAGCTTTGAAGCATAGAACAAAATCAGAGATCCCATAAAATATCCACCATAAAAGGTAAAGTCAATCAACTGAGATTCAAACTGTGTCAGGCTGAAATGAGTCTTACAGAATGGAATAAAAATACCATTACTAGCTGCCAGAAAGCCCCAGAAAAAGAACACAGATATCAGTGTGTACAAAGCGGAACCATAATTTTTTTGTGAATTGTCCTCCATATCAGATTTCTAAGTTTTGAAATAATTATCTAACATAAATTAAATTTCTTAAATCTCTATGTTTTTAATGTTTTTATCAATCATACGTCGAAACTCTATGTTTTTAGGTTAATTTGCACTTTAAGATATAGGGATTAATAATTCGGGATGATAGAATCAATAATATCAGGAATTGGATTGGGATTTGTGCTTTCCTTCTTAACCGGGCCTGTATTTTTTGCTCTGATTAAAACCAGTATAGAAAAAGGATTCTATGCCGGTGTATCACTTGCAGGCGGAGTTCTTGTGAGCGATATATTTTATGTTAGTCTGAGCCTTTATGGATCCACTTTTTTAGCACTTGAAAATCAATACCGGATGCAAATTGGTATTGCCGGAAGTATCATCCTGTTTGCAATAGGCCTATATTATCTCTTTAAAAAGGTCAAGGTAAATTATGAACAAAGCACTTCCAGAAGACATAATACAGGGTATTTTATAAAGGGATTTCTGATGTGTATTTTCAATCCGGCGATACTGCTTTACTGGCTAAGCGTAACAAGCGGGGTTATCTCTATATCCGGTGAAATTAAATCTTCCGAAATCCTCCCTTTTTTTGGATCAATACTGGTCACTCAGTTTAGTCTGGATGTACTGAAGGCCTATTATGCCAATAAGCTCAGGTACAGAATTAAGGAAAAGAATATTGCAAGGCTAAACCGTATCGCCGGAATACTTATCCTGATCTTTGCACTCAGACTTATTTATAATTTACTGTCGGGAGATACACTCATTTAACATAGGAAGAAGAAAGATAGCCCCAAAAACAAAAATGGGGAAAGAGTTTTTTGTTAAACTTTCCCCATCAAAAACTTATCAGGAATAAACCTTAATAGGCTCGCTCATTTTTACCTTCAACCCAGTTCATAAAGGCTTTATTAACTACTTTATTTCCTCCAGGGGTTGGGTAATTCCCTGAGAAATACCAATCACCCAAATGAGCAGGCGTTGCTTTATGCAGGTTATCAAGAGTCTGATAAATTACCTGTACTTCACATTTTATATCTTTCGGAGTTATGATCTTTGCTATTCTGTCAGATATTTGCTGATCAGTAAACTGACTATAAATCTCCTGAACGTAGTTTTTAACCTGCTTGTTACCTAATTTTTCTGATTCAAGACAGTTCTTGTAAACCTGCTGAATCAGATCTGCTTTACCTGAATCTTTTAAGAGAGAGATAGCCGCTTCAAATGCAACGAATTCACCCATTCTCGACATATCAATCCCATAACAATCCGGATACCGGATCTGAGGAGCTGAAGAAACTACAATAATCTTTTTGGGGCCAAGGCGATCCAGTATTCTAAGGATACTTTGTTTAAGAGTAGTTCCCCTGACAATAGAATCATCCAGAATCACCAGATTATCTGCTCCCTTGTTAATCAAACCATACGTGGTATCATAAACGTGAGCAACCATATCCTGCCTGTCGGCATCCTGAGTAATAAAAGTACGAAGCTTAACATCCTTAATGGCAATTTTTTCTACGCGGGCCGACATGTTCAAAACCTCTTCCAACTCAGCATCAGATATCTTATCAGCCCGTTTCAGAAGAGTTTCCTTCTGATAGTCCCTCAAATATTTATGCACTCCCTCAACCATTCCGTAAAAAGCTACTTCTGCGGTATTCGGAATGTATGAAAATACAGTGTTTTTCAAATCATAATTGATGGCTTCAAATATCTGCGGACAAAGGAATAAGCCAAGATTCTTTCTTTCCTTATAAATATCAGCATCACTTCCTCTGGAAAAATAAATCCTCTCAAAAGAACATGATTTTGGAACTTCCGGTTCACGGAATTGTTCTTCGGTTACCTTACCGTTCTTTTTGATGATTAATGCATGTCCGGGTTTGATCTCTTTTACAGATTCAAGCGGAATATTAAAGGCAGTCTGAATTGCGGGTCTTTCAGAAGTTACAATTACAATTTCATCATCCTGATAGTAAAAAGCAGGACGAATACCGACCGGATCGCGCATAACGAATGCATCCCCATGACCCATTATTCCGCTGATTGTATAACCTCCGTCCCAGGTTTTAGCTGAGCGCCGAAGAATTGAAGCAACATCAATGTGTTCAGCAATCTGGTGACTTATCTGTTCATTGCTGAAACCTTCTGTTTTATATTTATCAAAAAGAATTTGATTTTCGGTATCTAAAAAGTGCCCGATCTTTTCCAGAACGGTTACGGTATCGGTTCTTTCTTTAGGATGTTGACCAAGCTCAAATAACTGTTCAAGTAATTCATCCACATTGGTCATATTGAAGTTACCACTAACCACCAGATTTCTGGTCATCCAGTTATTCTGACGTAAAAATGGATGACAGCTTTCAATGCTGTTTTTACCATGAGTACCATAACGCAAATGTCCCATCAGCACTTCCCCGGTAAAACTTACATTTTCCTTTAACCAGGCTGTATCCTGCAACTTTTCTGGTGTTTCGCGCTGAACATCAGCAAATTTCTTCTGAACGTATTCAAATATCTCTGAAACAGCCCCTGCTCCCATCGCACGATAACGGCTGATATAGCGGTTACCCGGAGGAACATCAAGTTTAATGGTTGCAATTCCTGCCCCATCCTGCCCACGGTTATGCTGTTTTTCCATCAACAAATACAGTTTATTGAGGCCGTATAGAGCCGTGCCGTACTTTTGCTGATAATAAGATAGAGGTTTTAATAGACGAATAAGTGCAATTCCGCACTCATGTTTGATCTGATCGCTCATAAATAGTTCTGAGATTGCAAAAGTAGATATTAAATCACAAAGAAGCCAAGTAAATCGACCTGAAAATCGTCTGTGTTATGCCATATTTTAATCCTGCTCAGATGAGTTTTACAATCACAGAGGGGAATACAATCAGAACAAGCAATAAAATGGCCAGCAGTAAGCCCAGATAAGCTTTGGGAGAATTCCCGGGTGCCATCACCTGAATCTGAGAATTTCTGAGGAAGGCATTAAGCGGAATTTTAAAATAATAGAATAAGGAAACCAGTGTACTGATAGCAGCAGTAATGATCATAATGAGTATTACCGCTGAATCTGTATTACGGTATGCTTCAAAAGCCGAAGAGAATACAAGAAATTTAGCAGTAAATCCAACTGTGGGGGGCAGGCCCGTTAGTGAGACAAGTACAATAACAAATGTTGTCATTAGCATAGCATTAGATTTCCCCATTCCTTTGTATTCATCAATAAGCAGTATGCCAGTTTGCTCTTCAATCTCATCAACAATCAGAAATGCGGCCATATTCATGACGATATAAACAGCCATATAAAAGATCAGAGCCTGAAATCCGCTGCCCTGAAATGCAAATAATGCCATCAGCATAAATCCTGTATGACCGATTGAAGAATATGCCAGCATCCTCTTCACATTATTCTGCCAGATAGCAGTAAAATTTCCTATTAACATACTTGCTGTAGCAAGAACTGCAAGAATCACATTAAAATCAAAGTACTGAGTATTAGTCTGCCCGCCTTCACTCTGAAACACCGGCAATAACCCGATCAGAATTGCAAAACCAGCTATTTTAGGGGCAGTGGAAAGAAAAGCAGTTACAGGAGTTGGGGCACCTTCATACACATCCGGAGCCCAGAAATGGAGCGGGGCAATTGAAAGTTTAAAGGCTACTCCAATAAAGACCAGACTTATCGCCACACCCGAAGACAGCCCTGATACATTTTTTAAAGCATTAATAAACGCAGGATCGTTAAAATTAAGAGTGCCCGTAAATCCGTAAAGTAATGAAATCCCATAAAGCATTATTGCAGAACAAACTGCACCAAATAGTGCATATTTCATTGCTGATTCAGTTTGGGCTTTGTCTGCAGAAATATAAGATACCATCAGGTATGAACCCAGAGACACCATTTCAATAGAAATATAAACCATCAGCAAATTCATAGACATAGCCAGCAGATTCATACCCAGAAGAGTAGCCAGCAGAATGGCGAAAAGATCCCCTGTACCTTTAACATGTTTTTGCAATGGAGAATTATACCTGATGAAAATGGCAAAAAGCAAAGATGAAAAGCAGAAAAGCAGCTTAAAAAGTATCGAAGTATGATCCAGCTTTAGCATCCCGCCAAAAAGAAATACAGTCTTGGTATTGAGTAAAATAACCGACTGAACACCGAGCAATAATAAAGTGGAAAGGCTTATTAAGAAACAGAGTTGAGTAAACCTCCTCGAAAGGAACAGATCGGCTAATATCACCAGCAGAAACCCTGCTGCAAGAATTATTTCAGCATAAAAATGAGACAGACTTGCGAGTGTATCATTAATTGAAGATGATATCAAAGGGATCAGATCGTTCATCAACCGGTTATTAATTGAACAAAAGCAAGGACTGAAGCATTCATCTTATCAAATAAGAGAGATGGAAATATACCAAGCAGCAGAGCCAGCGCTGCCAGTGGTAAAAGGGCAATTTTTTCACGAATATTTGCATCGTAAAGTGTTGTCTTCCATTCCTCCCCTCCTTTTAAACGAATCTGGCCAAAAAACATTCGTTGAAGGGTCCATAAAAAATATGCTGCACTTAAAAGGATACCCACAGAGCCCCCTATAGCCATCCATTCAGGAAGATACACTGAAGTAAATGCTCCTATTAAACTAAATGCTTCAGCAATAAATGCAGAAAACCCCGGTAAGCCCAATGATGCAAAAAATGCAATCATTACAAAGGCTGAAAACTGCGGCATGAGCTCAGAGAGTCCCCTGAAACTGGATATCTCACGATCATGGACACGATTATAGATCATACCCACAAGGAAGAACAACATCGCAGAGAGTGCTCCGTGACTGATCATCTGATACATAGCGCCACTTACCCCTTCGGTTGTTGCCGAAGCAATCCCCAGGAGAACAAAGCCCATATGTGAAACTGAAGAATAGGCAATCATCCGCTTCAGATCTGTCTGGGCAAGTGCATTTAAAGCTCCGTAAAGTATTGAAACCATTCCTATCAGTCCAATCCACCAGGATGACTGAATTGCTGCATCAGGGAATATACTGTAACAGATGCGAAGTATACCGTATCCACCAACTTTGAGCAACAATCCGGCCAGTATAATGGATACCGGAGTTGGAGCCTCAACGTGGGCGTCGGGCAACCATGTATGAAGCGGAACAATTGGAACTTTAATTGCAAATGCGACAAACAATACAATAAATGCCAGGAGTCTTGCTGAAATACCGAACAACTCCTGATTGGCTATAGCCGAAAAAATGGATCCATCCAGATAATTGGCAGGATCCATCATCAGAATCATATTAAAGGTATGATTACCACTTGTTGGATCTGTTACTGAAAAATAAAGACCAATAATCACCAATAGCATGAATACCGATCCGAAGAGGGTATACAGGAAAAATTTAATCGCTGCATATTCTCTCCTTACCCCACCCCACATACCTATAAGAAAATAGAGCGGTAAGAGCATTAACTCATAGAAAATGTAGAACAGGAAGAAATCGAGGGCGCAAAACACCCCTATTACCGCAGTGTTTAGAAGTAAAAACAATGGATAATAAGCCCTCAAATTAGTTTTGATCTCCCATGATGCTATAGTAGCAACAAACATTACCAAAGCCGAGAGTAAAAGAAATGGCATTGAGAGTCCATCAATTCCAAGGAAATAATCAATTTCAAGTTTACCAATACTCCCCAGATCAAGACGTATCCAGGGCAGTTTTTCGGTTAACTGATACTGACCGGCATTACTTATACCGGCTGCAGATGTACCTGAATTAAAATTGAGATAAATAAAAAGACTCAGTAAAAATTGAATGATACTTACTCCAAGACATATATGTTTGAAAACCTTTTCAAACCTGGATGGTAAGATCAAAATCAGAATTGCCGCGGCAATGGGAAGAAATATCAGTAATGAAAGCATAATTAAATCTCCCCTCCCCTTATCATTATCATGGAATAAGCTGATGCAAATAAACTCATATGAAAAAAGTTAGAATCAAAAATGTGAGCAGAATCAATAGTATACTTAACAAATAATGCTGCAACCTGCCAGATTGAAGCATTCTGAAAATACTTCCTGCCTTACTAACCATTGCACCTGATCCGTTTACTGCACCATCAACAATATTCTTATCTGTCCACCTGCTGAAATCCGAGATATTTCTCACGACAGCTGCGGTAGAAAGTACAATTGAGTCTATAACATAGCGGTCAATACGCCATGAAAGTTCTGCAAGTTTTTCTACAGATTTTACAAATGTAAAGCTATAAAATTGGTTTAAATACCACTCTCCGGATGAAACCCGGAATAATAAGCCTTCACCCGAAGCAAGCCGGCTATATTTACCATTAACATACATCAGGTAAGCCAGTATAATAAGCAACATACTGATGGCATTTACAATTACCGGAATAAGCTGATGGTAAAACCCTGCCTGTGTGGATTCAACAGATCTGAATCCTGACCATAACCAGGATACTTCATACGATAATGGATTGAGGCTAAATGGCAGAAATGTTGACAAAAAGGCCAGGATGAGCAAAACATAAGTCATTTGTTTGGGTGCATCTTTTGCAGCAGAAATCACTGGACTACTGATAACATCCGGCTTTGCAAAGAAAACTTTAAAAATTAGCCGCGAAATATAAAATGCAGTTAAGGCACTACTCAAAAGCATCAGATAAGGTACAATTTTAAGAATACCCACTTGTTCAGATGCCCACTCGAATGTCTTTATCAGCATTGCATCTTTTGAAAGGAATCCGGATGTCAAAGGTAAACCTATCAGAGCCGCAGAAGCTATACACATGCTTATACAAGCCAGAGGCATCCTCTTCCTGAGTCCGCCCATCCGGCGGATATCCTGAAAATCAAAATCCAGTCCAAGCTTATCCCGATGATGATGCATCTCATGAATTACGGCACCGGCAGCAAGGAATAAAAGACATTTAAAAAATGCATGTGTCGACAAATGGAAAATACTCTCAGAATATGCACCTATCCCTAATGCCATAATCATAAAGCCAAGCTGTGAAATTGTTGAATAAGCCAGGATTCTTTTGATATCGTTTTGTGTCAGTGCAATAGTTGCAGCCATAAATGCTGTTATTGTACCGGTAATAACCATCATGTTCAGAACCTGAGGATTGAACACCGGATAAATACGGGCTATCAGAAAAACACCTGCAGCAACCATGGTAGCTGCATGAATTAATGAAGACACCGATGTCGGTCCTTCCATAGCATCAGGAAGCCAGGTATGCAGTGGAAACTGCGCTGATTTTGCCATGGCTCCAAGGAAAAAGACAGCCCCGGCAATTGTGAGCCATATTTCAGGCATTCCGGAAGTATCAGAAACCCACATTGCATTCTGAATGAATGAGGTCTGCATAAATCCGTTTTCTGCAAAAAGTAATGTTAAATCAAGTGTATGAAATTGCTGATAGATAATCATTATCCCTGTCAGAAATCCCAGATCACCAATTCTGTTCATTATAAAGGCCTTTTTTGATGCTCTTGCCGCAGAATCTCTGGTATACCAGAAACCAATAAGAAGATAAGATGAAAATCCGACAAGTTCCCAAAACAAATAGATTAGCAAAAGACTGTCTGAAATAACCAGACTGAGCATTGAAAAACAGAATAGACCCAGATATGCCCAGTATTTATGAATATTGGGGTCTCCTTTCATATAAACCCTTGAATAGACATGTACCAGTGTTGCGATACCTGAAACCAGCACCATCATTAAAACAGACAGGTTATTAAGTAAGATTCCTGCTTTAAACTCAGTACCGCCAACACTAAACCACGACCATTGTATATGAAAAGTCTGCTTATCCCATATTGCCGAAAACAGATAAAGTGAAAGTAAAAAGCTTACAGAAATATGGAAAAGAGCAAGATTCTCAGTATTTAATTTCTTACCAGCAAAGATAAACAGAAAAGAAATCAGGGGTAATACTACCACCGGCAATACCAGAAAAATTTGAATATCAGAGACAGGCATGCTTTCCATTAATCTTTCAATGTATCTGTTTTAACCGGATCTATAGTTTTAAAATGCTTGTAGACATTTAAGATAATGGCAAGTGCAACTGCAACACCGGCTGCCGCCAGAACGATAGCAAATAGTGCAAACATCTGCCCTCCTCCTCCATTAGCATCAAATCTGCCAAATGCAACAAAATTCAGAACAGCGGCATTAATCATAAATTCAATACCAATCAGAACCTGAATTGCATTTCTTTTTGTCAGAACTGCATATAAACCGATGCAGAACAGACATGCACTAATAAAAAGAAAATGTGACAGAGGAATCATACTTTTTTCTCCTTTCTTGCCAGGTGAGCCGCACCGATCAATGCCATAAGCAATAAAACCGAGAGCACCTCAAAAGGAAGTAAATACCGGGTCATGGTTTGAATGCCGATCTGATGGACGGTATTATCCTTCCCATTAATCTGATCAGCAGTTTTTATCCATGACAAGCTCTCAAAATCAGCCTTTATGATCACATTCAACAGAATAAACAGAAATAAGGTACAAACCAGAATCGCAACAATATGATTAACTCTGATTATTCCCTTAACAGGATTAATTTTGCTTAAGAGTTCTTTGTTCGAAAGCATAAAGGCAAAAAGCATCAGAACAAGTACCCCGCCTACATAAATTACGACCTGGGTGATAGCGACAAAATCAGCGAAAGCAAATACATAGAGGGCTGCCAGCGAAAACAGAGTAACAAAAAATAAAAATATACTCCTCACCAGGTTATGTATGCTTACCACCAGTAAAGCCGAGATCAATACCATAGCAGCAAAAAAATAAAATATGATCTGTTCTGAACTCATAACTGCTTAGGTAAACTTTGCTGCGCAGCCGCCTGTTTTGCCGCCAGCCGTTCGGCATTTAATTTATCAAGTGCTACTTTCTTTTCTTCAGCCTCCTCCGGGCTCATGTCTGAAAACTTATAGATCATCTGATTCAGATCGGTCATACTCCTGTCGTACGTATCTGTCATTACTATACATTCTGTCGGACAAACAACCGTACATAAACCGCAATACATACATTTGGCCATATCTATATCAAATTTGGCTGCATACAATCTTTTTGTTGTACCGTCGGATGTTTTACCAATGGCTTCTGTAGCCTTGATACTTTCAATTTCAATGCAGTCGACAGGACAAATCTTTGCACAAAGATCACAAACGATGCAATCATCCATTTCAACATCCAGCTGATACCGGCCAACATCCGGAACCGGAAGTTTTGCATGAGGATACTGAATGGTTGTAGTACCAGTATTCTGCGAAAAATATTCCGGATCATTAATGGGCCTTATAGTTCTGCTTTCTTTGGCAGCAAAGAAATGTCTGAGCGTAAGGCTCAGGCCTTTTATTACTGTTTTGAAAGCATTTATAACCTTAAAAAGCATATTTTCTGATTTATCCGGATTCAAAAATTCAATTCTGCATCACCGTTAACTGCCAGATTCCTGAGATCAGCATGCAGAGGAATGCCAGGGGAGTAAGCACCTTCCAGCATAAACTCATCAATTGATCAACTCTCAATCGCGGCAGAGTCCATCTGATCCAGATCTGAACTGCTACCACTGTCAGCGTTTTCATCAATACCCAAAAAATCCCCCAGCCTAAGCCGGTGGTCAGTGTTGCCAGCTTTACTGAGCCTATATTAGGAAGCGGACTGTTCCACCCTCCTAAAAACATCACCACCCCAATCATTCCTACCAAAAACATCATCGAATACTCTGCCAGAAAGACAAAAGCAAATCTCAAACCGGAATATTCAATATGAAAACCAGCTACAAGTTCAGATTCAGCTTCCGGAATATCAAAAGGTGCACGATTACATTCAGCAAGAGAAGCGATAAAATAAATAAGGTAGGCAATAATTAAATGAGGTGCCTGAAATATATTCCATGACAGAAATCCACCGATCGACTTCACATCCCACAAGCCCAAGAATTTCATCGTATCGGGAGACAAAATTCCCTGTTTTATACTTATTTCCTGAAGATTCAGACTTTGAGAAATCATTACAACAGAAATGATGGCAATACCGGCAGGAATTTCATAGGAAACCATTTGAGCTACTGACCGCATAGAACCCAACAGGGCATATTTATTGTTTGAGCCCCATCCTGCCATCAAAATGCCGAGTGTTTCAACAGACAGGATGGCGAAAATGTAAAATATACCCAGGTTCAATGATGCAGGAATCAGGCCCGGAGCCCAGGGCAGAGCAGCAAATCCCAGATAAACCGAAACAAAAATAACAGTTGGTGCTAAAATAAACAGGATTTTATCGGCTGCCGTAGGAATAATGAATTCCTTTTGAAGCATTTTCAGAATATCAGCAAAAGCCTGTAATGAGCCATACTTTCCAACTTCCATTGGTCCCAGTCTATCCTGAATAAAGGCTGATATCTTCCTTTCAGAATATAATGCAAACAAGGTAAAAACTGCTGTAAAAGCAAATAATGCGGTAGCAACCAGTACATATGTCAGGAAAAAACTCAAATTTCAGAATTATAGTGGCAAACTTACATAATATGCTTAAAAATGTATACTAAATCTATCTATTAATTAGAATTAAACTTAATCCCATATCGGTTTATAAGACAAATGTATTTTCTCTCCGAAGAACAGCCGGGTACTTTTGGCAAAAGAAGGAGTATAATCAGAAACAAAAAACTGATGACGTTTTGCCGGTTCTTCGTTAAGCAATTTAAGTCCTTTCAAGCGTTCTTTAAGATGATCTGCAACTATCTCAGCAGTATTTATAATATCTACTTTTCCGTTGTAGTAGGCTGATATTTCTGGTTTTATCAACGGATAATGAGTACAGGCAAGAATCAGACTGTCTATCTTTTTCAACTTGGGAGAAGACAGGTATGAATTAATTACGGTCTTACTGATATTATTATTAAAAAAACCCTCCTCAATCATTGGGGCAAGCAGAGGTGTTGCCAACGATGATACATCCAGTGAGGGATCTGCCTCCTTAAATTTCTTCGCATAAATATCAGAACGTATTGTTGACTTTGTTCCGATAACCCCTATTTTCTTATGAGTTCCTGATTGAACCATAAAATCCACTACCGGATCAATCACATTGAGAATGGGGATCCTGTCGCCCAAAAAATGAAGCAGTTCATGATATGCATGAGCAGATGCAGTGTTACAGGCAATCAGAATAAGCTTACAATTCTTATCAAGCAAAAACTTGGCAATTTTCAAACTGTAAAACTTAATGGCCTCAGGAGATTTATCGCCATAGGGCATGTGAGCTGTATCTCCAAAGTAAATAATCTGCTCATTTGGTAATATTTTCCTTATTGCATTTGCAACAGTAAGTCCTCCGATACCGGAATCAAAAATACCAATTGGCAGTGCTGAGCTCATACTTCAAAAATAGTTTTTTTTTGCTTCCAATAAATCTGAATGAGGGGATAAATTGAGAAAAGGCATAAAAAAAGTGCGAAGCATTCTGCTCCGCACTTTTTATCCTTTAATCTTAAAGTGAGACTATTTAGCAGCTGCAGCAATCCCTAATTTAGTTTTCACGGCTGTGATCAGATCTTCACCACCATCGAAATAAACAACTCCGGGCTGTGAAACATCAAATACATAAGCAAATCCCTTTTCTTTGGCAACAGCTTTAACCGCTTCTTCTGCTTTCTTAAATACCGGCTGATAAAGTTCAGAACGTTTTGCGGTTAATTCTTCCTGAGCTTTCTCCTGAGCATCAGTAATACGCTTTTCCAGATCCTGAATACTTGCACCAATAGTAGTTAATTCCTTTTCCAGAACTGCTCTGTTTGCTTCGCTCAATGTTTTGTATTTCTCCTCGTAGCTTTTCATCTGTTTTTGTCGCTCGGCATCCATCAATTCCAGAGATGTCTGTTTTGCTTTTGCAAAAGTCTGAAAATTGGCATCAGCAGTTTTCATTTCAGGCATGGCCTGAAGAAGATCGGCTGAGTTAATGTGTCCAAACTTCTGCTGAGCGTTTGCCGAATCCACTGCAAGGAACAATCCAACTGCAAGCACCCCTATTCTTAATAAATTTTTCATTTTTCTTGTATTCTGTTTGTGTTTGTATTTAGTGAGATTTTATTTAGTTAACGTCCCCGGTTTATATCCTAAACGTATAATAACGTCATTACTTTTATCTAAACGCGGACTAGCATATAATAGTGTAATCTCGCTGTTCTTATCAAATATCATATCAAGCTGCTGAGCATCTGCAACTGCCTGAATAGCTTTAGAAACACGTTCCTGAATGGGTTTTATCAATTTGGTACGAACCTGAAAAAGTTCACCTTCAAATCCAAACTTTACCCTCTGAAATTCCTTTGCTTCCTTTTCCTTTTCAATTATTTCATTCTCACGGTTCTTTTTCATTTCCTCAGTCAGCAAAACCTGATCTGCCTGATACGCCTTGAAAAGACCCTCAATTGCAGCAAACTTAGCATCAACATCCTTTTGCCATTGTGCAGACAAAGCATCCAGCTGTTTTTGTGAAGAATTATATTCCGGAATATGTTTCAGAATATATTCACTGTCTACATAGGCAAACCGCTGAGCAAATGCTCCAAAACCTGAAAGAACTAATAAGAATGCTATTATAACGATTTTTTTCATTAGAATATAATTGTTTTGATTAAACCGGAATGCCTTTTATACCTTCCGACTAAAATCCCGATTATTTAAATCCTCCGTTCATTGCCTGAGAAATACTGAAGGTAAACGGATTTCTTCCATTTTCAGGTAATCCCGGAATCTTATCAAACGCAAATCCGTAATCTATACCCAGCAAACCAAAAATCGGTAAAAATACTCTTGCTCCAACACCTGCAGTACGTCTGATATTAAACGGCGCAAAGTCGCGGAAAGTATTCCATGTATTACCCCCCTCAGCAAAAGCCAGAACAAAAATTGTTGCAGTCTGACTTGCAGTTATCGGATGTCTTAATTCAAGAACATACTTATTGAATAACGGACTTCCTGAACCTTGGGCAATAGTTGGATTAGCTCCGGCCGGAATAACCGCATTATTTGCATAACCACGCATAGCAATGATCTCTGATCCCTGTAAATAATCAAATCCCTGCATACCATCGCCACCAAGCTTGAAACGCTCAAATGCCGACTGACCAATTGCCTGATTATAGATTCCAAGGAAACCAAACTGTGCCTGAGCTTTCAGAATCAGTTTACCATAAATTCGCTGAAACCACTGCGATTCAAACTTCCACTTATGATATTCAGTAAAACGGTACTTTTCCTTATCCGTAGCTACTGCATAATTCTTATTATTCAGTAAAGAATAAGGTGGAGTAGCCTGGATAGTCAACTTAATATTTGAACCAGATGTCGGAAAGATTGGTGCGTCAACAGAATTACGGCTAAACTCCTGGGTAAGGTTGAAGTTATACGAATTACCTGAAGAGAATATGAACATATTATAATTGTTCAATATATACTGCTGAAGGTTAATTGAGGTATTAGCCTGAAAATAATCATCAGGCCATTTTAAACGCTGCCCGCGTGAGAATGTTAAACCATTCAGACGGATCTTCTGCTGATTAATATCGTTATTTTTCAATCCGTTTGACTGCAAAGAAGTAAAGGCACTTATACCAAAATAAATAGGCTTTTTACCCCCTAACCATGGCTCAGAAAATGAAAAACTATACGATTGGTAATATTTACCGTTGGTCTGACCTCTGATACTCAACTTCTGACCATCTCCTTTAGGTAATGGCTTCCATGCACTCTTGTTAAATATATTTCTGGCAGAAAAGTTATTGAAAGTAAGCCCGAGTGTTCCAACAACACGTCCACCGCCAAAACCACCCGACAATTCAATCTGATCTGATGGCTTTTCAACCACATTATACTCAATATCTACTGTTCCCTCGTTCGGATTAATGTTAATAGGCTTAGGATCCGTCTTGGTATCATCAAAATTTCCAAGCTGAGCAATCTCTCTTGTAGATCTTACAATAAGTTCTTTTGAGAATTTCTGTCCGGGTTTGGTACGGATCTCTCTCAAAATTACTTTATCATTAGTAAGCTCATTCCCCTTAACCATGATCTTGTTAATGGTATACTGAGGACCTTCATAAAGTCTGATCTCCAGATCAATTGTATCACCGTACACTTTAGTCTGAACCGGATCGACACTAAAAGTCAGATATCCGTCGTTCATATAAAGTGAAGAAACGTCATCACCTCCGGGGCTGCTGCTAAGCTTTCTATCAAGCTTTTTCTCACTAAAAACTTCACCCTTATTAATTGAAAGAATAGATTTCAGAATTTCTGTTGAATATTTAGCATTCCCTGCCCAGGTAACATTTCCAAAATAATATTTTGGTCCTTCATACAGATCTATCTTAATTCCAATAGTGCTCTTTCCTGTTCGGTAGGTAGTATCCTTCAATATTTCAGCATCGCGGTAACCTTTTTCATGCATTTTTGAAACGAGGGTTAATTTATCTTCATCGTACTTATTCTGAAGAAACTTACCGGATCCAAATACTTTATAAATTGCTTTACTCTTGGTTTTCTTAAGGTATTTCTTAAGATGTTTTTTCTTAAAATCTTTATTTCCGGTAAATACGATCTCACTAATCTTCACCCGATCATTTTTATCCACTTTAATATCAAGAATCTGGTTATTTGCAGCTGCCGTATCCTTCCTTTGAGTAATGCTTACATCTGTAAACAAGAAACCCTTTTCATTAAAATGCTTTTTGATGATATCGGTAGTGGTCTTTAGCAAATTCTCATTCACCACTTTACCGGTCTTGTCATTCAACTTTTCACGAACATCATTTGTCTCACCTTTTTTTAGTCCGATCAGCTCAATACTGGTTAAACGCGGACGCTCTACAACAACGATCTCAAAAAAGATTGAATCCGATCTGATCTCTGAGATATTCAGCTTAACATCATCAAAAAGGCCCTGAGTCCACAGATTTTTTACCGCATTGGATGTAGCATCTCCCGGCACGGTAATCCTGTCTCCCTTAGTCAGTTTAGAGATGGTTATCAATACATCTTTATCCAGAAATTCAGTACCGCTTACGGTAGTACCTCCTATCACAAACTCTTTGGGATTCAGATAACTAAGCTCTTCATTCGATGTAGTTCTGGCAGGTGTGGGAGCACCTGTTCTTCCAAACTGGGCCATAGCTGAAGTGCCGGATATGAGCAATAACAATAAGACGAAAATGCGGTTCATTTGATGTATTTATCGATGCTAAAATAAGCTAATCGCTTGTTAAAAAGTGTTAAATTGAAAAATTAGTTCAGCTGTTCACTGGTCATTCCGAAACGTCTCTCACGTTTCTGATAATCAATGACGGCTTCAAAAAGATCCTGTCTTCTGAAATCCGGCCATAATTTGGGTGTGAAATAGAGTTCAGCGTATGCGATTTGCCATAAGAGATAATTGCTGATCCGATGTTCTCCGCTGGTGCGTATCATCAGTTCAGGATCAGGCATACCGGCAGTACTAAGGTGGGCACTAACAACTTCCTCAGTTATATCTTCGGATCTCAACTCTCCATCCCTTACTTTCTCAGCTATTTTTCTGCTTGCCTCGGTTATCTCCCATCGGGAGCTGTAACTCAAAGCCAGAGTAAGTGTACAATTGGTGTTCGCTGACGTTTTCTCCATAGCCTCCTTCAACTGCTTGTGACACTTTTCAGGCAGGGAGTTTAAATTCCCGATTGCATTAAGTTTAACCCCGTTATCCATCAGGGTCTTAGTTTCTTTACTGATCGTAGAAACAAGCAATTCCATCAGGGCCATCACTTCCAGTTTAGGGCGATTCCAGTTTTCAGTTGAAAACGCATAAAGTGTCAGATATTTAATACCCAGTTCAACAGCACCTTCAACAGTATCTCTTACTGCCACAACGCCGTTCTGATGACCAAAAACCCGCAGTTTACCTTTTTCTTTCGCCCAGCGTCCATTACCGTCCATAATAACAGCCACGTGCAGAGGCAACCTATCTTTATCTATCTGTTCAAGTAAACTCATTGATTATTAATTAAAAAATCAGAACCAGAATAATGATTAATCTCAGCACACTCATTCAATTTTCATGAAACATGCACTCAAAAATTGTTCTAAAATTTTGCGATGCAAAGTTATGACTTAATTGCATTATTCTACTACAAGAATTGAAACAGATTTGACCCTTCAAAAACGGAAAATATCTATTAATTAATTATTTATACTTGTTATGAGTATTGGTTATGTATTATTCAGGGCTCAATAGAAATGTGTTAATTTATCCCGGTTCAAATACTTAAAACGTAGGGCACTTAATTGGAACAAAGGTATACGTAAGGCTTATACCCGTGAACATATAAGTATCTCTGGGACGAAAGTCTCCACGCTGAGTATCGGGAGCACCTATTTTAGGTGCAATAGAACGATCAGACAATTGCACCGTATAAGTACTTGCAGGAGCAATCGCACTAAAATCAGGGTATCTCCCGCTGATATCATCAAGATAATCGGTAAATGCGGTTCTGTATCCAATCTCAGCAATAAGACTCAAATTCCCTTTTACATTATACTTGATACCTGCCCCATAGGGTATACTAAATGCATTTCCCTTGTATAGAACAGCCTCAGTCTGCACAGGTATCAGCTCAACTTCAGAACCATTATAATTTGTTTTAGGATTAAAAGAGAAGGAAGCGAAGCCGGTAAAAATATAAGGACTAAGCCTTCTGCCTCCATAACCCATAATTTCGCCGGGCATATATTTGAACAAATTGAACTCTACCTGGAGTGATAACTCAGAAACCGACGAGTAAAAATTAAGATTTCTTTCTATCTGATATGGATTAGAAGATTTTGCATCATCAGCCCGCACTTTACCTTGCATGAAGTTAAGCTTTGCCGACCAGTAAGCGTTAAAATTTCTTTTAACCAGAGCACCAAAGGCAGGATCAGTGAATTTATCGGGCCTAACCGGATTAATATCCCCCATATAGCCTGAACTGCCGATAAAGCCGCCTGCTTCCCATGTCTGTGCTGAAACCAGATTACTTACAAACAATAAAATAATGATCAGCAGTATATTACGCATGCAATAAAAGCCTGTTCTTAATAATTTCTGGTATCAATCCCCCAAAGCAACTTATTCCTTAACGTAGACAAATAGTTTTCATTACTCAAGCGGATCAGATTAATTCCAAATCCTGCTTTTTTTACACTCACTTTTATCGAGGTATCAATTACCTCTGTTCTGGCATCGCAGGTAAGTAAATATTTTGAACTCCTGCCTTCAATTTCGAAAGAGAGAATATTGGTATCCGAAATCACAATCGGCCTTACATTGAGATTATGCGGAGAAATAGGGGTTACAACCATATTTCCTGAACCCGGAAATATAATCGGGCCTCCACAGCTTAATGAATAGGCTGTAGAACCGGTTGGAGTTGCGATAATTATTCCATCGGCCCAGTATGAATTCAGAAACTCTCCGTTCAGATAGGCATGGACAATCATCATTGCAGAAGTATCACGCTTATGTATGGTTACATCATTCAATGCAAAGTTTTCATTTCCAAAAAGCTTAAGATCTGACTCAATACATAACTGAACACGCTTATCCAATGTAAAATCCCTGTTTACCAGACTATTTATCGCAGATTCAATATCATTTTTATTGATACTTGCCAGAAATCCCAGTCTGCCGAAATTGATACCAATAACCGGAATATTTGAATCACGGATAAGTGTAACGGTGTCAAGAAGTGTACCATCACCACCCAGACTAATCATTACATCAACTTTGGCAGAGATCAGATCCTGATAATTTCTGAATATCTGAAACTTCTTTGGAAAGAATATTTTGCCAGAGATAAAATGATTGTATTTATCATAAACAAAGGCTTCTATATCATATCCGGCAAGACTGTCAAAAACCTGCTGTACATGTGGTAATACAGAATTATTGAATTGTCTGCCGTAAATTGCAATCTTCATATTTATTATTTAGATATCAAGATAATTCATCAGTTGATTATATCTGTCTGCAGTACCGTCGTCTGATTTAGAATCATTGAAAGTAGCTTTCACATGATAATCATATCTTAAAAATGAAGCTATAATTGAAGAAATATCGGTTCGGTTAAGTTTGATCGTAATTTCAAGCCGGGTAGAATCCGGAAACGACTGTACATAGGAACTTAATATCTGAGCATTATCTGATTCAACAATCTGTGCTATATGGGCCAGAGAATTATTCCGGTTATCTACCTCCAGTACGATAATCCCTCCGGGATCTTTAACTGCAGACAATGTAGCCCAAAACTTCATCACTGAATTAATTGAGATCAGACCCTTATAATTTTTGTTAACATCAAGAACAGGAACTACACTAAGTTTTTGCTCATAAAAAAGCAAAAATACATCATAAATATGCTGCCCTTCAAACACAAAAGGATTATAAAGCGATAAGCTCAAGCCCCCGACCAGGATTGAATGATCAACAATATCTGCAATATCAGAATCAGATATAAGCCCCAAAAATTGCTGATCTTTTACTATGGGTAGATGATTGACACGAAACTCAGTCATCCTGTCCATTACCTTTTGAACCGTATCAGAAGTTCTCACAGGAGGAATGGCATCGGATATAAGTTCGTGTGCAAACATAAGATCCTTGTCTAATAAATGCGGTCTAAAAACTTCTTTAAATATACGTTGAATTCAGCGGGTCGTTCCATCATTGGTGCATGTCCGCATTTGTCAATCCAGTTTAATTCAGAATCAGGCAGCAGCTGATTAAATTCTACAGCAACTTCCGGTGGAGTAATTTTATCATCCCTTCCCCAGATCAGACATACCGGAACCTTGATCATATGTATATCTTTTGCCATATTATGCCTGATAGCAGATTTTGCCATAGCCAGAATTTTAATCACCTTAATCCGGTCATTAACCATCTGATATACTTCATCTACCAGTTCTTTGGTTGCAGTTGCAGGATCATAAAAGGTAAATTCCACTTTTTCCTTAATGAAATCATAGCTTTCCCTTCGCGGAAATGAGCCCCCAAATGCATTTTCATATAAACCTGAGCTCCCTGTAAGAACAAGTGACTTTACTTCCTCCGGATGACTGAGTGTATAAATTAATCCAACATGACCGCCTAAGGAGTTTCCAAGTACAGTAATATTCTCAAGCTGTTTATGTTTTACAAATTTATGTACAAACTTTGCCAGTGATTTAACCCCGGTATTCAGCAAGGGAAGATCATACAATGGTAACAGGGGAATAATTACCCTGTAATTTTTCTTAAATTCTACGACAACATCGGTCCAGTTACTGAGTGCTCCCATCAAACCATGAAGCAATAAAAGCACCTCGCCTTCACCCTCTTCAATGTATTTAAAACCTTTTTCTTCTTTTATCTCGAACTCCATAGAATTGTAAAGTACATATACCGTGCTTGCGCTAAGATATAAGTCTGAATGTTTAATCAATATAAAAACTTATTTCTTAATGAAAATAAGCATTCAATATTATAATTGGCAAATGTGTTTTCAGGAAATCAGGCAAGAAGCTCCTTAACCAGTTCAGAGATAGTTTTACCGTCTGCTTTTCCGGCAAGATTCTTATTTACAATCCCCATTACTTTACCCATATCTTTCATACCTGCAGCCCCGGTTCGGGCAATCACCTCAGTAATATGGGCACTGATTTCAGATCTGTCCATTTGCTTTGGAAGATAGGCTTCAATTACCTGCAATTCCTCAAGTTCAATCTGGTAAAGGTCCTGACGGTTCTGCGCCTGATAGATCTCTGCCGACTCTTTTCTTTGCTTAACCAGCCTCTGGAGCACTTTAATCTCAGTATCTTCTGTCACCGTTTCAGCACCTTTTTCTGTTTTAGCGACAAGTAAGGCTGCTTTTATGGCTCTGAGACCACGCAGGCGTGAACTATCCTTATTCAGCATAGCTGATTTGATATCCTGATCAATATTTTGTTGAAGAGACATGCCTGATTCTATTAATATAATTGATTTTCCTTCGCAAAACTACACAATCCTGATTAGCAGATGCCATTTTTTTAAAATTTCACCAACACAGGTCCTATGTAGCTCCTGATTATACTACTCTCTGAGCAAATGTGAGGTACTTGCCTGCGCAGTAGGCATAACAAGCATATCATTGATATTTACGTGTGCCGGGCGACTGATTGCAAACCAAATAGTCTCTGCAATATCCTGAGCATGAAGCGGTTCATAACCTTCATATACTTTTTTTGCTCTTTCTTTATCTCCTTTAAAACGCACTTCAGAAAACTCAGTTTCTACTGCTCCGGGGTGAATTCCGGTTACTTTGATCTTGTGTGGTAAAAGATCAATTCTCATGGCCTTGTTCAATGAATCAACGGCATGTTTTGTTGCACAGTATACATTACCATTCTGATAGGTTTCCTTACCAGCGATAGATCCAATGTTAATAATATGACCTCCTTTAGCATTATTAACCATCCAGGTTGATACGATCTTTGTCACATACAGTAATCCTTTAACATTGGTATCAATCATCACGTCCCAATCATCCGTATTTCCCGAATTAATCGGATCAAGCCCCTGCGATAAACCTGCATTATTAATCAGAACATCAACTTGCTTCCAGTCTTCACTCAGAGTTTCAAGCTTTTGAACCTCTTCCTTTTTCCTGACATCCATCACCAGAGTAATTACCCGGATACCGAATTCATCAATCAATTGTTTTGAAAGAGCATCCAAACGCTCAGCCCGGCGGGCTGCAAGTATCAGATCATATTTTTGGGCTGCAAGAAGTCGTGCACATGCCTCTCCTATTCCGGCTGTTGCACCGGTAATTAACGCTATTTTAGACATAATGATTTTAAAAACCCGAAATTAAGGATTTTCAGGCAAAAGGCGATCGTAAATATTATTCTTCAGAACTTCTTAAATTTCAGGGGTTCATGAATGATCTGATAAATAAAAGGATGACTAACCGGTGTGGGTGAACTCAGTTGATAAGTTCGCTCCTTATTGACTGTCCTGATATGGACTGAATAACCGGTACCATCTAGTATATGCCTGTTTTTCGCAAGTTCCAATTCCTTTTCAGGCATATCATCTGCCGGATCAGCAACTTTTGATAATAATTCGTCAAATGCCCTGTGCTTCCGTAAATTAACCCAAACACTGTCTTTGCTGTAATAGGTGTATTCCTGCACTATTTTAGCGAGAGTCTTAAAGTCAATACCTTTACGTTCTGCTATAACAGAAGAATCTTTAGAGTTCAGAGTACTGAGCAACTTCAGAAATCGTTCATCTTTACCGAGGGCTTTCCCAACACTATCTTTTTTGGCGAAAATTATTTTTACACGTTTAGCCTTCCTGAATACTTCAGTTATAAACTCCTTCCCATGGCCAAAAGAATGGATACGAATTGAAAGATCTGATTCATAATCCTGAGCCTGCAAAGAATTTACAAATAAAATACAGAATCATTGTTGTCCGGTTAAAATGATTTGCTCACAGTGAAAATCTTTCGCTCATGCCACTGGGCCTAATTCTTTTCCTGCAGCTGAAAAGAATCAAAAAGCCGCGGCTGCCCGGTATTTGTTGTAAATCCACATTTTATCCTTATTGTGCAATCCAAGCCGTTTGAATGTAGCTGGGTTATGAATGTTTCTGCAACACTTCTCCGGATTGCTTGATGCCTGTGATTTATGATCGTTAGAAGAAAGGATAAAACGCGCCTTTACTGCCAAATCCCGGAAGGCCGATCCCTGCAAGACTCAATACCTGTAGTAGATGAATGACTGTCACCCGAAGCACGATTCCAACAAACGATCATATTATACAGGCGCTACCGAAGGACGTTTCAATCCCCAGTGCCAGCAAAATCAAAAAACAGAGGCAGATTCAATCAAAAAGCAAAACCGAGCATTAGGCTTTGGGATCATATGCGGTATGCTTTCATGAGGCAATATCCCCCAAAGACAGCGATCGCTGTTTTTTTGATGTGCGGTTGGTTTGTGACCAAAGGCACCTAGGGATTGAAAGAGGCTTTTGGGTACTTTTGGCCTTCAAAAGTACCGAGCCCTCCCGGCGATAGAGGGAGGAAAGGTTAAATAGGAGGGCTTACATTGAAATCCTAAAATAATATCCATGTTTTAAAGGCCAAAACAAAATTTTTTTATTCGTTCTAAATTTAACCGTGCACTAGTGAATACAGAATACGGTGATGGAGAAATACTTCATTCAGCGTGTAATTTATTTCCAATATGCAAAAATCCCTAAAAAGCTTATCAGAATTCAGGGCTAAATCTTATTCAAAGTACAAACTGAACTGAAGGTTGCGAATAAAAAGTTTATCAATCGGTGCGGTATATGGATTCTCCGGACGATCAAAATCGCGGAGTACACTTTTTGCCGACTGGGCAAATTTGATCTCTGGCGACATTTTAAAAAACTCAAAATAGATATCTAATCCAAAACCCGCTTCATACCATATCGTATTCTTATTATTTTTAAGGTACTTGGCTTCCGGACTTAATGCAAGATCATCAGTTTTCTTTTTTGAAACGATATCAACCGAGTATTTTGCACCTGCAATCACATAAGCACGAAAATTTTTCTGGCGGTCAGATTTCAGTTTTATCCCCAGAGGAAGATCAACCAGGGTTGCCTGAACCCTCTTTTGAGTATTAAAAATAGCATTCTCGTACTCATAGTTTACAATCCTGTCGGCAAATACCATACCCGGAGTGAAACGCAGATTGGCATTATCTCCAAGTCTCAGATCAGAAACAAAACCCAGTCCAAAACCCGGAGTAACCGGAGAACTTAGACTCTTCATCTCACTATCAATCATTGGAAGTCCGTTGAAAGGATCAATAAAAGTCCCCTTCCACTTACTCGTTTTTAATATTTTAAATTCAGATGCAACATACTGAAAGGTAAATCCAAAATGAAGTTGTTCTCCGTCAACACCGCCACCCCAATTTTCCTGTCCGAAGGAATTCTGAGCCGTAAGTAAAACGCATAAAATACCACTCAGAAAAAATCCTTTCATTTGATGCCGGTATAAATAGAACAAATCCCAAACGTCAGCGGACGGTATTTGGTATTTTTAAACCCAACTTTTTCCATTAATGCAACAAAGTTTTTCCCATCAGGAAAAGCGGCCACAGATTCAGGCAGATAGGTATATGCACTGCTGTCTTTAGAAAAAAGCTTCCCGATGGTTGGAGTAATGTATTTAAAATAAAAATTATACGCCTGTTTAATCGGGAACACTTTAGGTTTTGAAAATTCAAGAATTACAGCCTTACCTCCAGGCTTTAAGACCCTTAACATATCGCTTAGCCCCTTTTCAAGATCTTCGAAGTTGCGAACACCGAACGCCACAGTTACGGCATCAAATGTATCCTGATCAAATAACAGCTTTTCAGAATCACCTAAACGTACTTCAAAAACATCCTGCATTTTTCTTTTACGGATTTTTTCATCGGCAATACCCAACATCCCTTCAGATATATCCACACCTATGATTTTAGCAGGCTTAAGGATCTGAATTGCTTCAAACGCAAAATCACCTGTTCCGGTTGCAACATCCAGAATATGTGCAGGTTTATCAGCAAGTAGTTCTTTAATGGCCATTTTTCTCCAGATCATATCAATACCCAAAGACAAAAAATGGTTCAGAAAATCATAAGTTCCTGAAATATTATTGAACATACTTGCAACCTGTTCTTTTTTGGTTGCGTTTGAATCCTGATATGGTCTTACTGTTTTCGACATGCACAAAGATAATGGATTCAATGATGTGATTAAGTCTCTGCTGCTCCTTTTAAACTGCATTCAGATAAAAATGACCTGCAGACGATCGAATTAAGGCTGCATATCCTTAAACATTAATGGCAATATTCTACCTTTGTCAAATGATCATTAAAAGCGCAGAATTTCAATGCAGTAATACAAGAACTGATAAATTACCGGCTCCGGTATTGCCTGAATACGCCTTTATTGGCCGTTCAAATGTGGGAAAATCCTCCCTGATAAACATGCTGGTTCAAAAAAAGGGACTCGCAAAAACATCTCAAACACCCGGTAAAACCCAGCTGATCAATCATTTTCTTATTAATGAGAACTGGCAACTGGTGGATCTTCCAGGATACGGTTATGCCAGGACTTCAAAAAGTAACAGAGGAGAATGGCAGAAATTCATCAGTTTTTATTTAAGAAACAGGGAAAACCTGCAATGCGTTTTCGTTTTGATCGACAGCCGTCTTGAACCTCAGAAAATTGATATTGAATTCTGCTCGTGGCTTGGAGAAAACGGACTGCCTTTCCAGCTGATATTCACAAAGGCCGACAAGCAATCGGCCGTAAAAACAGATCAGAATATTGCCAAATTTCGTAAAATGCTTCTTACAATTTTTGAAGAGGTACCGGCACATTATATTACTTCCGCTGAAACACAGCAGGGACGTGATGAAATCCTGAATTTTATTGATGAGCTGAATAAATCCTTTGCCCGTTAACAAAATTAACAAGAGGTGTTTCAGATAAATCGCCATCAGCTTTAGTACAGACAGTGTCTATGAAAAAATATTTTTCACTTGTATTATTTGCCCATACCATCTTTGCAATGCCATTTGCAATTATTGGATTTTTTCTTGCCCTTTCAACAACTGAGCAGGAGTTCAACTGGCTGAAGCTATTCCTGATGCTGCTTTGCATGGTGTTTGCAAGAAATTCTGCTATGGCATTCAACCGCTACCTCGACCGGGATATTGATGCCCAGAATCCAAGAACCGTAATCAGAGACATTCCTTCAGGAAGAATAAGTTCGAAAGAGGCTCTTTTATTCACGATCATCAATAGTCTCCTGTTTATTTTTACAACACTGCTAATCAATAAACTCTGTTTTTATCTTTCACCTGTGGCTCTGGCAGTAGTTTTAGGATACAGCTATACCAAGAGATTTACTCCATTATGCCATTTGATACTGGGATTAGGTCTTGCATTGGCCCCAATCGGAGCATACCTTGTGGTGGCAGGACAATTTGCCATACTTCCCATATACTTTTCACTCGCAGTTTTGTTCTGGGTTAGTGGCTTCGATATTATTTATGCCCTTCAGGATGAGGAATTTGACAGAGAAAACAAATTAAATTCAATTCCGGCATGGCTTGGAAAGCAAAAAGCGCTGAATGTATCCTCGGTATTACATGCATTGTCGGTTGTCTTTGTAAGTCTGCCTTATTTTTATTCTGACCTCTCGTGGTTCTACCTGGCCGGAGTTCTATTCTTTATTCTCCTGCTGATCTATCAGCACCAGTTAGTGAAGCCTGATGATCTTTCAAAGGTTGACAGAGCCTTTTTTACTACCAATGGAATAGCTTCGGTGGTATTCGCCATTTTCTTTTTACTCGATACGTTTCTGAGAAATCAATTATAATATGAAACCATCATGATTTTGCCAAAACCCGCAGGGGATAATTATTAAATCATGATCTCCCTGCCTACCGCAGGCAGGTTCATCACCTCTTTAAAAAAGAAAAAATAAACAGATGAAGCGAACATGAGATTTTAGCACACACAGGGGCATGTAAATAAGAGTTGGTAACTTTCTA
>NZ_JARKMZ010000040.1 GCF_029360775.1 Daejeonella sp. H1SJ63 | reverse complement strand
GAGCAGAAAACCATGCTTTCTACTCCTTTCCTTATCCGTTAATAATTAACGGACTTTTTCAGTGCCCTCCTGAACAGACCGGGACTTTTTTTTGTCCTTTAATTTGAGATTTACTACCGTAAACTAATTCATAAAACTATTTAAGGCCCTTCGGGATCTGTTCGCGATATTTTTATTTCATCATAAACATTTTAACCTTATACCTTACCGCTGACAGGGTTTTAAACCCTGTCAGCGGTAAACAACGATAAAAAATATTTTTACGAACGATGAAATTCAGTGAACGATGAAAAAAAACATCCTGCCTTTATTACCAGACACACATTACCACATCTACAACCGCGGAATTAACCGGGAAAATCTTTTTAAAGAAAAGAGCAACTACCATTATTTCCTGAAACTATATTTCAAATATATTGATCCCATCGCCTACACTTATTCTTATTGCCTGCTGAAAAACCACTTTCATCTTCTGATCAAAACAAAAGATGATGCAACGCTAAGAAATATCAGACATTTTAAAAAAGAATATAACCCCGGACAAATCATCAGTATGCAATTCAGCCACATGTTTAACAGCTATGCACAAGCAATCAATAAACGCTTCCTAAGAACAGGGGGGTTATTTGAAACGCCTTTCAGACGAGTGGAGATCAGTGAAAAATCTTATTTACTTCAGTTAGTCCGCTATATCCATTTAAACCCTGAGAAGCACCTGTTCATCAATGACTTTACAGCTTATCCTTATTCATCTTACAGAAATCTGATCGGAAGAAAAAGCAAACTACTGGATAAACTAACTGTAATGGAATGGTTTGGCGGTCAGGATGCTTTTGAAGAATACCACAAAGAACTAAAAGGTTAAGAGCACTTTGTATTTTAACGTAAGAATGCCCTTAATATACGTTTGATCAAGCCCGGACCTTCATAGATAAACCCGGTATAAATCTGCACCAGCGAAGCTCCGGCATCAATCTTCTCCAGCGCATCCTTGGGCGAGTGTATTCCTCCTACTCCAATAATCACGAATTCCTTATTCGAATGATCAGCCAGATACTTCACCACTTCGGTTGAACGATTTGTTAAAGGCTTACCGCTCAATCCCCCGGTCTGTGAACTTAAACTTTGGGGTGCAGCAAGTCCTTCTCTTGAAATAGTGGTATTTGTGGCAATTACCCCCGCGATCTTCGTCTCGCGAACAATTTCAATGATATCATCCAGTTGTGAATTTGTAAGATCAGGAGCTATCTTCAGTAAAATAGGACGGGATATATCATTCTTTTTGTTTCTCTGCTGTAATGAGTTGAGAATATTCATCAGGGGTTCTTTTTCCTGCAACTCTCTTAATCCTGGAGTATTAGGCGAACTTACATTCACCACGAAATAATCAACAACATCAAAAAGCCTATCGAAACATTTGATATAATCACTCAATGCTTCTTCATTCGGGGTAATCTTATTCTTACCTATATTCCCACCAATAATCAGCCCTTTACGATCAAGCTTACTCAAACGATGAGCTACAACATCAACACCCTGATTATTAAAACCCATACGATTGATTAAAGCACTATCCTGAGGTAAGCGGAACATCCTGGGCTTTTCATTACCTGGTTGAGGTAAAGGTGTAACTGTTCCAACCTCAATAAATCCAAACCCAAACCGGGCCAGCTCTTCAACCATACTGCCATTTTTATCAAAACCTGCAGCCAATCCGAGCGGATTTTTAAACTTTAAACCCATTACTTCCCGTTCCAGCTGCTTACTTTCAACAACAAACGTCTGTTTAAGCATGGATTTTACACCCCAGATACGATTTGCGGTACGCAGACTTCCTGTTACAAAATGATGAATATTTTCAGGATCAAACTTGAAAAGAATAGGTTTTATCAGTTTATACATATTGCAAATTTAACAGTTTAAGGCCGAATTGCACCCAATAAGGTTTAATTACCACACTGTTATGGATCATTTTTTTAAAATAAATTACTTTTTTTCGGCCTTAACATTGATTTAATGATTATTTAACCTAATTTACATTTTTATGACAATTCAAAATTTATGGCTTTAACAGATCAAATGGAACGCCAGGGACACTGGTTATTTAAGTACAGAAGTATATTACCTCTTTTAATTTTTATTTTAGGCCTGTACATTTTCGTACAAAATGAGGCCAATCCTTCTAACTGGATCGTAGAACAAACAGTCTATGAGCATGTTTATGAACTTGGATGCTTATTGATTTCTTTATTCGGATTCTTTATTCGTGTTTACACCGTAGGTTTCACTCCTCCAAATACTTCCGGTAGAAATACTGAAAGACAGGTTGCTGATGTATTGAATACAAAAGGCATCTATTCGGTCATGCGTAACCCTTTATATGTAGGTAATTTCTTCATGTGGCTGGGCATTGCCATGCTCACCGGAGATCTATGGTTTACATTCTCATTCATATTGCTCTATTTCCTGTATTATGAGCGCATCATTTTTACAGAAGAACAGTTTCTGAAAGCAAAATTTGGTGATACATATATCAACTGGGCAGCAAAAACTCCTGTAGTTGTTCCAAATTTTAAAAATTTTGTAAAAAATGAATATAAATTCAACTGGAGGAAGGTATTACGCCAGGAAAAAAACGGATTTTCTGCTGTATTCATCATTTTCAGTTTATTTGATATCATCGGAGAACAGATGAAGGTACTTCCCGAATATAATATTGTACTGCATATTGCCGGAGCATTGTCTGTTTTAGCTTACCTGATTTTAAAATTTCTGAAATACCAAACAAAACTTCTGCAGGATCCGGTTTAAACCTGCAGAAGTTTATTCAGAAGTTTGCACTGTTTTTCCCCCTAAACGGATTTTCACCTTGCCATCTTCACCGTCTACCGCTCTGAGGTTTATAACAACACCATTCCTTGAGCGAGCAACCCTCTCATCATCGTCTGTTATTAACTCATCTTTTTCCGGATCTATTAGAGGAATTCTCAAGGCAATATCTGTTGCTGTACCGAAATTGTAAATCCATTCCATAAAGACATTTAACCTGCGTCAAATTACTTTAGATTCAATTATATAGCCTGAGAGATATCCCTGACCAGTACGTATAGGATAAACAAAACCCAAACCTTTCATCTATCTTTCTGGATATCTTGCAATTAATACTGAATTCAGACAGATTAAATTAAAACAACTTCTCTTATCATACCAAATTGACCTAATTTGAATACAGAATTTCAGACATAAAAAAAGAGACCATATTTAAATACAGTCTCTCCATTTAAAATATTAACGATTTAGTTAATCTTCAAAATCGCAATCTGCAAATACATTCAGGTTTGCTTTTAACTTAGCATATAAATCCATATTGGAAGTGGCGGAAATCACAATGATACCGTTGGTTTTTGTAGCTCCGCTTAAATCAGCAGAAACAACATTTGTCAGAAACTTATTCAGCTGAACATTTATTAAACCTATGTAATCGTTTGAGCCGCTAACAACAATATTTTCTGCCTCAACCTCTGCCTCAAAATCCTCGTTAAAGTAAAACTCAACCGGAACTTTATTACCGCTGCCATCTGTGTATAAGCCCTTTAAGGTAAGCGGAATATTGGAAGTTGCTGATTTCCTCAACACCAGTTTTAATTCAACTTCTTCATAGGTGGCATCTGGCAGTGTAATACTTCCCAGAACAGGGCTCAGATTAAACAGATCAATATTAAAAGCCTGTTTAAGCTCATACTCAATCTCTGCGTTCTTACTTTCTGCTTCAAAATCAATTTCACTAACGTTTATGTTACCCGATGTCCAGGTTAAACTTGAGTTTGAATTAATACCAATAATTAAACCGCTCCCTGAAGCTGTCGGACCAATAGAAGCTGTAAAATTAGATGGTTTAACTTTATAAGAAAGTTTACCATCTCCGGTCGAATTATCTTTGGTGCATGATGACAGGATCAGACCGGCTACCAGTATCACTGATCCATAGCTAAATAAGTAGTTTTTCATTGTAATTGTTTTAGGTAATATTTGTATTAAAATATATTCTTTAGTACGCATCAATCACAAAAATGTTGCCAAAGATGAAAACTTTATCATCCTAAGGATCTGAATAAGCACATAAATCAAAAATAGAAACATAAAATCCGTACTTTTGCGGCAAATGATTGCAATAAATAACCTCACGTTTGAGATCGGTGCAAGGGCATTATACGACGAAGCGAACTGGCATATAAAACCCGGAGAAAAAATTGGATTAATTGGTGCCAATGGTACCGGAAAAACCACTCTTTTAAAAATTATTGTTGGCGATTACTCTCCGACAAGCGGCTCGATCTCAATGGCTAAAGACATTAAGATCGGTTACCTGAATCAGGACCTTCTATCCTACCAGTCGGATAAAAGCATACTGCATGTAGCGATGGAAGCCTTCGAACGCCAGAATCAGCTTCATACAGAAATTGAGGACATTCTGAAAAAGCTGGAGACAGAATACAGCGACGATCTGCTTAACAAACTCAGTGATAAACAGCATGAGTTTGAGGCCCTCGACGGATACAATATTGAATACCGCGCTCACGAGATTATGGCGGGTCTGGGTTTCAGTGAAACAGATACACACCGTACCCTTTCTGAGTTTTCAGGAGGCTGGCGTATGCGTGTGATGCTTGCGCGGATCTTGCTTCAAAACCCCGATATCCTCCTGCTGGATGAGCCAACCAACCACCTGGATTTACCTTCCATCAAATGGCTGGAGACCTATCTTCAGGCCTTTGAAGGTGCGATCGTGATCGTTTCCCACGACAGGTATTTTCTGGATCGTGTAGTTAAAAAGATCGTAGAATCAAGAAAAGGAAAACTCATTCCTTATGCCGGAAATTACAGTTTTTATGTAGAGGAAAAAGGACTCAGGGAAGAGATCCAAAGCGGACAGTTTAAGAACCAGCAGGCAAAAATCAGACAGGAAGAGCGTTTAATCGAACGCTTCAGAGCCAAGGCAAGCAAAGCCAAAATGGCTCAATCACGTATCAAAGCCCTCGAAAAAATGGAACGTGTGGATGATGTGGACGATGATAACCCATCTGTAAACTTCAGTTTCAAATTCAGCAAGCAATCCGGCAGGCATGTGGTACGTATTGAAGATCTGACCAAAGCTTATCCGGGGGTTCCGATCGTAAAAAACACAACCGCAACTATTGAAAAGGGGGATAAAATTGCCCTCATCGGTGCCAACGGCCGGGGTAAATCAACGGTTTTACGGATCATTGCCGGAGCCGACAAAAACTTTACCGGAATGTGCGAAACCGGGCATAATGTAACCCAGACCTTTTTTGCGCAGCATCAGCTGGAGGCCCTTCACCTGGAAAATACCCTCATTCAGGAATTACAGGCATTTGCTCCAAAGCATACCGAAACAGAGTTACGTTCCATTCTGGGATGTTTCCTCTTCACCGGTGATGATGTTTTCAAAAAGATCAAGGTGCTTTCAGGAGGTGAAAAATCGCGTGTGGCATTAGCTAAAGCCCTTACTGCAGATGCTAATTTTTTGATTCTGGATGAGCCAACCAACCACCTAGATATTGCCTCTGTAAATATCCTGATTCAGGCCCTAAAACAATTTGAAGGCACCTTCATTGTGGTTTCGCACGACAGGTATTTACTGGACAATGTAGCCAACAAGATCTGGTTTATTGAAGATCAGGAGATCAAGGAATACCCCGGAACTTATGCTGAATACGAAGAATGGAACTCCAAACGAACCTATATTCCTAAAACCATAACCGAAGCTCCAAAAAAGGAAGAAAAGAAGGAAGAAAAACCTAAAGTTCAGACCGAAAATAAAAACAATGAGCTTAAAAAGCTGAATCAGGCACTTCAAAAACTTGAAGAAGAGATCGCAGAGCTCGAAAAATCTGTTAAGGATGCCGAGGATGAACTGGCCAAAGTTGAAATTTACAGTGATCCGGATAAACTTTCTGAAGCAAACAGACGTTATCAGCAAATGAGTCCGCGTTTACTGAAAGCTCAGGCCGAATGGGAACGCATGGCCGAAGAAATCATGGAACTCGAGGGGAAATAAAATCCCCTCTTTCTTTTTATCTTCAGGACTATAAATATTGATCACATGAAGAAACTTTCGGTTCTGCTTTCATTTTTGTTGATTTACGCAATATGCCCGGCACAAAAAAAAATCCGGATTCGCCCCGCAGAGACGCCGCAAAGCATAATCAGGTATGAAAACCATATTTATATACCCGAGATCAAAACCGTAGAGTTCTACAGTCGTAATAAAGAACAATCCCTTCCAGTTTATATTTCAGGCGGTGGTGAAAGCCTCCTGCTAAGTTTTGATGACCTTCGCGGAGGAAGCCGGAACATCTCCTATTCCATTGAACATTGCGATTCGGAATGGAACAGCAGCCGGCTCTCTCCTATGGATTATCTGGAGGGTTTCTCGGAAGACCGCATCATCGATTACCGCAACTCATTCAATACCCTGCAGAAGTTTACACATTATGAACTCAGCCTGCCCAACTTAACCATTAAGCCGAAGATTTCGGGCAATTACATTTTGAAAGTTTACGAAGATAACGATCAGCGTAAACTATTGATTACCAAACGCTTTTTTGTAGTGAATCCACAGGTTGGCATTGCAGCAGAGATCACCCGTTCAAATACGGTTGCCAACCGGGATCAGATGCAGAAACTAAACCTTATTGTCGATCACGGGAAGATCAATATCAGCAATCCTTATCTGGATGCAAAAGTGCGGGTAATGCAGAATGGAAGACATGATAATGCACAAACCCTGAATCGTCCGGCATTTGTAAGAGCCAGCCAGTTAGTTTATAACGATATGAAATCAATGGATTTCAAAGCAGGAAATGAATTCAGAAGGTTCGATATCCGCAGTCTGCGTTTCCGTACCGAGAGGGTTGGTAAAATTGAACAGGATACCGCAAACAGGGTTTATCTTTTGAATGATGGTATTGAAAACCATCCGGGTTATACCTTTACTTATGATGAAAATGGCGCCTTTTACATCAGAAATCAGGACGGGCGTGATAACAGAACTGATGCTGATTATGCTACCGTAAATCTTTCTCTGATAGCCCGAAAACCTGGCCCTAATGGCTCGGCCTATGTTGTGGGGCAGTTCAACGATTATCAACTAACCGACAAACTGGAATACAATGAAGCCCAAAGCAGGTTTTCGGGAAAGATATTCGTGAAGCAGGGTTTATACGATTATCACTACTTATGGCTTGCTGATGATGGTAAAACCCGCGATGATGTGATATTCGATGGCTCTCATTTTGAAACAGAAAACAATTACCAGATCTTTTTTTATTACCGTAAACCTGGAAGCCGTTGGGATGAGCTGATCGGATTTACTCAGATCAATTCCGTAAAACGCTAAAAACTTGACTCAATGTCAGTCCGGACTTAATCCGGAACTGATATGAATTCCCTCTCAATGAGATTGTTTCTTAGTACATGATGGCATAAATGCCACCATTGACTCTTAATTACCTCTCGCAAGAGTCGCTAAGACGCAAAACTTTACGGGTTAATTGTGAATATTCGTTTTAGATCATACTCTTTGCGTCTTTGCGAGACCATCTTTAAAAAACCATCGTCGACATTTAACATTTTGCACCTGATTGGTAATTTCAGTCTGCTCCCGTTCCCAATGTCATTCCGGACCTGATCCGGAATGATTCGGATCTGATCCGGAAACATTACCTTTGCCACATGAGTACAACTACTAAAAGTCCGAAAGAGTCGTTCACTATCATGAATGAGCTGGTACTTCCAAACGATACCAATCCCTTAAACAACCTAATGGGCGGACGCCTGCTTCACTGGATGGATATCGCTGCTGCAATCTCAGCTCAGAAACATTGCAATAATATTGTGGTTACCGCATCAGTAGATAATGTATCCTTCAAACATCCGATCAAACTCGGGGATGTAATCACCATTGAAGCTATGGTGACCCGTGCCTTCCACACTTCGATGGAAGTACGTCTTCAGGTATATGCTGAAAATATCCCTTCAGGAACCCGGGTACGCTCCAATGAAGCTTATTATACCTTTGTCGCTCTGGATGCCAATGGTAAAACGCTCAGAGCACCTGAAATAAAACCGGAAAGCGAAGAAGAATATAGACTATATGATGGTGCCCTGCATCGTCGTCAACTGAGACTTATTCTGGCAGGAAAAATGAAGGCGCATGATGCTACAGAATTGAAGGCGATTTTCCTGAACCAGGAGGGGATTTGAGCTAAAAGCTAAAAGGACTGCCTCATCTTGAATGAAGCAGCCCTTCTGCAGACAACAGATAACTGAAACTGATAACCGGAATTCAGCTTCCCAGTTCTACAATCCTGTCAAACTCCTCTGCCTTCATACCCATCACAGATAGTCTGCCCTGCTTTACCAGTCCGATATTCTGCAGGCGCGGATCAGCTTTAATCGTTTCCAGAGTAACCGGATTTTTTAGTGTTTCAACCGGCTCCAGATCAACCACCACCCAGTTTTTATCCTCAGTTGTTGGATCCTGATAGGATTCTTTAACTACTTTAGCAATTCCAACCACTGCCTTCCCTTCATTACTGTGATAAAATAAGACCAGATCTCCCTCCTGCATCTCCCTCAGATTATTTCTCGCCTGATAATTACGCACCCCATCCCAGAAGGTACGGCCATCTTTATTGAATTTATCCCAGCTGTATTTAAAAGGTTCTGACTTGACTAACCAATAATTCATGTTTTTCTTTGCTTTTGATACGATTTAAGAGTCTTATTCGGAATTATCCTTAATTGGCAATAAAGATAAAGAAAACAGGAACAGACTAAGAAAAGGCAGGTTCAAATTGAGTAGAGATTGACCGATAATGTCTTTTAGGTAAATATTTTCGGTTTGGCTTAAGATAATTAACTTGTAATAAGCATATTAGAAAAGAGCGATAATGAGCTCGAAATCCTACAGAATTCGGTAGGCTTGTGGAGGATTTATCATCATTGTATAAAATTAATGGTAATTTTAATAGACTGAACGCTTCAAAAAACATCTACGCTCATCATATAATTAGAAAATGGACTTAAAAGACTTTATAAAAAATACAATATCTTCAATAAGCCTGGCGATAATTGAAAGCCAAGAAGAGCTTAAGGAAAAGGGTGTAATTGTCAATCCGGAAAAAGTTGAAATAGGAAAAAATGGCGAAAAATTATTAAGAACTGATGGTTGGCGTTATATACAAAATTTAGAATTTGATGTCTCCGTTATTGCCGAGGAACATCAAAATGGAGATGAGAAAGCTGAGTTAAAAATTGCTGGACTTTTAAAAATCGGAGGAGGCATGTCTGAACTAAGCACAATTCAAAATCAAAATCGAATAAAGTTTAATATTCCCGTTGCTTTTTCGACAACAGAAACACCACCAACTTATAAAAGTAAGTCTGGTGATTATCCTTTATCATAACCATTAAGATAACATTGATGTTAATTCAGATATAAAAGAATGCAGGTTTGCTAACATAATCTTTTGCTCAAAAACTGTAGTTTTCCTGAAGTTAAACCGTCAAAACTTAAGCCTATTTCCCAAATAGTTTATCCAATTGCTTAGAATTCAACAAAAAATAACTCGTTACCCCTCCTTGAGAAACCCATATTGACAATGATGAGACTCCAACTGCTCTTGTAGTTGTAAATTTCACAACAGACTTTCCGAGCTGCAATTCTTTCTCTGATCCCTTCTCAGCATCCATTTGTTTTTTTAATGTGTCATACAAGCCATTAATCTCCTCCTCAGTTGCAGTAAAATCTACAGATTTTATATCCGTAAGTGTAATCGGTAACTACAACTGCACAGAAATCGGCAAATAAGAGTACACAGAAAATGGCAACAAGAGTGCACAAAAAAACGGAGGAGTAATTAACCCCACCGTTTAAATACGAACTTCATCGGTCTACAACAACTGATGAATTATGAACGCATTCTTAAGCAAACTAATGATGATATTAGTAAGATGAAGCGAACATGAGATTTTAGCACACACAGGGGCATGTAAATAAGAGTTGGTAACTTTCTACAAAC
>NZ_JARKMZ010000004.1:21248-21881 GCF_029360775.1 Daejeonella sp. H1SJ63 | reverse complement strand
GGTCAACGTTTTATTGATTACAGCTGCATTGGTAATTGTTGGGGAAGTTGCTGTTCCTGCCAGATCACCAGCTAACTGGATTTTTCCGGTTGCAAGCGTAGTTGCATCAGATGCTGCTGCTCCTGTTACTGCTGTGGTAACAAATGCCGTAGTAGCTACCTGGGTAGTATTCGTTCCGTTAATTGCTGTTGGTGCTGTTGGCACTCCCGTTAATGCAGGACTTGCCAATGGTGCTTTCAGATCCAATGCCGTTTGGGTTGCACCCGATACCGGTTTATCTATATCTGCTGTATTATCTACATTCGCCAGACCGACCATTGATTTAGTGATCCCGGATACCGTACCCGTAAACGTTGGAGACGCCAATGGTGCTTTCAATGCAACATTGCCATCCACTTTTTGAATAGCCTGTAAAATATTATCGGTTGCAGCTACTGTACCGGCTCCCGCGGTATAACCAGTCAACGTTTTATTGATTACAGCTGCATTGGTAATTGTTGGGGAAGTTGCTGTTCCTGCCAGATCACCAGCTAACTGGATTTTTCCGGTTGCAAGCGTAGTTGCGTCAGCTACAGCAAAAGTACTCTTGTCTAACCAGCTTACTATTCCTGTTCCATCAGTGGTTAATACTTT
>NZ_JARKMZ010000004.1:0-21139 GCF_029360775.1 Daejeonella sp. H1SJ63 | reverse complement strand
GCCGTGATGTTTGCATCTGCAATCTTTGCTGTAGTCACTGCATTTGCTGCAATCGCCGGGGAAGTTGCTGTTCCGCTCAGATCACCGGCCAACTGGATTTTTCCTGTTGCAAGCGTAGTTGCGTCAGCTACAGCAAAAGTACTCTTGTCTAACCAGCTTACTATTCCTGTTCCATCAGTGGTTAATACTTTATCGTTACCACCTGATGCAATTTTTGCAGTGGTCACATTCGCGTCAAGGATCTTGGCAGTCGTTACTGCATCTGCAGCTAGTTTCGCTGCCGTGATGTTTGCATCTGCAATCTTTGCTGTAGTCACTGCATTTGCTGCAATCGCCGGGGAAGTTGCTGTTCCGCTCAGATCACCGGCCAACTGGATTTTTCCGGTTGCAAGCGTAGTTGCATCAGATGCTGCTGCTCCTGTTACTGCTGTGGTAACAAATGCCGTAGTAGCTACCTGGGTAGTATTCGTTCCGTTAGTTGCTGTTGGTGCTGTTGGTACTCCCGTTAATGCAGGACTTGCCAATGGTGCTTTCAGATCCAATGCCGTTTGGGTTGCACCCGATACCGGTTTATTCGCATCTGAAGTATTATCCACGTTGCCTAAACCGACATCTGTTTTACTTAAAGAAAGAAGTGTTTTGGCTGCTGTAGCTGTTAATACTTCCGGAACGCCGGATCCTGCTGTACTTCTTCCCAATAAAGATGCTGTAGCAATATTTTCAAGCTTACCTAAAGTCACATTCGCGTCCGCAAGCTTAGCAGTAGTTACTGCTCCTGCCGCAATCGCAGGGGAAGCAGCAGTTCCTGCCAGATCACCTGCTAACTGGATTTTTCCTTTGGTAATCGCATCTGCATCCACTACTCCTGCTGCTGCAGCTGCATCAACATAAGCTGTTGTCGCTATTGCCGTTGAATTATTGTTGGCTGCCTGAGTAACACCCACTGTTCCTGTTGGTAAAGTCACAGTTCCGGTAAAGGTTGGACTAGCCAATGGAGCTTTTAGTACAATATCACCATCCAGTTCAGTCAGTGCTGCCTGCACATCATTTGCCGCAATGCTCCCGGCAGGGGTAAATGGCACATTAGTTGACGCCACATTTATGTTTGCTGAACCATCAAATGATACTCCGTTGATTGTTCTTGGAGTAGCAAGTGCAGTTGCTGTTGCCGAGTTCCCGGTTACTGAACCAACAATTGGCGCTGTAACGGTCAGTCCAGACAAGGTGCCAACTGAAGTAATATTAGGTTGGGCTGCGGTAGTTACCGTCCCGGCAGTTGTTGCACTGGTTGCCGAAGTCGCTGTTGCCGCATTCCCGGTAATACTTCCTGCAATCGGATTGGTGACTGTCAGGTTGGTTAAGGTTCCAACTGAGGTCAGGGAGGAATTAACAATCGAAGGATTTAAAGTTGTTCCCGTAAGTGTATTGGCATCTGCTGCTGCAGAAATAGTGATATTGGCTGAACCATCAAAAGCAACCCCGTTGATCATTCTTGGAGTAGCAAGTGCAGTTGCTGTTGCCGAGTTCCCGGTTACTGAACCAACAATTGGCGCTGTAACGGTCAGTCCAGACAAGGTGCCAACTGAAGTAATATTAGGTTGGGCTGCGGTAGTTACCGTTCCGGCAGTTGTTGCACTGGTTGCCGAAGTCGCTGTTGCCGCATTCCCGGTAATACTTCCTGCAATCGGATTGGTGACTGTCAGGTTAGTTAAGGTTCCAACTGAGGTCAGGGAGGAATTAACAATCGAAGGATTTAAAGTTGTTCCCGTAAGTGTATTGGCATCTGCTGCTGCAGAAATAGTGATATTGGCTGAACCATCAAAAGCAACCCCGTTGATCATTCTTGGAGTGGCAAGTGCAGTTGCTGTTGCCGCATTGCCTGTTACACTTCCTGCTATCGGTGCATTAACCGTTAAACCGGTTAATGTACCAACCGAAGTAATATTAGGCTGGGCAGCCTGAGTTACAGTTTCGGCAGCTGTTGCAGTAACATTTGATGGCGTCCATGATGTTCCGTTCCATACTAAAACCTGACCCGACTGAGGAACGGTAGAGGCAATGATCCTGCCTTGAATACGATTAGCATTCCAGATAGCAGAATTATTATTGGCTGATAATACAATATTAGCCCCAGTATTATTAACAGTTATTGTTGTCCCATCACCGGCCAGAGTAACAGATCCAAACTTATTATTAACAGAAACTACTGATTCTAAAGATGTTGCAAATGTAATCCATTCATCATTCTGACGTACATAAAATTTATTATCCCCGGCATTATATACCAGCATTCCGTTTAAAGGAGTTACAATTGCAGAAAGAGCAGAAATACGTGGAATCAGAATAGCCTTATTACTCCCATCAACCTGCAAGGCAACACTGGCATTACTGATTGCTGCAGTACCGATAGCAATTCCATCAGCATTCAGCAAAAGCTGATTATTCATATCCAGGTCTTTGGCAGCCAGATGATCCCCAAGATTATCTCCAAGTCTGACCTGCCTGTTTTGAGCTTGTATTGAATTTATAGAAATAACGAAAATGCCTGACAAACAGGCAAGTCTTAAAAATCGTTTAATAAAGCACTTCATAAAATCCGATTAAAATATTTTAACAATTATGATCTGTCAGCAGACTCATAATTTTATTTCATTAATAAAACCTTGTACTGAGTTCCGATGATAGTTACCGGATCAGCCTGATAATTGGCGAAGCGAATCGTCACCTCATTGTTTGCACTAACCCATGCATTATACACAGCAAAATCAGGTGTATCTCCTATCAAAGCAACGAAAACAATATCACCCGGCACGGCTCCAGAAACAGGAACCTTAACTGTATTCGTACTATTGGGTTCAAGTATCACATTCCCCCCGGAAGTGGTATTGAATTCTTTTGCTTTCTCAACAATGGTGGTTGAAACCTGTAAGATTGACTTGGGTTCCCATGAAGTACCATTCCAGGTAAGCACCTGCCCCGATACTGTACCGGGAGTAGCAGACATTTGAGTGGCAGGATCAATTTTTCCACCCAGATTGGCTAAATTCAGTTTGGTTTCGTCAATTGAAGTTCCACCGCCGATGGTTGTATTGGAAATACCACTCAGAAAATTCCAAACACCATTTCTTCTTACATATAAGCCATTCTTAGGTGTTTTTTCAAGATAAATAAGCATACCATCTGAAGGATTGAGGGAATTGATGGTAATAGTATCAGCCAGTCTTGGCAAAAGCAGACCCTTTGTCTGACTTTCTAGTTCAAGTATGGAAGATGGTTGAATCTGATTCGGATTTGAACCAATCTTAACCTGAGCCTGTGAATCGTAAATACAAAAAATTACCAATATCAGCATCAGTGATACTTTAGAGGAAATTCCGTAAAACAATTTTAAGTGAAGCTTATATTCCATAACTTAAAAATATCTTGGTGAAAGTGATGTTCTGTCAAATGAAAATTCGTATCGAAGAATCACTTCGTGCGAACCTTTGGAAACAATATTATATCTGGAGGTAACATGATCATAGGCATAGCCTAAACGAAGTTCTGGTAAAAGCTTTAGATCAATAATGCCTACAATGGCTGTTTGATTACGATAGGATACACCAACCGACATCAGATCTGCTATCCAGAAATTTGAATTGATATCATAGGATACCGGACTTCCTACCACTCCACGTACCAGCACTGAAGGCTTAAAATGCAAATCAGAACTTAGCTCAAAAACATATCCTGTATTGAAATAAATATGCATCTGCTGCTTTAATTCGCTAAAGGCTCCGGTATTATTTGTCTTCTTGAAATTATTCCTGATCAGATTGGGTGATGAGAGTCCCAAATAAAATTTTTCAGTATTGAAGAAGACACCGGTTCCGAAATTCAGTTTGGTAGAGTTTAAATGCTGACTAAATGATGGGTCATTAATATCAATTACATCAACTTTTGTATAATCGGTCTTGAAATTGTACGCCCCTCCCTGTATTCCGAAAGAAAGATTAGAATAAGCACCTGTAGGAACTTTAAATGAATAAACTGCCTGCGCTCCAAGTGTTTTATTAATTTCATCACGGTCGTCTGTCAATTTAATCCCCAATCCTACTCTTTTATCTGAAACAGGCATATCTGCTGAAAAGAACGTACTTTGAGGCGCTGTTTTAAAACCGGTCCATTGCTTACGAAACATAGTGGTAATATTCAAAGCATCCCTGAATCCAGCATAAGCCGGATTAATCTCCATTGTATTAAACATATATTCAGAAAACAGTGGCAGCTGCTGAGAAAAAAGTCGCCCGGTACCTGATAACAACATTACAATACAGATAAGAAATACACTTTTCAACCAATCAATTCCCATCTTTTATCTGTTTATAACTATATACCCGGTAACTGGTTTTGAACTATTAAAATTCAGTATGTAATAATATGTTCCGTCAGGCAACTCATTGTTTATCAAACCTTTTTGATTACCAATACCATCAAACGTATTCCGGTAATTGGGATCCTTATAAACCAAACTCTGCCACCTGTTATAGATCTCAATTCCAACTTTATCTGTCGATTTTAAATTCTCAATCACGAACTTATCATTCAAACCATCGTTATTTGGAGATATACCTGCCGGAACTCTGTAATTGGATAAAACATTATCACTTACCACTGATTTAGAGAAATATTCATTCTGGGTAAGACCACTTGTCACCGAACGGGTGCTTACGTATGCATTAGGAACTGCACCAACAGAAGATATAATACCAGGAGTCAGGATGCTGGATGAGATTATATCCCATTTTTCAATGCTGGATGAATAACGGCTTATATATGCTCTCGAATTCTTATTTGCAGCAAACTGAGAACCTTCTTCAGAACCATTATGCTGGATATGAACAGTCATGGTTGATCTTGGATCAAGACTGCTTACATTAACATTCCAGGTTTTGGTAACATAATTTTGATTATCAGAAATACCAAAAGTTGCTTTATCATATACATTATCAAATACCCTTACCTTAATATCCTGAGCAACTCCTGAATAATTCACTGACACTGGTGTATAACTGCTGGCACTGGTACCTACAGGAAAAACCAGTGGATCTTGCTGTAAGCCAGTGGATTTTCTAATCAGGGATCCCCCGCTGACTCCTGCACCGGTAACGAAATAACGGTTTTGATTATAGCCACTAATTGTACTGTTAAGCCGCATGTTAACATTACGATTATTTAGTATTACCCTGCCACTTTCGAATGTTAAATTATTTCTGACCACCAAATCCAATCCCTCTAAAATAACATTGGAAGAATTCACAATACTAATGTTGGGAAATCCGGTATTAGCTGAAATATTAAGCTGAGTATTAATGTATTGCGGCATACCAGAGCCAGCAAATCGAATTGCTCCCCCAATACCATTAGCTCCGCCGGAGCTTTCATCAACTATTCGGCTACCGGCACCTGAAATCCAGCGCTGACCCAAAAAATTGATTGTAGAATTTCTGTGTGATCCAATTGAACCTGAATTAGTAATATCTGAAAAAACTGAGACATTGGCATCAGGATGCACAAAGAAAGATTCACCGGAAACAACCGTCATTTTAATCAATTCCTGTGCTTTAACAACTACAGGGGAAATCAAGCAAAACAAAGACAATAAAACGTATAAATATTTTTTGGTTAAAGGCACAATTTCTGGTTAAATAATTACTCCTGCTGCTTCGCTAAACAAACTCTACAGGCTAATAAAGCCATAATCATACCACAACACCGATTGATAATTACATATCGAACCCGGAGATTATTTACGCTGAATATAGCACTATTAATTCCATTAATAGATAAAATTTTAATTTTAACAACATATTTTATCGAAAAATTAAAAACAGGCCAGATTGCCCCGGGATTTTAATTACCCAAATTGGGGAAATGAGTGCCCAAAAAATATCACAATCAGATCTGTCAGGAATAGTTTCAGATCCCGGGGTATTGGATCTTAAATTAATGGAAATAACCCATTCCGGATCAGGAATCGGGCTTATTGGAAAAATGATTATCCTGCAGGTATGGGGGCCGGATCACCTGGACGGGAACAAAAAAAACTGCCGGAAACAAAAAAAGCTACCCTCCCGGATAGCTTTACAAACAGTTTACTTTAAGTTAAACCTTAATCTCAACTTCAACACCGCTAGGTAATTCAAGTTTCATCAAAGCATCAACAGTTTTAGAATTGGAACTGTAAATATCCAATAATCTCTTATAAGCACATAACTGAAACTGCTCTCTTCCTTTCTTGTTAACGTGCGGAGAACGCAATACAGTAAAGATTTTCTTTTCTGTTGGCAATGGAATTGGTCCACTAACTACCGCGCCTGTAGGCTTTACGGTCTTTACGATTTTCTCAGCAGATTTATCTACCAGATTATAATCGTAAGATTTTAATTTAATTCTGATTCTTTGGCTCATTGTTTTTGTGTTTATTCCCCGGTAAGAGCTATTAGTTACCAGAGAGATTATGTATTATTTTACTTTCAGGTTGCAAGTAATAAGTTGCAGGTTTTCAGGCAAAACCTGATCACTTGCAACTTAACACTTATAACTTATAAATTTAGTCGTTAGACTTTTTACCTCTTGCTTTCGCAACTACCTCTTCCTGAACGTTTCTAGGAGCTTCAGCATAGTGATCGAACTCCATAGTAGAAGTTGCACGACCCGAAGTGATGGTACGTAACTGAGTTACATAACCAAACATTTCTGAAAGTGGAACAGTAGCTTTAATCACCTGAGCTCCGGCACGGGTATCCATACCTAAAAGCTGACCACGACGACGGTTCATATCACCAATCACATCACCCATATTCTCTTCAGGAGTAAGGATTTCAATCTTCATAATAGGCTCCATCAATACCGGCTTACATTTCGGCAAAGCCTCACGGAAAGCAGATTTAGCACAAATCTCGAAAGATAATGCATCTGAATCGACCGCGTGGAATGATCCGTCAATCAAACGAACCTTCATACCCTGAAGCTGATAACCTGCAAGTACACCATTTGCCATCGCTGCCTCAAAACCTTTCTGTACAGAAGGAATAAATTCACGGGGAATAGCACCACCTGAAATTTCATTAACAAACTCCAGTCCGCTCTTTCCTTCCTCACTAGGAGAAATGATAACCTGAATATCGGCAAACTTACCACGACCACCGGTTTGTTTCTTATATGTTTCGCGGTGCTGAGTAGTACCGGTAATAGCCTCTTTGTATGCTACCTGAGGAGCTCCCTGATTTACTTCAACTTTAAATTCACGTTTCAAACGGTCCATGATGATATCAAGGTGAAGCTCGCCCATACCTGAAATAACAGTCTGGCCGGTTTCTTCGTCTGTCTGAACACGGAATGTAGGATCTTCTTCAGATAATTTACCTAAAGCCATACCTAACTTATCAACGTCAGCCTGAGTTTTTGGCTCAATTGCCAAACCGATAACCGGCTCAGGGAAAGTCATTGACTCCAACACGATTGGATGTTTCTCATCACAAAGGGTATCTCCTGTTTTGATATCCTTGAATCCAACTACCGCAGCAATATCACCTGCTCCAACATTCGGAATAGGGTTCTGCTTGTTTGCGTGCATCTGGAAGATACGGGAAATACGCTCTTTATTGTCAGAACGCATATTGTGTATATAAGATCCGGCTTCCAGATTACCTGAATAAACACGGATAAAACATAAACGGCCTACAAACGGATCAGTCGCAATCTTGAACGCAAGAGCAGCAAACGGCTCTTTTTCATCAGGCTTACGCAAAATTTCTTCACCAGTATCAGGATTGGTACCAACGATACCTTCTACATCAACCGGCGATGGAAGTAATTCCATTACATAGTCAAGCATAGTCTGCACACCTTTATTCTTGAATGAAGAACCACATACCATTGGTACGATTTTCGCATCAAGAACAGCTTTACGCAATGCGTCAAGAACTTCGCGCTCTGTAATTGTTTCAGGAGCTTCAAAGAATTTCTCCATTAAGCTCTCATCATATTCAGCTACTGATTCCAGTAATTTCTCTCTCCACTCATTAGCCTCCGCAACCATATCATCAGGAATTGGCACTTCAGTAAAGGTCATTCCTTTATCATGCTCATTCCAGATAATTCCACGGAAATTGATCAGATCAACTACTCCCTTAAATGTATCTTCAGATCCGATAGGTAGTTGCAATGGAACTGCATTACTTCCAAGCATATCTTTCACCTGCTTAACAACTTTTAAGAAGTCAGCACCTGAACGGTCCATCTTATTAACGAAACCAATACGGGCAACATTATAGTTGTTGGCAAGACGCCAGTTAGTCTCAGACTGAGGCTCAACACCATCAACTGCAGAGAAAAGGAATACTAATCCATCCAATACACGCAATGAACGGTTTACCTCAACGGTAAAATCCACGTGTCCCGGAGTATCAATAATATTGATATGATAGTTATTGCCCCTGTATTTCCAGTTTACAGTTGTCGCAGCAGATGTAATAGTAATACCGCGCTCCTGCTCCTGTGCCATCCAGTCCATGGTAGCTGCACCATCATGCACCTCACCAATTTTATGGCTCACACCTGAATAATAAAGGATACGCTCGGTAGTTGTAGTTTTACCCGCATCAATGTGCGCAGCGATACCAATATTTCTTGTATATTTTAAGTCTCTTGACATTGTTTTAATTACTATTAGAATCTAAAATGAGAGAATGCTTTGTTGGCTTCTGCCATTTTGTGGGTATCTTCTTTTTTCTTAACTGCAGCACCTTCACCTTTAGCAGCAGAAATGATTTCACCGGCTAACTTCTCAGTCATGGTTTTTTCACCACGCTTACGAGAGTAATTGATTAACCATTTCATGCCTAAAGCGATTTTACGCTCAGGACGAACTTCTGTAGGAACCTGGAAGTTTGCACCACCTACACGACGGGATTTAACCTCAACAGCAGGCATTACATTGTTAAGCGCTTTTTTCCATGACTCTAATCCGTTCTCGCTTGTTTTTTTCTCTACTAATTCAACTGCATCGTAGAAAATAGAGTATGCGATAGATTTCTTACCGTCATACATCATATTGTTTACAAACCTGGTAACCATAACGTCGTTAAACTTTGGATCAGGCAGTAAGATTCTCTTTTTTGGTTTTGACTTTCTCATGTTGCTTTCCTCCGTTTAATTATTTCTTTTTACCTTTTGCAGGAGCTGCTGCTACCTGACCTGGTTTTGGTTTCTTAGTTCCGTATTTAGAACGACGCTGATTACGACCAGCTACACCGGAAGTATCTAATGCACCACGAATGATGTGATAACGCACACCTGGTAAATCTTTCACACGACCACCGCGGATTAACACGATAGAGTGCTCCTGCAGGTTGTGACCTTCACCCGGAATGTAAGCATTCACTTCTTTTCCGTTTGTTAAGCGCACACGTGCAACTTTACGCATTGCTGAGTTTGGTTTCTTAGGGGTAGTGGTATACACACGTGTGCACACTCCTCTTCGCTGTGGACAGCTGTCCAACGCTGGCGACTTACTCTTGTCAACCAGAGCTACTCTACCTTTTCTAACTAATTGTTGAATTGTAGGCATTTTTTCCTTTAAGTGTTTATATTTTTTTAATCCCCGAACTAAAGACTTTTATAGCTTTCATTTAGGGACTGCAAAAGTAGGAACTTATTTTTGATTATCAAGGGGTTGGAGGAGAAAAATTGACAATTAAAATAATTAATGTGCTCGATTGAAACAAACGAGTGTAAGACTCAGAAGTAAAGAATAAAATGAAATAGTTTAAATTCCAAATCAGCAGCCCTTCTACTGATAACAGACAACTGGCATAATAAACGGTACATTCTATTTAGCCAATGGTATTCCTTTCAATTTATCGCTTTTAAATTTTATCTTTCCCGAAAACAAAAACCCGTACTGTTTTCATCCATGCAACAGAATTCCCAACTGGATCTCGCTTTCAATTTTGTTCAGTATACTGACAGAAATATTTTCCTGACAGGAAAAGCCGGGACAGGTAAGACTACTTTTCTGCATGAACTAAAGAAAAAATCATATAAAAGAATGGTAGTTGTAGCTCCTACAGGCGTGGCAGCTATTAATGCAGGTGGAGTTACCATCAATTCCTTTTTCCAGCTTCCATTCGGGCCATATATTCCCGGCAACCAGTCAAATACTCAGCATAAGCGATTTAATAAGGATAAAATCAATCTGATCAAAAGCCTCGACCTTCTGGTCATTGATGAGATCAGTATGGTAAGGGCTGATACTCTGGATCAGATAGATGAAGTGCTCCGGCGATTTAAAAATCATACCAAAGCTTTTGGCGGAGTACAGCTCCTGATGATTGGCGATTTGCATCAGCTATCGCCCGTAGTGAAGGATGATGACTGGAAAATTCTGAAAGATTATTATTCGAACTTGTTTTTCTTTAGCAGCAAAGCGCTTGCTAAAACTGAACCGATAAGCATTGAATTAAAACATATTTACCGGCAGGCCGACTCTCAGTTCATAGACCTGCTCAATCGTGTCAGAAAGAATCAAATTGATGAGGAAGTTCTGAGAACACTAAACCAGCGATATATCCCTAACTTTAAACCCCATGACGATGAAGGATATATAACCCTTACTACTCATAATAAATCAGCTCAGGAGATCAATGAAAATAAACTAAAAGAGCTAAACAGCCGCTCTTTTGTATTTCATGCTCAGATACAGGATGATTTTCCTGAATATTCTTACCCCACCGTTCCTGAACTGGAATTAAAAAAGGGAGCTCAGGTAATGTTTATAAAAAATGATCCCTCCCGCGATCGGCTTTTCTTTAATGGCAAAATCGGCATTATTACTTCATTGTCTGATGATCATATTCTCGTAAAATGCCAGGGTGACGAAGCTGAAATCACCGTTAGTCAGCAGGAATGGACAAATATCAAATATGAACTCGATCCTGAAAGTAAAGAGGTTAAAGAAAAGATTATTGGCACTTTCACTCAATACCCTCTGAAACTGGCATGGGCAATTACCATACATAAAAGTCAGGGACTAACCTTTGAGAAAGCCGTGATCGATGCAAATCTGGCATTTGCTCACGGCCAGGTCTATGTGGCTCTGAGTCGCTGCAAAAGTTTTGAAGGAATGGTTTTAAGCAGCCCAATTTCATTTAACAGCGTTAAAACCGATGGAACAGTTTCTGAATACAGCAAAAATGCAAGCAATAATGAACCCGACGAGAAGCAATTGGCTGAATCCAGGAAATCATTTCAGCAAAATCTCTTATTTGAACTCTTCGAGTTCAACAATCTGAAAAGCGGTTTATACCAGGTAAAAAAACTGGGAGAAGATCATCACAACATTCTTGATCCTGCTTTTTTAAATGATCTTGAACAAATCAGGGTCATTGCAGAAAAGGAAATTTACGAGGTGGCCACCACCTTCAGAAAGCATTTAACAGTTTATTTGCAGCAAAACAAACTACCTGAAGAAAATGAAGAATTACAGGAAAGAATTAAAAAAGCCTGCAATTACTTTACAGCTAAAATTGACACCGTATTTATACATCCTCTTAAAAATCTGAATACAGATACTGATAATAAAGCAGTAAAAACAAACCTTCATTCGGCCATGGAGAATATTCATAAAGAATTATCCATTAAACTATCATTGATGAAAGCATGTTCCAATGGATTCTCTACTGCTGAATACCTTCGCACTAAAGCCAATGCCGACATAGATTATTCTCCTGCTAAAATACGTGGACAGGAAAGTGAACGAATTGCTTCAAGCATTCCTCATCCTGAGCTTTATAAAGAATTAAGGTCATGGAGAGATGAAAAAGCCGCAGAATGGGGTGTACCCGTATATATGATACTTGCCCAAAAATCCATACTGGAAATATTAAGTAATTTGCCTTCCGACAGCATTGAGCTGGAATCAGTAAAGGGGCTGGGCAAACTAAAGATCAAAAAATATGGTAATGAGATATTGGAAATCGTTAATGCATATTGCAAAGAGTATGCGATTGAACGAACCGCCCCTGCTATACCTTTAAAAGAAAAAAAGGAAAAGCCCGATACCCGAAGAGTATCGTTTGATCTGTTTAAAGCCGGCAAAAGTATTAAAGAGATTGCCATAGAAAGAGGTCTTACGACAGGGACAATTGAGAATCATCTCATCCAATATATAGCTAGCGGAGAGATCTCCATATTCGATCTTGTTCCCAAATTAAAGACAGCAATAATCATAAAACATATTGTCGAGAACCCGGGATCAGGTACCAATGAACTTAAGAGTGCTTTGGGTGATGCCGTTTCATACGCCGATATCAGAGCAGTTCAGCAGCATCTTACTTATATCAGGTCAGAGTCGCTGCCTGATTCATAAAATCTTTTATTCATGCAACCAATCTTCCTGATGCTGCGTCTTGTATTTAAAGCCGGAGCTTAATCGGCTTGAATTCAAACCATCATTAATACCTACGACCATGAAAAAGAGCATATTTTCAATGATTATCTTCCTGTTGGTCAGCTTTACATTTCCGGAAGCTAAGGCAGAAAGTCAGAAAGATTTTAATACCAGGGGATTAAAGGAGTTTTTATTAAAAACCAGATCAAACAGTTCTTTAAGCCGCCAGAAGAAAAAGAAATTCAAAAAATTAGTAAGGAAAGCCGGAAGAGTTTACAGGATTGTAAAACCCGATACAGAAAACAGGAAGAAATCAAGAAAAATCCAACGCACAACAAGAAGGATTATCAATATATTCTAAAAAAAATGCCAGCATCCCTTCATAATCGGGATGCTGGCATTTTCTACTGGCTGGCAATCAGCAGATTAATTTCCGGCTCTCCAGGTATTATTCTCTGAATTGGAATCAGGCAAAACCCGGTCAGGATCAGCTGTTACAGTCAGTATCTCCTCTTTGGAGGCATATTTAAACGTAAATCTGTTGTTCCTTTCCCAAACTTCAACAGGCAATTTAACACGCTCAACTTTTCCGCTTTTTGTTTTGATATCCAGAGTCATTGGCATTGGCATTTTCTCAAGATTCTCAATCACGATCAATGCCCCCTGTTTAAAGTCGTTGTTCACATAAGAAACTCCGGCTACCGCCTGATCAAGTTTCCAGTTATTCTTAAACCAGCCTCTCCAAAACCAATGCAGGTTTTCGCCTGATACATTCTCTATAGTACGGAAAAAATCATCCGGTGTGGGATGTTTATATGCCCATCTTTCAATATAGGTCTTAAAAGCACGATCAAAACGCTCAGGACCAAGTATTTGTTCCCTTAGCAAAGTAAGACCTATTCCCGGTTTAAAATAAGCAAGCATACCAATACTGGCTTCTTTCATATTATTCGGACTGCTCATTACCGGTTCATAAGCCGGATTGGTCATTAACTTACCCAACATATGCATATCGTTTGCACGAGGCTTATATTCACCATTATTGAAGTCATCAGATGCAAGAGAATTGATAAAAGTGTTAAATCCTTCATCCATCCAGGCATGAAGTCTTTCATTGGATCCAACAATCATTGGAAACCAGGTATGTCCGAATTCATGATCTGTTACTCCCCATAAACCTGCAGATTTGGCTTCGGCACCGCAAAATACAATTCCCGGATACTCCATACCACTTGCATTGGCAGCCACATTTGTCGCGGCAGGGTAAGGAAATTCCATCCATTTGGCCGAATTATATTCATTGGAAGCCTTGGTATACTCAGTTGAACGTCCCCAGGCATCTTCACCATCACTTTCCACAGGATAAGCAGAAATTGCCATCGACTTTCTTCCGCTCGGCATATTCATTTTCGCGGCATCAATTATAAAGGCAGCTGACGAGGCCCAGGCTGCATCTCTGGCATTTTTCAATTTAAAATTCCATGTTAACTCCTGTTTACCTGAGGGGCGTGAAGCCGGATCTGTCACCTCATCAGCTGAACGTATGATTACTGTTTTATCACTTTGAGCTGCTTCCTTCCAGCGTTGCTGCTGTGTAGCCGTATAAACCTCCTGCGGATTAATCAGTTCACCTGAACCCACCACAATATGACTTGCAGGTACTGTAATGCTGATATCATAATCACCATATTCAAGATAGAACTCACTTGGACCTATGTATGGAATAGTATTCCATCCCGAAACATCATCATAAACAGACATTCTTGGGAACCACTGAGCAACAGTAAATATCTTACCGTTCTTAGTGTTTAAAATCCCCATCCGATCTGAACCATAATCAGGAGAAATAAAGGAATAGTCGATTTTAAGTTTAAGCTGACCACCTGCTGCAGGCAATTCGGAAGGTAGAAATATCTGCATTCGGGTATCTTCTATCATATATTTGACATCCTTCTCCACAATCTTTCCTTTATCCGAAGTAAGTATCTTCACCGAGCTGATCTTATACCCTCCATCAAAATCCTGTCCTCTGGCTCCGCTCCTGCTTCCTCCCGGAGGAATGACTGCCAGTCCGCGCGAACCTTTTTTAAACAGATTCTGATCCAATTGCATCCAGACAAATGACATTTTATCCGGACTGTTATTGGTATAAGTCAGGATCTCTGTTCCTCTGATTTCATTTTTTTCTTCATTCAGCCTCACTGACAACTTATAATCAGCGCGGTTCTGCCAATACTTCGGTCCGGGTTGCCCGCTTGCCGACCTGTACTCATTCCCGTTAGTTGTATAGAAGGGATATCCAAATGCTTCGTTATAGTTATAATTATTTGTTCCTGATACGGCTTGTGCGAAACCCTGTAAAGTCACAAATAAGAATAGCAGGATACAAGAAATTAATTTTGTTCTGTTCATATAATTAACTTAGAAGTTTAGGGTTTTAGCAGTTTTGCAAACTGTTCTTCATCAAAACCCAGAATAATTGCTCCTGTACTGGTCTCAACCACAGGACGTTTGATCACACTGGTCTTTTCCTGCATCAGTTTGAAGGCATCTGCTTTAGATTTTATGCTATTTTGTAATCCGGCATCCAGCATTCTCCAGGTTGTGCCCCTTTTATTGATAAGTGCTTCCCATCCGGTTTGTTCAGCCCACTCTTCAAGCTTAGCCTCAGTAACACCCAGCTTTTTAAAATCGTGAAATACATAATCAATATGATGCTGTTTGAACCAATCAAGCGTTTTCTTTACTGTATTACAATTGGGGATTCCGTAAATCTTCATATCTGACATATACTATGAATAAATTTTATTTGTTTAATCGCGTCATGGTCAATTCTGTACCGGCTGTTACAAAGCTGTGAATAAATTCCACAGATCGATCAATCAAAGCCGGAAGCTCTTTTTGTTCATCTTCATCAAAACCACTCAGTACATAATCCACCTGACGGCCCTTAGGGAAGTTGTCGCCTATTCCAAAGCGTAATCTTGCATAGGCGGCAGTACCAAGACTAGCTTCAATACTTTTCAATCCGTTATGCCCCGCAGGGCTGCCTTTAGGTTTTAGCCTGACCGTACCAAATGGAAGTGCAAGATCATCCACTATAACCAATACATTTTCAATCGGTATCTTAAGTTCCTGCATCCAGTAATTAACCGCCTTACCACTCAGATTCATATAGGTAGTTGGCTTTATCACAAACAGACTTCGCCCCTTATAACTGAACTCTGTGTAATAGGCAAGCCGCATATTAAAAAAGGAAGAATGCGATTGCTTTGCCAGTTCATCGGCAACCATAAAACCAATATTATGCCTGGTATCCGCATATTCAGGTCCGATATTCCCTAAACCTATAATTAAATATTTCATCGTAAAACAAATATGCCTGAAAGCTTTTACAAATGTATATGCTATTACATAAAAAAGCAGCGCAGGAAAACCTGCACTGCTTCTTATAAAATTCAATTATGAATTATTTTTTAGATTCGTTCTCAGCTTGCTTCAATGCACGGGACATTGTTACTGAAACGATAGTATCAGCCGGATTATTCATAATTTTGAAGTTATCGAAGCTTAATTCCCCAACACCAACAGATTTACCAACTTCCAGTTTAGTGATACTTACTTCTACGTACTGTGGCATATCTTTAGGTAATGCCTTAACACGCAGTTTACGTAATTTCTGAACTAATTTACCACCTATTTTAACACCAGGTGAAGTACCGGTTAATTTTACCGGGATCTGCATAATTACAGGCTTCTTTTCATCTAATTCTAAAAAGTCAACGTGTAATGGCAGGTCAGTTAATGGATGAAAATCTACATCCTGAATAATTGCCTGTGCTTTTACACCAGCAATATCCAAAGCAACGAATGAAACTTCCGGTGTGTACACCAAACTTTTCAAATCAGCTGCAGACACTGAAAAGTGGACTTGATTTTTTCCACCATAAAGAACTGCAGGCACTTTACCTTCATAACGCAGCTCTTTAGCGTCTCTTTTCCCTACGTTCTCTCTTGGAGAACCGCTAATAGCAATTGATTTCATTTTTTATTTATTTTATTCTCAGGCGAGCTTAAACCTGAATGTAAAGCTCTTTTTCTTTAATCTACTTTAAATAATTCACTGATCGATCCATGCTCATTTACATTGGCAATAGCTCTGCTGAAAAGATCTGCTGTAGATAATACTTTAATTTTAGGGCTTGTTCTTACAGCAGCAATAGTATCTGTAACAATCAGTTCATTAAGTGCTGAATTCTCTACCGTATTGTAAGCATCTCCTGATAATACAGGGTGTGTACATACCGCTCTGACGCTGTTTGCACCTTTTTCCATAATAAGGCTGGCAGCTTTTGCAAGGGTTCTTGCAGTATCACAGATATCGTCGATCAATACCACATCTCTTCCGGTTACATCACCGATAATAGACATCGACTCAATCTCATTGGCTCTTTTCCTTTGCTTATCACAAATTACAACCTCTGCATTAAAATACTTCGCAAATGTTCTCGCACGATATGAACCACCCATGTCTGGCGAAGCGATAGTAAGATTCGGAAGATTCAGGCTTTTAATATGCGGAACAAAAATCACTGATGCATCCAGATGGTCAACAGGAATATCGAAAAATCCCTGAATCTGCGCAGCATGAAGATCCATAGTCATAATCCTGTGAGCTCCTGCAGCAGTAATCAGATTTGCCATTAATTTGGCACCGATTGCGACCCTTGGCTTGTCTTTACGATCCTGTCTTGCCAGTCCGAAATAAGGTACAACTACAGTAATATAATGAGCTGATGCCCTTTTTGCAGCATCAATCATCAATAAAAGTTCTACAAGATTATCATTCGGCTGATTGGTAGACTGAATAAGAAAGATATCACAGCCACGAACTGATTCATTAAAATGAGGCTGAAATTCGCCGTCACTGAATCTGGACAGGGTAACATCCCCTAATTCTTTACCGTAACTATCAGCAATTTTCTTTGCAAGATCTTTGGTACCGGATCCGGCAAATAACTTTATAGGATTAAATGTTGCAGGCATTTTGTTTCGGATATTCGAAATTAAAATTTCGGATTAAAAGCTATTAAGAACACAATATTTCAACTCTATGAATCGCTAAGCGATTAAAAAATGTGAAATTCCGAAACTCGAAATTTTAGAGTTGCCCGACCAGGATTCGAACCTAGACAAACTGCACCAAAAACAGTCGTACTACCATTATACTATCGGGCAAACAATTTCAAAAAGAAGGTCCTTTTGAAATGGAATGCAAATATAGAGGGATTTGTATTAAAGTGCAAATCAATTTTAAAATTTTGTTTTATTATTTATTTCGAATACTCCAGTGTTAATTAGTGTTAAAGGATAATCCTTTCTACAGCAAATAATAATAAATTCACTAATTTCGGCGCAGTATAATTGATCTTGAATCCATGAAATATAACAAAATCAACAATTTACTGGGCTGGCTGAGTTTTTTAACCGCGCTGATTGTCTACACACTGACACTTGAACCTACCACAAGCTTTTGGGATTCAGGCGAATTCATTGCTTCAACCTACAAACTTCAGGTAGTTCACCAGCCGGGTGCCCCCCTCTTCCTCATGCTGGGGAAAGCATTTTCCCTTCTCGCCGGAGATGATACCAGCAGGGTCGCATTCTGGGTAAATATGTGCTCTGCTGTTGCAAGTGCAGCTACAATCCTTTTCCTTTTCTGGACAATTACTGCACTGGCCAGAAAAGTTTACTCTTCAAAAGATGAAGAATTATCAGGCTGGGAGATGATCAGCATCATGGGTTCAGGACTTGTAGGTGCTTTGGCATATACTTTCTCTGACTCATTCTGGTTCTCTGCCGTAGAAACAGAAGTATATGCATTATCCTCATTATGTACTGCAATTGTATTTTGGGCGATCCTGAAATGGGATAAGCATGCAGATGAACCATATGCAGACCGATGGCTGATTTTCATTGCCTATATCATGGGCTTGTCAATCGGTGTTCACCTGCTTAACCTTTTAGCCATTCCTGCAATTGCTTTGGTTTATTATTTCAGAAGATCCAAAACAAGAACTTCATCAGGCACATTGCTGGCATTGCTGGCTGGTACAATTATCCTTGCATTTATACAGTACGGAATTGTTCAATACACCATCAAATTTGCCGCTTATTCAGACCTGTTTTTCGTTAATACCCTTGGCCTGGGCTTTGGAAGCGGAGTAATTTTCTTCGCTCTTCTTCTGGTTATCAGCCTTATTTCCGGCATCCTTTACAGCATCCGTGGAAGTAAATCCCACTTAATCCTTGCCATTACTGCATTTGTAGCATTAATGACTATTGGTGGTGGAATTTCAGGATTGATCATTGCAGGAGTACTCCTTGCCGGACTTGAATATATTCTCAAAATCCGCGAAAAGCGCAGAGTTCTTAATCTGGCTTTAATTTCAGTGGTTTTCATCATTTTCGGATACGGATCCTTTGCCCTGATTGTAATCCGCGCAAAGGCCGACCCAACACTGAATAATAGCGATGCATCGAATGCATTTTCATTATTAAGCTATGTAAACAGAGAGCAATACGGCGACAGACCTCTGCTTTACGGCCAGTATTTTGACTCAAAACCGATTGACAGTAAACAAGGCGATATTATTTACCGCAAAGGCAAGGAAAAATATGAGAGTGCAGGCCAGAAATATGAGCGTGTTTACGATCGTAACACCCTGCTTCCGCGGATGTACAGCGACGATCCGCAGCATGTTGGCTTTTATCGCGACTGGATGGGTCTCAAAGAAGGTCAATCACCCACTTTTCTTGACAATATAGGCTTCCTGATCAGCTATCAGACCAGCTTTATGTACACCCGTTATTTTGCCTGGAACTTTATAGGCCGGCAAAATGATGAGCAGGGCCATGGCGATTATGTTCATGGCAACTGGCTTTCAGGAATTAAATTTATTGACAATATGCTGCTTGGCGGTCAGTACGCTCTTCCTAAAAGTCAGCTGGAGAATAATGCCTATAATACTTTTTACTTTCTGCCATTTATTCTTGGAATTATTGGAGCATTCTGGCATTTTAAACGCGACCAGAAAGATGCCGGTATTGTGGGCTTACTCTTTTTCTTTACAGGTATTGCCATTGTACTCTACCTTAATCAAAACCCGATGCAGCCAAGAGAAAGGGACTATGCCTATACCGGATCTTTCTATGCTTTTGCAATCTGGATCGGACTTGGGGTTGCAGGAATATCTGATTACCTGAGAAAGAAACTGCAAGCGCCCAAAGCTGCCGTACTTGCAACTTTGATCGGTCTTCTTGCAGCACCTGTTCTGATGGCAAAAGAAGGATGGGATGATCATGATCGCTCTTCAAAATATTCTGCACGTGATATGGCCGTAAATTATCTGGAATCATGCGCGCCAAACGCCATCCTTTTCACTTACGGTGATAATGATACTTATCCGCTCTGGTATGCTCAGGAGGTTGAGAATATTCGTCCGGATGTCAGGGTGGTGAACCTCAGCTTACTGGGAACCGACTGGTATATCAGACAAATGAAAAAGAAGGTAAATCAGGCAGAGGCTTTGCCAATTACTATGCCCGACGAAAAATTTGTACAGGGCGTTCGCGATGTGATGGGCTATCAGGATTACAGTACCGCAGGTGCTGTTGAACTGAAAGACATTTTTGATATCCTGACTTCAGACAATGATGAAGATAAAGCTACTTATCAGGATGGATCGAAAGAAAATTTCCTGCCAAGCAAAAATTTTAAAATAACAGTAAATCCCGATCAGATTATTGCAAGCAAAACTTTACCTGAAAGCAAAAGAGATCAGATTGCTCCGGCGGTTGAATGGACCTATAACAAGGGTTATGTAACCAAGACTGAGCTGGCTATGATTGATGTACTGGCACATAATAACTGGAAACGTCCTGTCTATTTTGCAATAACAGTGCCTGATGATAACTACATGGGATTAGGAGATTACCTCTACAATGAAGGTTTTGCGTACCGCCTGCTTCCGCTGAAAAAGGCAGTAGTTGATTCTTCTGCAGCCGAAAAGCCTGAACTGACCAATACAGATGAGATGTATCATAATATGATGACCAAATTCAAATGGGGAAATATGAAAAATGCAACCTATCTGGATCCTGAATCAGTCAGAATGAGCTTTACAATTGTTAATCATTTTAATATTCTTGCAGAAAATTTGTACAGAGCGGGCCGCTATGATGAAGCTAAAAAAGCATTAATCAAATGCCTTGAAGTTGTGCCTGACAAGAATCATTCATTGAATTTTACAATCCGTAAATTCTACATGACTGACCTGCTTTACAAACTGAAAGAAACAAAAAGGGCAAATGAACTTGCCATTACTACTGCTGATTATATTGAAGAGCAGTTAAACTACCTCGCAGCTATTGCACAAACGAAAGAAAATCTGAATACCCGTGAAATTCAGCTGGGAGTTTATGTTATGAGCGAACTTAGCAAACTAAGTGAGCAGAACGGACAAACAGAATTGAACAAGCAGCTTCAATCTAAAATAAAAGCTCTTGAATCACGGTTTATCGGTTTAGAAAAATAATTGAACTTTCTAAGAATAAAAAATCCCCGCAGCAAATGCTGAGGGCACTGAAAAAGTCCGTTAATTATTAACGGATAAGGAAAGGAGTAGAAAGCATGGTTTTCTGCTC
>NZ_JARKMZ010000039.1 GCF_029360775.1 Daejeonella sp. H1SJ63 | reverse complement strand
TCAGTTTGACCAGATTCACTGGCTCAGTTTAGTCCAGAATAGGTGGCTCACTTTAGTGCAGATTATTCAACTATAGAATCATCCAGATTATTGAGGTCTATATCGATTCTTTCCAATAATGCATTCTTAACGGTAGGATTAGAAACTTTCAATCTTTCGATTTCTGCCTTTGTTGCATCTATATATTTGCCCCTTATATTTGCAATTCCATTACCTACAATGTCATCATAAACTCCTTGGGTAAACTTGCCTATATTCAACTTTTCATATTCATCAGCTACCGCATTAGCCAATCCAATTAACTGAGATACCTCACTCTTCAATGTTTCAAGGGGTGATAGATTCTCCCATATCATGATTTTTTCAAATCCAATCTTGTTTAGATGTGCGTTTTTTGTCATTTTATTAGTTTTAAAATAAGTCTTGAGTTATTTCTAAAGCGTTATCACAGAATTTCATTTTAGCCCCGTTGAAACTTAGAAGAGCATTGTCAACAGCTCCGTTTCTATTCTTGGCAAAAATGACCTCTGTTATACCTATCATGCTATTGCCATATCTATCTTCTTTAATACCATAATACTCAGGCCGGAAAAGAAATACCACCTGATCTGCATCTTGCTCGATTGACCCGGATTCCCTTAGGTCAGATAACATAGGGCGTTTATCAGCTCTTTCTTCGACTTTTCTACTTAGCTGAGATAAAGCTATTACCGGCACATTTAGGTCTTTTGCAACTGCCTTTAAACTTCTTGAAATACTACTTATTTCTTGCTCACGATTGTTTTTATACTCTGGCTCCCCTTTCATTAGTTGTAAATAATCAACTATGATTAAACCAACCTTGTTATTCCGTTTCAGGCGTGCACATTTTGATCTAAAAGCCTGAATACTTAGAGCAGATGTATCATCGATAAAAATTTGACTATCAATCAATTCTTTCATTTCGTGTATCTTCTTAAAATGATGATCTTGCAATCCCCTATTAAGAATGAGATCTAAAGAAATTCCAGTTTCAGAGGCTATGAGTCTGTCAGTTAACTGTTCTTTGCTCATTTCAAGAGAAAATATTACAACCGGTATTTCTCCCAATACCGCTGCATTTCTGGCAAAATTTAGCATAAGGGCTGTTTTTCCCATTGCAGGACGACCGGCAAGTATGATTAAATTTGATTTTTGCCAACCAGAGGTAATAAGGTCAATACCGTTAAATCCGCTGGTAACTCCCGTCAATCCACTATCATTTTTAGTTTCATAATAACTCAAACGATCAGTGATAATATTATTTAACTCTGAGACTTGATCACCATTGGTTTCAGTTAATTTTTGAATTGAAATGATTAGGTTGTCGTGAATATTAAAAATATCACTAGACCCTTCGAATATATTTTGTGAGGTTTCTGCTACCAACCTGATAGTTTCCCGCTCAACATATTTCTGCATTACTATTAAAGCATGATGTTCAATGTTAGCAGAAGAGGTGACCCTACTTGTGAGTTCGGTTATATAGAATGCTCCACCCACAGCCTCGAGCTCTCCCGTATTCCTCAAATGATTTGTTACAGTTAAGATATCTATTGGTTGAGAGGCCATGAATAGGCTTTTAATAGCCTTGAAAATTTTCTGATGTCTCAGATCATAAAAGCTGTTTTCGTTTATCAGGTTGCTTATTTCATGGTATGCTTCGCGTTCTAACATGACAGCCCCCAGTATTACCTCCTCTATTTCCATAGCTTGAGGTGGTACATGCAAGGTATTTGATTTGTTTTTCATGCTGGAAGTTTTTGTTTATTAGGAATCCTCAATTCAAAATGAGGTGCTTCATTTGTTTGAAGGTTATCTGAACTATTTATAATCTCATCTTCCCAGTGTCTATCGTTCAAATAAGTAAGTGGGTTTAATCTATATTTCTTATTAGGTGTCGATTTAACATAGCTTGGAATTATTTTTAGAATCTTCAACATTTCAGTCTCCGTTAAAGTGTTCCATTTTTTTAACGCTGGGTGTTTCCCATTTTTTTTATCATATAAATCCCAGAATTGATCAAACAAAATGTTTTTGTTTTGAGTTTGTGTTTTATGTTTATTGTTATCTAAAGGAAAGGCTGAAGTGTTTTCGTTGTTAAGGTTTAAATTATTTAAGCCTTTCATTTCATCTTTACTTAAGTCTATAATTGTGTATATCGTGCTCTTTCTTCTTCCATCACCACTTACAAAGTCTATGAGGCCGGCATTTTTTAAAGCTTTTTTTAGTTTTACTAATGTCGGTTCAGTGATTGATAGAGCGGCCATTACATACGCATTGGATTCATTAAACGGATTCTTCCAGTATAACTCGTTACAGACTTTAAGCAAATAACCATATAGAAAAAACTCATTGCCAGTGAATTGAAATTCTCTATGCTTTTTCCAAAATCCATTCATTTGCTTGATATAGTCCAGGTTTGGCATCTTACCTTCTAATCTTTTGAGCCGAACTAATTAAATACCTTAAATGAGACTCCGTCACACCAAATCTCTTACACAGATTTTCAATACCCTTCTCAGTAAAATACAGTGATGGGAGCTTTCCAAGTGTCTGGAGAATCTCAAAGTCGCTGATGGAATTATTTTGGATATAATTTGGATGAAAATTGGCACTCATTATCGGATACCCCCTCTCTTCTTCTTTATAGCCTCTGAAACTTCAGATTTGCTATAGAGGTATTTCTTTCCGATGCGTTTGTGTGGAATATCTCCGTTGTTTCGTCTCTTTCGTACAGTAGTGGTACTTAAGTTAAGGAAATGACAAATCTCCCGATGACTTACCAGCTCTTCCGGACTGGCCTGAATTTGGGGTTGGTTACTGGACATTGACTTGATCAGATCTTCGAGTCCAGATATTCTTTCAAGAATTATATTGAATGGATTTTCCAATTCGACCTCATTTATATTGAGATCGAATTTGAGTATTAAATTGTTTTAATTATTTCCATCTTCCATTAATGGAAGAGATAGAAGAAATTAACTGATTAATTTGATTTTGACGCGATGTATTCTATCGTTGTCTGAATTTTATTATCCAAACTATTGTATTTGGAACTGTATTGATACTTCCCTTGAACCATAGTTGGTTTTTTAACAAAGCTATCTTCGGTAAGTCCAGGAAAGTATTCCACAAATTGCTTTGCTGCATCCTTATCAAAAACATCCTTAACCACATTATTTTGTTTAAGCTTCTCAAAGAAAATCCGGGACATGTATTTTGTTCCGATCCATTCGTTAGAATTCTCAGCTATCAAATTATCAATATCAAATTCTCTTAAGATATCAACAAAGCGTTTGTAATGCTCGCTATAGGGCTTATTAAACAAGTCTTGAAATGACTTTATAGGCTTTTTCAAAGCTTTTGGTTTCTCGTCTCCCGGGTCTTTTTTTGATTTCGATATCTTTTGGTTATTGAGATCTTCATATAGACGTTGAAGGCTATTTCTGAAGAATATATCGTAGCTATCAGCTTCATATCCTAGAAATACGTCTTTGTCAATTTTTTCAGCGACAATATTCTTATGCTTTGAAACAATAGCTAATGCTATGGTCAACGATTTTTGATTTAATATTTGCTTAAAACCTTCAACATCGTCAATGTACCTAACCTTTCTCATGTGATTAAAGAAATCATTAACGAATATTTCGGCTTTATTTAATCTCTGGCCATCATCTGCACAATTCTTAATTGAACTTAGAAAATTAACAAAACCGGGATACAGGTTAAGAGGTTTATCCAAAAAAACCTCATAACCTTTTGAAATATCTGGAACTGAAAGATTGTCTAAATCCTTCTCAAGACTATCTGCTTCATTATTAATTTCTTTCATTTACACAGCTTTTAAATTCTGAACTTCACCCCAGGCCTTTTGCATTACAACCTTTTTTCGCTTTTCCGTCACTTTAACATATCGCTTAAATGATTTGTAATCACTATGTCCACTAATTTCCATTACTTCTTCAGCTGACATACCCTTTTCTAATGACAATGTACAAAAGGTCTTTCTTCCGGTATGAAAATGAACTAATTCATATTTAGGATATACATTCACTTCTCTTTTGGTCCCCCTGAACCTAACTATTTCCTGAGGGGTATCAATACCAGCTAATTGACAAAGTTCTTTGATATAATCATTAAGACGTTGATTACTGATCACCGGCAATGGTTGATTCCGATCCGAATATTTTTGAAGTATTTTTCCGGAGATAGAATTTAAAGGGACCGTGAGCTCAGACTTGGTTTTTTTTACAACAATGTTTATAAAACCATCATTAATATGCTCCCTTCTTAATTGAGCAATATCAGAGTATCTCAAACCTGTACTACAACTAAAGCAGAATATATCACGAGTTTGGTCAAGCCTTTTATTATTGGACAAATCAATACTTAAAAGACTGTCAAACTCCTCCTGATCCAGTGCTATTACTTCTAATTTCTCTTTGCGAATTGTGAAATTCCGGTAATTGTCTGAAACTTCTATACCGTTACGCCTTGCATAGCTCAGGAATGTTTTCAAAGTACTAAGAGCCTTTGCAATGGTAGTATTATTAAGCATTGGCTTAACATTACCATGCATATCTGTCTTAGTTCTGGATATTAGGAATGCTTGAAACTTAGAGAAAAATGCGTAATCAATACTATCAAAACGAACTTTCACCCTGGTTTCCTTTTCGAATGCTTCTAGATGGGTTTTGACCGATTTATAAACACTCAAACTACCCGGCTCCCTAAGGGTCTTATGATCCTCAATATATTTGTCCATAAACTCGAAAAGGTGATTTTTGCTTTCATCTTTTTTAGTCAGTTTTTCCCTATCTGCAGAAATCAAAAGAGCAATATCAGCTCCAGAATATGGTTTTCCATTTACTTCATACTGTTTTTCAATTGTTCTAATCGAAGTTTCTAGATCCTTCATACTATCCAGTACTTCTTTCACCTGGTAATTTTCCAAAAGCCCGGCTCTTTTTACATATTTTGGCAAACGATCATCCTCATTCCAGTTCAATGGATTCAATCTTATTTTGGTTGGAATAAAAGTTCGGTTCCCATTAAGAGAATAAATAATTCTGATGGGTGCTTTTCCAGTCTTGCTTGATACCTGGTTTTTCCTTAATTCAAATCTAATTGTGCTCATAATAGCTGAAAATATTTCTTAGCAGAATGAAATTAGGTGCAGTTTTGGGTGCAAATAATGTATCAATAACTAATATTAACTTATCAAATGTTTGCTATAAATACGCTTAAATATACATTAAAACAACTATTTAGAACAAGTTATGATAAGAATTAAACAATAGGTTTTAATCCCTCACTCTCCGCCAACACAAAAGAATGCCCGATGATAGTCGGGTATTTTTGTTTGTAGCCTGGCCAAACTTGTTTGAGCGAGGAATTACAAACAAAAATATAAGCGAGCGTAGCGAGTGGCATTCCTTTGTGATGAAGCCTCCCCCAAAGGGAAAACCGGAGGCGACAAAGGAGCTGTAGGTAATCTCACTCTCCGCCAAACACTAGAAAGCCCCGCAAAAGCGGGGTTTTGTTGTTTATAGCGCCATTGGAACCCGCACCTGTCCGAATCATCAAAATAAAGATGAGCACCCACTTCCCTGACATCTCATCCTATCAGGCAACATCTATAATCTTCGCACAGCCTCCATATTTCACCGGATTAACAACTGTATCTGTAACCGGAACTCCCATTTGTATTCCAAGAGATAAAATCATAGTCATCTGTTCAGAAAGTTTAACTTTTTGATTGAACTGAACAGATACATCCATGGCTTTAAACAATTGAGTAGCATGAAACCAGTCGGTATACACACTTTTGTTTACAATATTGCCCACAGGATATTTCTTTCCGATAAAACGCATGTCGTTGACGCAACCCAGATTGACAATGAAACGAAACAGCGGATACTGTTTGGAAAGCATCAAATTTACCCCCGGCATTAATTCAGGAAACTGAATAAGAGCCTCTTTATGATCACGATCAATACTGTATTGCAGTGGATGTCTGACTATACTTTCAAAGGCCGTATTCCTGTTCAGACTGAATCCTGTCAGCAAATGTTTATGACGTGATAAAAAGATATTCCGCTCTCCACGCGGATTTTCAGTATCCAAAAGTTGAATAGCTTTTGCCAGAGAGGTTAGCATAGGTGTATAATTATAATCTGCTAAAGGAGCTAAAGCCAGCATCGAACTGCGGATACTCCCGCCCAGTTTTGCACAAGCACTGAACTCCGTATAATTATAACGGGTAAGCTTGAATGAAGGCGATTTCAGAATCTTTTCTTTATCGGCACCGCCCTTAGTCCGGATAATGGTTTGCTTCATTCCAGGCAGCCTGTAAGCTGAAAGGTTTCCCAGTCCCCCGGAAAACTCCAAATGGTTTTTAAGTATAGCCATATAGTGTAAATGATTGGTAATAAACAATATACAAAATATTGTTTAATTAATAATAAGGTATATCTTAAAGATATACCTCAACTATACTTTATATATACCTTAACTATACTTTAACTATACCTTAATTAAAAACAAAATCAATCTATTTGAGCTGTCAGGAGCATGAATAGCGTACTCATGTATCCTATCAGATTTTTTTGCCCATACTTTATTCCTGATTGATTATCCCTGTTTAAAACTGTAATGAATTGTGAGAATAATTATGATTTTAATTCTTAACTACACTAATTTTTATATTTTTATTTTCATTATCAATCAATAAAACAAAGTCTACCTGACATTTATGAAGCTTCAAACACTGTTCAAATCCTTTCATATTCTCGCTGCGCTATCTTTAATTGCATTTATTTTACTCTACCAGTTTGGGTTGCCGGATCAGGCAAACCTTATGGTAGGTGTATTTTTCATCTGTTTACTCATTGGAATTAATGCTTCCGAATTCCTGAAAGGTTTTGCCTTCACCATCTGGGTAATAGCTGCTGCCTGTATGAGTATGATCTATCCTTCGTATGTGACAAACATCGGAGGATTTAAAACAGAAGTCCTTATCGTTCCCCTGATCCAGCTGATTATGTTCGGTATGGGTACTACCATGGGAGTAAAAGACTTTATAGGGGTATTAAAAATGCCCAAAGGGGTACTGGTTGGCTTAGTTCTTCAATTTACAATCATGCCATTGGTTGCATTCAGCCTGACCCTGATTTTCACCTTCCCGCCCGAAATTGCAGCCGGAGTTATTCTTATCGGGTGCGTTCCCTGTGGAGTTTCATCCAATATTCTGAACTTTCTCTCAAAGGGAAATCTCGCATTATCGATCACACTGACCTCATTCGCCACACTCATGGCGCCATTTATCACTCCGGTTTTAATGGAGGCACTCGCCGGACAATTTATTCCTATTGATACTGTAGGAATGATGATCAGTATTGGTAAAATGATCTTTTTACCATTGATGGCGGGTATTATTTTCAACAAATTCTTTGGCGACAGAAGTGCATGGTTAAATGCTGCGATGCCATTAGTCGCCATGGCGGCAAATGTATTTATCATTGCTGTTATTGTCGCTGCCGGAAGAGAAAGTCTCTTAAGTATGGGTTTTCTGCTATTTCTGGCAGCTGTAATACATAATGGAATGGGCTTCCTGTTAGGTTATTATGGCAGTCGTCTTTTCAAAATGAATAAAAGAGACAGCCGTACAGTGGCAATAGAAGTTGGCTTACAAAATGGAGGTATGGCAGCCGGTATTGCTTATGAACTTGGAAGAGCTGCAACTATGGGACTCTATCCTGCTATTTTCGGTACCTGGATGGATATCTCGGGATCCTTCCTGGCAAACTGGTGGAGAAAAAAGCCGGTAGATGATATGGAAATAAAAGATTAACAATAAAAATCCCCGACAAGTAGTCGGGGATTTTTATTGTTCTGTAATAATGAATTGTTCAGTATTTCAATCCGAACAAATTAACATAAGGATTCAGATGCTCTTATTTCTTTGACTTTTGAATTCCGAATAAGCCTTCACGTATATTATAGTATTTGAACCAGTCGGGATTGATAGCAGTTGCACCCGGGCTATCAACTGAAATAAGTTTAGAAGCAAAAGGTTCATAAGCCGCACGCGGAGCAATAGCTCCTTTAACTACCAGTATCTTCTGACGTTCTACATAAACCCCATTGGAGATAAAAATATGGGCGCTATTCGGACTGGCACGTTCTGTAGTAATCAGTAATAAATTGGGCTCATCCAAAGTGGATCCTTCAACCTGAACAACAGCAGTATTCCCCATATTCCAGTATCTGCCCCCACCATGACGGATCTCTGTTTCAAGATAACGTCCAACATGTAATGAACGAACCTCTCCTTTAATACGGACCGGCTTACCGTGCATATTATCCGATTTACCACCAACCGAAAAATCAAAAGCTTTACCCACTCCTGCTTTCTCAGCTACCTTATAAGCCTCCGGATCATATACCACCATTGCCCATCCTTTAGCCCCTTGCTTAACCAATTCTTCAAGCATAAAAGAACTATCGCCGGTTGAACCTCCGCCAATATTATCTCCCATATCAATCAGTACAACCGGCCGGCCTTCATGCTGCATTGCCTGCTTAACTGCTTCTGCAGGCTTGGGATTATTAATTCTGGTTTTTTCTCTGCTATCCCATAGCATTTGCGAAAGTCTGTTGGCTTCCTTATCAGCAAGGGCCTTATTATTATCAGTAACCACTACTACAGATGGCCCCATCCATGGAACATCAGCATACTGATATCCGCCCGAAACACTTACAGCCAAAACACCGGGAATCTTCTCTGCATTTTTACTTTCGGTGGTGATTGGCAATAATGGCTCTGAATAAGTATTCTGAAATGCAATATTATAAACCATTGGAGCCTTAACTATACTTTGAACCGGCTTCACCTTACCGCTTACAATTTTTGCCATAATATCTGCAGCCTGATAGCCGCGATCATAGGTATCCAGATGCGGGTTTTCCTTAAAAGTGATCAGTACATTACATAATTTGACCATTTCAGGAGTAATATTTGCATGGAAATCATGAGTAACTACAATCGGCATTGATGGTCCGAAAGCATTCCTGACCCTCCTCACAATCTCTTCATCACCACTTGGATAACTTTCAACAACCATAGCGCCATGAAGATTTAACAATATACCCTGAAGCTTTGGACCGGCTTTTAATCCGCTAATGATCTCATTCATCATCGCATTAAATGCCTTATCAGTAACAGGTCCTCTTGGGGTGGCGGAAGTAACCAGGGTTGGATAAAGCTCCAGGCCAAACTCCTTTGCACCCGCTATATAGCCGGCACTGGTTGTTTTAGCAGAAGCTCCGGCAAAAAAACGCTTAGCCCTCTCCTGCTGTGATTCACCAATGCTAACGTGGAAATCTTCGAGCTCAGTTTTTTTAATATTAAAACTATTGGATTCATGTGAAATTCCGGCAACTCCGATTACTGGTTTTGTCTGAGAATTAACATAAAAAGATTGGAGAAAAACCAAGGCAGCCAGCAGGATTTTACTACCTGATAATTTGTAAATCATACGCTTAATGTTTGTTTAGACTTATATAATAAAACTAAACAAAAAATAATTATATCCTATAGGCCTAAACTAAATTGAAAGAATCGGTTTTCAAAATAAATTAGATGTTCATCTGTCTTTATTCCTGCTTCAAACAAGCGACATTATTTATACAAGTTGATTGTTAGCTTTACCAGAGCGTCAGTTGGAAGCAGAATACAGGAAAGAATAATCGTGACAAAAAGAAAAAAGGCCTCCCGATATTCAGAAAGCCTTTTTGTCTGTACACCCATCTGGATTCGAACCAGAGACCGACGGTTTAGAAAACCGTTGCTCTATCCAGCTGAGCTATGGGTGCAACTTGCGACAAAAGTATAAAAACATTATAAAAACTCCAACAATTGCTTAGATTTTCTGCTTTTTTTTGATCAATACTAAATCTAACTTTATTATAGCCTGTAATTCAGCATAGTATCAGAATACCACGAATTGATTCATCTCACATAAATTATTAAATTTGGCCTAAACTTATCAACTTGGCAAAACTTAAAAAGCAATTACATCTGGTATTATACCGCAAATACAGTTCAAATCTGAAGTTTGTCATGATGGGTTTATGTGTGTTTTTTGTCACACTTTTTCTTCCCAAACAGGTCAGGTTCCGATACGAATATGAGAAGGGCAAAACCTGGATGCAGAAAGATCTGATTTCTCCATATAGTTTTGCTATCAAGAAGACAAACGAAGAGATAGAAAAAGATAAAGATGAAATATTAAAGTCTATACTTCCTATTTATCAGAACGACACTGAAATTGCTGAGAATTCAATCCAGGGATTTAATATAGAATTTGATACAAAATGGAACAGTTCTGATTTTTTGCAGAACGAAAAACAAATATATCAAAAAGAAGGCAACAGAATTCTCAGGCTGATTTTTTCAAGAGGCCTGATGAATCCGGTAAAAAAATATCAGCGATACGGCGAAAACTATAATTTCAGTTTACTTAATAATAATATATCTACTCAGCTTAATACGGCTGATGCAATGAATTTGCAGGATGCAATAGCATTCATTCAGAATGAAATTAACAGCAATAATTCTATCGGCAATAAAGAATGGCTTATCAAGCTGGTTTCCAATCACTTAAAAGCCAACTACATATATGATGAACAACTCACCGACAAACTTGAAGAAAATGCATTAAACAGTATCTCACTAACAAGAGGTATGGTTCAAAAAGGTGAATTAATTGTTGCTAAGGGTACGATGGTCAATTCTGCAATTTTTCAAAAACTGGAATCACTCAGAACGGCCTATGAAGAAGATGCAAAAATAGCCGGAAACAGAAATCTGGTCTTACTTGGGCAGGTTCTGCTTGCCGGCCTGATTATTTCCCTGTTAATGGTCTTTTTATATCTGTTCAGAAGGGATATTTTTGACGATAACCGGCAGCTATCCCTTATTTTAATTGTTATAACCGGAATGCTGGTAACTTTATCATGGGCTATCCGGATTAAAATTCCAAGTGTTTATTATATTCCTTTCTGTATTGTTCCAATTATCATCAGAATACTGTTTGACACGCGTCTGGCATTGAATATTCACCTTTTGGTGGTATTAATAGCCGGTTTTTTTGTACCCAACAGCTTTGAATTTGCATTTCTTCAGATCTCTGCAGGTATGGTGGCCATTTACAGTATTAAAAATCTGATCAAGAGAGAGCAGTTTCTGATTTCAGCATTGCTGATTCTTTTAAATTATTTCATTGCATTTTTAGGAATCTCCCTCATCAGAGATGGCTCTTTAACCGATATAGAATGGTTTAACTTTATTCCTTTTATATTCAGTGTGCTTCTGTCGCTCCTTGCCTATCCTTTAATTTATGCTTTTGAAAAAATGTTCGGAATTACATCAGATGTAACACTGATGGAACTTACCAATACCAATTCAAAATTATTAAGAGATCTGGCATTTAAGGCACCGGGTACTTTTCAGCATTCGTTACAGGTTGCCAACCTTGCAGAAGCTGCTATCTATAAGATTGGAGGAAATGCTCTATTGGTAAGAGCCGGTGCACTGTATCATGATATTGGGAAAACTGTAAACCCTCATTTTTTCATTGAAAATCAGAACAGAGGAAATAATCCTCATGATTCCATTTCTTATGAGCAGAGTGCTCAAATTATTATCCAGCATGTAATTAAGGGCATAGAGATTGCCAGAAAACATCAGATACCCGAAATGATTATTGATTTTATCAGAACACATCATGGAAATACCCGGGTTGATTATTTCTATCAATCTTTTCTGAAAAATTTTCCTGAGAAATTTGTTGATGAAAATATTTTCAGATACCCCGGCCCCATCCCCTTTTCTAAGGAAACGGCAGTGTTAATGCTTGCAGATTCAGTAGAAGCAGCCTCCAGAAGTTTAAAAGAACCTGATGCAATCAGTATCAGCGATCTTGTGGAAAGAATCATTGATTATAAGCTCGAGCAGGATCAATTAACAAACAGTAATATCACTTTAAAGGATATTGAAACTATTAAACTCATCTTTAAGACCATGCTAATGGGTATTTATCATGTCAGGATTGACTATGAAATTGATTAGAATCTGATGTATCCCGCTGCTTTTCAGCGACTAATCAATCTGATTTCTCTATTGCCACAAGCACAAAAAATAAATATCGCATAGAATTGAAAATATTTTTTGCCAGCCTGACTGATTTACTATATTTGCAGTCCTCGAAAGAGGGTTTTTATTTTTAAGGAGAGATGCCTGAGTGGCCGAAAGGAACAGTTTGCTAAACTGTCGTACTGGCAACGGTACCGAGGGTTCGAATCCCTCTCTCTCCGCAAAAACAATAATTAAAGAGCTATAAATCAAGCATTTATAGCTCTTTTTTATTTTCAGGGTGTAAGAGATGGGACGATTCACGTCATTCAAAAGGATGTGTTACTGCAACGAAATCTCACCTTCCGGTTAAATTAGTAGTATGGTGCTGTTCATTTCCTGACAGATGTACCCTTGATTCTAATCTATATTTATCATACACCACTGCCTCCCTACGGCTAAAATGATCTGTATGTGCATCTTTTACCGGGCCGGTTCCCGGGGCTCTGCACATGGATTGGTTGTGCATCTCCGCATAACACGTCTTTCAAACGGGGACGTAGGTGCCAGCTACTAAGTCTTATAATCATAGTCATTTCTACCCTTCAGGCAGTTCTTATAAACAGATAATAATTATCATTATAATTAACAATGTATCATAAAGCCGAAATCAGAATTTACAGTCCCGAATATATTCTTGATAATTTTTAACAGAAAGAGCATCCCAGATTGCCTTAGTATAAAAATTTAATTAATAATGAAATAAAAATAAAAAATATCGTAACCCTTTAAAATATTTCATCGTAATAATACCTGAGATATAAATTGAGGATTATGAATACCAAATTACTTTTTGCCGTACTTACTATCACAGCTTCATTATACAGTTTGAATACTACTGCGCAAACAAATTCGTTTTCTGTTAATTTTAACAAAGCGAACTTCATGGCTGTAAATTCAGAATCAGCTTCAGCAAAAAGCAGTTATCTTTTAAATGGTGGAGGTTCAGCAGAAAATGATATTACAAATGAGCTAAACAGAAAGGCTTTATACATGGCATCTGAGCAGTATGTTTTTGACAATTTAAGTTTCCTCAAAAGTATATTCAAGGTTGATGATATTTACTTTGACCTTGACGATGCAGGCATTCGCCCGGATGCCATACCGGTTTTAGACAATCTGGTTAAGTTAATGAATGAAAATCCGGGTATCAGCGTTGCAGCCACCTCCTACGCTGACAGCAGGATGTCTAATTACAATGATAAATTAGCTCTGAACAGAGCCCAGTCGGCTATTGATTACTTAAAATCCAAAGGAATTGCACAGGAAAGATTACTGATTTCTAAACATGGCAGACCAGATACGGGTAATCCGTGTAAAAATGATCCAAATTGTTCATTGGCTGTTCAGCAATTAAACAGAAGAACTGAATTTAACATTGTTTTCAATGGTTTAAACCTTGGTCAGATCAATTAAATAAAGCTCATCATAATAAAAAAGCTTTGCTAAAAGACCGCAAAGCTTTTTTTTATTAAGTATAAAACAGAAAAAATTGAAATACGTTATATTCTGTTCTCCCTAAGATTCAGCAGGTTATACAGTCATCATAAAAAAGCCTGAAAAAACATTAAAAATATTTTCAAATTTATTTGCGACGAATGACTAAAAGTCTATCTTTGCAGCACGTTAATAAATAAAAGCTACGCAATGTTTATTAAATGTTCGGGGTGTAGCGTAGCCCGGTATCGCGCCTGGTTTGGGACCAGGAGGTCGTAGGTTCGAATCCTGCCACCCCGACTAAATAACTATCAATCAAGGTGTTGCGAATAATCGTGACACCTTTTTTGTTTCTTACCCGCTGATTATCAATCTGTTGCATTCTTAGTGAGTCTAGTTTATGGATCTGACGCAAAACTAAGCAGGATCAGGCTAAATATGATGGGCAATACCGATAAAGAATATATGGGAGGAATTCGGTATATTGTATCCGAATACTTCTCCCTGTCTACTCACTATGATAGTGATATGGGATATGGGGGAGGATTCACAATAACTTACTAATTAAACCCTAATCTAATAATTGCAATCACAGATTTAAAAGAACAATCAGGAGTAGCATGTTATGTCTTTGTATAACTTGCTGTTATATACCCTCCAAAGGTCCTGATCGCAATGAATCAATAATGAAATAGACCACGTTTAGACTTTTGCTCACTAAATGATCACAATCATTTTTTTTTCATGTCTGCCGTCAGGCTTTAAAAACACTTCTTTTACGATTATGCATGATAAAACTCACTTTGGATCAATCAACACAGCCTTTTGCTGATGGGTGGATCGGGTTTTTAACTCACAGATATGATAAGTAATTCTATTAGTTGGGCCTTAAAGAACCGCATAGTTGTCCTGCTGTTAGCTGCTGGCATTATAATCTACGGTATTTATTCTGTAAAGAATACCAAAGTAGATGCCATACCCGACCTGTCCGAAAATCAGGTAATTATTTTTACAGAATGGATGGGCAGAAGCCCGCAGATCATGGAGGATCAGGTGACTTACCCATTAGTCAGTAATCTCCAGGGTATCCCCAAAATCAAGAGCATCCGTGCAAACTCCATGTTCGGAATGAGCTTCGTCTTTATAATTTTTGAAGATAATGTCGACATCTATTGGGCAAGGACTCGTGTTTTAGAGCGCCTCAATTATGCTCAACGCCTTTTACCAAAGGAAGTCGTCCCCACCTTAGGTCCCGACGGCACTGGATTAGGACATATTTTCTGGTATACTTTAGATGCCCCATCCCATGATCTTGGAGAACTTAGAGCTTTGCAGGACTGGTATATAAAGTTTGCGCTTCAAACCGTACCGGGAGTAAGCGAAGTTGCATCCTTTGGAGGTTTTCAGAAGCAGTACCAAATTGTAATCGATCCGCATAAGCTAAATTATTATAACATCTCTCTAATGGATGTGCTCGAAAAAGTGAGAATGAATAATAATGATGTTGGCGGAAGGAAATTTGAGATGGCAGATATGGGATATATTGTCAGAGGAATTGGTTACATCACTCAAATTAAAGACATCGAGGAAATACCCCTAATGACTCGGGAATCTATTCCTATCCGGGTTAAAGATGTGGCTACTGTTCAGATGGGGGGAGAACTTCGTTTGGGGATTATAGAGGAAAATGGGGAAGGAGAAAAGGTAGGCGGCATTGTGGTTATGCGTTACGGCGAAAATGCAAAAGATGTTATTGACCAGCTTAAAGTGAAGCTAAAAGACGTAGAGAAAGGCTTGCCTGCTGGTGTAAAGTTCCATGTAGCCTATGATCGCTCGGACCTGATCGAAGCAACTATAGCCACTTTGAAAGAGGCGGTAATTGAAGAAATACTGGTGGTTGCTGTGGTACTTTTCATATTCCTTTTACATGTACGAAGTGCTTTGATCGTGATAATAACAATCCCAATGAGCGTTTTAATTTCATTTATCATGATGGATTGGTTTAATGTAAGCTCCAATATAATGTCGCTTGCCGGGGTGGCATTAGCAGTAGGTGATCTGGTCGATGCCGGAATTGTAATGGTAGAGAATGCTCTGAAATCTATAACTGAAGAGTCTTAATGTAATGGTCATGATATCAGAAGAAGAACGGTTAAAAAGAATAGAAAGCTCCTCTGTACTGGTGGGAAAAGCTGTTTTTAATTCAATTTTGATAACACTGGTATCATTTGCCCCGATACTTATGCTGGAAGGCCAGGAAAACAAATTGTTTACTCCTCTCGTGCTAACCAAAACCTTTGCCATGATAGGCTCTGCTTTTGTGGCAATATTCCTTGTCCCGGTACTAATGGCTATTCTGCTTAAAGGTAAGATCAGACCTGAAAAGAAGCATCCGGTTTCCAGATTTTTTCTATGGCTCTATGATCCAATAATCGGGTGGTGCCTTCGCTGGAAGAAAGCAACTATTGCTATCGCTTTTGTTATGGTTGCAGCAAGTATTCCGCTGGTGATGCGTTTAGGGACAGAGTTCATGCCCCCTTTGGACGAAGGTTCCTTGTTGTTTATGCCTGTAACCCTTCCCGACGTTTCGAACACAGAGATAAAACGCATCATGCAGGTGCAGGACAAACTGATTAAAACTGTGCCCGAAGTCCACAATGTATTGGGGAAAGCAGGGAGGGCAAATACGGCGACCGATAATTCTCCAATCAGTATGATAGAAACTATTGTACTTTTAAAACCACAATCGGAGTGGCGTGAAGGAATGACAAAAAATAAGATCATAGATGAATTAAACAGCAAACTTCAAATCCCCGGTGTAATAAATGGCTGGACACAGCCTATAATCAACCGCATTAATATGCTTTCCACAGGCATACGTACCGATGTGGGAGTGAAAATTTATGGCCAGAGCCTTGACTCCATTAATATCCTGGCTCAAAAATTTAAAGTAGCTCTGACAGGCCTGGATGGTGTTAAAGACCTATATGTGGAACCTATTGTTGGAGGAAAGTATGTGGAAATAAAAGTTAAGAAAGATGAAATAGGACGCTACGGTCTAAGTGTCGATGATGTAAACATGGTTGTTGAAGCCTCTATTGGCGGAATGAACATGACTACAACGATTGAAGGTCGCCAACGTTTTTCAGTAAATGCACGTTTTGCACAGGATTTTCGAAGCAATATTGAGCAGTTAAAAAATGTTTTGGTTACCAGTCCGAGTGGGCCTCTGCCTCTATCTGCCGTTGCAGATATCTCTATAGCAGAAGGGCCTCCCATGATCAACTCAGAAAATGCTATGCTAAGGGGAACTTTGCTTTTTAATGTGCGCGAACGAGATCTTGGTAGTACCGTAAACGACGCAAAAAAGAAACTTGAAAGCCTCGTACAAAAGTTGCCAAAAGGATATTTTATAGAATGGAGCGGACAATATGAAAATCAGGTACGTGCAGAAAAAAGGTTAAAGGTTCTGATCCCGATTGTGCTGCTCATCATTACAATAATACTTTATTTCACGTTCCATACATTCCGCGAAGTGCTGATTGTACTATCCAGCGTTCCTGTGGCCCTTGTTGGTGGTGCTTATTCCCTATTCTTTTTTGATGTAAACTTTTCTGTAGCAGTTGCCGTCGGATTTATTGCGCTTTTTGGAATAGCTGTTGAGACTGGTGTGCTTATGTTGGTCTACCTGAATAACTCTTTAAATAACAAAGTACTGGAAAAAAAGGCCAGTGGCGAACTACTAACAAAAACTGACATAGAGGAAGCTGTTTACGAAGGTGCAGCATTAAGATTACGGCCGAAATTAATGACCGTCCTTGTAGATATTATCGGCTTGATGCCTCTTCTGCTTGCTACGGGCACCGGTAGTGATGTGATGAAGCCCATTGCCATTCCTTTTGTATTTGGCCTGGCAACATCTACATTCTTTGTGCTGATTGTCTTGCCAGCCATGTATGCCCTGGTGCGGGAACATGAATTAAAAAAAACCGGCAAGCTATTGATTGAAGAATTAAAAGATTGAAAATGAAAATCTCATCCTGTATTTCCGCGCTGTTCTTCCTTCTTTTGTCAGGAATTTCATCCAGAGCTCAGCAGTTGAGCATTAATCAGGTGAAAGAGATCATACTAAAGAACCACTCTTCTCTGCGGATGTATGATAGTGAAGCAGAGGCTATGGATGCAGCAGCAAAAGGAGCCTGGAGCTGGATGCCGACTGAAGTGGGGACAGGCTTTTTTATGATGCCCTATAATCCCAAATATACGCGCCAAACCGACATGGGCGAAGGAATGGGCCAATATTCTATCGCCCTACAGCAGATGCTTCCCAATAAAAAAAAGCAGACGGCTGAATATAGTTACATGAGTGCCATGTCTACAGTGGTAAAGGAAAAAAAACAGGCCACTTTGAACGAGTTAATTGCCGATGCAAAGAAAAACTATTACGAATGGGTAGTTATTAAAAAGAAACTCGAAGTAATAAAAGAGAATGAAAAGCTCCTTGAATTCATGGTAAAGGATGCAGAAATACGATACAAAAACGGTCTGGAAAAATTAGGTGCCTATTATAAAGCAAAAGCGGCTTTCGGCAACATCCAAAGTATGCGGCTGATGTTTGAAAATGACATGCGTCTTCGTCGAATTAACTTAAATACGTTAATGAATAGAGATAAGGAAACATCTTTCGATGTCGACACAACCTTGCTTATAAAAGATCTCATTAACGCGGGAGAAGTGAGCCTCGCGCTTGTTAATTCCAGAAGTGATCTGAAAGCCATAGACAGGGATATCCAGCTAACCTTCTTACAGCAAGAGCTGGAACGTGTGCGACTAAAGCCAGAAATTGGTTTCAGATATGAGCACATGTTCGGTTTTGGCGGACAACCCCTGCAATATACAGCAATGGCGATGGTGCGTATCCCTTTTACAAGCTGGGCAAGCCGGATGAATAAAGCAAACATTGAAAGCCTGCGTCTGCGCCGGGAGAGCCTTGGTTTTGAGCGTCAGATGCGGATCAACGAACTTTCTGGCATGGCATCCGGCATGCAAACAGAGGCTGATACTAAACGCAGGCAATTAAAATTATACGAAGAGAACATTATCCCAGCGCTCAAGAACAACTACAAAGTAATGCAGCTTGGTTACGGGCAAAATACGGAAGAGCTGTTTGAATTGTATGATGCATGGGAAAGCCTAAACATGACACAACTCGAATATCTGGATCAGTTACAGCAGTTTTTAACGTTACGGGTTGAATTAGAACGGATTTTAGAAATTAAGTAAATGATAGTTTCAACACGGCTTCCGACTTATTTTGTACTGTTCTTATTCTTAGCATGTAATAATGATAAGAAAGAGGATCATACCCTTCATAATGAAGCTGGTAATAAGGAGTTGATTCGTCGGGAGTTGAGTTTAGAAACATCCCTAAAATCTGCAAACGAGTATGTCATTTCTACAATTCCGGTAACTGCAATTAAAAAGGACACAATAACTGTGGAAATTGACGCAATGGGCCGTGTAGAGTACGATACCCGTATGACAGGTTCCATCTCGGCCAGAATAAGCGGGCGAATAGAGAAGTTATATGTGCGGTATAAATACCAGCACATAGAGAAAGGGCAAAAAATCATGGACGTGTACAGTCCGGAATTGCTTACTGCACAGCAAAACCTGCTTTTTGTTACAAAAAATGACGCCGCAAACAGCTCTTTGATCAGTGCCGCCAGGCAAAAATTACTATTGTTGGGGATGAATCCGGAACAAATTCAGAACGTGCTGCAAACAGGAAAGCCATTATTGGCGGTAAGTATCTATAGTGGATCCACAGGACATTTACATAACACGAGCGCAGTGCCGACCGCGATGGCGCAGCAAACCTCTCAGGGATCAATGGAAAGTACTGAGCCCAGTACTGAATTATTGAATTTAAAAGAAGGGATGTATATACAAAAGGGGCAGACACTTTTTAGTATTTATAATCCTTCAAAAGCATGGGCCCTGTTGAATATTTATACCGACAGACAAGCGTTAATCAAAAAAGGTCAGCTGGTAAACATTTATCCCGAATCTTCAGCCTCTCAATCTTTTCAGGGTCATGTTGATTTTATTGAACCCTTTTACAGGGATAATAGTCGAACGACATCTGTTAGAGTTTACTTTGATAATTCAATACTGCGTTTACCCGTGGGAAGTCAGGTGCGGGGACGTATCTCGGCAAATATGGACATGGCTAACTGGCTGCCAAAAGAATCTGTAATTTCACTGGGAATAGATAAGATTGTTTTATTAAAAGCAGCAAATGGATTCAGCCCTAAAAAGGTGATTACCGGCATTACATCGGGTAAAAACATTCAAATTATTAGGGGCATATCAGAATCCGATTCTGTCGCTTTAAATGCACAATATTTAATTGACAGCGAAAGCTTCATTAAAGTAAAAGAGTAATATATGCGTTATCTGCTAATATTTTTCGTTTGTTTATTATGGGCATGCTCGGAGAAAAAGCATGACACCCATACAGTAAATGACGAGGTTAACTATACCTGCTCCATGCACCCGCAGGTAATGGTAAGTAAGCCTGGGAATTGCCCTATCTGTCAAATGCCCTTAATTCAGGTAAGCAGCTCAGCAACACCTGACAAGGATGAGCTGCAATTAAGTGATCAGCAAATTCATTTGGGAAATATTAGTGTTGATACTATTCGCTCCGGTGATATTGGCAGTCAAACTGTTTTAACTGCGGTCCTGAATTATGACCAGACCAAAACTTCAGCGATCAGTTCAAGAGTTATGGGCCGAATAGAGCGGTTGTACTTCAAAAATACTGGAGACTATGTGCGAAATGGAGATAGGCTATATGACATTTATAGCGAAGAGTTAAATAATGCGAAACAGGAATATCTAAAGACTAGGGAAAGGCGAAGAATACTTGCCGGCAATGAGCTCATTGATTTCGCTGCTCTTGAACAAAGTGCAGAAAATAAACTCAGGTTATGGGGAATGAACAGCAGTCAGATCAAACAGCTTGTACTGACCGGAAAGGCTGATCCAACTACTACATTTTATAGTACAGGAAGTGGTTATATCACTGCTTTGAACATATTACAGGGCGATTATGTTATGGAAGGCGGTACCATTGTTGAATTGGTTGACCTTTCTACTTTGTGGGCAGAAGCGCAGGTATATGCTTCGCAATTCTCATCCTTAGCCCAGGATGCTCCCGCTATTGTTCGTATTCCCGATATGGCAAATGAAGAAATCCCTGGCAGAATTAACTTCGTAAATCCCGAGATCGTGTCCGGATCAAGAATTAATCTGGTACGCGTTTCAATTCCGAACAGAAATAAACGCTTGAAGCCAGGGATGCCTGCATATGTCTATCTCAGCAACACAAAACATTTATCTTTCACCTTACCAGTTGATGCCGTTATTCGTGATACCAAAGGAGCTACCGTATGGGTCCAAACAGGTAAAAACACATTCAAAAGTAAAATGGTAGAACTTGGTGGAGAGGCCAATAATAAAGTAGAAATAAAAAGTGGTTTGCTGCCAGGTGATTTGGTAGTGGTCACAGGTGCATATTTACTCAACAGCGAATATATCTTCAAAATGGGTGTCAAACCAATGGAAGGTCATAATATGTGAACTACATTATCAAAAAAAAATATCATTAAAAGAAACATGTGATGGTATCGAAAAATCGAAATGTTATTATCACCAAAGCTTCGGGAGAAAGAACGCTATTCATGCCAAAGAAACTCAAGCTCTCACTTCATCGTGCAGGTGCAAATGACGAAACGATTGATTCCATAATGAGTGAAATGGAAAGCCAGGTTTACGAAGGTATTCCTACCACTGAAATTTATAAAATTGCTTTCAGCTTATTAAAGAATAAATCCAGAACTGTTGCAGCAAGATATAAACTCAAACGCGCCATTCTGGAGCTAGGCCCAAGTGGTTTCCCTTTTGAAAAATATATTGCAGCCTTCCTATCTCATCAGGGTTATAGAGTAAAAGTGGGAGAAATTGTAAAGGGACATTGTGTGAATCATGAAATTGATGTGATGGCTGAAAGGGAGAACCATCATTTCATGGTTGAATGCAAGTTTCATAATCTGCAGGGCACCAATTGCGATGTAAAAATTCCACTTTATATACAGGCACACTTTAAAGATGTGGAAGAGCAATGGAAAAATATTCCTGGCCACGGCACCAAGTTTCACCAGGGATGGGTAGTGACGAATACAAGATTTTCAGATGATGCTATCAAATATGGGTCCTGTGCACGACTTAATTTACTGAGCTTGGATTTTCTAAAAGGCAACAGTTTACGTGAACAGATAGATGCTTCCGGATTGTATCCACTTACCTGCCTCACGACTTTGAGTCTGAATGAAAAAAAGCTTCTTCTTGATAACCAAATCGTGTTATGCAGGGAGCTTTGCCTAGCTCCGGACTTACTTTCCTATGCTAAAATCAACAAGGAACGAAGAAAGGTTATAATGAACGAAGCTCAAGCTTTATGTAATAGAGCACACAAATGAATACCATCCACTACCCCATTGACAACGCACATTCTTCCACCACAGAGGAACTTTGCAAACAGTTGAATTCAAATACTCCTGAAGGCTTATTAACTAAAGAAGTAGAAAAACGCTGTCAACTATTCGGAAAAAATATTGTCGAACAGAAGAAAAAGAAAAACCTCCTTCTAATCTTTCTTAGCCAGTTTGTAAATCCCATGGTGTATATGCTCTTGACCGCAGCCGCATTATCCTTTTTTTTCAGGGAGTGGCTCGAGGGGATTGCAATTATTGCTGTAATTATAATAAATGCAATCATAGGCTTTCTGATGGAACTTCAGGCGGAGCGATCCATGGACGCCCTTAGGCGTATGACACAGACGAATGCAAAAGTCATTCGCGATAATATCTTAACTGAAATTCCATCGGCTGAAATTGTGCCTGGCGATATCCTATACATCGAAGCAGGTGATATTATTCCTTCTGACGCACGGGTCTTTAACGTGTCGCAATTCCATGTGAATGAATCCGCATTGACAGGTGAATCGATGCCTGTTGAAAAGCAAGACAGGATTCTTAATAAAGGTATCTCGCTCGCCGAAAGGATAAATATGATTTACAAAGGAACTTTTGTAATAAGCGGGAATGCAAAAGCAATTGTGACCGGGACGGGAATGAATACAGAGATAGGCAAAATAGCTTCGATGGTACAAATGGCTGAGCAGGCGGTAACTCCCTTGGAAAAAAAGCTAGAAGAGTTCAGTAAGAAACTGATAAAAATTACAGTCGCTTTAGTCATCGTAATTTTTATCGCAGGAATACTTTACGGTGACCCAGTTATAGAAATGCTTAAAACCTCCATCGCTCTAGCCGTGGCCGCGATACCGGAAGGACTACCTATTGTTGCTACACTTGCGCTTGCACAAGGGATGGTTAAAATGGCAAAGCATAATGTGATTGTAAAGAAACTAGAATCCGTTGAAACCTTAGGGGGAACTAATGTTATTTGCACAGATAAAACGGGAACGCTTACTCAAAATATAATTGAAGTCACCACGATCGTTACCAGTGAAGGTAGATTGGAAATAAAATTAAACACCTTATTACGAAGGTGTGATTTTCCTCTTGACGACCATGTTTCTAAAAGTGGAGGTTATCAGACTATCAAAAAAATAGCGGTATTATGCAACACATCGGAACTTGTTTTTAAAAATAAACTGATTGAAGAAGTTGGAGACCCTCTTGAAACCGGCTTGTTAAAATTCGCCTACTGCAATGACGTGGATATTGTGCCATTCAGAAAGCAGTTCCCAAAAATTAAAGAAGAGCCATTTTCATCAGAAACACGCATCATGGCTACTTTGCATCAGTCAAATGAACAATATTTTGTTGTTGCAAAGGGCGCTGTTGAAGAATTGATTAAACGATGCAGTCTTCTACTTGCGAAAGACGAAATTATAACACTCGATCAGACAACGAAAACAAAATGGATACATGAAGCTGAAAAACTGGCAGCATCAGGTTTGCGGATGATAGGAACTGCTTATAAAGATGCAGAAGAATCTACAACTGAATTGACAAGCAATCTTATTTTTGTTGGTTTGATCGGAATGCTCGACCCTCCACGAGAAGATGTATTTGAAGCTATTCGACAATGTAAATCCGCCGGAATAAAGGTTGTAATGATTACAGGGGACCATCCTGCCACCGCAAAAAATATTGCATCCAAACTTGGCATATCAGGTTCGGATGATGAAGTAGTGATTCACGGTGATGAAATGAATGATTATGAAAATCTTTCTTCAGAAGAAAAACAAAAATGGTCTAACTCTACAATATTTGCACGAGTAAGTCCTAAACAAAAGTTGGATTTGGTTTCAGTATTGCAGGAAAATAAATACGTAGTTGGCATGACTGGAGATGGGGTAAATGATGCTCCGGCCTTAAAGAAAGCGGACATAGGCATAGCAATGGGTTTACGTGGAACTCAGGTAGCACAAGAAGTTTCGAGCATGATCCTTAAAGATGATTCATTCGGATCGATTGTACTTGCTATAAAACAAGGCAGAATTATTTTTGAAAACATACGAAAGTTTGTAGTGTTTTTACTCTCATGTAATATCACCGAATTGTTGATAGTGTCAATTGCATCTATTTTTAACTTACACTTCGGATTGTTCGCATTGCAAATTTTATATATCAATATTGTCACTGATGTTTTGCCAGCACTTGCACTCGGGGTAACTAAAGGTAGCGATTCAATAATGCTATTACCTCCAAGAAATTCAAATGACCCTATTATAAACCGGCAAAGATGGATTTCAATTTTTGTCTATTCATTAGTCATAATGGCATGTACCATCGGTGCAGTTGTCTTCTCACACTTTACTATTCATAAATCAGAACCCTGGAACCCGGAAGTATGCAACAATATTTTATTTATAACACTCATTCTTTGTCAAGTTTTGCATACATTAAATATGTCAACTGATAACACTAAACCATTTTTTAAAACCGATGTATTCACTAATAAGTATGTTTGGTTCGCAATATTTTCGTGTATTATGCTCACATTAGGTACATACTTAGTCCCTCCAGTTGCAAATGTACTGTCATTGTATCCTCCAAGCCGGCAAGACCTTACCATTATATGTGGATTCAGTTTGCTTTCACTGATAATTAATCAAGTCTTAAAACGCATTAAACTTATTTTATAATTGAAAAGGGAATCTAAAATTACGATTCAATTTTCCGGTTCGACAACAACAATAACCAAGCCCCACTATATACAGGATGGATTTGAGTATTAACCTATCAATTAATAGCTAAATGGCACACCAGCATATTTCAAAGACTTTAACAGTAAAATCACTTGGTATCGATACCTATCGTGAGCACATTATATATATGCGAAGTGATTGCCATATCTGTCTTTCAGAAGGGTTTTCAGCTCTTACACGAGTTGTTGTTAGTCTCAAAGAAAGCCAGATTATTGCTACGCTGAATGTTGTTACTTCAGACTTGCTGCAGGAACATGAAGCGGCACTTTCTAATATGGCGCTGAAGCGGTTAAATGCAAAAGCGGGTGATCTAATTGCAATCACCCATCTCAAACAAATCGAATCATTGAGTGATGTTCGCGCAAAGATGTATCACAAAAAAATTGATGACGTAGCCTATCGACGGATCATCAATGACCTTACACGTGGACTTTATTCCGATATTGAAATAGCAGCATTTATTGCCGCCTGCGCGGGTGATAATTTGGATTTAGACGAGATTATTAGTCTCACAAAAGCCATGATCGACTCCGGCTCAAGATTAAAATGGGATGAAAAAATCATTCTTGATAAACATTCTATTGGAGGTTTACCCGGAAATCGTACCACTCCTATTGTGGTGGCCATAGTTGCAGCTGCTGGATTGACAATTCCTAAGACATCCTCACGTGCAATTACTTCGCCTGCTGGAACATCTGATACAATGGAGACCATGACTACTGTAGACTTGTCTGTTGAACGCCTAAAAGAAGTAGTAACAAAAGAAGGAGGATGTCTTGCATGGGGAGGCTCAGTCAACTTGAGCCCTGCAGATGATATTTTAATCAGGGTCGAAAAAGCGCTTGACATTGATAGCACCGGACAGATGATCGCATCAGTACTATCAAAAAAAGCAGCGGCGGGCTCTACGCACGTTGTAATCGAGATCCCTGTTGGTGACACAGCGAAAGTGAGAACACAGGATGAAGCAATTAAGCTGCAATATTATTTCAAAGCAGTTGGCGATGCCATAAAATTAAATGTAGTAATATTAATTACGGATGGCACCCAGCCCATAGGTAAAGGAATTGGGCCTTCATTAGAGGCGATGGATATTCTTTCTGTATTAAGAAATCAAAATGATGCTCCCGCCGATCTGAAAGAAAAATCACTAATTATTTCTGGAGCACTGCTTGAGCTATCCGGTAAAATTGAATTAGGAAAAGGCGTTACAAAAGCAAAACAAATACTGGAAAGTGGACAAGCCTATGTTAAATTTCAAAATATCTGCATCGCTCAGGGAGGATTTAAGGAACCTAAATTCGCGAGATATAAAAAGGATATCAAATCTGAAACTGCCGGAACGGTGATTGGTATCGACAACAGGAAATTAGCTAAAATTGCCAAACTTGCAGGTGCTCCCCATAGCCCTTCCGCAGGAATTTATTTCAATTCACCAATTGGAACTAAAATAGAAATAGGACAAATACTGTATACTATTTATTCTGAAGCAGAAGGAGAATTACAATACACAGTTGATTACTTAAATTCTATCAGTCAAATAATCAAAATCGTATAAAATGCAAAAGATATTTTTTGCTTTACCAGGAAATGAACCACTAACTAATTCGCTGGCAGATAAGTGTAATGCTGAGTTAGGTATTGCAATTATCCGCCAGTTCCCCGATGGGGAGACTTACGTTAAAATTCTCTCCGATGTTAAAGACAAACAAGTGATTATGGTATGCACATTAGATCATCCGGATAACAAGGTGCTGCCACTGTTCTTCTTATCACAGACTGCAAAAGAACTTGGGGCAAAATGCACCTGCCTCATTTCACCTTATCTTGCCTATATGCGCCAGGACAAACGCTTTCATGCAGGTGAAGGGATTACTTCGACATATTTTTCAAAACTCGCTTCATCATTCGCGGATTCACTTATTACCATCGATCCTCATTTGCACCGCAGAAATAATTTATCTGAGATATATTCCATCCCAACAACTGTTCTGCATGCATCAAACTTAATTTCCGATTGGATAAGAAAGAATATTACTAAACCATTACTAGTCGGGCCAGACAGCGAAAGCTCTCAATGGGTATCAGAGGTCGCAAAGAATTCCGAAGCACCTTTTATTGTTCTCGAAAAAACAAGGAAGGGTGATGACGAGGTAGAAATCTCAGTTCCACAGGTTATTAATTATAAAAATCATACGCCCGTGTTAGTAGATGATATTATTTCAACTGCACAAACTATGATTGCAACTGTGATCCACCTAAAAAACGCAGGAATGAAAAAGCCTTTTTGTATTGGTGTTCATGGAATATTTGCTAACAATGCTTATGCTGATTTGCTTTATGCAGGAGCAGAAGATGTTATTACCTGTAACACTATTCCACATGAATCAAATAGAATCAAGATAGATGACATTATCGTTTCATCAATCACTTATCAATGAAAACAAAAAATAAAAGCATCCTCATTCACTCCCCTCCTGATAAAGTATTCAGACAGCTGGATAATTTTTCAAAAACAGGAATGCACATGAGTCAAAGTTCAATGATGATGATGGGAAGTAAGTTGAAACTCGAGCAACTTTCAACTCACTCATCAGGCGTAGGCGCCAAATATCGTTGGTATGGTAACATGATGGGAATGCCATTGGATTTCACTGAAGTGGTCACCCAATGGCAACCTCCCTTGTTAAAAGCATGGGAGACTTTTGGCAATGCAAAAATTATTATTATGTCCTGGTATCGGATGTGGTTTGAGATTTTGCCGAATGAGAAAGGAAGTATAGTGAAACTTTCAATTAGTTATTTACCGCCAAAAGATTGGTTTTATAAGATACTTTCTTTTCTGTTTGCACGCTGGTACTGCAATTGGTGTTTGAATAATATGCTTCACGATACAAAGAATAACCTTGAAACCGCTTCACATTGAATTAGCGTTCGAAGCCTCTTCAGCTAACAAATAATACTATTGAAATGGAACAGCAACAAAAATACACATGCCCCATGCATCCTGAAATTATTCAGGATAATCCGGGTAATTGCCCTGTTTGTGGGATGAATCTTATTCCAGTGAATGATAAGGAAGATGCAAACAAGACCAATCATGACCATGATAAGCATGCGGCTATGGGACATGCAGGACATGACCATATAGCAATGATCGCTGATTTCAAAAAACGGTTTTATGTGGTACTTGCAACTTACTATTCCTATCATGCTTTTATCACCAATGATACAGCAGTTTATTGGTGTTGACTGGCACTTTACAGGATCAACCTATATATTATTTGCCTTATCAACGATTGTGTTTTTTTATGGCGGCAGGCCCTTTTTAAAAGGATTAGTTGATGAGACAAAGGCAAAAAATCCCGGCATGATGTTTCTGATCGGTTTCGCAATAACCGTAGCATACGTTTACAGTGTAGCCATTGTATTTGGCTTACAGGATATGGATTTTTTCTGGGAATTGTCGACCCTGATACTCATTATGCTTCTGGGGCATTGGATTGAAATGAAATCTATTGCAGGTGCATCCAAAGAGCTGGAGTTATTGGTTCAACTAATGCGTTATATTGCACCTTTATCTATATTTCATAATCTATAGTAAATATTCCCGTATTAAGGTGTATTATAATGCACTACTATAATTTGCAATGAGATATCCAATTTCGTACAATCGCCGTTTCAAAGCAGATGTAAAAAAAGGTAAGCTTTATTATACCAGATATACAATTTTCTGATATACAGCTATTTGAATGGCATATTGATTATTCTGACAGCCCTCTGCTAAAACTCTGGTGCGGTAAATTTAATTTATCAGAACCTCATCCACAAGCATCAATGCCGGTTTTCCTTTCGAAGCATGCCATGAAGGGATTTTTATCAGGGGTTTGGCAACAATCTTCAGACAGGAAACAGTTTTATTACGAAGCGTTACTTCGAGATTCTTTATCCCCGGTTTATCCTCTTTCCCCGGCATTGCAGGACGTAAAATTCCAAGTAATGATAAACTCTTTTCATCAGTTCCTCCATAAACATGGATACTTTGAGCCGGAAACACAGAACTCCCTGTCGAAATCAGTGTATTTAATCCAACCTTCCTGATATTCTTTGGCTGCTTAAAGTTCAGGTTCAGAACAAGATCATTTTCCATAAAACCTAGCCAGTTATTGTTATTTGGGTCAATATCAGCAAGCTGGGCATCAAACAGGGAATTAGCTCCTGCAGCTCTATAATTTTCATTCGGAGCCTTCATCAGGGATATTTGATCTGGTTTTATTGATCTGAATAATGTAAACACGGCGGTCTCACTACTTTTCCAGCCCTCTTTAAATGCCTTTGTTTTCAGGACAAGGCTTTCCTTAATCAGTAAATTACCATTATAAACAGGAGATTTAATACTATCGGGTTCTGAACCATCCAATGTGTACCGGATGGCTATACTTTTCCTGGGATGATAAAGGTTTACCGCTAACTGATCTGAGAACACTCTGCCATTATTTTTCAAAACAGGCTTTGATAACTGAATCATACTTGATCCATCGTCTTTATATCCACTGATAAAATTGATATTCGGATACTGCTGTTTAAGCTGCTTAATCTCTGAATCACTAATCCCTGTATTCCAGATCGTTATTTCTTTAAGATTTTTGCCGGCAAACATACTCTGAAGATCAAAAAACTTAACAGCGGTACCTGAGAGCGACAAGACTTTCAGATTATCCAGTCCTTTCAGAGCTGAAATGCCTTTACTGCTGATGTCTGTAAAATTAAGATCAAGCTTCTCAAGATTTTTAAAGGATGATATCAATTTAAGCTCAGCATCTTTCACAGGCATCCGGCTTAATCTTAATGATACGATCTGTTTTTTTATGGCACTTAATTCTTCAAGTGAGGCCGCTGAATAGGCTGCTTTATTAAAAAAACTAACTGAAAGTGCGGGAGAACCCTGTGCTACTGATTCTATTCTTCTGTAGAAATTATTCAGTTTCCGAACGGTCTTTTCATCTGCAGCGGCAAAATCATATTGTTCATCCGGATCAGCAGGTTTTAAACTGGACGCAGCCAGTATTCTCAGAGAATCATTCAAGGGCAGATCAGTCACCTTTTGCTTAAAATCGCTCTGTGATTTTACCCATAAATACAGCATCCTGCTCTCCTCTTCGGTAAGCTGAGGTTTCCCTGAAGGAGGCATATGCTTTTTTGCACCCAGGGGCAGATGAATCCTTTCAAGCAGGAGACTAAGATCAGGTTTACCGGCAATAAATAATTTGCCCGATTTACCACCTTTTAAAATTGATAATGTATCTGTCAGTTTTAAACTCCCCTTTAGTTTCTGATCATTATGACAACTGATACATTTTTCCTGAAATACGGGCTGAATTACATGATCATAAACCAATGCCTCCTCAAGCGAAACAGATGCTCTTGTACTAACAGGCTCCATTACAAAGTTTTCGCCATGGGTCAGAACAGCCCCAAAATGCCCTGCCATAATAAGCAGTAGCGAAAGGATGACTGTACCGGCCTTAGCATAAACTAAATTATAGAACTTTGAATTTCTTAAAACATAAAAAACCGCTGATATGAAAACCAGACTTACTCCAAACCATTTATGCCATTCAAGCTGCTCACCTTCATAAGCATCTTCAACTGATAGTATTAAACCCATCACCACAGTTATTCCGGCAGATAATATTCCTCCTAGTAACAGGGCATCAGTAAACTTTGCATAAAACTCCTGACTTCTGAACTTCTCATTGAATCGGAAGTACTCCAGAATAAAGGCTAAGAATAATATTGCAATCGGAAAATGCAAAAACATCGGATGCAGCCTGCCAACAGACTGTAACCAATCAGGAATGATCAGCTGATCATCATAAAACAAAAGAAACAGAATCAGGATGTTCAGACTAAATATCAGATTCCCGGCATAAGCTTTAAGCTTTGTATTCATACCTGAAAAGGAAAAGCAGGATCAGACCCTTTTAAATTTATACGGATATACTTTTCCTGATGCCCACTGTGCAACATAAAGATTCTCATCATCATCAACACATACATCATGAGGATGAACGAATATTTTTTCTGACTGAGTCATTGTCTGTAACTGATCATTGATGTATTGCGGTTCAGTACCTCCAATATTTGAAACTACTTTATTGTTTTTATCCAGTATGGTGATGAACCCGGATCCAGCATTATTGAGATTCGGAGAACGAAGTACTGCAGCATACAGATGATCATTCTTAATCACAGGACGACAAACACAGGCACCCGGAAGTTTAATAATCTCTTCAAGCTTTCCATCCATAGAAAAACGTTTAAAGCAGGTTCTGGTGCGATCGGTTACCAATAAAGAAGGAGTCCCAGTTCTTCTGTCAATAACTATTCCATGTGCATTATCCAGATTCTCATCGTCCTTGCCCCTGCCTCCGAAATATCCCTTTAACTTACCATCATGACTGTAATGAAGAACATATTGAGCTCCATACCCATCTGCGATAAAAAAATCACCGTTTGTATCCACGGCAACTTCTGTTGGGACAAACTCTTCTGATTTTTTGTATATCCCGGCATCTAATGGTGCATTAATGGTCAGAAGTACCCTCCCATCCATCGTTGTTTTATAAACCTGGTGCTTATTGGTATCTGTGATATACAGAAATTGAGTCCCGTTTTCATCTGCAATACTCAATCCATGGCCACCGGGAAATTCATGCCCCCAGCTATCCAGCAGTTTACCTGATTTATTATAGATCAGGATATTATTTTTAGTTTCATTGGTCAGTAAAATAATACGTCCCTTATTATCCTGAACCATTTCATGGCAATCATTTACAGGATATTTAACACTGTCAGATCTACTCCATTGAGTATCCAGTGTATACTTCATTCCATTATGCCCGTAAACCGGACCTTTATTTACTGCAAAAAGGTCTTTGGTAATTAGCAACCCCGCTGATGCACACGCGGTATTCTGAATAAATTTCCTTCTGTTCATTCTGTTTGAATTCTAAGCTAAAATGTCATTAATTACCTTCCCTGAAACATCAGTAAGACGATATCTTCTTCCTAAATGTTTAAAAACTAATTTCTCATGATTAAGCCCTAACTGATTGAGGATCGTTGCCTGAAAATCATGAACATGAACCGGATCTTTTACAATATTATAGCCGAATTCATCGGTTTCACCGTAAGAAATACCCGGTTTTATTCCACCACCGGCCATCCAGATACTGAAACAGCGGGGATGATGGTCGCGTCCGTAATTCCCCGCAGTCCATTTACCCTGACTGTAATTCGTACGTCCGAATTCACCACCCCATATTACCAGAGTTTCATCAAGCAAACCCCGCTGCTTAAGATCAGTAATTAAAGCGGCTGATGCCTGATCCACTTCCTTAGCCTGAGAAGCAATATCATTAGGCAAATTCCCATGATGATCCCATCCCTGGTGGTATAACTGAACAAAACGAACACCATTTTCTGAAAGTTTGCGTGCCAGTAAACAATTGGCTGCAAATGTTCCGGGAATCATGGAATCAGAACCATACAATTTTATAATATCATCCGGTTCCTTCGAAAGATCCATAATATCCGGTACGGCGGTTTGCATTCTGTAAGCCATTTCATATTGCTGAATCTTAGTGCTGATCTCCGGATCGCCAAATTCTTCATAGGAAATCTGGTTCAGCTGAGATAAATGATCCAGAAACTTCCGGCGTTCCTGTTTATTCATTCCATCCGGATCCTTGAGATAAAGCACAGGATCATCGCCACTGCTGAACTGTACACCCTGATGTACTGAGTCTAAAAATCCGCTCGACCACAATTTGGAATATACTCCCTGATTGTTTCCCTGTCTTCCTTTGGATAACAGTACAGTGAAAGATGGAAGATTCTTATTCTCGCTTCCAAGGCCATAGCTCAGCCAGGATCCCATACTGGGCCGGTTACCCTGCTGTGCTCCGGTTTGAAAGAAAGTAAGCGCAGGATCATGATTAATGGCTTCTGTGTACATTGATCTGATGATACAGATATCATCAACAACCCTGGCTGTATGCGGGAGCAGATCACTTATCCAGCTTCTGGAATCGCCGTATTGTTTAAAATCAACAAATGAGCCTACCATTGGAAAAGAAGTCTGATTGGCAGTCATTCCGGTAAGTCTTTGCCCTCTTCTTACTGAGTCGGGCAAATCCTGTCCCATTAAATCCCTCAATCTGGGTTTATAATCAAATAATTCAAGCTGCGAAGGAGCACCATTCTGAAACAAATAAATCACCCGCTTTGCTTTGGGTGCAAAATGCGGAATTCCGGGTACCCAACCAGAATCAGAAGAGTCTCCATTAAAAATATCCGGCACGAGTAATGAACCCAGGGCTACACTTCCCAGACCGAGGCTAAGTCTTGACAGAAATCTGCGACGGTTAAAATTGAGACCATGCTCTAAAAAATCTTTTTCCATGATCAGGATTTAGTTATGGTTTCTTCAAGATTATAAAGTGCTGTAACAACCTGCATCATGGCCGCTACACGAATTTTATCCATTTTATCTGGAAATGGAGCCTCTCCAACAGCCAGTAATTTTTCAGCTCTTATCTTTTGCCTGCTGAAAATATTAAGCTGATCCTTATAGTACTCAGTCAGTAATCGGATTTCCTTCTCGCTCGGCTTTCTGCATACAATCAATCTGAATGCCTTAATAAGCTTTTCATTAATTTGAGCAGGCTCCGTATCCAGCCTTGTTGCCAATACCCTCGATGCCTCCAGAACCGCAGGGTCATTCATCATAATCAAAGCCTGCAAAGGGGTATTGGTTTTCAGACGTGAAACCTCGCACTGATCACGATTACTGGCATCAAACACTCCCATAACCGGCGGAGGAACAGTACGCTTAATAAAGGTATACATTCCTCTTCTGTAAAGATCTTCTCCATGATCCTGTTTATAGGTTCTTAATATCCCGCGTCCGGAAGTGGCATTTTCCCATAAACCCTGAGGCTGGTATGGTTTTACACTTGGACCACCGATAGTTTTTACAAGTAACCCACTGCTGGAAAGCACAATATCACGGATCAACTCAGCCTTAATCCTGTAACGGGGTGCTCTGGACAGAAAGATATTTTCAGGATCAGATTTCAATTTATCTGAACTAATCACAGCAGACTGACGGTAGGTTGCAGAACTCACAATCTGTTTTATTAATCGCTTAATGTTCCAGCCATGATCCATAAAATCTACGGCTAACCAGTCAAGCAGTTCGGGATGTGAAGGTAATTCACCCTGCATTCCCATATCGCCCGCAGTTTTAACCAATCCGCGTCCAAAAATTTCCTGCCAAATCTGATTAACAAAAACCCTCGCAGTCAGCGGATTCCTTTTATCAAACAGCCATTTGGAAAGGCCTAATCGATTCTGCGGATAATTCTTGTCAAAATCCAGAATGGAAGCTGGTGTACCGGGTTCGACTTCCTGATCAGGGGCATCGTAGGCACCTCTCTTAAGAATATAGGTTTTCCTTAGTGTATCCTTTTCTCCCATCACAGAAACAATCAACCGGTTAGTATCGCGTTTATTAATGAATTTCAGAATCTTCTTAACTTCATCATTACTGATCTCTATAAAAGGAGTTTTGGCATACGTTTCAGGGCCCCCAACGTCAGATTCAAGTCCAACCTCCCTCACATTATTAAAGAAAGCATAGAGCTTAAAATAATCTTTCTGGGAAAACGGATCATACTTATGGTCATGACACTGCGCGCACTCCATAGTAACACCAATTAAAGCTTTTGAAAAAGTATTTGTACGATCAATCACATACTGCACACGGTACTCTTCGTCCACTACTCCACCCTCTTCAGTGATCTTATGATTTCTGTTAAACCCTGTTGCAAGAATCTGTTCTTTACTTGCATTGGGCATAAGATCGCCGGCAAGCTGCATGGTCACAAACTGATCATAAGGCATATTTTTATTGAATGAATAGATCACCCAGTCGCGCCAGGGCCATTGCGACCTGTAACTATCATCCTGATAACCATGTGAATCTGCAAAACGTGCAATATCAAGCCAGTATAAAGCCATTTTTTCTCCATAAGCCGGACTATTTAAAAGCCTGTTTACTATTTTTTCATAAGCGTCCTGACTTTTATCTGCAAGGAAGCTATCCATCAGATCTATACCGGGAGGTAATCCGGTTAGATCGAGGCTTAACCGCTTTAAAAGGAACTCCTTTCCTGCCTCCTTATTGGGCGAAAGTCCGCGGCTTTCCATTTTGGCAAGAATGAAGTGGTCTATTTCATTTCTTATCCAGTCTTTATCATCCACCTCAGGCAGGGGAGCCTTTTTGGGTGCAGTAAACGACCAGTGTTTCTCGTATTTAGCTCCCTGTTTGATCCATTTTTCAATTAAGCCGATCTCACGGACAGTTAATTTAAGATTTGATGATGGGGGTGGCATCAAGACGGCAGTGTCTTTAGATGATATCCGTATGAATACTTCCGATAGATCAGGTTTACCAGCAACAAGAGCATGTGCTCCGGGATTATCCTTTAGAGCCCTGAAGGCACTTTCTTCATTATCCAAACGAAGTCCGGCCTCTCTTTTATTACCATCAGGGCCATGACATGTAAAACATTTATCAGAAAGTATGGGTCTGATGTCAAAATTATAGCTAACTGTTTCAGGAATATCCGGCTCTGCAGAATCATCAGATGTAGAATTACAGGCCTGAATCCCATAAATAAGCAATACAGATAAAATCAAAAGATAACAGGCCTTTTTGTTCATTATTGATTTGTTTATCAGTTAAATACCTTACTTGGTTTATCTAATATACCATTGCTTTAAATCAATAGCAATACCCGGAATTTGTGCAGAAGAATTTTGAAAACATCTTACCCATATTTTACTATACGGGAATAATATCCACAAACCGGGAAATATAATCCTCATAAACAAACCGGAAAACCAATCTGATTAATCTTATTATCAAAGAAATAAATTTAATAGTAGCGATAGGATATTAAAAATAAGTTAGAATAATAAATCGTAAATAAATAGGAATCAGACATCAGGCAAGGCACAGGTTTTGCATGATGAGCATGCTGATGAATATAAAAGGCTTACATCTATATCTTTTGATCACTGTTTTTTCAGTTTTCAATGCCAATTCCCAAAAACTATCACTGAATTTGAACAGCATCAGCAGTTCCAATGATATTTCGCAAAATTCTATACTTGATATTCATAAAGACAAATTCGGATTTATTTGGTTTGCAACACAGGATGGGTTGAATAAGTATGATGGTTTTAAGTTTGAAATTTTTAAACATTCAGAAAGCACAAAGGGTACGCTACCGTCAAATCATATACAAACAATTGCGGAAGACAAAGATGGAAACCTGTGGTTGGGAACCAGAACAGCTGGTTTGAGCAAATACCAAAGGTCAGATAAAAAATTTAAGAATTTCAGTCATGACTCAAAGGATAAAAACTCATTAAGTAATAACAAAATTAATAAGGTACTGATTGATCATGCAGGTTTAATATGGATCGGGACTTCCAGAGGACTGAATATTTACGATGAAAAAACTAAAATATTCATAAAACACTTTCATGATCCGGCAGATTCAACCAGCCTGATCAGTTCAAAAATTATTTCTATTTATGAAGACAGTAATCATAATATATGGGTAGGTACAGACAAAGGCTTGAACCTTCTGAATCGAAAAACTAATAAATGGCTCAGATTTACCTGCAAAAAAGAGAAGAATAATGACAAGAATTATGCTTTTACCATAATTGAAGACAATAAAAAGCAAATCTGGACAGGAACAAGCAAAGGTTTAAATCTTGTTAATAAAGAAAGTCGATCATTTACATATTATGCTGTTGAACCGGATAAAAATTCATCATTGAGTATAAATCCTGTATATGCTCTTGCAAAATCGCAAAATGATAAATTATGGGTAGGTACCAATACCTCTCTTCAGCAATTCGATATCAACACCAAAAAGATTATAGCCGTAAGCGATAATTCAATTGTTGAAGACCTAAGCCCAAATGATGGGGTTTATAGCCTTGAAGAAGATAAAAGCGGAATTTTGTGGATTGGAACATCCAGTCAGAGTGTCATAAAATATGATCGTAACCTAACCTATTTCCCGGCATATAAATACTCTGCAACAAAAACTCCTTCAGCAACAAATATTATAAGAGGTATATCAGAAGATAATAAGGGAAATCTTTACCTGGCTACAGATGCCGGTCTTGAATACTTTGACCGCTCAACTGAGAAATATAAAACCTATAAACACGTATCGTCCGATCAGGGCAGTCTGGCAAGTAATTATACAAGCTCTGTACTTGTTAACGGGCAAAACACCGGAGTATGGGTTGGTACTTCGTCTAATGGTCTTGATTTTCTTGATCTGAAAAGAGGAAAGTTTAAACATTACAGAGCGGGAAACAACCCTGAAAATTTAAACACTAATCATATCTACTCCCTCATCGAAGACCGGAACGGGAATATATGGATAGGTACTGATGGTGGCGGTGTAAATGTACTTAACCCAAAAAATGGAATTTTCCGTAAATACCTTCATAGTAAAAATAAGCCTGAAAGTATTTCGGATAATAGTATTCAATCCATATTTGAAGATAGTCGTGGAAATATCTGGATTGCCGGATATTCAAACGGAATCAGTATTTACGACCCTGTAAAACAAACTTTCTCCAGGTTAAATACCGCCAACAGCAAGCTAAGCAGCAATGTAGTTAGTGTAATTTATGAAGACAGATCTGGTAATATTTGGATCGGGACAATGGAGAGAGGATTAAATAAGTACAATTTAAAAACCAAAAATTTTACTGTATATAACGAAGATAACAAACTGATAAACAACACTATAAATTACATAACAGAAGATAAACAAGGTGCAATCTGGCTAAGCACAAACAAAGGAATAGTGCGAATAGATCCTTTTAAGGAAATATTCAAGAACTTTTCATACTACAATGGTATCAAAAGCCTGGAGTTTAATCTTGCTTCAGGTATCAAACTAAAAAATGGAGAAATAGCTCTTGGAGGAATCAATGGATTTAATATTATCAATCCCGGGAATATAAAATTCAACTACAATAAACCTCCAATTGCATTTACCACCCTCGAAGTATTAAATAAGAAAGTAAAAGTTGGTTCAGCAGATTCTCCTTTAAAGGAAAGTCTGCTGATTGCCAAAGAGATTAGTTTAAAGTATTCCCAATCAGTTTTCACCATATCATATGCCGCTCTGGATTATACTATTTCAGAAAATAACAGCTATGCTTATAAACTGGAAGGTTTTGATGAGCAATGGAATTTTGTAGGTACAGATAGAAAAGCTACCTATACTAATCTTGATCCGGGAACCTATATTTTCAGGGTTAAGGCAGCAAATGAAAATAATATCTGGAATAACGAAGGAATAAGTCTGAAGGTAATTATTGAACCTCCATACTGGATGACCTGGTGGTTCAGATCTATAATTATATTGGTCATAATTATATTCATATACCTGTACTTCAGGTATATGATGCATAATATCAGTATACAGAAATCAGAACTGGAGAAACTGGTTGCTGAAAGGACCTCTGAAATCACCAAACAATCAATCAATGTACAAAATCTAAACTTTGAGCTTCAAAAACAAACTAATATTTTAAAGAAGCAAAAACATCAGGAACAGCAAGCCAGATTACTTGCTGAAAATTTAAAAATGGAAGCAGAAAAAGCAAACCGCGCTAAAAGTACGTTTCTTGCGACCATTAGTCATGAGATCAGAACTCCAATGAATGGTGTGCTGGGTATGGCCTCTCTCCTGTCAGCAACACGACTTAATAAACTCCAGAATAATTATACACAATCTATTATAGAAAGCGGTGAATCTCTGCTGAATGTTATCAATGATGTGCTCGACTTTTCAAAAATAGAATCCGGAAAATTTGATCTCAATGATCACGATTTTACTTTAAATAAACTGATTGAAGATGTATTCAGGGTATTTGAACCCAAAATTAAACGAAGTGGTGTAACACTGAGATACAATATCGGCTATTTAGTCTCCCAGGAATTATATTGCGACAGTCTTCGTCTGAAACAAATCCTCATAAATCTTGTCGGGAATGCTGTAAAGTTTACTGAAAAGGGAGAAATCCTTGTTGAAGTCAAACTGAAAAACAGCTCTGATTTGGGTCAGGAATTATTATTTGAAGTTAAAGATACAGGAATAGGAATAGCAGAAGATCAGCATGCCAATCTGTTTAAAGCCTTTCATCAACTGGATTCATCCATCAGCAGAAAATTTGGCGGTACAGGTTTAGGTTTGGTCATTTGTGAAAGACTGGTAAAAATGATGAATGGCAGCATAGAAATTCAGAGCAGTAAAGGCGTTGGAACCTGTGTTTCTTTTACAATTCATTGTAAAGTTGCCTCAAAAAACATAAAGTCAATATCTACATCAAATTTGAACAATCCTGATCATTCAGAAACAAAACTTAATATGAAACAGGATTTTGCGCTGAATCATCCCCTAAGAATACTTATAGCTGAGGATAACCTGATGAATCAAAAATTAATCATCCTCATTTTGCAAAAACTTGGCTATGCCCCTCAATTAGCAAATGATGGGCAAGAAGCATTAGATCTGCTAAAAACAAACAGTTTTGATCTGATACTTATGGATATGCAAATGCCCAATATTGATGGATTAGAAGCAACCAGACTGGTAAGAAAGATCTATGGACAAAAGCCTTATATTATTATTTTAACTGCCAATTCATCAAATGAAGATAAAGAAAGCTGTTTGAATGCCGGTGCAAATAGCTTTTTAACAAAGCCAATTGATATTAAGCATCTGGTATCGAAGCTGCAGGAAATTTATGATAATTTCATACTGAGCGTTGCTCAATAAAAGATCCCATCCCATTTATGAATCAGCTTAAAGATAAAATTAAGTCCTGTTTAAGATCCTGACTGATATCCCAATTGAAATTTTATATCATTTTGACTGATAACATTAAACCTATTAAGACTATTTACTAAGATGAGATAAAGATTGGAACATGAATAATTCAATGATTAATTAACCGGGATATTTGTTAAATAAACCTGACAAAAAAGAAACTAAATCATTTCCCAAATCGCTTAATCACTTCCTTTTCAAGCCATTCCCTGTGAACCGGATGGGCAATATTAACCAATGCCATTGCTCTTTGTCTCATATTCTTTCCAAAAAGATAGGCAACGCCATATTCAGTTACTACGTAATGCATATGGGCTCTTGTAGTAACAACTCCTGCACCCTCTTTAAGGAATGGAACTATTTTGGATTCGCCCTTTGAGGTGGTGGAAGATAAGGCTATTATTGGTTTACCCCCATCTGATAATGCGGCCCCTCTCATAAAATCAATTTGTCCGCCTACCCCCGAATATTGATAGGTTCCGATTGAATCAGCACAGACTTGTCCGGTAAGATCAATTTCAATTGCAGAATTAATAGAAACAGCCTTAGGGTTGGCTCTGATAACTTTAGTATCGTTTACATAATCAATTTCAAGAAATACAACCTGAGGATTATCATCTACAAAATCATATAATTTACGTGTTCCGACTGCAAAACTCGTAACAATCTTTCCCCGATGCTTTTTCTTGAATTTATTGGTAATTACACCTTTCTCTACAAGAGGAACGAGGCCATCTGAGAACATTTCGGTATGAATGCCTAAATCTTTATGACCGCCAAGGCAGGAAAATACTGCATCCGGAATTCCTCCGATACCCATTTGCAAAGTTGAACCATCTTCAATCAGTTCTGCACAGTATTTACCTATTATCCTTGAAGCTTCATCTAACCTGTTGCTATAATTTACTTCGGGCAATGGTTCATTGACATGAACCATTGCATTGATCTCACGAATATGGATAATACCATCACCATGGCTTCTTGGCATCTGATTATTTACTTGTGCAATGATATATTTTGCATTTTTAACAGCAGATCTGGTAATATCAACGGAAGTTCCAAGTGAGCAAAACCCATGTTTATCAGGTGGAGAAACATGAATAAGGGCCACATCCAATGGAAGTATCCCCTTATTAAATAACTGCGGAATCTCGCTTAAAAAAACAGGTACATAATCCCCGGACTCACTATTTATAATCTCTCTGACATTCTGAGAAACAAAGAGCGAATTCATAAAAAAGCTTTGTCCAAAGTCTGCAATCTTAAAAATATCACTCCCCAGAGTAGTAATACTAATCAGTTCTACATTACGCAATTCGGTATTACGTTTGAATAAAGCTTTTAAAAGTATTGAAGGAGTAGCGGCACTACCCTGTACAAAAACCTTCTGACCACTTTTTATATTTTGTACCGCCTGCTCTGCAGTTATGTATATGGCGCCCATTTGAACCAGATTAAAGGTTATTATTAATTAGTTCCGGAAGTTAATCAATCCATAAATATTTTAAACATATTCAAAAGAAGAAGATCCCTTTAGGCGTAATCTTAAAAAATGAGTTTAAGAACTCAGAAACTTAATTTTATTCTGATAACTCCCTGATGGTTAAGAGGTTTAAACTCATGATTTATATTGGCAAAAAATGATTGCCAGATTAAACTCAGATCAAGATTATCAGCTATTCCATACTGCAGAGTCGGATATAGAATCATCAAATTAGTACCGGGTGCATAAAGCACACTCATTCGTGCTGAAGTTATCGGATTTAATTCTTTTCCAAGACTCAGGATTGCATTCCATTTGGTGGGCATCAGATTTTCTGGTGAGAGATTAAGATCGACCGATTGCCAGTCTGAAATATAACCTGAAATTCCTTTTCTATTGTACAACAGACCGAAATTCGAATACCAGCCTCCCTTAAACATGTAATCAGTTTCAAGGCTGATATTCAAATGTGCCGGGTCAGCATGTTTTGCCCCAAAGTATTGAATTTCACCCTTGAACCCTGCATCGCCAATATAACCCGACCATCCGGCTCCGGCAGTAATTCTTCTGTTAAACACCCCGCTTATCAACTGAAAGTCATAATTAAGCTTATTAAATGTGTATTTAAGCGCGACGATATCTCCCGAATTACCAGAACGTCCGGCATACGCAAATTCCAGGCCTGAAGTACTTCCTAAAGAATAATAAATCTTAGCAGCATCAACACCAGGCCTTTCTTCATAATCAAAATCAAGAAAATTATAGGCATTGAAAATATCATTGGGATTCCAGGTTGTTGTTTGCCCCCAGTTGATTCTTTGCCTTCCTATTCTGATGTTTAAACCCTTATCCTCATATTCCAAATTCAATCGCTCGATATTTGAATGAAAGAACATGGATTTATTGATCTCCGAGGAAATTGACAGATCAAATAGCTCATTATTATTTTTCAATCCGTCTTTAAATCCGATGGTTTGAATTAATTCTTTGCTGATAAATACTCTGTTCCTGAGTTCAGCTGCAGCTCTAAACTTTCCGGGAGGTATCCACTTAAAATTTAACCGGTTATGAATCAGATTATCGGTTACAGACCGATCGGCAAAGCTGTACAGTCTTAAAGTTTGCATATCCTTTAAATAACCATTCAGCTGAATTTGCGGTACAACAGCAGCAGAGTCCTGAGCCAGAAGTCTGCCGGAGAATACGATCAGCAAAACAATATTTAGAAGACCTTTCATTAATCAGGCTTGCTGATGAGCGGTTGATACAGCAGCAGTATCATTTATTATTCTTCCGTCTACCAGGGTAATAACTCTTCTTGCCCGGTCAATTACACGCTGGTCATGAGTGGAAAATAAAAAGGTAATATTTTCCTCCTTATTTAATTTGGCCATGATGTCGAGGAGGTTAGATGCAGATTTAGAATCAAGATTTGCAGTAGGCTCATCGGCCAGAATAAACTGAGGTTTTGTTGCCAGTGCCCTTGCAACAGCTACCCTTTGCTGCTGACCACCCGATAATCTGGAAGGCCGTTCATCCAGTTTATCTACCATTTCAATCTGCTGAAATAACTGTAATACCCTTTCATCCCGATCTTTTTTATCCATTTTCTGCAATTGCATGATAAATTCGACATTTTCCTTGGCTGTGAGTACCGGAATCAGGTTGAATGATTGAAATACAAAACCAATATTCCTTAATCTGAAATCTATCAGCTCATTTGCAGATAAAGCTGTAATATCCTGACCATTAATAAAAATATTTCCTTCATCCGGTTTATCCAGCCCACCAATCATATTCAATAAAGTAGTCTTACCCGATCCTGAAGGTCCGACCAGGGCAGTAAATTCTCCCCTGTTCAAATGCAGATGGACATTATTTACCGCATAAACCGGTATTGTATTCCGGTTGTAAACCTTACTGATATTATGTGCATCAATTACTGTATCCATTTATCCTCAGATTAAGTCCGGAATAAGGTATTCCTTATCGTTCATTTTTAACTATTTTCTCAAAGCATCAACCGGCTGCATGCGTATAGCTTTTAATGCCGGAAATAAACTCGAAATCAAAGCTGTACCAATAACTATTATCACAATTCCTGATAGCTTTTCCTTAGGAAATTCAGGATAAATCATAGTACCGAAACCAAAGTTATTCAGCATTTCTGTTGAGCCAAGATAGGAAAGATCAAGCCCCTGCTTATTGAAATAAGATATAAGCAACCATGAAGCAAACAACCCGAATGGAGTACCTGCCAATGTCAAAATCACAGTTTCATATAAAACAAGCAGGAATATCCTGAGTCTGTTAGTTCCCAGAGCAAGCATCATCCCTATCTCTCTGGTACGTTCCAGAATTGCCATGAGCATAGTATTAATTATCCCAAAGGCAAGAGCCATCATGATTATGATCATTATTATATAAGAATACTGATCAACAGTTTTTGTCATCAGTTCGGTTTCAGGAGATATTTCCATCCAGGTTTCCGACCTGAGACTACTAAAGATTTTCTTAAGCTTTTGGTTTACAGGTTTAACATCTTCATTATGATGCAACAGTATTACAATTTCGTGAAAATCGGGGTCTATATTCAGTAATCTGTTAAGATCATTTTTCATTATAAAAACATAGCTTTCATCCAACTGGGTATTTTCGCTCTTATAAATGGCCCGTATTTTAAATGCCCCGGCAATGATCTCGCCGGCAGGATCAGTAAAAGTTAATACCACCCTCGAACCTCTTCTTACCTTTAACTTACCTGCAAGTTTTCGACCAATCATTATCTGATTCCGTTTAAGAGTATCGAAATCATCACCTTCCTGAATCTTTGATTTGAGCTGTGAGATATTATTTTCAAGCCCGGGTACAACTCCATTAATCTGAACACCCGCAGTTCCGTTTGCTGTACTTAACATCCCCATACTTATACTTCTTGGGGCGACAAATTTCACCTCCGGAAGTTTTGAAATCTGATTTAAAATATCTTCACCTCTTTTAATTACAAATTCAGGCTCATAATCATTTTTAAACTTAGGATGATGCAGCTGAATATGTCCGACTTCAGATTCAATAACGCTGCGAATACGGCTATTCATCATTCCCTGATAAAGAGAAAGTACCAGAAGACCTGAAAATAGTCCAAGCGCTATAGATAGCATAATAGTAATACTTCTTACTTTATTTCTCCAGATGTTCCGCCACGCTATCGATAGTATCATATTCTTCTATCTTTTCATTGATTTAATCGGATCCAATCTTATTACCTTATAAACCGGATATAATGAAAGAACAAGTCCTATGACTAACACTACCAGAGCCTGATTAAGAAAAATTTCCGGATCTGATGAAGTCGGGAAAACAGGTTCAAAACCAAATCGTTGGTATGCTTCAGCTGCATCACCCGACAATTTAATAGGGTTTAACTTTAAATAGTAAACAAGCGGAATACTTGTCAGCAATCCGAAAATACACCCGGACAGCAGGGTAAATAAAGATTCTAATAACAATAATATAGCCAGTTGCATCTTTTTCATACCGATAGCTACCAGCATCCCCATTTCTATTTTTCTTTCTTCCAACATCATTAAAAGAGTTCCAAAAATTCCAAAGCAAATCAACAGATAAAGTATTCCCTGTATAAATTTCATATTTCGTGAATCAGACTCTATATGCTGTTTAATATCGGGTAGCATTTCCTCCCATGTCATTACTTCATAATTACTGCCAAGAGATTTTTTAACAGCAGCAGAAATAGTATTCAGCTGTTCAGTATCATTAACCAATAAAATATAAGAAGTGATCATTCCATAAGCCTGAAACAGATCCTGGGAAGCCTTTAGAGGCATAAACACCGTCCTGTCGTTCATTGCCGGTGTTCCGAACTTTAAGATACCTTTAACCGGATATTTCCCGGCTGCTGTAGCACCATGATAACCCTGCCCTAATAATACAATGGTGTCTGTAAGCCTGAGATTTAATCGTTCCGCAAGTCCTTCCGACAGTAAAACTGATTGATCATCGGCCTTAATAAAATCTCCTTCGTGTAATTTAGTTTTCAGATTGGTGACTTTACTTTCATTTTCCGGATCGATGCCAACAAGCAGACTCCCTTTAGTCTGATCATTTGAAGAAGCAAGAACAAAAGACTCCAATCGTCCTGTTAGCCCTCCTGTTTCATTCAGGCTAATAATTTTGGCTTCTGTCCGGATGGAAGACTCAAAACTATTATCAAGCACCTGTTCATCCCAATATCCGGTTTTATGCACCTGAACATAGCCGGTATAATAACTAACCATATTTTTGATCAGATTATCAAAAACACCATCCTGCAAACTATCAGCCAGAACCGAAAGGATCACTGCAAAATAAATAGAAGCCATCGTAATCATCGTACGGTTACGATTCCTCCAGATATTTTTCCATGCCATTCTGATCAGAAACATATTATTTCAGTCTTTTCATTTGCTCAATAGTGAACAGATTATCCGTAATTGACTGATTATAAACAATGTTTCGATAGATCATCTCTGTTTTATAACCTTTCTTATCCGCAGGTATCATATCATAGCGTACAGGTATCAAACGGTCGTGCATCATTTTTATATCATAACCATTCATTATACTGATCAGCTCATTATCTTCATCATAAAAACGGCTGTGAAGCTCCAGGTAATCTTTTTTATCAATACATACAATAACTTTGCTCCAAACAACTGCAGCATCCGGTTTAGGAATCATTTGTATAATATGACAGTTTCTTTCCCTGATTATAGTATCACCTATTATGGTATGATTATAATCGTCTACCACAGAAGATTCTTTAACAAGATCATCATTTGTAAAATCTGTCCCCATCCAGCTTTGAGTCATCATTGACGGAGGAAGTTTGATTGTACGTTCCAGAGCCGGAAGCCAGTTCCATACTTCTTTTTTCTTTTTCAGGAAAGAAATTCCCTTGTCTTTTGCCGGGCTTTGGATAAGAATCATAGCCAGATCCTTGCCTTTCATCCAGGTTTTACATTGCATTTCCCTTGACCATCCCGGACGAATAGTTTTTATGGTCATTTCAGCCATCATTGTATTACCGCGCATTTTATCGTTTGCACGTTTAACAATATCCCTGGCATCATTTACCTGTGTAAAAGATGCCAGTAATTGTAAAATGAAATACAAATAGATAGTCATTTATCTGATAATTGATTAAACATTTCCTAATTAATCAACTGCTTTTCTCTGAAAAGCATTAAGGGTTGGATGATGCCCTCTTTTTCTCCTGACGCTTAAAATATCCTCTCAGCAGAAAACTCTTCTTTAATGCCTCCATATTCTGATTAAAGCCATCGGTGCCCCTTTGAATATTATCCAGACTGGTATTCAGTTTATTTACAACAGAAGTATCCTTTAAAATAGTGCTGGCAGCTCCCTTACCTGAGTTCAAATCATTTTGAATACCCGAAATCAGGGTAGTCATCTGCAGACTAAGTTTATCAGCATTGGTACTAAGCTGCCTCATTTTTAAAACTGCCTGATTCAGATTATTTGCAAATGAAGTATCTCTAAGCAAGATTCCAGCAGATCCCTTACCTGATTTCAGGTCAGAAACAATAACATGCAGATCATCAGCCATCAAACCTGCCCTTGAAGTTGCTTTACGTATATTTGCAGCCGATTGACGCAGATCTTCAGGTAAGGATTCTTCAGACAGGATTGACCAAAGTGCAGTGCTGTTGTTAATTCGTTCTACAGTAACCTTTAAGCCTGATACTATTTCAGCCACATCATTATTAGTTTTTGACAAGGTTTTCAAAATAGATTCGGTATCAATAGGATTTTTTGAAACCAGTACATCACCCTCTTTTGCCAGATCATCATGAATCTCGCCCGGAATAATATTGACAACCTTATTGCCTACCAGACCGTCTGAACCAATTGATACTATGGCATCCTTTCTTATAATATCCTCCATTTTGGTATCGATCAGCATTGAAACCTCTATGCTTGTATCATTAACAATTTCAATAGTTTTCACGGTACCAGACTGTATGCCGGAATATCTGACATTATTACCCGGCACCAAACCCTGAACATTCTCAAACCTTGCTTTAAGTATATAATTCGAGCCAAAAAGGCTTCTGTTCCTTCCTATCATGTACAGGAGCAGAACTAAAAACAGTAAGCCGGCCATTACAAATGCTCCAAGTCTTACATTATTTACTAATCGTTTTGCCATAAACAGTTTTACTCAAAAAACATTTTAATCTTCGGATCTTCTGATTTAATCAGATTTTCATAGGTATCATTTGCATAACACCTGCCATCCATTAACATAACAACCCTGTCACTTGCCATACGAACACAATTCATATCGTGAGAAATGATTAAAGAGCTGGTATTATACTTCTCCTGAATCTCGATCATGAGTTCGATAATCTCTTTACTGGTAATAGTGTCAAGTCCGGTAGTAGGCTCATCATAAAGGATGATCTCTGGCTTTAGAATAAGTGTCCGGGCAAGAGCAACACGTTTTCTCATACCACCCGATAATTCAACCGGCATCATATCAATCGTATGCCTTAAGCCCACATCCTCCAATGCATCTTCAACCATTTTGTCAACTTCCTCCTGTGATACTTCGATCCAGTGACGTCTTAATGGAAATTCCAGATTTTCTCTGACAGTCATTGAATCATACAGGGCATTACTCTGAAAAAGAAATCCAATCTTAGCTCTAACCTGGTCAAGTTCATCATGATTAAGATCAGGAATGTTTTTCCCAAATATTTTGATACTGCCCTTGTCGGGTCTCAATAAACCAATAACACACTTGATAAGGACAGATTTACCAGAACCAGATTTTCCTAAAACTACTACGCTTTCACCTCTGATAAGTTCAAGATTAAAATTGATGAGTATATGCCGGTCACCAAATGATTTACATAAGTTATTAATTAACATAACTTTATCTAAACTACTATTAAGTACTTGTTTATCTGAAGTCATAGCCTTAATAATCAAAAATATTAGTAACCTGAACGGCTAGAAGATCAATAATAAATATCATCACCGAAGAAACAACAACAGCGGAATTAGCCGACAAACCTACCCCTTCAGTACCTCTGCTGCTGTTATAACCTTTGTAACATCCTATAATTCCTACAGCAAATCCAAAAAAGAAACTCTTTATAAAAGCAGGTAATACATCCCCAAATACAAGATTATCAAAAACCTGAGTCCAGAATAGATTGAAACTGGTATTTGTATGAATATTAACCCCCAGATAAGCCCCATAAAGGGATATTGCATCACCAAGCATTACGAGTACAGGCAGCATCAATGTACATGCCAACACTCTGGTAACCACAAGATATTTAAAAGGATTGGTTCCACTGACTTCCATAGCATCGATCTGCTCTGTAACCTTCATGGATCCAAGCTCGGCTCCAATGCTGCTGCCAATTTTACCTGCAAATATCAAGGCAGTAATTACCGGTCCAACCTCTCTGACCACTGCAATAGCTACAATTGCCGGCAATTGAGACTCGACACCATAATCGGCCATCGAAGGTCTTAATTGCATGGTCAACACAATTCCCATAATAAAGGCCGTCAGTCCGATCAGCGGCAAAGATTTATAACCAATAACATAACATTGCTTAATAAATTCAGCAAATTCAAAAGGAGGATTCAATCCATGCCTGAAAAAACGAAGGCTGAAACTGAATAATTCCCCATTTCCGTTTAAGAATGCGGTAAAGTCTGACCTTAAGGACATATTATTTATTGATTTTGCTTTAAAATACAAAACTAATTTATGTTCTGTACAAAAAGTCTGATCTCAGTCACTTATAAATTGATTTAGACCCTTAATTCCCTTTAATCCTGTCTATCAGGGCCCATGCTGTTTCCTTATTCCATCCGGCAAATCTCCCGCGTTGTACCACCAGATCATTATCGTCAGGATGTTGAATATAATAATGAAAAACAAACTTCCCTTTAGGATTATGCCAACCGATCATTTGTCCGAAACGAAGATCATTAAATACCAAAGTATCTCCATAATGTTCAACCGTATAGAAATCCTGCGAAAAACGAATCAGATCCTGAATATCACGATGATCCTTTACAGGAACAAGTAATGAATCATTTCGCGGGAAATAAGTTAGATCCATCGATCTATTACTGTCAAACAATGAACGAAAGCCAACATAATATCCTTTATCATCACCGGCTACTACATACCAGAGCCAGTTTTGCAATGGTGCCGGAGTTGTGAAATGCCGCGAATAAGATATCTTTCGTTCAGCCAGAATAGTCATAAAATCTCTTTCTATAATTGCCTTATTAACAAGGCAATACATCAGATACAGGGTACTTAAACCCAGTCCGGATAAATACCATTTCCTTTTCCTGTTATCCCTTCTTTTCATGATTAAAATTGCAGCAAATGCAATTACAGGCCAGATGGTAAAGAATGGATCAGCTACATAAATAGCATTAAAGGAAATTCGTTTATTACTAAAGGGCTCAAACCAGGCAACTCCATAATTATTAAAGGCATCAATAAAAATATGAATGAAAATCATTGCTCCGAAAAACATACACCATTTTAAAAGACTGATATTATGAGGTCTATGCCATTTCTCTGCAATAAGTCCAAGTATGAATGCTGCGATTACGCAAAAAAGAAAAGAATGAGTAAAGCCACGGTGGGCGAGTAAATTTTCAGCTGTATCCATCCAAAAAGATGTTACAAAGTCAATATCAGGAAGACTCTGAGACATTGCACCCCACAGCCATGCTTTTTTCCCGAGCTTTTTACCGGCAAAGGCTTCCCCCATACATGCACCTAAAGCAATATGAGTTAATGAATCCATAACCTGACTGAACTAATTATTAAACAGATCAAATATGTGTTGAGCCTGTTTAAATATAAGCATAGTTCGCCATATCTTAAGATGCAACTCTGTTTATAAAAAAAGGGAAACAGAATTGAATTTCTGTTTCCCTTTAAAAAACCTGATTATATACATTTATCAATCAAAGCCTGGCTCTGTTTTCGTATACTTTCATGATCGCATTTACTACATCATCCATGTCCTGTGTTGTACCTAACAAAGAAGCCACACCTTCAAGCACGACCATCTCTTCATTACAAACCAGATCACAATTAGGCATTTTCATTTCTTCTTTATAACGTTTTAGTCTCGAAGCTGAATACATAGCCTGATATTCCCTTAAACTGATGATCTCATCTACCCATGGCTCTACATGAAAACCTCTTGCAATATAAGGGCTCAAATTAATTCCTTCTGCTGCTACAGCTTTCAGAAATTTGCTTCTGTCAGCATTATTAAAATGCTCCTTCCTGTAACTCATAGCATATTTATAATATCCTGAACTTTCTGTTCCCGGATATTTTTTCTGAGGCATTAATCCCGGAAAATCTTTCAGCTTTGAATCCAGATATGCAGCATTTGCATTACGCCGTTCAAAACGTTCTTTAGCACCTGCAATCTGTCCCATTAGTACAGCACCCTCAAACTCATTCATCCTATATTTCGGACCGATAGTTACGTTGAAACCTTTACGGTTCGTACCATGATTCTGAACTGTAAAACATCTGTCCATCAATTCAGGGTCGTTTCCAATGATTGCACCACCTTCACCACATGAGATTTGCTTACTTGCCTGAAAACTGAAACATCCGAGATCGCCAATAGTGCCCAGCTGCTTGCCCTGATATCTTGCAAAATTTGCCTGACATGCATCCTCAATTACCTTAAGATTGTGTTTTTTGGCAATTGCCATAATACGCTCCATATTACATGGCATACCCATGATATGAACAGGTATAATTGCTTTAGTATTCTTATTAATTTTTTTCTCGACCTCATCAGGATCAAGCTGAAATGAATCTCTGTCAAGATCGGCAAGTACCGGAAGAGCACGACTGGTCAGAATTGCCGAAACAGTTCCAAAATCGCTGTATGGGGAGGTAATAACCTCATCACCGGGACCAAAATCCATTGCTTCCACAGAAGTGGCAAGTGCCTGGGTTCCTGATCCGGTTCCAATGCATAGCTGAGTACCCATTAAACGGGCATATTCTTTCTCAAAAGTAGCTACAGTACCGGTAGGCGACTGAATACGGCTCCATATACCACTCTTGGTGGTTTTGATGACCGATTCCATTAATTTTTCATCAGCAATCATTGCGGGCCATTTAGGCCATGCTTTTGTACGAACCGGTGTGCCTCCCAATATTGCCAGCTCCCCCGCATTACCTGTTTTGCCAATTGCCGGCATCACACTTGAAAATGCGGTGGCCACCGTAGTGGTTGTTACCGCAGAAATAAAACCTCTTCTGCTTAAGTCTTTGAATTTCATAGAATTTGTTTTTACCTAAATCAGGGTCTTTGTCATTATGAATAATCAACCATGTTAAAGCATTTCCGACTATTCCTGTAAAACTTTAACTAATATAAAAATATGCGTGTACGTAACCGAATTTATTTGAAAATCATTCTTAACTGAACAAGCTAAGTTCTTACCTATTGAGGATCAGCAGTTTTTTGATTGCATTCATCATTGTTGTTTCAGCATCTGCAGTAACACCTGATGCCTGTCCGGTTTCGTAACCACCCTGAGTGTATCCTATTGCAGTGCCGATATACCCAACAGCATAATCACCATAACCGGCAACAGCTACAAAAAGATCAGGGCGCTGAGCTTTTGCTGCCAGCTGATATTCAACAAATGGCTCCCCGGGTAAATGAACAATTCTGGCATTCCCGATATTTAAACAAGACATATCAATTGTTTTTCCGGCCTGTAACCTCTTTAACCAAACAAGTTTTGATAGATTATTGGAAATAAAAACCTGGTTGTCATTTTTCATTCTGGCTTCCAGATTTTCAATTCCCGCTGCTGGTTTAAAAACCATTGGCTCAACGTTCCATTGTACTGAGGAGGCATTTACAGGTTCAAGTTTCGTATTTTCCCAGGCACGCTTCATCCCATCAGCGAGCCTCGTGGCAAGTATCATTCTGTTCTCTTTTGCACCATCGTTGTATTTCCCGGCTGTAATATTACCTCCTGCCCCGTTGAAATGAATATGTAAGGCATCCGGAACAGCCAGTTGGCGCATAAAACGTGCAATACCCGGAAAATCAGGATTAGGCACCCCTGTTCTGTAATAACTCTGAGGATGCGAAGCGTAATAACTGAGCACAGCTACCGGCTTCTTATTATTCCAGAAGCTGATTAGAGACACCATTGGGTCAATTAAGCCTAATGGTTCAGCCCTTATCAAGGAATCTTTGGTAGCAGAACTTCGGGTATACTTAACTTTACCATCAGGCCCAAGAACCCTGCGATTTGAAGCCACTTCATAAACCTCTGCTTTACCGGTGCCAATATGTGTGAACGGAACAGCTTTAGGAATGGCCAGGGAGATAGCCGTGCCCAGCCTTTTTATCAGATCTCTTGCATAGGTGCCCTCAAAAGCCATCGGGCTTAAACCTTTGGATATTAATAGCTTTTCAGCACCAAAATCAGATGCAGGTGCGTCGTGCTGATGTATAGCATGAACCACAACTCTGGATGGAATAGTACCGGCGGCGGCAGCCATTACCTTTTTGAATTCATCCTGACTATCGTTTGCAATTCCGATCCAGTCTACTGAACAAATCACTATTGGCTGACCCGCTCCCAGAATAACTATACCTTTTGCCCTCAGACCTAAATCCCAGTCATTAATCATAGGATCATAAGTCAGTGTACTTCCAACCGGAGGTGTTGCATCCAGATCGAATGTGGCAAGCTTAAGTATATTTGCAGCGTTCTGCGCAGAACTTCCGATAGAAATACAAACAAAAACACCGGTAAATAACAGCAGTTTTATACTTTTTGAAATACTTTTTTTCATATGAAATTGATTAATGCAAATGAATATCTGTTTCTAATATATTCATACTGTTCAAAACAAGTTAAAGCCTTATTTTAATTTGGCTGATGCGCGCTGAAATATCGAGGCAATACTGACCGGCTTTCCGCCATTTTTTATACTTTCATCAGCCGCTTCCATGAATGCACAGATTTCCAGCGTCTCTTCCTTACTAACCGGCACTTTTCCGCTTTCAAAAAATTCTATAATTTTTACTAAAAGCGGATCATATCCACCATATGCACCAATTACTGCAGCTCCCTTCTCACCAAATGCTGTACCTCCATAATCCTGTCTTCCATTATAATGACCTCTGAAAGTACCAATTTTACCATCTTCCCAAATTCCGGTAGAAACATCACTGATCTCAGTCCTGATACGGCTTACCGTCTTACAACCTGTACCCAAAACTGTAAATAAGGTCTCTACCCCATGAATTCCATACCAGAACAGATCCGGATGAGTTTTTTCAATTTTAATAGGACTAAAGGTATCAGCACCCAAAACACGTCCGACTTTTCCATTTGCAATTTCCTGAGCACCAACAGTATATCTTAATGATGACGATGAGAAAACGGGTACATTTTTCTTTTCGGCAGCCTTAAAAATAGCAATTGCATCTGCAAGGGATGCGGCAATAGGTTTATCAATAAAGAATGGCTTTCCGGCTTTAATTACCTCTAATGCCTGTTCAAGATGCAGACGCCCGTCATTGGTTTCAAGCAATACGAAATCAACCCTGTTTAGCAATTCCTTTACAGAATCAACAATCTCCACTCCCAGTTTTTTAACATCTTCTATATATCCGGGAATCCTTTCCACACTGCTTGGAATATCATTACTGCCTTTAGGGTATGCAGCTACCACTTTATATCCTGCAAAATGAGCAGCTGCAGATGGATTATTAAGACTTTTCGTAAATGCAACACTATGTGAAGTATCCAGACCAATAATTCCAATACGTTTACTATTAAATTTCGTACTCATTGCATTTGCACTCAATGGATTAATTAAATCAGACAGACTAAATCCGATTCCGGCAATACCTGCCGCTTTTATAAACCTGCGACGGTTAAGGGAGTTTTTCATGATTATTATATGTAGCTTTTTATATACGTTAACGTACCCGAATATAGTAATCAATTATTTAAGTATGAACTTAACCCGGGGAATTATTGTAACAAGTCTATTCCATCAGAACGACATGCAAACTTTAAACAGAATCTTTAAAGAAAGGCAAGCAAAACCCTGAATATTTTAATTCCTGTAGAAAGAAGAATTCTCTTTCGTTAAAATATCAATAGGCATGAAATAGATCTTCTCTACAGGAGATGAAAAGGCCAGATGCTGATATAAAGACATGAGTCCTCTGTAAGCCTGTTGTTTAGGTTTCTGGCAAACCAGAAAATCAATTACTCCTTTATCCATGTACCCGATATTCTCTTTCAGAAAGTCATATCCGATCAGAATCAGATCTTTTCCCAGAGATTCTATAAAATGAGCAACAGTGGAGACTCTGGAATTGGTGACAAATACAACTTTTATATCATTATTCTCTTCAAAAACTTTAGACAATTGATGTTCTATTGATTTAAGATCGGTTTCTCTGATATCTATTTTGATGATATTATCAGGTTTGTGATGATCTTTAAAATAGGCTCTGAACCCTTCCTCTTTCTTTAAAAGGTGGTGATGATTATCAATTTCACGCGAAATATTTACAATCAGGGTTTTATCTTCAGGCCCGGTAAGATAACTTACCAAATGTGCTCCCAGATAGCCGCTGTGATAGAGATTGGGGCCAATATAACTTAAACTTCCCTGATTGGGTAAATCAGAATCTATTAAAACATAGGGTATTTTCAGTTCCCTGCATTTCTCAGTAAATACTACAGATTCTTCGATGAATGAGGGGGCGAGCAGTATTCCATCCGGTTTACTTTCAAGAATAATACGGGTTTGATCGACAAATGAATCAATAAGATTTTGATCGTAGAAATATTTATCAACTATAATACCCAATTGCTTAATCTCTGCATCAGCCTGTTCAATGCCCTGCAAAGGAGCCTCCCAGAAACTGGTTTCATTTGAACTTTCCGGAATAAGTGTTGCAATACGCAATGTTTTCCTTGAAGCTAAACGCTGAGCCAGCAGATTAGGTTTATAATTAAGCTCTTCTATGATCTTGCTGATCTTTTCCTTAGTTTGTTCAGATACACCCTTTCTGTTATGAAGTACTCTGTCGACGGTTGCAATAGAAACATTGGCTCTTCTGGCAATTTCCTTTACTCCCGTAAGCTCAGTAATTTGTTTTTTCATTCTTAAAACTTCTGATATTGATGGTGTGTATCTTATACACAATTATAGCTCATATCTCCCGCTTTTCATAATCAAAGTATTGGCCAAATAATTTATATGATTTGGTCAGAATTGATAAACCGGGTGTATTAATGGCATTATTTAATCAAATAAATGTTATTTAAATATATTCAATTAAATTCGTTTACGTACCCGTAATTATATTAATTTTAATTAAACTCATTTATACTATGAAAACCTATCAATATCTGCCATTATTTCTGCTGATACCTTTGGCACCCGGCACTTATGATACCGGTACAATTACAGGCCCGGCAAACAATAAAGAACAATCAAAAGCAGACCCTATTGATATTTCAAGATCACGTGCCGATTTTCTGATATCAAAACTTCCTCAAACTGATCCCTGGATTGAAAAACCTGATGGAAGTTCGCTGGCATGGGGTGAAGCCGCCACTCTCGAAACATTAGTAGATATGTATGAAGCTACTGATGATATAAAATATTTATTGGAAGTTGCCAGACGCGGAGACAGACTCTTAACACATCGTGACGACAGAAGAGGTGTTAGTGACGGATCAGGAAAAAGCAGACCGGCATGGAGTATGGGGCTGAAATATGTGGTAGCAAAAGGAGAATTGCAGGATGTCTCGGGCAAAGTGGCAATCACTATACGCTCCACTCCTTCTTCGAATAATAACCTGACATTGGTAGAGATTATTCCAGCATCAGGGAGCAATCGTTTCGATCTGAAAACCAGCAATACTTTTTTCAGGCGAAGTGAGATTTTCAAAGATCTGAGTACTGACCCAGCTGATGATCGGTTTATTGAAAAAATCGTAAATGATCCATTATCACCCTATGTTACACGCCCGGGAAATTTTTCGAATGAAAAATCAAATCTGATCAGAGTAAAAGTTACCGGTAAATCGGCACCGATTGCTCAAAATATTACTTTAAACTCTATTCCCTTAGCCTATACAGGGTATCTTGGCATTATTTACAATCCATTACTCCGGCTAGCTGAATATGCCAAAGAAAAATCTGAATTAAAGGAGCTTCGTCCTGCTGCTAACCGTTTTATAAAAGCTGCTGAAGAATCTTATAAAGACGCAAATGCCCGTTTATGGCGTAACGGCCCAAATAATGGTGAAGGATATTACCTTACCTGTGAGCGCGGAGAATCTTTCCCTGCCGACAATGTTGGCCAGCCAATCAATTTTCTGGGTATGCATACCAGTACCCAACTGGCTCTTTACAGATTAACCGGTAAAAAAGATTATCTGGAACGTTCGGAAAAAATGTCGGGACTACTGAAAAACCGTTTACAATATAATCAGGAGAATGAGGCCTATGTATGGACATACTGGTATGAGCCAATGACCACTATTGGCTGGAAGCCGGAAGACAAGCTTTCTTCAAATGTAATGATCTATAAAGGTTCACCCAATGTTGAAGACAGCTCACATGGTGTTTTAGACATTGCCATGGTTGTTTCTGCCTATCGTGCAGGAATTGTATTCAACAGGGAAGATCTTTTAAGATTTTCAAATACTCTCTTAAAGCATGTTGTTCTGCCTGACCGCAGCGGTATCAGAAGGGCTGTAGATGGAAAAGGTGGAGATCATGCTGCTTACTTTCCAATATTGCACGGATGGCTTATGCTTGCTGATACTAATCCCGAAGTTTATCATACTATCAGACAAACCTATTTGAATCGCGGAGAAGAGAATCTTGCATTTACGGCAGAATTACTGAGATGGGAGAAAAAACTGAAAGAAAAAAAGCAATAATATAGAGATCATTGATATGAAAAATAAAAGCAATTCAAGACGTGAATTTCTAAAAAAAACTAGTTTGGGAAGCTTAGGGACAGCATTGGGGATATCTGCTGCTTCAGTTCCTGCTTTTGCTGATCAGACTTTTGACACCTCAGCGCATTCAGTAAGTGCTGAAACACTTCATCTAAAACCGCGTTATCACAGGTGGCATGTGAATGCAGGTGATGAATGGCTGGAGAAAAATACCGGATATAATCAGCTCGACTGGAATATTCCGGTTTCTCAGTGTGCACTGGTGCTGCTTGATGTATGGAGCAGACATTACCTGAAAGAACCTAATGACAGAGCTGAGAAGATTATCAATGAGAAATATGCCCCTCTCCTGAAAAAATGCAGGGAATCAGGTATGGCTATTATCCACGCTCCCTCTCCTCAGGTAGCTGTTAAGCATCCAAACTGGATAAAACTTATCTCTGAGGAGGAATTATACCCCCGTCAGGATGTGTGGCCACCAAAAGAGTTCAGAGGATTAAGCGGCCCTTATAAAAACTACAGAAGACCTTTTGAGCCAAGGGAGATAGAAATTCAACAAATGGTAAACCCCCATCTCATCCATCCCGCTGCTATGCCCAAAGAAGGAGAAGCTGTAATAGCCACTGGAGAGGAAATGCATCGTTATTGTAAACAAAAAGGTATTCTCTTCTTATTTATGGCCGGTTTTAATACCAATGCCTGCATGATTACCAGAGATTATGGTGCCTTACAAATGAATTACAGGGGCTATCAGGTAAGCGTAATACGCGATTGTACTACGGGTATGGAAAACAAGCAAACTCAGGCTGAACTGCGGCAAACCAATGGTGCTTTATTGTTTTTTGAAATGTTCGGACAATACACCGTTACATCTGATGAAATTGTGAGCGGTTTTTCCGGTAAAGTCTGATAAAAACAAATCTCCGAACATATCCGGAGATTTGTTTTTTGTTATCTCCAGTCTTTTGGAAGCTTTAAAGACCATACATCATTCACCAATGGCGGGGTCATCCCTCCTGCAATCCATATCTTATCTTTAAAAACAAAAGCAGAGGCTTCATGGCGACCTTTCCAAACAGTTTTTGACTGGAATTTTTCCCAATTCTTACCGTCTTTAGAACTCCATACATCGTCATGATTTTTATAGGGATTGTTAGACCATCCTCCCATAACCCATATACGATCGCGATAAACAACAGAATTAAACCACAGACGCTGATGCCATGGAGCATTTGATGTTTCTTTAAGCCAGTGAACACCATCCTCAGAACTCCAGACATCATTTAGCGCCAAATACCCGGGGACATAATTTCCACCACCAAAAACATACATCCTGCCATTTAATACAGCTGCCTGATGATAAGCACGAGGCTGCCATCCGGCATCAGCTGTTGCCAATTGCCAGTCTTTTCCATTTGAAGAATACCAGACATCATTTTTAAGACTGTTTTTATCTCCGAAATAATAATTCTCCGTTCCTCCCAGCAGCCATATTTTACCTTTAAATTCCACAACGGCACTGGCAATGCGAGGGGTCCATGCTGCATTTTCTGTTTCAGATTCCCAATTTATGCCATCTTTTGATGACCATACTCTATTACTGGCCGAATGTCCCTTCAATCGGCCATTATACCAACCACCCATCATCCACATTCTGTTTCTGAAAACAACAGACATCGAAAGATCACTGTGGATCCATGGTGCTGAAGGATTGATAAGCTCCCAGTTTTTACCATCATCAGAGCTCCATACATCACGGGGTGGTGCTTCATTCGAATTAAACCATCCGCCAAAGATCCATAATCGGTTCTTATAAACTAATTCAGCCTGTGAATCGCGAGGTTGCCATGCAGCTGCAGGAGCTTCCATCATCCAGCTTATATTCTGCTGTGCATTTCCGCTGAGTACGGAAAACGCAGCCATTAAGGCCAGAGCAAGGTACTTTTTCATAATCAAACCTTTAAACTTTGAATATAGTTTATAAACGAAGCATCTTTCTTGCATTACCCGATCTCAGTAATTCTCTGGTCGTTTGATCAGCTTCATTGTCATAGAGCGACTCGATACGAAGTAAACCGGTTAGATAATCCAGTATCGGAGCGTGTGTGCCAAAAGCAAACTTATCAGCTCCGAAACGTTTCAGAAAAACAGGCATATTCACAATCATTCTTCCTGAAGTATCAATCAAAAGATCGGCCCTTTTTATCAGATCAGTTTCTTCTGAGCTAAGCTTAACCTCGTTGGCATAATTGAGAATCATATATTTCGCATCAGGTACTTCTTTAATAATGGGCAGAATATTTTTAAAATTCCATTCCCTGATCACATTATTTTTAACATAGGCAATATCCATCCATGACCGCTGTCTGCCATCAACCATTCTGTAATTAAATGAAACAGGTAGACCACAATCTCTGACTCTTTTAACCAATTCAATACACGCAGGATCAAGAATATCGTAATCGTGGTAGTTGGGGTATAGTCTGACGCCTTTAAAACCAAGTTTATTGATGCAAACATCAAGATCCGCTTTCCAGCCTGCATATATTGGATTAATTACTGCAAAAGGGATAAAACGATCAGAAAAATAACGTTTTGAACTAATTTCAGCTATAAGTTCCTCATTGGCTGATTGGGTATTTTTATAAAAAATACCATTCAGGTTACTGATCACAGAAACATCCACACCAAAGTCTTTCATTCTTCGGAGCAGAGCATCACAGGTATTATATTGTAACTGCTGGAATGGCCATTGCCCGACATAGGCATTAATATCAATCAACATGTCTTCCTGATTTTCTTAAAATATTATTATAATTATCAAAAAAGATCTTTCTTTTCTGGGTTTCTGTAAGTTTAGATGCCAGAATTTTTCCGACACTCTGATAATAGCAATTATCCGTTCCGAAAAAGATCCGGTCCTCCCCTAATTGACTAACAGCAAAGTCAATCATATGTTCAGCATTATTGCTGCCCGATGAATCAACATAAATATTGGAATAAGGAGCAAACATCTTACAGGCATATTCCCAGTCGCTCCCCATACCTATATGTGCATACTGAAACATAGCTTCAGGATAGCGCCGGGCAATCTCAACAAAATCCTCAGGAATGGAAGTCTGAGGCCTGATACCCGTATCATATTTCTTACGGTAACCACCCACACCCAGCTGGCAGTTTGCATGCATATGAATAATCATTTTAAGGTCGGTCATCTTTTCAATAATGGGATAAAACAAGGGATCGTTAATTTTAACCTGAGTATAAACTTTCAAACCAACCATCCCCAGATCAATACAACGTTTAATTTCCTCCAGAGATTCTTTCTGATGAATAACGTTAACCGTAAGCTGACCAATAAGCCTGTCGGGATATTGCTTCATGCAATCATACATCAGATCATTATAAGACCTGAAATCTTTAGGCATCCCCTCTCCATCATAAACCGGACGGGAGATATACATTTTATCTATTCCCAAACGATCTGCAAAGGCAATATTTCCATCCGGTCCGCCATCAAATAAATGAGCATGAACATGCGAGTCGAGCTTTCGGTATTTCTTTACTTCCTTCATCAGGTCATAACCTGCTGAAGGTATATCAAATTCTGACTGCAAATCAGGTGCAGGCATTGCCCCAACTTGGTCAGAAAGTAACAGTCCGGCAGCTGAAAAAGCTGTACCGGCAAGGAATTTTCTGCGATTAATAAAACTGCTCATAGAAATCTGATCAAAATATCTTTATGTAAGCAAGTTAATATTTTACGGTTACGTACACGAAAGAATAAAACAAAATTCTGATTTTTTATTTGCCCCGGCATATCAAAACCAGGAATCCGGCTCTGGTCTTCACTTTAAATGAATAAGCAGCTCTGAGATTATTAAGAAATTTTGGATTAAAATACTAAATACATGTTTATTATTTGCGTATTATTGATTAATTAAAACCGCATAAAATACGCAAAATAAAATATAAATACTTCAATAATAAATTGACTATGACCAGGATAACAGAGCAATCCTCAAAATACAGGCATTTAGAAAAAATGTCAACTGCAGAGCTAACTGCAAATTTGAATAATGAAGACAAGACAGTACCGTTAGCCATTGAAAAAGCATTGCCTCAGCTAAATCTTCTGATAGATACTATTGTATCCAAAATTGAAAACAAAGGAAGATTATTTTACCTGGGTGCCGGTAGTGGCGGACGTTTATCTGTTTTGGATGTGATTGAACTCCCAACAACTTTTGGAGTAGAACCAGGCATTTTCAATGTTATGCTTGCAGGTGGCAAAGAACATCTGATTGAGGCTCTGGAAGAGAAGGAAGACGATATAAATGCCGGCTGGGAAATGCTTCAAAAGAACAATGTATCTGTTAATGATATTGTTATAGGTATTTCTGCAAGTGGAACCACCCCTTTCGTTCTTTCTGCACTGAAAGAATGCAGAAAGAACAATATTAAAACTGCATGTATTGTAAGTAATCCCAAATCTCCTATTGCTGAACAGGCAGATCTGCCCGTTGAAGTAATTACCGGTCCTGAATTCGTAACCGGAAGTACACGTATGAAATGCGGAACTGCTCAAAAAATGATATTTGACATGATCAGTACCACAACCATGATTAAACTGGGACGTGTTTATGATAACCAAATGGTCAATGTAAAACTGATCAACGATAAGATTACTGACCGTGCAGTTAAAATGTTAATGCAAAATTCGAGTATCAACGATTATGATAAAGCAAGAGAACTATTGCTAAAGCATGGCAGTGTGAAGCTTACTATGGATTATTTATCTAAATAATTTAGTTTATATAAACCCGGTTATACAATGATAACCAATTAATTAAGATATTCATGTTCCTAAGTTTATCCAAAATTCTTACAAAGCCCATTACGATCATAGGAATTTTATTTTTTGTATTCGGCTTTGTAATCTGGTTAGGTTAAAGCAACTCCGGCTAAGGTTGAATATATGATCCTTCCTGGTGCAGATTATCACAGGCATTGATCAGAAAATAAATTGTTTATCTAACAAACAGGCCTCATGCTGATTGCATGGCCTTGTTTGTTTTTATCATATAAGCTTTAAACTTTCCACAGTCCGAAATGGACTTAACAATTCACTATCAGGAGATAATTCAGTAATCAGATAATCAACCTTATCGATCCCACATATTTTTATGGTCTGATTCGTATTCAGTTTTTCAGAAATGGCAAGTACTGCCACCTTTTTTGCTGAACGAATCAGGGCTTTCTTAGCCTGAACAACCTCCCAGTCTACATCACTTAAACCTTCATCCACAGAAAAGGCATTAGCTCCTAATAAACAAAGGTCGGCCCTTATATCAGCGAGTTGATTGATCGTACCCGAACCTACATGCAGGTTAGCATTTTTGTACAGGTTCCCCCCTATACTGATTACATTCAGATTTTCATGCCCGGAAAGGGTAATAGCCACCTGAGGACTAATTGTGAAAACAGTTGATTTAAGATAATCAGGAATCATTTTCGCAAGTTCAAGAATGGTAGTTCCACCCTCTGTTAAAATGATCATATTGCTTTTCAAGAGTTTTAATGTCTTTTCAGCTATCTTTTTCTTGGCCTCTAAAGCATAAACCTCATTCTGAACATTAAAAGGGGCCACAAAAGATAAACTGGCGGCACCGCCATGAACCTTTAGAATCCTTCCTTCATCTGCAAGTTCTTTCAGATCACGTCTGACAGTATCATCCGAAACATCCATTAAAATGCTCAGATCGGTTGAAAGAACTTTATTATGGAGATTCACCTCCCTCATGATCATTTTTTTTCGTTCTTCCTTCCTCATAAATATATTCCTATTTTAAAATCAATAAAAATTAAATGTAAACGTATAAACCCGGATCAATCTTTTATAGCTGATCAGCTCTTTAGGAAAATTAATATTTCAAGATTAAACTGACGGAGTATATAATAATCGATTCAGAAAAATATATTATTCCGATTAAATTGATTTTTCTTCCTTCAAAAATTCTTTTCGGACACCTTCAACCAGATCTTTATGATAAAGTGTATTATCATTTCTGGAATAACATTGAAGGACTGCAAAGTGTACTGCATTTAAAATTGAGGCCCCGCTAAGTTCGTATTTACCGGATAATTCTGACAAGTCAATTGAAGAATGCTTTTTTAATCCTGAAGGCATTGATTTTTGCCATAAAATATGCCGTTCAGTGGTATTCGGCATCGGAAAGTGTACCACAGAATGAAAACGGCGAATAAAGGCATCATCAAGATTATTCTTAAAATTTGATGCAAGGATCAACAGGCCGGTATAATCTTCCACACGCTGAAGCAAATAGCTGACTTCCTGGTTTGCATATTTATCATGCGCACTCTGCACATTTGTACGTTTACCAAAAAGCGCATCAGCCTCATCAAAAAACAATATCCAGTTTTTAGTTTCCGCCTTTTTGAAAACTCCTTCAAGATTTTTTTCGGTTTCGCCTATAAACTTACTTACAATTTGAGAAAGGTCTATCCTGTAAACATCCTTCTTAAACTGCTTGCCAAGTAAAGCGGCAGTTAAAGTTTTACCTGTTCCGGAGGGACCGTAAAATAAAACACGGTACCCCGGTTTTATCTTTCTTTTAAGGTTTTCATCATCATCCAGTTTATGATGATGTTCCAGCCAGTTACTGATATCATTAACCTGCTGTACTGTACGCGGATGCAGTACAACATCATCCCAAAGCATACTTGTGGTAATATGTTTGGCAGGAAAATCGAGTCCGAAACGTGGTGCACTTTCCCTGCCAAAAATCAATTTCTCTATCCAATCCTGCGCAAGGATTATACGGCCGCTCATTACAGGTTCGCCTTCTTTGACAGGTTCAAGCCACAAAATTCCTTCTTTAAAGAAAATATGCTGCTCACGGAACATATCCTGTACCTGCAAGCGCTTTTCGATATCAGTGCCCGAAAGTATAAACTGGATAGTCTCACCCGTAGGAAGCATGCCGCGATGGTTACTGGCTTTTACTCCGCCAAACTCCGGAAAGTCGCCCCCTGAAGGAAGATGCCCGAGGATGACAGATTCAAAAAAATTAGTTTGAATATGAGGAATAAGAGAAAGCATAATAACTATCCATTCTTCGTTATTAAGAGCAGGAAGGTTTACTTTAAGATCAGCAGGAATAAGTTCATTACCATTTTTTTCCAACCACTTATCCAGATCTGCAGGACTCTCATTAAAATGCGATTGGATTCGCCAGGCAAGCAGATCCCTGATATTGGTCAATGCATTCTCAACCGAAGATTGAGCCGGTCTGTTTTTATGAACTGGATATAGCACCGTTTTTATTTCTAAGTTAAAAAAAAAAATCTGCACAATCACTTTTTAGGCTTGTCTGTACAGCATAAATCTACAGGTACAGTAAATGGGTCGAGGGCTGCGCTTTTAGCCTCTGCAGAAGATTTCCTTCTCTGAAATTCCTGTTCTGCCAGATTCTCCTGATAAGATGTATAATCACTTTCACAACCAATGAAATTGATAGCAAGTGATGCGGTACCATCAAAAGTTTCGAAGGCTTTTACATGCTGTTTTTCATGTTTAAGTAAAGGACCATTTATTGCGGCATGTACTCTGTCCTGCTGACATGGACTAAGATTTCCGGGTACTGCCGGTAAACTAATTTTAGTACTTGCTTTAAACGGAACCTTTAAAGTACCGGTAATGTTTACACATTCATCCTCACAATCTGTGCATCCCTTGCTTTTCCTGGTTTTTTCGTTCACAACGCTTCCTGCCTTCTTTGCAAAACCGGCAGTTGTTTCAGCTTCCAGATCAACGGATCCGGCTGTACATGGTGCCCCGGATTCATCTTTCTCTTTCTTTGAGATGGATGCATTGCCCTGTTGTATGGTATGTACCAGTTCATGAGCCAGTAACCACTTTCCTTCCCGCGTAGCCGGGTTGTATTCACCCTTATTGAATACAATATGATTTTCAAAAGCATAGGCCTTCGCATTTACTTCTTTTGCAGAGGCTTCGGCTTCAGTACCGGTATGTATTTTCACTGCTGAGAAGTCGTGCCCGATACGACTCTGAAAGAAATGCTGAGTTTTTTTGGGCAGAACACTGCCCTTACTATTGAGAGTATTCAGATAAGCTGGTGTATTTGTTGCGGCAGCTTTACCATTCGCTTCTTTTAGTTGCAATTTTTCCTCTTCCTTCTCCTTTTCTTTCTTCTGAAGTTTCTTTTCCTCTTCTTCTTTTTTATCCCCGGATTTCAATTGGACTTTTTTCTTCTCTTCTTCCTCTTTTTTATCCGGGATGCGTTGAAGTTTCTTTTCTTCCTCTTCTTTCAGTGGCTTGCGCTGAAGAGATTTTTCTTCTTCTTCGCAAGTATCACATTTTCGTTGAACTGTTACCGGAACCTGTTGAAAGAAGGGTTCATGAGCCGGATCGCTAAAAAAGCTTTGGTCGGCTTTGTTTTCTTTTCTGAAAAAAACACCATCGGCAGAAGATCTTCTGCGGCGATAGATGATGCGGGTTGGTGAAGCTTTCATGATCTTTTATTAATTATATCATTCTGTTTAAACCATTTATATTTCTACAATAGATTTAGGATTATGTTTGATTTTTTATTAGAAATGTTTTTTACGATATATCCAAAGTCTATCAATTATCAATAATGTCATTATTTTCAGGTTGCACGGGGATTAACTAAACTTCTACATTGGGATCATTTTTAATGCTATTTACTGCTGTTTCGCCTATACCCGGAACTTTTAATAAATCATCAATCTGAGTGAATAAATTGGTTGAACGGTAAGCTAGTATGGCGTTAACTTTAGATTGCCCTATTGCAGGTAATCTTTCCAGGTCTCTTCTGCTACCGGTATTTAAGTTTATTTTCATTGAGGCAACAGATCCGCCAAAACCAGGTATACCAGATGTATCATGCTGAATATTACCACTGGCTGCAATGGCCCATCCAGGTTGTGTTGCCATTGGTACCCAGGCATTATTTTTAAACTCGAGTTCCTGTACAGTCATATCAATACTATCCGCAATTTGACCCTCTGGATAGGTAGAAGCTGATGGATCAAGATCAGCTTTATAATTTACCCTGACCCTGTAGGAAATCACTTTACCCTGAGATAAAACATTAGATTTGGCCTGATTTTCTGCTTTCAACTTCATTGCATTATTAGTTGCATGGGATATTGGAGTAAGGTTCCAGCGCTGATTACCTGGTCCATGGAGATTGTGATTTAACAGATGGCCTTCAACTAATTTTCCCGGATATCGTCTCAGCAATTCAGCACCCATATCAGAGTCCATAGTGGGCTGCGTACCAACCAATCCACCCGGATTTAAACTCAATGGATTAATGAACACGTGTCGCCCCATTAAAGCTGTGCCACTTCCTCTCGTCTCCTGTACAGCAGCTAAAGTAGAGGGAACAGGATTACCTGTAATGGTATTTAAAACAGCTATAATTCTATCAAATGCCGCTTTTATTTCTGTGCCGGCTGTAACCGTCTGATTCGCCCTTCGTGCATCAATATAAGTAGCCTCCGCTTGAATTTGAGCAACTTTCGGATCAGGTATGCTCTTTCCTAACCATGATTTCGAAGCGATAACAGACTGCAGGGTTTTTGGATCTTTACTGGCAAGAGTGATAGCAGCCGTTGGCGATTCCCCTTCAAAATACAGCTCATGCTCTTCTCCATCAGCAAGATGAAAGGTCTTCTTGAAGCCTAACCAACCCAGAACAGTATTCGCAGCAGATCTTCCCATTTCAAGTAATCTTCCTCCAACATCTACGGCTTTATTCACCAGCCAGGTTAATGCCTGATCCACCAAATTACGGGCGGTTTCAATCATCTCTCCTATTCTTCTTCCAATACCACTTAGTCCAACCTGGTTAGCTAAGAATCCAATAATAACCGGTATGCTTCTGGCTAATGTTCCTTCCAGATAATCGGCTGCACGTTTGGTATTTCCACTGGCTATTTCCACCACTCCTTCCACAAATGAATTGACGATCTCAAGCATCTCACGAAGGTATTTCATGAATGATTGTATCGCGCTGTATAAAGCGATCGCACTGTTTACTACAGCCATAATACCTGTCGGATCGAGCATTGATAACAGCTTGGTCACCATCTTGGTAACAATCTGTTCCATGATCCAGTTTTTGACTGCACCCAGAACAGTATCCCACAAATTGGTAAGCTGTTCTTTTATCTTATCCCAGATAGCAGCCATTCCTCTTTCCTGCACATCTTTGATGAATGTCCAGATCCCCTCAAGCGTATTGATCATACTCCGGATCCGGGCTACTCTTTCAGGACCTATACGCGGATGGGCAGCCAGTTTTTCCCATATTTTCTCCATCGTAATGTTGAGAACTTCAAGCACCCAGCCGATAATTCCGCGTAAACTAAAATCTTCAGGTGCTTTTACTCCTGAATCCTTTAATTCGCTGGTTAGCCAGCCCACCAGACCAGCCATCAGATGTTTTAAAATATTATCAAAGAACTGCATAAAGCCCTGCTTGATGGCTTTCAGCAAATTCTTAAGGAAGCCCACCGGATCTGCCTTGATCATATCAAATGCCTGCATGGCTTTGGTGATGATGTTACCTATCAGGGCAATAGGGAAGTTCATCACCTGCAGAATTACTTCAATGACAATCCTGACAATCTCGACTACAAAAGCAATCAGCCTGCCGATTGGCTCTCCAAACCGGGCTATAATCCGTTCAAAAGCTTGTATAGGTTGAGCAAGATCGTTTAAACTAAAGGAGTTCCACAAACTGGTAAAGAGCTGCACGATATAAACCGGAGTCATATTCAGTCGGGCAACTGCCGCTTCTATGCGTGCAGTGGTACGTTCTATCGCGCCGGATTCTTTGAGCTGATTGAACTGTTCCTCCCCACCCTCCATCAGACTCATAAATCCTCTGATGAGGTTTTCCATGGTACGCGGAACAATTTCATCAGTGAAAGGATCTTTTCCGATGATCACTGTAACAAGGGCAAAACCTCTGACTGTTCTTGCCCAGGTGGATAATCTTCGCATTAAGACCTCCTTGATAAAGCGGAGGATGACTATAGCAGTATCCCTTACAAAATCCCAAACCCTTTGTACCGGTGCAGCAAACTGATCATAAATCATATTGAAGGTATCAACAGGATGCATCAGGCTCTCTATTGAAACTCTGCTCCAAATAGTAGTAAATCCGGTTTTTATCTGATCGTAAGCATCACTGAATACACCTATACCCCGATCTATCCAGTCGGCTACCTTCTGGAAGGTTCCGGTTTCCTGCATTTGGGTACGCTGGGCAATTCCCTCTTCACCACCCAGTTCAAGCAATGCACTCAGGATAGTAGTACCATTTCGTTCTACGGGCTCGTCGGTTATCGGATCCTGACCAAGGACAACCCTTAAGAGCGGATAAGCTGTAGTATGATTTCTGACGAATTCTACAATTTGAGTTAGAAGGAATCGCTTAACGGTTTCAAGCAATTCGGTAGCGGCGGTAATAGCAAAATCAATAATACTCTGAATGGTTGAGTATATAATATTTCCGGCCTCTTCAAACAACTGGCGCGGAGATGCCAGTCTTTCTAAACTTAAACTCTCAATGAACTGACTAACACGGTTAATTACTCCCTGCACCAATCCATGGACGGTTGCAATCTGCTGATCAACCCATAAGGCCGCATCATTTAATGCACCAAGTTCATTCAGTTTCTGATGCAGCAATCTGCCGCCAGGCATAATATCGAATGCGGCTTCAATAAAGGTGTGACCATTCTGTTCGATCTCTTCACCGGTAATCGGATCTTCGCCTAAAATTACCCTGAGCGCACGATAACCGGGTATAGCCATAACAAAATCTCTGGCCTCGTTAAGGAACAAACGTTTCCCGGCTTCCAGAGTTTCGGCAACAAAAGATGTTACGGCAGAAAATGCATCATCAAACCATGAACATTGAACAGAGTCACTGCTTGTTCTTTGCAAAACCGGCGGGCCACGGTTATTTTCTGAGATTTCTTCCTGTTTTTGTACAAAAGATGTGCTATTTGAGGCGTTGTTTGCTAAAATAGAATACGCCGGGGTCGCAGATTCCTTAGACTGGATTGAACCCCCTGGCTTATTAAAAGGTAATTGATGTATTACAGAGGTCGTTTTTCTTTGCAAACTATGCTCAATCAGCCCTCCTGATATTTCATCCTCCTGTTCTCCTTCCTCTTTGGGCTGAATTTCATTTTCCCGGTTAAGATTGGCATTCTGCAATTGAACAAGATCGCCTTTGCCACTAACATTCCAATTGCTTAACTCAGGTTTGGTTTGAATAGCTGTATGATCGCCTGAAACTGTTATTTCATCCCGATCAGTATCTTCTTTTCTGTCGATATTGAACAACTCTTTCCTTAATTCTTTTATAGTTTTTGGTTTTTCTTCAACCTGGGTTCCTTCACCATCACCAAGAGCACCGGTTTTTAATTTTAAAGGATCGAAAAAGGCGGTCCAGCCGGACAAAGGATGATCACGGGTTTGTACCTGTGCCCCAAGGTTGTCCTCACCGGATGTATTTCCATTGACCGTTGTAACTGTACTGCCGGTTACTTTCTCAACAATTGCAAAATGAGAAAACTCATTTCGATAGGCAATATCACCGGTTTGAGGCATTTCTCCCGGTGTCCGGGATGCATCAGGTGTAACCATCCGGCCACCAAGCTCCCATTTCTTCATTGGGATTCCACCTTTGTTTAAGGCCCAGAATACGAATATGCCGCACCAGCTTGGCATGGCATCGCGCATCACTCTGTCATCTGTGCTTGGCCTTGGCTGATTAGGACGCATACCCATCGCCTGCCGCTTTTTCTTGATATCCATCTCACTCACTGCACCGCTTACAGCAGTTCCGCCGCTTCCACTTATAATCTTATCCTCACCAAAAGTTGTTTTGAAATATTCTAATAATCGTTCCCATCCTTCACGATAGCCATCAGGTCCTTCCCTGTTGGCATTGACCTTACCTTCTTCTCCCTTAGCTTTTGCAAGGGCATTATTTAATTGAGGAACAGAAGAACCTGTATTGGGACTTCGCTGGATAATTGCTTTCCTTGCGACTACGGCCGATGTTTGATTCGTTTTACTGGCACCCTGCTGGATGGTATGAGTAAGCTCGTGGGCAAGCAATAACCCACCCTCAGCGGTACTCGGAGAATATTTACCGCTGTTAAAATAGATATCATTGCCATGCGTAAAAGCATGGGCATGGATACTGCTGCTCAGCATTTCTGCCCTGCTGCCTGTATGTATACGAACATCATCAAAATTGGCATTGAAGCGACTCCCCATAAAACTTCTTGTTTCAGGTGACATTGCGCTTCCGTCTCCATTGGAGCTGCTTAATGTATGTTCAAAGGATGATGAAGTTTGCGGGGGACCTCTCCCGCTGCACTGTATTACATTTGACTGAAATAAGGAAATAGATTTTCTATTAATCGAATATTGTTCTCCGGATCCCTCGTTAGTGGTATCATTAAACTCAAAATTCTCGTCATAACTCTTTCTGTAAATACTGTTATAGAATTTTGCCTGAAGATTTTCTTCCTCCTCTTTGCACTGGACTGCACTTATTTGAGGGATCTGCAGTTTGGGATGGATTACTTCCTCTTGCTCATCATCTTCCTTTAGCTGTAATTTTTCTTCCCCTGTGTCCCCGGCAATCTGAGTGGCTGGTTCCGGCATCCGCATGACGGTATCGGCTACCTGATCGGCCTCTTTTTCGTAGGGATCATCAGGCTGACTGATATTTAATTTAGCCTGTACAGACGGCCCAAAAAACGCATCCGATTTTTTTTCTCCAAAAAAACTTGCTTCATCAGCCTTCCGAAAAAAAGTGGTACTGGTATCTGCCTGTTTCCGGGCAATACTTGTGCTTTTTGTCGTACTTTCTGGGGCTGCGAACACCTTGCTGATCTGTTTTAATTATGCCTTAATTATATTCTATAAAACCCTTATTTATTATCCCAATATTTCTATGTCCATTCTACATTTAGCATGCACTTCATCCAGGGCAGTTTTATCAGACTGATATTCCATGGAATATGGGGTATCAGCATATCATAAGCTTCCTGCTTAACCTTCAGGTTCCAGTTATTATTTTTAAAATTCAATTTGCCTTCCCTTTGTAAAAATGAAGCCCTTAATCCATCTGCAGAAGTGCTTTTTAATGCCGCCCAATGTTCCACAACTGATTCCAGCAGGTCTTTTACTTTACGCTTTTCCTTTCTGCTTAACCTATATTTTGAAATCGGATCACTTATTTCTATTCCGCATAGTATTTTAGCTAACACTGCTTCAAATTCTTCATATTCATCCCGGCCATTGACAATATATTGCATCACTGCGATTGCCTTATTACTGTCTAAAACTCCTGCTTTTGAAATTAGTCGGATATCATTAAAAAACATAGGTAAAAAGGCCGAAACAATGACTAAACCGGCATTATTAATATAAATTTCATCCTTTTCTGTTGGGCTATCTTGTTTGAAGCCGCGTTCGGCAGGCTGATTTTTTTCAAGTTTTGTATTATCAGCTGATCTTGTTTCTTTTGTGCGAATCTCCAAAGGATTATTCACAGATTTTCGCATTGCCTTAACCATAAAACCTCTTAATGCAGGCGTATTAATCTTATCAATAATAATTAAGGAAAGCAGCTCAGGGTATTTTAATTCAATATCATTCGTCAGGATACCTGAAAACAAATCAATAAGAGTTTTGCCATTTCCGGCTTCGGAAATTGAGTATAATAAAAGGTTTTTATAAAGCTGTCCCAAAATGTGCTTTTCTTTGGCGTCCTTAAAAGTGCTCAGGATAATTTCATAATCAGCCCTGAGACTGCCCGTGTTAACTTCTGTTAAACTCTTAATCAATTTCCAAAACTGCTCCTGGTTAAGAATCTCCAATAACCGCGTTCTGACCCCACTTTCTTTAAGTGGCGGGTAAAGTATCGTCCAGTTAGCGGGTCCATTTCCCTCAGAAATAAGCTTATTTAATTGTGCCTGCCAATCAGATGATGTTTTAACAGTGCTCCACCAGGGTAAAAATCCTTTGCGGAGATAAAAAATCAATAAATTAAGCAATCTGTCTGCTTTTGACCAATTTAAATCAGTATTTGATGCATCCGAATAACTTATTTTTTCATCCAGTTGCTTTTCAATTTCAGCTAATATCTTCTCCGCAAACAAATTTTGAAAATCCTCCATACTATTATATTCAACCTCCGCAAACAACAGATCAATGCAGATTACATCCTCCATTGAACCATATTTAAGCATTAAGTTTTCCAGTCCGGTCTTCAATTTAAGCCGGCAAAGGCTTTCAACTTCGTTTTGAAACTCAAAACCATTAACAGGTGCATTGACAATTACATCAATGATCTGCTTCCGGATAATATTTCCATTAGTTGAAGTCACTTTACAAATTGATTGATTTTATCAGCTCAAGTAATTTTTGAATTATTTCAAAATAAACAGGCTTACTGCTCTCTTCTTTATTGTCTTTGATCCTTGTCAACTCAGCAGACAGGTCTTCTGTAAGAGTCTTTATCAGCTCTTTCAAAGGATCAGAAAGGTCAGGAAGTGATTTGATCATTTCGATCTGACTGATGATTAAATCAAATGTACCTGCCATGGAAACCTTAGCTGAATTCACATCTTCTTTCTGAATACAGGAAATATACATGGTAAGGTTTTCGAGGATCCTGTATAAGTTTGCAGCAATTAACTGCAAATCACTGTTCAGTACCAGTTCAATCAGTTTTTCCAGCCATTCGTTAATTCTGGCATTTATTTCCTGAACAGCTAAAAATTCAATCTGTTTATCGGTTTCTTCGGTAGAAATCTGTTCAAATTCTTTAAAAAATGCAGCAATATCCTGATAAGAAGGATAAGCATTAACAAAAACTCTAAAAAGCTGAAGATCAAGGGACTCTAATTTCTTAAATGCTTCAATTATCTGGCTCACAGTTAAGCAGGTTTTAACTACCGGAACTTTTATGTCTATCGGTTTGCTAACCGTATTTGAACATATTCCATTGCTTACTTTCAATTTAACAGTGAAGGTTCCATTAGTAGTATAAGTGTGCTTCGGACTGTTCTCATCAGATGTTCCACCATCCCCAAAATCCCATTCAAACTTGTCGGCAAATTGAGATTTATTGATAAAGCTTATCTCATTTACATTAATGCCTCCTTTAAAGTCAAATGCAGCAATTGGTTTCTTAAAAACTAAAACATCAACTGAAACGGTTTCTCCATCTTTTGTATAAATAATTTTTATACTTTTCTGAGTACCGGTCTGAAGATCAACGATTGATGGCTGAAAAGTAACCGTATTATCGGCGGCTGTAACTATACCCTCTCCGCTTAAGTTTCCACCTTCAGGCGAAACAAACACTGCATAGGCCTGTTTATCATCAGAACAGAATTCTTTAATTTTTATATCAATGCTAGGCTTCTCTGCTGGCGGTTTACTTTCATTTATAATAAAGTTAATTGGCTGACAATCAGAATAACACAGGTAAGGCAGATAAAAATCAGCTATTACAGTTCCATGATCTATTTCGCCAATTAAGTTCTCTAAGTTCTGGTTAATATCCTTTTCGTTAAACAATTCACGAAGCACTTCTACATCGTTTTTGGAAAATAGATCGTCATCATCTTCGGGGTCAATTGCTGTATACCTGTTCGAAGCTTCTTCACCCGACTTTGAATTGGTTGAATCTGACGACTCTACGTACCTCTTTTCCATTGAATTGGTGATTTCTTTTTTCTCCGGTTCAATTACCTCTTCATGATAAACTAATATAAAAGTGCCCCCTACGCTTACACCGGCTTTATGCTGTATTCCAGGATGCTTTCTGATAAAAAATGCAAATTTCTGCTGTAAAAGGACAGAGAACAAGCGGATTAAATAATCACGGTATAATGATAAAAACTGAACTTGTTTACAGTTGTAAATCAGTACATCCAGATGGTCAATTATATCTTCAGTTAAGATGCCGATATTTGTTGCCTTAGCTTTGCTAATTAAATTTTTCAAATATTCAGCAACCCTGATGAGGTCCGTCTGCCGTCTGATAAAAATCCTTATATCAAAATTACCAAGATTCGAAGAAATACTTTCTGAAAGCTTTTCGATATAGTACAATAAGGCATAAGCGGCAGTATTTTGTTCGCCATCTTTAAGGTCAGTTTGATTATTCAGCAAAACATTTGAGCCGATGTAATCATCATCTTTAATTTCGTTATAATATATTTCAAACTCATGCCCAAGCGAATTTGCTTTAAATCTGAACCTCCTATCGCATTTTTTTAACAGAGGTACCTGAGGTATAACAGATGAAGGGGCAGGTAAAGTTGTATTTCCCCCAGGCATATTATAAAAGTATTTCATTTCACCGCACAAGGTGCAGGTAAAGCCTGTAGCCAGTGTATCATATATGGATTCGAGATCTTTAAACTGGCATTTTATTTTTTCAGAACCCAAATCGTTTAATAAATCACCTTTTGCCCCGGCCGATAATTCTTTGATCTGTGTGCGTAAGGATTTAACATCTCCGCTTAAGGCGATAACCTCAAATGGCAAACGTTTTTCATTTTTAATGGAAATAATACTTCTCAGGGCTTCCTTATAATTCATGCCTACATGTCCCTCTATTCTGAGAAAATTATTAGGTTCTAAATCATAATTAAGAGGATTCATAATATCATCATCGCTGGTATTATAATCCTGAACATTGTATGATAAAATTCGTTTTTCCCTGCCCAGACTTGTTTTTTCATAATTCCAAAAGCGGAATAATTTAAGATCACCAACAACCGGATTGTAATAAAAAGGTATTGATTTTTCAGAAAGAGGTATAGCACCAAATTTAGTGGGGGTAATCCTGACCCGTTTTGCATTCTGATATTTCTCCTTAAAATCACCCGCTGTAACCGGTGGAAGAGAGAACTTTTCTATCAGCAATGCCATACGTGTAAATAAGGACCTTAATTCCCTTGTCAGGTATAAATTTGAATTCAAAACAGGTGATGGAATAAAATAATCTCTATACTCACCTGTAGATTTTAAAGTATCCACACTGGCTAATCCAAGCATTAGATGTCTGGGAAACAAATTGCTATCAGGGCAACACATGCTGATGGCCCGGGTTGCAACATGACGAAACTCTTCATAGGCCAGCAAAAGGTCTGAGAAAAGGTCATAATAATATTGAATATTAATTAGCTGTTTGCCGCTTATGCTTTTATCATTAATAAAATTAAAGCTGCCCGACAGATTATTAAAGGGATTAGCCGGATAAATATCCAGCACCAAAGGCGCAATTGTGTTGTAGGCTTCTGTTAAAACCGATTCTGTTTTGGTAAGAAAGGTAGTATTTAAAACCTTTTGGTACACTTCAAATATTGCTGATGTATCAGCCAGTAAAGTCGCCGGCACATCAAACCTTGGCATTCTCAGTTCATCAAGATTCCGGATTTTGTTATTTGAAGTTCCATTATTACCACTCTGCAGGGACTTGGCATCGTTTATATCAATCAGCAGAGGCTTGAAACTTACTGTTACATTAATACCTTTATCATCACAGGAATTAGGATTACAATTCTTGGCACCTTCTTCAAGAATTTCGACGAATAGCAGAACAATTTTATTTTTCAGGAAATCAGCGTCAAGACTAGTCGCATCCTCTACTGAGTCCTGTTTCAGTTCATCAATATGAAAACGGGGCTGTCTTCCGCTATCAACAAACCTGTTGTAAAGTCTGTCCTGCACAGCATTAAAATCCTTATATTTTGTATAATTAATCCCCTCAACAGAAATTAAATACCCTTCGGATGTTACACCGCAACCTTTGGTGATGTATATTGACTTCCCGTCGGCAGAAGGCTGAAGCTCCAAACCACATACTATACCAATACCAATCAAGTTGGTTCTGCTAAGCCTGCCCTGCTCCTCAAGATATTCGAACAGCTGGTTCAAATGTTCCGAGCTAAGCAGCTGATCTGGAACAAATTCCGGGTAATTGAGTTTTGAAGCTAACATAACAAAGGTTTTAAATTTCTATATTATTGTTTGATCCAGATACACCCTGTTTTCGTCGTTGCCATCTGCACAATCATGCAAAGAAGCTTTAGGGTAAACTGATTTAAGCTTTATAAATTCATTCAGGAGAAGAGTCAGTTTGGTATGTAAGGCTAATGTATCCTGTTCATTCTTTGCAAGTTCATTTAACCAGGCACAATACAATTGTTCAAATTTTTCCAGCTGCAGGTTACTTACCCAGCAAATTTTAAGTGCCAGATGTGCGGGAATTTCCATCCGGATTGTATCTTCAGCAAAGCGGCGGAATGCGATACCCGAATTTGCCAGACCAGCTTCCCCGTTCATAACGATAGTCATCCTGAATGAGTATGGATCCTCCTGACCGCATAAATCACAGTTCCCCGGGATACAGATACCCAAAAAAGGATCACCATTCACAACTTCAGTGCCGGGCATATTTCGGGGACGTAATAGAAGATGTTCTACAATAAATATTTTATTGGAAAGCTGTAACTGCTTAACATATTTTATTATTTCATCACGGGCCTCTTTTGCCGCTGCCTCTGTGAGAAAACTTTGTTTACGTGTGGCTATGGTCTCTCCGGTCCCGTCTTTTAAATTAAGAATCCATTTCTTCTCCTTCTTTATCTCAAAGCTGCCTTCATTTGTGATATACTTCAGTACCTCATCTATTTCTTTTTGTGCTTTTGCTTCAGCAAGAGTTAAATCGGGGTCTGTATATCTGGTACTGCTGCTGATATAAATATTCCCGTCATCATCAACCAAACGCCACCTTTGTTCGAATGAAACATTGTCTATATCCTTTTCTTCATACAACTCGAAATAGTCTCTGGCCTTTTTAAGACCTAAGAGGCGCTCAATCCGCATTTTTAAACCGGCAATATTTTCATTATCACATACGTGTCCGGCATCTTTATAGTTAAATGCCCTGGCCCTGTTAGCACTCATGAAAGGCAGATCTTTGAGAAAGCTGATCTTGTTGTTTATAAGAATTTCATCTGCCAGTTTTTTATTCCCTTCATAAGAATAAAGCATTAATGCATAATCGGTAAAACGCTCGGCAAAACGGGCCATCAGACTATCCAGAAAGCGATTTCTGCGGTCGAGAAAAACTGTTTTAGACTCTGTTAAATCATCCAGAGTTGTTTGATCTAATATTGCACCATTCACCAGAGCATACAAATCGCTAATACCATTGATATCATCATTGTCAAGAAGCCGGCTGAAATATGTTTTTAAAACAGTTTTATCCAGTGAAAATAAGTCCTTTACATGACTTAATTGTTCCAGGTAATTAACCAGAACCTGTTCGAATACAAGCAGAAAGGCCTTCAGTTGCTTTGCCTGTGCACGTCTTTTATCCGGGGCATTCAAAGGCAAACCCTCATCGCCCAGTCCGTAGGTTAAAGGCAAACCATATTGTACCGGCTGATAGCTATTCAGCTGGTAATATGTTCCTTCAGGAACAGGCAGATCATTATCAGTTACTGAGAACTGAAGATGTACATTCATCCCTCTGATAACCTGAAGTGAATCAGATAGTTCCAGTTTGTCGGGAAGAAAAGGAAGACCATTTTTAAATAACAAAAATTTGGAGCCTTCAATATACAAGCGGGGCTGATGATTCAATGTAACCGGCATCGTCCAGGATTCGCTCTGAATACGATTGCCTTCTTTATCATACTTTACAATAACCAGGTTCCTGATAGCGATTACTCCCGGGATATCAGCTAACAGATTGATTATATCTGAGGTATATAGTTCCTCTTTAAGCCGGGTCTGGTCCAGCTCATTATTATTAATAAATCCGCTGTTTAATTTCGGCCCTTCAAATATTTCCTCAACAGCTATGCCTGTCTGAAGCAGTTCTTTCAGGGAGTAAAAGCGGATATCAGGACTAAAATATTGACTTATCAGGTAATAGGCCCGGGCCATCACCTGTTCGATATCTGCATCAGAACTTAGATCCATGTCAGCGCAGATTGCCATGTCTTCAACTTCTATACCTTTTACAGAACAAAAATCTTCACAGAGATTACGATGCTGATGCAGTAATGACCTTGTTTCCGCTATGACTTCATCAGCCTTCTTAATTTTTTCAAGGTATTTGGGTATAATTCCTGATGCCGAAGAATCTTCAATAGCTAATTCAAGATCGCTCAATTGTATAATTTTTCTATCGGATTCGCTGCCGAACGAAACTGTAAATGGAGTATCCGGAAGGGTTAATGTTTCTGTGACTGTTAAATCAGCCTTATCGGCAGCATAAATGATATCAATTGTCGCATAAAGCGGTTTACGCAAGGCTCTGGCCAGCTCATTTTGAGGAATATTGGAGTTATCGCCTTTATTGCCAGAAATAAACTTGACTATAATGCCTGTAATTACAGTATCAGTGTTCCTGAATGATTTGTAAACGGACTTATTTGCCTCTAAATCATGCCAGGCCGGCAAACGCATTTCGATTGCAGCAGTTGAATATTCCAGGTTAAGCGAATCAGTAATAAAACTGAAATTATACTTTATCTTACCACTGTTAAGATCTCCCACACCTTCTTCTTCCTCAAATTCAATCAGAACATCATAAAAGCCATTAATTATTATCTGATGTTCAGTTGGAGGCGAATATTGCAATATACTTTTGGCACAATTGGCGTAAATCAGGAGATCATCACAAGAGATCTCCTTACAGAAGAGCCATGCATTTTTTATCCCGTCGATATCAATCAGTAACTTGCGATAATCCTGAATTGTCCAGGGATTGACCGTAAGAATTTCCCTGGCGGTAAAAAAGGCCTGCTTATTATGATCAGCTTTTACACCTGGTGCCTCAGCAAGAATATCTTTAATATCAAAAGATGTCCGATAGCCAAGGTCGGTAATTGCATAACAAAGTAACTCGAGAAGAGTGATACCCGGATCGTGTATATTGTAATCAGTCCATAAGCTGCTGCTCAAAGCTTCAATATATTCCATTCCTTTTGAACGCAGGAAGTTAAAGTCTTCACTGTTGTTAAGAACCGGATTTTTCAATATGGTAATATTTTCAGCCATAGTTTCTTTTCGGTATTTCGTATATCATTAAATTCCCCCGGCACTTACATTAATACACAAGCTACTCCTACCTCACAAATAGTATGTTTTGATGATGGTGCCGATACTAAAACAGATTTGGCAGTTGAGGCCTCAATAGTATCAGTATCAGAACTCTCGGTAAGACTTTCATCAGTCCGATGATACATCTTCACATCAGTTATAAAATCTACATAGCTGCGCTCCTCTATGAAATTTATGAGAACAGATTTATGTACCTTACCTCCCAAGACAATATCTGTTGCCTTACCATACGCCCAGGGTGTAAGAAACTCAGTTATTTCTTTCTGCAATAATTCGCGGTAATAATTAAACTCGAGCCCGCTGATCAACTTTAATTTGAATTCCAGTCTCACTTCTTCAAACTGAGGATGTCTGACATCCAGTTTTATGTGGCAGGAAATCTTCTTTTTTAAAAATGCTTCTATTTGTTCCAGAACATTCTGATTTGTATAAGGGCGCAGCGGATTTGCATCATTGCGGTTTATTAAATCAGGAATCGTAATTATTGTTACATGCCCGGGTGCAAGTTCATTATAATCATTGCCTGAATATTTAGTATGATTCAGGCACTTAACCTTATGTATCGAAGGGAAAGCTTCAAGTATCAGGTGTTCATAGTCCCAAATCGTTATGGCTCTGGACTTATGACGCAAACGCTCACTTACCCTGATAAAATACTGTTCAGAGGTTTCGGCAGAACGACCTCCAAAAGAAGGATATGGCTGTTTAATTTTTTTAATTGCTGAGGAAGCCTCTTTCAATTTTGAAATACTGCCGGCCGGCAAAGCAGTCTGCTGAAAGTCAGAAGCATTATTATTTGATACAAAAGTAACCACTGCCGCCTGTGCATCTACAGATAGTATCTTACAAACTGCTTCTGCCTGCTCTTCTACAGCCGCCCGCAGCCAGATATAACCTGGTTCCAACAGGGTATTGTCTGTACCAGCGTCAGCAGGAATAACAAAAGAGATGATACCTGATTGAACGATTTGACCAGTATTATCTGTTACCGATTGATCATCGAATTTTTTCCAGGTATTATTGCTTAAATAGCTCCAGGTAATATGTTTCTCGGGCTTGTCGAGCAAAGGATTACTGGTTCCTTCCAATACCTGAAACAATAGAGCTGCACTCTGTCCTGCCTGTAAATTTTCTATCCCGATGTACAGTTCTCCGGCATTTTCATTACTGCCTTTAAAATCCGGCAATAAAGAAACTTCAGCACCATCATTCAGAACGGCGTGCTGTTCCGCTTCCCCAAAAGGATACAGATGAAAGAATTGTAATTGACGATCAGCATAATCATCCGCATCACTGATATCGGTAGTAACAAGCGCCTTATAATGAAGTGATATTCTTTCAAGCATAGGGGTATAAGGTTCTGTTGGTTCAGTAAGACCGGCAGGAGTTGGCTTGGCCTTATCAATCAGATAGAGAGTCAATTGCTTTTGATAAGCTGCATGACCAAACCCTTCCTTCAACTTAAGTTTCAGAAAACCCTTATTCGAAGCGATATTATACCGGTTGTAATTTTCAGAATATTCTGCAATAACATTATCTGACAACTGGTAAAAGGAAGATGGGAAGCTTATGTTTGGGCTTGGTGATGATAAATTCGAGTCGCTAAGTATGCTTAGTTCTATATCAGGATCCTTCCAGATTCCTTTTTCAAGAGAAAATAAACTTACCCTGGGGCTGTTATCTGTTGCAGCAGCAGCCGTCTCATAATCAATAGCTCTGGTAGTTGAAGGCAGATCTTTCCAGCCTACACTAAAATAAAGTTTTGCTTTTTTCTTAAACAGTTCATTGTTCCCAATAATGAGGGAAGCTCCTGCCTTTGGAGCCGGGCCAAAAGGAAGAAAAGGTTTTGAAGGATCCAGCTCACCAAAATCATTTGATAAAAGCAGATCTTTTAATCCGCCATTTATAATTAAATCATTATCATCAAGCCCAACCTTAACCTCAATTTCAATATTGCTGACATTAATATCTTTAAGCAGATCGTACTTATAAATCACATCAGCTGAATTAGTCAGGTAAACCTTTAGCATCGGAACATTACAGTTAAACAAGCCCCCGTGAACAGATGCATTATAATTTGTTATCGCGGCAACATCTCCCGGAATTTTAAGTGTTAAAATACTTGCATTTATGGGCCCGGTGATTGTACCTGCGCTCCAGGTATGAGCGCTTACTTTATACCATCCTTTTTCTGTTGTTAAAAAGCATTCAACAGATCCTAAAGCAGTGAGCTGACCTGCCGTAAATGCCGGTGCAAATTTGATGTTAACTATCCGCTCCCCCTCAGTTAAATATAAGTTTGAGGATGCAACAGAGAATCCAATCTGTGCCATGGGCATCCTGATATTTGTTACTATACCCTCAACAGCATCCTTATTTATATAGGGATGCCACTCCTTAAATTCAGTTTCGATTTCAGCGCCAAGGCCATCAGCAGAATTGATAACCGGCGAAGCGAATATTCTGCCGGCATTATTAATTGAAGAATAATTATCGGTAGCATTAGCCCTGTAAACAGACATAAGTTTAACAACCTTCGATTTGTTAAATACTACATCATTTTCCATTGCATAAAACACCTCTTTACCCAGACTATCTTTCCCTGCTTTTAATAAAGTGCCTTTCTTTAGCAAATGGGTATCTGCCTGTTTAGCAAGCTCTAACAGAATATGTGCTTTATTAGGGGTTTCAGGCTGTGATTTAAGCCTTAAAACATCTTTATAGTAAAAGTCTAAATGAGACTGAGTTAATGTATTTATATGTTCTTTTGAATATCGGAAAAGTTGTAAAAAACTCAGGAATAGTGTATAATCAGGGGTATGATTATTTACTGTAGTTAAACTTTGCATCAATGCAGTTTCAGACTCTTTAATGATCCTGGCATAGGACATTAGAAATTGGTCGAATATTCCTCTGAATAAATTATGATTGGCTGCATGACCTATCTTTCTGATTGGATCTGAGGCCGGATCACCATAAATGCTTTTATCCTCCGGAATACCGGTATAAAAATCTGTCCAGTTAGCCTCATTTTTAAACCACATAGAGGATAATCCTTCTGCCAGAATTGCAGAAATCTTTTCAACCGGAATACCAATGACCTTCCAGCCGGGCTGATCTTTATCCTTAACCAAGTTCAATTTTTTTCCGCCTTTATAATATGCAAGCAGCTTTTGCAGTGCTGGTTGTAATTTGACATGAACCAGGTTCCGGATATTAATTTTCAGTTGATTATCATCGGCCAGTTTTGAAGTATAGAAATCTAATGCTTTAGATAAAGTAAGTACACCCGCAATTAAAGCGCTTAAGTTTTCTTTTTTAGGGTTTACCTGCTGTTCATTAGTTTTTAAAATATCAAACCTGGTTTTTATTTCGAGCTTATACTCCTCAATGTCTTGTATAGCTATTGAACCTAATACTGCAGATACATCACTTTCGAAAAATGGCTGCCAATTATTAGTAACCTTATTTTCCAGATTATAATAATTAAGGTAGGCAGAGAACCTGCTGGCAAAGACAATCCAATCGGCATAGTCGCGCTCATCAATACTCACATATCCCCTTTTCATCTCGTTGAGCAGACGCTGCTCCTGGCTTGTTCCGCCATGATTTAAAGGGTTTTTGTTAGTTATACAAGCCATGACTTAAAATGCTACAGGATTATTGGTACTAATAAATTGTAATTCAGTTCCTTCGTTACGGTAATAAGGGTATACAAAATTGAACCGCGAATTTGTTGCCCTTACCACATATTCAATTTCCAAAACAATAATTCCCTCAGATTCATTATCGGTATTCAGTTCTATCTTCTTAGCATCAATACGAGGTTCAAAATAGAGTATAGCAGTTTTGATTTTATCTATGATGATAGTTTTTGTGGCAGTATCCAATGATTCAAAGATCAGTTCATCCATATTACAACCATACTTGGGCTGCATTATGCGTTCACCAACCTTCGTGGTAAGTAATATTTCAAGGCTCTTATAAATATCATCTACCTTTTCTGTCATTTCCACTGACTGAGATGTAATATTAAATTCCGGCGGAAAACTCCAGCCCCGCCCCAGGAAATCATTTGTTTTTACCTCTGCCATAACAAAAATTTAACCACCAATTATTACCGTTGGACAGCCTGCTACTATTGAACCGCCATGTGTTGCCGAATCTCCCATCCTTGCTGCAGGCTTTCCACAAATCATAACTGTAGATGAACCGGCAGCTATAGTATCCGGCGGACCGGTACAGGTAAGCATATCACCCACACAAGCGGCAGGCATACCACCAATCAAAACTGTTGCCGCACCCGGTGGTAATACCGGCCCTCCTACATGAGGAACCGTTCCGGTCACCATCGGACAAACATGCATATCACCAACTCTTGCTGCTGCGGGCATTTATTCTTAATTAATTTTCACAATCGATCCTTTAACCGTTGTATTTCCTCCTGAAGATATTTCTGCTGTTGAACTACCTTCAGCTTTAACTCCTCCGCTTCCTTTTAAATTTATGTTTACCCCTTCTGCTTTTATATCTGTTGCCGCTTTCAGCACAATATCTTTGATACTTTCTATTTTAAACCCATCCTGATCCATGCTGAATTTATTTCCATGCTGATCTTCCATTTTTATGGCTTTATCTTCTTCGGAAAGAAGAAATTTATTCCCTGAAGGAGTTTCAATGCAGACCGTCTTTTTTTCATCATTAAATATTACTTTCATACCACTTCGGGATACATAACCTTTCTCATGATTATCATCACTGGTCTCTAATGGTGCGGCATTTTTACTGCTGTTGCACATACCCAATATCACAGCATGCCGCGGGTCGTTATTTATAAACCCAACAATAACTTCATCTCCTATTTCAGGCCTGAAGAAAGTTCCTCTGTTACTACCTGCATCCAGAGTGCTTATTCTGCTCCAAATCCCCTCATCCTCTGAATTAATATGAGGCAGACGAACCATAATGCGATCCTCAGCATCGGGATCGCCCTCCAGTTTTGTTACTATACCAATCTGCAAACCCTGAATGGCAGGCAACAGCGCACCGGCTAATGGCTGTTGTACCGGATAAGTTTGTACAAACCATTCGGGATTGATGCCAAATTGCAGGGTAGTTTGCCAATTGCCCTTAGCTACCTGATGCCGAACCCCCGTTACAAACAATTTTCCCTCGAAACGCTCACCAACCCCCTTTAACTCAAACATCTTTCCAGGTTTAACTGCTGCGGTTCCGTCGGTAGTAACACGACCCCTTATTTTTGCCAGCTTATGTTTGAGCATTTTAGCATTGGCCCATTGCTGAAGTTCCTGTTCGCTCAATTTACCACTGTGCTGTAATTGAAAACTTTCCTCCCCCGATATATCCGCAAGTGTATCAGCTGTAATATTTCCGGTATCCGGCACACCGGGATCCTCTGCTTCAACACCGGTAAGCATTTCCTGATCTGTTGAATTCCACGCACTTGCCTTTACTGATTTAAACTGAAGTCTGGCATCAATTTCAGCATCAAGATCATGCACTGTTGCTCCATATTGCACTGTCAAAACCGGTTCAGATGAAAAATCAGGTTTAGCAATACTTAACTTACCATCGTCAGCAATACACAATAATCCATTTGCATCAATTCTGCATAACATCATGTCCCAATCTGTTGTATTGTACTGCACAATTTCTTTGTGTGAAATGAGTGTTGTTTCTACATCCTTTTCTATTCCATGTAAGTTTATCAGCTCCTCTATAACTTCGCTATCTTTTACATCTTTGAAATACTTACTTTTAGCGGCTATGGTCATTTTAACAGCCTCATCTTTACATTCAACCATTAATACCGAAGCTGTTTTTCTGAGTTTAATACCGTGTTTAATAACAATACCCTTAAAAATTGTTTCTTCATCACTCCGGTAACCTGCTTTTATCTCTAACCTTTTACCAGGTTCAAAATCATCTTTATTACTAATATCAAACGATCCCCTGGAGGGTTCGCCATCCAGTATTATGAGGGTGGCAGAGGGAATCCGGTTAATCTCTTTGCTCACTATTATGGATAATACATGATAGGTTTTTGACACTTCAGTCCCTTCTGAAAGTATTGTGTATGTACAAACACTTTTAGGCTCATCAGAAGCGATCGTTCTTTCATTAGGCATATTAATTCTGAGTTTTTACCATTGGGGGAAAAAACAATTCTGTACCCTGTATCAAATGCCTGAAATTGTAAAGCTTATTAACACAGGCTACCTGCAGATAGTATTTCGAATCCCCATAAATATTATAACACATCAATGGTAAAGTATCGCCCATTTTTACTGTACGATAATGTGTCAAATCAGCTGATTGAGGATTTTCTGTTGCCACCCGCAAGGTCTCCTCAACACTACCTTTAAAACCGGCTTTGCAAATAGCCCTGATGGGACTGCCATCCGGATTAAATAACTTATAGGTAATGCTTAAGGAATTACAGCGCCCTTTGAAAATAAAATTTCCCCAAACCAGTTTGAAATGCTTCGGCTCATGCGACGCGCTATCATATTCAAGCAGCATTTGCTTAAATGCCTCTACCTCCTCATGTATGCTTGCTTTTTTTTCTCCGTTGATAATACCTGTACAATCAAATAGAAACTCGAAGGCCATTTCTTCAGGCTTTTTTACATTAAACCGCTGTGTTGCTGCACTTGTCCCTGTTCCCTGGCCTTCTGTAAACTCAACTTTATAATCCAGCACGTAGGTTTCCGGATTTACCATGGCAGTAAACGTATCGCCTATCTTATGGCTATCAGCATAATCAGGATTATTATAAGCCAGTATTTTTATTTTTTCGAGCTTTCCCTGTGCCATCATCTTTCATTTTTGTTGTTAAAAATTTCGATTACCTGCTCAATGCATTGCTGAATTAAAGCCTCATTATCCGGCTTGTCAGCCTGGCTCAGGGCAACAGCGGCCGAATCACTTTCTGGCTGCGGCTGGTTAACAGTAACCCGTATGTTCAGTTCTTTTATCTCAAGTGACATATCAGTTCAGTGTGAAATAGTTATAACTCAGATCAAGCGTTTCAATTACTATCGAATTATCCTGCGAATTAAAATCGGAAACCGACCATTTCTTTGGCCATGCATTATATACATTCCATGTTTTTAAGGGCTGATGCTCTTCATTAAGCAAACTGATATTAATTTGTACAGGTTTAAAATCCCTGTTTTGCAGAGCATCCAAACACCATTTAATTACTTTAGAATCTGTAAGCATACCACGCTTTAAAGAAAGATCCGGATACTTGGTTCTTAAAGGCAACTTATGTTCAAACCTGTTCTCTCCTCCCTCTTTATAAGATTCGGTATCATATTCTAAACTAAGGCCTGCAACAGATTGAAAGCGCACGTCGTTATCGTTGCCTATACCTACAAATTCTACCTTAAAATGAAAACCCACCGGAGGATAATATCCGCCGGCTGTTGGTACTTTAGCCATGGTGAATGAGTATGTTATTAAAAACCAAAAACTTGCACTAATTCATGATATCAAGGCCTTCATGAGCCAGCTCAATGGTCTCAATAGCTACTTCATTACCATCTGCTTTCAAATCGCTGGCTTGTACCTTAATCGGAAAAGCATTCATTACTTTCCAGCTGATAACGGGTTCATGATTTTCATTTAAAAGAGAAATGGTTAAGTCCCTGCGTTCTATGGTATTCAGATTTACCGTTTTTATCCAGGTATAAAACTCTTTATCACCAGCAACGGTTCCGCGTTTGAGCGTAATGTTACTTGATTTTTGCATTCCGGGCATTTTTATTTTTGAATACTGAGGACTGGACCCCTCCCGGTATTCTATGGGTTCAATTTGTATATCTAATCCTGTTACTTCAGAAAAACCGATACGTTTACCACCCCATTGAACAAGGAAGTGGAACTTGGGAAGAGGATATGTTGCCATAATGTGCTTTTTAAACAGATTAAATTATTTATAATTAAAATCAACTTTCTGCCATTTTATGACTGAAACGCAGAATTATAAATTCTGCTGGTCTTACAACTGCCAAACCTATTTCAACAATCATTCTGCCTTCCAGAATATCTAAAGCAGACATTGTTTTGTTTAGGCCAACAGAAACATAAAATGCATGTTCAGGTTTGGCACCCTGCAATGCACCTTGTCTCCATAATGTAACCAGGAAGTTCTCCAGCATACCCTGAACTTTAACCCAGGTATTCGAGTCATTGGGCTCGAAAACAAAACCTCCGGAAGCATTTTTACAGCTCTCTTCGACCATGTTAAAGAAGCGACGAACCGGAATATATCTCCACTCATTATCGTTACCGGCTAAGGTTCTGGCCCCCCATATTAAAATTCCCCTTCCGGTAAAGGCCCGTATTACATTTATTGATTTACCTGCAACTGAATCAATGTTTAAACTTCCCTGCGCCTCCTCAGTAATCTGCTTTGTTAGGCCTGAAACCATATTAAGGCTAACATTAGCGGGAGCTTTCCAAACACCTCTGGTGCTGTCAACCAAGGCGTAAACACCCACCACTGTACTGCATGGTGATAAAACAACCCTCTGTTTATCCATTTCGAGTTTTACGAGAGATTGTAATTCTGTTGGCAAGGTATTATACGGAGCTGCAGGGAGATTTTTATCATCTGCATCAGTTAAATCACCATCGTCATTTTTATCGCTTTTCCATATAACTGTTAGTGTATCAAGACTATACAGATAATTTAGGGAAGTACGCAAAAATGGATGATATGCTGCACCATATTTGAGATCAGTAGTTCCTATTCCGGAAACAGCACGCAAAGTTTCCGGATCATCTCCATGACAATCCATGACAACAAAACGATCCTGCAATTTACCAGCCTCCATCAATGCGGAATCATACACATCATAGGCATCACTGGCTCCTGAAATATTTACGGCCTGAGGAAATACGATCAGTGTAGGCTCATCATACCGACTGGACATTTTAAGCCCGGCAATTAAATTTGTTTTCGAAATTGTAGCTGCAGTGGTATTTCCAACACTGATAATGTAACATGGCCCTCCGCCATTAGCAAAATACATTTGCATCTGGTAATACATCGTATGTATGGATGGCGCTGGTACTGATGCTGTAACTACACGCTTTTTTAAAACCGGTGGAGTCCCTGCTGTATAGGATTCTTCAATCTTTACACTGAATGTTTCATTAACACCTGTACCAAAGTAAGTTTCATACTCCAGCAATGATGTGATTCGCTTTGCTTCCGACACTGTTATTGCATCAATAACAGCTGTGGAAAGTGGCGTTCCCTCTATGCCACTTCGGACTGTGTAGCCTATGAAAACAGGAATAGCTGTTTCTACCTGCGCCACAGATGGTGGGAGCTTCGGTATTTCCTCAATATAAACACCGGGTGATCTGTAAGATGTTGCCATGTTCTTATTTTTAGTTAATAATTTAAATGCACTTCTGCACTGTAATAAGCATCTCCATCGATTTCAATTGTTCCAAGCCGATCCGTGCCCGGATTAGCTATCGCTGATATGTTACCAAGTGCAGTAGATTCCAGAGATAATGTTTTCAGGGGCTTTTGACTAATAGGTACCGGCTTTGCAGATACAAATTCATTACCCGCCTGAGGAATGAATGATAATTTATGTGGCGGGGGGCGACTGTCGCTAACTGATACAACATCATTGCTTCGTGCAATATATTTCCAGATAAGCAACCTGTTAGGAAAACGGATAGTAAACAAGGAGCCATTAGCCGTACCTGATCCGTTAAATAAAGCGAAGGCATTGGAAGCAGGCAGAAAATTAAAGATTTCTATGATGCCAAATATATTATTGTAAACGGCATCACTGTCTGTATATACATACCGGCTTTCGCCATTAATTTCTATTCTATAATAACCCTTTGGCAGCTTCTCAAGGCGAACAGGTACCGAGGTTTGAAAACTTGAAAAACTAAGATTTACAGTATTGGTCACCTGAATATCATAGGCCCCGGTGTTAGGGTTCAGCCCGTATATATTAACTGTAAAATCGGTATCACTAATGGTATTAAATAAATATACGAATGGGGTAACTTCAACAAGATCATTAGAATTTACATATTGTATTTTCCCTCTGTTCATCCAGTAATCCTTATTAGTCAATGGACGCTTGGAGGAATTACTGCTGGGTTTTATCGCTTCAAAAACAGTATCAGACACGTTAGAGGCAAGTGTCCCTATCGGATAATCGTTTGTGTTATTATAAACCGGAATTTTTGAATTGAGATAAAGGTCGGATCCAACCTTTGACTGATTTGCATTACTGAAATAATATTTCCGGGGTTCAGAGGGATGATAATCCAGGTTAGTAAAATTATTGAAATACGGATTGGTCAGCTTCATAAAAAAAGTCAATTTCCCGCTTTTACTGAAATCACTCAGTGGTTTATCACTTTCATCTACTCTAAGCAGTACAATCAGCTTATTACCGACCATTTTAAATAACATTCCCTGCCCTTTTAAAACAGAAGCAGTTTCTCCTGAGGGGCTTATCTCAAAATCATTACACCGGGTATCGGTATAATAGTCATGCCTGACCTCAATGCTAAAAAGTATTTTATACCGCAGGTTCATGATACCACGAGTTTAGATTTAGCCTGATTATTAATTTCAGTAATCAGTCCGCCACCCGAAACCACAGCATCTTCATTAATGGTAATTTGCCTTACTTTATATAAAACTGAAGGAATATACTTCCCGCCCATCGTGCTCCACAGATGGTTAATCTGTTCGAAATTGAGCGTATACAGATCCACAATAAGCTTTTCTATTTTTTCATCTAATGCCGGATGACTGATTGGGGTAAATACATTCTGATATTGAAAAAACTGGATAATGTAAGCCAGCCATTTTAAAGAATCGGTGTATTCGGTACGATTTACTGCAAATAAGATGTAGAGGTTAATGTAAGTCGGCGGATTTTTATACGTTATTCCTGAATCCGTTTTAACATAATTTTCTTGTTGCCTGGCAACACGGTCTTCCTCAACATTGACTAAAGAAAGGATAGCTCTGTTTGCAAGTGAATTAACACCCGGGACATCATTATCCATTGCTCTGGATATATTACCCAGAATAAGTCTTGGATCGGTATTTATACCAAGCTTTAAAGAGAGGTAGGAATTCACCTCATCTGAAATGAACTTTAACGTTTCGTTTATCATGCCAATTAGTTAAGCCTTAGATAAACGGTACAGTTCTTAATATCTCTATCCCTGAAAGAAAGATCTACTTACATTCACTTATTAAGGTGCACCTGTTTAGATAAATTGAGAGAGAAAATTTAATTATCGTTGAGAGCGATAATCCAGCTAATTGTTGAGAGAGTAAATTCAGCTAACCGTTGAGAGAGTATAATTCAGATTCTTATACCAATTTAGAATTTTTTATTTAAAATCAAAAGAAATATTATTTTTCATTTCTTATTTTTAAAATGATGACTGTTTTAATAAATGTGTTTTTATCACATAAATAACCCATCATAATGAGCAGATGACTCATAAATCCCTCCGCTTCTCTTATAAAAGTCATCAGAAAGCTCAAATACACCATTCTTTCGATCAGTCCATGATGCACCGGCCGCAGGATTATAACTCAACATATTAGTCCAGTTAACATAATTCATGTCGCCATTCGTTTCCATTAATCCCATATTGATAACAGGGAATGGTACAAGATGAGCTGCTAAATTCTTATGCCAATCAACCAGGATAGGATTCACTGTGAGGTCTGCACACATACATGGCACATTACGCTCAGCTGCCAATGAAGCAATTTTAACTGAGAGGCTCAGGGTTTTAGCTATGCCCTTTAGTACCATTACATTATAGCCCTGATCCAGCCTCCTGATGGCAGATTCTTCATCATGAACACTCTCATCCGCTCCAATTCTTATCCCTACATCACCAAGGTATTCTTCATTTTGCTCCTCAAGAGGCTCTTCAATGAGCAGGATCTGATCATATGCTCCTATCTTACGGGCATGATCAAGGTATCTGAGCAATGTTTCTTTCTTCTGATACCTCGCATTGGAGTCCATCGTATAAATCAATTTACCATCACCGGTCTGATCTGTACGAAGATCTTTTAAGGTCTGATGGATGAGGCTTAAACGAGTCATATCAGCCTCAAGCATCTCTGATTGAGTACCGGGTGCACCGGTTTTTATTTTAAAAACAAAATAACCTTGTTTTGCCGCATGAATCATCTCCTGAACAGGCATACCGTATGGAATCTGAAACATAATGGCAATCTTATCATTACGGTGAGATAAAGCCTTCTGATATTCCTTTGGAATCATGCTTTCAAAACTGTTCACTTTGTTTTCGGCAGCATAAACCAGCCAGGCAGCATTATCAATACTGACCAAAGCATTATATATAAAATTAATGTTCAGATCGCGTTTACCGGTTATTTGCTTCCCCTGCACAATAAGCTCAGGGAGTATATTATCAACCAGATCGACCGGGTTCTGAAAAGGAGTCTGCCTGACAATGTCTGATATTCTGTTTACCAGAGAGTACATAATTGCATTCCCTTCTGCTTCAGAATGACTGGCAAAAAGATCTGCATCACCATAAAGTACACTTTGAGTGGATATGCCGGTTTTACTGATACCTGAAGAAGACTGTAATCTTGATACTACCTGCCAAAGTTCAGTAAGATATCCTCCTTTGAAACCAAATGGACGAATCAGTTTTTCACGTTCAAATGCAGAATCAGTCTTAACAATTCTAATCATTTTAGACATGCCGGATGAAGCCGCACGTAAACCAACTGAGCTGTATGCAGCCATCAAGCCTGCTGCTTTCACAAATTTTCTTCTGTCCATAAAATAAAATTCCCGGATAATCAGATTAACCGGGAATATCTTAGTTTGATTTTTATGCCTGCAGTAACTGCTTTACAAAATCGTCATCAATTAAATGAGGATAAGCTTTGCATACTCTATCGATCTCCTCCATCTGTCCTTGTGAAAGTTCTTCATGAGGATTTAAACACCAGCGCCCCTCAAGTAGTCCCTGCCTGCGTAATACTTCATGAATTCCGGGAATACAACCGTGGAAATTATGTGCCGGATCAAAGATCGCAGCATTCATATCAGTAACCTCTATACCTTTGGTTAATAAATCGGCTATATCTTTATTGCCATTAACCTTACATTCCTTAATCTCTTCCAATAGCTCTACCGCTTTTCTGGTCCAAACAGCCCAATGCCCCAGCAAACCACCTACAAACTCCTTTTCGACCTTTTTACCATTAATATCAAAGCTATATTTGGTCAAAAGATCAGGAATGATATTATCGTCATTTCCTGTATAAAGATCGATCTCGTTACATCTTGAAGATGCACAAACCGCCCTTACCACATCGAGAGTTTGATACCGATTAAAAGCAGCAACTTTAATTGCCTCAATATTTTTTATTTCTGCAAATTCCTGCCAGAAATCATATGTAAAAATTCTGCCTCCGACAGAAGGTTGAAGATAAAATCCAATAACAGGCATTACCGCTGCTACATCCCTAACTCTTTGCAGGATATCCTTTTCAGTCCATCCCTGCAATCCACCCATGCTTAATAAGCCAAGATCATATCCATATTTTAAGGCGGTTTCAGCTTCCTTCACAGCCTGAGCAGTTGGGCCGCAGAGACCGGAAACCTTAATAAAGGGACGTCCTCCGGCATTTGCTGTATCCAGCTCTTCAGAAACAACTCTTAAAACAGTTTCAAATAAATTTACTTCAGGATCCCTGATTTCGAACTGTGTTGAATGCACTGCCACTGCAAGTCCTCCTGCACCTGTAGCCAGATAATATCTCGCCAAACCTCTCTGACGGGCCTCGTCAAACTGTCTGGAAGAGTTTAATGCTAATGGAATTGCAGGAATAACTGTTCCACTATGCAGTATATTCTTAAGAACCGGATCCAATGTTTTTGATGACATATATTAATCGATTAAGCTTCAATAAAATTAGAACTGACCTTTTCTCTCCTGAAAATGTGTTGGTTTATTAATCGTTTTTCCGCCACCCTGTAGCCATGAATTAGTCATTTCAATCATCTCACGGACACTTACCCGCGGATATCCAAACAATTTATGTGCCTTTGAAGCATTGTTCAAAAGAGCATTAGGTTGAGCTTCATTAACGAATAAGGGTTCTTTATTCATTAGAATTCCGAATTGTTCTGCCAGCCACTTCACCGATAAAGTTTCAGGTCCGGTAACATTCAGAATGTTAGCAGGAACCTGGCAATGAAGTAATGAGCGGATTGCTATTTCATTGGCATCACCCTGCCAGATTACATTCACATTTCCGGTAGTCAGATCAATTGGTCTACCCTCATTCACAGATTTTGCAATTTCAAGAAGCACTCCATAACGAAGATCTATGGCATAGTTTAAACGATAGATCAGAGTCGGAATTTGATACCTCTCTGAGAAGTACTGAAAAATACGTTCTCTTCCCAAACATGATTGTCCGTATTCACCTACCGGCGCAGGAGTATGTTCTTCAGAAAGGCCACCCGAACCAATTGGAGTAAATGGATAAACATTACCGGTAGAAAATGCTACAATTCGTGAATTCTTATACCTTTCAGCTACACGTCCGGGTAAATATGAATTCATAGCCCAGGTAAAAGATTCTTTACCTGTTGTACCAAATTTGGTTCCGGCCAGATATAAAATATTCGGTGCATCAGGCAATGCTGCAAGATCTTTTTCGTTCAGCAAATCTGCTGAAATAGTTTCAATACCATCTGCTTCAAGCTCTTCGCGTGTTCCGGCTTCAGAGAAACGTGAAACTCCGATAATTCTTTTATTGATTCCAGCACGTTCTATCGCTCTGCGGGCAAGTTTAGCCATACCCGGCCCCATTTTACCACCTACACCCAATAGAATTATATCTCCTTCGATCCTGGTGATATCATTTATCAATGCATCCGTTGGCTTCAATAACTCTTGTTCTAGTGCTTCTAATTCAGTCATTTTTGTATATTATTAAAAAAATCATTAAAAATCGTTGCCGGAATTAATTAAACAACCTGCACCGAAAGTTGAAAATTACAAAACTATTCTATGTATAAAGTAGACTATCTTAACAAAATTGTTCAATCAATTGGCATCTGTTATTTGCCTTTTGCTATTTCTGCAGCTTTAGTAGTTGTATAGTACTTTGCCAGCATATTTGGTATTTCCCAATCAGGCAATTTGCCTCCCTTGATATAGTTCAGATAGTTTTTCACTACTTCTGCGAAATGCTCTTCATGTGGCACCTTGTATTTTTCAGGAATAATTACTTCCCATAAATTTCCTGACTTCTTAAATGAAACACCCGGCCATTTCGCCTGCAAGGCATCAATTGCAGATTTTACCTTAGTTTCTGCATCAGCTTCTTTACCCGGAACTTCCAGATATACTACCGGCTTGTAATTCTGCTCTTTACCCTGCTTAATCAGGATATTGGCCTTAGTTCCACGCATTCTGGCAAAGTGGGTATCACCCGTACCTGCCGGAGCTTCATAATTCCACTGAATACCAACCCTTGCGTGCACCCCTTTAATGCTATAATTCATTTCGCCATTCGACATCACGTTAAGCTTGCCGTCTTTGATGTATTTAGTCAAATAATCAGGGAATTTATCCTTCAAAGTTGATTTCTGAAACTGTTCAAGGCTTAGTTGAGTTGACCACTCTCTGGCAGAGATCATATTGATGTCTTTTTTATAATCAAGTGTAATATCCGGGAAGCATCCCCACTGTATCAGGTCTACCATATGGGTTGTAATATCAACCAAACCACGCCCCTCCTGCTCAACATCAAAAAACCAGGCGGGTCTTACAAGTGGCTTGCCGGATACATTCTTGTAAAAATGATGAACGCTGCGTTGTTCAACTGCCGGATTATCCGGAGTACCTTTCTCTAAAGCTCCAAAGAATGTAGTATCCTGACTTAATGCCCTTTGCAATACATAGTAAACATTAAAACGCTCTGTCATGATATCATATAAAAGAACATTCTTATCCTTAGCTGCAGAAAATGCTTTTTCAAGCGATTTGAACCCTTCCTGATTTATAGCTAATGGCTTATCAGCCAGAACATTCAAACCCGAATCAATTGACCGGCTGATATAATTTGTTTTGAGCTTATTGTTTCCTGAAATAATTACCACATTCCCGGCCTTATCACTGAACATTTTTTCCAGATAATCTGCACCACGGTAAATTTCGTGTTTCCAGGCAGTAGGATTTTCATTTCTGGTATTATAACTCTCAACCAGCTTCATATGATTATCTAGTTCAGTACCATCAGGTGCATAAACATGAACTACAGAATCGATTTCATTGTACATTGACTTCTGTAATAGAGCTGCATGAAAATGTCCCGGATCGAGAGTTATGATCCGTATTTTTTCATCTTTCTTTTCTGTAGATGCCTGCTTATTGCCACAGCTGTTCACTGATAACAAGAAAGATGCCAGACCAAGGCTCATAAAGAAACTCCTGCCATTTGAAAATAGTTGTTGGGTATTCATAGAATCAATTTGTTATACTTAAATTTATAATTCGCGAATTAGAATATTCCTAAAATAGGCCTTATTACCATGATCCTGTAAACCTATCCTGCCATCTTTAGATAAGCCATAATCAGGATAATCTTTCCACTTTCCTTCGTTTTTAAGCTTATGCCAATCTTCACTCCAGGCTCTGAACTTTATAATTCTGATACCGTTCAGCCAGTATTCCACTTTACCCTTATTAAATATGATACGGCTGGTATTCCATTCACCTACCGGCATTAGCTTCTTCTTATCTGATGGGATATACATTCCATAATCAGCCCCGGCTTTCTGAGATTCTTCAAGTTTAGCAGGGAAATTAATATCATCAATAATCTGATATTCAGGCGAGGTCTCAATTGCCCTTTTATATTTGGGAGCTTCAACAATATGATAAAAAACACCACTATTACTCCCTTTATCTACCTTCCATTCCCATTTCAGTTCGAAATTTTCAAATGAGCGGTCAGAGATAATATCTCCCGAACCACTTGGACCTTTAGCACCTAAACAAACCAGCGATCCATCTTCCACTTTCCAGCTTCTGATCTCAACACCTTTCCGGTTAAAAAGATGCCAGCCATTCAGACTCTTGCCATCAAACAAACTGATCCATTCGCCTTTAGGCGGCTTATTGGATTTTAAATCAGGCTCCAATCCAGAACCTTCAGATGCAGATACCTTTATTCCGGCCAGGAGTAAAAATATCAAAGACAAAAACCTAATCATTTTGATTGCGTTAACGTACACGTAAATATATAAGATTAAAAATAAAACGACAGAATCTAGTTTTAAATAAAAAATAAAGCAGCTGTATCAGAATAAACAGCTGCTTTATTTTTGTGAAATTATTTTTTTATCAAGCCTGTTTTCTCAGAAAGCTTAATCACTTCATTAAGAATACGGGTTTCAACCCCTACCTGCCATTTTGCGGGTAAACCATATACGGTATGTGCTTCGCCTTCATATCCACCCTGCTTTAACACCAGTGAAGAAGGAACATAATTCATAACATCATTTGAATATCCGTAAACAAATGTATTCTCGCCGAGCATTTGTTTTACTTTAATTCCATACTCCATTAATAACTCCCCTCCTAAACTTACCAGGGGAAGATTACCTATCGACCAAACCTGAACAGGAAAAGGATAGGAATCAATTAACTTCTCTCCTGCCTTTAATTTATTTAAATGACGTTCTGCCCATCTTTTTTGATATGGAACGGTTGATTTACTTATAAACTTAGTCAGGTCATCAGCTGTTGGAGTTTTATCCAAAGGCAATACTACTTCAGAATAGCTGGTTACCAGGTTAGAAGGTATTTTATTCATTTCTTCTTCAAGAACACGATCTACTGCTGCTGCAAGTTCTCTGCCATATTGTTTTGCAAGAGGAACAGTATGACGTGGCAGCGGATTCTGATCAGCACCAGAACTCTGGAAGAATAATGCTACTGTACCCGGATGATCCTGCTCAAGTTCGACCTGAGCGTATCCAGGGTAATCACCTGACCATTCATAACCACTCAATACAGTTGGATGACAGGCATATCCGAAAGAAATTGCTTTAAGATCACCCTTAGCATTAACAACTTTAATAACAGGTACTGCATAATCATTAGGCCCCTGAAGTTCTGTTAACTGAGTCAGTAAATTTGCTGGATTATTACGGCGATTTACCTGAAATCTTACCACACCGTTCTGAGAGAACAACTCGGCAGGTTCCAGATTTTTCAATGCATCACCAACCACTTTTACTACCTGATCCTCAAGAATTGCTGTATAACTAATAATACTTTTCCTTTGTTTATCATCCAGCAGATAGACATCAGTAAGTGCATCACCAATCACCGGACCAGAATGGGTATGAGAACTGTTCAGAAGAATCTGATCGCGACCTAAACCAAAACTGGTTTTAATACGGTCTCTGATCTTGTCTGACACAATCTTTGGAAATCCAAGCAGGTCGCTACTAACCATTACGGCTTTTTTGCCTTTGGCATCTTCAATTGCCAGTGCCTTTACCCAGATATCATGTAATTTCCCTTCAGAATCATGAGTTCTTGAAGCAAACCCGGCCATTGGCATTGGATCAGCAGGTGTAATGTTAACTTTCGCTACTCCGGCTTTCCACTTGTAATTGACTGATGAATTCTGAGCTTTAGAGCCGGATGTAATAAATAATAATACTGCAGTGGTTAGACTGATTATTGAAATTTTCATTCTGTGTTTAATTTATTTTCTATAAGTATTGGTTGATAAATTAAAGTTTAAATAAACTTTTTGCATTCCCGTAAAGTACTTTGCGCTCAATTGCTTTTGAAGATGATATTCTCTTGATGGCTGTAATGATATTCGCTCCAAGGCATGTTTTTCCTGAACCGATTTTATCTGAACAATCGCTTCCAAAAAGTAGTTTATCCTGATGGCGTTCAATAAATTTTGAGGCCTGTTCTTCGTCTCTGGTCAATGAACCCAATCCAGATCCTGCAGAAAAATCACCATATAGATTTGGGTATTCGCTCAATAGTCTGTCAGTTAACCCTCCCGTTGTAACCCTGGTTTTGGGATACAAAATATTTTGATCTGTATGTGCTTTATCAATATTGGCCCACCAGGTTTGCGCATGCCCGATAAAATTCACTTTTGGATATTTCTTAAGCATAGCATGAAACCGATCAAAGCCCCTGTTGTATATGTTATATTGCCAGTGCATCAGAACCGGAACATTGTAAGACTGAGCGAGCTCATAAATAGCTTGCATTGCTGCAGAATCGCAATCCAGACCGAATTTTAATTCGCCGATAACCGGAGCTCCCTTTTTCAGATATTTCTCAATCTCCTCAATTGCACCTGGCATATCCGGAACTTCATTTGCACCCGATACAAATTCTCCGGGATGCTTTTGGGCAAATTCATAACACACTTCATTACCAGTTGCACCAGCCTGAAGTCCGTTACTGTAGCCGTAATAGGTTGATCCATAAGCCAAAGGACGACCGGAAGGAAGCAATATAGTTGTAGTTACTCCCATTGCTCTTTGGTGAGCAAGAACCAAATCGTTACTTCTGCCGCTATAATCAGTATGCTGATGAATATCTATGATCGGTTCTGCCTGATTTCTCAAATCATCATTTTTGGTCATTGCAAGCAATGATGGCATCATACCCATAGATAATACAGTTCCCAAACCTGCAACTGAATTCTTTATCAGAAATTCTCGTCTTGAATAATTTTTAATGCTCATAATTAAATTATTTAACTATTGTGTTCTCAGGTTTATGACTGAGTATTTTATCTATGAATGCATAAGCCTCTTTTCGGCTTTCTACAGGAAAGTCATGCTCTGCATCAGGATACCTGACCTGTAATTGATCAGAGGCCCCGAGTGACTTATAAACAGGTCCGACCAGTGCTATTCCGGCTTTAACTCCTTTATAATCAAAGTTCGAATCATGGATTGGTGAAACTGAGAAAAATGCTCTTGGAGCGATTGCTGCAATAGCTTTGTCAAAATTGAAAGGAATACGATCCCCATCAAGATCAAACTTTGACTTCATGAATGGCATATATCTGGTCTGAGCCCATGGACCAAGCCGTCCACCGTATCTCTTTTCAGCAGCTTCTCCAATGCTGTAGTATTCAAATTGTGTCCATCCGCAACTGCTTACAGCTACTTTAATTCTGGAATCAAATGCTGCAACAAAAATTGAATTATGACCACCCAGAGAGTGTCCGATTACTCCTATACGTTCAGGATCTACATAGGATTTACTTTGCAGCAGATCAATGCAACGCATATGATTAAAAATACCCTTCATCGTACCAGAGTCATATCTGTCTGTTTCAAAATTATAATCAGCCGTTTCCCCAAAGCTTGGAAAATCAGGTGCAATTACCACGTATCCCCGCTCTGCAAGCTCTCTGGCATGTGCTCTGTTAGGTTTATTTGCTTGTCCGTCGACCGCTTTTCTGCCCAGATTATCTGTTTCGTGCAGAACCAGCATAGCCGGAAGCTTCTTTCCTCCGGCTGAACTATGAGGTACATAAAGATATACAGGCAAAGTTTCATTTGCGGCTACGGTAAATAAAATATTATAGCGGGTAAAGGTTTTTTCTTTAAGGCTATCTAAAATATTGATATCAGATATACGAATACGGTCTCTTGAGGGTAATTTACCCATTACTTCTTCCATATTCCTGAGAATAGCTTTTCTGTGCTTTTCGTGTGTTCCTGAATGATTGCCGTAAAGTGCTTTTTGACCTGCATTATTATCCTGAGCGAACCCGATTACAGGAATCAGTAAGCAAAGAATTATGACTTTCCTGAAATTTAGCATTAAATAATCCATTAAAATATCTTCTGGTAAGTTGAATAAAATCAATAATTAAAATAGGGTAAATCTGTCTTTAATAACTCCCCTAAAAGATCACTTCAGCTCTGTACTTCCGGGTGTAAATTGCAAAATCTTATCAATAAATACATAGGCTTCTTTTCTGCTTTCAACCGGAAAATCATGTTCGGCATCAGGATATCTGATCTGTATCATTTCTTCTGCCCCAAGTTGTTCATAGGCCTTTTTTGCAATTGCTATACCCTTTTTTACCCCAGCCAGATTGAAATTGCTGTCATTCAGGGGAGACACTGAGAAGAAAGCCCGGGGTGCAATAGCAGAAATAACATCACTAAAGTTAAATGGAAGTTTTGCAGCATCAAGATTATACTTCGTTCTGACCAGAGGCATATACCTGTCCTGAGCCCATGGCCCCAATTTCCCACCATACCTTTTGCTTCCGGCCTCCCCGATATCATAATTTTCAAACTGAGTCCATCCGCAGCTTGATACCGTTACTTTCAGCCGATCATCGAATGCCGCAACAAACATAGAGTTATGTCCTCCTAATGAATGACCTATTACTCCAATCCTATCCGGATCAACATCTGCCCTGCTCTGAAGCAGATCAACGCAACGCATATGATTAAAAATTGCCAGCATTGTACCAGATTGGTAACGGTCAGTTTCAAAATTATAATCTTTTAATTCACCAAAACCTGGATAATCCGGTGCAATTACAACATAACCTCGTTGGGCAAGCTCACGTGCATGTGCACGGTTCGGCCGGGTCCCCTGACCGTCAACAACACCTTTGCCCAATTCATGGGTTCCATGTAAAACCAGCATTGCGGGAAGTCTTTTGATCGTTCCTCTTTGATTAGGAACATACAGATAAACCGTCAGTCTTTCATTTTCAGCGGTAGCAAAATTCAGAGAATAGCGTGTGAAACCATTATCCTTAAGGCTATCAGTTATTTTAATATCCAAATCTGGTAGATTTTTACGATCAGGTAATTTCCCCATTACCTTCTCCATATTCTTCAGGATTCTCTTTCTTAAATGAGATGAAAATTTATCAGGATCAACTGAGTTAAACCCAATTTCCTTATCGCCGGAAGTATAAACTTTGTGGTCTGCAACTACAGCTGTTGTATTAAAAAAAAGGCCTGTAAACAGTAACAGATAAACAGGATAATTCAGAATGGTTCTCATAATAGGAATTTTGTCAGCTCTCTCTATAAAAACAAAAGGATCAATCTTTATCAGATTGATCCTTTTGCCACTTGTAAAGAATAACTTATGGAGTTACAGTTATTGAAATTTCCTTAGTTACCTTCTTTTGCTGATCAATATTTCCATTTGATGCAACAAAGACTGCTTTGTAAGTTCCTGCTTTAGCATAAGTATAACGATACTCACTTAAAACAGGACTTGTAAGACCTTTTATAGCAGTTGACCAGTCTGGTCCTAAATCAACTTTATCAATTGTGATACCCTTACTAACTGCCCAATGCTCGCTTTCTGGATCATTATACGGACTTGCAGGATCAAAAGGTACGAAAGGTTTATAAACCGCGGTTGGCTGATACGCCGGTTCCTTTGGATTATAAATTGGGTTAAGCGGATCAAAAATAGGATTCTTAGGATCAAATTGCGGAAGACCTGCATTAAGATAAGTATTACCCTGAAGTGTTAATCTTGTAGCCGTTACTGAAGATAAGGCAGGTGCTTTATCTTTCAGATCATCAACAATTCTAAAACCTGTACTTGCCTGATCTGCAATTGTTAAAGTAAGCGTATTATCCAACAACTTCTTGCTGTTTAAAGTAAAAGTTTGAATAAACCACTGACGTGCAATACCATTAGTTGCCTGTGCTTTAGTATTGTAACGGAAAGCAAAATAAATAGGCTTTCCTGCAACAATAAGATCAGACACATCCACTGTACCTGAAGCAAGGAAAGCTGCACTGGTACCCAGTTTAAATCTGCTGGTAATATCAACCCAGGTTGCCGCTTTTACTTTTGCAACACTACTGTAGTCGCCAGTAAAATTAGTAGATGCAAGCAATGAAACCTGATTCGCCTGAGTACCTAATTGTACGCTGCTTGAAAAGGCAAGAGTAGCTCCCTGCCCGGCAACATCAACAACACGACCAGTATTGGATTCGAATTGTTTAAGTAACTCACCGGAATAGAAAGAAATATTCTGAGTCTCTCCTCCGCTTATCTTAAATTTAATAACCTCTCCTGCTTTAACAGTGGTCTTTTCTGCCGTGACATCAAATGCCGGTGTCTCTGCATCAAGCGTTGGTTTTTCGCAGGATGCCATAAATAGCGCCGCTGCGATAATACTGTATATTTTAAGTTTCATAATTTCTATATTAAATTAATGTTATTCCCAACCAGGATTCTGAGTCATTTTTAAGTTTGAAGACATTTCGTTAATAGGAACAGGCATTAACAAATCTCTTGAACTTACGTTTGAGTAGTATTTAACAAAGAATTGTCCAGGACTCTGCTGCTGCAATTTATTGCCCATATCCTGATGAACTTTAAGGAATGTTCCCCAACGTAACAGGTCTCCTTTCCTAAGATTCTCAAAGTTAAATTCTCTCATTCTTTCATCCTGAATAGCTGCAAGGAACTCTTCTTTTGAAGCAGGAGCAAGATTACCTTCCGTATCCTTACTGATGGTTGCAGTTGCGGTAGCGCCTGAACCCCCTCCACCTGAAATGGTTATTGTTGGAACAGCAGAATATTTACCTTCATTAAAGAAAGTAACAGCCATCGGATCACGATCAAGAGTAATAGCAGTTACTATTCCTCCTGAAACTGTTGCAGTAGCTGTTGCACCGCCATTGCCACTGATCGTTACGGTTGGAGCTGTGGTATACCCTGCACCACCATTTGTTACCGCGATTGTTTTAATACCGGTTGACCAGGCTCTTCTTCTTACCTTATTGAATGCTTCTACGGCATCGGCAGTTGGGCCTTTTAATTCATTCTCAGCTTCTGCATACATTAACAAAATATCAGAATATCTTAAAAGAACCATATTAATCGGAGTTCTAGTTGGGCTCTTTGGTAATAAAGTCTCATATTCCCTCCTCCATTTTGCCGGTTTCATGAGATTCTTGGCATTCTCATTTACAGGTAATAAACTCATCGTCTTATCTCCGGTAGCTGTATAAGTAAAATGAGCAATACTAAACCATTTGCGGTTATCACCAGATTCAAACTTGTTATAAAGCTCTGAAGTGATATTCATATAGGCATCTGCTCTTCCTGTTTTCGAATTAACTCCGGCAGCAGGACCATTGATCCAGCCAATATTTCCAGTTTCTACGTATTGGTCTGTAAGGTTACCATAGAATTCAACTTCCCAGATACTTTCCTTGATATCATATTTATCACCGGCAAGTTTCATGAAAATATCAGAATAACTTGGATTTAAAGCATGACCTGCCTCTGCATCATCAATAACCATTTTAGCCCATTTACTGGCCTCTGCATATCTGGTTTTATCTTTTACAGGCTCTCCGGCCATATGAAGATTAACACGGGCAAGCATACCACGAACAGCTGATTTACTGATTGCACCACCAAACCCTAAAGTTTTAATACCTGGCACAAGCTTTTCAGCTGCTTCCATATCCTTAATGATTTGAGTATATACATCCTTTGCAGAAGCTCTTGCAATGTCTACATCAATTACGGAAGACGTAGGCTCAAGCTTCAGAGGAACGCCACCATAATATTGTACCAAAGTAAAGTAATAGTAAGCTCTTAAAAATAAAGCTTCCCCTCTGATCGGATCACGCTTTGACTGAGGGATTGCTGTATTTTTATCTACATTTTTAATCAATACGTTTGCTTTATTGATACCTGCCCAAAGGTTATTCCATAAACCTGCATTATACTGGTCGGCAGATGAATAGAAATAGTTCCATGGACCTGTAGTCAGGGTAGCTCTGTTCATATAGCCTTCATCAGCAGTCCATGCGAGCAAATAGCTGGCATAAGTTCCGTGAAGACCACCTGCACCCAGATGATGATAAACACCTGCACGGGCAAATTGTAACTGAGCTTCTGTTTGATAGTAATTATCCGGATTCAGAAAGTCAGAAGGTTCCGTTTCCAGGTATTTCTTACATGAGCCTAAACTCATTAAGAAAAATGCTGCGAGTATATAATGTTTAATTTTCATTTTCTTTCAATTTTAATCGTTAAAATCCTGCTTTAATACCAAAAGCAATTGTCGGTGATCTTGGATAGGACGAGAAGTCAAAGCCCGGAGTCAGAGTATTGTTACGGGTTGATACTTCCGGATCCATTCCTGAGTAATTTGTCCAGGTAACCAGATTCTGTGCAGAAACGTTTACACTTAAACTACTCAGGTAAGCAGACTTAATTAGTTTCTCAGGTAAGTTGTAATTCAAAGAAACTGTTTTAAGACGAATGAAAGAACCATCTTCAACAACTCTTGAAGAGTGGAATCCAATTGGACCTTGTCCGCGGGTACGATAATTAGCATTTGTTGGATTAGTTGGCGACCAACGATTAGAATAGCTCGCAAACTGATTGATATTAGCCCAGCCATTACTATTACCTTCCATAATCAGTCTGTTGGCATTGTATAGATCATTACCATACGACCACTGCATGAAAACATTCAGGCTGAAAGCTTTATATGTAAAATTATTAGAAAAACCACCGGTATGAATTGGCTGACCTCTTCCAATAAAAGTAAGATCGGCATCATTCATGATTCCGTCGCCATTGATATCTCTGTATTTAATATCACCCGGCAGAATAGTATTTCTAACTGCACCATTGGTTGGGATATTCGGTTTCAGGATGTAAACACCAGGAGAAGGATTATCAAAATCCCCATACTGATAATTACCTTCCCAGATATATCCGATCATCATACCTGCAGGTTTTCCAATTTCAGCTACGTATAAAGGCTTATTAAACTGAGAAACATATTCAGAGTTACTTGGTAATGAACGCTGCCCACGGGTTAGTTCCATTACTTTATTTCTGTTGAAACTGATGTTAAAATTACTTTCCCACATGAAGTTCTTAGACTGCACGTTTACGGTATTTAAAGTAAATTCAAGACCATCATTCCTCAATTTTCCTATATTCTTAACAGCTGAACCAAAGCCTGTTGAAGGAGGCAAAATTGCATTCAGCAACAAATCTTCTGTTGTTTTTCTGTATAAATCTACTTCAAAAGTGATCCTGTCTTTCAGCACACCAATTTCATAACCTAAATCTATTGTATTTACCTTTTCCCATGCCAGATCCGGATTACCTACAGCAGAAACATAGTTAGAAGCGATTGGGGTAGAGTTATTGAATGAATAACCATCGATATTTTGCAGTAAACGTGCATAAGTATCAAAATCACCTACCCTGTTATTTCCATTGCTGCCATAACTGGTTCTAAGTTTGGAAGTTGAAATACCCGGGAAAATCTTAGCAAAGAAACCTTCTTTATGCATATTCCATGCTAATGCTGCTCCTGGAAAATATCCCCAGTGATTCTTAAACTTAGACGAACCGTCAGCCCTGAAAGTACCGGTTATAATGTATTTAGATTTGTAATTATAATCTAAGCGGCCTGCATAAGATGCCATGGTATTACGGCTGGAATATGAAGTCTGATTAAATGCTAAACCTTCATCCAATCCATCCATACCAAGATTCTCGTTTGGCAACAATCTGCCGCCGTATCCTTTACCGCTCGTATTACTGCTGTTAATAGCGAATAATGCCAGACCGGTAATATTATGATCCTTTTTAATGGTTTTCTTGTAATTCAGCGTAGTCTCATTGGAGAAACTGTTCGAAAAAATATTATTAATCGAACCATTAACACCATTTACGTTATTCGGACTTGATCCGCCTTGTGCAGTTTTTGAATTATAAAAGCGCTCTAAGGTCAGTTTATTATGACGTACACCTGCAGTAGACTTCAATGTGAAATCTTTGTTGATATCATAACTAACATATCCGTTTCCTTCAACAAGGTTGGTGATATTATAAGAGTGCTGATTTTGAAGATCAATAAATGGATTAACCCTGAAGTCAGATGCATTCATCGCTTCATCATCCACTGCATCAGCCAATAGATCATCAGTTGGATTTGGTGTAATCGGACGATACAACCATGCTCTTGATAATGCAAAAGCAGTAGGGTTGCCCGAAGTCAATGCACCCTGGTTAATGATTTGTCCGTTTTGTTTGATTCCACTATAATTTGCAGTAACACCCGCTTTGATCTTATTACTGATCGTTTGGTCAACTGTTACACGACCTGAATAACGGTTGAAGCCGGTATTTATAATTGAACCAACCTGATCAAATAATGAACCTGAAATAGAATACTTTGTTTGCTCAGTACCACCTCTCAATGCCAGATTATAATTCTGCACCGTACCTTGCTGCAATACATAATCCTGGAAATTAATTCCTTCAACGTTTTTGTAATCTTCCAGAGTTTTACCGCCGGCAAAGAATGCAGTTGTAGTTGCAGATGCCGGATTCAGCTCCATCTGGTATTTAATGAACTCATACGGGCTCATCAGATCCATTGGTTTCGGAACTGCCTGCATTCCATAGGAACTTGAGAAATTAATAACCGGTTTTCCTACTTTACCACGTTTCGTTTGAATCAAAATTACTCCGTTTGCCGCTCTCGATCCGTAGATCGCAGTTGACGAAGCATCCTTTAAGATGGTCATTGATTCAATCTCCTCAGGGTTGATAGATGCCGGATCCGGATCTTCCACCGGGAAGCCATCAATTACATACAGAGGAGAAGTACTTTGAGTAAGGGAACCCGCACCACGGATTACGATATTAATACCACCACCCGGCTGACCATCGGCAGCATTAACTTTTACACCGGCAACACGACCAGCCAAAGCTTCTGCAAATGTTCCAACCGGCGCTTTTAACATTTCATCCATTGGTACCACACCAACAGAACCGGTAAGATCAGGTTTTGCAACAGTTCCATAACCAATCACAACTACCTCACTTAATGAAGCACTTGATGCCTGAAGGCTTATATTAATTGTAGTACGATTGCCAACAACAGTTTCCTGAGTGACCATCCCTAAAAACGCAAATACAATCGTTTCATTATTTGCTGCCTGTATACTGTATTTTCCATTAGCCAGAGTAGTAGTTCCTCTGCTGGTTCCTTTAACCCTTACGGTTACACCGGGTAAAGGCTGCCCTGCTTCAAGAACAGTACCGGTAATGTTCTTTAGTTGCTGAGAAACTGCCTGCCCGGAAAAACTGAGCAGAAGCATCATCAGCATTACCATCCCTGCTCCGGAGGGAAAGTACCTGTGTTTTTTAAACGCCATCATGTAAATTTTTAGCATAGTTTATAATTAAAAGTGAATAAATAGGCTCTTTTGTTACGGGTGCGTACCCGCAATTTGTTTTTAAAAATATCAACCGCTCAATTAAAAAATCAAACTGTTAAATTATTACACATCGAGTAGGGTGCAACCTAACGATCTCAAAAAACACTTCAAATTCATAAAGTATTTTTCAGAAAAACTAAACTATCTGGAAACTAAAGACCGAAAACAAGATCTGTAAATGCTAATTAAACAATTAACGTTTACGTACACTAATATAAATAATTATTTAACAATTAAAAATATCCTTAAAAAAACAGAGGGCATGAATCACACCCTCTGTTGAAATAATTATTAAAACTGGACGAATGGATTAGGTATCTTGATCAAATCCGTACGCGTATGATCATTTTCAGTAACTCTTGCTAATGCATAAACTTCTCCACCTTTTCCTACTGCGATTGAATTTACATAAAGGGGACGATCACCATCTTCATAAAATATGGGACCATGATCCTGATACCTGCCTTCCGGGATATTATAAGTAATCAGATGAAGGTTTTCAAGTCCCTTGGCTGCACCTTTCGCTATCTCTGACGCTCCTGCAACCCTCTTTCCATCAACATAAATAGGTCCACCGGTCAGATAATAAATCGTTTTACCATCCGGACCTAATTGAAATCCAAGGTAACCATAACTAAACTGGTCGAACATCCCACTTTTTTGAGAGGGCTCTGAAGTAATCCTTTGCACGAGCTCAATGTTCGGCTTTTCAGGATGGAATCTGAATAAGTATCCGGAATTCCCATGTACTCCATATGCGGTGTTTTCAGGTTTATACCAAAAAATCTTCCTCCAGTTATAACCCATACTACCCGGACGGGTGGGATCATACTTTCCAAAATAATCAAGTCTCAGATTAGTATTTTCTAATTTTTTAATTACACCCTCCTCAGGATTATAACCCCAAATATCCCCTTCAGAAATTGAAAAATAAACAGTGCCATTAAGTGGGTTTATCACCAGTGAACGACACAATGAACGAAAATCGTCACCGGGCTCACCATCCTCACCATTATGGGATATCTGTCCTAAATTTCTAAGTACTCCCGTATTGATATCATAATGAACAAACCTGCCTTTTGGCCATGTAATACCATAAATATGGCCACGTTCAATATCCATTGTCATGGAAACCATACCCTCACCATTAGGCAAAACAGCCAGATCCTCAAATTCACCGCTTTTCAGATCATAGGAAAGAATATGACCTCCGGGATATAGCTTATAGCCTGCAGGCGGATTTACAGGTAAACGATCCATCCCTTTGATTAATTCATAAAAACCTACATGGGTTGAAAAATACAGCTTGCCATTTTTCTCATAAAACCGTGTATGACTCTTCCCCTGAGGGATACAGCCATGATCCTTCTCACCGCAGACTTCAGTAAGGTCAGCAATAAATTTTGTCTGATCCGTTGAAGGATCATAGACATACATTTTACCACCAACGTCTACCCGATCAGATGAAAGTACATAATAGATTTTTCCGTCACTTGCCGCTGAGAGGGCATTATACGTATCATGAGCTTGCAGGAAGCCCGAATTATATGTTTTTGCAGTCAAAGTACTGCCCAGATCTGAAGTAAAGGGCATAACTATCCCCTCTTCAATTCCTTCAATTTTATTCATGTATCTTGATTTGTCTTTTTTAATTCCGCTTCCTGAATTTTAAACAGGGGGACTATTTTTCCAGAGTCTTTTTAACTTCGCCTGCATTTGCATGAATCTTTGCAATTGCTGAAGCAATCGAATCCATATCTTCTTTACTTCCCAAAAGCAGATTTTGGGTAAACCATACAGCTTCAGTACATAAAAGGTCGTTTTCAGGACATTGATTTTGCTCCATATACTTGTTATAGTCAAGCATATCTTTATGATACATCCGCTTGTAATTCTTTGATGCAAATGCTTCCTTTAAGAATTCCTGCTTATTTAAAGGGGTATACCCGCCCGAACAAGGAACTCCTTCTGCCCTTAAGGCCTGCATAAATGCATTTCTGGACAATCCCTGGAAAAATTCTTTCTTATATCTGAAGGAAAATAAATGGAATGAGATTCTGGTTGCAGAATCATATGTTTTATAAGGCACAATACCCGGAATGTTTTCAATCTTAGATTTCAGGTATGCGGCATTCTGTTCACGAGTGGTGGTCTGCGCATCCAGTCTCTTAAGCTGAGCCAAACCAATAGCTGCCTGGTATTCAGTTAACCTGACCTTAGTGCCAATCCTTACACTTCCGGCATTAAAAGTACCAACTGCAGTACCATAAGGCAAGCCAAGGTTCTGAAATGAAAAACAACGATCGATAAATGCCTCATCATTACTAACTACAGCACCACCCTCGCCAATTGGAATATTTTTAGAATTCTGGAAACTGAAACAGCCTGCATGGCCAATTGTACCTACCTTCTTATTATTAATTTCTGTAAGCGGTGCCTGACAAGCATCTTCAACCACTAACAAATTATGCTTTTTAGCAATTTCCATTATTCTTGGCATATCGGCTGGCATTCCTAAGATGTGCACCGGCAATATTGCTTTGGTTCTGGGAGTAATCTTAGCTTCAATCTTTGCAGGATCAATCTGATAAGTTTCAGGATCAATATCAACAAATATCGGCATTGCCCCATTCATCAAAATAGCCTGAACTGTAGAAATAAAGGTATATGGCGGAACAAGAACCTCATCACCTGCTTTAATATCAAGCTGGTTCAAAGCTACTATAAGTGCATTTGTTCCGTTGCTAACAAGCAATGTACGCTTTACGCCAAGAGTATCTGACCAAACCTTCTCAAATTCTGAAACAACAGATGCACGCGACCAAACTCCGCTTCTCAATACTTCCAGAACGCGTTTCTCATCAGTTTCAGGAATCCAAATTGGCCATTTAATCCATCTCGCCTTATCCCAGGCTGCTGGTCCGCCAAGAATTGCAGGTCGTGAAGTGTTATCAAGACCTTTAGCCATCAATGAAGGGCTTATACCCATAGACAACATAGCTCCTGCTCCTGCAACAGATGTTTGCTTTAAAAACTTACGTCTTGAAGCATCGGTGTTTTTATTTTTCATGATAATAATATAAGGCAACAAATAATCAGGAGTATCACTCCATAAAACCTTCAGGAAAATAGTCTGAAATTATTTCAGACGCATCTGCACTGATTTTCACGTCTTTATAGTTAACGTTTACGTACCCGAAAATATAAATTTTTTTCGTTTAAACAATAGAAAAGCACGAATAATTTGATCTTAAAAAGCAAAAATGAAATTATACCCCCGTTATTTATTTTCAGTTAGCACAGCGATCATATCAATTGTAAGCCCTGCTCCTCTCAGTCCTACATCTTTAACCAAAGCTTTAGATGCAGCAGGTGGTCGCTTAGGGTCATAAAATTTCGGGCGTAATTCATTAAGACCTGAACTGTGAGCATCTTTACTTACGTAATATGTTGCTTTCACAAGATGCTTAAAATCACTTCCTGATTTCTTAAGAATAGCATCCATTGAATTAAAAATATCCATTATCTCAGGCTTAGCCTCTCCCGGATTATTACCAAATAGCCCGGATATATAAATCTTATTGCCATAATTAATTCTGGTAACCTTACTGTAAACCGGTGAAGCTGTCATTCCGGGAGGTGTAATAAAATCAAGTTGTTCTCTGGAATCAGTTTGAGTATTAACAGAAGATGCAATGAGTTCAATTTCTACCAGGGGATCTTTACTTAACCATTCTACATATACCAATGGAGGAATGCGTTCACCTTTAAAAAAATCAGCTATCTCGCGCTCTACAACAGCTATATTTGTTACCGGATTAACAAAAGATTTGATCTGTACCACATCCTTCTTCTTAAGTCCGAGATGATCAAGTGTTTCACCGAGCTGCTTTAAAGTACCTCTGCTTGCGGCAGAAAGCATCCCTTTATCTGCCTGTCCGGAAACATAAACAGCTGAACCTGCAGGCATTATAGCCACATCTGCCATTCCCTCTGCAGAATCTGAATTTATATATTTTACCTCCCGGCCCCGATAACCTGAAGCAACAGCAATTGCATCAATACATATCAGGGCATCTTCATGAGCAAGTTTACCTGCCACAAAACTTATTGCAGGTACCTTTCCTGATTTAAACCGTTCTTTAATCAGAGAAACTGCTTCATCTTTCAGTTCATGACTGCTGATATAAACATTAAGCTTAATAATCTTATCTATTCCGGAACCTGATTTATTAAGCGCCTTAGATAGGTTTTGAAATACCTGGCTGCTTTGCTCCCTTAAACCGGAGCCTGCAATTTTGCCGGTCTTGCCGATTGGTAAAAACTGTACTGTATGCGCCAGCGGAAGCTCATCTACAATTACCGCATCTGAATAGTCTCCTGACGATGAAGTAATGTACTGAACTCCCTTTTTATTACCCGAAACCGCCCCTTTTTCCTGCGCTGAACCTGCAATAGCACAAAACAGCAGAGTTATAAGAATAAACCTTTTCATTTAAGCTCTTTTAAGGAACTATTGTTAATTATTTACAGGAGCCCAGTAAGCACAATATCCATCAGCACGAACAGGACCTTTGAATAACATACAACCTCCGCAAGGCTTATCTTTGCCCGGCGGAATGTATAAAGTACAATTACTGCAATGACTGTCAGCTATTGGGGTCTTGTTAACATATGCCAGTTTTTTACGCTTTTCAAGCTCTTCCGCACTCACTCCTGCCATGTTATCACATGGGTTCTTCTGTGCCGGCTGGGGCGTCTTAGGTTGCTGATCCTTACTTTTATCTGATCCTTCAGCCAATGCCTTGAGTGAACTTCCTGCAATGACAATACCTGCACCCAGAGTCACTGATCCGGCAAATAAATATTTACCTAAGAATTTTCTTCTTGAATATTTGTTTTCCATATCAATTTAATTTGATCGGCTCATTATTAAATAAGACGAATAGTATTAGTTCTTTTTTAGCAAAGAAAAACCTGCTTTTACATCTTCAGCAGAACCTGTGCTCAATCCGGCAGCAAGTTCTTTGGTTGATTCATTTTTATTTAATCCGATTTTCAATCCTTTTAACGCTGCGGTCTGAATATTAGTACCTGCAAGTGCTGCACCTGAAAGTAAATTCAGATAGGAAGAGAACTGAGCCTTATCATACCTTGCTGCAATTACATTAGACAGATCCTGAACAAAGCTTAATTTCCAGGCTTCTTCCTTACTGAAGAATGAATCATCCTTAGCAAGTTCATTTAAAATTTCAACAGATGAACCCTGATCAGAGCTCAAAACAGCACTTCTGAACCACTCATTCTGACCATGCATTTTAACAACTTCTGCCAGTGACCGGAAAACTGATTTCCCTTTAAATTCCCCAAGGCTAAGTGCAGCCTGCAATGCCACTCTCTTAGAGGGGTCATTAATCATTTTTATCACTAATGGCAATGTTTTAGGAAACCTTTCGGCCAGAATGATCGCATTCTCACGAACACCGGGCTCAGAATCCTGAAGCGCCTGTTTGATTATGGCAACATCAAGTGCATCCATACCTTCAAGCACATATAATGCATGAAGTCTTGCTCTTGAACTCTGTGCTTTTGAAACTAATACTTTAACTGCAGGAATAATTGATTTATCCTGACGCTCTAAAAGTAAACGCTGCGCATTAGAACGATACCATCCATTATTGTGCGATAAATACTCTAATAATTTTTCACTGGATGCATCTCTTAAATTCACACTAACACCTTTATAACTTGTATTAGCCGGAACTACACGATAAATCCTTCCCATATCGCTTCCTGCCATGAAATCCATTTCAGCCTTAAGATCATCAGGAATTGATACCGGAGTTTCAATATGCTGTCTGTAATAATCCAGAACATATAAATATCCATCAGGACCTACAGAAAAGGTAACCGGGCGGAACCAGGTATCAGTGGAGTAGATAAACTCTCTGCTTTTTTCAGAACCGGCACGCTTTGCTACAAGTACAGGACTGGTTTCAGAAGGAATCAAAATATCCCTGTGGATCAAACTACCCGACACATCTGTTGTAAATACATTACCATAAAATTCTTTAGACAAAGCATCGCCATTATATATAGTACCGCCTGATGCACCTGTAAAACGATCTTCAGCATACTCTATTCTGTTCAGATTTGCCTCTTTATACATTTTATTTCTACGGGCACTTCTTTCGGCTCTCCAATAAGCCGGCGGAATTTCCTGAAACATGATTTCCTCATGATCTGTAATTGATACATTAAACTTACTGCCTGGCATAAACGCATGCCGGTGAGTATATCTCCATGGAATGATAGCCTGCTGCAGGTGAATAGAATTTTCAGTGAAGAAACGATGTCCCCAGTCATCAATGGTCTGACCAAATTGTCCGGGACCGGTTTCCAATTCAAAAACATTACGATCTAACCTGAAACGAAAATCAGCTCCTCTTACTTCAAGCGGTGCTGCCCCGGGAGTTTTGCTGTAAACAACTTTACCGCTTTGACCGCGGTTATTGGCGTATATCCAGTTATCAACTCCCAGTCTGAGGCTGGTAACCTGAGCTTCAGAATTGTTCTGAAAAAAACCTGAGAACAAAATTTCGGAGCTATCTGATTTCCCGTCACCATTGTTGTCTTTTAAGTAGAGGATATTGGGTGCCGCTGTAACAATTAAACCACCTTTCCATGGCAAAATACTTGTCGCCTCTGTGACATTTTCAGCAAAAATGATCGATTTGTCAATTTTCCCATCGCCATTGGTGTCTTTCAGAATGCGAATACGTCCATGGCCTTTACCCGGTTCAACTTCATAGGGATAATCAGGCATTTCTACAACATAAGCATTTCCCTGTTCATCAAATTCGAGTGCCACAGGATCGAAAACATGTGGTTCAGAAGCAAATAACTGCACCGAAAAACCATCGGCAACACTCATTTTCTTCATTGATTCTTCCGGACTCAATGCCGATGGATAACGTTGTGCAAAGCTGTTACCAGCCAATAAGATTAAAGTTGCCAGTAAGGCTGATCTGCCTTTTAAATTAGTATTCATTCTTGCTATTTTTCTTAAAATCATTTATGTGAAAGCACCGTTTTCAACTATCATGATGAATTTCACGAACCTAAATTATTTATTAAAATTTCAATAATCCTCAATCAAAGCTTAATTACTGAGATATTACATCCGGATTTAACTGACATATGTACTCTTTATACCTGGTAAGCCCCTTAAAATCCAGTTTAACAGGTAATCAAACCCCTTTGCGGTTACGTACCCGAAATTAGAGTATATAAACGGGATATTAAAATTTATTTTGAAGCGAAAGTACAGTCCCTCCTGTTAAACTATAAATAAGCAAATCAGGCATGACATCCTATTTTGTTGATTGGAATACTGTAAAGTTCAACTTTCCTGAATATTCGGTATGAGGGAAGGTTATAAAACGCATTTTCTCCTCATTTTCCATCCTCAAGCCCGGATCTTCTTCAAGCTCAATCATATTTCCTTTAACCCCACTTACACGACAATAAACGGTATCACCATTTGGAAAATCAAGACGTACAAAAGAAACATCAGGAACTGTACGATCAGTTTTAAGAGTCCACTTTTCATTGATATTTACCAGATCCTTCACTCCGCCTTTCACCTCTCCGCCTGAATCATACTTCCACCCTGCCCCTGAAACAACCTGAACTCTGTCTCCATTAATTTTAACACGGTCCTGAACCGTTTTACCTTCAAGTTCATACGTTATAATATATGTGTCTTCCGCAGCTTTAACAGATTTAATCCAGGGATTAGTTTTAAATGGTTCATGCACAGCGATGAAAGATGACTGCCCTCCTTCATGCCTTTGCATGTATCCCAAACGCATATAATCATCCAGTTTATTATCATTCTCATCGGCAAGTCTGACTGAAGGAGCCTTAAAAGTGTAAATTTTTGTTCCCGCCTGCGAAATGTTATGTGTTCTCAAGCCCGAATTCTGGTATCTCCATGTTGCTGTCCAGGATTTATCTGCTTCAGCTGTCTTAATATCCCTTAAATAGCTATAAGCGTGAATTCTTTTACCCTCATTATCGGCCTCGTACTGATTTTTGGGTTTTGCAGTGCCGCCCCATGAAGGAACCAGTGTAGTCACAGAAGTATTAACCGGAATACTGCTTTCAAATACTCCTTCTTCTTCGCACATACCGTGCAGAAACCAATCGTGAGTAGTACCACCCCTAACATCAAATCGGTCTATCACATAATCTTTCCCTTCTGCAGCATGAATATGAATCAGCCTTCTGCGATATTGATTTGCAGATTTATAGGCAGGTGAAGCATCAATGTCCATCACTTTTACATTTGGATTCAGGTCATCATAAAATTTCAGTTTACCACTTGCCGGATTTTCCTTAGTACCTGTATCCTGCACTTTCTGATTAATTACAACTGTATTGTGTGAAGCGGTATGGAGAGTCCACCCCCTGTATTTTGAATGGGTATAGCCTATATCAGACAATAACTCCTGACCTGAAGCATAAAGTATAATTGATGCATTATCAAGGTGATGGTGACCATAATTACCACTCCAGTTCATATTTAACATAAACTGATTATCAGCACTTCCTGCACCGAATGCCGCATTTCCGTAGGCAGCCCATAATTTTGAAACGGAGACATCCAAAGGCTTCTGTTTCGTGCCCCTGATTGCCCAGGTATCATTTAGAGGAATTTTACGTCCGTTAGGCAGAATTGCATTCTGAGTCACAGCCAGGGCACCTTTAAAAAATGGCATTGATTTCGTAAGATCCAGATTATCAAAACGCTCTGCCTTCAGGTCGGCCGGGTCAGTATATCCATATGCTGCCTCCGCCACACTTCTTAAGCCGCCGATCGTCTGGTCATGATAAGAAGCCGTTCCCTCTTTCCACCAGCCGTCAGAATAGAACCCGAGTTTTAAAAATTCGGTAAACCTACCGACACCATCATGTACCATATCAGGTCTGTTCAGAATTCTTCCCAAACGCACCATATCACGATACATTCCCGGCGACATATTAGTATAAATTTCAGGATTTGCCGCTGTAAAATCATATCCCATCACCAGAAGGTCAGTCACGATTCTCTTGTCAGTATCTTTACCTATCAGCTTATCCATTCTTGCCCATTCATAGCCATCTTTAAGAATATCATAAACATTAGCCATCTGAGAGGGAATATCGCCATAAGCCCACCAGTTCCATTTAGCGCCCCGGTATGGAACAAGTCCCTGATAGGGCCACTTCTGATCTGCCGGAAAGAACTTCTTTGCCGCACTCGGATAATCATAACGAATAGCATAATCAGGAAACACCTGGGCAAATCGCCCCGCAATTGCCGCTGCCCTGTCGCCATAGGCATTATCTCTGGTAGCTGCCCATACCTGTGCAAGTTGCTGCCCCTGCTGCTGAATCCATTTCCAGCGCTCAAACCATGCATGTGCCTGATAAAAATATTGCGTCCCCTCCTGGTTTTCATAATACCGGTAAACCTGCTTAGCCCCACCCGGAGCAATAATCACTTTCTCCTTATTATCCGGAAATTTCTCATTTGGGAAAGTCATACCGCAAAAATTACACTTCACACTTTCGCCCAGTTCGGGTGTCCAGCCAAGTACATTCATCTCCTGAGCTCCTCCATTACAATTTGGACACCCGATAAAATGTATACCTGAAGCAATCGGCACTTGTGATTTCACCTCTTCAAGACTCATTTTAATCAATGATTCAACATTGCGTTTCAAACTTTCGACCCGCTGCTGATCTGCCTGAGCATAAACATTCGAACAGTAGAACATGCTGATTCCGGAGATAAGCACTTTACAAAATAGTGATCTGAACTTCATACCATGTATTTTTACATTCAATTAATCGTGTACGTACCCGAATCTATTGTTATTTTTTGGGAATGTCAAACAGAGCTAAAAAAACCTTAGCCTGATAAATATTTTTTTTATTAAAATAAACTGTAACCGGTTGATAAGCAAAGAGTCTGAATTAAAATAAAAAAAAAGATCAGTTATTTAGGGGGGGGGGGTAAAACGGCATCTGATTGTCACAATAAAAACAGGAAATTATGGAGCAAGCAATAAATGAAGCAATTGAAAAATTAGAGAACAATGAATTGAGTTTAAATGAGCTGCTTGATATTCTAACAAACATTCAGTTAATCATAGCCTGAATCTAATATCCGGCATTACAACTTCAATTTAAAGAAAGCAATTAAATCGTTATTAATTACTGACAATCAGCTATTTAAAATGTTTCGAAGACAGATTTTATAAATAAATTAAATAATAAAAATCCAAAATCAATCTTAGTTCGTAATTCATTGCATCAAACAAAAAATGAATTATGAAACAGATATTTATTCTTGCGATTGCACTAGCAGCTTCTGCAATCAGCACTCAAACAATGGCTCAGAATACTAAAATGGTTGGTGGTGCGGCCATGTATCCAGGCAAAGACATTGTTGACAATGCCGTAAATTCCAAAGACCATACCACACTTGTAACTGCGGTAAAAGCAGCAGGCCTGGTAGAAACATTGAAAAGTGATGGACCTTTCACAGTTTTTGCACCTACCAATGATGCGTTCAATAAACTCCCTGATGGAACCGTTTCCAATCTTGTTAAACCTGAAAATAAAGCAATGCTGACCAAAATACTCACCTATCACGTCCTATCAGGAAAATACGATTCAGCAGAAATTGTGAAAGCGATAAAAGCGGGTAAAGGAAGTGCAGAATTCACTACTGTTAGCGGTGGAAAGCTATGGGCCATGATGAAGGGCAAAGAATTGATTCTTAAAGATGAAAATGGCGGAACATCAATGGTAAGCATTGCAGATGTGAATCAGAAAAATGGTGTAATCCATGTTATCGATAATGTTGTATTACCCAAATAATTAACTTAATCAAAAAAATGTAAAAAAAGCTCCGGCAAAAATCCGGAGCTTTAATTCTATTTATATTGTGCCTGTTGATTTAATGAATAATAATCAAAATTAAAGGAACGATCATAAACATTGGGCCGAAAAACTAAAATATCACTTACAGAACCGGAACTTATTCAGGCTATACAGAATAAGGATAAAATCGGAGCAGAAGCATTATATGATATGTATTCTTCTTCACTGTATGGTGTTATTTACAGAATTGTGCTTCATGAAGAAATAGCCGAAGACCTGCTGCAGGAGACTTTTATCAGAATCTGGAATTCCTTTTCATCCTATGATACTTCAAGAGGTAAATTATTTACATGGATGGTTAATATTGCAAGAAATATTGCGATCGATAAAACCAGGTCAAAAGATTTCCGTAACAGTTCCAAAACCGAAAACATAGAGAATAACGTACTATCTATAGAAGGAAATTTTCAATCAGAAATGAATCCCGAAACTCTTGGACTAAAAGAGCTGGTAGAAAAATTAAAACCTGATCAAAAAATGGTGCTTGATCTTGTCTATTATAAAGGTTATACACATGTTGAAGTGGCAGAACAACTGGAAATTCCATTAGGGACTGTAAAAACAAGACTAAGAAATGCTATTATTACGTTAAGAAAGGTATTTAATTAAGTGAAAGACCTGAAAACATATTTGGAAAGCGGAATACTTGAGCAGTATGTTCTTGGCGACCTGAGCAAAGACGAAATGCTTGAGGTTGAAAGGTATGTTGTTCAATATCCTGAAATCAGGCGTGAGCTGGAAGAGATTGAAAATGCTTTGCAGAAATATGCACAGCAAAATGCTATTGAACCTTCAGTAAGGAACAGATCCAAAATTATTGATGCGCTGGAAATTCCCGGCAATAAAAATGAAGTCCCGGTGAAGCAAATTGAAAAAGCTTCGGGAACAACAAAGTTTTACAAATATGCATTTGCAGCTTCTCTAAGTCTTTTGTTTATCAGCATTATATTATTGATTAACCTGAATAATAAACTGAGAGAATCCTATACTCAAATAGCAGTTCTTGAATCCGGGAATCAAAAATTCTCTAATCAGGTAAACTATATTGAGAATGAATTGACTGAAGCAAAGAACACGCTTCAATACTACAGAAATCCTGCTTCCTATAAATTAATTACACTGAAAGGTTCAGAAAAAGCTCCTGATGCACGCGTCACCCTTGCTTTCAACCCTGACCGTGAAGAGGTTATGATTGATATGTCAAACCTGAAAATGCCTTCAAACGACAATGAACATCAATATCAGCTATGGGCAATTGTTGACGGAAAGCCTGTTGATCTTGGTGTTTTTGATTCAGGATCTTCTACTGCCGGCATGAAGAAAATGAAGTCAGTAAAATCAGCTGAGGCCTTTGCCGTTACTCTTGAACCCCGGGGAGGAAGTATAAGTCCCAGCCTTGAACAAATGATGGCAATGGGCAATATCTGATATCAGCTATTCTATTATAAATACTTTGTTTAGGTTACAAATCAGATTTTTTCTGCTTTAGTCTGTAAGATTCGATTGGAATAATCTCATCTGACACAAGATCATTAAGGTAAATGTCAAACGTCTTTTCGTGTACGTAAAACCAATAAATATTTACTTTGTGAGTCTCCTGCATCTCAGCAAACTCAACAATATAATAAGGCGATTGAGCTTCGGGATAACCCTGAATCATTGTCACCAGCCGGATATCCGGATTTATCTTTCTAAGTTCATTTGTCTTTGCCTTAACTTCAGGAAGATTCAGAATAATTTCATGAAGCTTATCCTCGGCTTTAAAAGGATCATTTTCCGACTGGAGATCTCCGGCTGGATTAGAGGATTCTTTGCTTTTTTCAGTTACAGAATTACAGGAGAAACTGATTAAAATAATGAGAAGTAAAGCTAAAGCTGCAAATTGTTTCATCTGTTTATTTTTTATTTTTTAAAGGTGATGAGCCTTCCTGCCTGCGGTAGAAAGGACGATCATAATTTAACAATCATCCCCCTGCGGGTTTTAGCAAAATCATGATGGTTTGATAATGTTATTTAAGGCTAAATTTTTAATAAAAAAGGGCCGAATAACAAGTACTCGACCCTACATCTACCTATGAAAAACATGCCCTTTGGGGGCAATTATTCATTAACAAATTATATGCCACTTAACAATTACAGAAAATATCTGCAAAAATAGGATGTCAAAAAATCAAACTTCCCACTATGTAGACCAATTTACCCATTATGCGGATTTTAATCCCCGCAACAACTGTATGACATATTTGCTGAATTATCTCCTTATCTTTAGTTTGTTAACAATAAGCCTTATCGCCCGACTCGTTTTTGCAAATGTTCAGGATATCGGGCTCCCTGTACTTCCACTCCCGAAACTGCTTCTTCAATCTCTTTAAGATTGTTTTCAGATAACTTAATTTCAGCCGCCCCAAGGTTTTCTTCCAGACGATACGCCTTTGTTGTGCCTGGTATTGGAGCAATCCAGGGCTTTTGTGCAAGTAACCAGGCAAGTGCTATTTGCGCAGATGTAGCATTTTGCTGTTTGGCTATATTGCTTAGAAGGTCGACTAAAGCCTGATTTGCCTTCCTGTTTTCTTCGCTGAAACGAGGAACCACATTCCGGAAGTCAGTGCTATCAAACTTCGTATTCTCATTTATAGCCCCGGTCAGAAAACCTTTTCCCAGCGGACTAAAGGGAACGAAACCAATTCCCAATTCTTCCAGAAGGGGAATGATTTCCTTCTCGGGCTCTCTCCACCACAAGGAATATTCACTTTGGAGAGCAGCGACAGGATGTACGGCATGAGCGCGACGAATTGTTTCGGCTCCGGACTCAGAAAGGCCAAAGTGCTTTACTTTTCCCTCATTGATTAGATCTTTCACAGTTCCTGCAACGTCTTCTATGGGAACCATGGGATCTACCCGATGTTGATAATACAAATCGATTACATCTGTTTTCAATCGTTGTAGTGATCCTTCAACAGCTTTTCTGATATGTTCAGGCCTGCTATTTAATCCGCTCCAATTCGTTTCTTCTGGTATAGCTGGTTCAAAACCAAACTTTGTTGCAATTACCACCTCGTTCCGAAATGGCGAAAGTGCTTCGCCTACTAATTCTTCATTAGTAAACGGACCGTAGATCTCTGCGGTATCAAAAAAAGTTACACCTAATTCAAAAGCCTTGCGAATAAGTGCAATCATTTCCTGCTTGTTGTGAGCTGGCCCATAACCGAAGCTCATTCCCATACAGCCCAAACCGAGAGCCGAAACTTCGAGGCTGCTGTTTCCCAATTGTCGTCTTTCCATGATTATTTAGATTAGCTATTTAATGCTGTTATATTCGTCATCAGTTACCCTTTCCAGCCAAACTGTCTCTCCTTTTTCTCTTCCTGTAATAGCGATCTGAATGAATGCAGTATCAGCGCTTGCGCCATGCCAATGAGGGATATCAGCCGGGCATTTTACCACTTCACCTTTTTTTATAATGACTTTCCCCTTTCCTTTCTCCTGATAGTATCCTACACCCTCTAAGGCTAATATAATCTGTCCAGCGGGATGCAAGTGCCATTTAGTTCTCGCCCCTGGTTCAAAGGTTACACTTCCTGCTGCAATCTGATTGACACTATCTGCCTGTACCAAATTATTTAGCCAGGCAGTACCGGTAAAATTTTCATTGTTTATCATTTCCCCTCTTGCAAAAATCAGCTCTCCTTCTTCTTTGCTGCTTTCTGCTTTGTTTTGTTGTTTACAAGAAAATGCCAAAACTCCAAAAAGGTATATTATAGCTATGTTTTTAAGGTTCATCATTCTAAATTTAAAGGTTGGTTTGATAAAAGTTCAACAATTTATTTATGGCTTGCGATACATACCCGGGCTTCCAGTAGCATTGTACGTGAGTAGCCCCATCAATCAGAAATAATTCCTTGTTTTTTGCATTGGTTGCTTTGCGAAATGCTTCATCTGTCATATATTTTGTATCGGCTTTACTTCCAGCAATCATCAACAAGGGTTGATTGATCAGATCCATATTAGTAGCGGCATCCCAGGTCATTAAATCGAGCAGGCTGCTTTTGGTGTATATAAAGGTTGAATTTGGATGTGCATGGGTTCTATAATAGTACACGTATCCTTCACGATATAGATCAGTTGGGATTTTAGCGATTTCTTCATCTGTTATGCTCGCCACACCTGCATAAATCATTTCACCACCTGCAGCTTCTTGCGCCCGGGCATCTGTAGCTTGCTTTAAACGCTCCTGAATTGTAGCTAATCCGGAATTCTGAAAGCCATTACGTCTTACCTCACCTGAATTAAACATACTCAAGGTTGCAACGGCTTTAAACCTTTTGTCCGATTGGGCCGCTTTTAAAGTATAGCCACCGCCACCACAGATACCTAAAACACCCAAACGGTTCGCATCTACCCCTGCGTATTGAGTAATAAAGTCAGCCATTCCATGAATATCTTCAATACGGCATGCAGGTTTATCCGTATGACGCGGCTCTCCGCCGCTTGCTCCCTGGTATGCAGCATCGGCAGCAATGGTTATATAACCCACCTCTGCCAAACGCTGCGCATATAGCCCGGCTGTCTGTTCTTTTATACCACCGTTAGGGTGTGCAACCACCACTGCCGGATATTTCTTTGACGCATCGTAATTTGCCGGTGTGTAAACATTAGCCGAGATATCTATCCCGTTCAGCTTATAGGTTACGGGATGGATGTTTAATTTTCCTTTTTCATTTTGGGTTATAGCTCCTTCGTATACTAGTGTATAGGGGTTTTGTTGTGCCTTTTGAGTAGATTGTGAATCTGGCGTATCTATAGCTGATAATGTCATTGTGAATGCGATTATTAACGATAACTTTTCATGGTTTGAATACTTAAAATATTACTTCTTATTATTCAGAATTTCGTCCAGAACCTTCTGCACAGCTTTAGCTTCTTTTTTGCCGATCGTCTCTTTGATAAGTCCCACGAATTGATGCAATTGCTGCGGTGTCAAGCCTAGATTGAGGCAGATTCTCAGATGCGATTGTAACATAGGTTCCACCCCACCGATACTGCTGAGTACCGATACAGTCGCCAATTCCCGTTCAGCATACGTCAGCACATCCCGTTCAAAAATATCGGCGAAAAGATGCTCTTTAAGGAATATCTCTATTTGAGGTGCAAATGCTGAATACCCGGTTTTCGGTCCCATCTCAGGTACGCCAGTTAATTTTGCCAGTATTGCTTTACCACGGTCGTATTTGCTGCGTTCATCATTAACTGGCGACGCTTCAGCACCTATTATATCATTAATGCCTCTGGCTTTCCGTTCATCTAATACGCTCATAAAAGTTTGCAATCCGCGAATACTGCGGGGAAACCCTGAGTAGGCATAGAGATGAACAATAGCTTCCTTTATCTGATTAACGGTCAAGCCCGCCTCAAGCCCTGCAACTAATTCAGTTTTTAGCTTTGACAAATCACCTTTAGCAGTAACAGCCGCAATGCGAACAATAGCCTGGTATTTATTACTTAATCCTTGATCGGTTTGCGTTTGGGCGTTTACAGAGGTCGTAATAATTACCACTGCGAAGAGTATCAATGTTAAGAGTCTGCTCATTTTTATATTGCCGGTTACTATACGTTTTTCTTAATTGAAGAGTATAATACAAAAGTCGGAGTTGAAAGTCAGGCAATTGGTATAAGGATTACGGTTATTGCTACCAAAATTACTTATCCGATGAATTGGCCGCACCAGGTACCGATGTTCCATCTACCTAAGACATGGGTTTCGAACTATCATTAAAGCAAACCTATTTTCTTCAACCAATTTTGTACCTCAACCTGCACCTGCTTTTCTTTTTCTCCCTCCATCACGAATAAAATACCGTCTCTTTCTATTCCCCCTTTTGTTGAGAACCCTTCCAAAATTTTACTGTTCGGGCATAACTCCTTTACGGTTTGAAACGTGCTGCCGATCCCATAGCCTGCATGAGTATTAAAAGGGATTATAGTTTTACCGCTTAGATTATACTGCTTTAGAAAGCTTTTCATTGGCGGCGGCAATTGCATGCCCCAGGTAGGAAAGCCTACAAACACCACATCATATTGATCAATACTGCTAATCTTCGTTTTAAGGGGCGGCAAAAATCCTGTGGCACCTTCTTTTGCCACTTGGTCCACAGTCGTCTTATAATCCTCAGGATAAGGATTTTGCAATTCCAATCCCACCAAATTCCCGCCAACATTGTTATGAATGATTTCGGCAACTGCTTTTGTATTATTCGTGCGGGATAAATACACGATCAGGATTTTTTTATCTGTTGACGGTTTAGCCGCTTTACTCACTGACGAATTTTGTGGATTTGCACATACTGAAAACATACAATTTACTATCAGCAAGCATATTAGCAGAGCTTCCTTTTTCATAGTTGAGAAATCACTTTAATATTTTAAATTAGTCTAACCTCTTCACTTCTAACCATTTTGATAACTGATCAGCTATTTCAATATTGTTCAAATCAGAAAAAGGAAAGTGCGTATTGCCTTTTATTCCAATCTCTGGCAAATGTACTACCGTTGCATCGCCACCATACTTATTGATTGTAGCAGCCCACATTCTTGCCATTTCGAGGCCCGAACGCCAATGGTCTTCATTCCATACTTTATTTGGTTCCAGGGCGATGTTATCTCCGTAATAAATAATGATTGGTTTTCGGGTTAGCTTGACGAAATCGGCCAGGGGTATTTCCACTCCTTTCAACCCGCCAAAAAGTCCTGATGACATTATTGGTTGGGGCAGCTCACCTTGCGGAAATACGAACCCACTATATGGCTCGTAAGCCACTACAGCTTTAATTTTGTCATTTTTAATAGCTGTAAGCCAGCCGGGACCACCGCCTTGTGAATGAGTAACCAGGATTCCCTGTCCTATTTTATCAAATAATTGTGAAACAGCATCCGAAACAATAGCCGCATCAAAATTGCCTGTATTGGGGGTCATTTGCCTGAAAAACTGTTCAAGGGATACAGAATCTTTTGGAAACTCAACATTCGGATAGTAATTGGGGTAGTTGCCAATTCTGAATTGGGTGAACCAAAACTGTTCGTCGGGAGTTGGAGTTATCGTTGCTGCTACGGTACTCTTCCCGGCCTCGCCACGTCTGGGTTGGTCAAGCAGATAAACGCCAAAGCCCCGTCTCAGAAAAATATTCTGAAATCCCTCTCTTCCATCGGGTGTTGTTTCCCATGTTTTTTTGGACTGTCCGGCCCCATGCAGGAAAACTAAAGAATATTTACGGGCTTTTACCGGAATCTGATAAAAAGCATAAGCATGGTCACCGTGAATAGTTTGTCCCTGAGGTTTTAAAGCATTATTTAAATCGAAGTTCCCCGGTGCAGTAACTTTTGTTCCTCCGACTGCAAAGCTGCCTTGGCTCTGTATTACCAACGCTTCTGTGTTATTGCCGGTTCTGGTTACAGCACATGCAGAAATGAGAATTGAAACCGCGAGTGATATAGAAACAAAGAATATCTTCCGATTTATGATTTCTGATTTTTTCATGATTAAATGACTTTACAAATACAAGCGTTTGAATAACAACAATCTATTTTCTCTATTACTTTTTTGATGGCACTACAACACCTGGACATTGAAGCACTGCCTTCGGAAGACGCTGGCCGGTATTTAAATCAATGTTCCAGCCAAACTTAGACGTAATAACTACTTTGTCCCGAAAAGGTGCGATGCCATGTTCTACCTCAATAAGACTATAGGCTCCGGCTGCATCGTAAAAAATGGAGTCATGGTCGAAAGCCGTCCGGATAATATTTTGCATTTCAGGCCGGGAAGGAACTTCAGTTGCGTACTTTCGGCTCATGTAATGAACGCCGGGACCTACACTGGAAACTTCCGGTGTTCCAGGCTTATGCCGTCCTTTTACTTGGCTCCCATACCGATTGGAAGAGGCGCCTGCGGTAGCAGACATCATCGGCACTTTGCAGGCTGATGATAACATTGCTGCAAGTGCAAGTCCCGATTTAAGAAGTTTGCGATGGTTTAAACCTGAATTTGTCTTTTTATTTATGGAGTCTTCCATGATAATATTACTAAGGTCACATTTCTGTCGCAGCATTCAAAAAACTACTGTCCAAGCAGCCTGGTGAACGACATTGAGCCTAAGGTCCATTTACCGTCCTGCCTCACATACACTTCGGTAACTACAAAAGGATTTGTGACTTCATTGCCACCTACAACCGCTAACAGGCGAAGTCGGCTTAAGAGGATTGCTGTATTGCCAATTAATTGCACAGATGTCTCCTGGATATCTGCTTGTTTGTAGTGAATTCCTCCACTTTTAATGGTATTAAGTTCCCTATCTTTGTTCATAGTGCCTCCCATGTGAACAAAGACTGCCTTTTCATGGAAGAGAGCCGCCAGTGTATCGACCTTTTTCTCTGACATCCAGCGCCACTTCTCTTTAGAGAGATTAATAAGCTCTTGTTCGGCTTGTGTATTTAGAGCAGTTTGTGCTTGTGCGCCGAGTCCTGAAAAAGATATCAGTAATAAACACAATTTTGGAATTGATAATTTCATATTAGTCTCACGTTTTAAGTTTCATATTTTATTTCACCCAACCATTTCACCATTGCAGGATCAGGATGGTCGAAGAAGCTACTCTTCTTCGTATCAAGCGATTTGATTCAAAATCGAATATATTGAGGTTTTTCTTCCATCTATTCCTTACGAACAGATTTTGGAATGGCAACGATACCTCCTTTATGTCATCCACCGAAGTACGATCCGGACAATTGTTTTGCTGTACTTCATTCCTGTTAAAAGCAACAAATCATTCTGAAACAGGTTGTTTTTACCTTCCGTAAAGATTCCAAGGATTCAAATTGTACCTTATTATCCTCTTTGAGTTTCCGGTTGCTGGTGGAAGGGGGGTGTTTCAATTTGATTAACTGCAGGGACAATTTCGCTTTGAACGATTAAGTCTTTAAGTCTATCGGTATTGAAGTTGCTAACAATATGGCTCTGAACCGTCCTACTTTGTACAAGTCCTACATACACATCGCCATACAGCTGATGCATCGTATATAAGCCAGTGTTAATGGTATCAAATACACTTCTCTCACACTCTTCCGGATCTGTTACCCGGGAAACGCCAAATCCCGGCATGGGCATTTTTACATCATTATTTAAAACCATACTGTTCATAACATTCTTTAAGTAGTTGTCTTTCAATATACAACAAAGTTCCAACCGAAATTTCTTATACCTTGTATATGGATTACGGTAATGTGTACCAATATTACTGATCTGTTAATCCTGATAAGAAAATATGTGGGTAGAAGCCTTACTTTTGAGTAAATAAGAGAGAATAATATGGAAGACATGAGACGATTTGAGACGATAACTCAATACAATGCCTTTAATAACAATGAGACATTGCATCCTTTGGTAAGTGTGGTTGATCTCTCTAAGGCGGCTCCGAGACAAGGTTCCCGTATGTACTTTGGCTTCTACACCATCTTTTTAAAAGATGTGAAATGTGGTGACATGATATATGGTAGAAACACGTATGATTATCAGGAAGGAACATTAGTCTTTCTGGCACCCGGACAAGTGGCCGGCGTTAACAGTAAGGGCGAGACCTATCAACCTAAAGGTTACGCACTTGTATTTCATCCAGATTTAATTTATGGCACCGCCCTCGGAAAGCATATACAGGACTATACTTTCTTCAGTTATCAATCAAACGAAGCCTTGCATTTATCTGAACGCGAAAGGAAGATCGTATTGGATTGCTTGTTGAAAATTGAGTACGAACTGGAACGGGCTATCGATAAGCACAGCAAAAGACTTATTGTATCCAATATAGAATTACTTCTGGACTATTGTGTCCGTTTTTATGACCGCCAGTTTGTAACTCGTGATCATGTACATCACGGTATTCTGGAAAAGTTTGAAAGCTTGCTGAATGAGTACTTCCAGTCTGAAAGGCCTCAGATGGTAGGACTGCCCTCTGTTGCCTATTGTGCGGATAAACTCAACCTATCTCCAAACTATTTTGGCGATATGGTAAAGAAAGAAACCGGCAAAACAGCACAGGAATATATACAATCCAAACTAATTGACCTGGCTAAAGAGAGGATATTTGATACAAGCAAGACCGTCAGCCAAATTGCATTCGAATTAGGATTTAAATATCCACAACATTTCACACGGCTGTTTAAGCAACGTGTGGGGTATACACCTTTAGAATTTCGAACGCTTAATTGACTCACGATCTGAACGTTGGCGTTGTTCCCATTCTGCTGCATCACCAAAAGAAGAAGGCGATGCGGCTTTGAAATTAAGAATGCGGCTTTTGAGATTAACCCTTGCAGTCTTATTAAAGTCAGTATTCTTCCTTTCAATCACCACATTTAACTTCTTAGCTAAAGCAATAATCTTCGCAAGACTCTCCTCCTTATTTGATTTTAAAATGAGCTCCATAGTAGTTTGCTATTGTGGTATATGCAAAACATAATGAAAATAAATATCTTTCAGGAATGGATAAAACAAAAAAGCAGCCCTTTTTCAAAGCTGCTTTTATAAACGGGGTGGAAGATGGGGCTCGAACCCACGACCCTCGGCACCACAAACCGATGCTCTAACCAACTGAGCTACATCCACCGTTTTTTGTGACTGCAAAAGTAAGCATTTAGCAATGTTTTGCAAATTTTTTCGGAAGAATTAAAATGTTTTTTCAGGCTTAAGGAATTCTTCAGACCGGAATATGGGATAAAAAAGAATTTAATCTGTTAACTGATCTTCATTCCTGATTCCTCTTTCCTGATTATCAGAACACTATAATCAAGAACTGATATCACAATCACTTCAGGGCAATAGTCATCTAAATCCCATTAAATTCCTGCCCTGTTAAATTTAGCTGTATATAATCTTAAATTTGTTAGAGTTAGTAGGCTGAATATGGAAAATGAAGAGTTAATTGAACTGCAGGTAAGCGGAATGCATTGCAATAATTGTGCACTTTCTGTACATAAACTTCTGGAAAAAAAGGGCATGAAGGATGTGTATGTTGATTTTGCAAACGACGAAGTTAAATTCCGCACCAATGACCCTTCAGGTACCTCATTAATTATCAAAGATATTGAAGGACTGGGATATAAAGTAAGTGAAGAGAGCATACCGATCAGAGAAAAATTTTACGAAAAGATTGAAAATAAATTTTATTTCAGCCTCTTGTTCAGTATACCGCTTTTCTCACATATGTTTCTGCCATTCCATTGGTTGCATCAAGCTGAAGTACAACTGGCTCTATGCATTCCTGTATTCATTTTGAGCTGTATCCATTTTGGCAAAAGCGCAATTAACTCTCTGAAAAATGGAATCCCAAATATGGATGTACTGATTTTCATTGGATCAAGTGCAGCATTTTTTTACAGCCTTTATGGCACGATAAATAATCTGGGTCCGGATTTCCTTTTTTATGAAACAACAGCAACGATCATATCTCTTGTTCTGCTTGGAAATGTACTTGAAAAGCGGTCAGTTACTCAAACAACTTCTGCAGTCAGAGACCTTATGAAATTTCAGGAATTGAAAGCCAAAAAATTATTGAATGGTAAAATTATTGAAATAAATTCTGCAGAAATACTTCCCGGAGATGTTCTTGTGATCAATACCGGTGATAAAATTCCTGCTGACGGGGATATAATCTGGGGAGAAGCTTCAGTAAATGAGGCGATGCTAACAGGCGAAAGTCTTCCTGTTGAGAAATCCAAATATGATCAGGCAATCGGCGGAACGCTTATTGAAAAAGGAAGCATCCAAATACTTGTAACAAAAACCGGAAAACATACCATACTTGCTCAGATTATAGAACTTATGAAAAGAGCACAGGCGGCTAAACCTGAAATTCAAAAACTTGGTGATAAGGTAGCTGCAATATTTGTTCCTGTTGTTGTTGGCATTGCAATACTAACCTTCCTGATGGCTTACTATGTATTTGATACTGATTTTCAGAAAGCCATGTTAAACTCAATTGCGGTACTTGTCATCTCCTGCCCCTGTGCAATGGGGCTTGCCACTCCTACTGCAGTTATGGTCGGACTTGGAAGAGCTGCTAAAAATGGGATATTAATTAAGGGTGGAAATACCATTGAAGAAATTGCCCGACTAAAATATATGGTTTTTGACAAAACCGGAACATTAACCACCGGTAAATTCAGGATCAAATCCATGCAATGTGATTCTTTAGGTCAAGAAAAGACAGAAGCCATCATATCAGGAATTGAAGCATACTCAAACCATCCCATTGCACGTTCACTGGTTAATGAACTAAGCAGCAAACAAACTGAAAAGATCATTTTCACCAAAATTTCAGAAGAAAAGGGACTTGGAATGACAGGCACTGACTCTGAAGGGAATGTCTATCAATTTGGCTCAGTTCAAATTCTTAATCAGGGAGAGGAAAGCGGAGATTTCAGCTTATTTCTCAAAATGAATGAAAAACTAGTTGCGAAAATAGCCATTGAGGATGAAATAAAGCCTGATGCTTATCAATTAATCAGCAATCTCAAAAAAACTGGTATTATACCCGTGCTGCTTAGTGGTGATCAGAAAAAGAAATGCGAAGACCTTGGCAGGGAATTAGGCATTGAAAAAATATTTGCTGAAACTTTACCCGATCAGAAACTAAAAATTATTGAGCAGTTCAAAACTGAAGGGAAAACGGCTATGGTTGGCGACGGCATTAATGATGCACCGGCACTGACCAGTTCAGATGTTGGTATTTCAATGAGTAATTCAAGTCAGATTGCCATTCAATCTGCTGAGGTTATCCTGCTTAAAAACGACCTTGTAGCTATTGATAAAATGCTGAGAATTGGAAGGCATACCTTGTTAACCATCAAACAAAATCTCTTCTGGGCATTTTTCTATAACATTGTTGCAATTCCTGTAGCTGCATTGGGCTTTCTTAATCCAATGGTGGGAGCACTTGCAATGGCATTTTCAGATGTAATTGTTATCGGAAACTCTATCCGCTTAAAAACTAAATCAGTATAATTGCGCCATAAATGCATTTTTCATGATAGAAATATTTACTGACGGGGCATCAAGCGGCAATCCGGGTCCGGGTGGTTATGGAGTAATACTACGTTCAGGTAAGCATTATAAGGAATTGTCGGAGGGCTACCGTAAAACTACCAATAACAGAATGGAGCTGATGGCGGTAATTTGCGGACTTGAGAGCATAAAGCTGGCCGGTCAGCAGATTATGATTTTTTCGGATTCTAAATACATCATAGATTCAGTTGAAAAAAAATGGTTATTCAACTGGCTAAAAACAGGCTTTAAAAATAAAAAGAACAAGGATCTCTGGCTAAGGTTTCTGGATGTGTATAAATTACATCAGGTTCGCTTTACATGGGTAAAAGGCCATAATGGCCATCCTGAAAATGAACGCTGTGACGAGCTGGCTGTTATGGCAGCACAAAAAAAAGATTTGCTGATTGATACTTATTTTGAAAGAGAGGAATTGAAACTTAATATCTAATCAACTCCGCCAACTATACCTAAATTTTCAAGTCTGGCTTCTGCTTTCTGCTCGGGACTTTGAGATGAATATTCCTGCATCAGCTCTTCTACTTTCAGTACCATATTCTCTGAACCAATAAATATTGCTGAACGCTGGTGAAGAGAGCTTACGTCTTTATTAAGAATTCTTTCAAATCCGTCGGTAGCACGCCCTCCCGCCTGCTCTATAATAAAGGCCATCGGATTACATTCATAAACAAGGCGAAGCTTTCCATTTGGAGCGCTGGACGTAGTTGGATAGATAAAAATTCCTCCCTTAATCATATTACGATGAATATCCGCAACCATTGAACCAATATAACGGGACGTATATGGCCTTGAAGTTTTATTATCTTCAACCTGACAATACTTCAGATATTTTTTCACTCCATCAGGAAAATGAACATAATTCCCTTCATTTATTGAATAAATCGTACCGTCCTGCGGAATTTTCATCTTTGGATGAGAAAGGCAGAACTCTCCGATTGAAGGATCAAGAGTGAAACCATTTACCCCTTTTCCTGTGGTATATACCAGCATGGTTGAAGATCCGTATATCACATAACCTGCAGCAACCTGCTCTGTGCCTTTCTGAAGTACATCTGAAAGATTGGCTTTCCCATTAACAGATTTACGTCTGTAAATAGAAAAGATAGTACCCACAGCAACATTAACATCAATATTTGATGATCCATCCAGGGGATCAATAGCGACGATATATTTAGCATTTTTGGAGACTTCACCATCAATATAAACAAAATCATCATTCTCCTCCGACGCAACAATACAACACTCCCCCCCGCTCTTCAAAGCTGAAATAAACTGCTCATTGGCAAAAACATCTAATTTCTTCTGAGATTCACCCTGTATATTAATCGTACCAACATCTCCAAGAATATCCATCAGACCCGCTTTATTCACCTCCCGGTTTACAATTTTTGCGGCGATTCCTATATCTCTTAATAATCTGGATAACTCTCCTTTTGCATATGGGAAGTCACTTTGCTTCTCAATAATAAATTGTCCCAGTGTTAAAACGCCCTGCATATACTTAGTGTACTTTATACATTATCTTATTGCCAATTCTATGGCTTCTAAGGTATGAATTTTTTCTTCTGAAATGCAAAATCTAAGCAATGTACGAACTTTTTGCCACCCCTGCATTCCGGCTGCTCCAGGATTTAAGTGTAAACAATGCAATTTTTTATCATACATTACTTTAAGTATATGCGAATGTCCGGAGATAAATAAGGCAGGTGGATTGCGATTGATCTCCTCACGTATCCGCAGGTCATACTTTCCGGGATAACCGCCGATATGAGTTATCCAAACATCAGTTGCCTCGCAGGTGAATCTGAGATTCTCAGGAAAAGCCAATCTTATATCCCGGCCATCTATATTACCATACACCCCTTTTAGTGGCTTAAATGCACTCAGCTTGTCTGCAAGTTCAATGGTGCCAAAATCACCAGCATGCCAGATCTCATCACATTTATCAAAATGGCTAAAAACAGCATCATCAAGGAATCCGTGTGTATCCGATATCAATCCTATACGAGTCATATACTCAGAAAATTGTGAAAAAATCGCTTAAAAGTTCACGATATTCATTTGAATACACCCCCTGTTTCTCATAAATCACAAAATTTTGTACTAAGGCTTCAGCACCTCCAAAACCAAATTTTAATACACTTCTGTGGGGTACTGAATCTGAAAATGAGCTGATCAATATTTCATTTTGAAGCCTGATAGACCCCTTTGAAGTTTTTATCATTTTTATCATTTGAGAAGTATCCAAAGGTAAAATCAACCACAAGGATCCATTCTCTGTTAAATGAGATTCAGAACTATTCAGAATAGTTTCAAAAAAATCAATATCTGTATGCCTTGCCACATCCTTCTTCGGACTATCTGATCTTAATGAATTAATAAAAAACGGAGGGTTAGATACAATCATATCATAACTTTCATTGCTGTTCATAAAATAATCCCCGATCGAAGAGCTAATAATTTTAAGATTTGATGAAAATTTTGAATTTCCGAAATTCATCCCGGCAGTCGCTGCAGCTGATTCATCTATTTCCACGGCATCAATCTTTGCGTGATCAAATCTTTGCGCCAGCATTAACGAAATCAGGCCGGTACCTGTTCCGATATCCAGAATTCTGGAAGGCTTGAATGAATTGCATAATACAGCAAGTAAAACACCATCTGTATTTACTTTCATCGCACAGTTTTTCTGATTGATGCTAAATTGCTTAAAATGAAAAATATCCGACATTAACTTTCATATAATTCAATAGGCAGTCCGTCAGGATCAGAAAAAAAGAAAAACTTTTTGCCAGTATATTCATCGGTCCTGACAGCTTCCACTGGAATCCCCTTAATTTTCAATTCTGCAACAGCAGAATTAATATCATCTATCTCAAATGCCAGATGTCTGAGACCACATGCTTCCGGAAAAGAAGGGCGGGGTGGTGATGCAGGAAATGAAAACAATTCAATCTGGTAATCTCCATTCAGTGACAGATCGAGCTTGAATGATTTCCTTTCCTCTCTGTACACTTCACTTATAATCTTTAAGCCCAAAATTTCAGTATAAAAAACCTTCGAAGCTGTATAATCTGAACAAATCACAGCTATATGATGAATTTTCTTAAGTTTCATATTCAATTGTATCGAAATATTATTAAATGCTCATCAATCGCGACAAATTTTCGTCGCATACTATCTATTTAAAAAGCACCTGGGGATTCCGGCTAATGCATTAATCTGAGATTTCTCAAAAGTAGAAAAAAGACTGAAAATCTGTACAGATGTTGTTTTAATTAACCCTGTATGATATAAAACATACCCTATTTATACTAAGCCTGCCCGGCAGCTTAATTATATACAGGATACCAACTTGCTATCTGCGATTAAAATTCAGGAACAAACGAAACAATTTCCAATTTTTAATGAAAATCCGGATCGATTTTCAATTTATCATTAAAAATACAGACAAAAATTGACTCATTTTTAAATTTTAACTCATTTTTAAACAAAAATTTCTTGTTTTATTCATTTTAGTACTATTTTTACAAAAGTTTTAACAAATTAATCAGAAAAACGATGTCATCTTTAAGATTTCAAGCTTTAAATGCAGTGCTTTCAAGAACTACTCCTGAAGTAAAAGCGCATCCATCCAAACTTTCAGAACTATATTGTATCAATGTCTTTGATCAAAAAAAGATGAAAGACACTTTATCGAAAGAGGCCTATAACAGCATTATAGAATCTATTAATTCAGGAAGTCCGATAGACAGAGGTATTTCTGAGCAGGTTGCAACAGCAATGAAATCATGGGCAATGGCCAAGGGTGCTACCCACTATACACATTGGTTTCAGCCTTTAACAGGAACCACTGCTGAAAAGCATGATTCTTTCTTTGAGCCTGGATCAGATGGGCAGGGAATCGAAAAATTTTCGGGTGATGCATTAGCTCAGCAGGAGCCGGATGCTTCAAGTTTCCCTAACGGTGGAATAAGAAGCACATTTGAGGCACGCGGATATACTGCATGGGATCCATCGTCTCCGGCATTTGTTACCGGAACAACTTTATGTATTCCTACCGTATTCGTTTCTTATACCGGTGAGGCTTTAGATTATAAAGCGCCTTTATTAAAGGCTATTCATTTTATGGATAAAGCAGCTGTTGCAGTTGCACAGTATTTTGATAAAAGTATTGAGAAGGTTAACAGCTCTCTCGGTATTGAACAGGAGTATTTCCTGGTAGATCTTGCATTATTTAATGCAAGACCCGACCTAAGCCTTACAGGAAGAGCATTATTCGGACATTTATCTGCAAAAAATCAACAGTTAGACGATCATTATTTTGGTTCAATCCCTGATCGTGTGATCGCTTATATGCAGGATCTGGAAACTGAATCTGTAAAACTCGGCATTCCATTAAAAACAAGACATAATGAGGTTGCTCCTTCTCAGTTTGAATGTGCTCCTTTGTATGAAGAAATGAACCTTGCTATCGACCATAACTCACTATTAATGGATTTGATGGACAAAGTTGCCAGAAGACATAATTTCAAGGTGCTTTTACATGAGAAACCATATGCAGGTATTAATGGTTCAGGAAAACATAATAACTGGTCTTTAATCACAAATACAGGAAAAAACCTTCTTTCTCCTGGAAAGACCCCGAAGAACAACCTGATGTTCCTTACCTTCTTTGTAAATACAATCAGAGCAGTTTATGAACACGCAGATCTTTTAAGAGCATCAATTGCTTCTGTAAACAATGATCACCGCCTTGGGGCAAATGAGGCTCCTCCGGCTATCATTTCCATGTTCCTTGGATCTCAGTTGAATGACCTTCTTGATGATATAGAAACATCAAGAGTGACATCCAAAATGAAGCAGGAGCCATCATTATGGGCTAATATTCCAAAAATACCTCATATATTACTGGATAATACTGATCGTAACAGAACCTCTCCGATGGCCTTTACCGGCAATAAGTTTGAGTTACGTGCTGTTGGTTCATCTGCAAACTCTGCAAATCCAATGACTATCCTTAATACAATTGTTGGTGATCAGTTAATTAAATTCAAAACAGAGGTCGACAAACTGATCAAAAAAGGCGAGAAAAAGGATGTGGCCATCATGACGGTAATCAAACGTTATATCAAAGAGTCTAAAAACATTCGCTTTGAAGGAAATGGATATAGCGACGAATGGGCTCAGGAAGCAGCGAAGAGAGGTCTGTCTAATATCAAAACCACTCCAAAAGCTTTAGATATTTTAGTTGATCCTAAAACTGATAAATTATTCGAAGAAACCGGAATATTCAGCAAACGCGAATCACATGCCCGTCATGAGATCCTTCTTGAAGAATATTTCAAGAAACTTCAGATTGAAGCCAGAGTAATGGGTGATCTGGCTGACAACGTAATTATTCCTACTGCAATTAATTACCAGACTACACTTATCCAAAACGTAAAAGGCTTGAAAGAACTTGGATTGGGTGAAGAAACTTATGATGCTCAGCTTGAAATCATCAAGAAAATTTCTGTACACGTTAACTTTATCAGAAAGAGTGTTATTGAAATGGTAAATGAGCGTAAAAAGGCTAATAACATTGAAGATATAAGAGAAAAATCAATCGCTTACGATGAAAAAGTAAAATCTTATTTCGAGCCTATCCGCTACCATGTTGATAAACTGGAGCAATTAGTTGATGATTCAAAATGGCCTCTTCCAAAATTCAGAGAGCTGCTGTTTATGAAATAATCTCCATAATTATAATGTTAAATCAAAGTCCTGCTTCGGCAGGACTTTCTTGTTTTATACCAAATCTTATATCTTTTATATTACATCTCGTATCTAAGTACTATTTTTGCATCGATGTCAGACCTTAAATATAACCTACGCGGAGTTTCTGCTGATAAAGAAGATGTGCACAATGCCATCAAAAATATAGACAAGGGTATTTTCCCTAAGGCTTTTTGCAAGATCATCCCCGATATTTTAGGTTCAGATGAAGCCTACTGCAATATTATGCATGCAGATGGTGCAGGAACTAAATCTTCATTAGCATACGTTTACTGGAAAGAGACAGGGGATCTGTCTGTCTGGAAAGGAATTGCTCAGGATGCAATTATCATGAATCTTGATGATTTGCTATGCGTAGGTGCTACTGACAATATTCTGCTTTCATCTACTATAGGAAGAAATAAAAACCTTGTGCCGGGTGAGGTTATTGCAGAGCTAATTAATGGCACTGAGGAAATTCTGAGTGAACTGAGAGAGCTTGGTATTGGAATTTATTCAACAGGGGGTGAAACAGCTGATGTTGGCGATATAGTAAGAACAATTATTGTCGATTCTACTGTAACCTGCAGAATGAAGCGTTCAGATATTATCTCTAATGACAGAATACGTCCGGGCGATGTCATCGTAGGTCTGTCGTCTTATGGCAAAGCAAACTATGAGCAGGAATACAACGGAGGTATGGGATCGAATGGTCTGACTTCTGCCAGGCATGATGTGTTCCATAAATACATTGCTGAAAAATATCCTGAAAGTTATGATCCTGCTGTACCGTATGAACTATTATTTTCAGGTTCAAAAAAATTAACTGATACAATCAGCATTCCGGCAACAGAATTTAATGAAGCACTGAACATTACTGCAGGCAAGCTGGTACTCTCACCTACCCGTACCTATGCCCCGATTATCAAAAGAATTCTTGATCTGCACCGTTCAGAAATACACGGAATGGTTCATTGCAGCGGAGGTGCACAAACAAAAATTCTGCATTTTATTGATAATCTTCACATCATTAAAGATAACATGCTCCCGGTACCCCCGCTTTTCCATCTGATACAGGAACAATCAAAAACGGAATGGAAAGAAATGTATAAAGTTTTCAATATGGGTCACAGAATGGAATTCTATATACCTGAAGCCATTGCCTCCGAAATAATTAAAATTTCAAAGGAATTTAATGTTGACGCCCAAATTATCGGACGGGTTGAATCTTCAGATAAGAAACAGGTGACAATCCGTTCTGAATTTGGGGAGTTTGTGTATAACTGATCAAAGCTAATTCACAAAAAAGTTATTCAGTTGATTCAGAAGGACTTTTTTGCATATTCCCCTTCGATCTGCTTTTCCTGCTGAGCAGAATAAAGTCAATAAAAAAAGACCTGATCCACTCGGATCAGGTCTTTTTTTATTGATTAGTTCTTACAGGAAATTATAACGGAAACCAAACTGCATGTAGTACGTTGACGCAAAAGTCTGCGTAGTTCCAAAAGTTGAGTCTACCGGTTTATTATTAAATGTATTTAACCAGAAAGTTGGTTTGGTTGTTCCTCCCGGAGTAAGTGAAGAAACGTTCTGAGGTACAAGAATACCCGCTGATTTTACGAAATCAATATTCCCCCATTTACTGTTTACCAGGTTACCGAAATTCATGATATCCAGAGTAAACAGGAAGGAGTTTTTAGATTTTCCGTAATCCTTGAAAATTTCCTGAGTTAATCTGATATCCATCTGATTTCTCCATGGCATCAATCCTCCATTACGTTCTGCATACTTACCTTTATTTTTCTTCAGATAATCATCCTGTTCGATATAGGCAAAGAACAAGTCACTTTGTTGTTGTGCAGTATATGCAACTCCACCGGTTGCAGAAGATGCAGGACGATTAACGAAAGTAATTTCAGAAGCATTCTTTGGAATATAGATCAAATCATTGGTCTGACCGTCACGGTTAAAATCGGTAGTATAGGTATAAGAGAATCTTCCCTGATGAGAAGCTTCAAAGAACATTGAAACTGAAGTGCCCAGATTTTTAAAATACTCTTTTCTATAGCTAAGTCCTGCAACTACACGGTGTGGAACGTTAAAGCTTGAATAGCTGAGTCCCGGATCATTAGCTGTATTAGAAATTGGTTTTAATGACCACGTATTCAATAGCTGATCACCATTACCATCAAACAGTACTTTTTGCTCGCTTCTGGTATAAGCCAGAGAGCCTGACAATCCTTTACTGAATGTTTTATTCAAAGAAGCAGTAAGAAACCACGAATGACCATCCTTCGCATTAGAAAGCAAGATCGGATTGAATGCCCCTGTTGCGGTAGCACTTGCCTGACCGGTGCTGGTAAGCTTATTGATAAACTTATCTACGTTAGCACCTGGATACATCGGACGGTTATCAGGATATCCTGAAACGTTCAATGGACTTGGATTAACCAGGTTAACATTGATTCCATTAGCAATATTCAGATCCTTGTTATAAATTCCTTCCAGAGTTCCAATAACTCCCCATGGCAGTTTTACATCAAGGGCAAGACTGCTTTTCCAGGTTTGAGGAAACTTGAAGTTCGGATCCATTGCACTCAAAGTTGATGGAATTGAAGTTCCTGCCGCAGGAGGTGTTGCCGGAAGGTATTTTCTCATATTCGGATCAAACGGCCCCGGTGTATTAGTCTGTCCGTTCCATGCCTGCGTGAACTGGATAAGTCCGGCATCCCCTGATTGGGCAACAATCCATACAAACGGAACTTTGGTAGTAAAGATACCGCTACCACCACGTAGCTGTATAGAACGGTCTCCCTTCACATCATAGTTAAACCCAAATCTTGGAGAAAACATAATTCTTTCTTTAGGAAGCAGTCCGGTATCATATTTCTGGCCACCTGAGAAAGTCAAAGGAGCAACTAAAGGATGTGTTTTAATTTCAGGGACGTCAGGATATGTTGGCAATTCAAAACGTAAACCTGCTGTCAGATTCAATTTTTCTCCTACTTTAAATACGTCCTGAACATAAGCAGAATACTGCTGGAATTTAAAAGTTGGGAATGCCTGAGCATAACCCGGAGACAATGAATAAGTGATTGCATAATCATTTGGTTTCGCTCCGTTCACAAAATCATCCCATGAATTGAATCGATAATATCCTGTTCCAAAACGCTGGAAACCATTTTGTGTTGTACTGAAATCTGCCTGGGCGCCTAAGGTTAGCTCATGATTCCCCAAACTCATGGTGAAGTTATCGGTAAATGAATAGGTCTTTACATCCCTGAGGTTACCATAAGTAAAGGGCTCATATCCGAAAGTAGTAAATGCAGTACCATCCTTCATGATATCAACCAATGGAAAAACATCACTTTCAGAGCCTCTCGGATCATTCTGATGAGTGAAACTTCCTCTTAAAGTATTAGAAAGCTTAGAACCGAATGAAGAGTTCAACTCTGCAGCAAGTGAGTACTGATTTGCCTCCTGAGTATAGTTTGAATTAGCAAAGTGTAGGTGTCCGGGAGCTAAACGACCTCCATTATTTGGAAAGTTAAACCCGGTTCCTCCTGTAGATGTACTGATAAATGATGGAGTAGCACTTTCTACCTGATTATAACGAACATTGAATCTATGATCCTTACTGATATTCCAGTCTAAACGGGCGAGAAATTTATTGTTATAAGACTTGTTGCTGTAACCCTGATAAATTCCGGGATCATAAGAATATTTGTTGATCAGGTAACTACGGATCATATCCATCTCTCCTGCTGTTGGTCTTGCAACGTTATTGTTTGACCCAAATGGAGCAGATGCCGAAGCGGCAACTCTGGCCTGACCAGGTCTTATTTCTTTAGCCCGATCTACGTTAACAAAGAAAAATAGCTTATTCTTCACAATCGGTCCGCCTAAACTCAAAGCAAATTGAGTAACATCCATTGATTGTAAAGTGATTGGATTTCCGGCAACTTTATCACCCTGATATTTTTCGTTTCTAAAACCCAGGAAAGCATTCCCGAAGAAGTTATTTCTACCTGAACGGGTAACAGCATTAATAGCACTACCTACGAAACCAGACATTCTTACATCATAAGGGGCAACATTTACAGAAACCTCTTCAATCGCATCAATTGAAATCGGAGATCCGCCCGCCGGAAGATTACTGCCAATACCGAACTGATTATTAAAATCAGACCCGTCAACAGTGAAGTTGTTCTGACGATAGTTACCACCACCAATCGAAGCACCGTTTGCCTGAGGAGTAAATTTAGTCAGGTCGTTTACGCTCCTGCTTATTGTTGGAACATTCTGGATTAAAGCACGGCTAATATTGGTTGTTGAACCGGTACGATTCGCATTCAAAACAGAATTTGGATCTGCTGCTGTAATCACAACTTCCTGTAATTCACGCCCTGAGGCATTTAAGGTAACATTAAGAACAAAAGGCTCTCCAAGTTTTAACTGTACATCATTAAAGGTTTCTGAATTATATCCAATATAGGATACAACAACTACATAAGGTCCTCCTACACGCATGTTAGGAATATTAAACCTTCCGTCAATACCTGAAGAAGAACCATATACGGTTCCGGTTGGCTGGTGAGTTGCCTTAATTGTCGCGCCGATCAATGATTCTTTTGAATCACGGATAGTACCCGACAAGCTACTTGTTGTGACCTGGGCATAAAGGCTAATTGCCGCTAATACCCCAACAAGTGTTGAGAGTAAAAACTTCTTCATAAATTCGTTTTTAATGGACTGATTTTAATTGGTTAATAAGAAATCGGGGCAAATATAAACAGCAATTTTGACTTTGTAACATTTGTGATATTAACTTACTGTTAAATATCAGGGTGCTTACTTATATTATATTATTGATCAATATTTTATAATCTCTTATTTCCTGAGATCAAATATTTTAAACCCGGCTAGTATTTTCTTAGATTTGCCCAAATTCTCTTTTGTACCAGAATAATATTATATGAATTACGACATCATCATTATCGGAAGCGGACCTGGCGGTTACGTTGCAGCTATCAGAGCAGCACAATTAGGCTTCAAAGTTGCTATTGTAGAACGTGAGTCCCTGGGTGGAATATGTTTAAACTGGGGTTGTATTCCAACAAAAGCACTTTTAAAAAGTGCCAATGTATTTGAATATATCTCTCATGCTGCAGATTATGGAATTAAAGTGCAGGGTTCTGAAGCAGATTTTGGCGCGATCATTAAAAGAAGCAGAGGGGTTGCCGAAGGAATGAGCAAAGGAGTTCAGTTCCTGATGAAGAAGAATAAGATAGAAGTAATTTCTGGTACCGGAAAAGTAAAAAAAGGTGGTAAAATAGAGGTCAAAGGACCCGATGGCTCTGTAAAGGAATATTCTGCAAAACATATTATTCTGGCTACGGGCGGTCGCTCAAGAGAATTGCCTAACCTGAAGCAGGATGGTGTAAAGGTAATTGGTTACCGTCAGGCAATGGTTCTGCCACAGCAACCTAAATCAATGGTAGTGGTAGGTTCAGGAGCAATTGGGGTTGAGTTTGCCTATTTCTATAATGCAATCGGAACAAAAGTTACCATTGTTGAATACCTTGATAATATTGTCCCTGTTGAAGATGAAGACATTTCAAAGCAACTGATCAGAAGTTTCAAAAAAGCGGGAATTACCGTTATGACCGGTTCTACTGTTGAATCAGTTGACACTTCGGGTAAAGGCTGCAAAGTTCAGGTTAAAACGGCAGTTGGTACTGAAACAATTGAATGTGATGTTGTACTTTCTGCAATCGGAGTTAGTCCGAATATCGAAAATATAGGTCTTGAAGAAGTTGGAATTGAACTTGAAAAAGGCCGTGTTAAAGTAGACGACTTTTACCAGACAAATGTTCCGGGGGTTTATGCAATCGGCGACATTGTTAAGGGACAGGCACTTGCCCATGTTGCATCGGCAGAAGGAATAATCTGCGTAGAAAAAATTGGAGGTCATCATCCTGAACCATTAAATTATAACAATATCCCGGGCTGTACCTATTGCTCACCTGAGATCGCATCTGTCGGATATACTGAAAAAGCCGCAAAAGAAGCAGGATACGAAATCAAAGTTGGTAAATTCCCATTCTCTGCATCAGGAAAAGCAAGTGCGGCAGGTGCAAAAGATGGTTTTGTAAAAGTGATATTCGATGCAAAATACGGCGAATTCCTTGGTGCTCATATGATCGGAACAAATGTTACAGAGATGATTGCTGAGGTTGTTGTTGCACGTAAGCTGGAAACTACCGGAATGGATATCGTTAAGTCGGTTCACCCGCACCCTACCATGAGTGAAGCCATTATGGAAGCGGCGGCTGATGCATACGGAGAAGTAATACATTTATAATGGACAATTGACAGTTGACAATTAAATCATTGTCAACTGTCAATTGTCAACTAAACAACCATGGCCTGGTTATACCTGATCATAGGCGGCATGTTTGAAGTTGCATTCACAGCATGTCTTGGAAAAGCAAGAACGGCATCAGGGGCAGAGTTTTGGCTGTGGATTCTGGGCTTTCTTTTCAGTGTTTCTGTAAGCATGTATCTGCTATATCTTGCATCACGCACATTACCTATGGGTACCTCCTATGCTGTTTGGGCAGGTATCGGAGCTGTTGGATCAGTAATTACAGGAATATTATTATTTAAGGAACCGACAGATTTCTGGAGAATATTTTTTCTGTTTCTGCTGATCTCATCAATTATTGGTTTAAAACTTTCAAGTAAAGTCTGATATGAAATTATTTACCGTAAACGCAGGATTCTTTAAACTGGACGGCGGTGCAATGTTTGGTGTTGTCCCTAAGTCGATCTGGCAGAAAACCAATCCGGCAGATGAGAACAACCTTTGCACATGGGCAATGAGATGCCTGCTGGTACAGGATGAAGACAGATTAATTCTTATCGACAATGGAATTGGTTATAAACAGGATGAGCGGTTTTTAAAGCATTATTACCTGCATGGTGATGATTCGCTGGAAAAATCACTTGCATTTCACGGATTCTCTAAGGATGATATTACCGATGTTTTTCTGACTCATTTACATTTTGACCACTGCGGAGGCTCTATAGAAAGACTGGAAGACGGAAGTCTTGTTCCGGCATTTAAAAATGCTGTTTACTGGAGTAATAAAGCCCACTGGGACTGGGCTGTAAATCCAAATGATCGTGAAAAAGCATCCTTTCTCAAGGAAAATATTTTGCCGATCCAGGAAAGTGGTAAACTAAAATTCATTGATACTGTAGACGGAATCCCATTCACCCAAAATATAAAGATCCGTTTTGCATTCGGACATACAGAATCCATGATGCTGCCGCAGATTAGTTATAAAGGCAAAACCATTCTTTATATGGCAGATATGCTCCCTTCAGTAGGACACATTCCAATGCCTTATGTGATGTCTTATGATATGTTTCCAATGAAAACCCTGAATGAAAAAAAGAAGTTTTTTGAGGAAGCTACACAAAACGGATATGTTCTATATCTTGAACACGACCCTGTAAATGAGTGCTGTACGCTTCAGGAAACAGAAAAAGGCATCCGGGTTAAGGATACCTTTAAATTAACAGATATTTTATAAGCACAGGTCAGGATTAAAATCCTGACCTGTTGTGTTTTATGGAATGATAACCTTTGGTTTAGTACCTGTAATCTGATCTATTTCCTCCATTACTTCATCTGTCATCAGTGGAACTACTTCAAGTGAAGTCAGATTTTCCACTAATTGCGAAGTCTTGGATGCTCCAAGGATTACTGTGCTCACATTTGGATTTCTCAAACACCAGGCAATTGATAACTTAGGCAGGGTTGTATTTAATCTGTCAGCAAGACTTTTTAATAATTTTACTTTACGGATATTATCTTCAACCAGAAGTCTGTTTCTAAGCCATTCTATATTATCCATACTGAAACGGGCATCTTTAGGATCTGCATCGTCATACTTCCCTGAAAGTAAACCGGATGCCAGAGGACTCCAGATTGTAGTACCCATACCAAAATCTCTGAACAATAACTGGAACTCCATTTCCATTTTATCACGCCAGAGCATATTATATTGCGGCTGTTCCATAACCGGACCCACAAGATGGTTTTTCTCAGCAAAATAATGAGCCTGCATAATCTCTGAAGCACTCCACTCAGAAGTACCCCAGTATAAAGCCTTACCCTGCATAACCAGCTGATGCATTGCCCATACAGTCTCCTCAATCGGTGTTTCTTTGTCTGGTCTGTGCGCAAATAAAAGGTCTACATAATCAAGCTGCAGACGCTTCAGTGCATTGTTTGTCCCTTCAAAAATATGTTTTTTGGAAAGTCCGATCATATTGGGCTTCTTCTCCTCTGCTCCAAAATAGATTTTGGTAGAAACAACGTAAGAATTGCGATCCCAGTTTTTCTTTTTTAGAATCTTGCCCATTACGATCTCTGACTTACCTCCTGCATAACCTTCTGCGTTATCAAAGAAGTTAACACCACCATCATAAGCAATGTCCATTAACTCTTCTGCTACTTTATCTTCAATCTGCTGACCAAAAGTTAACCAGCTCCCCAAAGAAAGTGCGCTGACCTTTAATCCGGATTTACCTAAGCGTCTGTATTCCATTTTTTAGATTTTTATATTATTAATATTAATGATTGATTTAAGGTTTAAAAATACATTTTGTAAAGCAAAAAAACATTTATGATTTCATCATTAAAAAATTATTTTGATCTGAGGATTTTTATAAATTGACCTTTTAAAACTAATCTGAATTTACAAGCCGACGAAATTAGGAAATGCAGCTTACCCAACTGGAAATCAAAGGATTCAAAAGCTTTGGCGATAAGATCACCATCAATTTTAATGATGGTGTTACGGCTATTGTTGGTCCGAATGGCTGCGGAAAATCAAATGTAGTAGATGCAATACGTTGGGTTCTGGGAGAGCAAAGCACGAGGATGCTTCGTTCAGAGAAAATGGAGAACATTATCTTCAATGGAACTAAAACCAGAAAACCCTCCAATCTTGCAGAAGTTTCACTGACTTTTGACAATACCAAAAACATCCTTCCCACAGATTTCACTAAGGTAACCATAACCAGAAAGCTTTACCGCTCAGGAGAAAGTGAATACAGGCTCAATGATGTTCAATGCCGGCTGAAAGACATCACCGACCTTTTTCTGGATACAGGAATTGGCTCAGACTCCTACTCCATCATTGAATTGAAAATGATTGATGAGATCATTGCAAACAAGGACAATTCAAGACGGGCACTTTTTGAGGAAGCATCAGGGATTTCAAAATACAAACTCCGTAAAAAACAGACATTCAATAAGTTAAAAGACACCGAAGCAGACCTTAGCCGGGTTGAGGATCTGCTCTTCGAAATCGAAAAAAATCTTAAAACTCTTGAAAATCAGGCAAAAAAAGCAGAAAGATATTACAAACTAAAAGAGCAATATAAAAATCTAAGCATTACTCTTGCTTCTTTCAGAATTACAGGATTCAGGGAAGCACTCGAAAGGCTTGAAAACAAAGAGCAGGAACATGCTGTAGACAATAGCAGTATAAGCACTGCCATCAGTAATCTGGAGGCTGCTCTTCAGAAACAAAAACTTGACAATCTGAATCTTGAGAAAAACCTTTCTATTCAACAAAAGGCAAGCAATGAATTCATTGCAAAGATCAGAGCTTATGAAAGCGATAAAAAGCTGAAAAATGAGCAGTTAAGACATCTGGAAGATAAAAAAGGAAGACTCAGTGAAGAACTGGAAAAAGACAAAAACCAGCTAAACCATGTTTTTTACAATCAGAAAAGATTAAATGAGGAACTTTTACAGGAGACGGAATTATTAGAAAAGCTGAAAATAAGTGTAGAATCGCAGCACCAGGGCCTTAGCGATCTCAGAACTCAGCAGCAAAATTCTAAAACAGATCTTGACCTACTTAATAAAGCAAACAATGAACTTCAGAATCAGGTATATAAACTTGAAAAAGACATAGCAATTCTGAATATTCAAAAGGAGGCTCTTCACCAGGAAAGCAGCCGGAATATGGCCGACACAGTTTCCAAGGAAAGTGAATTGAATGAATTCAATAAGGTAATCTCGGAAATTAAGGAGCAGCTGGAATCGAAAGAAAAAGCATTTGAAGAAAATAAGGCCCTTGAAGATGAACTGATCCGTCAGATTCAGAGAAATACCGAACAGGTCAGGGAAAAGAAAGAACTCCTGAATCAGGAAAGCAGAAAACTGGATTCCAAACAGAATGAATATAACCTGACTAAATCGATGGTTGATAATCTGGAAGGGTTCCCTGAATCAATTCGCTTTCTGAAGAAAAATGCAGGCTGGGCCAAACAGGCTCCCCTGTTCTCTGATATTTTATTCTGCAGGGAGGATTACAGGATTGCCATTGAAAATTATCTTGAACCTGTCATGAATCATTATGTTGTAGAAACACAAAATGAAGCTGTAAATGCCATTCAGCTTCTTAAAGATTCTTCAAGAGGCAGGGCAAATTTTTTCATTCTTGAATCAATAAACAAGATAAAAAAGATTCAGGAATTTAAACCTGAAGGTGCTAAACTGATTCCGGCTCTCGAAATCATAGATGCAGATACAAAGTATCGGCCTCTATGTGAAATGTTGCTTCATAATGTATTTTTACTTGAATCAGGGGATGAAAATGAATTGAAATCTTCATTACCTGAGCAGCAGATTGTGATACTTAGTAAAACAGGTACCTTCTCAAAGACAAGGGCTGGCATGTCCGGAGGTTCTGTGGGACTTTTCGAAGGAAAGCGAATTGGCCGGGCAAAAAACCTGGAAAAGTTAAGTAAGGAGATCAGTTCTACCGAAACTTCCATCATCAAATTAAAAAAATCCATTGCTGAGCAGGAAGAACTATTGAAAGAATTGCAGGATTCATCACTCAAAGATCAGCTGCAAATCTGGCAGATGGAGATCAACAGGTTAAGCAATGAATTTACGTCCATAAAGACCAAACAGGAGCAATATCTTGCATTTATCGAGAACAGTCTTAACAGAAAACAGGATATCGAGCTTAAAATCAATAGCATCAATAATGAAATTATAGCCTCAGAGCCTCTACTTGCAGAGCTTAAAGTGGATAAACAGATCAGACAGGAACAACTCATCGCCTCCCAGCAGGAATACAATGAACTTTCAGAAATACTGAACTCAAAATCAACTCACTACAATCAGGAAAACATTCGATACCATCAGCAGCAGAATAAAGTTTCGGGAATTGATAAGGATCTTGAATACCGCGAAAGTCAGCAACGAAGTCTGGAGTCGAGAATAGAGATTAATCAGGCTGAGCTTGAAAAAACTCAGATCAGTATTCAGGAAACTATAAAACATACTGACAATTCTGATGAAGATCTGATTGCTATGTACGCACAGAAAGAGGAATTCGAAACTGCGGTAAGGGAAGCTGAGCAGGAATATTATGCTTCTCGTGGAAATATTACTGAGGCTGAAGAGAAAATCACTTCCTTAAGACGCAGCAAAGAGCAGGCCGATCTGATCAGCAGCGAATTAAAAGATCAGAAGACAGCTATTAAGTTAGAATTAAATGCTCTAAAGGAAAGATTATCAGTTGAGTTTTCAGTTGATATTGCTGAATTGATCGATGAAGATATCAGTGATGAAAATCAAACAGAAAATGAACCGGAACTGCGTGAAAAAACCGAAAGACTGAAAAGACAGCTGGATGATTACGGAGCAATCAACCCTATGGCGATGGAAGCTTATCAGGAAATGAATGAACGCTATACCTTTATTCAGGAACAGAAAAAAGATCTTTCTGAGGCTAAATTATCACTGCTTCAAACCATCAAAGAAATTGATGATACCGCGAAAGAAAAATTCATGCAAGCGTTCAGCAGTGTCAGAACACATTTCATAGAGGTTTTCCGTTCACTATTCAATCAGGAAGACAGCTGCGACCTTATTCTTGTTGATCCTTCAAACCCGCTTGAATCTGATATTGATATCATTGCAAGGCCAAAAGGTAAAAGGCCATTATCGATTAACCAACTATCCGGCGGTGAAAAGACCCTTACTGCAACAGCTATTTTATTCTCATTATACCTCTTAAAGCCAGCGCCATTCTGTATTTTCGATGAAGTGGATGCTCCACTTGATGATACCAATATTGATAAATTCAATAATATAATCAGAGAATTTTCAGACCAGTCGCAATTCATCATTGTATCTCATAATAAAAGAACAATTGCCAGCACAGATATCATTTATGGAGTTACTATGGCTGAGCAAGGTGTTTCGCGGGTAGTAGCTGTAGATATTCGTGAAGTTGCATAATCAGTATTATTATGATTCTTAGATTGCTGTTCATTTTTGCTTTCCTGATAAGCAATCAGGTAATTGCACAGAGCAACGACCGGAAAAAACTGCTGTCTGATCTTGAGAAACTCTCTTCAGATCGGTTTGAAGGCAGAAAGACCGGTTCATATGGCAACAAGCTTGCCGCCGAATATATTAGCAGCCGCTTTAAAGAAGCAGGATTGGAATCCTATAATGACGGATATAAACATTCATTCAGCTTTAAAAACAGTAAAGATGAACAGCTCAATGGCACAAATCTGATTGGCTTTATAAAGGGCAAAAGTAATGATGCCATTGTAATCACCGCTCATTACGATCATTTAGGGATCAGAAATAACGAAATATTTAATGGAGCGGATGATAACGCATCGGGAGTTTCTGTACTCATAGCAATCTCAGAATATTTCAGCAAGCATAAACCTGAAAACACTTTGATATTTATCGCCTTTGATGCAGAAGAAATGGGCATGCAGGGTGCTAAATCTTATATAAAAAAGCCCTTACCTTCCAGATCTGGCATCAAGCTGAATGTAAACTTAGATATGGTGTCGCGCAACGACAGGGCAGAATTATATGCGGCCGGTACTTACTATAATCCCGTTCTGAAAGAATTCATTACAGAGGCAGGCAAAAACAGCGGAATCAAAATCCTTTTCGGACATGATATTCCCGGCAGCGGAAAAGATGACTGGACTTTACAGAGTGATCATGGCGTATTTGCAAAAGAAAATATCCCATTCATCTATTTTGGTGTTGAAGATCATGCCGGATATCATCAGTCCAGCGATAAATTCTCTGAAGTAAACCCCGATTTTTTTCACTCGGCTTCAAATGCTATTCTGAGAAATGTCATTGAATTTGACAGAAATATGGATAAGATTAAGACAAGTTCACCAAAATCCTTACCAACAAAATAGCTATCTTTGTTCAGCAAGCCGTTCTATCGCTCTGATGCAAATCAGTGAGGAAAGTCCGGGCAACACAGAGCATCCTGCTTCCTAACGGGAAGGCTTCACAACTGTGAAGACGGAAAGTGCCACAGAAAATATACTTCCCGCCCCGGCGGGTAAAGGTGAAAACGTGAGGTAAGAGCTCACGGTACAGTATGGCGACATGCTGTGCGGTAAACCCCAGGAGTTGAAAGACCAAATAGGTTCCGGAAGCGAAGCTGCTCGTTTCCTTATCCCGTACGCACGGGATTATCCGGAATGGGTAGGTCGTTAGACCCTGCGAGCAATTGCAGGGCCAGATAAATGATAGAATTTTCGATTTCGGAAAACAGAACCCGGCTTACAGGCTTGCTTTTTTTGATTTAAATTCCCATGATTGGGATAAAAAATATATTGTTTTAATCCCTGAATCTATCTCAGTATGGCAAGAATACTAATAATTGATGACGAACGGGCAATCCGGAATACCTTGAGAGAAATCCTGGAGTATGAGGACTATCAGGTTGATGATATCGACAATGGTATTGATGGATTAGATCTGATCAGAAAAAATGATTATGATCTGGTACTATGTGATATTAAGATGAATAAAATGGATGGTATGGAAGTTTTGAGCGAAGGCTTAAACATCAGACCTGACCTTCCATTCATTATGATTTCTGGCCACGGAACTATTGAAACTGCTGTCGAGGCCAGCAAAAAAGGTGCTTTCGACTTTATCTCCAAACCACCAGATCTGAACAGACTTCTTATTACGGTAAGAAATGCCCTCGAAAAGAAAGATCTGGTTACAGAAACCAGAGTCCTTAAAAGAAAGGTCAGTAAAACACGTGAAATGTTAGGCAATTCACTTGCACTTGAGCGGATTAAGGACACTATTGATAAGGTAGCTCCTACTGATGCCAGAGTATTAATTACCGGAGCAAATGGAAGTGGAAAGGAACTGGTTGCCCGCTGGCTTCATGAAAAGTCAAATCGTGCAAATTCGGTTCTGATAGAGGTTAATTGTGCAGCCATTCCCTCAGAATTAATTGAAAGTGAACTTTTCGGTCATGAGAAAGGTTCATTTACCTCGGCAGTAAAACAAAGAATAGGAAAGTTTGAACTGGCAAGTGGCGGAACCTTATTTTTGGATGAGATCGGCGATATGAGTTTATCGGCTCAGGCCAAAGTACTTCGCGCCCTGCAGGAAAATAAAATCTCCAGAGTTGGAGGAGAGAAAGAGATTGAAGTTGATACCCGTGTTATTGCGGCAACCAACAAGGATCTTCAGAAAGAAATTGAGGCTGGGAATTTCCGTATGGATCTTTACCACCGTCTGAGTGTGATTTTAATTCATGTTCCACATCTTGCCGAACGTATAGAAGATATTCCGGTTATTGCTCAGAATTTCTGTGAAGAAATCTGCAATGATTATGGTATACCTGTCAAAAAAATTACAGATTCAGCCATGGAGGCCTTAAAAAAACTACCGTGGACGGGTAATATCCGTGAACTCAGAAATATGATCGAACGTCTGATTATTTTGAGCGACAAGGTAATTACTGATTCTGATGTAAGAACTCATGCAAGTCCGCTATCAGTTTCTTCAGATTCCGAAAACAATATTTTGCCGGCAACTGTAAACTTTGACAGCTATGCTAATTTTCAGGAATACAAAGATGCTGTGGAAAAGGATTACATCAAGTATAAACTTGAAAAAAACAACTGGAACGTATCAAAGACTGCCGATGATATCGATATTCAAAGAAGTCATTTGTACAGTAAGATTGAAAAATACGGACTTAAAAGGGCTGAGTAGTTGAGGTAAAAGCAGAAAGATCAAGCTGAAAAAGTATGATGATTTATTCATTTAGCTTAAGTTTCTGCTGCAAATTTACAGGGTCTTAATCTCGGCCACCAGTTGCTGAAGAACTGATTTTGCATCACCAAAGAGCATGGAAGATTTAGGCTGAAAAAAAAGCTCGTTCTCTATGCCTGCATAGCCCGGATTCATACTTCTCTTATTGATAATCACCATTTTAGACAACTCTACATTAAGTACAGGCATACCATAAATAGGAGAAGCAGGATCAGTCTTGGCAGCAGGATTTACAACATCATTTGCACCCAAAATCAGAACTACATCCGTTTGAGGAAATTCATCGTTGGCCTGCTCCATTTCCAAAAGTCTTGCATAATCCACATCAGCTTCTGCCAATAACACATTCATATGTCCCGGCATACGACCTGCAACAGGATGTATAGCATAATTCACCTCCACTCCTTTCTCTGATAATAATTTTTCAAGTTCGTGACAAACATGCTGTGCCTGAGCTACTGCAAGTCCATACCCTGGCACAATCATTACCTTTTTTGCATAACTCATAACCACAGCAGAATCACTGATACTGATCTGTTTGTATGAACCCTGATCTTTACCCGATACAGCAGCAGAAGAGCCGCCAAATGAACCAATAAGCACATTACTTAATGGACGATTCATTGCTTTACACATCAGAATTGTAAGAATAGTTCCGGCCGAACCTACCAGAATACCCCCCGTCAGCATCACCGGATTATCATAAAGAAAACCACCAAAGGCTGCAGCAACACCGGTAAATGAATTCAGAAGGGATATAACCACAGGCATATCTGCTCCTCCAATTGGAAGTACGAAAAACAATCCATAAACTACAGACAACACAAGAATGGTATAGAACAAGGTATCTGAAATATGTTCCGGAAATATAATCAGATAGGCCGAAAGGCCAATAATAACAGCAAATATGAACAGGTTTACAATATGTTGTCCTTTAAATGAAAAATCCTTAATCCGTCCATTCAGCTTTGCCCAGGCCACCATACTTCCTGAAAATGAAACAGTTCCAATAATCAATCCTGCAAATATGATCAGAAGCATTCCACTATGTACGCTTCCGCCCCGGCTCAGCAAATGAGAAAGATGGTCAAACTCAACAATTGAGATTAAAGACGCACATGCTCCGCCCATACCATTAAACAAGCTCACCATTTCGGGCATAGCGGTCATCTTTACTTTTTTGGCAGCAAGTGTACCCAACACAGAACCAATAATCAGTGCTGAAAATATCCAGGGATAGTTTCCTAATTTCTCTCCATCCTCCTGATAAAGGAATATCGTTCCCAATACTGATATTGCCATACCACCTGCCGCCAGTAAATTCCCTTTTCTGGCACTTTCAGGATGGCTCAGCATTTTAAGTCCGATAATGAACGTTACAGAACCTACCAGATAACAAATGATTAAAATACTCAAGTCCATTTTATGCTATTTCTAATTGTGAGGTTTGTTCTGATTAATTTTACTTCTTCTTCTTAAACATTTCGAGCATTCTGTCAGTCACTACAAAACCTCCAACTACATTTAAAGTACCCAGAATAACTGCCAAAAACCCTAATATGAGTGCAAGCAAATTATCGCTTTCAGCTTTTCCCATTACAATGATTGCACCAATAATCACTACTCCATGAATTGCATTGGCGCCACTCATTAAAGGAGTATGCAGTACACTTGGAACTCTCCCGATTACTTCGATTCCAAGAAAAACACTCAGAATTACAATGTAAATCATTTGCTGGTGCTGGCTAAGCCAGCTAAATATCTGTTCCATAATTTTGTATTAGCATTTACTGGTTCTGAATTTATATACGGGTATAAAACACAACTTATCCTTTTATTAATAAATCATTCACTCTTTCGTTACAAACTTCATTATTATATGAGATACAACTTCCTTTAACCAGATCATCAGCAAAATTTAGCAGGAGCTGACCTTCAGAATTAATGATCAGCTGCAGGAAATTCAAAATATTTTTCCCATATAGTTTACTGGCATCTGATGGCATTGTAGCCTGCAGATTTGAATTTCCGATGATTGTTACGTTTTTATAAACGACAGTTTCCCTGTCCTTTGTATGAGAGGTATTCCCTCCTGTGGATGAAGCCAAATCAATAATCAATGAACCGGCTTTCATGGTATCCAAAACACTTTCAGGTAAAAGTACCGGAGCTTTCTTTCCCGGAATCTGTGCAGTTGTAATAATAACATCGGCTTTGGCTGCTACATCAGCAATTCTTTGCTGCTGCTTTTGTTTATACTCTTCAGTCTGCTCTACCGCATATCCGCCGGCTTTGGATGCATCGAGGGCTCCTTCCACCTCAATAAACTTTGCGCCAAGGCTCATTACTTCCTCTTTTACTGCAGGGCGGGTGTCAAATACCTCCACCACTGCCCCCAGCCTTCTGGCTGTTGCAATAGCCTGTAAACCAGCTACACCGGCTCCAAGGATCAGAACCTTTGCCGGAGCAATACTGCCGGCAGCAGTCATGAACATCGGAAAATATTTGGGCAACTGCATTGCAGCAAGAATCACAGCTTTATAGCCCGCAATATTTGCCTGTGAGCTCAGAACATCCATACTTTGAGCTCTTGTGGTTCGGGGAAGCATATCCATACTAAAAATAGTAATTCCAATCTCAGACCAGGATTTGATCAGTTTAAAATTAGAAAGCGGACTGTACACTCCAATTACAACTGCAGACTTCTTCAACAGTTTCAGATCATCGTCACTTAATAAATTGATGGATAAGACTATATCTGATTCGCCTAAAACAGATGATCTGGAGCTGATTTCAACTCCCTGTGCAATATATTGATCATCTGAGGCAAAAGCCAGATTCCCGCAAACACTTTCAGCAATAACCCGGACATTTAACTTTTTCAGTACAGGAATGTGTTCCGGAATCAGTGAAACCCTTGTTTCAAACGAAGGCTCGCGCAAAATACCAATAGTCATGAATTCAGCTATAAATGAGTGGATAATGCCTAAAATAATCAAAAGAATTCATGACTCGGTTCACTATTTTAAAAAATACTGTAACTTTTTAATTGTATGAGAACCAATAGAGTGATTTGTCCTGAATTAGAAGAACTAATCATTAATTTACTCTTAAAAGCCTATATTTGCGGTTCAAATGAAGCACATACGTAATTTTTGCATAATTGCACATATTGATCACGGCAAAAGCACATTAGCAGACCGTCTTCTGGAGTATACCAATACGATCACTCAAAGAGAATCGCAAGCTCAATTGCTTGATGATATGGATCTGGAACGTGAGCGTGGGATTACTATTAAGAGTCACGCAATCCAGATGGATTATACTCTTGACGGACAGCAATACGTACTAAACCTGATCGATACTCCGGGACATGTGGATTTTTCCTATGAAGTATCACGCTCTATTGCAGCTTGCGAAGGTGCATTATTGATCGTTGATGCATCTCAGGGTATTCAGGCTCAAACAATTTCTAATCTTTACCTTGCGCTGGAGCACGATCTTGAGATCATTCCGATCCTTAACAAAATGGATCTTCCCGGAGCAATGCCCGAGGAAGTGAAAGACCAGATTATTGAACTTATCGGATGCAGGCGTGAAGATATTATCCCTGCTTCCGGCAAAACCGGATTAGGTGTAGACAATATCCTTGAAGCTATTGTTCACCGTATTCCTGCTCCTAAAGGAAATCCTGACGGAGAATTACAGGCACTGATCTTTGACTCTGTATTTAACTCATTCCGTGGGATTATTGCATACTATAAGGTACTGAACGGTGAAATCCGTAAAGGAGATAAGGTAAAGTTTGTCGCCACCGATAAGGATTATATTGCAGAAGAAGTCGGAACACTGAAGCTGACTCCTAAGCCTAAAGACGTAATCAAAACCGGTGATGTTGGTTATATCATTTCTGGTATTAAGGAAGCCCGCGAAGTAAAGGTTGGTGATACGATCACCCATAAAGACAAGCCAAGCCTGGAACCTATTAAAGGTTTTGAAGAAGTAAAGCCAATGGTATTTGCCGGTATCTATCCCGTTGATACCGACGAATATGAAGATCTGCGTGAAAGCATGCATAAGCTTCAGCTGAATGATGCTTCAATCGTATTTGAGCCTGAATCATCGGCAGCTCTCGGCTTTGGTTTCCGCTGCGGATTCCTTGGGATGCTTCACATGGAAATCATCCAGGAACGTCTTGAGCGCGAATTCGACATGACAGTAATTACCACTGTCCCTAACGTATCATACAAGGCATTTACATCCAAGGGAATTGAAATCGACGTCCATAATCCATCCGACCTGCCTGATCCAAGCAAACTGGATCATGTAGAGGAACCTTATATCAAAGCAAACATCATTACCAAGTCTGAATTTGTAGGGTCAATCATGTCGCTCTGTATTCAGAAAAGAGGTACAATCATCAATCAGTCATACCTTACTTCTGACCGGGTTGAACTGATTTTTGAAATGCCAATGGGCGAAATTGTATTCGATTTCTATGACCGGCTGAAAACAATTTCAAAAGGTTATGCTTCATTCGATTATCACCTGATCGGCTATCGCCAGTCTGATCTTGTTCGTCTGGATATCCTGCTGAACAGTGAACCGGTGGATGCATTGTCTTCACTGATCCACAGATCAAACTCATACACTTTCGGCAAAAAGATCTGTGAAAAGCTGAGGGAACTGATTCCTCGTCAGCAATTTGAGATCATAATCCAGGCATCAATCGGTGCTAAGATTATAGCCCGTGAAACTGTCAGAGCATTGCGTAAAGACGTTACCGCCAAGTGTTATGGCGGCGATATTTCCAGAAAAAGGAAACTGCTTGAAAAGCAAAAGAAAGGTAAGAAACGTATGCGTCAGGTAGGTAATGTTGAAATACCTCAAACTGCCTTTATGGCCGTGTTAAAACTGGAATAATATATAATTTTGCTATTTGCGAATCGCGAAATTTGACTGTTGAAAAGCTATTAATTGTTAATAAATATCATATATCGACCAAAATGCAATTACTCGACGGAAAATATGTCTCAGAAAAATTAAAGCAGGAAATTGCTGTTGAAGCAGCTCAAGTTCTGAAAAACAGAGGCCGGAAACCACATCTGGTAGCGATACTTGTTGGACATGACGGTGGTTCTGAAACATATGTTGCAAGCAAAATCCGTAATTGTGAAAAGGTAGGTTTCAACTCAAGCCTGTACCGTTACGAAAACAGTATTACAGAGGAAGAACTGCTGAAGAAAATTGATGAAGTAAATCAGGATCCTGACACTGATGGCATTCTGGTACAGCTTCCATTGCCGGCACACATCTCTGCTGATAAAATAACAGAGAAGATATCACCTGAAAAAGATGTAGACGGATTCCATCCGGTAAATCTGGGACGTATGCAGCGCAATCTTCCCTCCTTCCTGCCGGCAACTCCGTATGGAATCTTGTTAATGCTTAAGGAATATGGTATCGACACCAGCGGCAAACATTGTGTGGTGGTTGGAAGAAGCAATATCGTAGGTTCTCCGATGAGTATCCTGATGGCAAGAAATTCAAATCCGGGTAACTGTACAGTAACGATCTGTCACAGCAAAACTCCGGATATTAAAAAACATACTCTTGATGCAGACATTCTAATCGTGGCTATCGGCAAAAAGAATTTCATTACCGCTGATATGGTAAAGGAAGGTGCTGTAGTAATTGATGTAGGTATGAACCGTGAAATTTCAACTGAAACTAAATCAGGGTTCAAGCTTTTCGGAGATGTTGATTTCGATAATGTTGCTCCGAAATCATCATGGATTACTCCGGTACCGGGTGGAGTTGGACTTATGACCATTGTTGGTTTATTAAAAAACACTCTGGCCTCTGCAAAAAAGGAAATATATTAAGGGGCATCCTGAAAACATGGAGGGTTTTTTAATTACCAGAATACCCACCATGCTTTACTGATTCCGATATAAATACCATCCGCTCTTACCTCTACCGGATAAGTATCTACATAATTAACGTGAGTTCGGGATAAGGCAAGAATTATTTTGAAGGAACAATTAATTTATAACTCTTTGAT
>NZ_JARKMZ010000038.1 GCF_029360775.1 Daejeonella sp. H1SJ63 | reverse complement strand
AGCTAAGCACACAGGGTTGAGCCATAGAGCTCGAGGATGAAATTTTACAACTCTTGGCTGTGTTTTTTTAATTAATTAACAGAAGTATAAACCCGTTGACTTTAACTAGTCAACATTAAATATTTACGGATGAAAACCTTAATGATTAATTGGCAGAGATTATTGTCCAAAGGCAGCACTTGCCCAAGATGCGGTTCTACTGAGAATGAATTAGAGAAAGCCATTCCTGCATTGGAGAAGTTACTTACACCATTGGGTATAAAAGTAGTTTTGGAAAAGTCTGAAATCTCAGAAGCAGAATTTAAAGTGAACCCTGCGATTTCAAATCGTATTCTCCTCAACAACAAGCCTCTGGAGGAATATTTGAATGCAAACACTAGTCAGAGCCAATGTTGTGAGGTTTGCGGTGACTCGAAATGCCGTACGATTGAGCTTGAAGATAAAACTTATGAAGTTATTCCACAAGATTTAATTGTTCGGGCAGGATTAATAGCTGCATCGCAATTAGTTTCTCTTTAGTGCCTTTTAGTGTTATTTTTTAAACTAAAATATATTATCGATGTTGAATATAATTAACGTGAGTTCGGGATAAGGCAAGAATTATTTTGAAGGAACAATTAATTTATAACTCTTTGAT
>NZ_JARKMZ010000037.1 GCF_029360775.1 Daejeonella sp. H1SJ63 | reverse complement strand
CTTGTACGCCCATTCTGGGTGGCTCACTTTGAGCAGATTGGCGGCTCACTTTCACGCAGATTTTTCAATCAACCATGATTCAATAGCGAAATGATTACCATGTCTAGAAACTATATTCAAGACCTGATTAAATATTTTTTTTTCGTTTATTGGATTTGGTTGCTGCTAGAGCTTCATCTATTTCCGATTTAATGAAATAAACCGTTCTACCAGTTTGATAATAAGGGAAAACTCCTCTCTTCTTGTAAGCGTGAATAGTAGCTTTGGTGCATTTTAAATAATCGGCCAGCTCGCTGATAGTAAATCGCTCATTTTCTTCGATTCTTGGCTCTGTGCTATTGAGAAAGGCTTTTTCCTGAAAGAAATTTTCAAGCTCTTGTCTGAATAATTGTTTAACCTCGGGTGTGGTTAGGGAAGTTAGAAATACATTTTCCATTGTGTTAAAATTTAATTCAACACAAAAGAATATAATAATTAAGGCTGGTCTGACTAATGGTAACCATGTGGCATTACCACAAGTTTAGTCTAACTCATCGATATTATTAATTATCGCTTTTTGTATTTTGGGAAAGTCACTCAGTGAGTCATGTATTTTGAGTAATTGCGCTTTCGTGCCTATTTTTCCTTTGGCCTTGTCTATTCGAGAGTAGGACTTTGCGATATTGGTTTTATCTACCAAATGTTGATATTTTTCTCCCACCTGTTTTGGGATAATATAATTCTCTTCTTTACCATAAACTAGATACCAGTGTCTCAATGCAATTTCAAACGCTGAGAGTTCTCCTTTTGATTTTAGCTTTTGAATTTCTTTTCTTTTACTTCGATTTTCGAGTCTGATATTACATTCTTCAACAATCCCATCAAGCATTGCTATAAATTTGTCAATGTTTTTAACTGCCATTTCCTTCTGGCTGGTCACCTTGAAACCTAAAGTTGGTTTAACTAGTTTCCAATTCTTCAATTTGATTTTTAATTCCCTAGCAGGCATTAATATGTCGTAAAGTTCCTCGTCACTTAAATCGGGGTCACTTAAAGCATTGAAAAATTCTTTTGTCTGATTATGATACAATTCATAATTCGTTTTGTTGACATCCTTTTCGAACTGTATTTTATCTTGTATGTACTCAGAACTTGACTTCTCTTTCATAATCCTAACTTAACAATCATTTCTCCTAATAGCATTGCCTTATCCTGACTGGTGGCACGAATATATTTTAAAAAGCTACTTTCAGACTTATGGCCAGTGGCACTCATTATGAGCATCGGAGGCACACCGGCATTAAACATATTTGTAGCATAGCTTCTTCTACAACAATGCGAAGAAATTAAACGGTGCAGAGGCACTTTATAGGTGGTCTGCTTATTACCTTTTGTGCTCTTAATTTCTGTTAATTCTGTTAATCCAGCTAACTCAGCGACGTATTTTATATAAAGATTGAATTTTTGATTTGAAATGGTCGGTAATCCTGTTTTGTATTTCTCAAGAACAGGGTGCAGTTTTGTACTTATGGGAATCACAACCTTAGTGCCGGTTTTAACCTGCTTTAATTTGATGAATTTTTCATCAATGCTATGTATGTCAAGTTTGCTAAAATCGCTAAACCTCAAGCCTGTATTTGCCCCAATCAAGAATAAATCTCTTACCTTATCTAGCGTTCTGTAACTTACATTCTCTTTTATGTCACCTCTGTCTATTTTAATTGTACGTGAATAGTCTGAAAGGTCTAAATCTGAAAGTTTCTGCAGTTGGTTTAAGTTAAGATAAATGGTATCCGCTTCGTAACTTGGTAAAATGAAATCCGCAGAATTAAAAGCATCAGACTTGCTTTCTTTCATTACCGTTTTGATGTCTTTAACGTAGCCGGCGAAGGTTGAAATTTCTTTTTCCTCAATATCAAAGCAAAAGGTCTTAAATTTTTGATAAAATTCTTTGTTCACCTGATGGAGCTCGAGGTCTTTAATTCTATAATGCTTGAAACATCGTTTAACCGCAGCTAATGATGTGCGATAGTTTTTTATTGAGTTGAAAGTGAATTTCTGGCCTGCTTTGCTAGGAGTATTCAATAATCTAGTCCCGTTTTCTGTATCATCAATAATTTTCTTGAACAAGGCAAGAAAGGTTAAGGTGCTTTCCTTAGTTTCTATTGAGTCAGGTTCTATTTTTTCTGGCTTTGGCTTAAATACGTTGTTTAATTGATTGCGTACGTGCTCGGCGTTTAATTCTTCCGGTTTGGCCTCTGCAACAATTGTAGCAATCCTAGCCGCCATTTTTAAAAGAATTGTGTTCTTAGCGGCTGCATCAGGTGCGTTGCTTTTAATTGGTTTTATGGTACTGCTCGAATTACAATTTATTTGGAAGTCATTTACTCTAACTCTTATTCCAGTGTAGTACTTAAAACGCTTTTTATTAATAGAGGAGAACATGTTGATAGCTTGTTCACCGTTTGGGCTGGGCTTAGGTTCTAGGTAAAATTTGGCTTTATTCATTTGTACGCAAATGGTAAATATTGGCTAATTTGCGTACACTTTTTTGATAATCCTAATTTATTTTAATTTACTCATTTTTATATAATATGCCTATATGATGCTGAAAAGCACATTTTTGTTAAGTTAGGTTAAGTTGGCTTTATTTTGATAATCGTATATTTGTACACCGGCGCTGGGTACTAAGCCTGATACGAAAGTGTCAGGCTTAGTTGTTTTGGTAGATATAGTAACGGAGTCTAAGACTCCTGCGTATTTGATAATCCGAGTCCCGCTGCGCTTAAGACTACGGACGGGAGTAACAGGAAGAATATTCTGATCCTGCTTAAATCATATTTTTTTACGATTGTTTATTTTACCAAGGAGATAATGAAGAACTAATGCTATGGCAGTCCAGTATAAAGCAAATGCAAGCACCAAAAGCGGAGGGGGCGGATCTGGCAGTTCAAATAAAGGCGACAAGGGTCCAATCAAAATAAATTTGATTGGGTAAAAATTATAGATAAGGTACTCTTCCAGGCTATTGGTGATCCAATTCCAGGGAAAGCCTCTCCGTTTACAGGAAAGAGTCTAACTTCGGATCCTAAAAATGAATTAGAGAGGAATTGAAATACAAACCCTGAGGCGAGGAAGAGAATAACGAATCTTGCTCTTGAAATTCTCATTTTATTTTGGTTTTGTGATTGGTAAAAGTACTTTGTAATTCAAAGTTAAATAAGTCACTTTGCTTTTCAAAGTATTTTAAGAAAATTATTGATTAGTCTTTTCCCCGGACTCTACCATCAGACTCCTGTGTATTTGATTGTTCTACCGTCTAAAATCCTGTTAACCGTAGATATCCTATTTTTTACCTTAAGAAGCTTCATGAATCATTGTTTTACCGTCAAAATTCTTATAAACGGTAAATATTTGATTTTTTACCGTCAGTTTGTTATGTTTGTATATGCAAGAAAGTTATAAAGTAAACCCTGATAGGACTAAGCCATGGAATGATATGCCAGAACTTCCAATTGCGGAGGAGCTTTATAAAGACATAGATATTTTTGAGCAATTGGTCTTAGCCAGAGCATCATTGGCTAGATTACAAGGGAGAAGTATAGCTATCCCCAACCAGGGATTACTAATTAATACCATAAGTTTACAAGAGGCGAAGGCTTCGAGTGCAATAGAGAATATTTTTACTACAGACGATGAACTTTATAAAGCTTATAGTGATCAGAAATATCAAATGCCACAAGGTGCTTCAAAAGAAGTTCTGAGATACCGAGAAGCACTATGGGCAGGTTATCATTATCTATCAAAACTCCCTGGATTTGATCAAAACTATTTCATCAATATCTATCAGGAAATTAATCAGGTAAGTGATGGAATAAGACCTGCGTTTTTAAATACAGTAATTAAGCAAGGAGGGTCAGGTTTGAATGCAGGAACGATTGTTTATACACCTCCAAGAGGAATTGGAATAGTAGAACAGAAACTTCAGAACCTGATTCAATTTCTAAATAATGCCGATGATAAAACAGATCCATTAATTAAAATGGCTATCGGACACTTTCAGTTTGAAGCTATTCACCCTTTTCGTGATGGCAACGGAAGAACAGGTAGAATATTCAATATTCATTATCTTACTAAAATGGGCTTACTGGATTATCCTATATTGTTTTTAAGTCGTTATATTATTGAACATAAAGATGATTATTATAATCTGTTAGGTGGTGTTTCACAAAGAGGTAGTTGGAAAGAATGGATATTATATATTTTAAAAGCAATAGAAGTTACTTCCAATATTACCTATGATAAAATCAATGATATTCTGGCAACGAAAGAAGCCATAATGGAGGAGGTAGTGAAGCATAAGGATATCAGGAGGCCTGATCGATTAGTTGATCTGATTTTTACACAACCATTTACTAAAGTAAAACATCTTGAAGATGCTAAATTATATGCTGAAAAAACAGCGAGAAACTACTTGAACAAATTAACTGAGCTGGGGATTTTGGAGCGAAGATCTATAGAAGGAGGACATTATTATTTAAATCTTGAGCTCTATAGGATATTATCCGAATAGTAGGAGTGACGTCACATACAAAAATAGAAGCACTACTGACAGTTGTGGAGATATAGAAACGGAGTCAAAGACTCCTGTTTATTGAATAATCCGTAGTCCCGCTGCGCTTAAGACTACGGACAGTAGGGAAAGTATCGGGCCTGGTTGTTTTGTAGATATAGGAACGGAGTCTAATACTCCCGTTTATTGGATAATCCGTTTCAAGCTTTGCTCAAGATTACGGACAGTTGAGGGATTGGTAAATAGTGAATACAACCTGGCTGAATAGATCAATACCTTTGCACTTTCCGATAATGTACTATCTTTTGACGAATATAACGCGTCCACGGTTGGCCGGCCTTTCTTACTTTAATGTGTTGGCCACAATCATTTAAAAGGCCAGGGAGACATCCAAAAGTTATCGAAATCCAGGTTATAGCTACGGGTGATGGTATCTCTTGAACTCATAGGTTCAAGTTCGTAATATTTGTTTTTTGCACCGCTAAAAAGAGGAAACTTAAAGCTCACATCATGTTTCCGGTTCGGTATAAAACGCAAGAGCAGTATTGTATCCCCGCTGCTCTTAGTCAAACTATGTGAGACATACTCTTTTAAGCTTCCGCCTGCCAGTCCCGTGGAAACCCTGAGGGGAGCGTTGGGTAAATTCTTATAGATAATTCGTGCCTTCAATATCCCGGTCTCGTAAACCGGGATATCCTTAGAATTTGCCTTCCCTAATTTGATGTTCTCGTAGGAAGTAAAGTAGTAATATTTTTTGTCGATTTCAAAGGTCCAGCGATAGTCAGCTTTCAGCGTATCTGGAGTTTTTAAAATCAGCTTAAACTTTCCCTGGTCATCGGTATAGACAGAATCCAGCCTCTTTTTATCAGCCCCTTCAATTTTAACGGCAATTATTTTGGAGCCCTTAATCCCCTGCATGCTATTCCCTTCATACACCTTCCCGCTAATGATCGTTTCAAAAACAGTGGGGACCGGGATCCCTTTATCTTTACGACATGAAATAATAGTTGCTATAACTAACATCCAGCATAGTAGCGTAGAGATTTTCATAAGGCATGAGTTGATAGATAAATAAATAATCCCCGAAGCAGAGCTTCGAGGAATTCTTTTGATTAAAGTTACATTTTTTTTGGGGAGGCAAGTATCAAATATCAAGACTTCGCTCGCTTTACTTCTGCACGTTAGTGCGATGCAATTTTCCGTATTGCGACGTTAGCAACTGTATGGAATTACCCTGAACGGTCACTGAGAATACATAATCATCCTCACTTAGAGTCGGGATCGGACGTTTGATCCCGAAGGCCTCAACAAGTTCCAGGACAGCATTCGAATGTGCAACGATCAATACAGATCCAGCTTTATGTTGTCTAAGCACCGATGCAGCCAGAGCCCCTACTGTCCGTACAGTTTTAGCGAAGCGCTCTACGGATTATCCAATGATGAGGAGTCTCCTGACTCCTTAAATGAATTTAATACTCTGCCTTCTAAAACCATTTAACCAAAGTATCCTGAACCTACTTCCTTATCAAATTATCTTTCACCATAACATCCTTCGCCCCTTCCAAATCAATCGCTTTTTTACCATCCTGAGCACCCTGGTTCAGCTCAGTCATCATATTGCCGCTAACAAGAATGCCGCTGCTTGTTTCGTCGGCTTTAACGGCCTCTGTGGTAAGCTTGCCAAAGAAATTACCCGAGATAGTGATATCAGTAGCACTCTTTAAGATTACACCGGAACCTACATCAAATGTAAAAGGGTTTTTCTCATTACGGGCACCCAGCTTTCCACGACTATTGCTAAAGTTATTTCCGCTGATTGTGATGCCTCCGGTACCGGGCCCGGCGAGAATGGAAAAATTATGAACCAGGGTAAAGGTATTTGATGAGACTGCACATCCCCATGCATTGTTCAACTCGATACCGCCACCTAAATGATGTGCAATAACATTGGAACTGATGGTGATGCCATAACAAAAACGGTTGGCAGGAGTAGTGGGTGCCGTCAGGATAATGGCAGTCCCCTGACACTCCTCGATCATATTACTCGAAATAATGGAGCCGTAGGTGTTTTCTACTACAATACCGTGCCGCAGATGATCATCAATATTATTACCTGTCATGGTCAGGTTAAAGCCATCCTTAATCCGCAGTGCATCCTGGTTCTCTTCAAACTGGTTTCCACTAACAACGATATCATGCCCTCCGTCAATGTTTATGCCTGCTTTGGAATTATAGTTCAGGTTAGAATTTGCAATCCTTGGGTTTTCTGTGCAATCTTTCATGTTAATTCCATGGCCTCCGTTATGATCGATCGTCATATCAGTAATCATTAACTCCTGCACCTTTTCCATGTAAATGCCATCACCGCTCTTAGGGTTACCACTTATGCGAAAACCACTTAACTCAAGCCTGAACAATTGGCCCTTGCCCGAGCCGACAATAATAGCCGGCTCCCCTGAAGTGTTTTTATTGATCAGATGTGTTGAGCCACCTGAGCCCTGGAGGCGGGTATTCTCTGTCTTAAGCAAGATTGGCTTTGTGATCTCAAAGTTTCCCGGAGGAATATTGACAATGCCGCCACTGGCCGGGAGAGCATCCACAGCCTGTTGCAGCGTATTATACTTAGATGCATCAATGCTTAAAGCTGCGCTTTGCGCCAAAACAGAACTGACTATAATATTAAAAAATAATGTCAGAAGCGTATTTCTGAAAAAAGAGTATGGTTTGTTTTTCATCTGTTTATTTTTCTTGTTTTTAATCCCGCACGTACGGGATGGAGCCTTTGATGATTAAACCCCGTAGGGCTCATGACCACAAAAACAAAAGCTAAAAACCAGGACATTGCCTTGTGTGCTTAATGATTATTTTAATCATGTTGGGTTTATATCATAATAATAATCAATTAATTAAGGTTGGCAAAATGAATGTTTCGGTTTTTAGAACCAGCTGTCCGTAGTCTTAAGCGCAGCGTGACTACGGACAGCTGGAGTTCATATATAAAATAACGAATAGACTCTAATTCGCACCAGTTTGTGGTCCCGGATGATCATAACTTAATACTTCACTTAGATTATTCTAAATAATGTTTGTATATATTATCCATCCAATATGCTGCTCAAAGCTTTTTGTGTAAAAAATTGACTGCAATACTTTAAAATATGACCGCTTCTTTTGGGAAGTTAAATTCAGTTTGTATTTTCACCGCCAAGGATGTTTAATAGGAGCAATCAGTTAATAACAAATAAACAAGTTCATCTTCTGCCGGGTACGCTGCTGAAATATGCTTTGTTTGCAGTTTTTGCTCTGTTTTATATTCTGGCACCCTATTATGTCCCTTCAGGTTCTTACGACGACACCACATGGACAAATAGTAGTATTTCCAATAATCAGACTGATTCTTCCTCAAAAACAGTCTTCAGTTCCTTTCATTTTCCGGTAGCGGGATCGAATTCAGTCAGCTTCATAAAGGAAGACAGGACAGACGACGAAAGCCGGCTTTGCTGGGTGTATTTTTCAGGATTTAAGTTTCTTGAATCCTGCCTTCAATTACTTTATGTACCGATACAGGATCTGATTCAAAGCCGGCATCCGGTACCTTTATTTGTGCTTTATCATTCCTGGAAAAGTTTTCTTCTGAGTTAATAGTTTAATTTCTTACGAACGCCGTACAGGATTTTCTGTGGGGCTGATCTTTTTTGCGTTCACGATTATTCGCGAACCTGCATATCATTTAACTATTAACCTTAATCTATTATGAAGAGGATATTCATTCTCACGACCGTACTTTGCGCATTTATTTACACCAGCTGTAAGCATGAAAAACATGCAGAAGAAGCTAAAACTAAGTTTTTAGTAAGCAGTCCGATACTAAAAGACACTCTGATCTACAAGGAATACGTTAGCCAGATTCATTCAGTAAACCATATTGAAATCAGATCTCAGGAGCGTGGCTACCTTCAAAAAATCTATGTTGATGAAGGCCAATTTGTGAAAAAGGGACAACTCATGTTTCAGATTATGCCCCTGATTTATCAGGCTGAAATGTTAAAAGCAAAGGCTGAAGTAAACTTTGCTGAAATTGAATACAAAAATACCAGAAGTCTTGCTGACAGTAACATTGTTTCGAAAAATGAACTTGCTCTTGCAAAGGCTAAACTCGATAAAGCCAAAGCCGAATTGGCGCTGGCTCAGGCTCATCTCGACTTCACAGAGATCCGGGCACCGTTTGATGGCATTATGGATCGATTCCATACTCAGTTAGGAAGTCTTATAGACGAGGGAGAACTTCTGACCATGCTTTCAGATAACAGTAAAATGTGGGTTTACTATAATGTTCCTGAAGCAGAGTATCTGGATATTCAGCAACAGGTAAAATCAAAAAAGCAATTAGAGGTAAAGCTGGAAATGGCCAACAAGCAGTTGTTTGATCATTCAGGAACGGTAGAAACCATTGGAGCAGATTTTAATAACGAAACCGGAAATATTCCGTTCAGGGCAACATTTTCCAATCCTGACAGATTACTCAGACATGGTGAGACCGGGAATATTCTGATGCCTATTGTTCTGAAACAAGCAGTAATTATTCCGCAGAAGGCAACATTCGATGTGCTGGATAAGAAATATGTGTACATCGTAGATCAGAACAATGTGCTTAAGGCAAAACAAATTACCATTTCTCATGAAATGCCTCATTTGTATGTTGTTGCTTCAGGTCTTAGTGTGAACGATAAAATTCTTGCTGAAGGTTTAGGTAAGGTGAAGAACAACGAAAAGATAAGCTATGAGTTTGTGTCATTTGCAAAGGAGCTGGCTGAGTTAAAAAATATACACGCTGAATAAAGCGGGAACCTCTAAATAAGATAACATGTTTAATAAGTTTATTAAAAGACCGGTTCTTGCCATCGCTTTATCCGTAGCGATAGTCTTCTTGGGATTATTGGCAATAAAAACATCACCGGTAGCACAATTTCCTGAAATAGCACCCCCGAGGGTTAATATTTTCATCGAATTCCCTGGATCCAATGCAGATGTATTGGTTAAATCAACATTGACAATCCTTGAACGTGCCATTAATGGGGTGCAGGGAATGCAATATATACTTTCTGATGCAACCAGCGCCGGTGAAGCGAGTATTGAGGTAATTTTTGAACCGGGTACTGACCCTACACTCGCAGCAGTGAGGGTTAAGTCAAGGGTTGATCAGGTCATGCCCAATCTTCCTCCACTGGTACAAAGAGAGGGAGTAATCATTTCGCCTTTGCAACCCAGTATGCTGATGTATTTAAACCTGTATAGTAAGGACAAAGAAATTGATGAAAAGTTTTTGTTCAACTATGCAAACTCTTACATCCTGCCTGAACTGCAACGTATCAAGGGGATGGGTTTTGCTCAGGCAATCGGAAGTCGTTCGTTTGCCATTCGGGTTTGGTTAAATCCCGAAAGGATGCGGGCATACAAAGTTTCTGCAGAGGAAGTTCTGAAAGCCATTGATGAACAAAGTGTCCTGGCACGTCCAGGAAGGGTTGGTCTAAGCTCCGGAAAAACAGCACAGTCGCAGGAATACGTTTTTACATATAAAGGCTGGTACAACACACCTGAGCAATATCAGGATATTGTGATCAGAGCCAATTCTGAAGGTGAAATTCTCAAGCTGAGAGATATTGGTGAAGTAGAGGTTGGGAGTGAATTCGTGGATATTTATTCCAACAAAGATGGTAGTCCTTCTGCTTCTCTGGTCCTGAAACAAAATCCGGGAAGTAATGCCAGCACGGTGATTGAGGATATAAAGGTTAAAATGGAGGAATTAAAAAAAGATTTTCCTCCGGGCATCGATTATGAAATAAATTATGATGTATCTAAGTTTGTAGATGCATCTATCGAAAAAGTGTTGCACACCTTAATAGAGGCATTTGTTTTAGTTGCGCTCGTTGTATTTATTTTCCTTGGCGACTGGCGTTCTACCTTTATTCCGATTCTTGCCGTTCCGGTATCCTTAATCGGTGCATTTGTCTTAATGAATTTCTTTGGTTTAAGTATCAACCTCATTACCCTGTTTGCTTTGGTATTGGCTATTGGTATTGTGGTGGATGACGCCATCGTAGTAGTGGAAGCAGTGCACGTAAAGATGGAAGAAGAAAATCTCTCGCCTTATGCGGCGGTAAAGAAGGTGATTCAGGAAATCAGTGGGGCTATCATTGCCATTACACTGGTCATGACTTCGGTGTTTGTACCTGTAGCCTTTATGACCGGACCGGTCGGGGTACTTTACCGGCAGTTTTCACTCACTATGGCAAGTGCCATTGTGATTTCAGGGTTTGTTGCGCTTACTCTTACTCCGGTGCTTTGTGCCATTCTTTTGAAGAACAACCATGGAAAGCCAAAGCGCAAAACACCGATCAACCTGTTTATCGATTGGTTCAACAGAACCTTTGAGCGTGTTACCGGCAAGTACACAAAGTTTCTTACACTCATTGTAAACCGAAGAGTACTTACCTATGGAATTTTAATTGCTTTTGGTTTCGGTATTGTAGGGATTAACAAAATTCTTCCGGCGGGATTTATTCCAAGTGAAGACCAGGGACAAGTCTACGCGATCATTCAAACCCCTCCGGGAACGACGCTTGAACGGACCAATGAAATTTCAAGAAAGCTTCAACACTTGGCAAAAGAAGTGGAGGGGGTTGCTTCGGTGACTTCACTAGCCGGTTATGAGATTCTTACTGAAGGCAGGGGCTCAAATGCCGGTACCTGTTTGATCAATTTGAAAGATTGGTCTGAACGTGAACATTCAGTAAAGGAAATCGTGGAGGAGTTAGAAGAAAAATCAAAGGATCTTCCTGCAAATATCGAATACTTTGAGCCACCTGCTGTTCCGGGTTATGGTACGTCTGATGGTTTTTCATTGCGTCTATTAGATAAGGGAAGTGATGTAGATTACCAGGAGTTTGACAGAGTAAATGCTGAGTTTCTTGAAGAACTAAAAAAGAGAAAGGAGTTGAGCGGCTTATTTGCTTTTTACTCTGCGAAATATCCGCAATATGAAATATTGGTAGATAATGAACTGGCGATGCAAAAAGGTGTTTCTGTTGGCGCTGCCATGGAAAACCTGAACATCATGATCGGTAGTACCTATGAGCAAGGCTTTATCCGTTTCAATAACTACTATAAAGTGTACACTCAGGCAGGTCCGGAATTCAGGAAACAACCATCCGACATTCTGAACATGTTCATTAAAAATGATCACGGAGAAATGGTTCCTTACTCTGCTTTTATGAAAATAAAAAAGACGCAGGGGCCTAATGAAATTGCACGTTATAATTTATACGTGTCTTCATTGATCAATGGTATGCCGGCAAAGGGTTACTCTTCCGGTGATGCCATTCAGGCAATTAAGGAAGTAGCAAAAGAATCCTTGCCTAATGGTTATGATATTGCCTGGGAAGGACTTTCGTACGATGAAGCGAGAAGAGGGAACGAAGCTCTTTACATCTTCCTGGTAGTGATTTTCTTTGTTTATTTAATCCTCGCAGCACAATATGAAAGTTTTATTCTGCCATTGGCCGTGTTGCTTTCTATTCCTCCGGGCATCTTTGGATCGTTCCTCTTGCTGAAAGGAATGGGTTTAGCGAATGATGTTTATGCACAGGTGGGACTGATCATGCTGGTTGGCTTACTCGGCAAAAACGCAGTATTGATTGTTGAGTTTGCCGTTCAGAAACATAATCATGGTGCTTCTGTTCTTGAAGCTGCAATTGAAGGTGCAAGGGCACGTTTCCGTCCAATCTTAATGACATCTTTTGCATTTATTGCCGGATTGATTCCATTGGTAATTGCTACAGGTCCGGGTGCCGTAGGTAACCATACCATAGGAGCATCAGCTTTGGGTGGGATGTTGTTCGGTACGGTATTCGGGGTTATTATCGTACCCGGATTATACTACATTTTTGGCAAAATGCAGGAAGGCAGACATCTCATTAAAGATGAAGATGAGAATCCGTTGAGCGAACACTTTGTTGAAAGTACTTCTGAAAGTGCACTGACCAAACGAATCAAAAAAATTATCAAACGAATCGGATATAAAAATGAAAAAGATAGTAACAGTTAAATACGTTATCCTTCTTTTCTGTATCGTAGGGCTTGGTGCCTGTAAAGTACCAGCCATAACTGCTAAACAGGAAAATAAATCGGTCCCTAAGGGTTATAACAACTCGCAGGATACAACAAACTCCGCAAACATCAAGTGGAGAGCATACTTTACTGATCCTAATCTGATTGCAATTATTGATACTGCTTTGCTCAACAATCAGGAGTTGAATATTACAATGCAGGAAATTGAAATGAGCAAGAATGAAGTTATGGCCAGAAAAGGGGAGTACCTGCCATTTGTGAACCTGGGTCTTGGAGCAGGTGTTGTTAAAGCAGGTAAATATACCTGGGATGGTTTTTCGGAAGATGATTTGAAGGAAAATCCTGATAAAGGTCCCAAATACATTGGTGAATTTTTTACAGCTGCTAACTTTTCCTGGGAGTTGGATGTCTGGAAAAAGCTCCGTAATGCAAAAAAATCTGCTGTGCTGAAATATTTGTCAACTACTGAAGGGAAAAACTTTATGGTGACAAACATCATTGCAGAAATTGCAGAATCGTATTACGAGCTGATGGCACTTGATAATTTGCTGGCCATTGTTCAGCAGAATATCGAACTGCAAACAAGTGCCTTGCAGGTGGTGAAGCTTCAAAAAGATGCTGCTAAGGTTACGCAATTAGCTGTTAACAGGTTTGACGCTCAGCTGCTCAACACAAAAAATCTGCAATATGATATTCAGCAAAGGATCATTGAAACAGAGAACAGGATCAACTTTTTAGCCGGTCGTTTTCCGCAGCGCATTGCAAGGAATTCGGCAGACTTTAATAAGAGTCCGCTTGATATGATCCAAAGTGGTATTCCATCGCAACTGTTGGTGAACCGTCCGGATATACGACAAGCTGAATTGGAATTATCTGCTGCAAAAATTGATGTGCAGGTTGCAAAAGCAAACTTCTATCCTTCATTCAGGCTTACAGCCGGACTTGGTTTTCAGGCGTTCAATCCTTTGTATCTTATCAAACCTGAATCGATCCTTTATAATTTAGGAGGGGATATGGTAGCCCCATTAATTAATAAGAATGCCATAAAGGCTACTTATTTTAATGCAAACCTCCAGCAGATACAGGCAGTTTATAATTATGAACAGTCCATTTTAAATGCGCACATCGAAGTAGTGAACCAGCTTTCAAGGATTGATAACTTCACGAAGAGCTATGAAACAAAATCGAAGGAAGTTGAAATACTGACGCAATCGATAACTATTTCAAACAATCTCTTTAAATCTGCAAGGGCAGATTATATGGAAGTACTGTTAACTCAAAGGGAAGCGCTCGAATCAAGAATGCAGCAAATTGAGATTAAAATGAAACAGATGCATGCTAAAGTAAATATTTACAAGGCTTTGGGTGGAGGCTGGAATTAATTTATAAAAATGCAAACGGTTTCAATAATTGATTATCTGCAATTGTTTTTATATCTGTTATGCAGGTATTCAGTATGATTGGACAGTTGAAGCTGTAAACTGTCAGACAAGTGTTAATTAATGGTTTCGCTGAATTTCGGTTTAGCGAAACCATTTTTTTTAGGCATAAATAAAATTAAGGACGTAATATTTCGTTCTTAATAAAAGTGAAGTCTTGTGCTCAGACAAAATAGAGCGCTGTATATATTCAAAGTTTAATTTATAGTAACCTTTTCTTCAAAAAAAGGTATAAATGCCTACATCTAATTTAAATTTTACTATGAAAAATTTTATTAAACTGGGTACAATTATACTTGGTGCTGTTTTTACATTGTCGGCTTGTACCAAAGATGATTCATCCGGGAACGGGAAACTATCATACCGGGTAAATCCTTCAAATTTCACATCCTCAATTGGAGTTATTGCATCAGGAAGTGGCTTACCTGTAATTACTAATAGCAATTCAAGTATTACATGGACAAGTGCCGGCTTGAATATTACAGAAATAGATTTTGAGGCAGAAAGCAATAATACCCCAATTGAATATGAGTTGAAACAGGCTATAAAGGTTGATTTGCTAAATTTAAGTCCGGTATTGGGAAACATAACATTGCCCGTTGGGACATATGATGAAGTTGAGCTGAAAATATTGTTGAGAAAATCAACTACTACAGAGATTCCGCTGACAATTAAAGGCACATACACAGATCCCAATGGTGTAAAAGTGCCCCTTGCATTTTACCTGAACGAGGATATAGATATTGAAGTTGAAGCTGAAGATATTGTTATCGATGGTAAGACTGATTACACAGGGATGATTAATGTTCAGTTAAATAAGTTTTTAACGAATGTTATAAGCACAGACCTGAGTACAGCAACGAAGACAGAAGGAGTAATTGTTATCTCGTCCACCTCAAATGCGGATATTTACTCTAAGTTAAAAACCAATATTCTGGCATTTGCTGACTGTGATTTTGAAAAGTAATTTATTGTTTTTTCTTTTATAAGAAGTGTTATCAGATACTTCATTGAAAATGCCTGATTGATATTGATCAGGCATTTTTGTTATTAGAAAATTTATCAGGTGTATAATAATTTACTGTTGTTCGGTTAAAATTATTTCATAATAAAATATGCCTGTATGTTTTTCATTGAATGTTTTTTGACCGATTTTCAAAAGAAAGCACCCTCAGCAAACACGGATAAGCTTGATCCGGGAGGTACAATGGCATGATTTAAGGGCTCTTTCAATCCTGATGATTGCATCTCTGCCTGGAATTTTGTTCTACTGACTCCGATGAGGTTAAATGTTAATAGAATTACATTAACACGGGAATCGACCCCGAAGATGGTCGCATGTATTGAAATTCTCATATACGACCACCTTCGGGGTCGACTAATCTATTATCACATGTTGTTTCTATAAAGCGAATGGACAAAGGATATCTAAGGGAAATCTTGATCCTTAAATCATAACATTGCCCGAATGTGCTCGCATGTATTTAAAATTCTCACTTCGACATCGAAGAACAAAAACATTTACACGGATATTAGTGTATAATAATTTAACTAATCAACAATCCTGAAATTTAAATCAGATTGTTTTATTAATTTAAGGAATTCAAATGGCTTAATTTCAAGCTCTTTGATTCATCTGCCTTTAATGAAACATTTGAAACTATACTTTCTGATCCTGATTGCAACAACTTTGCCTGGTATTACTTTAGTGTTTGCACAAAAAGAAACTAAGGCTTTTTATTCAAAAGATGACTTTTATAAGGTTAAGAAGTTCGATACTCATATTCATATCAATACTGAACAGACTGCTTTTATCCAGCTCGCTAAAGCCGATAATTTTCAGTTTCTGGATATTGTTGATGACCGGCCCTTCGGTCTTCCTATGGCTGAGCAGCAAAAAATAGCCTTTCTGCATCTGAAAACTTATCCCGAACAGATGAAAGTAGCAACTACTTTTCCGGTAAAGGGTTTTGATGATCCTGACTGGGCGGTACTCACTATAAATAATCTGAAAAATTCTATACGGGAAGGAGCAAGGACTGTAAAAATCTGGAAAAATATAGGTATGGATCTCCGGGATAAGAACGGCAAATTTGTTATGCTGGATGATCCCCGTCTGCAGCCTGTATTTGAGTTCCTGGTCAAAAATAAAATTCCTCTTATCGGTCATAATGGTGAACCTCGGGATTGCTGGCTTCCGCTTGATCAAATGACCTTCAGCAAGGAATATTATGGTTCTCATCCCGAGTACCATATGTTTCTTCATCCTGAATATCCATCTTATGAACAGCATATTGCAGCACGTGATAATCTCCTGAAAACATATCCTGATCTGAAATTTGTAGGGGCACATCTGGGAAGTCTGGAGTGGAGCCTGGATGAACTGGCAAAAAGGCTGGATCTTTTTCCGAATATGCGTGTTGATCTTTCGAGAATTACTAACTTACAGTTACATACTTTAAGAGATCATGCCAGGACGCGTAGTTTTTTTATGAAGTATCAGGACCGGCTTATTTACGGTTCTGACAGAGCTGTAAATACAACAGATGATCCTGAAAAATTGAAAAAGGGTATTCATGAAGCCTGGTTTCGCGACTGGGTTTTCTTTACAAGTGCAGATCGTATCACTTTGCCGGGTTTTGGAGATTTGATAGGATTACAACTGCCCGTCAATGTAATTGATAAAATATATTATAAAAATGCAGAAAACTGGCTGTCAGAATCTGCCGGTTTAAAATTTTAAGTTAACTGAAATATATTCTTCTCCTATGAAAAATGAAACTCAAGCCACCGGATCTGCAATAAATCCGGCAATGCCTGTCAGCCGTATAGCTTCAGTAGATGTTTATCGCGGTTTTGTCATGCTTTTGATGATGGCCGAGGTACTTCGTCTATCAGATGTGGCCGAAGCTTTACCGGATAGTGCTTTCTGGCAAACAATAGCCTTTCATCAAAGCCATGTTCCATGGGTATGGCTGAGCTTACATGATATGATCCAGCCGTCTTTCACCTTTCTGGTTGGGGTGGTTTTACCTTATTCAATTGCCAGCAGAAAGAACAAGGGTGCGAGCTTTGAAAATATTTTAAGACATACTGTTAAGCGATCAGTGATCCTGATATTGCTTGGAATATTTCTCCGCTCAATGCATTCAAAACAAACTTACTGGACATTTGAAGATACCCTTACCCAGATCGGATTGGGCTATACGTTTTTGGTGATCATATCACTTTATTCGAGAAAAGTTCAGATTGGTGCTTTAATTTTTATCCTTTTCAGCTATTGGCTGGCATTTGCACTCTATCCGCTTCCGGGAGCTGCTTTCGATTATGCAGCAGCGGGCGTTCCGGCCAACTGGGAACATAACTTAAGTGGTTTTGCTGCTCACTGGAATAAGAACACCAATTTCGCCTGGGCATTCGATCAATGGTTCATGAATCTGTTTCCCCGTGAAAATCCATTTCTTTTCAATGCCGGAGGTTATTCAACTTTAAGCTTCATTCCAACATTGGGAACAATGGTGTTGGGTTTGCTGGCAGGGAATGTCCTGAATTCTTCAATTACTTCAAAAGATAAACTGAGATCTTTTGTAGTCACCGGAATTGTACTGATTCTGATTGGTATTGTTCTTCATGTTAGCGGTATTAATCCGGTTGTGAAGCGTATCTGGACTCCTGCATGGACGATTTTTAGCGGGGGTATTTGTTTTCTTTTTCTTGCATTTTTTTACAGACTGTTAGATATGCCCGACAGAAAAGTAAGTGTTTTTGCTTTAATGGTTATCGGCACAAATTCAATTGCAGCCTATGTAATTGCTGATGGAGGAATGAGAGGATTAATCAATGATTCCCTGTTTATTCATCTGGGGCAGAATTTTGATCAGGTATTTGGGCCGGCATATGCAACATTGGTTAGCGGCGGACTGGTGCTTTTCTTCGAATGGCTGATTTTATACTGGATGTACAGGGAAAAAATATTTATTAAAATTTAAGATCATTAATTATATTCCATAAAATTTATGAAAGTAAAATACCTGTTTTTTGGTGTGCTGGGCTTCATGTTCCAAAATTGCACACAGAGTGAAAATGCTTCAGATCAGAGTAAAAGCCCCGGGTTTTATACGATGGACGATTTTAAGAAGGTTGAAAAATATGATACCCATGCTCATATCAACGCCTTTGACACAACTTTTATTCAGATTGCCAAAGAAGATAATTTCAGGCTTCTGGCAGTAAACGTTAATCCATCTTCTTATCCTACAGTTGAGCTTCAGCAGGATATAGCGGTGAAAATGGTAAAAACATACCCTGATCAGGTAGCCTGGGCAACGACATTTACGGTTGCCGATTGGGGAACTGATAAATGGCTGCCTCAAACTCTGGCCTATCTGAAGGGTTCTTTTGAGAATGGTGCCATCGGAGTTAAAGTATGGAAGAATATCGGAATGGAACTCAGGGATAAAGATGGAAAGTTTGTGATGATTAACGATCCAAGGTTTGATCCCGTTATAGATTATATTGAGAAAAGTGGTAAAACACTGGTAGGTCATTTGGGAGAGCCTAAAAATGCCTGGCTTCCGGTAGATCAGATGACTGTATCTGGTGATAAGGGATACTTTAGCAAGCACCCTGAATATCATATGTACCTGCATCCTGAGTATCCTTCTTATGAGGATCAGGTTAATGCTCGTGATAAAATGCTTGAGAAGCATCCCAATCTGAGATTTGTAGGGGTTCATCTGGGTAGTCTGGAATGGAGTGTTGATGAGCTGGCAAAACGTCTGGATAAATTTCCTAATATGGCGGTTGACATGGCAGAGCGGATCTGTCATCTTGAATATCAGTCGATAAAGCAGAGAGAGAAAGTCAGAGATTTTATCATTAAGTATCAGGACAGACTTATTTATGCAACCGACGATTGGGTAGGACCTGAATCAAATCTGGAAGAGATGAAAAAGGATATTCAGGAAACTCATATTAGTGACTGGAGATTTTTTGTAACTGATGAGGAAATGCAGGTACCTTACTTCAATGATAAGATTAAAGGGTTAAAATTGCCAAAAGAGGTGATTGACAAGATATACCGGAAGAATGCCGAGAAATGGTTTCCGGGGATTTAACAGACTATAAACTATTTTCAACCTAACAAACAGTATAAAAACAATGAAGAACAACCGTAGAGATTTTCTAAAATTAAGCAGTCTTGCCGGACTAGGTATTGCAGGTGGTGGTGTCTTGCAGGGGTTTGCCGCCGGACCTCAAAAAGGGCCTTATATCAATAAGTCGGGCATTCAGACTTTTAATATGAGCGGGTATGCAGCACCAAAGCTTGAAACCGTTCGGGTGGGCTTTATCGGATTAGGTCAGCGGGGGCCTTCTCATTTGAATGCCGTTGCCAAAATTGAAGGAACTGAGATCAAAGCGCTTTGCGATCTTAGGGAAGCGAGCGTCAATAAAGCAAAAAAGGTAATTGATGGTACATCTCATAAGCCTGCGATTTATACAGGAGGCCCTGATGAATGGAAAAAATTATGCGATCGCAAAGATATTGATCTGGTGTACATTGCTTCTCCATGGGATTTGCACGTTCCTATGGCTGTTTATGCAATGAATCAGGGTAAGCACGTAGCTATTGAAGTGCCTGCAGCAGTTTCTATGGAAGAATGCTGGCAGCTGGTAGAAACTTCTGAACGTACCCGCAAGCATTGTATGATGCTTGAGAATTGCTGTTATGATTTCTTCGAATTACTGACATTAAACATGTCGAGACAGGGATATTTCGGAGAACTTCTGCATACTGAAGGTGCATATATCCATAATTTGATTGATCTTAATTTCAGTGATAAGGGTTATCAGGATATGTGGCGCTTGAGAGAGAATGCCACCAGAAAGGGAAGTCTTTATCCTACTCATGGCTTAGGTCCGGTATGTCAGGCTTTGAACATTAACAGAGGTGATAAAATGGATTATCTGGTATCTGTTTCGACAAATGATTTCCAGATGGGAGCCAGGGCAAAAGAACTTGCAGCCGGTAATAGTCTTTACAAGGAATTTGCGAATGCTGATTTTAATGGAAACATGAATACCACCACCATTCGTACCAGTCTTGGAAAAACTATCATGATTCAGCATGATGTTACCTCGCCCCGTCCTTATTCAAGGATACATCTGCTGAGCGGAACTAAGGGAACAGCTCTGAAATATCCTTCTCCGAAAATTTCAAACAGTCACGAAGGGTGGGTTTCTGATGAGGAGTTTAAAGCATTGGAAGCAAAATATACACCTAACATTGTCAGAAAAGTTGGTGAAATGGCTAAAAAAGTTGGGGGACATGGCGGTATGGACTTCCTGATGAACTGGCGTCTTATTGATTGTCTTCGTAATGGACTGCCTCTTGATCAGGATGTTTATGATGCGGCTTCATGGAGTGCTGTATGGCCTTTAAGCGAATGGTCAGTGAACAATCGTTCAAACTCAGTTGATGTACCTGACTTTACCCGCGGGGCATGGAAGAAAAATGAACCGCATGATATCGATCTTAAACAAGGTGGAACTACCAAAGTGAAAGTCTGAGTGTAGATTTTTAAACAAAAAGAGCCTGAAATTTTCAGGCTCTTTTTGTTTAACCGAATTATAGCTGTGAAGTTACCTCTGTACCAGGGTGCAATATCTGCTGAAATTTAAGGAGAGGGTTTTGCAAAAGCTGCTTGTTTGTAAGGGTGTTTCTTTAAATCAGAAACCACATAAAGTACTACTATGCTAATCAATGCAGCAAAAAAACACCAAACTGATATGATATAATCTGCATAAAGCAATCTGGTAAATATATAGGAGCAGATTATAATTATACCGATCAGGCTTATTCGCTTATTTCCGGAAATGAAGGGGGATAAGCCGGTTGCAAGGATGTAGAATATACCTGCAGTCCAGTGATTTGCACCGGGAAAGTCAAGCTGGTATTTAATATGTGAGCCCGACACTGCAGCGTCAACTGGATAAAAGATCATGCCATATCCAATATAAAGTGCCTGTATTATTCCGAATATTAATAAAATCCTCAGTATTTTTCTTCTGATAGATGAATTTTCAATGACGAGCATTGAAACAGGAAGAAATATAGGCCATATAAGCTCTGCAAAGATTAAAAAGACTACAGTAGAGATATTCTTTAAATCTGAATATTCAGGATTAGTGAGGGATAGCCAGATGATTCCCTCGGTAAATTGTTGGATTGAAAGTAACAGTGGAATAGATGATAAAGTTTTTAATCCGGCTGAATCTGAATTCTTCATTGAAACAGATCCGATTAGTGCCAGTGCAGCACTTGCTCCAAAACTTGCGGTGGCAGAGAAACACATAGCTGATTGCTTGCTTTCTTGCGGAATTGCCTGAAAGTATTTGAAGATAAGTTATTTATGTGGATATTTATGTTGGGACGTATCTTAATCATTGTTGTTTTAAAGTGAAAATAAATGAGCTAGATCATAGAATTCAATGCAATGAGTCATTAATAATACTTATTAGCATTGTTAACTTGTGGTATTAAACCATTATGATCTCCCTACCTGCGGTAGGCAGGCCTGCTTACAGGCAGGTAGGTTTATCACCATTAAAAAACAAAAAAAACAAACAGATGAAAGAAATAAATATCAAACACATTGCAAATCTGCATACCGATGCACTGAGAGCTTTAGATTTTTACAAGCAGGACATTCAGATTTTAAAGAAACGTCTTGAGGAGATCGCAGCAGATAATACCGGCCATGAGGTAGCTGAAAAGGTTGAGTATTTTCAAAATCAATTTCTCATACAATCAAATAATATAGATGAGCTGAAACATAACCTGAATCAGAATCTGAATAAGATTGAGGAGCAGGTCAAATCTTCTGCAGGGTTTTTAGACCAAAGTACCGCTGATCAAAATGCTGAAATTTACGATCAGTATCTGAGCCTGGAAAAGATTGTCAATGATGTCAGACATCAATTCAACAGTTTCGCATCCCGTTGGATGTAGTTGGTAACCAATTCACTGAACCGTATCAGGTATTGGGAAATAAGGGTGTAAAGGCTTATGATAAGTTTTTACACCCTTATTTTTTTTATCGATTTTATCATTTTTTCGAGTTCCACTGCCCAGAATACAATACTTGACGCCGCCAGAGTGATACCAAGTTCTTTAAGACTGAGAGCCTGGGTTTTAAAAACCGGATTCAGGAATGGTATATAAATAATCAGCAACTGCAGTGCTACAGTTGCTATAAGGGCCATCATCATTGGCTTATTTGAAAATACACCAATTTTGAAAATCGATTGTCTGTTTGAGCGGATTGACATGACGTGCCCCAGTTGACTGAAGCACAAAACTGAGAATGCCATAGTTTGACCATTTGGGTTATTATTTTGAATTGCCCAGGCCTGAATACCTAATGTTACTACCCCCATTAATAATCCTACCCAGAGTATATGCCAGACCATACTCCCTCTGAAGATATTTTTGGAAGGGTCGCGCGGTGGCCGTTTCATAATGTTAGACTCTGCAGGTTCTGATGCAAGGGCAAGGCCGGGAAGTCCGTCTGTAACCAGATTAATCCATAGAATATGTATGGCCAGTAATGGTATCGGTAAACCTAAAAAGGGAGCCAGTGATATTGCCCATATTTCACCAGAATTGCCGGTCATTATGTACTTGATGAATTTTAAGATATTGTCAAAAATTCTTCTGCCCCGGCGAATTGCCTTTACTATTGTTGCAAAATTATCATCAAGAAGTATCATGTGCGCAGCTTCTTTTGAGACTTCGGTGCCATTGATTCCCATTGCAATTCCAATATCAGCATTCTTCAATGCAGGTGCATCATTTACACCATCGCCGGTCATTGCTACAAAATTATTTTGCTTTTGTAATGCATAAATGATCCTTAACTTTTGCTCCGGATCAACACGGGCATAAACCCGTACATTTTTAACCAGTAAATCAAAGTCAGCATCACTCAAAGCAGTTAATTCGTTCCCGGTTAAAATGATATCTTTTTCTGATGTAATTATTCCAATTTTTTTTGCAATAGCTGATGCGGTTAGTTTATGGTCACCTGTAATCATAACCGGTATAATACCTGCCTCCCTGCATTGCGCTATTGCCTGCTTCGCTTCTTCCCTCGGCGGGTCGAACATTCCTGTAAAGCCAATCATTGTCAGGCCTTCCTCCAGTTGTTCGGGAATCAGTTTTTCGGGTATATCCTGCAATATCCTGTATGCATAACCGAGTACACGATAGCCTGATGAAGCCATGGCATTTACTTTATTTTCTGCTTCTGAGATATGGCTTGCTGTTTTATTTTCCAGTTTTTTGAGAAGGATATCCATAGCCCCCTTGGTAATCATGATGACACCACTTTTAGTTCTGTGGAATGTGCTCATACATTTTCTCGCAGGATCGAACGGAATTTCTGCAATTCGCGGGAATTCTGTTTCCAGGTCTGATTTGTTATAACCGTTCATTGAAGCATATTCAATTAAGGCAAGTTCTGTGGATTCTCCCAGCCATGTACCGCTCTCTGATTTTGTTACATCATTATTCAGTGCCATTGCAATAAGCAGGTTGTTCTTTCCCCCCGAAAAAGTATCCTTGCTGCCTGACTCGAAGGTCTCCATTACCTTCATTTTATTCAGGGTCAATGTTCCGGTTTTGTCTGTGCAGATATAGGTGACTGAGCCCAATGTCTCAACCGCAGGAAGTTTTCGGATAAGTACATGCTGTCTGACCAGTTTTTTGGCTCCAAGGGCAAGCGATATTGTAACCAAAGCCGGCAGCGCTTCAGGGATTGCAGCTACTGCCAGCGAAATTGCGATCAGCAGCATTTCAGTTAATTCTTCTCCTCTGAGTAAGCCTGATATAAATATTGCAGTACAAATGATCAGGATAATGATTGATAAGCGTTTCCCGAATGCAGCAAGTCTCTTTTGAAGCGGAGTAATGTTTTCGGCCATCTGAATCATAGAAGCAATACGTCCCAGTTCAGTTACCATGCCTGTTGATACGACAATTGCTGTTCCATGCCCGCTGCTAATAAATGTACCTTTAAAGCCCATATTGCTTTGGTCGCCCAATGGCAGAATTTCGTCCCCGAGAATGTTGTTAGCTTTTTCAGTGTTTTCAGACTCACCGGTAAGCGCTGACTCATCGGCCTTAAGAGAATGAACCTCAATGAATCTGATATCAGCAGGGATAACATCGCCAGCTTCAAGCCTGATTATATCTCCGGGGACAAGTTCTGTGGCATTAATTTTAACTGTTTTGTTGTCGCGAAGAACCTGAGCACGGCTGCCCGACATATTCTTCAGCGATTCCATTGCTTTTTCAGCTTTATACTCCTGAATAAAGCCTATTAAAGCATTAATAAAGATAATGGTAAGTATGATGATACTATCAGTGAGATCACCTGCAATTCCTGAAATTATAGCAGCAATCATCAGGATAAGGATCATAAAATCACTTATCTGATGGTAAAGAATATGCCAGACTGTTTTCTTCTTATGATCAGTAATACTGTTTTTGCCATACTGAGTCAGGCGTGTTGCGGCTTGCTGGCTGCTCAACCCGGAAGATGAGCTTTCCAGAATTTGATATAGTTCAGAAATACTTGATGTATGCCAGTTCATTAAGCCAAATTTAAAAGGTTTTAAACCGGAATACTATCGTTTCTGGAGGTAAAATAAATTCTGACAGTTTTTGTTTCAGATACAGGCCAACTGAATTTTTATTGTTTCAGATTTTCTGCCCGGTTCATGTTCTCAATCCCCCTAATCAATGCGTCGGGGTTAAATGAAATACTATCAATTCCCTCATTCACAAGAAACTCTGCAAATGCCGGAATATCACTTGGTGCCTGTCCGCAAAGTCCAACTTTAATATTGTTTCGTTTTGCAGCTTTGATTGTTTCTGCAATAAGTCCTTTAACAGCGGGATTCTCTTCATTGAAAAGATAGCTTATGAGGGTTGAATCGCGGTCGAGCCCTAATGTAAGTTGAGTCAGATCATTTGAGCCTATAGAAAAACCATCAAAAAGCCTGGCAAACTCATCGGCGAGCAGCACATTGCTTGGTATTTCAATCATGACATAAACTTCGAGACCATTTTCTCCCTGCTTGAGACCGTTTGCAGCCATCTCTGCCAGGACTTTCTGTCCTTCTTCAATGGTGCGGCAGAATGGTATCATCAACTTTACATTTTTTAGACCCATTTCGTCTCTTACCTTCCTCATTGCCACACATTCCAGTGCAAATCCTTTCCGGTAGAATTCGCTGTAATATCGTGAAGCACCCCTTAATCCGATCATCGGATTCTCTTCATGCGGCTCAAAGTATTTTCCGCCAAGCAGATTAGCATATTCATTGCTCTTAAAATCACTTAATCTGACAATTACATCGTTTGGATAAAAGGCAGAGGCAACAATAGCAACAGATTCGGCAAGTTTATCTGTAAAATATTCTTTTCCATCACGATAATCACTGGTCAATTCATTGATTTCTTTCTGAAGTTCAATGTCTTTGATCTTTTCAGGTTCACAGAGGGCAAGAGGATGTATTCTGATACTATTAGAGATTGCAAATTCGAGCCGTAATAATCCAACGCCCTTATTAGGATAATTGCTCAGTTCAAATGCGCGGTTTGGGTCTGCCAGTATAAACATGGCAGCTGTTTTTGGTAGTTTAAGCCCACTGAAATCCTGTTCCTCTACTGTCCATTTTAAAATACCTTCATAAATATGTCCGTCTTTGCCATCTGCACAGGATACAGTAATCTGATCACCATTTTTAATTACCTGAGTTGCATTTCCGGTTCCTACAACTGCCACGGTTCCAAGTTCTCTGGCAACAATTGCTGCATGACTTGTCCTTCCTCCCTTGTTAGTGATGATTGCTGCAGCTTTTTTTAATACCGGATCCCAGTCGGGGTTTGTAATGTCGGTTACAAGAATTTCGCCCTCCTGCAATTGATCGCCTTCAAGCGGACTGTTCAGAATTCTTGCTCTTCCGGATGCTATTTTATCACCAAGTGCTATTCCTGACCCAATCAAACGCGATTTTTCTAATAATTTGAAAATTTCATGTATCTGCTTTCGGGGTTTGGCATGAACTGTTTCCGGTCGCGCCTGAACAATATAAAGCTTGCCGCTGATTCCATCTTTAGCCCATTCAATATCCATTGCTTTGCCATAGTGTTTCTCAATAGTTAAGCACCAGCCGGCAAGTTTTATTACTTCATCTTTACTAAGTGACAACTGCTTCCTCTTCTCATTTGAAGTGTTCAGGTTAATGATTGTCTTCTCAGCAGATTTGTTTTCTGAATCTTCTGAATATATAAGAGTGAATTCCTTTTCACCACAATGGCTTTTTAGGATAGGGTCATATTTGCCTTCCTCAAGTACGGGTTTAAAAATGGTCCATTCATCAGGGGTAACCCTTCCCTGAACTATATTTTCTCCCAATCCCCATATACCATTGATCACGATTGTGTTTTTAAATCCGGAGTCAGGATCGATAGTAAATGCTACACCTGAAGATGCTTTGTCGCTTCGTACCATTTGCTGAACTCCGACAGAAATGGCAATGTCCATATCCATAAAGCCCATATCATGTCTGTATTTTATAGCTCTGTCTGTAAAGAGAGATACATAGCATTTATGAACGGCCTCTAAAAGCTGAGCATATCCGCTGATATTCAGATAAGATTCCATTCTTCCTGCAAAACTGGCTGTGGGGAGGTCTTCTGCTGTGGCACTGCTTCTTACAGCTACGTCCAGAACTGTCAGGCCTGCACTATTGCATAACAGAGTATAAGCCTCTTTACACTCTTTAATGACCTCTGCAGGGAGTTTTGCACGTCTGATCAGCTCACGTGCCTGGGCACCAATCGAGGATAAGTTTGTGAAATTCTCTCTGTCTAAAGAAAAAAGCAGATCCCTGAGAACTGTTTCAAGGTCATTATTTCTGCGGAATAGCCTGTACGCGTCGGCATTCAGCGCAAAACCATCGGGAATCTGAATTCCCTTTGGATTTAGCTGATTAAACATTTCACCAAGTGATGCATTTTTGCCACCAACATGGGGGAGATCACTGATGCTGATTTTAGTGAAAGGAATTATAAATTGAAACGCCGGCATAGTAGAAAAAGGCACATTATCAAAATAGTTGAATTGCTTAAACAATAAACCGGATAGATTTTTCTATCCGGTTTATTGTGTTTTCAGGAAACCTGAATCTGCTTTTTCTCTTTGTTTTTCGAGTCTTCTTTTTTGCCGATGTGAATTTTCAGAACTCCGTCTTCATATTTTGCTTTTACATTCTCTGTTTCAACCGAGTCTGGAAGTATAAATGAGCGGCTGAATGATGAGTAGTTAAATTCCTGTTTGGTGAACCGTTCGTTTTCTTCTTTCTTTTTCTCTTCTTTTTCAGAGCTGACCGTTAGGGTATTTTTGTCAATATCTATCTTGAAATCTTCCTTTTTGAGGCCCGGAGCTCCAAACTCAATTTTAAATTCCTTGCCATTTTCGGTAATGTTTACCGAAGGGATGCGATTGATCAAATCTTTTTCGAAGTTGTCAAAGAAACGATCATTTTCGAAAAAATCTGTAAATAATGGTCTTCTTTTAATGAGTGTCATAGTTTATCCTCCTTTAATTTTAAGTATTATTACTCTAATATAAAGCTTTTTTGTCTGATTTTTAAGTGATTAAGGGCAGTTAATAATGTGACCTAAATCAGTTTATGAAAATTACTTATCCCTAATAAGGCTCTCGGATTACAGGCAAAATTGAAAGTCTAAAAAAGGATTTATAAAAAGATTAGAGATGGAAATAGTTTCTGATTCTTCCGGAGAAAAAAATCAAAACAGGCAATAAAAAATAAATAAAAAAGGCCTTGCCAATACCTGTAATTAAATTAGATTTGTTTAACCTTAAAAAAAATAACAATGGACAAATTTACAAAAATGAAAGATCTGCTGGCTTCGGTAGAAGTTGATGCAAACAAATTTTACAATTCTGGAAACAGTGCTGCCGGAACCCGTGTTCGTAAAGGTATGCAGGATTTGAAAAATCTTGCTCAGGAAATCAGAAATGAAGTTACTGAGAAGAAGAATAGTGCTAAATAATTTCTGGCCGTTCTTATAGTTAAAAAAAGGCCCTGACCCCGTAATGAAACGGGTCAGGGCCTTTTTCTGTTAAATGATATTATTTAAACAGGACCAAACGGATCCGGCAATTCTTTAGGCTTGTAATTTTTTTCAAGCAGAAGATCTATAGTCTTGTTTAAAAAGTAATTCAGCTCAGTATTTCCCCCGCATAATAATTGATTCCCGGAAATGAATTTATGCAGTTCCATGATTAAAAGCTGGATCAGGTCTTTATTGGACGTTGCAATGATATCCTCGCAGATGAACAGGATATGGCTTTTAATAATTGACTCATTTTTTATATTAACCAGCATTTTCAGATAAATTCTGGCAAATTCAATTTTATTGAATTTGTTTCTTCCTTTAAGTCTTTGCCTGAAGAAGTCAAGATCGCTTGCATTACCTGCCTTATAAAATATATTGGCAATAGCCAGATCCAGATTCCCGCTTGAAGTATTTGTCCTGAACTTAGCCATTTGATATGCTTTTTCTGCATTTAGATTGTATAGACCTTTTAATCCTTCAGCTGATTCTTTTGAACTTTTCAATAATGATGCGGAGAAAAACAGATCATAATGCTTCATGTTATTGAATTCACTAAGTCTCTCAATTGCCAGAGCCCTTAATTGAAGTTTCTCATCATTTTTTGCAATATCTTCCAGTCGAAGTTCTATTTCAGGGCTCTTATTATTTTGAAAGTCATAATGTTGTAATACATAAATTTTCACCTGCGAGCAGAAATCTTTGAGGGCATCAATAAAAATCTTCGACGAAAAAGGATATTTACCTGATACATTGATAAGATACCGGATTGCTTCCAATCGCTCCTGATAGTTCTTTGATTCGTAAAACTGATTGAAATAATTGTCTGTAACAGTCTGGCCGTCATTGTTAAGCATTTTAAGAAACCCTCTGGTGTATCTGCTGCTATATCTTTCTGGTTTTGAATTCTGACTCATTTCAGTACCTGTTTATCCGGCCATTTGATGTTTAGACATGTATTATCCTGGTTTGTTACTTTTATGATCAATTTATTTCATCTGTTTATTTTTTGTTTTTTAAAGGTGATGAAGTGCTTTGTGATTATTTTGCAGCGTTCTGCAAAAATCTGAAAGAAATGAAGGAGAGAATGATATGGACAGATTGTTAACCGGTTGCCACGAATCAACTTTACTTGAATAGGAAGTCCCCTGATTAATGGTCAGAAAACTATCAGGATATAGATTTAACTGTCTTTTTCCGATAATATAGTTCGTGTTTCCGTTAAAAACCATTTTCATCGAAAAGCTACCCACTTTTTCAGGATAAAATGCGTGTTTTACTGTTTCGCTTGAGATCTGATTATTATTTTTAAGTACTTTTAAGAATTTCATGGCATTGAATTTCTGTTTTCAATAATCTGTATAAATTCTTTCTTCAAGCAGGGTATAACGATTGTCTCTGTTGTCTAAAAAATTAACCTGTAGCCCTGCATCGGTATATTCGGGTCTGTTAATAAATTCAACACCTGCAATAACATATTTGTGATAATCGCGAAGGCAGTCGTCTGTATGAAAAATGACGTATTCAATTTTCTGATCTCTGTTCCATTCATTTATTAGCAGGATTAATGTATTTCCTTCGTGATCTTTAAGGGAAATGGGCCCGGTATTTAGTCGCTCTGTAAAGTCAATGATCTCAGCCGGATGGAAATTTAATTTGCTTAGTACAAAATCAATTGCGGCAGAAATCTGAGGTACAAGCTTTGGGATATAACTCAGACGAAGTGTGATCGGTTTTCGTCCGGTTATAACGGGCTGATTGTATTTTTTTTATCCGGGTTCCACATAAAATACGACAATGTTTTTTGATGTTCGCTTATATGACGGGATCTGAGTAGAAATGTTGCTGCAAAAAATAAAAAAGTGATTTTCGCATATTTATTTTTCCGTATAGGTTTGACTTTAAGCGATCATTTGTCATTTAAAGCGAAATAACGGAGCATTTATCTTAGATTTGCTGAAGAATATGAAAGATTTTAAGAGTTATTATCTGATTCAGGCAAGTCCGGAAGAGGTCTATCTGGCATTGACCAACCCGTTAACAATTTCTTTATGGACAGGTGCCGAGGCTGTAATGAGTACGGTGCCGGGTTCTGAATTTTCACTATGGGATGACAGTATAGTTGGAAAGAATATTGAGTTTGTTGAGAACAGGAAAATCGTTCAGCAATGGTATTTCGGAGATCAGCCCGAATCAATAGTTACTTTTATTTTGCATCCTGATAAGAATGGAACTTCACTTGAATTACGGCATACCAATATCCCGGATTCAGATTATGAAGATATGATTGATGGATGGAACCTTAATTATTTCGGAGCTCTTCAGGATTTCTATGAAGAGTAAATCTGTCTTTCAATAAATCTTTGTTTTTTAAGTGTTCGCGGATTAAAAAACCTGCTACCAGGATGTATTCAACAGCAATCAGAAATGTGTTTTCGCTGTATGGTAGTGTGCTGTAGGCAATATAGCTCAGCGGAATAAGTGCTGACCAAAGCAGTGCAAAACGATACCTTACGAAAGGGGATAAGGCAATGAGCGGACAAAGATACCAGGGATGTACAATCGCTGAGAATGCCAGATAGATTGTCAGTAACCAGAAAAATCCGGATAACAGATCAGTTTTTTTAAGATAGATCCATATCATACCGGCTATAGAAAGCAAAAACAAAATTTTGGTTACCGTATTTATAGGATTATAGCCCAGGATCCACCATCCTATGGATCTGAATAAAGTATATACTCCGGCATTGAATTCAAATTTTCCATAATACAGATTCAAACTTTCTGAGATGTTCGAGATACGCTCAAATGAGTTTATCGTACTCAAACTTATCAGTATTGTAATAGCAAGGCATAATACTCCGTACCAGATCGCCTTTCTCCATCCCAGTTCTCTGACCATCAATGGAAGTGTAATTAAAGGGAGTAATTTTGCCTGAATTGCAAGAGAAAGTGAAACCGCAGAATAATTTGTTTTATTTTTTTTGATCAGCCAGATTGTCAGCAGAAAAAAACTGATCATAAAAGCCTCGAAATGGATATTTCCGCTTAACTCAATAATTACAAGCGGATTCAAAGCATAGATCAGAACCAAAGTTTTATCTCTTTCTTCAATGTTTAATAGTTTCCTTAGTAATATAATTGTGCTAATTTCAGAAAGCAGAATCATTGATTTAAGTACAATTACGTTAATAAGTAAGTTATCCTGACCGATCCATGCGGCGATCCGGAAAATACTCTGACATAATTGAGGATAAACGCTGAAATAATCAGGTGAATTAAGTAGCGGGAATAGCTGATGAAGAAATGCGTCAGAGCTCCGGGTTAATACTTGTCTGGGCGTATGATCAAAAGGATTAAAGTTTAATTGCTGAATTCTGCCATCCCATATAAATCTGTAAAAATCATCTGAAAGTGCGGGTATTGAAAATAGCAGACAGAACCTGAAAATGACTGATACAGATAAAAGTAAATCCGGATCAACATGCTTTCTGTGTTTAATTAGGATATAGCTGGCTAAGAATAAACCAGTGTAAACCGAAATCAGCTGAATGAAGTTTCCTCTTTCAATATGATATCCTATTAATATATATGCTCCAAATGAGAGCAGCAGAAGTGAATAAAGGATCCATTTAGGCATTGCTGAAAATTGACTTACTTTGTAAAAGTATGCAAAAACGCACATTCAAGGATCAGATGGGGAGGCAAATCTCTGTCGGTAAGTTGCCCGGACGAATTATTTCTCTGGTACCTTCTCAAACTGAATTATTGTTTGATCTCGGTCTGAAAGATGAGGTGGTCGGTATAACCAAATTCTGTATACATCCCCGGGAAATGTTTCTTTCAAAAACGAAAGTGGGGGGCACAAAAAAATTAGATCTGCAAAAAATCAGGGATCTGAGGCCTGATTTGATCATTGGGAATAAAGAGGAGAATGATCAGCATCAGATTCTGGAGCTTATGGAGGAATTCCCTGTTTGGATGAGTGATATTTATGATTTGAATGATGCACTTGAAATGATCAGGGCGATTGGTGGACTATGTGGAAAGGAGGAAACAGCAGAAAAAATAGCTATGGCTATTAAGAACGGATTTGATAAGATCAGTACAGGCTCTTTTGAAGGTTTAAGAGTTGCATACTTTATCTGGAAAGATCCCTGGATGCTTGCCGGTAAAAATACTTTTATTAGTAATATTCTGAACCGGGCAGGATTGTGTAATGCAACAGAGCTTGAAAGGTATCCTGAATTAAGTTCAGATCAGATTGCATATTTAAAACCTGATTTAATTTTTCTTTCTACTGAGCCATACCCATTTAAAGATCAGCACATTGCTGAACTGAAAAAGATTTGTCCTGATGCAAAAATCAGACGTGTAGATGGTGAAATGTTCTCATGGTACGGAAGCAGATTGCTTCACACTCCTGACTATCTGAGATCAATACTATAGTTATTTTGATTATATATTAAATAATAAGCATAAATCATTTTGCACTTATGGATAAAAACGTTATTTTTGCCGACCGAAATAATTCATTTAATGGTTTAAATATTAAAGAATATTTCTAAAATAATCCTAAATATGCGGATGTGGCGTAATTGGTAGCCGCACCAGACTTAGGATCTGGCGCTTCACGGCGTGGGGGTTCGAGTCCCTTCATCCGCACTTATTAATTCCCCGGCTACAAACCGGGGAATTTTTGTATAAACTAAAACGACATAAAACTCATAAAATGAACATTACACAGGACAAAATAGACAATCTGAATTCTGTACTTACTGTTAAGATTAATCCTGAAGATTACAAAGAGCGTGTTGATAAAGCAATCAAAGCTCAGGCAAAGAAGGCTAAATTACCTGGATTCCGTCCCGGCATGGTTCCTCCGGCTCATATCAAGAAAATGTACGGAAAGAATATTCTGGTTGACGAGATCAACAATATACTTAACGATACCCTTAACAATTATATTACTGAAAGCAAGCTTGAAGTTTTGGGTCAGCCACTTCCAAAGATTGATGACAGTAAGGAGTTCAATTGGGATTTTACTGATGAGTTTGAGTTTGTTTATGAATTAGGACTTGCTCCTGAGTTTGATCTTGAGTTTAGTTCAAAAGATAAACTGACTTATTATACCGTGAAGGTTGATGAAGAAACCCTTGCTTCACGTATAACAAATTTAAGAAAGAGCTATGGCAAGATGTCAAATCCTGACGTATCGGCAGATGACGATGTTTTGTATGCAGATTTGAAGCAATTAGCAGCAGATGGTTCTGTTTTTGAAGATGGAATCAGTGCAACTGCTTCTGTTCGTTTGGATCAGATTGCAGATGCTAAAATTAAAAAATCTCTTATCGGGTTAAAGAAAGAAGATGTTGTTACTTTAGATATCCAAAAGGCGTTTGATTCTAATGCAAGTATCATCTCTAAAGTGTTAAATATTTCTGAAGAGGATGCTCAGGAGTTAAAATCTAAGTTTCAGCTTACTGTAAAAAATATCAACCGTCTTGAAGAAGGAGATTTAAACCAGGAGTTTTTTGATAAAATCTTTGGCCCGGATGTTGTTAAAACTGAAGAGGAATTTACAGAGAAGATCAGAGAAGAACTGGAGAGTATGATGGTTCAGAATGCTGATCAGAAACTTCAGGCAGATATGCTTAAGTTTGGTCTTGACAAGGTGAAACTTGATCTTCCTGACGAATTCCTGAAGCGTTGGTTAAAGGCAACTAATGAGAAATTGTCTGATGAGGAGTTAGCGCAGGGATATGAGGATTTTGCACGTAATCTTCGTTGGACTTTAATCGAGAACAGGATTATTAAGGATAATAAAATTGAGATCAAATACGAAGAAGTGTTCACTACGGCAAAAAATCGCCTTGATGCGCAATTCCGTATGTACAGTCCACAACCTTTAACTGAAGAGCAGCTTGGGCAGTATACAGCTCAGTTTTTACAGAATAAGGAGAATGCAAACCGTATTTTTGAAGAAGTAAAAGCTCAGCATGTATTTGATTATCTTAAGGGTGTTATTACCTTAGATAAAAAGAATATAGATTATAATAAATTTCTGGAGCTGAAGTAATTTCTGATCATTTTTGGTCTTATTGAACCATTTATTTTGATCAGTATCAGCTTTACTGGCAAAGTAAATGTTAACTTAATACATATTATTCAAAAATGAACATTGATAAAAACGAATTCAGAAAATACGCTGTAAAGCATCATCGAATTGGAAGTCAGCATGTTGACAGCTTCATAGGAAGAGTTCAAAATACGTTCCCTACTGCGATGACCCCATATATTATCGAAGAGCGTCAGTTGAACGTTGCACAGATGGATGTATTCTCCCGTTTAATGATGGATAGGATTATCTTCCTTGGAGATGCGGTGCATGAGGGAATTGCAAATATTATTCAGGCTCAGCTTTTATTCCTTCAGTCAACTGACAATAAGCGGGATATTCAGATTTATATCAATTCTCCGGGGGGCTCAGTATATGCGGGTTTAGGTATTTATGATACTATGCAGTACATCTCTCCTGATGTGGCTACGATCTGTACGGGTATGGCTGCATCAATGGCTGCGGTATTACTTTGTGCAGGTACCAAAGGTAAAAGAGCTGCACTTCCGCATTCAAGAGTGATGATCCATCAGCCTTCAGGAGGTGCACAAGGTGTGGCTTCAGATATGGAGATTAATCTTCGTGAGATGCTGAAACTGAAGAAAGAACTGTATGATATTATTGCCAAGCATTCAGGACAAAGTTACGAATGGGTTGAAAAAGCATCAGACCGTGATTACTGGATGATTGCTAATGAAGCCAAAGAATTTGGAATGATTGATGAGGTTTTAACAGGAACCGGAGATAAAAAATAATGAGTAAGGGAAATAAAGATATTAAATGTTCATTCTGCGGCTCAGGTAAGCAGGATACTCTGATGCTTATTGCCGGACTGGATGCACACATTTGTGATAAGTGCGTTACTCAGGCAAATCAGATTCTGGCAGAAGAACTTAATGTCCGTAAAGCTAAATCTACTCAGACTTTTGAAACGCTTTTAAAACCTGCGGAGATTAAAACTCATCTTGATCAGTACGTTATTGGTCAGGATCAGGCAAAAAAAATACTTTCTGTTGCTGTATACAATCATTACAAACGTCTTAATCAGAAGATTGGGAAGGATGAAGTAGAGATTGAGAAGTCGAATATCATTATGGTTGGCGAGACCGGTACAGGAAAAACTCTGCTGGCTAAAACAATAGCTAAAGTATTGAATGTCCCTTTCTGTATCTGTGATGCTACTGTTTTGACTGAGGCTGGATATGTGGGGGAAGATGTTGAAAGTATCTTAACCCGTTTACTTCAGGCTGCTGATTATGATGTGGCTGCTGCTGAACGTGGTATTGTATATATTGATGAGGTAGATAAGATTGCCAGGAAAAGTGATAATCCTTCAATTACCCGCGATGTATCTGGTGAAGGTGTGCAACAGGCTTTACTAAAGATCCTTGAAGGTACCATTGTAAATGTGCCTCCCCAGGGTGGAAGAAAACATCCCGATCAGAAAATGATCCCGGTGAATACCAATAATATCCTGTTTATATGCGGTGGTGCATTTGATGGTATTGAAAAAAAGATCGCAAACAGACTTCGTACACAAACTGTAGGATATAAGGTTGATAAGGAAGAGTTAAACATTGACCTGAAGAATCTTTATAAATACATTACTCCTCAGGATCTGAAGTCATTCGGACTTATTCCTGAGTTGATAGGAAGGTTGCCTGTTATAACCCATCTGAATCCTTTAGACAGAGAAACTTTGTTGAATATCTTAACAGAGCCAAAGAACTCATTGATTAAACAGTATAAAAAGCTGTTTGAATATGAGAATGTTAAACTCGAATTCGATAAAGAGGTTATGGGATTTATTGTGGATAAAGCGATGGAATTTAATCTGGGAGCAAGAGGACTCAGGTCGATTTGTGAAGCAATTATGATTGATGCGATGTATGATACTCCATCAGGTAATTCAGGTAAGGAGTTGATAATCACATTGGATTATGCCAGAGAAAAATTTGAAAAATCTGATCTTAAAAAATTGAAAGTAGCATAAAATTGGCCCCGATAAATTCGGGGTTTTTTGTATCATTAATTTTCAGTTATGAATACGAAACAAAGCATAAAGAAAGAGGCTCAGGTAACTGTTCAACAAGTAAATGATATCGAGACACCCCTGAAATCGGGTCTTAAAAACAAAGCAGATATTGTTAACAACTGGTTGCCGAGATATACAGGCAGGCCTCTGAATGAGTTTGGAAAGTTTATTTTGCTCACAAATTTTTCTAATTATCTAAATCTTTTTTCTTCATGGCACAATAATGCTCCGATTATAGGACTTGATAAACCCATGCAGAGTGTATCTGCAGACGGTATTACATTGATTAATTTCGGAATGGGAAGTCCGATGGCAGCTACCATGATGGATCTCCTGACAGCGATTCAGCCTAAAGCCGTTTTGTTTTTGGGTAAATGCGGCGGACTCAAGAAGAAAAATATGATTGGCGATCTGATATTGCCGATTGCTGCAATCAGAGGTGAAGGTACATCAAATGACTATTTTCCACCAGAGGTTCCTGCATTGCCTTCATTTGCTCTTCAGAAAGCAACCTCAACCACAATTCGTGATCATTCACGTGATTACTGGACCGGTACTGTGTATACAACCAACCGCAGGGTATGGGAGCATGATAAAAATTTTAAAAAATACCTGAAAAGTATCAGAGTTATGGCTGTTGATATGGAGACTGCTACAATATTTACAACCGGTTTTGCCAATAAGATACCAACCGGTGCTTTATTGCTGGTTTCAGATCAGCCAATGGTTCCGGAAGGAGTAAAAACTGCTGAAAGTGATTCTAATGTGACCGAACAGTACGTAGAAACTCATCTTCGGGTTGGAATTGATTCCCTTAAGCAGCTAATCAACAATGGACTGACCGTAAAGCATTTGAAGTTTTAATATTTCTTATTGCAATAAGAATATTATTCTGTTCGTTTTTTTTGTACGGTATGATCTAATTCTCCGAATCTCCATTGGATAAGACTATTTATTTTGTAGACTATTGATATATTATTCCGTGTAAAATTTCAATTCGGTATAATATATTGAATTTTAATGCATATGGCATTAAATATCTTGTTTAGGGGATAAATGTTTAATTTTGCATCATGTGGTACAATAATATTCTTGAAACTATTGGAAATACTCCTTTAGTAAGATTAAACGCGATAACTAAAGATGTTAAAGCTACTGTTCTTGCAAAAATTGAAACAAGCAATCCCGGAAATTCAATAAAAGACAGAATGGCTGTCAAAATGATTGAGGATGCTGAACGTGAGGGGAAGTTGAAACCAGGAGGAACAATTATTGAAGGTACATCCGGAAATACAGGTATGGGCCTGGCAATGGCCGCAATTGTTAAAGGATATAAATGTATTTTCACCACTACAGATAAACAATCTAAGGAGAAGGTAGATGCTTTACGTGCTTTTGGCGCAGAAGTGATTGTTTGTCCTACCAATGTGGATCCTGAAGATCCCCGTTCATATTATTCTGTCTCATCCCGTTTAGAGCTTGAGGTGCCTAATTCATGGAAACCTAATCAATACGATAATTTGTCTAACTCACAGGCTCATTATGAGCAAACCGGTCCGGAGATTTGGGAACAAACTGAAGGTAAAATCACTCACCTTGTTGTAGGAGTAGGAACAGGAGGTACAATTTCAGGTACGGGCAGGTATTTAAAGGAAAAGAATCCTGATATTAAAATATGGGGTATTGACACTTATGGTTCAGTATTTAAAAAGTATAAGGAGACCGGTATTTTCGATAAGAACGAGATTTATCCTTACATCACTGAGGGAATAGGAGAGGATTTCTTACCTAAAAATGTAGATTTCGATATCATAGATCATTTTGAGAAGGTTACCGATAAGGATGCGGCCTTAATGACCCGTGAGATTGCCAGAAGGGAGGGGATTTTCGTTGGCAATTCAGCCGGTTCTGCATTGGCAGGCTTGCTTCAATTAAAAGATGGCTTGAAGAAAGATGATGTAGTAGTTATAATATTTCATGATCACGGATCACGTTATATGGGTAAGATGTATAACGAAGACTGGCTGAGAGAACGTGGATTTTTAGCTGATGAGAAACTTAACGCCAGATCAATTCTTTCCAAGAGAGGAAGACAGGAGATGATTTCAATTGATTGTGAGCAAACGGTACTTCAGGCAATTAATACAATAAAATCATTAAACATTTCTCAGATTCCAGTTACTCAGAAAGGGATGATTGTTGGTAAATTGACAGAGAGCGACATCTTGAATTCGGTGCTTGAAAATCCTGCACTTCGTTCAGGTTTAGTGAAGGATATCATGACAGCTTCATTTCCATTCGTTGATTTGAATACCTCGATTGATAAAATCACTTCAATTATTAACAAGGAAAATATGGCAGTGCTGGTTGAGGATGAAAATGGGAATATTGAGATTATTACTCAATATGATATCATTAATGCTATTTCTGCCTGATTTTAATACTTTTCCTGGTAAGTTTTAACAAGAATAAATCCAAATCCTGAAAGTATCAGGATGTGGTAACTCAGAAATCCGGGATCATTGAGGTAAATTCCGGTGATTACTGCGCAAAGAAAGTAGAGGAACAGGAATACTTCGGAAATTTGAAGCCTTCCAGGATTGTTTTCTCTGATATATTCATTTTCTCCTGAGTTGGTATTCAATTTTGGTGTCCTTATAAATTCAGATTTTCTTCCAATAAGTCCGCTAATTATTGCTTTGGAATTATGATAACTCATGCCCAGGGAGACAATCATTGCAATCGGGAATTTTTTAGAGATTTCGAGTAATGAATGAATGATTGACTTATTGTTTTTCCTGATGGCAGTAAAGCAGTAAATAAAATTGATCAGAAAGATCAGTATCAGTACCATGTTCCATTTGAAAAATGTCCCGAATTCAGGATACAGATTTTTGATGAGCATGACGGGGACACTTAAGACCGCAGTCATAAGTATGAAGATGTATATATAATTATTAAGTAAATGAAGGCTGCCGAATAGTTTTATGGGTAAAGAAAGATTACAAGTCCAGAGTTTACCCATTAACTTTTTCGACGTTTCAACTCCACCTTTTACCCAGCGATATTGTTGCGACCGAACGGCACTCAGATTATTCGGAAGTTCAGAAGGGGTAATAATTTCAGGGCAGTAAATGAATTTCCAGCCTTTCATTTGTGCTCTGTAACTGAGGTCCAGATCTTCTGTAAGAGTATCAGCTTCCCATCCTCCGGCATCATGAATGCAGCTTTTTCTCCAGATTCCTGCAGTTCCGTTGAAGTTCATAAAATATCCGCTTTTGTTCCGGCCTTCCTGTTCTATAATGAAATGTCCATTCAGGCCTATCTCCTGTGCCATGGTAAGCCATGAATCTTTTGAATTGAGAAAGCCCCACCTGGTTTGGACCATTCCAATATTTGCGGCCTTGAAATGAGCTAATACTTTAATAAGAAAATCTTGTTCAGGAATGAAATCAGCATCAAAAATGACGATAAACTCACCTGAAGCAGTGGCTAATCCATTTTGCAGTGCCCCTGCCTTAAATCCCTGCCTCTCAGTTCTTCGAATATGTTTTATATTAAATCCGTTTGTATTCAGTTCAATGATTTTCTTTTTAGCGATTGAAACAGTATCATCAGTTGAATCATCCAGTACCTGGATCTCCATCAGGTCTTTCGGGTAATTTAATTTTGAGATTGAATCCAGAAGCCTTTCGATTACATACCGTTCATTATAGACAGGTAGCTGGATTGTAAGTTGGGGAAATTGATCTGGAATAATATTTTGCCCTGTAGTATTTTGTTTGTTGATCAGATAGGATATAAGTAGAGCGAGCTGCCCGATACTGAACAGAATCACAAAAGAGAAAAGGAAACAGTACAGAATAATAATACCGGTTGCTATCATTTATCGATCTGATAATTAGATATACTTGAAGATGGTAAACAAAATTTTATATCCCGCCATAAATGTGCCCCTGATTGTTCCGGATACCTTACTGACACCAATGCGCTTGCGATAGCTGACAGGCATTTCAGTGAATTGCAATTTGCTTTTTGCAGCTTTTATCTGCATCTCTACAGTCCATCCAAAAGTTTTATCCTGCATGTTTAATCTTTGAAGGGCATCCCAGCGTATGGCACGGAATGGCCCAAGGTCTGTAAATTTTGCTCCAAAGAATAGTTTGATCAATGTAGTAGCCAACCAGTTCCCTGCAATTTGCTGAAAGAGGAGTGAGCCGGCTTGCCGTTTGCCCAGCACTCTTGACCCAATTACCATGTCAAATCCGGAATACAGAACAGGTTTGATAAGCTGTGATATTTCTTCAGGGAAATCGGAATAATCGCCATCAAGAAATACGACAATATCATCCGGCTTAGCTTTTGAGTTAAGGTATTCCATTCCCATCAAGCAGCTGTAGCCGTAGCCCTTACGATTCTCTATTAATACGGTTGCACCATTATTTTTAGCTATATCTCCTGTGCCGTCAGTTGATCCATTGTCTACAACAATTGTTTCGGTAACAAGATCTTTGGGAATATCATGAATAACTTTACCGATAGATAAACTTTCGTTAAATGCGGGTATGATTACAAAAACCGACTCAATTTCCTTATCTGGGATCATATTTTATCTTCATAGCGTGTATAAGGAATAAAGCGATCTTCTTCCCGGATGTTTTCGAGTCTTAATACACCTCTTGGACAAACAGATGAGCAAACCCCGCAGCCAACGCAGGATGATCTGATAATATTTTCACCTTTTTGTGCATAGGCTCTTACATCTATCCCCATCTCACAATAAGTAGAACAATTGCCGCAGGAAATACATTGCCCACCATTGGTAGTAATTCTAAACCTCGACTTGAAGCGTTGAAGAAGGCCAAGAATTGCAGCCATCGGACAACCAAACCTGCACCAGACTCTTGAACCCATAATTGGGTAAAAACCGGTACCTATAACTCCTGAGAAAGCTGAGCCAATCAAAAAACCATACCATTGCGAGAACAGACCTGAAAATGTTCCCAGTATAGTGCCGCTTTTCCATGAATTCAGCCACAACAGAATTGTGGTAAGGGTAATAAAAGCAAGAATGGGATAGATCATCCATCTTTCAATTTTCCAGGCCTTCAATGTTTTATCTGAATTCTGTCTGTAAGGATCTCCAAGTGTTTCGGCCAGTGCCCCGCAACCGCAAACCCATGAACAATACCAGCGTTTCCCATAGTTGTAGGTTAATATAGGGGTGGCAATGAAAGTCATCATTAAGCCCCAGAAAATCATAAATATGCCGATATTTCCCGAGCTGATAAGGTAATTGATATCGTCAGGGAATAAGTAGGAGTATTTTAAAGGCCAGAAGTAAGAAAAATAAAATTCCGGCTGATTTAATTTTTGCAAAAATGCCGGAATAAGAAATGCAAAACCCAGTTGAAAGAACATTACCGAGATAGTTCTGAAAATCTGATATCTGCTGTGTTTGTACTTACCAATAAATCTAAGTCCCATAATTAATACAGCGAGTGTATAAAATGTGCCATACAGGAACCATTGATCTGAGATTTTACCTCTAAGGATAAGGCTTAGCGGATCCATTGTTCTGATCAGGCCTTCAAGGTAATAGGGATACCAGTAAAGAATGATATAAAACCCTGTCATAAGTACCCCAATCCCCCATGCGATTGCTCCTCTGCTGGTTGCAGGATTTTGCATAATTCCATTGTTTTTTATGCCGGGGATCGCTTTATAATAAGGAATTGAATAAGTAATGCCACCGGCAGCAATCAATCCGGTAATCAAGAAAAAAAATAGCAATGGGTGTGCTTTCCCGGGGCCAAATGCTGCAATAAATGCACACAGAATAGCGGCAGCAGCTAAAGTAGCACCTACCTTTTGTATAAAGTGGCTTTCTGAAGGTTTGGCTATTGATAAAGATTGATCCGGCATGTTTTCCAATTAATCTGTGCAAAAGGTATTATTGTTTTCTGATATAGAGAACATATGTTTTATGTCATTGTAATATGGAATCGAAAATTCAGGATCGAACCAGCCTTGATTTAGATTTTCAATCACATATTCAATGGTTTTATGATTTCTTATCCAGTCTTCAGCGATGACCTGTCTGAATCTGATCCCAAGAAAGTTAAACCCTTTAATACATTTGCTGACTTTACTAAAATTTGCTCTGAATGCAAGGTTTCCATTCGGGTGTTCCCAATAGAAGCTTTGGGTATGATCATTTAACTCAGGGTTTACTTCACCATAGGTCTGATATTCAATGTTAAAAAATTTAGCTGAATTAAACCATATGCCTCTGTTATATACCTTTTTGTTTCCGTAAATAATTTCTGCAAGTGCCTCAGCCTGCATTTTGCCGGTATACCATAACTGTTCAATTGCCGGGTGTCCGGCTTTTGGATTCCTGAACTGTGCACAGTCGCCTGCAGCATAAACGTCCGGAATATTTGTTTCAAGATATTCATTAACCAAAATTCCACGATCTGTTTCCAACGGACTTTCTTTAAGAAAATCAATATTCGGACTTACTCCGATGGTAACGCCGGCAAACTGACATGGAATAATTTTATCCGAATCAGTTTGTACTGCTTTAACTCTTCCATTTTCATCCGGAATAAATTCTTTAAGTTCCGTTTCCAATAGTACGTTGATGCCATGTGCAGAGATGTGCCTGCTGATCAATTTTGCTTCTTCCAGAGGTAAAACATTATTCCAATATGCTTTTTCCCGAACGATCATGGTGACATCAATATTTCGGCTATGAAGCATTTCGGCCATCTCAATTCCGATTAATCCCCCTCCGACCACTACAGCAGAATTAATTTCTGAAGTGTTAAGGGTCATTTCTTTGAGATCCTGCAGATTGTATAAGCCCTGCACTCCTTTTAGATTTTCTCCTCTCAGGCCAGATTTATTAGGTTTTGAACCTGATGCAATTATAAGCTTATCATAGGATATAGTCCTGTTTGTGTCAAGTTCAATGCTTTTGGAATCGGTATTTAAGCAGGTTACATGGGATTTGACAAGATCAATCCTGTTTTTTTGCCAAAACCAGTCTTCATATGGTTTGGTGTTTTCGAATTTCATATGCCCCATATAGATATACATTAATGCAGTACGGGAATAGAAATAGTCACTTTCTCCTGAAATTACAGTTATCCGCACATCAGAAAGCTGTTTTCTTATATTTCTTGCACAGGTAATTCCTGTAATTCCGTTTCCGATTATAACGATATTCATTGTATGCCTGTGATTGGTTATGTTTCTTTTTCTAAATTAATAGTATGCGCTCAAAAAGTAAACAGATATATAAATGTAGAAGTTCTGAATTGAACAGAGGCCAGGCCTTTATTAAATAAAAAACCGGGCTGATTTAGTAGTCCGGTTTTTGAGATTTTTTTATTTGGATTCAGGATTAATGAGGTTTGGTGGTGGCAACAATACGTTTAATGTCTGCTCCGAGGGCCCTTAACCTGACATCTATATCCTGATAGCCTCGTTCAATTTGTTCAATATTATGGATAACTGATTTTCCTTGTGCTGAAAGTGCAGCAATTAGTAAAGAAACTCCCGCTCTGATATCAGGAGATGTCATTTCGATGCCACGCAGTTTTACCTTTTTGTCGAGCCCGATAACTGTTGCACGGTGCGGGTCGCAAAGGATGATTTGGGCACCCATATCAATCAGTTTATCTACGAAGAACAATCTGCTTTCGAACATCTTCTGATGTATCAGGACATTTCCTTTAGATTGAGTGGCAACAACGAGCATAATGCTTAAGAGATCCGGTGTAAAACCAGGCCATGGCGCATCGGCAATGGTCATGATTGATCCATCAATAAAAGTTTCAATTTCGTAATGTTTTTGAGCAGGAATATAGATATCATCTCCTCTAAGTTCAAATTGTATACCTAGTCTTTTGAAAACTGCGGGAATCATCCCCAATTCTTCATAATGGACATTTTTAATGGTGATCTCTGACTCGGTCATGGCAGCAAGTCCAATAAAAGAACCAATTTCAATCATGTCAGGCAATAATCTGTGTTCAGTACCGCCTAATTTCTTAACTCCTTCAATTTTTAAGAGGTTTGATCCAATACCCGAGATCTTTGCACCCATACGGTTCAGCATTTTACATAATTGCTGAAGGTATGGCTCGCAAGCTGCGTTATAAATAGTTGTTATTCCTTTTGCAAGGACTGCTGCCATTACCACATTAGCCGTACCGGTTACTGAAGCTTCATCGAGGAGAATATAAGCGCCTTGTAAATTACTGGCATCTACGTTGAAAAAATTCGTTTTCTTATCGAATACAAATTTCGCCCCCAATTTTTCAAAACCTAAAAAGTGAGTATCTAACCTTCGTCGGCCAATTTTATCTCCGCCTGGCTTTGGGATGGCAGCTTTACCAAAACGTGCAAGCAGGGGACCTACAATCATAATTGATCCTCTTAAGCTTCCGCCTTTGGATTTAAATGCGGCAGATTGAAAAAAATCAAGGTTAATGTTCTTTGCTTCAAAAGTGTAGGTGTCCTTATTGATTCGTTCTGTCTTTACACCCAAATCCCCAATTAATTCTATGAGTTTATTGACATCCTGGATGTCGGGAATATTGCTGATCGTAATTTTCTCTTCAGTGAGCAATACTGCTGAAATAATTTGTAATGCTTCGTTTTTCGCTCCCTGAGGAATAATTTCTCCCTTAAGAGGTTTGCCACCAACAATTTCAAATGCGTTCATTTGTATAATAAAAAATTAATAAAATGGTTTCGGTTAGAATGAATTTAATTCTGAAAATTAATTTTCAATCAATAAATATAATGAGAATTTGTGTTCTATGAATCATGAAAAGATTCGAACAACAACTCCATGCAAGAAGTTCAAAAGTGCTAATCTGTAAAGTTTAATTGAGGTTTATCAGTATCTCTTGCCTCCCGGGTTATTACCTCTCTGACGATTAGATCCTGAATTATTCCTGTTGCTGCTGTTTTGACGTCCTTTGTTTTGACTGCTGTTTCTTTGACGTCCGGAATTTGAAGCTTGTCTTACCTCCACACGTTGAAGGTTTACATTTTCCTCCAAATGCAGAGCACCGTTAGACATCTCTCTGAGGTCTTTGATAATAGTTTCATCAGCTACACTATCTTTATTCCATGTAACATATGCCATTTTCATGAAATTTGCGATGGATTGTACCATAGCTTGTTTACGGGCAGGATCTTCAATCGCTTTAGCACGGGTAATCATTAGTTCTACTGTTTTACCATAATGTTTGTACTTTATCCTTTGTTGAGGGTACGAAAGAGGTGCTGGTTTAAAGCGAATTGCATCTTCAGATGGTTTTGGATAGGGCGAATCCACATCTATTTTGAAGTCAGAAATAATATGTAAATGATCCCATAATTTATGCTTGAAATCAGCGACATCACGAAGATGAGGGTTTAAGAACCCCATCAGATCAATAACTACCTGAGCATATCGGTTGCGCTCTTCTTTAGTGGGAAGATCAACAATATATTTGACCATATTTTGAACATTACGTCCATATTCGGCAAGGATTAACTTTTTCCTGGTGGTATTATAATCGAATGTCATTGTATTTTTAAATTATCGCCAGCTTAAATATGCGGTTTAAAAGCTTAAATCAGCGATTTTGATTTTATTTTATAATTTTCAATTTAGCAAATTTTAGCAATAATTGCTTCTGTCCTAATTCTTTAAAGAAAATTGTTGCTTTTATGTCGGGTTTACTGCCTTCCAGATTCAAAACTTTACCAAATCCAAAACGTTCATGCTCAACTTCCATACCTACCTGCAGACCCGAAGTGTCGGATGGTGCGAAGCCTTCGCTGGGCACGTGGGCTTTCGGTAATATGGAGGCGGTACGTGGAGTTATAGCTGGCTTAGGCTTACTGAACATCTCTTTTTGCTGCCAGGGCGACCGTTCTTCACCAGAAAAAGGATTTCCCTGTTTTGTTGCTTGTCTAAAGTCCAGTTCGAGATATTGGGCATCTATTTCTTCGATAAAACGGCTAGGTTCACAACTGGTTAATGTTCCCCAGCGATATCTTGAAGTTGCATAAGACAGAGTTAGTTTTTTACCAGCCCGGGTAACTGCCACATAAAATAATCTGCGTTCTTCCTCCAGGTCAGTCCTTGAACTTAATGACATTTGAGATGGGAATAGATTCTCTTCAAGGCCTACTACAAATACATTATCAAATTCAAGACCTTTTGATGAATGAATGGTCATTAAGGATACAGTATCGGCATCCGGGTTCTTGTCATTATCATCATTGGTAAGGAGAGCTATATCCTGCATGAAAATATCAAGGCCCCGATCTTCAATATCTTCCCTTTCACTGAATTCCTTTATACCATTGAGTAATTCCTGGATATTTTCATATCTGGCCAGACCTTCCACTGACTTATCAGAATAAAGTTCTTTCAATAATGTTGAATGCTGAGCAATATGCAGAGCTGTATCATAGGCTGAATGAGTTTTGGTCATAACCTGAAAACTCTGTATAAGCGATGCAAATCCTGCAACAGCGCCTGAACTTCTGGAGTCAAGATATTTTTGTGCATCACAAATAACCTCCCAAAGAGTTAAGTTATTCTGGTCTGCAGCAATCATTATCCTTTCAATTGTCGTATCGCCGATTCCTCTGCGAGGATAGTTTATGATACGTTTTATAGCTTCTTCGTCATTAGGATTGAATGTAAGTCTGAAATAAGCAATGAGGTCTTTAATCTCTTTCCTTTGATAGAATGAAAGCCCACCATAAATTTTGTAAGGAACATTAAGTTTTCGGAGGGCCTCTTCCATAGCTCTTGATTGAGCATTGGTTCTGTACAGGATCGCAAAATCATGATATTTAGCACCCGTCAATGCTTGTTCATTCACAATAGCTTCAGCTACGGTCTTTCCCTCTTCATTATCGCTGAAAGCTCTGCATACTTTTATTTTATCTCCGGTTTCATTCGCGGAAAATACAGATTTCTTCAGCTGATTTTTATTGTTGGCAATAATACTATTAGCAACATTAACTATGTTTTGCGTAGAACGATAATTTTGTTCAAGCTTAAATACTTTGAGATCGGGATAGTCTTTTTCAAAGTTGAGAATATTCTGAATATTGGCTCCTCTAAATGCATAAATACTTTGCGCATCATCGCCTACAACGCAGAGATTTTCATTGTTTGCAGCAAGTTTTTTTACAATCAGATACTGAGAATAGTTAGTATCCTGATACTCATCAACCATCAAATATTTGAACTTATTCTGGTACTTGTAAAGTACTTCTGGATGTTCGCGCAGCAGTACATTGGTTTTAAAAAGCAAATCATCAAAATCCATCGCCCCGGCTTTATAGCATCTTTGAGCGTATGTTTGATAAATTTCACCCATCATACCTCTGCCTGAAGAAAAATCTTCGGCTTTAATATGTTCATTTTTGGAATATTCGGAGGGTGATATCAGATTGTTTTTTGAAGATGAGATTCTGTTGTAAACATAATTGGCATTATACAGTTTGTCATCTAATTGCATCTCTTTCAGGATTGTTCTAATCAGACTCTTACTGTCATCGGTATCATAGATTGTGAAATTTTTAGGATACCCAATTTTTTCAGCTTCAACTCTGAGTATTTTGGCAAATACTGAGTGAAATGTACCCATCCAAATATTCTTTGCTTCGGCTCCAACAACCTTCATGATTCTTTCCCGCATTTCTTTAGCCGCCTTGTTTGTGAAAGTAAGAACCAAAATGTTGAAAGGATCAATACCTTTTCTAATCAGATGGGCAACCCTGTAGGTTATTACTCTTGTTTTCCCTGAACCGGCACCTGCAACAATCATTACCGGCCCCTCTGTTTGTTCGACTGCTGCTCTTTGTGAAGGATTTAATCCGTCTAAATAATCCAAAATCTGCTCCTGTTTTAACGCGCTAAATTAAGAAAGAGATTTGAGATTAAGGATCAGGGAACCGAATACTCAGGATATTTATCTTGAAGGGGAGAATATAGAGATGATTAAATCAAGGCAAAAAATAATTTTAATCTTCATTTATTAAACTTGGTTTTGAAGGATTATTCAAATTTTCGTTAATGTTGATTATTTTGTCATCAAGGTCATGTATACATATAGACATTTGTTCAATGAACTCTTCTTTATCAATCAGATCATCCTTTTCCAAAAGCATTAATCCCTTTAAGCTGGCTACCGGACTTCTCACCTGATGTGACAAGTGGGAGGAGTATTCGGAAAGCTTTTTGTTTTTTACTTTTAGATCTTTTGTCCTTTCGCTGATTATTTCTTCCAAGTTCTGGTTGATTTTATCTAAATCATCCTTTTGTTTTGATATTTCGAGGTTGAGGCGTGTTAGTTCCTTATTTGTATTCGTAGATTTTTTCACATTCCTAACTAATAGAAATATAACAAAAAATGCTAACAACGCCACTAAGCTACTTGCCCAAAATAAGATTTGTGCATATTTTTGTTTGGCAATAGTAAGTTCATTTTCTTTTTGTTTTTCCAGTTGTCTGTGTTGGGCTTCTAATAGACTAATTTTATCCGAGACATTGCTCTTATAAGTAACACTATCTTGCTGATATACTTTTTTAAGATAATGAAGTGCAAGTTGATAGTTTTTTCGGGTGTTTTCTAGCTTATAAGAAGTTAATGTTAGGTTATAAACTAATTTGGGATCTTTAACCTTTTGGGCATAAATCATGCCTTCATTGATAGCAACTTCTGCGTTGTGAAAACTTTTTTTTGCTATATAAACTGAACTAAGAGTCAAGTTTATACTTGCAATGGAGTTATAGAGTTTGAATTCATAGGCTTGTTTTTTTGCTTTAATTAGATATTGTTCGGCAGTATCAAATTGCTGAATATTTAGATAAATTAATCCAAGATTTTGTTGACTTTGAACAATTCCAACAATATTCCCTAAAATGGTGAATAAATGCAAACTATGTTTGTAGAATAATAATGCTCTACTGTAATTTTGCATTCGTTGATTTACTGTACCTATATTAAGGTATAGGCCTGCTATAAGTTCCTTTATCTGAAGTTTTTTGGCTATATTAAGTGATTTGTTGAAATAATATAGTGATTTTTTATTGTCTAAATCACGATATAAATTTCCTATATTATTGTAAACTTTTGCTTGTCCTACAAGGTCGTTTTCTTCTTTAAAGAAGGCTAATGCTGTCAAATAGCTTTCTATTGAGGAGTCTATTTGATTTAAATAATATTTCCCGATTCCTAATACCCTGTGGGCTTCTGCAATACCAGTCTTGTATTTTAATTTTTCAGCTATTAATAGAGCTTTTTCCCCTTGAATAATAGTTAAATCTGGATTAGTTAATCTGTTGTTATAGGCATCTTGATTTAATTTAATAACCAAAGATGTGTCAATTTGCCCTGTTGAATTATTGGATTTTTTTGCTTCTTTTGGAGTATTATTATCTAGAAGGACTAAAAATACCGAAATGAAAATGTAAATTAATTTCATTGTAAATTTCGATTGCAAGTTTAAAACAAGTTATTATGCCCTTTTTTATATCTTTAAACAAAATTAAGAAACAAAAATTTTAAACGATCGGCTAACTAATGTGCATGCAATATAGATATAATATAAAATAATAAACAATAGTATAATTAACCCCAAAAATCATGAGAAAGATATTATTTGCCTTATTTGTTATTGGAGCAGTGGTGTTCAGTTCCTGTGAAAAGGATCAATCATTGAAGCCAGAAGTTGAAGAAAAAATAAATGGAGTGGAATCGAAAATTTTGTGTACAGGATGTGGGGCAGGTTGGGACCTAAATGGAGTTGATAATGTTGTGGGAACGGAAGCTGATCAAATAACTAAATTAGATTCAATTTTAAATTCGAAAATGCCGATAAGACCAATGACGAGAAATAATTAATAGTTTTTGATTTCTGTTTAGACTTCTAAAGTATTAGTTAATAAAATAAATTGGCTCAAAAAAATGGATCATGAAGAAAATAATAATTGCAATAGTAATAACTGGATTTGTCTCATTAGGTATTTCAGTGTTTCAAAATAGTAATATTTCTTTAGCTGAAAGTACAAAGTTGTTGATGAAAAATAGTCTCTCCAATTCAAATTTTTTAGATAAGACTGCTGATAAAAGATTGGCAAGTTGGGATTAACTAGCTTGACGGATTTTTGAGGATGGGTACTGTTTGTATATTCCTATCTTTGCACAAAACCAATTAATATGCACGTAATCAGACAGTATGTAAATGATAATAGACAACGATTTTTAGAGGAACTATTTGAACTTCTTCGCTTTCAGTCAATTAGCGCAGATCCTAAGTATAAAGAAGATATGCTTAAGACAGCTGGTTATGTCGCTGAAAAGTTGAAGTCTGCAGGTGCTGAAAAAGTTGAAATCTGTCCAACCGAGGGCTATCCAATTGTTTATGGAGAAAAGATTATTAGTAATTCTCTGCCAACAGTTTTAGTTTATGGTCATTACGATGTTCAGCCTCCGGATCCTTTGGGACTTTGGCACACGCCTCCGTTCGAACCAACTGTTCGTGATGAAAAGATTTATGCACGTGGTGCCTGTGATGATAAAGGGCAATTTTATATGCATGTCAAGGCTTTCGAACTGATGATGAGGACGAATACTTTGCCATGTAATATCAAATTTATGATTGAGGGAGAAGAGGAGGTGGGGTCCGGTAATCTTGGAATATTCGTATCAGAGAATAAGGAAAAACTCAAGGCTGATGTCGTATTGATATCTGATACTTCGATGATTAGTATGGATCATCCTTCATTAGAGACTGGTTTGCGTGGACTATCATACGTTGAAGTTGAGGTGACTGGTCCTGATCGTGATTTACATTCAGGGGTTTATGGCGGTGCAGTAGCAAATCCAGCTACTGTTCTTTCAAAGCTAATCGCCTCCCTCCATGACGAGAATAATCATATTACTATCCCAGGCTTTTATGATGAGGTGATAGACTTGAGTGCTCAGGAACGTGAAATGTTGAATAAAGCTCCATTTGATGAGGAAGAATATAAAAAAGATCTCAAAGTAGAAGAGTTATGGGGGGAAAAGGGGTATTCAACTTTGGAGCGGACCGGTACTCGCCCCACACTGGAGGTGAATGGAATCTGGGGTGGTTATACCGGAGAAGGAGCGAAAACTGTACTTCCTTCCAAAGCATTTGCGAAGATATCAATGCGTCTTGTCCCTAATCAGAGTTCAGAGAAGATTACGAAACTTTTTAAAGATCACTTTGAAAGTATTGCCCCTAATAGTGTTAAAGTAAAGGTTAATCCGCATCATGGCGGAGAGCCGGTTGTAACACCAACCGACAGTATTGCCTATAAAGCTGCTCAAAAAGCGATTTTTGAGTCATTCGGAAAAGATCCAATTCCTACAAGAGGTGGGGGAAGTATTCCAATTGTAGCATTGTTTGAGAGAGAACTTGGGGTTAAAACTGTTTTAATGGGCTTTGGACTTGATAGTGATAATTTGCATTCTCCAAACGAGAAGTTTGACATAGCCAATTTTTACAAGGGAATTGAAACTATTCCTCTTTTTCACAAGTATTTTGCAGAATTGAGCAAATAAAAAACTAATTACAGTTCATGTGATTACTTACATGAACTGTAATTTTATATCCTCCATTTCTCGCAAGTTTTGAGAAAATCATCGTCTGCATCAGCGCCAATTCCCGGAGTGTCCGGAATATCCAGAAAAAATCCCTCATAAGTTACTCCGCCTTTTACAGGATCAATTAAATGCCCAAGCAGGCAGGTATCCAGGTCAAAATATTTTATTCCCTGGCAGGCGTAAGCAAAGTGGAGATTGGCACTTAAGGCAATCCGGCTTTCAAGCATGCTGCCGATCATACAGGACATTCCTGCTTTTGAAGCAATGTCATGAACTTTAAGGCCCTCATTAATGCCACCTGATTTTGCAAATTTTATATTAATATAATCACAGGCTTGGGAATTGATCAATTTTCTTGCATCATGATGATTATAACAGCTTTCATCAGCCATAATCTTTATTGAGGTTTTTTTGTTTAAATCGGGCAACTGATCGTCGTACCAGGTACGCATAGGTTGTTCACAAAACTCAATATCAAGGTCATTCATGCCATTTAAACAATGCAATGCTTCTTCGAAATTCCATCCCTGGTTAGCATCAATTCTAAGAACCATGCCCTTGCCTACACCTTCTCTGATTTTGCGGATACGCAGTAAATCTACTTCTGGCTTTTTGCCCAATTTGATTTTTAAAATTTTGGCTCCCTGGCTTTGGTATTTCAGTGCAGTTTCGACCATTTCATCCGGACTACCGATGCCAATAGTCATATCTGTTTCTATACTGCGTTTTTTGCCACCTAAATATTTATACAATGGCTGGCCTGCGTTCTTAGCTGCAAGGTCATAAAGAGCCATGTCAAATGCACTTTTTATTGTTGAATTATGTGCAGTGAAATTATTGAGCTCCAGGATACGGCCTTCAATATCCAAAGGGTCTTTTCCTTTCCATAGCCTGGCGAAGTCTTTTGCCATTGCCAAACATGTTTCCTGAGTTTCACCAACAATCATTGGAAACGCTGAACATTCTCCAACCCCATAAAAGTCGGTGTCGGTATGGATTCTAATAAATACATTTTGGGCATAATCCATAGTCCCTGTGGCAATAACAAAAGGTTCCATTGGGATACTAAATCTGTAAATATCAGTGTGTGTAATTTTCATCATGAAATTTAATGCTTTATTCTGAAATATACCTGAATATCCTCTGTGTTCAATAATTCATTGGTCATTTTTTGTTTACTGCCTCAATTGATAACACCTTTCGTATTTTTGTTTACTAATTTGATAATATGCCGAACAGATTAATCAATCAATCATCTCCTTATTTATTGCAACATGCAAATAACCCTGTAGACTGGTTTCCATGGGGCGAAGAGGCTTTGTCAAAAGCAATGACTGAGAATAAACTGATTCTGGTGAGTATAGGATATTCTGCCTGCCATTGGTGTCATGTAATGGAGCATGAGAGTTTTGAAGATGAGGAGGTGGCTGAAATAATGAATAAGTATTTTGTTTGTATAAAGATCGATCGTGAAGTTCGTTCTGATATTGATCAGATATATATGAATGCTGTGCAGTTAATGACCGGAGCAGGAGGCTGGCCATTGAATTGCTTTTGTCTGCCTGATCAGCGTCCTATTTATGGAGGTACTTATTTCAGGAAGAATGATTGGAAAAATCTTTTGAAAAATCTTGCCGAATTCTGGAAGAAAAAGCCGGATGAGGCAATAGAATATGCGGTTAGACTTACTGATGGAATTCAACAAAGTGAAAATGTAATTAAGAAAGTTGGCTCCGTTGAATACACTATTCAGGATCTGTTATCAATTTTTGAACCCTGGAAACGATCATTTGATCTTGTGGATGGGGGCTTTAACAGGGCTCCCAAATTTCCAATGCCAAACAACTGGCAGTTTATGCTTCGTTATGCTCATTTGATGAAAGATGATGCAGCGCATACTGCGGTCAGAGTAACCTTGCAAAAAATGGCATTTGGTGGAATTTATGATCAGATTGGCGGTGGCTTTGCCCGATATTCAGTTGATGGGAAATGGCATGTGCCTCATTTTGAGAAAATGTTGTATGATAATGCTCAGCTTGTTTCGCTCTATTCAGAGGCTTATCAATATACACCAGATAGTTTATATAAGGACGTAGTTTATGAGTCTCTTGCATTTATAGAAAGAGAATTGACATCTCCGGAAGGGGGTTATTATTCTGCATTGGATGCAGATAGTGAAGGCGTAGAAGGTAAATTTTACACTTTTACAAAATCGGAGCTGATTGAAATACTGGGGGATGATGCAGATTGGTTTTGCAATTATTATCAGGTTACTGAAGCAGGGAACTGGGAGGAAGAGCACACTAATATTCTGATGCGGGAATTTGACGATACAGAGTTTGCTTCTGAATTAGGCATTGATACATCTGAATTGAAAACTAAAATTGATGTGCTGAAGTCAAAAGTATTACTTGCCCGTTCTTCTCGGGTTCGACCCGGATTGGATGATAAGATTCTTGCTGCCTGGAATGGGATGATGCTAAAAGCTTATACCGACGCTTACCGTGTTTTTGGAGAAGAGAAATTTATCGAAAAGGCATTGAAAAATGCAGACTTTATTTTTCAAAAGCTATTCATAAACAATAGACTTCAACGAGTTTATCCCTTTGATAATGATGATTGGAAGGGAGCTTTTCTGGATGATTATGCATTTATTATTGAGGCATTGATCGGGCTGTATGAGGTTACTTTTGAAGAGGTATATCTTAAAAAGGCCAAAGATTTAACAGATATAAGCATCATAGAGTTTTATGATCAGGAATCAGGAATGTTTTATTATACATCCGCAAGCGGTGAACAACTGATAGCCAGAAAATTGGAATTGATGGACAATGTTATTCCTGCATCTAATTCGGTTATGGCTAATAATCTGTTTAAGTTAGGCCATTTCTTTGATGATCAGACCTATTTGGATATGTCAGATCAGATGTTGCGAAATATTCATCCTAATATTAAAACCTATGCATCAGCTTATTCTAACTGGGCATCATTACTGATGTATAAGATTTTTGGGTTATATGAAATCGCGATTACTGGCTCTGCAAGTGATGGGAAGAGAAAAGAAATCGAAAAATATTATATTCCTAACAAAATACTTTTGGGGGGAACGACAGGAACATTACCTTTGTTAAATGATAAATGGCATGCAGAAACTAAAGTCTATGTATGTCGAAACAAAACTTGTTTATTGCCTGTAAAAGAGGTGATTGACGCAATTAAACAAATCGATAACCCAAGTACAACGCCGGGAGTTCAGGATTAAAAGTCCAGTCCTGTCCTTTACTTAATTTTAATTAAAATGACAATTCAATTAAACAGCGTTGTAGCGCTAACTTATGATCTTTACACCAATGAAAATGGACAGGAAGTGTTCGTTGAAAGAGCTGATGAACAAAACCCATTAGTATTCTTATATGGTGTAGGCATGATGCTTCCTAAATTCGAAGAAAATCTTTCAGGTTTGCTGGCAGGTGATGCATATGATTTTCAGCTTGTTGCAGAAGATGCATATGGTTTGAAAGATGAAAATGCGATAACAGAACTTCCTTTGGATATGTTCGGAAATATGGAAATGCCGGAAATTGGTTCGATTTTACCTTTGCAGGATAATGAAGGTAACCAATTCAGGGCCAGAGTTCATGAAATTTCTGATTCAGCAGTGACTGTTGATTTAAATCATCCAATGGCAGGTCAGGATCTTCGTTTTATCGGAAAAATTATTTCAGTTCGTCCTGCTACGAGTGAAGAACTGGCTCATGGACATGCTCATGGTGCTGATGGTCATCAGGGACACTAATCTAACTTGATTTTTAACATCGGGGCCTTACCATTGGTAGGGCCCTTTTTTGTGCTGTTTAGGATAATTCGCATTTAGTTTTTTGACTGATCGCTCTCAAAAAAAAAAATTAAATGATTGCAAAAAAATAAATAAAAATCATCTTCTCTTCATTTTGCCAAAATAGTTTTACAGTAAAAACAAACAATATGAAGACAAACACACACATTAAGAGTGCCCTGCTTGGATTAAGTATTGCACTATTGAGTCTGGGCTCTTGCCAGAAAGATAAGCTTACATTAGATAATGAATTGGAGTTTGCAAAACTTGAGGCTATTACAATTAGTAGTACCTCTGCAATTGCAGGCTCAGGCAGTTCATCTGATACTCTTTATGCAATGGGGGCATGTAAAAAAGGAAATAAAAAAAATTCCATGGAATTTACTGCTCTTCCGGCTTCAATTGCAACCTATCTGAATGCTAATTATTCTGGTTATACTTTCCAAAAGGCATTTCAAATTGCTATTGAATCCAGTTCTGCAATTGACAGTTATGCTGTAATTATTCAATTTAACAATAAACCTGTTGCTTTGAAATTTGATGCCACTGGTGCATTCTTGAAAGTTTTTGAGATTAGGGAAGGCAAAAATATGAAAGGCAGGGGTGGCTGGCATCTGGGTGGATGCTTTGAACACAGAGATGGAAAACAGCGTGATACTATTGCTGTTAGTTTACTTCCGGTGGCAATAAAAGCATATCTGTCAACTGCATATTCATCTGATACTCTGTTGCATGCATTTGTTAACAAAGATCAGAGTATAATAGTTATTTCAAAGAATGTGAATTATTTTGCAACGGCATTCTCAGCTACTGGTGCATTTATGAAGCGTATTCAGCTTCCTGCTTTCCAACATGCAAAGGGAAAGTCAATTGAAGTATCAGCACTTCCAGCTGCATCCCTAACTTATTTAAGCAATACCTATCCAAATTATGTGTTTAAGAAATCATTTGAAATTAAAGCAAATGATACATTGAAGGGCTATCTTGTATTGATTGATGCAAATCTTACAAAATATGCTGTTAGTTTTGATGCCAGCGGACAATTTGCTTCCGTCGTAACCATTAGATAAATTGCAGGACAGTATTTTCAGAAAGCAGTCTCTTATTTGGGAGACTGTTTTCTGTTTTATAGGGTGCTGCTAACAGTTTGGCATCAGTTGGTGCGATTTGGGTTTATTCATATATTGCGGAAATATATTTTACGTATTCATGAAGCAAATAAGTCTGTTTTTAACACTGCTCCTTTTATCATCTACACTGTTTAGTCAAACTCAACCTGCTGATATTTTCATAATTCCTCAACCTGTTTTGTTGAAAAAAAATCAGGGCTATTATTCTTTGCCCCGGAATGTTGTTATTCAAGCGCCTGATATTCCTGGTATCGCCCATACAATTTCTGTTTTGCGTGATAAATTAAGTGGAGCAGCAGGTTTTCATGTGGTCAAAACAAGCCATTCAACTTCTTCAACAATTAAGCTGTATCTGAATGAAAGCTTTAATGAGAAGCTGGGAAATGAGGGGTATGAACTTTCAGTAAGTCATGCCGGAGTATTATTGAAAGCGAATAAACCTGCAGGCTTATTCTATGGGGTTCAATCTTTGATTCAGCTTTTTCCTCCTGAAATTGAAAGCAAAGAGCACGTAAGTACCGTTAAATGGGTTCTTCCATTTGTTGAGATAACGGATTTTCCAAAGCTTGGCTGGAGAGGTTTGATGTTTGATGTTGCCCGGCATTTCTTTACGAAGGATGAAGTTAAGCAATACATTGATGCTATGGTTCGCTATAAATACAATGTTTTGCATTTACACTTAACTGATGATGAAGGCTGGAGAATAGAAATAAAGGGTTTCCCTAAATTAACCGAAGTAGGTGCCTGGAATGTAAAGAGAGTAGGGGAGTTTGGAGATTTTATTCCGCCAGGTGCTGATGAACCACGTAATTACGGAGGCTTTTATACTCAGGAGGATATTAAAGAATTAGTTCAGTATGCGAAAGAGCGTTTTGTAAATATTCTTCCTGAAATTGATGTCCCGGGTCATAGCCTGGCAGCTATTGCATCCTATCCTGAGCTCTCATGTACGCCCGAGGCAGTTAATTATAAGGTCAGATCCGGAGAAAAGATAATGGATTGGTCGGGTGGCGCCCCGCCAAAAGCATTACTCGATAATACACTTTGCCCAGCAAATGAGAAGGTTTATTCATTTATGGATTCAGTAATTACCCAACTTGCTGAACTTTTTCCGTTTGACTATATTCATTTGGGTGGTGATGAGGCCCCAATAAATTACTGGCAGAATAATAGTCAGATTAAGGCATTGATGGCGCGCGAGGGAATAAAAAAGATAACCGAGGTTCAGGGATATTTTACCCGGAGGGTTGAGAAAATCGTAGAATCGAAAGGTAAAAAAATGATGGCCTGGGATGAGGTTTTAGAAGGAGGGGTGAGCCCTACTACAGCTGTAATGAGCTGGCGTGGAATGAAATACGGAATTGAAGCTGCAAATGATGGTCATGAGGTTGTTATGAGCCCTACTACTTATGCTTATTTAGATTATATGCAGTCTGATCAGATTTCCGAGCCAAGGGTTTATGCATCTCTGAGATTAAGTAAATCTTATGAATTTGAGCCTGTTCCTGCAGATGTAGATCCTAAGTATATTAAGGGAGGACAGGCTAATTTATGGACTGAGCAAGTCTATAATATCCGTCAGGCAGAATATATGACATGGCCAAGAGGATTGGCTATTGCTGAGTCGGTTTGGTCCCCTTCAGGTAATAAAAACTGGCCTGAATTCTTTTCACGGGTTGAACAGCACTTTAAGCGGTTTGATTTCTCAGAAACTAAATACGCTCCGGCTGTGTATGATCCAATCTTTAAAGCGGGTAAAACGACAGATAATAAATTAACAGTTGATCTTAACACCGAAATCGATGGATTGGATATTTATTACAGCTTTGATAATTCTTTTCCCGACAGATTCTATCCCAAATACATGACAACGTTAATCGTTCCAATTGATGCAAAACAATTGAAAGTGATTACTTATAAAGATAAAGTACCTGTTGGGAGAATGATTACCATGCCCATAGCTGAACTGAAAAAGCGGGCAAAGTTACAGTGAGAAATGTTGAGATAAAATGAATTGTCCCCAAAAGTATCTACTTATTGGGGACAATTCATTTTATCTGATACTCTTATTAAACTGCAGCGTAGAATTCTTCACGCTGTTGTTTTACTATATCGCTGTTGATGTATTCATCGTAGGTCATCAACTTGTCAATTACTCCACCGGGTGTAAGTTCAATGATGCGGTTAGCCACAGTCTCTGTAAGTTCGTGGTCACGTGAAGTGAACAAGATCACCCCTTTGAAATCTTTCATTCCATTATTGAGTGCTGTGATTGATTCCAGATCGAGGTGATTGGTAGGTTCATCAAACATTAATAAATTGGCTTGCTGAAGCATCATTCTGGAGAACATGCAACGCATTTTCTCACCTCCTGATAGTACAGATGCCTTTTTAAGGACCTCTTCTCCTGAAAACAACATTCTTCCCAGGAAGCCACGTATAAATTGTTCGTCTTTTTCACCTTCCGAATATTCTCTCAGCCAGTCTATCAGATTAACATCTTTATCCTGAAAATATGCCGAGTTATCATTTGGAATATCAGCTGTGTTTATAGTAACGCCCCATTTGAATGTACCTTTATAATCCTTATCCCTGCCGGTTAAAATATCATAAAATGCAGTAGTTGCAAGGCTGTTTTCTGAAAGTATGGCAATTTTATCGCCTTTATTCACCATGAAGTTGATGCCAGAAAACAAAACCTCCCCATTCAATTCCTTTTTCAGATTTTCAATCTGCAGAATCTGGTCTCCGGCTTCACGTCCCTGATGGTTGAACAAAATTGCCGGATATTTACGGTTAGATGGCTTGATCTCATCAATATTGATCTTGTCCAAAGCTTTCTTACGACTGGTTGCCTGCTTGGATTTAGATGCATTTGCACTGAACCTGCGAATGAAATCCTGAAGCTCTTTTACTCTTTCTTCATTCTTTTTATTCTGATCAGCCCGCTGCTTAAGTGCCAGTTGACTGGATTCATACCAGAATGAATAGTTACCGGTATAAATATTCATCTTGCTGAAGTCTATGTCAACAACATGGGTACATACAGTATCCAGAAAGTGTCTGTCGTGAGATACCACTAAAATAATTCCTTCATAAGATGCGAGGAAGTCTTCGAGCCATGCTATAGTCTGAATGTCAAGGTCGTTGGTAGGTTCATCCAACAGGAGAATATCAGGTTTCCCAAATAAGGCCTGAGCAAGAAGGACTCTCACTTTCTGATTACCATCCAGATCTTTCAATAAATTGTAATGAAATTCTTCTTTGATACCCAGGTTACTCAACATGGTAGCAGCATTATTTTCTGCATTCCATCCATCCATCTCTGCAAATATATTTTCAAGCTCTCCGGCACGTTCGCCATCAGCTTCTGTAAAATCTTCTTTTGCATAAAGAGCATCCTTTTCCTTCATCACATTATAGAGCTCTTTATGTCCCATCATTACAGTTTCAATGACAGGAAACTCATCGAATGCATAGTGGTTCTGAGTCAGAACGGCCATTCTTTCACCCGGAGTGAATGATACTGAACCGCTTGAAGGGTCTATCTCTTTAGAAAGTATTTTCAGGAAGGTGGATTTCCCCGCACCGTTTGCGCCAATAATGCCATAACAGTTTCCGGGAGTAAATTTTAAATTTACTTCTTCAAAAAGTGTACGCTTTCCGTAACGTAAAGAGAGATTTGATACTGTAATCATGAATTTAAATAAAGCGCAAAGGTACGGGTTTTCAACGGGATATGAAAGGAATCCCGGCTTATTTGTGGCTATTGATTGACTTAGATGGACAGAGAGCAATTATTAAAGGAACTTGCCTTGCCTTTGAGTAAGAAGAAGATCAATCAGTTAATTCTTGATGATTTATGTGATGTAAAGGATTTAATTGAGTATGTATCCGGATAAAAAAATAGCATTTCATGCAGCATGGATATTGGAATACTGCATATACAGTGATCCTGAAAGGTTCAAAAGCTCTTATAAGCTAATGTTATCTGTTTATCTCATTCAAAAGAATTTAAGCTGCCAGAGGCATTTTACTAAAATTCTGATGCTGTTAACCGGGACTTCGAATAGACATTACATCGAAACAGTCGACCTGGAGAACCTCATAGAAACTACCTTTGAGCTTATGATCAATCCTGAAACACCTGTTGCTGTTAAAGTAAATTGCATGGATATTCTGTTTAATATGAGAGCAACATATGACTGGATTTCGGGTGAGTTGAGGGAACAAATTCTGTTTTTACTGAAAGATGGAACTGCAGCCATTCAAAGCAGGGGAAGGAGTATCCTGAAACAGCTAAGGAAATCCTAAGCATAAATATTTGCAAATGCATTCTTGTCAGACCTTTAAATAATATGCTTCTTTGCATTAATGAAGAGGATTAAAGAGGAATTATATAAGCAGTGCATGCATTATGCAGAAGATTGTATTCAAGCTTCCAGACAAGCCATAAATGATGCAATCGAATCTGCTAATGATGATACAAAGAGCAGTGCCGGCGATAAATATGAAACGGGACGGGAAATGATGCAGCAGGAGATTGACAGAAACCGAAAGCAGCTTGATGAGGCTGTTAAGATGAAAAACCTTCTCCTTTCTATTGATCAGAATCAGGTTTCTGATACTGTTCAGAACGGAAGCCTTGTAATAACGAACTTGGGTAAATTTTATATCAGTATCAGCCGCGGGCAGCTTGTCGCAGATGGGAATAACTACTTTGCCGTTTCAGCAGTATCTCCGATTGGAGCTAAACTTATCAGACAGAAAAAAGGATATGAATTCAATTTTAATGGGAAGATTTTCAAAATTGAAGATGTTCTTTAGTTCTTCTTTTTGCGTTTATTTTTCTTCCCGCTTCCTTTTTTAAGAAGATTGGTATCCATCCAGTTTATAATTTCTTTGGTTAATGCAATTCTTCGGTTTGAGAATGCATGATCGGTATTCCAGATTTTATATTCGAATGTGTTGCTTTTATTATATTTTGTAAAGTAGGTGTTGTTTTGATGCTCATCCAGAACCAGAATAGGCTTTCGTGACCTGGCTACCATTTCTTCAATATTGTAATTGTCAATCTTAGCTAAGATATCATTCAGGAAGGTGTCCGGGTTGCAATTCAGCATTCCCAATGTAAGCAGATACTCTTTCAACCCTATCAGGTTGCCCTCAGCCAATTCTCCCTGAAGAAGAGTATAAGGATTGAAAACTGATACTCCTATTATACCCTTAATTCTGGGATCCTTTGTTCCGGCAATTAATGCTATTCCTGCCCCCATACTGTGTCCTACCACTGCGATTTTCTCAGTATCAACTTTTAATTTCTCCTTGTTCAGACTGTCTGTAATATAATCCATAACCGCGCTTACATCATCAACGGCATTCTGAAATCCAAAAGTGCCTTTACTGCCCCAGGCACCCCTGTAGTTGAAATACAGAACATTGTATCCGGCCCTTCTGAGATTTTGTGCGATATCAAGCCCCCGCTCATTGCCGGGCAGACCATGGAGAATAAGAACAGTAGGATGAGGCCCTTTGCCATTTGCTGTATAGGCAAATCCATACATTGTGGATCCCGATGATTTTATTTGCAGTTCAACCTGTCCTGCCGGGTAAAACTCATCAGGTTTGAAGTCATTGTACAGGTAGTCGATATTGTTTTTGGAAGAATTGATTGAGGATCCTGATTTACATGAAGAAAGAAAAACAATCGGAATCAGGAACAGGAGGTAATACGTATAAACTATTTTCATAGAGGGTTGCTGCAATTTCAATTAAAATAGTATCCAATAAAAAAGGGCCTAAGTTTATCACTTAAGCCCTTCAATATAGTAAATATTTTTATCGAACTCTAAACTCAATCTGTGTATCAGCCCATGCCAATGATACTTTTCCGTTTTTAACGATTTCGAAAGTCATCTTTTCAGTAAAAGCTGAAGCTTTGCCTGGTTTAACATTTACTCTGAGTGCATCTTCAGCCTCTTTGTAAACGGTTCCCCATTGTTTCCAGGTTTTGTTGAAGATAATAACCCATTCTTTATCTCCGGGAATTGTATAAAGACTGTATTTCCCTGCAGCTAATTTCCGGCCTTCAATTGTTACATCTTTTGAAGTTTCAAAAACAGTCGCTTCATTCGCACCGGTGCGCCATACTTTCCCTGCCGGAGCTAAGGTGCTCAGAGATCTTCCTTTGATTGAAGGCTGACTGTAATCAATTGAAATTTCAGCACCTGATGCCAAAGTTTGTGAAACTTTTGCCGGCGGACTTGGTCTTTTGCTTTTGTCCTGTTGTGCAAAAGAAGCAGTGCTGCTAAACAGGCCTGCTATCAGGGTTAGTACTAATAGTTTTTTCATGATTCCGTTTATTTTAATTTATTATTAACCTCTAATATAATAAGATTGGACATGATTATGCCATTTGAATTTTCAATCAGAAACTTTTGACTATACTATTATGAAGAGTTTTTGTATTCCAGTATCCGCTGGCTATGATTCTGCGAATTGTAAAAAGAGGATCATTCTCGTCCCGCTTTTCAGCAAGAATAAATGCAGACGTGAATCCTCTTTTCTTTAAATGAGGGATAGCTTCTTTATTCCACAGACCAAAGGGATAAGCGAAGTATTTAACATCTTTTCCGGTAATTTCCTTAAGGGTTTTAGTTGGCTTTTCAATTTGTGTTACCCAGTCTTCTCCCTGATATTTTTTTACATTTTGATGGTCGTAGGTGTGTGAACCGATAACGTGTCCTGCATCAGAAAGTTCTTTAACCTGTGCTTTGCTCATATAATTTGGTTTACCCAGAGATACAGTCATAATAAAAAAGACTCCTTTAAAGCCATATTTTTTCATTTCAGGAATTGCCGTAGTATACTGATCCAGTTTAGTGTCATCAAAAGTCAGCATGATTGGTTTTTTGGGCAGTTTCTTTCCGTAAACCAGGTATTCATAAAGCTGATCGGGTAAAATGGTATGATAGCCGCTGTCTGCCAGCATTTTCATCTGAGACTTGAACTCAGCAACAGGAACTATATAATCTTTGCCCATTTTACCATCGGTCGAAGTCCAGTTTCTGATCTGATGATAGCAAAGAATAGGTACCTGAGGTCTTGCCAGAATCTCAGCAGCAGTGGCTTTTGGGCCATCCGGTTTCTGACTGTCTTCGCTTTCTGCTTCGATTTGTTCAGGTTTGGTAATATCTGAACTCTCTGAAGTTTTTGTTTTTGAACTCGATTGACATGAACTCAGATAAAGGGCTGTTATAAGGACCAGTAATGGGAGATATGCTTTCTGCATTAAATTAATTTTAATTGGTTTTTAATCTATTGTTTGTTAAACGAAAATAAATAAAAAAGCTGCATCAGCATCCTTTAACCTCATTAAATATTATTGAAAGCTGAATGAAGATAATTGCACTACCTTTGTATTTTTAAAAGCAAATGATTGACAGGATATTAAAGAATTTGAAGATTGCCGCTCTGAATGAAATGCAGCGTGCTGCAATTGATTCGGTGGTTAAGAGAGATACAGTTATTCTGTCGCCAACCGGTTCCGGCAAGACTTTAGCTTTTTTAATCCCATTATTAACCAGGCTGGATAAGACCAAAAAAGGCATTCAGGCTTTGATCCTTGTACCATCGCGCGAACTGGGATTGCAGATTGAACAGGTTTTCAAATCAATGGGAACAGGATTTAAGGTTAATTGCTTTTATGGCGGGCATCCGGTCAGGACTGAAAAAAATAATCTTACAGAAGCACCGTCATTGCTTATTGGTACACCCGGGCGCCTGGCTTATCATATCCGTCATGGAAATATAGAAGCTGAAGGTATCCATACAATTGTATTAGATGAATTTGATAAAGCCCTGGAGTTTGGATTTGAAGAGGACATGGCTTTTATTATCAATAAGCTTGGTAATGTTCAACGACGGGTGCTTACCTCAGCTACAACTATGGGTGAGATCCCTGCCTTTACTGGACTGAAAGATCCTGCAGAGATCAATTTTTTGAAAGATGTAAATAGTATTCCCAGACTGAAGGTTAAATCTGTAATTTCAGAAGCCCCGGATAAGCTGAAAACATTATTTTCACTCATTTGTATGATTGGTAATCATTCTGCCCTGGTTTTTTGTAATCACAGAGAGGCAGTAGACAGAATCAGCGGATTGCTTGGAGACATGGGTTTGGATCATGGGGTGTTTCACGGAGGAATGGAGCAGGAAGATCGTGAGAAGGCATTGCTGAAGTTCAGAAATGGAAGCTACCGGCTTTTAATTACTACAGATCTTGCTTCCCGCGGATTGGATATTCCTGAAATTGAATATGTTATTCATTACCAATTACCACATAATGAAGAAGCATTTCTGCACAGGAATGGCCGTACTGCCCGTATGCATTCAGGCGGAACTGTGTATGTGATTCTGACAGAAAACGAGAAACCTTCGTTTTTAGGTGATGATATTGAAGCGGAAACTTTACCTGAACAGGATACAATTCCTGAAAATACAGGATGGGCAACTGTCTATATCGGGGCAGGGAGGAAGGATAAAGTTAATAAAATTGATGTGGCAGGATTACTGATGAAGAAAGGTAAGCTTGAAAAGGATGAACTTGGACTGATAGAAATTCAGGATTTTGCATCTTATGCAGGAGTCAGCAGAACGAAGATTGATTCTATGCTGAAGCTTCTTAAAAACGAGAAAATAAAAAATAAAAAAATAAAAATTGATATCTCCAGATAAATAAAATGAGTAATAACGACATCATGAAAAAGCTTCGGGTGGCATTAAAGCTAAACGATCAGCAAATTGTTGAAATACTTCAATTGGTAGATTTTAAGATCACAAAAGCAGAGTTGGGCGCAATTTTCAGGAATAAGGAACATGAAAATTTCAAACCATGTGGTGATCAGATACTGAGAAATTTTCTCAATGGACTGATTATTTACAAGCGCGGACCGAAACCTCAGTAAGTGCTGTATTTTACATGACTTAGAGTTTGTTATTTCCCCAGCATTGGGAATAATCTTTTTATTTCTGCTTCATTAGGTCTGCTGCCATATTCGCAGATTTCAAATGATTCAGAGAATTTGACTTGCTCTGCCCTTTGAAGCCCATACCATTTCTGCAAACTTGCCTTTACCTCAGGGGTGATTCCATTTCCTCTTAATTGCTTAACCCATTCTTTCCTTTCAGATACTTTTGCCGGAATCTTATCGGTATATCCTCCAATCCATGGCAGCCATTCATAAAATTGCGACTGGTGCGCATCCAATGCATTAGCTTTGATGTCAATTACTGAAGTGATATCGATTGAAATATCAGGTTGAAAAGGGTTTGGCTTCTTGAAATTATCCTGGAAATAAAGAAATACGGGGTTCTTGCGTAAAGGTGGTGTGTCTGCAGCAACATTCGGTACTCCAACCATAAAGGCAGCATCCTGAACCAATACACCTGTATATCTATGATCGGGGTGATAATCGTTTGGTCGCGGTGCAATTACCACATCAGCATTCCACTCTCTGATTCTCCTGATTATCTCAAATCGAATAGGTAAAGTTGGCAACAGTTCACCGTCATGGTTATCGAGTACTTCGTAGGTAATACCGAGCCTTCTTGCTACTTCTTTTGTTTCTTCAAGCCTTCGCTTGGCCAGTATTCCTCCTCCTTCCGTCATATGTCCGGCATCTCCATTGGTTACAGACAGGAACTTTACTTTATGTCCCATGGCAACAAATAATGCAGCGGTGCCCCCGCTTTTTATATCGCAGTCGTCGGGATGTGCTCCGATCATAATGATTTGAAGAGGTTTATCCTGTGCTCTGGTAAATGAATGGCAAAAGATCAATAAGAAACAGAAAATGGACTGTAATTTCATGCTTAATGGGTTTAATCTTCCTGAAGATATACAATTCATCCGAAATTGTATTTATTCAACTGAAAGTTTTGAATTTGCATTGAGATTTTTTCATTGACAAAGGTTTTATTACCTTCCGAAACATAAAATCATCATCCATGAGTATTCTGAAGCCAAAACAAATTAGTGGGAATGCATTTCAGGTAGGATTATACGCCGCTATTACTGTTTTTCTGACTTATACAATGGTTTTTGGTTTCAGAAAATCTTTTACCGTTGCTACTTTCGATGGAATTACTATTGCCGGATACAGCTATAAGACTATTCTGGTCATCTCACAGATGCTGGGTTATATGCTTGCCAAATTTTATGGCATCAAATACATCTCAGAACTTAAACGTCATGGACGCGGGCAGATCATTATTTATCTCACATCAATATCCTGGTTAAGCTGGTTGCTCTTCGCCCTGGTACCTGCACCCTTTAATATTCTTTTTCTTTTTATTAACGGGTTTCCTCTTGGAATGCTTTGGGGAGTGGTTTTTTCCTATGTAGAGGGGCGGAGGAGTACAGACTTTATTGGGGCTACATTGGCTGTAAGTTTCATTTTCGCTTCAGGCTTTGTAAAGACTGTAGGTGCCTGGCTGATGCTGACTTTTCAGATAACTGAATTATGGGTGCCTTTCTTTACAGGATTGGTATTTGCCGGTCCCTTATTATTATTTGTTTATTTGATCGAAAGAATTCCCCCTCCGGATGAACAGGATATTTCCTTTCGGATGAACAGGGTACCCATGCTAGCTGCAGACAGGAAGAAATTCGTTAAAATGTTTCTTCCCGGACTGGTTGCCTGTATTTTGATTTATGTTTTTGCCACCATCTTCAGGGATATGAGAGATAATTTCAGTGCTGAAATGTGGAAGGAAATGGGCTTTTTTGACAAGCCCGAACTTTTTGCAAAAACAGAAACCCCGATTACCATCATTATTCTGGTACTGATCGGCAGTATGGTGCTGATCCGCGACAGCTTTAAGGCTCTGATGCTTTCGCACCTGTTCATCGGGATTGGTTTTATACTTGCCGGAGTGTCTTCCTTTATGTTTGCCGGAGAAAATATTACTCCTGTCTGGTGGATGACTCTGGTCGGACTGGGTTTGTATATGGTTTATATACCTTTTAATTCTGTGTTTTTTGAGAGGCTGATTGCATCTTTTAAGCATACCGGTAATGTTGGTTTCCTGATTTATCTCGCTGATTCTTTCGGTTATGTAGGAAGCGTAGGAGTAATGCTGAGTAAGGAGATTTTTAAAGTACAGCTGAATTGGGTTACTTTCTTTTCAAACAGTGTAATTATTCTTTCGGTTGTTGGATTGCTTCTTACCGTGTTTTCTTCGGTTTATTTTTTAACCAAGTACAGATCATTGGTGCAGAAAGTAAATAATCCTCATTAATTTAGCCTTTGTAATTGCATTATATAAAATGGATAATATAAAGATCGAGAAGGTCCTGATTGAATACGGACTCAATACTGAAGATGTTATTTATAAGACTTTCGGTACAGGACATATCAATTCAACTTTTTTAGTTACTGATCAAAAAAGTGGTCATAAGTTCATACTTCAGAGTATTAATATCAATGTTTTTAAAAAGCCTGATGTTATTGCTCAAAATGTGAAGCTTGTTGGAGATTATCTTGCAAAGAATCATCCCGATTATTTGTTTGTTGGTGCTATTAAAACCAATGATGGTAAAGAAATGGCGCTGGTAGACGGTGATTACTGGCGATTGACGAACTTTATTGAAAATTCTGTTTCATTTGATACCCTTAGCGATCCTGTGCAGGCTTATGAAGCTGCCGTTCAGTTTGGAAGGTTAAATAAACTGCTTTCTGCTTTTGATGCTTCTCAACTAAAAGAAACTATTCCGGGTTTTCATGATCTTGGTTTGCGTTATCAACAGTTTACAGATGCCTTAAGTATTGCGCCTGAACATCTCAGACAAACTGCATCAAATGAGATTCAAAAAGCATTACACTATAAGTTTATTTTGGATTATTTCAATTCATTTAAAGATTCCAGGGACTTTCCGGACAGGGCAATGCATCATGATACCAAGATCAGTAATATGTTATTTGATAAGGATAGTATGAAAGGTGTCTGCGTGATCGATCTTGATACCCTTATGTCAGGAAAATTTATCTCTGATCTGGGTGATATGATGCGTACTTATCTCTGTGCTTATTCTGAGAATGAACCGGATATCAGTAAAATATCTGTCAGGGTTGAATATTTTGAAGCAATTGTAAAAGGATATCTTCAGGAAATGGGATCCATGTTAAGTCCGGTTGAAAAGGATCTGATTCTTTTTTCAGGTAAATATCTGATCTATATGCAGGCAATCCGGTTTTTAACTGATTATCTTAATGGGGATGTATATTACCCTATTGGTTATCCGGAGCAAAACCTCGACAGGACTAAAAATCAGTTCAAACTTTTAGACGAACTTTTTGAAAATGAAAAGATACTGGTAAGTATTGTAAATAAATGCTTAAAGGAATTTGAAGGGAATACCTGATCATTATCGGGCTTTAAATACTGTGGATACTAATTTCAGTGTAATAAATTGTTATTTTCTAATACTGTGCTGGAATTTAGTTTTTAAGAAGTTTAATTATTCCAAATATTTAACTAATTTGCAGTAACACTTAAAATTTTTAAAAACTAAACTATTAATTTAATGGAAACCGGTACAGTAAAATTTTTCAATGAGTCCAAAGGATTCGGATTTATTACCCTTGAGGATGGCAAAGAAATTTTCGTTCACGTAAGTGGACTAAAACAGGATATAAGACAAAATGATAAAGTGCAATTTGATGTTGAAGAAGGTAAGAAGGGATTAAGTGCAGTAAATGTTAGACTTGCTTAATATTTTTAGATCATATATTACATCCTAAAACAACTAAGCCCCGGGATTTATCCCGGGGCTTAGTTGTTTAATAGAATTATCTGTTAAGCATTGTCTGCATTCAGGAATACAAAATGATTGTCAAATACATCCAGCTTAATTTTGCTGTCTTTATCAATCTTACCTGAAAGTATCTCTTTAGAAAGCTCATTCAGTATTCTCTTTTGAATGACACGCTTTAACGGGCGGGCACCAAACTGAGGATCATATCCTAACTGTGCAAGCCAGTCAAGGGCTTCTTCAGAAGCTTCAATTTCCACACCCATATCAGCCAGGGTATTCTGCACCCCTTTAAACTGAAGACTTACAATGTCTCTCAGTTCTTCACGATTTAAAGGAGTAAACATAATCAGCTCATCAATTCTGTTAAGGAATTCTGGTCTGATGGTTTGCTTTAAAAGGTCAAACAGTTCTGTTTTTGTTTTGGCAATAACTTCTTCACGGTTGATTTCGGATAAATCTTTGAAGTTATCCTGGATCAGGTGCGAACCAATATTGGATGTCATGATGATGATTGTATTCTTAAAATCAACCAAACGTCCTTTATTATCTGTTAATCTTCCATCATCAAGTACCTGCAGAAGTATATTGAATACATCAGGGTGTGCCTTTTCGATTTCGTCAAGCAGGATTACAGAGTATGGCTTTCTGCGAACTGCTTCAGTAAGTTGCCCTCCTTCATCGTATCCAACATATCCCGGAGGCGCTCCGATTAATCTTGATACTGCATGACGTTCCTGATATTCGCTCATATCAATGCGTATCATAGCATGCTCATCATTGAACAGGTACTCGGCCAAAGCTTTGGCAAGCTCGGTTTTACCAACGCCGGTAGTTCCCAGAAAGATAAATGATCCGATAGGCTTACGTTTATCCTGTAAACCTGCTCTTGAGCGGCGTATTGCATCCGAAATGGCTTCAATTGCTTCTTCCTGGCCGGCAACACGTTTGTGAAGTTCAGCTTCCATATGAAGAAGTTTCTCACGTTCACTCTGGATCATTTTTGTAACAGGTACTCCGGTCCAGCGAGACACCACTCCAGCAATATCTTCAGATGTAACTTCTTCTTTCAGCATTCTGTTGTCGATCTGAGTATCCGCAAGCTGTTTTTTCAGCTCTTCAGCACGGTCCTGAGCTTCCTTGATCTTACCGTATCTCAACTCAGCAACCTTGCCATAATCTCCGGCACGTTCAGCCTGATCAGCTTCCAGCTTAAAGTTTTCAATCTGTTCTCCCTGATTGTTAATCGCTTCAACAAGGTCTTTTTCAGCTTTCCAGCGTGCTCTTAATGAGTCTCGTTCAGATGAAAGGTTGGCGATTTCTTCAGAAAGTTCTTTAACTTTTTTCTCGTCGTTCTCTCTTTTTATGGCTTCGCGTTCAATTTCAAGCTGCATGATCTTACGATCCAGTTCATCCACTGCTTCCGGAACTGAATCCATCTCGAGACGAAGTTTAGATGCAGCTTCGTCCATCAGGTCGATCGCTTTATCCGGAAGGAAGCGGTCTGAAATATATCTCTGCGACAATTCTACTGCCGCAATGATCGCCTCATCTTTAATTCTTACTTTATGATGAGTCTCATATCTCTCTTTTAAACCTCTTAGAATAGAAATGGCATCTTGTGTACTTGGCTCGTCGACCATAACTTTCTGAAAACGACGTTCCAGAGCTTTATCTTTTTCGAAATATTTTTGATACTCATTTAAGGTAGTGGCGCCGATTGCTCTTAACTCTCCCCGAGCCAGGGCTGGTTTCAGGATATTTGCCGCATCCATTGCACCTTCGCCACCACCTGCACCGACAAGTGTGTGAATCTCATCAATGAAAAGAATGATCTCCCCGTCACTTTGAGTAACCTCCTTGATTACTGCTTTTAAACGTTCTTCAAATTCTCCTTTATATTTTGCACCGGCAATCAGGGCACCCATATCCAGTGAATAAACCGTTTTAGACTTCAGGTTTTCAGGCACATCTCCCTGAATTACCCTGAAGGCAATACCTTCTGCTATGGCAGTTTTACCAACTCCGGGCTCTCCGATTAATATTGGATTGTTTTTTGTTCTTCGGGAAAGGATCTGGATCACTCTCCTGATCTCTTCATCGCGTCCGATTACCGGATCCAGTTTCCCTGATTCAGCATATTCATTCAGATTGCGGGCATATTTATTCAGTGCATTATAAGTTGCCTCTGCATTCTGGTCGGTAACTCTGCTGTTGCCTCTCAGTTCCAGGATAGCTTTCTTAAGATCCGACTCATTAACTCCGGCATCTTTAAGGATCGAACTCACTTTGTCTCCGGTACTTAATAATCCAAGCAGGATGTGCTCTACAGAAACAAATTCATCTTTAAATTCTTTCAGGTATGAAATTGCTTTCTGCAATGCACTATTTGCTCCGGAAGCCAGATAGATATCACTTCCACTTACTTTCGGGAAGCTTTTGATCTGAGCATCCAAAACCTCAGAGATGCGGTTTAGGTTTACATTCAGTTTTTTTAACAGGTAACTGATCACATTCTCGTCAACACTTAATAGGCCTTTTAGAATGTGGGCAGTTTCAATAGCTTGTTGCTGATTACCGCTTGCTATTTCAGAAGCTTTTTGAACTGCTTCCTGTGCTTTGATAGTGAAGTTGTTTAGATTCATGGTAATTGTCTATGCTTGCTTATGCTCAAATCAGTTGCCAGGTGTATTTTATAGCTCCCTTACAGAAAATCTGTCTGATTATTTTGCGCTGAACTGAAAAATTGTCGGTTGAAAATGAATTGAACTGCTAAATTGTCTGTTTTTCAGTGTTTTAATTGGGTACCCGTAATAAATTACAAAAGATAGAGGCTTTCTCAAAAGCAAAAACTAAGATTTAAAAACGGAATTAAATTCAGATCAATTTATTTTTGATTCTAAAAACTAATAGAAAACGGCAATTTTCACATCGGAAATTGCCGTTTTAAGTTCATTTAAGGTCTGCATTAAAATCAAAAATGACTTTTGAAACAGCCTCATGTTGAAGAATGCAAAATATCAATCAGGCTAAGACTGATTTAAGTGTACCGGCTTCGTGGTCAACCAGCTTTTGCAGTGGACCTGAAACTATCATTTTCATCATCATGTTGAGGTCGGCAGAAATGGTATACACCGCTTCAGTTTGTCCCTTGCCTAAATCATTTAAGGTCCATTTTAATTCAAGTTCAAATGGCGCCTGCTCAGAGGGTTTTACAACAATTTCTTTATCCAGAGTTATGGAGGATACTTTCAGCGCAAGTTTTGCCATGTTCTGAATAGTAAAGCGGGCTTCATCTTTTGTTGATGACCAGTTATAAATATTCTCAGGCATCAATTGCTGGTGATTATTCAGATCAGCAAGGAAAGCAAATACTTCACTTACCGGTTTATTGATATTAACTCTGCTTTCAATAGTTGTCATGGGCTTATGATTAGCTTTCAATATTATTTCCCCATGCCTGCGGGTCTTCGCGCCATTTTCTTAATAGCTTTAAATCATCGGCTGAAACAAAACTATGCTCCGCAGCATAATCGATAAGGGAATTATAATTTGAAAGAGTTAAAAATCTGCACTTGGCATTTTTGAAATTTTCATCAGCGGCAGCAAATCCATAATTGAAAATAGCAACAAGTCCGGCAACTTCACAACCTGCATCTCTCAGGGCATGTACGGCCTGCAGACTGCTTTTTCCTGTAGAAATCAGGTCTTCAACAACAACAACACGTTGTCCTGGAGAGAATTCTCCTTCAATCAAACTTCCTGTTCCATGTTCTTTGGCTTTGGATCTTACATAGATAAAAGGCAGGCCTAATTCCTGTGCAACCAAAACACCCTGGGGAATACCGGCAGTAGCCACGCCTGCTATCACTGATACAGATCCAAATTCCTCCTGGATCAGAGAGCTAAGTTTCTGACGAATATAAGTACGAATAGCAGGGTGTGAAAGGGTAATCCTATTATCGCAATAAATTGGGGATTTCCAACCTGAAGCCCAGGTAAATGGATTATTAGGTTGTAATTTTATTGCTTTAATTTGTAGCAAAAATTCAGCTACTTTCTGTTCAACTTCACTCTTATTAATCATGCCTCAAATTTATAAAATTTATATCAACGAAATAGTTTTAATACTAACACATACGATCCCATCAGATATTGAAGATTATCAGGAAGTTAAGAGTTCTGATTTTAGGTTTTCTGAGTTTTATGAGCATGCAAAACAGATGAACAGACCGAAAATATTTGTGATTCGGAGTCGGGAGTTTAAATCGCTGTTCAGGAATATGAAACGCTCCATGCAATTAATAAAGGCAGCCGGTGGTTTAGTTAAAAATGAAGAAGAAAAGTATTTATTTATCTTCAGAAACGGAAAATGGGACCTTCCGAAAGGAAAGATAGAAGAGGGTGAAAAGACCAGGCTTGCAGCAATTCGCGAGGTTGAGGAAGAATGTGGTATCCGGATTCAAAAAAGTGGTAAAAAGATCTGCAATACCTATCATATTTATGAGTTCAATAATGAGAGGGTACTCAAAAAAACTTCCTGGTATAAAATGAAGACAGAAAACCAGAATGAGCTTATTCCTCAGCTTGAAGAAGGTATTACGGATGTACGCTGGCTTGGGCCGGGCGATCTGATGATGGTGAAGCAGAACACCTATCCTCTGGTCAGGGATCTGATCAGCCCCATCGGGTAATTTTACAAAAGATCAAAGGCTTCTTTCGGGATGAATTGTTGTACATCACCATTGTTTCTGAGGATATCTCTGACAATTGTTGAGCTGATTGATGAATAACCGGGCTTACTAACGATAAATATACTTTCAATTTCAGGTGCCAATGCATGGTTCATCTGTGCAATTGCTTTTTCGTACTCGAAATCTGAAACTGTTCTGATTCCCCTGATCATATAGCCTGCATTGATCTTTTTGCAGAAATCAACTGTTAGTCCTTCATAAGTCTGTACCTCAATTTTTGGTTCATTTGCAAATACTGCCCTGAGCATTGCTTTTCTTTTCTCCGTACTCAGATAAGGAGCCTTGGTACTGTTTAACCCTATTCCGATCACAACCTTGTCAAACAATGGTAATGCGCGTTTCAAGATATCAACATGAGCTTTGGTAACAGGATCGAATGAGCCAGGAAAAAGTGCAATTTTCATTGTTTAGTCTTTTTATTGCTATTGCCGGTATTAATTAAGTGTCAAATGGCAGATTTAGCAGGGATATTAATGTAAAGTTAACGATAATTATAAATTTAGTAAGCGGATTCAGATTAAAGCGGCTTCTGACCGTAAAAGCTGAACGAAGATGAACCATATTTTCTTTGTTCTATGAAAAGCGGATGATTATCCAGTTTTTTCATGCTCGGATGTTCAATGATCAGATATCCTCCTGGACTCAGCAGATTCCGGTCAATAACTTTTGATGCTATCTGATTGATCTGTGGCATATCATAAGGCGGGTCGGCAAAGATCAGATCATATTTGTCGATTTCCATTTCTAAAAACTTAAATACATCCGACTTGATCACCTTTATTGCACTTAAATCATATTGTTTAACCAGCGATTTTAGATAATGGGTACATCCGAAGTCCCTGTCAACAGAACATATTTCATTTACACCTCTTGATGCAAATTCCAGAGAAATGTTTCCTGTACCGCTGAACAGATCGAGCACCCTGATACTTTCAAAATCAAACTGGTTGTAAAGAATATTGAATAGGGCTTCCTTGGCCAGATCGGTAGTAGGCCTTACAGGAAGTTTGGCCGGAGGGTTTAAACGCAGGCCTTTTAAACGTCCACCTATTATTCGCATTGATCCAGACAGATTAGTGAGAAATAGGTATGCGATGAGATGCCGTCAAATTTAGGAGAGTGATTAACGATAAGCCTGCTATCTGCAAAGCTGATTTTATTAAAATATTTCTTAACTCTATTGTAATACTCATCATCTGAGTTTATCCTTCCGGAGAGTATAACTGAGATTTCTTTAGTAAGCAGCTGAAGGGTTTCAATCGTATTCAGAATAAAATAATTCAACTCATCGGCATTCTGGCAATCAAATATATTATAGAAAGAAAGACCTGAATTATTGAACAGGGCAAGCTGAACATGTTTTTCATGTATATCAATGTACAGGGTATTAATTGTCAGTTCTTTATATGTCTTTTTTATGCCCTCAATAAATGTACATGACTGTGAATAGATATGAGGCTTATTGAAAATTCTGTTCATATCTGCATACAATTCTTTATTGATCGAAAAGATATTTCTGATCTTTTCAGATTTGATTGTATTGCTCAGAATTACTCCGGGAACAGCACTTTGAAAATAACCGGCATATTGCTCCTTACTTTCTTCATTATACAGACTTTCAGGAATTAAAGTATAACTCAGAGTGTCGAAAGATAAACTGATCTTATTGAACGGGAATTTAAATTCACGGGGGTATTCAGGCAGTTTTTCGATGGCACTGATCAGATCCTGCGGATTATGTGCAGAAGGGGGGATCTGGTATTCAGCCAGTGATTTTAGTTCATCTCTTACGATGTCAACAACGGCATATTGAAATGTTTCAAAACCAATGTGGATCAGAAGATCACATTTAGCAGCATTCTGAGACTGAAAATCATCATCAAAAAGGTGGAACAGTTTAATCATCGATAACAAAAGTATAGTTTCTTTTCAATTTTTTATTCGCTTAAGGTATTTAGACCTCTGTTTGTTTAAAAATCATCATCCCTATTTCAGGAGAAATCAGCTTAGATTTTGCAATTTGCGATGATGAATATTCAGAATCTGATTGAACAGCATTTCGGTAAAACACCTACAGCACAGCAGAGGGAGGTGTTTACCTTGCTGGAGAAATTTTTGCTTTCTGATGATGAAAATCAGTGTTTTTTACTTAGAGGGTATGCCGGAACCGGTAAAACTACATTGATCAGTGCATTGGTGAAGGTGCTGCCGGGTATTAAGCTGAAGTCTGTATTGCTGGCACCTACAGGCCGTGCGGCTAAAGTAATCAGTAATTATTCAGGCAAAAAAGCTTTTACCATTCATAAGAAGATCTACAGAAAAAAGCTTGCTGCAAGTCCGGAGATGAATTTTGTTCTTGGCGAGAACCTGATGGAAAATACCATCTTTATTGTAGATGAAGCCTCAATGATCTCAGATCAGGTTCATGATTACAGCCGTCAAAGCCTTCTTGAAGACCTGATCAGATATGTATATAATGGCAAGGATTGTAAACTGATGTTTGTAGGGGATACGGCACAGCTGCCTCCTGTAGGATCGGATTTGAGTCCCGCTTTGGATAAGAATTTGCTTGCTGCTGATTTCAGGCTTCAGGTATTAAGCTATGAACTGACTGATGTAGTGAGGCAGGAGAAGCAGTCGGGCATTCTGTACAATGCCACACAGTTGCGTGAATTGATCAGAAAGGGTAAGCAGACTTTTCCGAAGTTTATTATAAAAGGATACCGTGATATTTTCAGGATGACTGGCGAAAGGCTGGTGGAGGGTCTGAGTTATGCTTATGATAAATATGGAATGGAGAATACTATTGTAATCTGCCGATCCAATAAAAATGCCAATGCTTATAATCAGAATATCAGAAATCGTATTCTTTACCGTGAGGAAGAAATTACCGGTGGTGATCATATCATGGTAGTTCGCAATAATTATTTCTGGTTAAAGCCCGAAGATAACAGTGGTGATTTTATTGCCAATGGGGATATAGCGAGGGTCAGAAAGGTGCGGAGGGTGGAAGAGCAATACGGATTTCGTTTTGCTGAGCTTGTGATCGAACTGCTTGATTATCCCGATCAGGAACCTCTCACCTGTAAAGTAATGCTTGATACTTTGTATTCAGAAAGCCCGAGTCTTTCGGCAGCAGATAATAAACGTTTCTTTGAAGCTGTTATGGAAGATTACCAGCATATTGAAAATAAGCGCTTCAGGATGGAGGAGATCAAAAAAGATCCTTATTATAATGCACTGCAGATTAAGTTTGCCTTTGCAGTTACCTGTCATAAGGCCCAGGGCGGGCAATGGCCTGCAGTATTTATTGATCAGGGATATCTTACAGATGAGATGCTGAATACAGAGTTTTTACGCTGGCTGTATACCGGTGTTACCCGATCAAATGCTGAACTGTTTCTGGTTAATTTCAGTGATCAGTTTTTTGAAAAGGCAGCTGCAAATAAATAGGTTTACTATGGTATTATCCGAATAACCAGACTTCCGTCGATCTTAAGGGGATCCCTGGGGATATGCTATCAGGAAAGGGAAACTTTTATATTTTCATATAGCAGCTAAACAGGAGCTATATGATCTCAATTCCGATACCGGCGAGAAAAATGATCTTGCTTCAATGCAGCCCGATAAGCTGAAGGAAATGGCTGAACTAATGAGTGCCGAACTGAAGAAAAGAGGGGCCGGGATGTCTGCCTATAAAAAACAGGTAAACAGATTCCATGGACTGATGAATTATACAATCAGATTACAGATTCATTAAGATCGCTCAAGCTTATACAGCCTAATTAACTTTCAGCGGCAGAGTCTTTGGATCAGTTCTGTAAATTCCGGATAAATGTCTGTCAGTGCTGCTGCTTCAGCCAGTTCAAAATCCTGAAAATCAAAACCCGGAGCCACAGTACAGCCGACGAATGAATATTCACCGCTTGTTTCTGAAGCAAACCATGAACCGGATGGAACTACAGCCTGATAAACCTCGCCCTGCTTACTGTTTCTTCCCAGACGGATTAGTTCATAACTGCCATTTGAATGAAGCACATGGACCTGCAGGCTGTCGCCATCATAAAAATGCCAGCATTCATCACTTTGGATACGATGGAAGGCAGAGAATGATTTTTTGACCAGCAGAAAATAAATTGCTGTAGAAAAAGCTCTTTCTCCCGAAAAGCGTGCCGGCAAGCCCTGCAAAGGAATACTTTCTGATGAACGGTAGGTTTCCTTGTAAAAGCCACCTTCAGGATGCGGCAAAAGTCCGTACTGCTGAATCAGATCTTTTATCATATTAAGCAGGCATAAATGATCAATAAGGAACCATTTCTCTGGTGCATGTACCATCATTGAAATATTCAAACACTGCATAGGCCGGCTGAAATTCCTGATATGCACCCTTCCACCAGGCTCCGCTTACTGCACCATTGCAATAATAACTGATATCCAGATAGCGTAATTCATCTTGCAGGTGAATATGCCCGCTCAGACATGATTTAAGATTAGGGTATTGACGGAATAGCTTTTTAAGTTCTAAGAAGTCGGTATGCATCAGGTTTCGCTGAATTTTCAGATCGCCGTTCGGTTCATTCTTGTTGAAGAAGAGACCGGAGCAGATCGATAAGATCGGAATATGAGAGATGATACTGATATAATGATCGGATGGAATTTCTGCCAGTTTGTTCTTTAGCCAGACTAACTGTTCATCATCAATTTTGCCGATATAGCCTCCTGCAGGATTAAGCTGGGTGCTGTCCAGAACAATGAAATCCCATTTCCCTTTATTGAAGTGATAATAGCGTTCAGACATTTGAAGTGCTTTTACTGCCCAGGCTTTACCATACAGGGGGTTTGAAGTATCCGGATTTTTTTGAAACCATCCGTACACATCATGATTCCCTATGCAGGGATAGACCGGAAGATTGTTTTCCTGCTTCAGGATCTTGTTGAAAAGATCCCATTGAGTTTGAGTTGATTCTGCAGTGGCTGCCAGCGCATCCATAATAGAATCACCTCCGTTAATAATGAAATCGACTTTAGGCCTTAATTTTTGAACATGCTGCAAAGCTTTAGCCATTCCCTTTTCCGGTACTTCTCCAGGTTTTACGTGTATATCAGTAAGATATGCAAATCGGAGGGAGCGCCTGGCGGCAGGTGCAGCTTCCCTGGCAGTAAGTGCTTCAGGTAATAATGAAAGTCCTGCTGCTGCAGAACTGAGTTTTAAAAAATCCTTTCTTTTCATTTTCAGGCAAATGTTCTATTCTGATACGATTATAGGTTAATTTTTTGAAAATAAGGGCAGAATGGCAAAGAAAATAAATTGTTCAGTTTAGCTTTTTTAGAGCGCAAAATTATATCAGGTGAAGTCTTTTTTCAGGGTCTGACAAATTAAATTTTCAGAGAAATGTGTAAATATAAAAAGGTGGCCTGTTTCCGGACCACCTTTTTATATAAACCATAGCAATGGGATTAAGCTAAGTCGAATCTGTCAAGGTTCATCACCTTATTCCATGCTGCAACAAAGTCATTTACAAACTTTCCTTTAGCGTCTTCACATCCATAAACTTCAGCAATAGCACGAAGTTCAGAGTTGGAACCGAAGATCAAATCAACCCGTGTACCGGTCCATTTTACTTCACCACTTGCACGGTCGCGGCCTTCAAATACCTGTTGTGATTCTGAAGTGGCTTTCCATGTTGTACCAAGATCCAGTAAGTTCACGAAGAAATCGTTGCTGAGTGTTTCTGTATTTTTTGTGAACACTCCATGCTGAGATTGATCAAAGTTTGTATTCAGTACACGCATACCACCTACAAGTGCAGTCATCTCCGGGGTGCTTAGAGTTAACAGTTGTGCTTTATCGATCAGCATTTCTTCTGCCGGAGTACTGATAGTTGATTTAATATAGTTACGGAAGCCATCTGCGAGTGGTTCAAGCACTGCAAATGATTCCACATCGGTTTGCTCCTGTGAAGCATCGGTACGTCCCGGAGTGAAAGGAACACTGATATGATGACCTGCGTTTTTGGCTGCTTTCTCAACAGCGGCACATCCACCCAAAACAATCAGGTCTGCTATTGAAACACTTTTGCCATCTGATTGAGCACTGTTAAACTCTTTTTGAACGTTTTCAAGTGTATCCAGTACTTTTGACAGTTGCGAAGGATTGTTTACTTCCCAGTATTTCTGAGGTGCAAGACGAACACGTGCACCATTGGCACCACCGCGTTTGTCTGATCCACGGAAGGTAGAAGCTGATGCCCAAGCAGTGGATACAAGCTGAGAAACAGAAAGTCCTGAATCAAGGATCTTAGCTTTTAAGGCAGCTATATCATTTTCATCAATCAATTTATGAGTAACAGCAGGGACAGGGTCCTGCCAAATCAGTTCTTCTGCCGGTACTTCTTTACCAAGGTAACGCGAAATTGGACCCATATCACGGTGAGTAAGTTTGAACCATGCACGTGCAAAAGCATCAGCAAAAGCATCAGGATCTTCATGGAAGCGTCTTGAGATTTTTTCGTATACCGGATCAAAACGTAAGGCAAGATCGGTGGTCAGCATGGTAGGAGCATGGCGTTTTGAAGGATCATGTGCATCTGGTACAGAATCAGCACCCATGCCATGTTTCGGCTTCCACTGGTGTGCGCCTGCCGGACTTTTGGTTAATTCCCAGTCATAACCAAACAGGTTCCAGAAGAAGTTATTACTCCATTTGGTTGGAGTTGTAGTCCATGCACCTTCCAAACCACTGGTTATTGTGTCGCCTGCATTTCCTGAACCATAAGTGTTTTTCCAGCCTAAATTTTGTTCTTCAATACCGGCAGCAGCAGGTTCGCGACCAACATATTTGCCAGGATCGGCAGCACCATGTGTTTTCCCGAAAGTATGTCCACCGGCAATCAGAGCAACAGTTTCTTCGTCATTCATCGCCATGCGGGCAAATGTTTCACGAATGTCGCGGGCAGCGGCAATCGGATCAGGATTACCGTTCGGACCTTCAGGATTTACGTAGATCAGACCCATTTGAACAGCAGCCAAAGGGTTCTCCAGTTCACGATCACCGGTATAGCGCTTGTCGCCTAACCATTCTTTTTCAGAGCCCCAGTAGATATCCTCTTCGGGTTCCCAAACATCTTCACGTCCGCCACCAAAACCAAAGGTTTTAAAGCCCATTGATTCCAGTGCACAGTTTCCGGCCAGAATCATTAAATCTGCCCATGAAATTTTTCTGCCATATTTTTGTTTGATAGGCCAAAGCAGTAAACGTGCTTTGTCGAGGTTAGCATTGTCAGGCCAACTGTTCAGCGGAGCAAAACGTTGAGTTCCTGAGCCCGCTCCACCACGTCCGTCCTGAATACGATAAGTTCCGGCACTATGCCATGCCATACGAATGAAAAATGGTCCGTAATGACCATAATCTGCTGGCCACCAGTCCTGAGAAGTGGTCATCAGATCGAAAATGTCTTTTTTTACAGCATCCAGATCAAGACTCTTGAACTCCTCAGCATAGTTGAACTCCTCATCCATCGGATTAGACAGAGAAGAATTCTGACGGAGGATGTTCAGTTTTAGCTGATTTGGCCACCAGTCGCGGTTTCTGGTGCCGCCGCCAGCACTTTGTTTTGAAGCACCATGGCCGAAAGGACACTTGCCTTGTGATGTGTTATTTTCCATTCTAGATTAATTTATATTATCTGATTTATAATTTTCTGTGATTGAAATATCAAATTCAAAAATACGCTAATGCACAACTAAATCATATTGATAATGTTTATAGCTATATAGTTTTTTTCTATGATGGTCAACAGGATTGGTTATTTACCATTTGGCTTCTCTATACTCTCGTCCGCGTTTGCAACGCGGATGTGTGAGAATTTGTAATGTATCTCCAGTTTATACCGGGCAGTATATTCGGGAATGATGTACAAGAAATCCATTCGAACCGTATTATGTACTGTTGCCCCATCGTTCGCCTTGTAAACGCAGATGATAAGAGCGTATAAGCAGTATCAGGACTAATGCTAAGAAGCCCTGAATTATATAAACAATAAATCGAGGTTTTTAGCTTTATTTTCAAGTGTTGGTACACCCGTAGTATGATTAAAGTTTAAATAAAAAATAGTTTAAATTTATTAATATGAAGCGAACATGAGATTTTAGCACACACAGGGGCATGTAAATAAGAGTTGGTAACTTTCTACAAAC
>NZ_JARKMZ010000036.1 GCF_029360775.1 Daejeonella sp. H1SJ63 | reverse complement strand
GAGCAGAAAACCATGCTTTCTACTCCTTTCCTTATCCGTTAATAATTAACGGACTTTTTCAGTGCCCTCAAATAAATTGAGGGGCTTTTTGCTTATTGAAGTCACCAGGATTAAATATCGATCCTCGCGTATTTAGCATTTTTCTCAATAAAATCACGTCTCGGGCCAACATCATCACCCATCAGCATTGAGAATATATGATCACATTCTGCAGCATTTTCTATTGTAACTTTTCTGAGAGTACGTGTTTCAGGGTTTAGTGTGGTATCCCAAAGCTGTTCTGCATTCATCTCTCCAAGACCTTTGTAACGCTGAATACTAACGCTTTCTTCTTTACCTGCACCTTTCAGGGCCTGAACTGCTGCATCGCGCTGTTCATCATTCCATGCATACTGGAATTCCCTGCCTTTTTTTACCATGTATAATGGCGGTGCTGCGATATAAATGTATCCGTATTCTATCAACTCCTTCATATATCTGAAGAAGAAGGTCAATATCAATGTGGTGATGTGAGAACCATCCACGTCAGCATCCGTCATGATAATGATACGGTGGTAACGCAGTTTCTCCATATTAAGTGCTTTGGCGTCCTCAGCTGTTCCGATGCTGACACCCATGGCAGTAAACATATTTTTGATCTCATCATTTTCGTAGATCTTATGCTCCATTGCCTTCTCTACGTTAAGAATCTTACCCTTCAGCGGAAGAATAGCCTGGAAATTACGATCACGACCCTGCTTGGCAGTACCACCCGCAGAATCTCCCTCCACAAGGTAAAGCTCGCACATTGCGGGATCATTATTTGCACAGTCGGCAAGCTTACCCGGCAATCCGGATCCGCCCATAACCGTCTTACGCTGAACCATCTCACGTGCTTTACGCGCTGCTGCTCTGGCTGTAGCTGCAAGAATTACCTTATTGACAATCATCTTCGCCTCGCGTGGATTCTCTTCAAGGTAATCACCAAGAATCTCACCAACAGCAACATCAACAGCACCCATCACCTCGTTATTACCCAGTTTAGTTTTGGTCTGCCCCTCAAACTGAGGCTCCTGAACTTTAACTGAAATAACAGCGGTAAGCCCTTCTCTGAAGTCATCACCGGTGATCTCAACTTTCATATTCTTCAGCATACCTGATTTCTCAGCATAGGCTTTCAGTGTACGGGTCAGTCCACGACGGAATCCTGCAACATGCGTTCCTCCCTCATGAGTATTGATGTTGTTTACGTAAGAATGTACATTCTCTGTATAGGTATCGTTATATTGAAGAGCAAGTTCAACCGGAATACCCTGCTTAATTCCCTCAACATAAATCGGTTCAGGAATGATAGAAGTACGCATCCCGTCGAGATACTTAACAAATTCCTTCAGACCACCTTCTGAATAATAATGCTCAGAAATGAATGAACCGTCTTCATTGGTCTCGCGCTCATCGGTAAGTGTTAAGCGAATTCCCTTGTTCAAATAAGCAAGCTCTCTTAAACGAGCCGCCAGCGTATCGAACTTGTATTCGGTAGTAAGGGTAAAAATCTCCGGATCGGGCTGAAATGTAACCTTGGTACCGGTAGTATCACTCTCTCCTATTACCTTAACATCAAACAACGGCTTTCCGCACTCATATTCCTGTGTAAAGACCTTTCCCTCACGCTGAACAACAACCTTAAGATGTGTAGAAAGTGCGTTCACACAACTCACACCCACACCGTGCAAACCTCCGGAAACCTTATAGGTATCCTTATCAAATTTACCACCGGCATGAAGAACAGTCATAACAACTTCAAGCGCCGACTTCTTCTCCTTGGTGTGCATCGCGGTTGGAATTCCCCTTCCGTTATCTGAAACACTAATAGAATTCCCCTTATGTATGACTACAAATATATCAGTACAATAACCAGCAAGAGCCTCATCAATTGAGTTATCAACTACTTCGTAAACCAAATGATGAAGGCCCTTAAAGCCTGTATCACCGATATACATGGAAGGACGTTTTCTTACTGCTTCCAGGCCTTCTAATACCTGTATATTATCCGCTGAATAATTAGATCTGTCTTCTGTTTCTTCGCTCATATTTTCATATTACAACAAGTATCAAAAATAACCATTTTAGATGGAATATATTGCATTGTGGATAAATTAACCCGACATTTCTTTACACATCTTCACAAGGAAATTAAATGGTTGGGATAATGCTTTGAAATTTTATATTTGTCTAAATTTTAAAAGAAATTATGAAGAAATTAGTAGCAGGCATAAGTAAATTTACAGGCCTTTTTGCAATTGCAGCGGTAATGATTTCCTGCAATAAAGAGCAATCAAAAAATAGTGGAGCAGCTGCTGCAGGTTCAGGAGCAAATGCAGAGCAAATTGTTTATGTAAATTCAGATTCATTGCTGAATAATTACGAATATTTCAAAGCCGTTCAGGCAACTTTTCAGGAAAAGTCTAAGAAAGCTCAGGCCGATCTTCAGGCAAAAGGCGCTGCCTTTCAGCGTGAAGTTGCTGCCTATCAGCAAAGCGCCGGAAGCCTGAGTGCTGATCAGCGCCAGTCGACCGAAGAACGTTTGGCCAGAAAGCAGCAGGAGCTTGCTACATTTAACCAGAGTGCAGGAAATGAGCTTGCCAATGAAGAAGCCAAAGAAAATGAGAAATTATACAATAAGGTTTCTGATTATTTAAAGACTCATGCTAAAGCTAAAGGCTATAAACTTGTTTTGACCTACTCAAAATCTAATCCTTCAGTTTTATATGCTGATTCAAGCCTGGATGTAACCAAAGAGGTTGTTGAAGGATTAAATGCAGAATACAAGAAAGACAAAAAATAATTCAGTTCTTTCAGGATACGATTGATTTTAAAAGCTCCGGTAAAACCGGGGCTTTTATTGTTTAGATTTGTTTAGATTAACCAATATTTCAATCTGAGAATGGACTCCAGGGATCAGCATATCAACTTTATGAGAATAGCGATTCGCCTTTCAGAGCAAAATGTGAAAAAAGCTTTAGGCGGTCCTTTCGGAGCTGTAATTGTAAAGGACGGAAAGATCATTGCAAAAAGTGCCAATAAAGTAACGCTGAAAAATGACCCGACAGCACATGCAGAAATTTCAGCAATCAGAATAGCCTGCAAAAAATCAGCCTCCTTTGATCTTAGCGGATGTGTGATTTATACCAGTTGCGAACCCTGCCCCATGTGCCTGAGTGCCATCTACTGGGCTCATATTGATAAGATTTATTATGCAAATACTAAAGAAAATGCAGCCGGTATCGGTTTTGATGACCAGTTTATTTATCAGGAAATTGCTAAACCACATGCTGATCGTATAATAAAGTCAGAACAACTCTTGCAGGATGAAGCATCGGATGCATTCTCATTGTGGAATGAATCAGAACTTAAAACCGAATACTGAAGTGACCAGAATCAGCAGAAGGAAATTTATCTGGGGTGGAATTGGCATTATTACTGCTGCCACTGCAATAGATTCTTTCTGGTACGAAAAATTCTTCATTGAACTTAATGAATTTTACATGGGAGATGCCGGTTCATCCACCCAAAACATCAAAGTATTGCAGGTATCTGATCTTCATCTAAGATCAATAAGGTCAAGGCACATTGAGCTGGTTAAACTTATCAATCAAATTAACCCAGAACTGATTTTATTTACCGGCGATGTAATAGACAATAACCGGAACCTTAAACTGCTTGATAACTTTTTGGGCATGTTCAGACCGGAAATTCAGAAAACAGCAATTCTGGGCAACTGGGAATGCTGGAAGGTTCATCCGCTTGAACTGCTGAAAGTTTACCAGAAACACAATTGCGAATTAATGGTAAACCACTCTTTTCGTTATGAATTTGGAAATACTTCTGTTGCAATCTCAGGCATGGATGATCTTTCTGCTGGCAATGCCGACTTCAACATGGCTATGGAATTTTATAAGCAATCAACCTATCATGTGGTCATGACTCACTGTCCGCAACATCGTGATATTTTTCAACCTCAGATAAAAGATATACCGGTTGATCTGGTTTTATCCGGGCATACACATGGCGGGCAGGTCAATCTGCTGGGATTTGCGCCGTTCAGACCCACAGGAAGCGGCAGGTATGTTTCAGGCTGGTATCGGGAAGGAGCACCTCCCATGTATGTTTCAAGAGGAATCGGCACCAGTGTAATCCCATTAAGATTAGGTTCCAGAGCTGAGATTTCCATCTTTAACTTTAAGAAAATCGTGTAATGTATGATTGATCAGGTTTTATAAAGCATGCCTCATCATGCAGCTGCTGGTCATTGAGCCAAAATTCCGGTCACCATCTCAATTTAATACCTGCAAGATCTAATCAGACAAGTGATAACAGTTAACAGACAACAGATCAATCCTGATCAAACCATCCCTCCTGTAGCTCGTCAATCTCCCTTCGATCCCGCTTTGTTGGACGCCCCGTTCCTCTGTCTCTGCTGAGTGTGGGGCTATGAAACATTGATTTATAAGCCGGAGTTTCTTCCACAGGGGTAAGGTCTTTATAAAAATTTACTGCCGTTTTCGCATCAACCCTTCTTTCCAGCAGGGCAACAACTTCCACAACTTTCTTATCACTACCCTTTTGAACGGTGTATACCTCCCCAACTTTAACCACATGAGAAGGTTTAAGATTTTGTCCGTTCAGTTTTACTCTTCCTGCCTTACAGGCCTCAGTCGCAATACTGCGGGTTTTAAACGCTCTGATAGCCCATAAATATTTATCAATGCGAAGTTTTTCGGATTCCTGCATAGGTCAAAATTAAGCAAGAATTAACGGATTGATACAAAAATTGGGAGAAAAATCCTTTAATTTGCTGTAAATTAAAAGTATGACTACCGAATTTAAAAAACTGATAGAAAGTGCATGGGAGGATCGTAATCTCATCAATTTTAAAGAATACAGGGATGCTATTGAAAGTGTAATTCACCATCTCGACAAAGGCGAAATCAGAGTTGCGGAACAAATCGGAGACCGCTGGCATGTAAATGACTGGGTGAAGAAAGCAGTTATCCTCTATTTCCCGATTCGTGAGATGAAGGAAATTGAAGTGGGACCATTCGTGTTCCACGATAAAATGAAATTAAAAACTGATTACAAAGAAACCGGAGTACGGGTTGTTCCTCATGCAATTGCACGTTACGGAGCACATCTTGCAAAAGGTGTTATTTTAATGCCTTCTTACGTAAATATCGGAGCTTATGTAGATGAAGGTACCATGGTAGATACCTGGGCTACAGTGGGCTCTTGTGCACAAATCGGCAAACATGTTCATCTTAGCGGAGGTGTGGGTATTGGGGGGGTTCTCGAACCGGTTCAGGCTTCTCCGGTAATTATTGAAGACAATTGTTTCATTGGTTCAAGAGCAATTGTTGTTGAAGGTGTTCACGTTCAGAAAGAAGCAGTTCTGGGAGCTAATGTGGTACTCACAGCTTCTACCAAGATAATTGATGTTACAGGCGATAAGCCGGTAGAATATAAAGGATTTGTTCCTGCTCGTTCGGTTGTGATTCCGGGTTCATATACCAAAAAATTCCCGGCAGGCGAATATCAGGTACCTTGTGCACTGATCATTGGTCAGAGAAAAGAATCAACAGATAAGAAAACTTCTCTTAATGATGCCCTGAGAGAAAATAATGTTGCAGTATAAACACAGCAAAAAAGCTGTTTTAATTAAAAAGGATGATTTATTCATCCTTTTTAATTTTAAAGCCATACCATGAATATAGGATTCGACGGCAAGCGTGTTACTCAAAATTTTACGGGTTTAGGAAACTACAGTCGATACGTGCTTAAAACCCTGGCCCGCTTTTATCCTCAGAACCAATATTCGGTTTACTCACCCAAACCTGCTACTGGCAGGTCAGACCTGCAGGATTATCCGTCTATTAACTTCCGGTATCCCCAAAATCAACTTTCAGCCTCATTATGGAGAAGTTTTGGTATGGTCAGCAATCTGAAAGCCGCAAAAACCGACCTCTACCACGGACTTAGCAATGAACTGCCTTTTGGTCTGAAAAAAGCAGGAATACCCTCAGTTGTGACTATTCATGATCTGATCTTTTTAAGATACCCGGAATACTATCCCTTTATCGACCGGAAGATTTATGAATACAAATTCAGGTATGCAGCTGGGCATGCAGATAAGATTATAGCCATCAGTGAACAAACCAAAAGTGATCTCATTAACTTCTTCGGAATTGACGAATCCGGAATTGAAGTAATTTATCAAAACTGTGATCCTTCGTTCCTCGCAAAGGCTACTGAGGACGAAAAAAACAGGGTCAGAACCAGCCATAATTTACCTGAAAAGTTTCTTCTTAATGTGGGCACCATTGAGAACCGTAAAAACGCCCTGCTCATTGTTAAAGCACTTAAAGAACTAAAATCAGACATTAAACTGGTTATTATTGGCCGGGAAACTCCGTACACTGCTCAGATAAAAAATTATATTAAAAGCAACAGACTGGAAGAAAGGGTTCATTTCCTGAAGAATGTTCCTTTCAAAGATCTTCCGCTTATTTATCAGCTCGCTGATATCTTCATTTATCCCTCAGAGTTTGAAGGATTCGGGATACCCATCCTTGAGGCATTAAGTTCAGGAGTACCTGTAATTGGTGCAAAAGGCTCATGTCTGGAAGAAGCCGGCGGAGCAGGGAGTGTTTATGTCAACCCCTGGGATAGTACAGAGCTGGCCGGACAAATTAACTCAATATTTTATGATGATGACCGAAAAAGATCAATGATCAGCTCCGGGTATGAACATCTCAAACAATTTTCAGACGATAAGATTGCTGAAAAACTTATTAATTTGTACAAAAAACTGATTTAGATGCTAAGAGATGAAGTAAATAAGGCTTTAGAGATAGTAAAGAGCGGCGGACTGATCCTCTATCCTACTGATACCATCTGGGGAATCGGCTGCGATGCAACAAATGCTGAAGCGGTAGATAAGGTATACAAATTAAAAGGCAGAGCAGAAGAGAAAAGCCTGATTGTTCTGCTCGACAATGATCATAAACTTCAAAGTTATATAAAGGAAGTACCTGATATAGCTTATGATCTGATAGAGTTTGCTGAAAATCCGCTTACCATAATCTACTCCGGGGCAAAAAATCTGGCTCCAAATGCCATAGCTAAAGATGGCAGCATCGGAATTCGGATTGTTAAGCATGATTTCTGTGAGCAATTGCTGCAGCGATTCAAAAAACCAATCATTTCAACTTCTGCTAACCTGAGCGGAGAAGCTTCTCCGGCATGTTTTGACGACATCAGTGATGAGATTAAAAATGGTGTTGATTATGTTGTAAATCTGGAGCAACATGATCGTTCAAAAAGAAAAGCATCAACAATCATGAAGCTTGAGGCTGACGGACTTTTTTCGTTCATCAGAAAATAGAAGTACAATACCGGCATTTTTATGTATTTGAAAAGTGCATAAATATGCTGTCCTTTGCGGAAAGATTAATACCTGTTCAGATCAGGCCGATAGTTCCCTTATCCTCAATAAATCCTGTCTGAGTTTATATGAAAGAGCATTTACAACATCCTATATTCAGGAAACTTGGTCAGCTGGCTGATTCCACAAACACAGAGATTTATGTGATCGGTGGATTTGTAAGGGATCTGTTTTTAAACCGGCCATCTAAAGACATCGATATCCTGGTAATCGGCAATGGAATCAAGTTTGCCGAAGCTGCCGGAAAGCTCTTACATTCGAAAGTTGCCATATTCAAAAATTTCGGAACAGCTATGCTTCGTGAGGGAGACCTTGAGATTGAGTTTGTGGGTGCCAGAAAAGAATCCTACCGTACAGAATCACGCAAACCGATTGTCGAAAACGGAACACTGGATGATGATCAGAAACGCCGCGATTTCAGTATCAATGCTATGGCTCTGGGTTTAAATGCTTCTAATTTCGGCGAATTACTTGACCCATTTGATGGAATCAGGGACATGAATAATAAAATTATCCGTACTCCTCTCGATCCTGTTGAAACCTTCTCTGACGACCCTCTGCGAATGATGCGTGCAATCCGGTTTGCAACACAACTTAATTTCAGTATTTCGTCCGATGCCATTGAAGCCATAAAAAAGAATGCTGAACGTATTAAAATTGTTTCTCAGGAAAGAATTACAGACGAGATCAACAAGATTATCCTTGCCCCCAAACCTTCAGTCGGATTTATCTATTTATTCGATACCGGATTACTATGGCAGATATTCCCACTGATGGCTCAACTGCATGGAGTGGATATTGTGGATGGCAAAGGGCATAAAGACAATTTCTATCATACCCTTCAGGTACTTGATAATCTCGCTGAGCACAGTGATGACCTCTGGTTAAGATGGGCTGCAATTCTGCATGATATCGCTAAACCAGCAACCAAAAGATATGAACCGGGGCATGGCTGGACCTTCCATGGCCATGAAGACCGTGGAGCAAGGATGGTACCCAGAATTTTTGCCCAACTCAAGCTTCCTCTGAACGACAAAATGAAAATGGTTCAAAAGCTTGTGCAATTGCATCTCAGACCAATCGTGCTGGCACAGGAAATAGTTACCGATTCTGCAGTCAGAAGATTACTCTTTGAGGCAGGCGATGATATAGATGGTCTGATGATGCTGTGCAATGCTGATGTGACCACCAAAAATGAATATAAGATCAAGAAGTATCGCAAAAACTTCGACATGGTTAAGCAAAAATTAAAAGATGTTGAAGAAAGCGATCAGATCAGGAACTGGCAACCTCCTGTAAGTGGTGAAGATATTATGCAGGCCTTTAATCTCAGTGCAGGCAGAAACGTAGGAATCATCAAAAATCAGATCAGAGAAGCTATTCTGGAGGGTGAAATAAAAAACTCAAGAGACGAAGCCTATGCATATATGCTCGAAAAAGGAAAAGAGCTTGGTTTGGTTCCGGTAAAGGCTAAACCCTGAGAAATTTTAAAAAAAACAGGATTAAAAGTCTTTAAGGCTGTTTTCAAATTGTATTTTTGCATTAAAATTAAATTAACACAATGGCAATATACAGATTCAGGGTCTCTTTTGAAGATTATGACGATATCGAAAGAGATATTGATATCAAATCAAATCAGACATTTGAAGACCTTCATCGTGCTATCCACCAATCAACCGGATACATCCCTGAACTATCATCCTCTTTCTATGTCAGCAATGATCAATGGATAAAAAATGAGGAAATTGCCTTTATGCCTAATCAGCGAAAAATCAATAATGGGGTTGCGCTAATGGCAAATTCAAAGCTTAGCAGCTTTATTGATGATCCGCACCAGAAATTTTACTATATCTATAATTTTGACAGGCCTTATGATTTCCATGTTGAGCTTATCAAAATTCTGCTTAACGACGAGCCGGGTAAAACTTACCCATCAGTAGCCAGAAGTCTTGGAGAAGTGCCTAAGATAGCGGGAAGTGGAGTTATTCCACCTGCTGCAGCATCTGTAGCTGCTTCTGACGATTTTGATTTCCTGAATGAAATTGACTTTCAGCCCGAAGATGCTGATGATCTGGAACGCATGAATGATATGGGAATAAATTCAGATGTAGAAACCGGAGGAGAAGAAGAGGAAGAGGAAAAAGATGAGTTTATAGACGATGAATTCTCTGATAGCGAAGGTTTCGATTCTGACGATCTTCAAAAAGATGATTACTAAATAGCCTTTAAAGCAAAGGCCTATGGCAAAGACGCTGATTATTATTGCAGGCCCTACGGCAATTGGCAAAACAGCTCTGGCTATCAGGCTTGCTCAACATTTCAATACTGAGATCATTTCAGCCGATTCACGCCAGTTCTATAAAGAAATGGCTATCGGTACCGCCAAACCGGATCCTGAAGAACTTAATGCCGTTAAACATCATTTTATTGACTCCCATTCTGTAACTGACACATTTACCGCCGGAAACTTTGAGAAAGAGACTCTTAAAGTTCTCGAAAGTCTTTTTAAAAAACATGATCAGGTTATTATGGCCGGCGGTTCCGGTTTATTCATCAATGCTATTTGTAATGGATTTGATGAATTACCTGTGGCCACTCATGAAACCCGCATGCAGCTGAATAAAGATCTGGAAATACACGGGATTGAATATCTTCAGGAAAAATTAAGGGCCACTGATCCTGTTTACTTCGCAGAAGTAGATATTAATAATCCGCAGCGCCTGATCAGAGCGCTTGAGGTATATCAAACTACAGGAAGAGCTTTTTCCTCCTATCGTACTAAAGGCCGGAAATCAAGACCTTTCAACATTATCAGTATCGCGCTGAATACCGACCGGGAGAAATTATACAAAAGAGTTAATTCGAGAGTAGATCAGATGATCAGTTCAGGACTGGTAGATGAAGTGAAAGGCCTTTTGAAATACCGGCACCTGAATGCATTACAGACCGTTGGCTATTCAGAGATCTTCGACTATCTGGATGGAAAATGCAGCCTGGAAGAGGCCATTGAAAAGATCAAACAAAACACCAGAAGATTTGCTAAACGACAGATCACCTGGTTTAAAAAATCTGATGATATCAAATGGTTTGATCCCTCTGATTATGACAATATCCTCAATTATCTGAATCAGTTTATAATTTATCCTTCTCCCGGGGCGTAAAAAAGTTGAAAAACAAAAACATAAATGAAAGTGTACTCATAACCTGTAACATGACCAGAATCTTTCCCTGATCATTAATTGGATAAATATCTCCAAATCCGATGGTTACCCCGGTAATCAAACTAAAATATAAAGCGTCTATCCAGCTATGCAGGGGTTGATTAAAGTAATGCCCCGAAGCATAAATCAGAGCAAATGAGGCAATAACTTCACTGAAATTCAGGAAAAGTAAGATCACAGACCTGTTGGCAAGTTTATCAGTATTATGTTCAGGTAAAAATATCTTATGAAAGATATAAATAAAGGTTTCGATCAGGAGGTAAATATTGAATATAAACAGCCAGGAAACGTCCCAAAGGCTATATGACAACAATATAAATGGCATTACAGTTTTGAATACAACATATAATTCCCCGCTAACTTTACGCGCATGAGCTGATAAATTCATTGTAAGCAGGTCGATGTATATCCCCGGAAAAAATATTTTGGAACTAACCAAAAACAATCTCACAAAACGCTCAATACCAAAATCATGGTAATGTGAGCTATTCCAGACATGAAAAATCTTACTAAAATGAGAAGTGCTATCCGGTATATTTAATTTACCGGGATCCTGGGTGCCAAATACAAGTTTACTTAAGCGCTTTCTCAATTTATGCCTGTGCTGTAGGTCCTCCGAAATTCATTGGCATACCCGCCTGATCTGCATTGATCTTTATGCGTCCGTTGATTGCCTCAAACTTATCAATATTCTCTTCCAGGGCAATCATAAACCGCTTGGCATGCTCGGGAGTGAGAACTATTCTCGATTTAACACGTGCTTTAGGGACACCAGGCATCACCCGGATAAAGTCGAGAACAAATTCAGTATTTGAATGAGTAATTACAGCAAGGTTTGAGTAAATACCCTCTGCAATTTCTTCAGAGAGTTCAATATTCAGCTGGTTTTCGTTATTATTTTCTTCCATTTTATAAAGTTATAAATTATCAGGGCATATTTTAAGCATAAAAAAAGTCCCGATTTTCATCAGGACTTTTTTTAATAGCACAAAACTAAAAGCTTTAGACTTTTCGCCTTTAGCTTATTAAGCTTCCACTTCTTCCTGCTTGGAAGCCATTAATTTATCGTATTCTTCCTGAGAACCTACGATGATACGTTCGTACTGACGTAATCCTGTTCCTGAAGGAATCAGGTGACCTACGATCACGTTTTCTTTAAGTCCCAGCAAATTATCACGTTTACCACTGATTGCTGCCTCATTCAATACCTTAGTAGTTTCCTGGAAGGATGCTGCAGAGATGAATGATTTAGTTCCCAGTGAAGCACGGGTAATACCCTGCAGCATCTGACTTGAGGTAGCCGCAATTGCATCACGGGTTTCAACAAGTTTCATATCCTTACGCTTAAGAACTGAATTCTCATCTCTGAGTTTACGTACAGAGATGATTTGTCCCGCTTTCAGGTTTGTAGAATCCCCCGGATCAGTAACCACTTTCTTATCATAGATCTCATCATTCTCCAGTTGGAAATCCCAGCGATCAACAAGTTCTTTTTCAAGGAAACGGGTATCACCTGCATCCTCAATCATTACCTTCTGCATCATCTGGTGAACGATGGTTTCAAAGTGCTTGTCATTGATCTTCACACCCTGTAAACGGTAAACCTCCTGAATACCATTAACCAGGTATTCCTGAACAGCTGCAGGGCCTTTGATTGCAAGGATGTCAGCCGGAGAGATAGATCCGTCAGATAATGGCATACCCGCTTTCACGAAGTCATTATCCTGAACAAGAATATGTTTAGACAAAGGAACAAGATACTTCTTAACCTGTCCGTCTTTTGATTCAATAGAAATTTCACGGTTACCACGCTTAACTCCGCCTAAAGTTACAACACCATCAATTTCAGTAACAACTGCAGGATTAGATGGGTTACGTGCTTCAAACAATTCAGTTACACGAGGAAGACCACCGGTAATATCTCTTGTTTTTCCGGTAGAACGAGGGATCTTCGCAATGATCTGACCAATCTTCACTTTTTCACCTTCATCAACTGCAATGTGTGCACCTACCGGAATGTTATATCCTTTCAGACCATTCCCTTTTTTATCCGCAACACGGATAACCGGGTTTTTGGTCTTATCACGGGTATCAATAATAACTTTCTCTCTGTGTCCGGTTTGCTCATCAGACTCTTCACGGAAGGTAACACCCTCAATGATAGCCTCAAATTCTGCCTTACCTTCAAACTCGGAGATAATAACCGCATTGTATGGATCCCAGCTACAGATCTTGTCGCCTTTAGAGATATTTGCTCCATCCTTAACGTACAGGAATGCACCGTAAGGAATGTTATTAGACATGATCAGCTTGTTAGTTCCTGGCTCAATGATACGGAATTCACCTGAACGTCCCAATACCACCTCAAGTGTTCCTTCAGGAGTTTCGTGACTAACAGTTCTGATATTTTCGAATTCAATAACACCATCAAACTTAGCATTGATCTGAGATTCAGCAGCAATGTTCGATGCAGTACCACCCACGTGGAATGTACGAAGCGTTAACTGTGTTCCAGGCTCACCAATAGACTGAGCAGCAATTACACCAACAGCCTCTCCCATTTGCACACGTTTACCGGTTGCAAGGTTACGTCCGTAACAAAGTGCACAAACACCCCGCTTACTTTCGCAGGTAAGTACCGAACGGATTTCAATTCCGTCTAATGGTGAATTCTCAATTCTAACAGCTACATCTTCTTCAATATCCTCTCCTGCTGCCACTAAAAGTTCACCTGTTAATGGATCATAAACATCATTCAGACTGGTTCTTCCTAATATACGATCGTATAATGGCTCAACAATATCCTCATTGTCTTTAAGCGCAGTGGTATAGATACCTCTTAAAGTACCGCAATCTGTTTCTCCAACAATCATATCCTGCGCAACGTCATGAAGACGACGGGTTAAGTAACCTGCATCCGCAGTTTTCAATGCTGTATCCGCAAGACCTTTACGCGCACCGTGAGTAGAAATGAAGTACTCCAGTACCGAAAGACCTTCCTTAAAGTTGGATAAGATCGGGTTTTCAATAATTTCGCCACCTGAACCTGATTTCTGAGGCTTAGCCATCAAACCACGCATTCCGCACAGCTGACGAATCTGCTCCTTAGAACCACGGGCTCCCGAATCAAGCATCATGTAAACCGAGTTAAAGCCCTGATTATCACTTGAAAGCTGATTCATCACATTGGCAGTCAGACGATTATTGATACGGGTCCAGATATCGATAATCTGGTTGTAACGTTCGTTGTTGGTAATGAATCCCATGTTATAGTTATTCATTACTTCTTCAACTTCCTTACTTGCCTGATCGATCAGATGAGCCTTTTCTGCAGGGATATTAAGATCCTGAAGATTAAAGGAAAGACCACCCTGGAATGCCATCTGGAATCCTAACTCCTTGATATCATCAAGAAACTGGGCAGCACGGGCCATACCGGTAATCTTCACAACCTCACCAATAATATCACGAAGTGATTTCTTGGTCAGAAGTTCATTGATATATCCTACTTCTGCCGGTACTCTCTGGTTGAATAATACACGACCAACAGTAGTTTCAATTAATTTATTAACGATTGAACCATCCTTCTCTTTCACATTGGTTTTAACCTTAATGAAAGCATGAAGATCTAATTTACGCTCATTATAAGCGATAATTACTTCTTCAGGAGAGTAGAATGTCTGATCCTGTCCCTGAACAACTCTGGTCTCATCTGTTCTGCGGCCTTTAGTAATATAATAAAGACCCAAAACCATGTCCTGAGATGGAACTGTGATTGGAGTACCGTTTGCAGGGTTCAGAATGTTGTGTGATGCAAGCATCAGCATTTGGGCTTCCAGAATTGCCGCATTACCTAATGGTAAATGCACCGCCATCTGGTCACCGTCAAAATCCGCGTTGAATGCAGTACATACCAGTGGGTGTAACTGAATAGCCTTTCCTTCTACCAGTTTTGGCTGGAAAGACTGGATACCTAAACGGTGTAGTGTTGGAGCACGGTTTAATAATACCGGGTGACCTTTCAATACATTTTCAAGGATATCCCAAACAATAGGATCTTTTCTGTCAACAATTTTCTTGGCAGATTTAACCGTCTTCACCACTCCTCTTTCGATCATCTTACGAATGATAAATGGTTTAAACAGCTCAGCTGCCATATCTTTTGGTAAACCGCACTCATGAAGTTTCAGGTTCGGTCCTACGACAATTACTGAACGCGCTGAGTAATCCACACGTTTACCAAGTAAGTTCTGACGGAAACGTCCCTGCTTACCTTTCAGAATGTCTGAAAGAGATTTTAATGCACGGTTTCCTTCTGTTTTAACCGCATTAACCTTACGTGAGTTATCGAATAATGAATCGACAGACTCCTGAAGCATACGCTTCTCGTTACGTAAAATTACTTCAGGTGCTTTGATCTCGATCAAACGTTTCAAACGATTGTTACGAATAATTACACGACGGTAAAGATCATTCAAATCGGATGTTGCAAAACGTCCACCTTCCAAAGGAACCAATGGACGTAATTCAGGTGGGATAACCGGAACGATCTTAACGATCATCCACTCCGGGTTATTCTCAATACGGGTATTTGCACCACGGAAAGCCTCAACAACCTGAAGACGCTTTAAAGCCTCTGTTTTACGTTGCTGTGAAGTTTCAGTTGCGGCCTGATGACGGAGGTCATACGACTGCTGATCCAGATCAAGGCGGCCTAAAAGATCCTGAAGTGCCTCGGCACCCATTTTAGCAATGAATTTCTCCGGATCTTTATCATCCAGGTACTGATTTTCTTTTGGCAGAGTATCCAGAATATCCAGGTATTCTTCTTCTGTCAGAAAATCCATTTTCAGAATCCCGTCAGCTTCCTTAATACCCGGCTGAATAACTACATAACGCTCATAATAAATGATCAGATCCAGTTTCTTGGTAGGCAGGCCTAACAAATAACCAATCTTATTCGGCAATGAACGGAAATACCAGATGTGCGCTACAGGAACCACCAGATTGATGTGCCCCATACGTTCACGGCGTACTTTCTTTTCAGTTACTTCAACACCGCAACGATCGCAGACAATACCTTTGTAACGGATACGCTTATATTTACCGCAATGACATTCGTAATCCTTAACAGGACCGAAAATTCGCTCGCAGAATAAGCCATCACGCTCAGGTTTGTAAGTCCGGTAATTGATAGTTTCCGGCTTTAACACCTCACCGCTTGAACGCTCCAGAATTGATTCAGGAGAAGCCAAACTAATGGTTATCGAGGTGAAATTACTTTTGATTTTATTATCTTTCTTGTAAGACATAGCTTTTTTTGAGTTGTAAGTTTTACGTTTTACGTTGTACGTTAGTTCGAAAACTTATAACGTACAACGTATTACTTATAACTTAATCTAACGTGATATCTAAACCTAAACCTCTTAATTCATGAACCAATACATTGAATGATTCAGGAACTGATGGAGTTGGAAGATTTTCACCTTTAACAATCGCTTCGTAGGTCTTGGCACGTCCTACCACATCATCAGACTTCACTGTTAAGATTTCCTGAAGAATATTGGCAGCACCGAATGCCTCCAATGCCCAAACCTCCATCTCACCAAAACGCTGACCACCGAACTGGGCTTTACCACCCAATGGCTGCTGTGTAATCAATGAGTATGGTCCTATTGAACGTGCGTGCATCTTATCATCAACCATGTGACCCAGTTTCAGCATGTAAATAATACCAACTGTTGTCTGCTGGTCAAAACGATCTCCGGTAAGTCCGTTGTACAGATAAGTTCTGCCTGATTTTGGAATACCCGCTTTTTCAACCCAGCCTTCAACCTCATCATGAGATGCACCATCGAAGATCGGAGTAGCAAACTTGATTCCAAGCTCTTTACCTGCCCATCCCAATACAGTCTCATAGATCTGTCCAAGGTTCATACGTGAAGGTACACCCAGTGGATTCAATACAATATCTACAGGAGTTCCGTCTTCCAGGAATGGCATATCCTCATCACGAACGATTCTGGCAACAATACCTTTATTTCCGTGACGTCCCGCCATTTTATCACCCACTTTCAGTTTACGCTTTTTAGCAACATAAACTTTAGCCATCTGAACGATTCCTGATGGAAGCTCATCACCCACACTGATCGCAAATTTATCACGCTTGTAAGCACCCAGCTCTTCGTTCAGCTTAATATTATAGTTATGAAGAGTTTGTTTGATCAACTCATTCTTATCTTCATCAGTAGTCCACTTGGTTGGGTTTACATTCGCATACTCAAGTTCAGCAAGTATCTTCTGAGTGAATTTCACGCCTTTAGCTACCAGTAACTCTTTGTAAACATTGTAAACACCCTGTGATGTTTTACCATTCACAATAGTGAACAACTTCTCAATTAAGGTATCTTTCAATTCCTTAACCGCTTTATTATGTCTTGCATCCAGCTTCTCGATCATTGATTTCTCTTCCTGCTTAGTTGTTTTCTTAGCACGGGAGAATAATTTAGTATCGATAACCACACCATGAATAGATGGAGGGGTTTTCAAAGATGCATCTTTCACGTCGCCGGCCTTGTCACCAAAGATGGCGCGAAGAAGTTTTTCTTCCGGTGAAGGATCAGATTCTCCCTTAGGTGTGATCTTACCTATCAGAATATCTCCTTCCTTGATCTCAGCTCCGATACGAATGATACCATTCTCATCAAGATCTTTGGTTGCCTCTTCAGAAACGTTTGGAATATCCGGAGTTAATTCTTCCTCACCACGTTTTGTATCGCGAACTTCTAATTCAAATTCTTCAATATGTAATGAGGTAAAAATATCCTGAGATACTACACGCTCAGAGATTACGATCGCATCCTCGAAGTTGAAACCCTGCCACGGCATGAACGCCACTTTAAGGTTTCTTCCGAGTGCTAATTCACCATCCTGAGTTGCATAACCCTCACAAAGAACCTGTCCTTTAACAACCTTTTCACCTTTTTTAACAATTGGCTTCAGGTTGATACAGGTACTCTGGTTTGTTTTCTTGAATTTGATCAGACGGTAAGATTTAACCTCCCCTTCGAAAGATACAAGGACATCATCCTCATTTCTCTCATAACGGATACGGATTTCATTAGCGTCAACATACTCAACAACACCATTTCCTTCTGCATTGATCAGAGTACGTGAATCGCGGGCAACACGACCTTCAAGCCCCGTACCAACAATTGGCGATTCAGGACGTAACAAAGGTACAGCCTGACGCTGCATGTTTGATCCCATCAAAGCACGGTTCGCATCATCATGCTCAAGGAATGGAATTAATGAAGCTGCAATGGATGTGATCTGGTTAGGAGCAATATCCATTAAATCAAGCTTCTTAGGCTCAATTACAGGGAAGTCACCCTCATAACGTGCCTTAACATGCGGAGTTTCGAAATTACCCTTATCATCATATACAGCATTCGCCTGACCAATAGTTTTACCTTCTTCATCTTCTGCAGAAAGGTAAATTACAGGTTCTTCAACAACAACACGTCCATCTTCAACCTTACGGTATGGAGTTTCGATAAAACCAAGGTTATTGATCTTAGCATGAACGCAAAGTGAAGAGATCAGACCGATGTTCGGTCCCTCAGGAGTTTCAATGGTACATAAACGACCATAGTGAGTATAGTGAACGTCACGAACCTCGAAACCTGCACGCTCACGTGAAAGTCCGCCGGGACCTAAGGCTGACAGACGACGCTTGTGCGTAATCTCTGCCAGAGGATTGGTCTGATCCATGAACTGTGATAGCTGATTCGTTCCGAAGAAGGAATTGATCACAGAAGATAAAGTACGCGCATTGATCAGATCGGTTGGAGTAAACACCTCGTTATCACGAATGTTCATTCTTTCACGGATGGTACGGGCCATACGGGCCAGACCAACACCAAACTGTGCATATAGCTGCTCGCCTACTGTACGAACACGACGGTTTGATAAGTGATCAATATCATCGACCTCTGCTTTAGAGTTGATCAGTTTGATCAGATACTTAACAATGGCAATGATATCCTGCTTTGTTAAAACTTTAGTTTCAACAGGAGTAGTTAATTTCAACTTACGGTTAATGCGGTAACGACCCACATCACCAAGATCATATCTCTTATCCGAGAAGAACAAACGGTCAATGATACCACGTGCTGTTTCTTCATCAGGTGGTTCAGCATTACGAAGCTGACGGTAGATATGCTCTACGGCTTCCTTCTCTGAATTGGATGTATCTTTTTGTAAGGTATTATATATAATGGTATAATCACCGCTGTTTACAGCATCATCTTTAGTTAAAATGATCGTTTTAACACCAGCTTCGATGATCATATCGATATGCTCGTCTTCTAAAATGGTTTCGCGTTCCATGATGATCTCATTACGATCAATAGAAACAACTTCACCTGTATCCTCATCCACAAAATCTTCAACCCATTTCTTAAGAACTCTTGCAGCCAGTTTACGGCCTACAGCTTTCTTTAATCCGGATTTACTAACTTTTACTTCATCAGCAAGCTCAAATAATTCAAGGATATCTTTATCAGAATCGTAACCGATAGCACGTAATAAAGTGGTAACCGGAAACTTCTTCTTTCTGTCGATATAAGCATACATGACATTGTTTACGTCAGTAGCAAATTCGATCCATGATCCTTTAAATGGAATTACACGGGCTGAATACAATTTGGTTCCGTTTGTATGACGGCTCTGGCCGAAGAATACACCCGGAGAACGATGTAACTGAGATACAATTACACGCTCAGCACCATTAATAACAAAAGTTCCTTTAGGAGTCATGTATGGGATAGTACCCAGATAAACATCCTGAACTATTGTTTCAAAATCTTCATGCTCTGCATCATTACAAGACAAGCGAAGCTTTGCCTTTAGAGGAACACTGTAGGTTAAACCACGCTCGATACACTCATGTATATCATAACGCGGCGGATCAATGAAGTAATCAAGAAATTCCAGAACGAATATGTTTCTTGAGTCAGAGATCGGGAAATTCTCAGAGAAAACTTTAAACAGACCTTCCTGATGACGGTTGTCTGAAGTAGTTTCCAGTTGAAAAAATTCCCTGAAAGATTGCAATTGAACATCCAGGAAATCCGGATAATCCATCACATGCTTACTGGTAGCAAAATTTACTCTTTCGTTGTGCTTAATTTTGTTTGCCAAGGGATTGCGAATTTAGTTTAGTAAATAAACTGCTGCGATCTGTTGATTCGCCGAAGCGAAAATGTAGATCAAACATTAAATGGGTATAATACAAATGGCAATAGACCCCGATGAAAATCGGAGTCTAAGACCATAATTTATGAGTTAAGAATTACTTAATCTCAACAGTAGCTCCAGCTTCTTCTAATTGCTTCTTAAGAGCTTCTGCTTCAGCTTTATCAACACCAGTTTTAACTTCTTTTGGTGCTCCGTCAACTAAATCTTTAGCTTCTTTCAAACCTAAACCGGTAAGATCTTTAACAAGTTTTACAACTCCTAATTTAGAACCACCAGCGTCTTTTAATATAACATCAAAAGAGGTTTGCTCAGCTGCTGCTGCAGGTGCATCACCACCGCCAGCTACTGCTGCTACTGCCACTGCTGCTGCAGCAGGCTCGATACCATACTCATCTTTTAAGATTTGAGCTAATTCGTTTACTTCTTTTACTGTTAAGTTTACTAATTGCTCAGCAAACGATTTTAAATCTGCCATTTTATTTTAATTTTAAAATTCTGTACTTAATAAATTTAATCGAACTTTAAGGTGTTCGTTAACCTCTTTCTTGTAAAGTTTTAACAATTCCTGCAAGCTTATTACCACCTGACTGTAAGCCAGAGATAACATTTTTGGCAGGAGATTGAAGCAATGCAATGATGTCTGCCACCAATTCTTCCTTAGATTTAAGGTTCACCAGGGCATCCAGTTGATTGTCGCCAATAAATACTGCTGAATCGATATATGCAGCTTTCAGTACTGGTTTATCACCTGATTTTCTCAATTGTTTAATCAGCTTTGCAGGAGCATTAGCTGTTTTTGAGAATAAAATTGATGATGATCCTTTCAGTACATCAAACATTTCGCTGAAATCACCTTCAGAAGCTTCCATAGCTTTTCTGATCAGCTTATTCTTAGCGACCTGCATTTTGATACCGTTCTCGAAACATTTGCGGCGAATATCATTTACTTTTGCTACAGACAGGTTTGCAGTGTCGGCAATGTAGAAATTACCATACTCAGCAATCGTTTCTGTTAAAGCAAGAACAACTTCGTGTTTTTCTTCTTTTCTCATGATTAGATTCCCGCTACTGATTTAGTTTCAATTTCGATTCCAGGACTCATTGTAGAAGACATGTGAATGCTCTTAAAATAAGTTCCCTTTGCAGCCGATGGCTTTAATTTAGAAATGGTTTGAATTACTTCCAACGCATTTTCATAAATTTTCTCAGCATCAAATGATACTTTTCCGATCGAAGTGTGAATGATTCCTGTTTTGTCAACTTTGAAATCGATCTTACCACCTTTAACATCAGTTACTGCTTTACCCACATCAGGGGTAACAGTTCCTGACTTAGGGTTAGGCATCAGGTTACGCGGACCTAAAACACGTCCGAGTTTACCTACTTTAGCCATAACACTAGGCATAGTAATAATGATATCAACGTCAGTCCATCCACCTTCTATTTTGGCAATATATTCATCCAAACCCACGTAATCTGCACCTGCTGCTTTAGCCTCTGCTTCCTTATCAGGAGTACAAAGAACCAAAACGCGGACAGTCTTACCTGTACCATGAGGAAGAGTAGCAATACCACGTACCATTTGATTCGCCTTACGTGGATCAACGCCTAAGCGGATATCCAGATCAACGGATGCATCAAATTTTGTAGTAGTTATATCTTTAACCAATGCCGAAGCCTGGGTTAATGAATAAGCTTTTCCAGCCTCAATTTTGGAATGTGCCTGTTTTTGATTTTTTGTTAATCTAGCCACTTCTTAAACTGATTTTGTATAATTAATTGTTCCAGGGTGCATCACCGCTAACGGTAATTCCCATACTGCGTGCTGTACCAGCAACCATTCTCATGGCTGACTCGACAGTAAATGCGTTCAAGTCGCTCATCTTATCTTTTGCAATCCCCTCAACCTGCTCCCAGCTAACACTGGAAACTTTCTTACGGTTAGGCTCTGCTGAACCACTCTTTAAACCTGTTGCTTCCAGTAACTGGATTGCTACAGGTGGAGTTTTAATGATAAAATCAAATGACTTGTCGACATAAACAGTGATTACAACCGGTAAAACTTTACCTGGCTTATCTTGGGTACGTGCATTGAATTGCTTGCAAAACTCCATGATATTCACACCTTTTGCTCCCAATGCGGGACCAACCGGTGGTGATGGATTAGCAGCGCCGCCCTTGATCTGTAATTTAATTAAAGCACCGACTTCTTTTGCCATTTTAATTGATTTGTTTTTAACTCAATGTTCGTAGTGGAAGCTATGTAACATTTAAGACCTTTGGCAGTATTGAGTATTTAGTACAAAGTACCTAGATACCCACCCACCGATAATATTTTATACGTCCTTCTATCTCAGTACTTAGTACTATTCTTTCTCAACCTGCATATAATTCAACTCAAGTGGTGTTCTTCTTCCGAAAATCTTAACCATAACCTTAAGTTTCTTTTTCTCTTCGTTTACCTCTTCAATAACTCCGGTAAACCCGTTGAACGGCCCATCCATCACTTTTACATTCTCGCCAACGTAATAAGGTACATTCATTGATTCACCCTGTTCAGCCATTTCATCAACCTTACCTAAAATACGGTTAACTTCAGCAGCCCTCATTGGAACAGCGTTACCGCTTTTATCCCCAAGGAAACCTATAACGCTATTGATACCTTTAATTACATGTTCAAGCTCGCCATCCAGAGCAGCTTCGATAAGTACATATCCAGGATAGTAGTTACGCTCTTTAGCGATCTTCTTTCCATCTTTCATCTGATAGTACTTTTCCATTGGGATCAGAACCTGAGGTAAAAGATGAGATATACCTAAACGATTAATTTCTGCTTCTAAATACTGCTTTACTTTTTTCTCTTTGCCGCTAACAGCCCTTACCACATACCATTTCAATTGATCGCTCATAGTGCTTTAATTATGCCAGAGATTTATAAAACATCTTTAATGCATTACCAGCTGACTCATCCATGGCCAAAATCACCAGAGAGATAATAATGGATGCAACCAATACCAATACAGCAGAATTTTGCAATTCAGTCCAGGTAGGCCAAGTAACCTTCTGGGTCATTTCTGTATATGATTCTTTTAAAAACTCTACTACGTTAGCCATTTTCAATTCTGCGTAAGCACGGGAACAAGGATTCGAACCCTGATCAAAGGTTTTGGAGACCTCTATTCTACCATTGAACTATTCCCGTTTATTAAAAACTCTGTTTACTGATCTTGTAAACTAAGCCCGTGTATTATAAGAAAACATAAGTCCACAAAGGGACTTATGTTATCCAATTAACCTTTATAAGAAATTGCTTATTTTACAATTTCAGTTACCTGTCCGGCACCTACGGTTCTACCACCTTCACGGATAGCGAAACGAAGACCTTTTTCCATTGCGATTGCGTTGATCAGTTTTACACTGATTGTAACGTTATCACCAGGCATAACCATTTCTACTCCTTCAGCAAGAGTAATCTCACCGGTAACGTCTGTTGTACGGAAGTAGAACTGTGGACGATATTTGTTAAAGAATGGAGTGTGACGTCCACCTTCAGCTTTTGACAATACGTAGATCTCAGCTTTAAAGTCAGTGTGAGGAGTTACAGAACCTGGCTTACAGATAACCATACCACGACGGATATCAGTTTTCTCAATACCACGTAACAATAAACCTACGTTATCACCAGCTTCACCTCTGTCTAATATCTTACGGAACATCTCAACACCAGTAACAACTGATTTTAAGTTTTCAGCACCCATACCTAAGATATCAACCTGCTCTCCTGAGTTGATTACTCCTCTTTCGATACGTCCTGTTGCTACAGTACCACGACCAGTGATCGAGAATACGTCTTCAACTGGCATCAGGAAAGGAAGGTCAGTCAAACGCGGAGGAATTGGAATGTAGCTATCTACAGCTTCCATTAGCTCCATAATTTTACCTACCCATTTAGGATCACCATTTAATCCACCTAATGCAGAACCCTGAATAACAGGAATCTCATCACCAGGGAATTCGTAGAAACTTAATAGTTCACGGATTTCCATCTCTACCAGTTCAAGTAATTCAGGATCGTCAACCATGTCAACTTTATTCATGAAAACAACCAATGAAGGTACACCTACCTGACGGGCAAGAAGGATGTGTTCACGGGTTTGTGGCATCGGACCATCAGTAGCAGCAACTACGATGATAGCACCATCCATTTGAGCAGCACCAGTAACCATGTTCTTCACATAGTCAGCGTGACCAGGACAGTCAACGTGAGCATAGTGACGGTTAGCCGTTGAATACTCCACGTGTGCAGTATTGATGGTGATACCTCTTTCTTTTTCTTCCGGAGCAGAGTCAATTGAATCAAATGAACGTGCTTCAGAAAGGCCTGCATCAGCTAATACTTTAGTGATAGCCGCTGTAAGCGTAGTTTTACCGTGGTCAACGTGACCGATTGTACCGATATTTAAATGCGGTTTACTGCGGTCAAATTTTTCTTTTGCCATTTTGTTTTATACTAATTAATAGGTTAATTTTATTATTGTTTTATTCTAAAATACAATTCTGAGCCAACGATGGGACTTGAACCCATGACCTCTTCCTTACCAAGGAAGTGCTCTACCGCTGAGCTACGTCGGCTTTTTAAATTTGCTCTCGGGCATCTGCCAAAGTCCATTTTTAAAACAATGAACCAATTGTCGACAAATTAACCTTTGAGCGGAAGACGAGGTTCGAACTCGCGACCTATAGCTTGGAAGGCTATCGCTCTACCAACTGAGCTACTTCCGCATTTTTAATTACAAATTAAGAATTAAGAATTAGTCGTGCATTCGTAATTCTTAATTAACCAATTCGTAATTGGTTGTGGGGGGGGAAGGATTCGAACCTTCGAAACCGAAGTAACGGATTTACAGTCCGTCCCATTTGACCGCTCTGGAACCCCCCCAACATTTCCGAGCCTCCTATCGGGATCGAACCAATGACCTACTGATTACAAGTCAGTTGCTCTACCAGCTGAGCTAAGGAGGCGAAATGTATAAACCTTTATTCTTTAAATTTAAAAGAACCTTCCCATTTAGTGTTTGTTATTCCTGACGAACAACCCCCTCTGAAATGGACTGCAAATCTACGAAAATTATAAGTCGGTCAAAATTTTTTAGAAAAAAAATTCGGCAGTCTTTTTGACTGCCGAAAAAGCCCTTAATTCACAGGGTTTTACAAATTAAAAAAAAATAAAAATTATTGCGCTGTGATCTCCGATTTATGATTACTTATATGAGAGCGCTGCTTTTCCTTATGTTTGTCGATCTGACGCCTGAGTGATTCGATAGCTTTATCCGTTGCTTCTTCAAATGATTTACATTGCTCTTTTGCAAATAAATCATTGCCGGGGATCATTATTTTGATCTCAGTAATCTTATTTGCCTCGTCTTCCGAATTATCTAACCTCAGATAAACATCCCCACCTATGATCTGATCATAAAACTGATCGAGCTTATCTGCCTTCTTCTGTATAAAATCCAGCAACTTAATGTCTGCTGTAAAATGGATCGATTGCACTCTGATTTTCATATTTCCTCCTTTTGTATAAATATAAAATTAATATAATCCTGCCGCTTAAAGCAGCTTATTTTGGTAGTAATATTGTCAAATTCATGCGCTTTAAAAATCAGGCTTTAGGATGAGCCTGCTTGTAAATTAACTTTAATTTTTCAACTGAGTTATGTGTGTATACCTGAGTAGCTGCCAGACTGGAATGCCCAAGTAACTCCTTAATTGCATTCAGATCGGCTCCACGGTTTAAGAGAGAGGTTGCAAAACTGTGCCTGAGAATATGCGGACTACGCTTCTTATGCGTTGATACTACAGATAAAATCAGCTTCACTTTTCTATAAATAAACCTGGGATATACATCCCTGCCATCATTGGTAACGATCAAACCGGAAGATTTAATATCAAACCCCTGATTTTGTTTCAGATTAATATAATTTTCAATCAATGTCGCCAGCGAACTGTTTACAGGAATAATTCTTTGCTTATTCCTCTTCCCTAAAACCTTAATATATTGTTCGTATCTGTTAAAATCTTCCTCTTTCAAATTCAACAGTTCTGAAAGTCTTATACCGGTTCCATATAAAAGTTCAATAATCAGCCGGTCACGATACCCTGAAAAATCTTCAGTAAAAACATGAACTCCATCCAGAAGACTGTCCATCTTTTGCTCTGTTATAATCACGGGTAAACGTCTGGGAATTTTAGGACCCTTAACCTGAATCATCGGATTGAATTGAATCAGCTCTTCCCTTTGAAGGAATTTATAAAAGGATCTCAGACAGGATATTTTTCTATTAATCGTTTTGGACTCAATGCCCTGGTCCATCAATTCAACCATCCAGGCTCTAACATGCTGATGTTCTACATTTTGTATATCGGCATCACTTGTCTGAAGGAACACGAAAAATTGTTCGAGGTCTTTTCGGTAAGCAGTTACGGTATTCGGGGATAACCGTTTTTCAAACTGCAGGTATCGTATAAAGCGCTCTATAAACATCGAAAACTATTTGCACATCCAATGAATTGAATATACAAATAGTTTCAGACTTTAATGCTTTATAAAAAAAGAAAAATTAAACAGATTCGATGTTTAATCCTTGCTTGTAAATAGCTTTCTTAATTTCTGTACGGCGGGTAATTGATTTTTTCTCAAATGCCTGACGGCTACGAAGCTCTCTCAAAACACCGGTTTTTTCGAATTTCTTTTTAAAGCGCTTTAATGCTTTATCTAATGATTCGCCGTCTTTTACGTTAATAATGATCATAATTTACAGATACCCCCTTTCGGTTTTGGACTGCAAAGCTACAAAAAATATTAATAATTCCTAAAGCAGAGCCAAAATTAAAAGAAGAACCACCTAAAGCAAGTATAAAATTCAGAAAACTGATTGGGCTGATGCCCTGTTATCGGATCTGAATCTGAGTTTAAAATAGCTTTGACCAGCTCAATTATTTTTCTACTGAACCTAATCCTGAAAGGAATAATCAGGAATTTTAACTTAAAAGTTGAGCAATAGATTCTACAATGAAAATTTTAGAATTCGAACTGATATTTTAAGGTCCCATCTAAATTTAGAAAAACTAATTCCCATAGTCAAACCCGCTCATTCTTATTTCAGCACCTCCCTGGCGATAACAATCTTCTGTATTTCAGAGGTACCTTCACCAATGGTACATAATTTTGAATCGCGGTAAAACTTTTCAACCGGAAAATCCTTGGTATAACCGTAACCACCAAAGATCTGAACAGCTTCAGTTGCTGTTCTTACGCAAACCTCTGAAGCATAATATTTGGCCATCGCAGCAATTCTGGTAACTTCTGCTCCTCTGTTCTTCAGATCTGCTGCCTGCATAATCAATAACTCAGCAGCTTCAATTTCAGTAGCCATATCAGCTATTTTAAATGAAATTCCCTGAAATGAAGAAATAGGCTGACCAAACTGATAACGCTGTTTTGAGTAATTAACGGCAGCATTCATCGCCCCTTTTGCCATGCCTAATGCCAATGCTGCTATCGAAATCCTTCCTCCATCCAAAACGTACATTGCCTGCTTAAAGCCTTCCCCTTCTTTACCCAGCAAATTTTCTTTAGGTACAAGGCAATTATCAAATATGAGCTCCGTTGTTTCAGAAGCTCTCATACCCAGTTTATTTTCCTTTTTGCCATGTGCAAATCCGGTTGTACCTTTTTCGATAACCAGCGCTGAAATACCTTTTGAATCACCTTTTTCACCGGTACGTACCATCACAACGGCTATGTTCCCTGATTTACCATGAGTGATCCAGTTCTTGGAACCGTTAACTACATAATAATCCCCTTCCAAAACCGCCGTAGTATTCATGCCTAATGCATCTGACCCTGTATTTGCTTCGGTTAATCCCCATGCTCCTATCCATTCTGCTGATGCCAGTTTGGGAAGCCAGCGTCTTTTCTGTTCATCGCTCCCAAATGCCAGAATATGGCCTGTACATAATGAATTATGGGCTGCTAAGGATAAACCAATTGAACCACAAACTTTGGCGATCTCTGATATGACACTTACATATTCGAAATATCCCAAACCTGCGCCTCCATATTCTTCAGGAACAAGGACTCCCATCAAGCCCGTATCTCCAAGTTTCTTAAATACTTCGACTGGAAATGTCTGTGACTCATCCCATTCCATAACATTCGGACGAATATGCTTTTCTGCAAAATCGCGAACCGTGCCGATGATCATCTGTTGATTTTCGGACAAACTGAAGTTAATACCTTCATGACCGAGGTTTGTAATTGCCTGCATAAAATTTGGTTAGTTATACAATAATAGCAATTAAACAGGCTTCTTCAGACTAAAAACATCCAAAAACCAACAGGGTAACATGGTTCCCGGTTCAATAAATTGTTTTAAAGAGGAATGAGACCAATCTCATCCGAAACAATTATTTGTAAGACACCAGGCTAATAATATTTTCAGAAACATTCCGAAGTTTCTCACTGGCATTTAAAAAATCGAGACTGACCACAAAAGCATATCCGGCTATAACGCCATCCAGTTTCTGAACCAATCGTGTAGCAGCACCAACGGTACCACCGGTTGCAAGCAGATCATCATGTACCAATACCCTCTGCCCCCGACTAATTGCATCCACATGCAATTCAAGAATGGCTGAGCCGTATTCCAATTCACAAGGCTCCTCAACTGTTTTAAAGGGCAGTTTACCTTTTTTACGGACGGGTACAAATGGTACCTGCAAGCGGTTGGCCAGCATCAAACCAAATAAAAAACCTCTGCTTTCTATTCCGGCAACCACATCGACCTGTACTCCTTCAAGGCGATGAACAAATTCATCAATCACCGCAGTACATAATGCAGAATCTTTAAGTATTGGTGTAATATCTTTGAAAACAATGCCCTGCTTTGGGAAATTGGCTATATCACGAATAGCCTTATCAAGCTCTTTACTGATCATGGATTGAATGAAATATATGGCTCAATTTTACGGATAATTTCTTCATTGAGCAGAGCAACTTTATTTAATTCATCAATACTACCAAAAGGACCATGCTGCCTGCGATACTGAAGAATGGCATTCATTTGTTTATATGTCAAATAAGGGTGCTTTTTAAGCTGTTCAAACGTAGCTGAATTGAGGTCTATTCTGCTGATAAGCTTTGAATCTAAAACAATCTGATCATCAATCTGTTGAAATTTAGCGGAGTCAAGACCATAAACTTCCTTTAACTGTTCCTTTTTATAAAAGCCTCCCAGACGATTTCTATACCTGATAATTCTGGATGCAAAAGCGGGACCAATTCCACGAATTGCAGTTAACATTGCTGAGTCAGCTGAATTAATTTCTACCATCACTACCTCAGTATTCTGCTTTTCCCGGGCGGCGTTTATGAAAGATATCTTTCTGCTTTTCTTTTCAAATGACGTTGGATTAACAATGCGGATATAAGGTTCCAGCTTTAAATACTGCTCAGCACTTATAGAATACATCTTTTTCAAATCCTCCTTACTATTAAACTTCCCTCCTTTTGATTCATATTTATAAATCACTTTGATCTGCTTATCCGAGAGTCCAAGTTTCCTCCATGATTTTTCATCCAGCATATTCGGATCAAACATGAAATATTCTGCTTTAATGGCTTCTTTTAACGGTTGATGAGCACGGGCTTTGCTAATCTGTTCTTTAAGTTCAAGGATTTCCAACTCAAAGTTACTGGTGTCGTACAGAGTATCTTCACTATAATAGCGGTAAATTACAGGGAACGAAAGAGTAATCAACACCAGAGTCAGCAGCAATATAATTCCATTCAGTTCTTTTCTGGAAAAAGAAAAATATGATCTGATATATTTCATGGCCGTATGTTAATTTGAAAATTCAATTCTTCTGAAGAATTCAGATTGCTATCACAGTGAACATAGGAAAATTCCCTAAACACAGATTTACAATCAATTTAAATTCCAATCCAACATTTCTTCAAAAACGGCTAACTTTTCTGAGTTAATGGTACCCTGAAACTCGAAATCAAACTTTCAATGTCTAATCAGATAAAACAGAAATCCTTAAATATTGTAAAAAAACTCTGGCATATCCGCTCTTTTTGTTACTTAAACATTATCTTTATGTTAACTTAATGTTAAGTTATTGGAAAATTGAAGTCACTCATATCCATATTAAGCCTTAAACTGCTATTATTAGCCACGTTTTGCGTTCGGGCTGATTATGCATTTGCAAATAATTTCAGCATAGAATTTTACAGCGGAACTTTTAGTTTCGAGATTGATCCATCATCTGATATTGAGTTTTCAGGAGAGCTCAACACAGAGACCATAAAGGATTTTTATAACAAACTGGATCAAAGCAGATATCAGTCTGTATTAACCTCACTGCTCAATTATAAAGAAAAACACCAGCTGAATGATTGGATCTATTATCAGCTGATCAGAAAAACTGCTCAGAAGATCAGTCCTAAAGCAGAAAACTATCATCGATACACCTTATACAAATGGTTTTTCCTGAGTAAATCAGGATACGATGCAAGACTTTCAATAGGAAATAACAGGATCATTTTTTACGTAAGAAATGACGAGAACATCAATGACATTCCCTTCTTCAGTATAGAAGGGAATAAATACATGTGCCTCAACTATCATGATTATGGAAAGGTAGATTTTGAAAAAGACAAAGTATATCCAATTCAGATTAACATTCCGGAGGCAAAAAATTCATTCTCGTATAAAGTTACCCGTATGCCTGATTTCAGGCCTGAATCATATCGTGAAAAAGAAGTCCTGTTTCAATACAAACAGAAAGCTTATCATTTTCAGATCAAACTAAACCCGGAAGTAGAAAGTATATTCGCCAATTATCCGGGGGTGGATTTTGAATCTTACTTCAATATACCACTCAGTCATGAAACCTACAGTTCCCTGATTCCGATACTTAAAAAAAATCTTACAGGTATGACACAGAAAAAAGGCGTAGACTATTTAATGAGATTTACGCGTTATGCTTTCCTGTATCAGAATGATGAAGACAATTTCGGGAAGGAAAAACGCCTTTCGCCTGAACTAACTTTATTTTCAAAATACAGCGACTGTGATGACCGGGCAGGACTTTTCTTTTACCTGGTAAAGGAGATCTACAATTTACCGATGATTGCTCTCCTGTACCCTACGCATATAAGCATGGCCGTACAGTTTGATAAACCTGTTGGCAAATCAATTATCTACAATGGGCAAAAATATTCTGTTTGTGAGCCAACACCACAAGAACAAAACCTAAGAATAGGTCAGATTGCTTCAGAGTTTCAAAATGCTGATTATGAAGTTGTATATAGCTATCATCCCTCAGCAAAGTAGAATTAGGTTTACAAAAGTCTAAAAAGCAAAATACCCGCCATACAGCGGGTATTTATACTAACATCAAAATAAAGGATCTTAATAGCCGTTTGCCCCTTTAGTGAAATTAAAATTAGTCCATCCTGCCATCCAGTTCGTTGTACCGAATGCTCCACGGTAAGTGGTAGCAGTGAAGAATGAATTAGAAAGATCACCTGCAAATGCAGCTCCTGTTAAAGCAGGAGAACCTGTTTGAGGAAGAAGATTTGGGTTTGTCAGATTAAACGGATCAGTAATTTTAGCATCAGCAGCAGCAGTTAAAGTGATTGTCGAAGCAGCTTCTGCTTTAGATTTCACAATTGCATCACTGGCACCTGTTACAGTTACAGAACCAATTTTATATGTTGCTGCGTATGCATGCAAAAGGTTATTCTTAAACTCAGAGGTTGGAGTTGTTCCGGTCAGACTGTTATAGGTAGCATCTGATTCCAGAGAAAGGCCACCTTTCATCCATCCAACAAGCACAGAATTGTCCAATACAAAGTTTGATGCTCTTCTGAAACGATTTGCAAAGTTGTGATTCTTTGAAGAAGTATTATCTACATTAGGGCCAATAAATGTAAAGTTAGAAAGTACCGGACGGGTTGCAGGAGTTGCATTTGTACCGGTGCCATCATTATCACACTCAATACCATTACCAGCATCACCACCATCCACAAATGATGGATCTCTCAGTGTAACACCAAACTGAATTTTACCGGTGTATCCGAAGTCAAAGTCAAAATCATCATCTGCAGTTCCGTAAGCAATCAGGTACTTAGCATTTACGGTTCCGCCGAAAATCTCAAATGCATCATCATTACCATAAGCAACCTGAACATACTCAATTGTAGTTCCTGAGCCAACACCACCAAGTGTTAAACCGTTAATCTCAGAATTTGGCTGAGCTGCAATACCTGCAAATTCGATACGAACGTACTTCAATGTACCTGAGTTATCATTATCTACTGTACCACCATAATTTTTACCAACTCCACCTTCAATAGTTGGCTCTGTTGAACGATTGGTTTTTGACTTTCCAAGGATGATCAAACCACCCCAGTCGCCTGGATTACGCTGACCAAGTGCTTTACCTGATGTGAATACGATTGGCTTCGCTGCTGTTCCGATAGCGTTAATTTTAGCACCTCTTTCAATTATAAGAGCTCCTTTGTCAGAAACATCACTTTTGATAGTTGTTCCGGCTGCAATGTTAATCTCACTGCCATCTTCAAAATATACATAACCTTTCAGAATGTAAGTACCCTCGGTAAGATTAAGAACCGTATTTTTATAAACACCGGAAATAACCGATCCATTCTGCAAAGTCAGAGTTTGTTTAGCTCCTCCAACAACTTCAGGGGTTCCTGAGTCCTTTTGACAAGATGCTGCAAAAATTGCCAGAGCAAGAATTAAAGTCTTAAATTTCAATGATTTCATGTTATTATTTTTGTTTTTGTAAATGTAAGGACCCAATGTTAGCTCAACTTTAAGCCTTCGTTAAGTCTCTCTCAATTCTTATTTATTCTGTCCCAGACCGATATTGTATGAGAAAGACAATGAGATATTAGAACCCAATCTGGAAGAGTTAATCATACGGTCAATACCTGCACCCTCATAAGCCTTTTTGGAGTTTCCTGCATTATTCTGATAAAAGACAGTGTTTTGATTCAGGATATCACCGAAATTAAGTTTGATTTCAGCTTGTGACTTCATCACTTTCTTACTTACCTGCAAATCAATCACATCGCGGGCATTCTCATAGATATCTCCATAACCCTGATATCCTACAAGGAATATCCTCTGTCCAATACGGTTATACACTGTAGTGAATGTCAATGCTGTCTTAGGTGAGAAGTATTGCAATCCTGCATTCAAAAGGTAAGGCGATTGTCCCTGCAAAGGCCTGTTGATACCTACACCTTTAACCTTTGAATCGATATAGGAAGCATTGGCAAATACAGTCATGTTTTCCAGCCAGTTTTTATCTCCAAGGAAAGATAATTTCTTACGGACATCCAGTTCAATACCTAATGATGTTGCCTGATCAGCATTCAGAAAATTTATACCTCTAACAACCGGGGTTGAATTCGAATTCACACGCTGCTCAATTGGATCATTAAATTTTTTGTAAAAACCTGAAATTGTAAAGGTTTCTCCTGCCGAAGGATATAATTCATATCTAAGGTCAGCATTAAAGATCCTGGCACGTTTCAGGTTAGGATTACCTGTTACTGAAGTCTGACTGATAAAGTCATAATAGTTAAACAATGCCAGTTCTCTGAACTCAGGTCTTGAAACAGTTTGTGAACCTGACATACGAATATTTGAACGATCATTTACTTTAAATGTCAGGTTAGCTGATGGAAGAATATCAAAGTTATCCTGTTTAGCTACAATCGGCTGACCTGAAAAATCAATTGCATTCAATGTTTGTGCAAATTGCTCGAAACGTGCTCCATAAGAAAGTCTGAATCTTTTGCTCAGGTTATTATCCAACATCAGGAAGCCGGCATTTAAATCAGAGTTTGCTGTGTAGCTATCCGTATTATTTGAAAAATCATTTAAGATATAAGCATTCTCGCTGATGTTTGCAGGAGCAAAAATCTGATCGATTGGCAAACTGCTGTAGGTGTGTTCAAATGAAGCCGGCCCAACGTACAGGTAGTTGAAAATACGTGCAGCGAAATCACGCTCTTTGTATTGCTTTAATACACCTGCTTTAAATGTCGACTGCTGATCAAAAAGCTTCACCGGTACAGAAACTGAAGTCTGCGCACCGTAAGTATTTTCCTCAAGACCTGAGAACAGACGTCTTGTATTTCTGTCAATCAGGCGGAATGGTTCCTGTGTTCCAAGAGAACGGCGATAATCAATTGTTCTTTGATCAGGCTGATCTCTGTTAACTCTTGCATAGTTTAAGTTCCAGTTAACTTTCAGCTGCTTTTTACCTAACTGATGCTCGCCTTCAAGCTGAGAGTTTAACAGACTTTTCTCTGTCAGATCAGATACATTAAGCCTTACATCCTGAATATTATCATTGGTATATCCGATTCTTGAAGTGTAATTATCTTCAAATACCCGGTTATACATACTTTTGAAAGCAAGCTTATTAGCTCCTTTGATATAGGCAAAGTTTGCAAGCAAACCCAGACTGGTATTATATTTATTCACGCTTTCGCCGTACTCATAAAAAGGTGTTCCGGAGAACTCATAATCCTTTCTTTGCGCCACCGCTCTGTTCTGGGAGTTTCTGTAGCTTAAAGAGACCACATTACCAAATGAACCGCCATTCTTTAAATCTTTTCTTTTACCCCAGGTTAACTGGTGATTTTGAGAAGGGATAGCCATTGCATTAACTTCACCATAAGCATTGCTTAATTTTGAAGAGTACTTTGCTTTTTCTGCGTTTGTTAATGGATTGTATGCCTGAAATGTTGCAGGGAAGCTGGAAGGAAGCTTACGACTTCCATCATCAAATCCAAGGAAATCGTATTTATTTCTTGCATTTGAAGTAAAATCTTTAAAAGTCGATTGGCTGTTATACCCAAAGCTCGCAGAAATGTTCAGAAAATTCTCTTCCGGAACATCCCTTGTTATAACCTGTATAACCCCACCAGCGAAATCTCCAGGAAGATCAGCAGAAGCAGTTTTATTAACTATTACCCTGTCAATTAAGTTTGCAGGTATAATATCAAATGAAAAAGCCTTTCTATCTGGTTCAGACGATGGAAGTACGGCATTATTCAGAATTGAAGAATTATATCTGTCTGCAAGTCCTCTGATGATCACAAATTTATTCTCCTGAATACTTGCACCACTAACGCGCTTCAATACCTCAGAAGTGCTGCGGTCAGGAGTCCTGCGTATTAACTCAGAAGTTATACCGCTTGATATGCTGATGCTATTCTTTTGTTGAGCATAAAGTGCGCTGATACTTTCCTGTCTTACTGTTGCAGTAATAACAACCTCTTCCAGAGCCAGAGAGCTTGCTTCTTCCATGATCACATCCAGAGTGGTTGTTTTTCCTGGGAGAACTTCAATATCTGTAATGTTCTTTGTTGAATATCCGATATAAGAAAATGTCAGATTGTACTTACCTGGGTTTAACCCGGCAAGTGTGTAACGACCTTCGATATCAGTAGAAGCACCCTGGGTAGCCCCTGTAATTTTTACTGTCAGGCCAATTAATGTTTCACTGGTTTTGGAATCACTTACTACTCCGGAAATTTTTCCGGTTTGCTGACTAAAAGCTGTTAATGTACTTAATGTTAAGAATACAATTAAGCTTAAGATCCGATGATTAACGTTGTGTTTCAATTGTTTAAATTTTGATTTGTACAAAAGTATTACCACAGTGTTAAGTCATTATTGCATTAGTGTTATAGATGAATTACCAATAAATAAATTAATTGTTAAGTATGTTAAGAAAACGTTAAGCGGAATCAAGCAATAAACTACAATGATCTTTAGCTGTATCCAGGCCTGAAAAATGCATTTAAAGGCCTGAAAAAGAGATTTTACAGATTAATTCTACATAAAGAATCTGTCAAATCAGGGGTTGTTAACATTAGAAACAGGCAAAATATCAAAATTCTGCTGACACAGAAATGACAAAGAAGAGATTTATAAAAACATCAGAAATCTGACATCACATCCGAAAATCTTAAAAAAAAACGGGGCAAAACATCCCTGACAAATCAACATGCAGAATTATTCTGCCGGGGATCAGTATTAAAGAAAACCGGTTTGTAGCAAAACTAATATTTGATTCCTGCCTTCTTCAATAAAAAATGAAGCAGCCAGATCGGGCCTATTAACAAGAATCTGAGGTCATCAAAGAATGAAGGCTTTTTCCCTTCTATTTTATGGCCAATGAACTGACCAATCCAGGATAAGACAAAAATACCCAGACAAACCTGCCACATTTGCGGCCAGCCTTCATTATTGTGCATTTTCTCCAGGCTTACAATACCTGCAGAGAAAAACATCATCAGCAGCAACATCAGATAGGATAATACCGGGGACAGTTTATAATAGTAATAGATAGCAAATGCAATCAAAAATGAGGCAAAATTCACATAGCCATTATATCTGCCAAGGAAATCAAGATAAGGAAAAGGAATTGCCCAGATCAGTCCAAACAGACTGAATACAATCAGGGGAACACAAATCCAGTGAATGATTTTATTAGTCGGATTCTGATGACTTTCTGAATACTTATCAAAATATACATCCACTAAACGCTTCTCTTCTTGCTTTTGCATCATTAAATATAAAAAGAATTGAACAATTTACTATAAACAGGATATGCCGGACCAAAATCCGGCATATCCTGTTATAATGGAATAAAACGATTCTATTTCGCGTAAGACACAGATCTGGTTTCGCGGATTACCGTTACTTTGATCTGTCCGGGATAGGTCATTTCAGTTTGAATTCTGTTTGAAATATCAGCAGCAAGAATTTCTGCTGCGGCATCACTGATTCTTTCACTTTCTACCACAACACGTAACTCCCTGCCAGCCTGAATCGCAAAAGTCTTTTCCACACCCGGGTAAGATAATGCAAGAGATTCAAGCTCTTTTAAACGTCTGATATAACTTTCCACTACTTCACGTCTGGCACCCGGTCTGGCACCCGAAATCGCATCACAAGCCTGGATAATCGGAGAAATCATCGAAGTCATCTCTACTTCATCATGGTGAGCTCCGATAGCATTACAAACTTCAGGATGTTCCTTATACTTTTCAGCGAGCTGCATACCAAGGATAGCGTGCGGCAATTCAGGGTTATCGTCAGGCACTTTACCTATATCATGTAAAAGTCCGGCACGTTTAGCCAGCTTCACATTCAGGCCAAGTTCTGCCGCCATAGTAGCACAGAAATTAGCAACCTCGCGCGAATGCTGCAAGAGGTTCTGTCCATACGATGACCGGTAACGCATTCTGCCTACCATTCTGATCAATTCAGGGTGAAGTCCATGAATTCCGAGGTCAATTACGGTACGCTCGCCAATTTCAACGATTTCATCTTCGATCTGTTTCTTGGTTTTAGCAACCACCTCTTCAATTCTTGCCGGGTGAATACGGCCGTCCGTTACCAGACGGTGCAAAGCAAGCCGGGCGATCTCGCGTCTTACCGGATCAAAACCTGAAAGAATGATTGCTTCAGGGGTATCATCCACAATGATCTCAATTCCTGTTGCTGCTTCAAGAGCACGGATATTGCGACCTTCACGTCCGATAACTCTGCCTTTGATCTCATCATTTTCAATATTAAAGATTGAAACGGTGTTTTCAATGGCACTTTCTGTAGCGGTACGCTGAATAGTCTGAATAACAACTTTTTTAGCTTCCTTACTGGCTGTAAGTTTTGCCTCATCAACAATATCCTTGATCTGAATCATTGCCTGAGTACGAGCCTCTTCTCTCAATGAGTCAATCAGTTGATTTTTAGCGTCTTCAGCAGATAAACCTGCAATTGCTTCCATTTGCTGGATATGCTGATTTTTAAGCACATCAACATCTTCCTGCTTCTTCTTTGCAAGCTCTATCTGCTTTTCAAGATTAGATTTTACATTGTTTAATTCCTCTTCCTTACGGTTCAGGTTTTCAATCTTCTGATTAAGCGACTGCTCTTTCTGTTTGATTGAATTTTCGCGCTGATTAATCGTATTATTTTTCGCATTGATTTCCTGTTCATGATCAGCTTTCATCTGCAGAAATTTCTCTCTGGCTTCCAGCAGCTTATCCTTTTTAAGGATCTCTGCATTGGTTTCGGCATCCTTAAGAATTTTTTTAGCCTTATTCTGTGCGTTCAGCTCCTGATTTCTGAATAATTTCAGCAGGAGAAACCGCCCTAGTACTACCCCAACAGCAAGTCCCAGTATAATAAAAAGTACTATCTGTAATATGTTCATAATTGTTTATTAAATAAAAAAACCGCAACTAAATTTTAAGCCTCATGTACTGTAAAAGCTTCATTCATTAGGATTAGAGTTTAAATCTTAACCAGATGCAGGCAAATGGCAGATCTTTTTAACTCTTCTAATACTGAAGTGTTAAGCTTTAAATAGTGAAACTTAAAAATTTAACTGCGGTTAAATCTTTATTGCTCTGAATTCTAAAGAACGATATATTACTTCGAAAAAAAGTCTGTAAGTAGCTGATCCAGTTGATAAACTTTCTCTGCCACATCCGTGTCTTCATGCATCACCTTTCTTTCGGCTTTCAGCGTAGCTGTAGCATAATGTAACACACACATGGACAACAAATCCTGTTTATCTCTAACCGCATAATTCTCCTGATATTCCTTTATGCGTTCATTTATAACTTTAGCCGCCCTTCTAATCACTTCCTCTTCTTCCATGCTTACCTTTAAAGGGTAAACTCTGTCAGCAATATTTATTTTTATGGAGATTTCTCCCATTTGAGCTTAATTCACTATGTACTACTTTTTAAGCAATACAATACACTTATCTATTTCGCGTACAAATTCGGTAATTTTTTGCTTTATGTCAAGAGCTTTTTCATTCAGTCCCAATTCATCCGCTACCTTACCCTCCAAAGATCGCGCCAAGGTCATGATTCTTAACTTTTCTTCGAGTTCGGCATTCTTATTTTTAGCATTTTCAAGTAACTGAGACAGAGAATCATTTTCCAGCTTCAATAAATCATTCTCCTCCTGTAAAACCGAACAAAGCTCAATTAACCTGACTGTTTTATCTACTACCTTACTTAACTGATCTGCTACCATCTTTGTAGTTGTACGTTTTACGTTATACGTTATAAGTTTTACGTGCTACATTATCAGTTTTACGCTCTTGTTTATACGTAACTTACAACGTAGAACGTATTACGTAAAACTTATAACGTAAAACTTATTACGTATTACTTTCTAATCTCCGCTCCGGCCTGCTTCCCTAAATTAAGAATTAATTTCTGCATCAGGCTTTCAATCTGCTTATCTGTCAGTGTTTTTTCTTCATCCTGAATCAGGAAACTCAGCGCATATGACTTTTTACCTTCCGGAAGCTTATCCCCGATGTAAACATCAAATACATTTACTTCCTTCAAAAGACTCTTATCAGTCTTGAGTGCAATCTGCTTCAGCTGTTCAAATGTAATATCCTTGTTCAGCAGCATAGAAAGATCACGTCTTACCGAAGGGAATTTAGACACTTCCGTATAAGTAATCTTATTATTTCTCACTGATCGAATAATAAGATCCCAATCAAAGTCGGCATAAAAAACTTCCGAAGCAATATCCAGTTTTTTTAAGGTCTTCTTTGAAACAGATCCAAAATCAACAAGCGACTTATCTCCTTTGCTGTAACTGATCCCGTATGCGAAATCAGGATTTGCGGTATCAGCACTTGATAAACCTTTAATATTTAACCTGCTAATTACCAGATCAACTAATGATTTCAGGTTATAAAAACTTGCATTGCCTGCTTTTACATTCCAGTTCTCTGACTGCTTTTCGCCGGTAATGAACACTGAAAGGCGTTGATTTTCTTTATAATTCCCGTTATCAATAGAATAAACCTTTCCAAATTCATATAATTTCAGATCAGCATTCTTCCTGTTATGATTATAAGACACCGCCTCCAGGCCCGAATAAAGCAAACTCTGACGCATTACATCCAGATCACTGCTGAGTGGATTCAGGATCTTCACGGCCAGTTCAGGTTGCGCTGAATAAGCTGATTTTGTAAGTGAGTTGCTTAAAATTTCGAGATAGCCATTTCCGGTAAGCATATCAGCCACCTGATTCTGCAGCACTTCCTTATCAGGTTTGCTGGAATAGTTCAATGAAGCACGGATTTGTGTAGGTATCTCCACATTATCATATCCGTGAATTCTGAGAATCTCCTCGATGATATCAACTTCCCGGGTTACATCAACCTTAAATGGCGGCACATTCAGGAGCATTCCATCCGCATCTTCTGCAACAATATTAATCCCTAGTCCGCTTAATGTTGACCGAATCTCATCGGCTGCTATTTCCTTACCTATCAAACGGTTAACATTCTTAAAATTAATTCTAACTTCAAAAGGTGCTACCGGAGAAGGATAGATATCAGAAATTTCAGAGCTGATCTGTCCGCCTGCTACTTCTTTGATCAGCAATGCGGCACGCTTCAGCGCAATAACAGTGATATCAGGATCTGTTCCTCTTTCAAATCTGAATGAGGCATCCGTTTTAAGCCCGTGACGTTTTGAAGTTTTACGAACCGAAACCGCATCAAACCAAGCACTCTCCAGAAAAATACGGGTAGTTGAAGTCTTTACTCCCGAAGAAATTCCACCAAATACTCCGGCAATACACATAGATGCTTCAGCATTACATATCATCAGATCTTCAGCAGACAACTTGCGTTCAACCTCATCTAAAGTTTGAAATACGGTACCTTCAGCACACTTTTTAACCAAAACCTTCTGTCCTTTAATCTCATCAGCATCAAAGGCATGTAAAGGCTGACCAAGGTCATGGAGAACATAATTAGTAACATCAACCACATTATTAATTGGTCTGACACCAATCGTATTCAATTTATCCTTTAACCAATCTGGCGATTCCTTAATGGTTACACCACTGATGGTCAGAGAAGAATATCTGCCACATGCATCTTTATCCTCAACTGTAACAGGAATGATCAGATCATTAGAATCGGTTTTAAAACCTGAAAGATCAGGCATTTTGAGCTCAATCTTAAGATAGGCGGCCAAATCTCTGGCTACTCCAAGATGGGAAGCAGCATCTGCCCGATTAGGGGTCAAACCGATCTCGAACATATAATCATCTTCAAGTTTGAAATACTCTTTTGCAGGGGAACCTACCCTTGCATCAGAATCAAGAACCATAATACCTGCATGATCATGCCCCAATCCAATTTCATCCTCTGCACAAATCATCCCTTCAGAAACCTCACCTCTGATTTTGGATTTATTGATTTTAAAAGGCTCACCTGAAGTTGGATATACCGTAGTATTCACCGTAGCTACAACCACTTTTTGTCCGGCAGCAACGTTATTTGCGCCACAAACCACCTGAAGATCTTCTGCTAGGCCTACATCCACTTTGGTAACCTTAAGACGATCGGCATTAGGGTGCTGAACACATTCTTTCACATAGCCGATCACCAAACCCTCAAGTCCGCCGGGAACCGACTGAACCTTTTCCAAACTTTCCACCTCCAGACCAATATTGGTCAGAATCAGGGATAGTTCTTCAGGAGTTTTATCTGTTTGAATGAATTGCTGCAGCCACTTATAAGAGATCTTCATGTTATAAAAATGCTAAATGGCAAAGATAACAAGAGATATGAGATTTGAGATGCGAGATGTGAGATAAGTTTGATGAATTAAACTACAGCAACAGACATCAGTCGAGAATCCCCTCATCTGCAAAGCTTAGGAATCCAATATCGGTTATAATCAGATGATCAAGAATAGGAATATCCAGCAACTGACCGGCCGACCTTAACTTTCGTGTAAGCTCCATATCTGCATTGCTGGGTTTCAAATTACCCGAAGGATGATTATGAGCCAGTATCAATGATGCCGCATGGTTTTCAAGGGCAATATTAAAGATTATCTTAGGATCGGCAATAGTACCTGACTGCCCTCCTTTACTTATCAGATGTCTTGATGTGATTATATTGGCACGGTTCAAAACTACAATCCAGAATTCTTCGTGATTCAGATCCCTGAAACATGACACAATTGATTCATAAACATCAATGCTGTTCTTTACCTGCGTTCCCTTCGGATTTGCAGATTCCTTCCTTCGCCTTCCAAGCTCCAGCGCTGCAACAATGCTGATCGCTTTTGCTTCGGCAATACCCTTAAATCGGGATAATTCTGAAATACTGAGCCGGGCAAGCTGATTCAGATCATTATTGCAGGAATAGAGGATTCTTTTACTTAATTCAACAGCGCTTTCATCCCTGTTTCCTGAGCCTATAAGAATAGCAATAAGTTCAGCATCACTCAAACTTCTTCTGCCCTGAACAGAAAGTTTTTCTCTGGGACGATCTTCCTCTGCCCAGGCCTTGATTGTTATTTTTTGCTCATAAGTTCTCATAGCTAAATCTAAAAGAACTGAGCATAAAAAAAAGGGATTCTGAAAAAAATCAGAATCCCTTTTTAGAAAATACCTTTATGAATTACTTCAATCCGTTAACAAACTTTGTCAGTTTAGATTTATTGTTTGAAGCTTTGTTCTTGTGTATGATGTTCTTTTTAGCCAAACGATCAAGCATTGAGATCACTTTACTCAAAAGCGGTGTAGCTTCTGCTTTATCAGTAGTTGTACGTAATCTTTTAATTGCACTTCTGGTGGTTTTCGCCTGATAGCGATTACGTAAACGCTTAGCCGCGTTTGATCTAATTCTTTTTATCGATGATTTATGATTTGCCATTTCTTAAGCTTATTATTCCGTCCTTCTTTTAAGGACTGCAAATATATGCTGATTATTTTAAAATACAAAGCATAATTTAAAAAAATCAGATTTGTGATTTGCATAAAAAATCAAGACCCCCTAATCCGTACGTAAAATCAGGCAAAATTGCTTTAAATACCCTGAAAATTGCATGCTGTTAAATATTCTTACCGTTAAATAATTCGACCTTCCTCTGAATAATTATTTTCTTTCTTTAATGAAAAGGAACGGAATTTAAGCAAAAAAATAAACCCATGAATAAAGGCCTGCTCAACTTCCTGGTCATAAGCTCTGCCCTCTTTTGTATTTCCTGGGGATTTTTCGGGCATCAAAAAATCAACAGAACCGCTGTATTTATCCTGCCAGGAGATATGATCAGGTTTTACAAAAGCAATATTGATTTTATAACTGAGCATGCTGTAGATGCCGATAAACGCCGCTATTCAGACACGGCAGAAGCTGCAAGACATTTTATTGACGCCGACCGCTACGGCAATAATCCATTTGACAGTATCCCCGAAAAATGGAAGGATGCCGAACTCAAATTCACAAACCGAGTTCTTCTGGAGAATGGAATTTTACCATGGCAAATCGAAAGAACCTATTATTCACTTATTAAGGCATTTCAGCAAAGGGATTCGATTCAGATTCTCAGACTATCTGCCGACCTTGGGCATTATGTTTCTGATGCTCATGTGCCATTGCATACCACAGAAAACTACAACGGACAACTGAGCGGACAAACCGGCATACATGGTTTTTGGGAGAGCCGTTTGCCTGAATTATTCTCTTCAGAGTACGACTTCCTGACCGGTCAGGCACGTTATATAGAAAACCCTCTTAAAACAGCATGGAACATATTAAAAACAGCGCACTCATATACCGACTCTGTTCTGAAAATTGAATCAAGAATTAATAAAACAATGCCTTCAGATCGGAAATTCAGTTTCAGTGAGCGCAATGGAATTGTAATAAGGCAATATTCTGAAGAATACTCTCTTGCCTATCATCAGGCCATGAAAGGTATGGTAGAACGGCAATTGCGTTCTTCAATACTCATGACAGGAAGTTACTGGTACTCGGCATGGGTAGATGCCGGACAACCTAAGCTGAAAAATTTTGAGACAAAGGCATTCAGCGAATCTGAAAAATCTGAAGAACAAAGAATCTCTGACCTGTTTAAAAAAGGTAAAATATTGGGCCGGGACGAAAACTGAATTATACCGACATTGAATTCTTTGCTCTTACAGCAGCAATTACCGCCGGCAAAATTGTAAGTACAATAATCACCAGCATTACATAAGTGAAATTGTCTCTGATAAAGGGAATATTACCAAAAACAAAACCAATACCGAGAAAACTAACAATCCACAAAATTGCTCCTGCTATATTATAATAGGTAAACTGACCAAACTTCATTTTACCCACTCCGGCCACGAATGGAGCCATTGTTCTGAATATGGGCATAAAGCGGCTAAAAATAAGAACGTTTCCTCCCCTTTTATTGAAATACTCTTTGGTTTTATCGTAATATTCGATCTTTAATATCTTATTACCCGGCTTGAAGACCTTTGAACCCAGAAAATTACCCATTATATAATTAATGGTATTACCACTAATACCGGCTGCAATAAGCAGTACACCCATAATATAGATATTCAGCCCGGTTTCTCCCTTGGCAATTAATGCTCCTACAGCAAAAAGCAAGGAATCTCCCGGAAGAAAAGGTGTTACCACAAAACCGGTTTCAGCAAAAATGACCATAAAAATAATGAGGTAAGTCCAGGTACGGTAATCGCTTACAATCTTAATCAGGTATTTGTCTATATGCAATACAAAATCGAGGATATTACTAATAATTTCCATTGTAAATTAAGGGTTAATTTTTAAGTTGAGGCTGTAAAATGATTGGAATACGTTGTAAGAGATATTCAGGCAATAGAAATTAATCAGAAGTTTCAGGCTTTGCTTTGCTTATTCCCCCGAATCACTTCGATTAAAGGAGGAAGTATGGAGAAGATTATAATCCCAAAAATAACATAGGTAAAATTCTCTTTGATTACAGGTAAACCACCAAAGAAATAACCTATAAATAAGAAAGAAACAACCCATAAGACCGCACCGGTGATATTATATGTCGCAAATTTCAGATAGCTCATTGTTCCAACTCCTGCCACGAAAGGAGCAAAAGTTCTGATAATCGGAATAAAGCGGGCATATATTATAGTCTTACCCCCATGCTTTTCATAAAATGCCTGGGTCTTATCCAGGTATTCCTTTTTCAGCAGCTTATATTTTCCACTGAATGCTTTATGGCCTATAAAATTACCAATATGATAATTAACCAGATCGCCTATAATGGCTGCAAAGATCAGCAAAATGCACATCAGGAATATATTTAACCCACTTTCAGGTTTAGCAATAATGGCACCGGCAGCAAATAACAAAGAATCGCCCGGAAGAAATGGCGTTACTACAAATCCGGTCTCAGCAAAAATGATCAGAAACAGGATCAGGTAAGTCCATGTTTTATAGTCCTGAACAATTTCAATAAGATGCTTATCAATATGAAGTATAAAATCGATTAGTTGCTGAATAATTTCCAAAGTCTTCGCTAATTTTTGCCAAAAATAGAAAACTCAGGGCAAAGACCCTGAGTTTTCTGGTTTAATTGCACAAGAATGATTAATTATGAGTGATAAGCTTTGCTGAGATAGCTGTTTGAGCACTTCCTGTTAAAGAACCGCTGGTATAAATGGTATAAATCTTTCCAGCCTGAAGGGTAAAACTACCCAGATTAACAGAAGTCGATGTACTGGTAGAAAGCACAGTCTGCAGGACAAAGGTACCTGGGTCTACTTCAATGAAATCAGACGCATTTCCAAACATCACATTTGAAGCGAATACGATTCCTCCGGTAACCAGCAGATTAGCGCTTGCAAGACCTTCAGCCAGATTAACAAATCTTACCTTAGCCTTATTGGCTGAAGAAGCAGTCTTTTCATCTTTGAATACAGCACTGCTGGTTCCTGACCCATCTGCTTTTCCAGTGTAAAAGAAGGTGTAGTTTTCATTTGGGCTAAGATTTACATACGCTGAAAAGTTGGCACTGGCACTGCCGCTGTTTCTGAATTCAGCCTTTCGTTCGTTACCTGCACCGGTTGTAATGTAAGATGTGCTTTGCGAATAGGCAACAGCTTCGGTGTTCACCTTGGTATTATCCAGATAAAAATCCTGAGGCTGTGAACCGGATGCCGCATTAACGATCATCACCTTTGCCTCTCCCTGAATGATCACTTCATTATCATCTTTACTGCAGGAGCTTAACAACATAATAGCTGCAACAAGCCCGGTTAACAGACCGGGTATTTGATACTTGTTTAATTTAATTGAGGTTTTCATAATTCGAAGTTTTTTTGATGAAGCCAGATTGGCCATATAACAAAATGGCCTGGTTCAAGAACCAGGCCATTTCAATAAAAGCGATAAACAGAAGCTATATTTACAGCAAGCTGTTCAAAAATCTATACATAATTGTTTAACATCACAGGCATAACCAGCATCAGTACATCTTCCTGATCGTCGTGTGTTTGAGGCATCAGTAAACCTGCACGGTTCGGACTGCTCATTTCAAGAAGAACCTCCTCGCCACCAAGATTATTCAGCATTTCAATAAGGAATTTTGCATTGAACCCAATTTCCATATCCTCTCCTTCGTACTGGCAGGAAAGACGTTCATGAGCCTCATTAGCAAAATCAACATCTTCGGATGAAATATTCAACTCACTTCCGGTGATTTTCAACCGTACCTGATGTGTAGTTTTATTTGCAAAAATAACCACACGACGCAGACAGTTCAGGAACAAAGCACGGTCGATGATTAATTTGTTTGGATTGTTAGTTGGAATTACTGCCTCATAATCAGGATAACGCTCATCGATCAGACGGCAGATCAGATTAATATTACCAAACCTGAAGAAGGCACTGGTACTGTTATACTCAACAGATACATTTACATCGTCGGAAGGAAGTGAAGCTTTTAAAAGAGTAAGTGCTTTTTTAGGCAGAATAAAGGTTGCCGGAGCCTCAGATTTAGTATCCAGACGACGATATCTAACCAGTTTATGAGCATCGGTAGCAACAAATGTAATGTGCTGCGGGCTCAACTGGCAGAACACACCCGTCATGGCAGGGCGAAGCTCATCACTGCTTACTGCAAAAAGAGTTTTGTTGATTGCCTCAGCCAGCACCGATGCCGGCATTGCAACGGATGAAGGGTTATCTACAGTAGGGATTTTAGGGAAATCCTCACCATTTTCACCGCTCAGTTTATATTTCCCGTCACCTGCACTGATCTCAATCGCAAAAGTTTTGTCATCAACTGAAAAAGAGATCGGCTGATCAGGAAGTGTTTTTAAAGTCTCGAGTAAAATTTTTGAAGGAATAGCCACCTTTCCGTCTTCTTTAGACTCGACAGAAAGTGAAGTGGTCATACTGGTCTGCAAATCTGTAGCCGAAACAGTAAGCACTCCATCCTTGATCTCGAACAAAAAATTTTCGAGAATTGGCAAAACCGTACTACTGCTTGATGCACCGTTTACCGCCTGCAACTGCTTTAATAAGGTTGATGTTGAAACTATAAATCTCATATTCAAATATCTGAAAAACAATAATAGTAAAGCTTTTCGGTAGTTCCTAATCAGCCATTATCCGCCGGACAAAATTATTATCAACGGTTTTTACAATCCAAAAATATACAATTTAACGGGTATACTTCCTAATGCGGTAGTAATGTTGAAAAATACCACAGGCTATCAACATCAGCAGCGGCAATCCGATATTAATCAGCTGCCAGAAGGTTTTTTCCTGTCGGATTTTTACCCTGTCGAGCAGACGCAGTTTAATTTCCTTATTACGCAGGCTGATGATCCCTGAATCATCGGTCAGGTAATCGGCAGCATTTAACAGCAGACTCTTGTTGGCATATTGCTCCTGAGTATAGCGGTCGAAACCAAGCGGATACGGAGAGCCATCTTTGGTATTGATCTGGTTTTTAAAAACATCCCCATCTGCAATAGCTATCATTTTACCGTTTCGGCTCTTTTCAGGAATGCTGACCTTTTCATTGATCCCTTCCGGCACCGGCCGGTTTCTGAAATTAGAGGGAAACTCACCCTCAAGCAAAACGGCAAAAGGCTTAGGTACGCCCTTAAATTGTTCGGGATCAGGCTCCTTTTCAACCATATTCAATGAGAGCATCGTAGGTGCATCAATCTTCCTGCTGAATGGCGAGGAAGCCAGAAGTACTTCAGAATGCACATTCTTCAATTCAATAAGGTCGATACTTCCGGGAAATTCAGAACGGATTCCATCCAGATTTTTTACAAGCGGATGAGCTGATACCGGAACAAATACCGGATAAAACAACCAGGGAAGCATTTGAATCTGTGATTGCCCTCCGATATCCCCTACGTTCAGAGGTATCTGAGCACAATTCATATCTGCCAGCAAATCATAATTCATACGAAGCCCATACTTGAAAAGCATATCATCGATATCCAGTTTTTTCGGGAATGCAAGCTGCTCTGATGCCCCTCTTAAGCTATCCAGATCTGCATTTACCTGATCAAGCGACCAGATAATTCTACCTCCTTTCATCAGGAAATAATCTATTTTATATTTCTCGGCTTCAGAAAAGGCCTGATCAGGTTTAGCAATAATCAAAAGCTTCAACTGATCAAGTCCGCCGAATGGAATTGTCTGAAGATTAACCCGCCCAACTTCATAAGAATCGCCCAGCGATTTAATGGCATCGCTAAGCTGCATATCTGTTAATTCGCCATGACCTTCGGTAAAACCAACACGTACAGAACCACCGGTACTAAGCTTCTTCACAGCACTGGCAAAAGCATATTCCAGGTTTTGAATTGAATTATTCAAAACTTCCTCGGGACTGGAACCTGTCCTGTTCTGCAAAAGCTTAACCGGTATTTGCGCACCTTTATAGGTAATCATTGCAGCCGGGAAAATAATCTTCTGCGACATCCCATCCTCTGTTTTTACACTCAGATTTGTAGGCTCGAGTCCTTTTTCAAGCAATTGCTGATAAGCCTGTTCCTGAGCCTGCTGATCACCCGACATGGGATTAACAAAACCAAACTGAAGTCTGTTATCAGAATAGGCTTCAAAATCTATGAGCAGATCTCTGGTAGAGTTTCGCAATCTCTTAAAACCTGCAGGGAACTCGCCTTCCAGATAAACAGTAACCTGAACCTTATCATCGAGCGAATTAAGAATATCTTTTGTTACATCCGAAAGGGTATATCGCTTTTCTGACGTAAAATCAATACGCGTAAAAAACAGGGAGCCCAGAAAATTTATAACAAGAATTACCGCAATGGCAATTGCGAGAGTAATTAGGTCGGCTTTTTTACGATTTACCATTTTCTACCTCCTAAAATCGTTTTAGTGATTAAAAGAAACAGAGCTGTAAAACTCAAAAAATAGATCAGGTCTCTTGTATCAAGCACTCCCCTGCTGATCGACTGATAATGCTCACTGATTCCCAATCCGGTTAGTACCCCGGCAATGCCCTGCAGAGATAGAATCGAACTCATAGAATCAAATCCGCTGAAAGCGAAAAATGAAAGAAAAACTGCGAAGGTGAATGCTATGATCTGATTTTTAGAAAGCGATGAGGTGAAAAGTCCGATAGATGTAAAAGCTGCCCCCAAAAATATCAAACCCAGATAAGAACCAATCACTGCTCCGGTATCTACATTACCCTGAGTAACCCCAAGCTGATAGACCGTAATATAATAAATGATAGTTGGCAACAGAGCCAGAATCACAATAGCCAGAGAAGCAAAGAACTTACCGAGCACGATATCCCAGTCGCGGAGAGGCCGTGTAGCCAGTAATTCGAATGTTCCGTCTTTTTGTTCCTCTGCCAATGAACGCATGGTTATTGCCGGAATCAGGAACATAAACAAATAAGGAGAAATATTAAAAAAACTGTCTAATCCGGCGTAACCATAATCCAGAATACTGGAATCAGGGAATACCCAGAGAAATAAACCGGTAACCAGCAGAAATACCCCCATGATCACATAGGCTACCATTGAACTGAAAAAACCGCTGATTTCTTTATTGAAAATACTGATCACTTCAGAATTAATTAAATGGGGGATTAATAAGTTTGATGAGCATGAGAGGCTGTTAAAGCTATAAAAATATCTTCAAGACTTTTGTTATTATGGCTTAATCTCAGATCGGTCAGTTTATCATCAGCTACAATTTTACCTTGATCAATAATAATCACATTCTGGCAAATAGCCTCTACCTCCTGCATGATGTGCGTGGATAAGATAACTGTACGTGTTGTTGCCAGATCCCTGATCAGATTTCTGATTCCAATCACCTGATTAGGATCCAGGCCTGAAGTAGGTTCATCCAAAATCAAAACCTGCGGATCTGAAAAAATGGCCTGCGCCAAACCTACACGTTGTCTGTAGCCTTTAGATAAAGCACTGATCTTCTTGTTTTGTTCCTGACCTAATCCGCACATTTCAATCACTTCATCTATTCTTCTTGCTTTATTTTCAGTCTGATGGATGGCTCCGATAAAGCCCAGGGCCTCCCTGACATACATATCCAGATAAAGAGGATTATGCTCAGGAAGATACCCAATTTGGCGGCGAACCTCCATAGAATGGGTGCTCACATCAAAACCACAAACTTCTGCCCTGCCCGAGGTCTGGGGAATATAGCCGGTAAGAATCTTCATAGTAGTTGACTTTCCGGCCCCATTCGGGCCTAAAAAACCAAGCACCGAACCCGGCATAGCCCTGAATGAGATGCTGTCCAATGCTTTTTGCTCACTATAAGTTTTACAAAGATCTTCTACCAGAATACTCATGCTGCAAATTTAGTATTTAGTAGTTAGTATTTAGAAATGAATATTCGTAATTCGTAATTCGTAATTCTTAATTCTTAATCATCGGGTAAAATTAATTTTCAATACTATCTTTGCAGGGTTATGAGTAAAAACAACGAAGAACTTTTTAAGAATGTAGTTTCTCACAGTAAGGAATACGGTTTTGTATTCCCTTCAAGTGAAATTTATGACGGACTGAGCGCAGTATATGATTACGGGCAGCTGGGATCTGAATTGAAGAATAATATTAAAACCTACTGGTGGAAAAGTATGGTGCAGATGAACGAGAATATCGTTGGTATTGATGCAGCCATATTCATGCATCCTAAAGTATGGAAAGCAAGCGGACACGTAGATGGCTTCGCCGATCCTATGATCGACAATAAGGATTCTAAAAAACGTTACCGTGCTGATAATTTAATTGAAGATAAAATTGCCCGTTACGCCAAAGACGGCAAACTGGACAAGGCTGAAAAGCTTCAGGCCGATATGGATGCTGCACTCAATGCAGAAGATCTGCCTAAGCTGAAGGCCCTGATTGAAGAACACGAGATTGTTTGTCCGGTTTCCGGAACCCGCAACTGGACTGATGTCAGACAATTTAACCTGATGTTCTCCACTCAGATGGGTGCTATGGCTGAGGGATCTGACGAAGTTTATCTTCGTCCTGAAACAGCACAGGGTATTTTCGTCAACTTCCTGAATGTACAGAAAACAGGCAGGATGAGAATTCCGTTTGGAATTGCACAAATAGGAAAAGCATTCCGTAATGAGGTAATTGCCCGACAGTTTATCATGCGTATGCGTGAGTTTGAACAGATGGAAATGCAATTCTTTGTAAAGCCGGGAACAGAAATGGAATGGTACGCACACTGGAAGGAAGCCCGTTTAAAATGGCATCTTGCACTAGGCACGATTAAAGATAAATATCGCTATCATGACCATACCAAGCTGGCGCATTATGCCAATGCGGCAGTTGATATCGAGTTCGAATTCCCGTTTGGATTCAAGGAAGTTGAAGGAATTCACAGCCGTACTGATTTTGATCTGAGCCAGCATGAGAAATTCTCGGGCAAAAAACTTCAGTATTTCGATACCCAGGAAAACAAAAACTATGTCCCTTATGTGATTGAAACATCTATCGGACTCGACAGAATGTTCCTACTTACTCTTTGCAATGCTTATGAAGAGCAGGATCTCAGCACTGACGAAAAACAGGATTCACGTACTGTATTACATTTACATCCTTGTCTGGCACCTGTAAAAGCAGCGGTTTTCCCTTTAACCAAAAAAGACGGATTACCTGAAAAAGCAAGGGAGATCATGGATCAGTTAAAACTGGATTTTAATCTTCAGTATGACGAAAAGGATTCAATCGGTAAACGTTACCGCAGACAGGATGCAATAGGAACGCCGGTTTGTGTTACGGTAGATCATCAAACTCTGGAAGACAATACAGTTACCATCAGACACCGCGACAGTATGGAGCAGGAACGTGTATCTGCTACAGACCTGGAAAACATCATCGGAAAAATGGTAAGCTGGAAAAATCTGCTCAGCTAATAATTTGAAATGCTATTTTAACAAGCCTCTCCTAACCGGGAGGCTTTTTTATTGCCTGATTTCAGCCTGAAATACCCTGCCCTGAAAGCACTGAATAAGCAACATAATAAAGCTAAGACACTCATATACAGTAACAAGCTTTCTACTCTACCATGACAATTCTGGTAAAGATATTACGTACCTTTGTACCGTTTTAATTCAGAAGCCTATAGCAAACCTGTACTCATCATTTTTAATAATATTTTATTAATAGAACCGTTAAAACAAGGTTTAAAGAAGAACTGAAATATGAAGAAACAATCAATCTGGGTATTAAGCATTCTCCTGCTTGCATTCACACTTCCGGCTATCGGCTGGGTATCAGTTAAAAAATCAGATCTGAATTTTTCAAACACAAACAGCAAAACAAAAGAAACTCCAGTAAGCAAAAACAATTTAAACTCTGAATTATTTAATCAGCACATTGCATCAATGTACGAACAGGCTAGCTTAGCGAAGGCGGGTTTAGACCAGAATGTTTTCAAAAAAGCATTGATCGGATATTACAATCTTAAAAAAACACAGTTACTTTCTGCTCAGAAATCAGTGCTGACGATTATTGATTTCAGCAAGAAAAGCAGTGAAAAAAGACTTTGGATCATTGATCTGGAAAGCAGTAAATTATTATTCAATACACTTGTTGCTCATGGCAGAGGCAGCGGAATGGATATAGCAACCAGTTTTTCCAATCAACCTAATTCGCACCAAAGTAGTCTGGGTTTTTATGTTACCAGCGATACCTATATAGGCAAGCACGGACTTTCAATGCGCCTGGATGGACTCGACAAAGGTTTTAATACCAATGCAAAAGAACGTGCCGTAGTAGTCCATGGCGCAGATTATGTAAGCCAGTCGTTTGTTAACCAAACCGGCCGTTTAGGCAGAAGTCACGGATGCCCTGCCCTACCGGTTGAGCTTACAAAAACCATTATCAATGTAATTAAAGGTCAGACCGTTTTATTTATAAACGGACCATCAGTTCAATACAGATCAGAATTTCTGGATCAGAATATAGCAGTAGCAAACTTTATCTCCTCGGGCAGCAAGCTGCAGGCGAGTATTTAAACATCTTAAAGCTTAAGAAAAGGGAGATTTGAAAAACAAATCTCCCTTTTGCTTTTATATCTTTGCCTTCCATGATGCACAAGCTGGAAACCTTCCTGATCCAAAATCCCGGAAAAGCATTCTTTATCCTCATTTTACTGGCAATACCGGCATTTTTCATCAATCTGGGCCTTTTACCACTCTTTGCAGATGAGCCTACCCGGGCAAATGTTGCACTTGAAATGATTCTCAGCAATAATTTCTCGGTACCAACTGTAGGCGGAGAATTTTATTACAACAAGCCTCCCTTTTACAACTGGATCCTTGCGGGGTTCTATCTCCTGACAGGAAATTTTTCAGAATTCACCACGCGCCTGCCTGCCATCATTCCGATGTTTTTGTTTGCCATAAACATCTATTTCTGGGTAAGTTACTTTCTGAAAAATAAAAGTATTGCAGCCCTGAGCGCACTCCTTTTCCTGGTAAACGGACGCATGCTGATCTATGATTCCATGCTGGGGCATATTGACATCCTTTACTCCTGCCTGACATTCAACTCTTTTATGCTGATCTTCTATTTCCTGGAGCAGAAGAAATGGTTGCTGCTGTTTTTATCATCCTATATCATTACCGCGATCACTTTTCTCAGCAAGGGCATGCCATCCATCGTATTTCAGGGGTTTACACTGATTGCTGTTTTGCTTTACACAAAAAATTTCAAGAGACTATTCAGCTGGCAGCATATTCTGAGCGGTATCATCTGCCTGCTGATCATAGGCGCTTATTTCTGGAATTATTACCAGTACAACCCCAATCTGGAAGGATATCTCAGTACGATCTGGGATCAGAGCAGCAGAAGAACAGCCACTGAATTTGGATTCATGGCCAGCTTAATCCATGTAATATCCTTCCCTTTCGAACATGCAGTTCATCTGTTTCCTGCCAGTTTGCTGTTACTGTTCTGTTTTCACGGGGGATTCATCAGGGGTATTAAACAAAACCCGTTTCTGACCTTCATAACCATTGTATTCCTTGCCAATATCTGGGTCTACTGGTTATCGCCTCAAACCCGTCCGCGATACCTGCTGATGCTCTACCCCCTGCTTTTTATACTCTGGAGTCATGCCTATTATACCTATCGTGAAGTTCTTCCAAAAACACAGAAGATATTTAATGGCATAATTCTATTTCTGGCTATAGCGGTAACTTTAGCGATTCCGGCAGCATTCTTTTTCGGTCTGAATGAATATGTTCCGCATCTGAATCTTAAGATCGTATTTCTGACGCTGGCCTGTGCGCTGATCAGTTGGGGACTTTACCGGCTGAAGGACAGCAAGATCATCGCTTTTATTGTTTTACTGATCATGGTCAGACTGGCATTCAGCTGGTTCATTCTTCCCCACCGGCTTGAAAACATGACGGATAATTATTTCAAAAATTCAGCAATTGAAATTGGTCATATTGTCAAAGATCAGCCGCTTTATTTTTACAGATATCATCCCTCCGAGCCTGATATTCCATTTCATGACCGTCTGATATTTTATATCCAGCGCAGCAGAATGAAGCAGGTGAAATTCACAGAAAGCGATGCTATGCCGGGTTATTATTTTACCTTTGATAAAAATCCGGATAATCCGGATGCGATATTGGTTAAACAGTACCAGAACCTCAAACTTTACCTGATAAAATGAGAGAACTATCTGTAGTCATCACCGTTTTAAATGAACGTGATAACATTGTCCCGCTGATCGCAGCGATTAGAGATGCCCTTCAGAACCTGGATTATGAAGTGGTTTTTGTGGATGACGGATCAAATGACGGAACTCAGAAAATGATCCGTGAACATGCAGACGACCGGATAAATCTGGTAGAATTACGTAAAAACTACGGACAAAGTACAGCCATGACTGCCGGTATTGACCATTCCAAAGGCAAATATATTGCATTGATTGACGGCGACCTTCAGAACGACCCCACAGATATTCCTTTCATGCTTCAGAAACTGATAGAAGAAGACTGGGATGTAGTTGCAGGAAACCGTGCGAACCGCCAGGATGGGATGTTCCTTCGTAAGATCCCTTCCAAAATCGCCAATGCCATTATCAGGCGTATGACCGGAGTTTACATCAAAGATTATGGCTGTACACTCAAAGTATTTAAGCGTGAAATTGCCGAAGATCTTGGAATTTACGGAGAGCTGCACCGCTTTATTCCGGTACTGGCCAAACTCCAGGGCGCAAGCATCACTCAGGTGGATGTTAAGCATCATGCCCGAATCCATGGAACATCCAAATACGGCTTAAACAGAACTTTCAAAGTGATGTCGGATCTGATCACCATGGTGTTCTTCCGTAAATATATCCAGAAGCCGATGCACCTTTTCGGAACCATGGGTTTTATTTCGCTGGGACTGGGAATTCTGATCAATGCATATCTGCTGGTACTGAAATTAATGGGACAGGACATCTGGGGAAAACCACTCCTGATTCTGGGACTTATCTTTTTATTGGGTGGTATTCAGCTGATTACGTTCGGAATCTTAGCCGAAATTAATGTCAGAACCTATTTTGAGGGAACAAACAGAAAAACATACCAGGTAAGACGAATTTTCAATGGACAAAAAGAAGATCTGGAACATCGCTAAACTACTGTTAAAGATCAGCATTACCTGCTTATCTCTTTATCTGGTATCATTAGAAGTAGAATTCAATGATCTGAAAGATGCTTTCAATCAATCGAATCCGCTATTTCTGATACTTGCTTTTTTTGCCTTCGTAGGTTCGCAGATTATTTCTTCCTCTCGTTTGAACACTTTTTTCAAAGGAATAGGACTCAATATCCCTGAACTGTATAATTTCAAGATCTACCTGCTTGGAATGTTTTACAATCTGTTTTTACCCGGAGGAATAGGTGGCGATGGGTATAAAATATTCCTCCTCCGCAAGAAATTCGAACTTAAGGGAAGAAGATTATTTCAGGCTATATTTTTTGACCGACTGAGCGGCTTATGGGCATTGGGGCTGATCATTTCTGCCTTAGTGATATTCATTCCTAATCTTGGTATTCCCAACTGGATTCCCGTACTGGTCGTTGCCCTCGGTACCCTGCTTTACTACCTGGTGATGAGACGCTTTTTTGCCGATTACAGTCATCGTTTTGCTTTAACCCACTTAAAGGCCCTGATGGTACAATCCATGCAGGTTATATCGGTTATTCTCCTGCTCTATGCCTTAAATTTTAACGGAAAATTCTCTCCATACCTCTTTATGTTCCTGGTATCATCGCTTGTAGCAATCTTTCCATTCACCGTTGGCGGATTAGGTGCCAGGGAACTTGTTTTTGTGTACGGGGCCCAATACTTTCAAATGGATCAGCATCTGGCAGTAATCATCAGTCTGCTGTTCTATTGCATCTCAGCCCTGCTCTCATTCATCGGAATTTATTTTGTGTTCCATCCACAGGAAATCGGAGTGAATAAAGTAGATCTGAAGCAGGATATTGAGATTGAATCCTGATGAAGGTATGATCTCCTGATTCTGCTGGTGTGAGCTTGCAGTTCGTACCCTTGCATCCTAAAACTCAACGTAGATAAACCTCCAGAAAAAAATCCCTCCAAACAAAAAAATTCAAATTCTCTTAACATTGAATGTGTAAATTCAACTACTGAATTGGTGCGAAGCACCTGATTCTGAAAAGAATTTAATCTTTAATCAAAAACCATGAAATCCATTTTCAAACAAACCAGCCGTATAAAACCGGTAAGCAAGAGCAACTCACTCATTATTTCAGGACTCTTTTTACTCCTTACAGCCTGCGGATCAAACAAAAAACCATGGGAATTGAACAAATTGTTTGAAAGCACTAAAGATAAATTCCCATACGAAGCGACACTTGGTCCGCAAAGCGACAGTACCCATATTGTTTCCACTTCACAAATCATCAACCCGGCGGGTGATACAAAAGTATTTCCCGGACGGCCGGTTGATCTGGCTTTAAACGCAGCCGGCGATATCCTGGCAGTTAAAAACATCAATTCCATTGTGTTTATGAATGCCCTGAATCACCAGATTATTCAAACACTGAAACTCCCGGGTGGCGGACATACCTTCACCGGAATCATCTGGAATGATACAGATCAAAAAGTATGGACCAGCGACAGCAGAGGGTTTATACGATCAGCAAAAAAATCTGCAAACGGCGATTTTGCATGGGATGATGCTATTGCTATTCCGGGCCCAACTGCTAACGATAAATCCGGCCCTTATCCCGGCGGCATAGCCATCGATAATCAGCGCGGATACTTATACGTTACCCTGAGCCGTAACAATACCCTTGGCCTGATTAACCTGAAGACGGGAAAACTGGAAAGCCAGATCCCGACAGGGATGGCACCTTATACGGTACTCATCCATGGTAATAAGGCTTATGTAAGCAATTGGGCAGGACGAAGACCAAAAGCCGGTGATAAAACCGGTCCCTCAGGAGGATCTGAAGTTGTGGTAGATCCCAAAACAGGAATTGCCTCATCGGGGACCGTATCGGTTATTGATCTGGGAACTAAGAAACAGATTAATGAAATCGAGGTACAGCTGCACCCTTCAGGAATGGCATTTTCACCTGACAAGAACCTGCTTTATGTTGCCAATGCCAATAGTGATCTGGTTTCTGTCATTGATACCAGAACGGATCAGGTTCTTAAAAATCTGAGTACAAAACCTATGGATGAGCTTCCCTTTGGAAGCGCCCCCAATTCAGTAGTGGTCAGTAAAGATGGAAAAACATTATACGCAGCAAACGGAGGGAATAACCACATTGCATTGATAGATCTGGAGCTGGGCAAAGTCAAAGGGCTTATTCCTACAGGCTGGTACCCTGGCGCTGTGATTCTTTCTCAGGATGGAAATAAATTGTTTGTAGCCAATACCAAGGGGATTGGCAGCAGACAAACAGGATTAAGAGAGAAAGGGTTCAATTCACACGATCATTCAGGTTCAGTCTCATTTATTCCTGTGCCGGATGACAGTAAACTCCGGGAATATACCCTTAGTGCGGCCGGCAGTATGCGCCTGCCTAAAATTGCACAGGCATTGCGACTGGAACGCGTCAACGAACGCATAGTACCCGTTCCGACACGACCAGGAGAAAAATCGGTTTTCAAACATGTACTTTATATTATCAAAGAGAACCGTACCTATGACCAGGTATTCGGCGATCTGCCTCAGGGAAAAGGCGACAGCTCGCTCACCCAGTTCGGACGTAAAGTAAGTCCCAATCATCATGCTTTAGCCGAACAGTTTGTTTTACTCGACAATACCTATTGCAATGGTGTTCTGAGTGCTGACGGGCATCAGTGGACCAATGAAGGAGTGGTTACAGATTATATTGAAAGAAGCTTTGGTGGCTTTGTAAGAAGTTATCCCTATGAAGGTGATGACGCGATGGCGTTTGCTTCATCAGGATTTATCTGGGATAAGGTACTGGATGCCGGATTAACGTTCCGCAATTATGGCGAATTTGTGAAAGCTGAGGTACAACCCGCAAATGCAAGCTGGACTCAGATCTATAATGATTATAAAAACGGCACAAGGAATGTAAAAATCAGAGCCACCAGCAAGCTGCATACTATGGCTCCTTATTTATGCCCGACTTTTGTTGGCTTTCCAAGTTCTATTCCTGATGTATACCGTGCCGGAGAGTTTCTGAAAGAATTCAGGGAATACGAAAAGAAAAACTCTTTACCCAACTTCATGATTATGCTCCTTCCTAACGACCATACCACCGGAACAAGAGAAGGATATCCAACACCACGGGCACAGGTTGCAGATAATGATCTGGCTTTAGGTCAGATTGTAGAAGCCGTAAGCAAGAGCGAATTCTGGAAAGAAACGGCCATTTTCGTAATTGAAGATGATCCGCAGGCAGGTCTGGATCATATCGACGGACGAAGAACTGTAGCGCTTTGTATCAGTCCGTATACTAAGCGTAGCGAGGTAATCAGTACACATTACAATCAAAACAGCGTGCTGAGAACCATAGAACTGATCCTGGGACTCTCTCCGATGAGTCAGTTTGACATGATTGCTAACCCAATGACTGATTGTTTTACCGCCAAACCTGATTTCAGACCGTATACTGCACTGCCTAATCAGATCCCATTGGATGAAATGAACCCGAAACTATCGGCATTATCCGGAAAGAAAAAATTCTGGGCAGAGAAATCAATGGCAATGTCGCTGGATGAGCTTGATGAAGCCAACGAAGATACCCTGAACCTGATTCTATGGTATTCGGTTAAAGGCTACAATACGCCTTATCCTAAACTGGCTAAAATCAAAGCAAGAGAAAAATAATTCAGAAGGTATGCCGGTGCGAGCTTGTAGCTCGCACCCTTTTATCCTGGAACTCAATAATTCTAACTATTATTCTTCAGATACCAGTCGTAAAACGCGCGCAAGCCTGTTTCAAGATCAGTTGAAGGATGGTAATTCAATAATTTGCCGGCCTTACCAATATTTGCAAAAGTCTGAGGCACATCGCCCGGCTGCTCCGGCTGGCGGTCAATGATGGCCTGCTTGCCACATATCTTTTCAATGGCTTCAATTAAACCTGCAAGCGTAACCGTTTGATGATTACCTAAATTGATAATCTCAAAATCAGACTGATCATAATTAATAGCAGCCTCAATACCCTTAACGGTATCATTCACAAAAGTATAATCGCGACTGGTAGTTCCGTCTCCGAAAACAGGAATCGGTTGTCCCTTGATAATAGAATTAAAGAATTTATGAATTGCCAGATCAGGTCGTTGAGCCGGACCGTAAACCGTGAAGAAACGCAAAGCAAGAAAACGAATCCCGTACAAATGGCTATATACATGCCCGAGCATTTCGCATGAAAGCTTGGTAGATGCATACGGACTGATCGGCATCAGCTTTTCCTCCTCATGCCAGGGCACATTCTCATTGATTCCGTAAACACTGCTCGATGAGGCAAAAACAAATTGTTTGATATTCCTCTTTCTGGCAAACTCCAGCAGATTCTGAGTACCGGCAACATTCACCTCCTGATACAAAATAGGATTCTGAATGCTTGGCCTTACCCCTGCCTTGGCAGCAAGATGGACAATCACATCTATATCGCCCAGCGAAAACAAATCGTCCATATTCCGGATATCGCCTTCAACAAATTGAAAATCAGACGAAGCAAGCAGGGGGGCAAGATTCTTATCCTTCTGCTCGCGGCTGTAAAAATCATCAAAATTATCAAAACCGATCAGCTCATAGTTCCCATTTTGTAATAAACTACGGCTCAGATTACTCCCGATAAACCCGGCAGCTCCGGTGATTAAAATTCGTTTTTTATTGCTCATTTCAGATGCAAAATTACGAATTTAAAAAATGCTAACGCTAAAAATCAGAACATCCCCGTAAAAAAATCAATAAATTCGCCTCTCTATCCGGCCTTTGATTATCCCATTATAAATGACCCTTTTCAACGATTATCATAACCCTCAGGTTAAAAATATGCCTGTTTATTTAAGGCAGTTTATCATTGAGCAGCAATATGAGTATTATACGCCTGCTGACCATGCTTTGTGGCGGTATCTGATGAGACAAAATGGTCTGAATCATCCTAATAATTCAGTTGCCGAAGCTACAGGTTTAAGTATCGAACAAATTCCCGAACTGCAGAAAATGAATGATGCTTTAAGCAAAATTTCATGGGGTGTGGTCGCGGTTAGTGATCTGATTCCTCCATCTGTATTCATGGAATTTCTTTCACACCGGGTCCTACCTGTTTCAGCAGCTATCCGTTCCCTGTCGCATATCGAACAGAGTTATACGCCCGACATTTTACATGCAGCTGCCCTTTCTGCCCTGCTGTTTGCCGATCCGGAATATCTTTATCATCTGGGTCAGCTTGGAAGCAGGGCCATTTATTCAGTAAAAGATCTTCAGCTGCAAAAAGCCGTATACGATCTGCTTCTTCTGAAAAAAGCAGAAGAACCTGATCCCGCAGCTACCCGGAAAGCAGAAAAACTGGTGGATTTCTGCCAGAAAAATTCTGCTGAGTCTTCAGAAATGGCCTTATTGTACCGCTTGTATCAGTGGACGGCAGAATACGGACTTACCGGAACTCCTGAAACCCTTAAACCCTATGGCGCGGCATTTCATTCTTCGCTGAAAGAACATCGTCATCTTCAACATCCGGAGATAAAAAAATACAGCTATGCAATAGATGCCATCAATTACCCGCTTAGCATTACAGGCCGGCAGGAACAGTATTTTGTTTCAGATGATTTTCAGAGCATGAGCAGAGTATTGAAGGAATTCGCAGATCGCATGGCATACCTGTGCGGAGGTACTGAAGGCATCCTGAAAGCCATTGAAAGCAAAAGTACCTGCACAGCAGTATACAGCTCAGGATTGCAGGTCAGCGGAGTTTTCTGCGATCTGAGAATGGATGTACAGGATAACCTGCAGTTCATCAAAACCACCGGACCTACCGCACTTTCCTTTGGCAACAAACAACTGGAAAATCAGGGGAAGCATGATCATTCCGATGGCTTCTCCTCTCCTGTCGGACGCATTAAAAATCTGGATAAGGCACTTGAAGATGCCTCTTCAGAGGAGCTTGAAGAGCTTGGAATAGTTCCGGGAAATCAGCCTGTCATCCATTTCGAAAGTGGCTTAATCCTCAGCGGAACAGTACTTTCAATCCTTAGCCGGGAATCAAAAATTATCCTGATCAGCTTCAGTGAAGCGAGTCTGAAAGATGAAACGGGGAATATTTATTTCAAACCTTCATGGGGTAAATTTGATATGGCGGTAGGCGAAAAGATCGTTTCTGTTTATGCAGGTGCTGCAGATAAAAAGACTTTTGATGAAATACAGTCTGCATCTGCCTGTGGTATCACTCCTCCAGCCTGTGATAAAAAAACACAACAGTATCGTGAATTGTTCAGCATTGTCCGAAATTGCAGGAAAACAGGAAGCGGATATGAGCGGCTGCCAAAGGTTTGGCATGAGCTCAAAACAAATTATCGGGAAGACTGGCTTTGTGCACTCGAAATTTTAGAGATATTTGAGAAAGAAAACAAGAATAAAGAACTTGCCGGGGAAATCAGAATTTACCTGGAGCTAAAAGCTTCAAACGAAGCGGAATTAAATCAGCTGATCCGTAATGGTCTTAGACTATCGGGGCAGCATCAGAGTCAATTAAATTAGAGAACATGAATATTATCATCAGCGGAGCCAGCAGCGGAGTTGGATTTGAGGCTGTTCTGGAATTAATCGGATCAAAAGACAACAAAGTTATTGCACTTGCGCGGTCGGAAGATAAACTCTATAAATTACAGGAAATTGCCAATGCACTAAATCCTGATTGTTCACTGTACACTGCAAAGTTCGATATTGTACATGATGACTATGAAAACGGACTGGTTCCTTTTGTGCGCGAAAAAATGGGCACTGTAGACATCCTGATCAATAATGCAGGCATGCTTGTGAACAAAGCTTTCATGGAAACCTCAGAGCTTGATTTTGTAGAAATGATACAGAGCAATTACCTGGGTCATGTAAGAATGATACAGCATATTGCACCGCTAATGCCCGAAAACAGCCATATTGTGAATATTGGCAGCATGGGAGGATTTCAGGGAAGTGAGAAATTCCCCGGACTGGCAGCTTATTCGGCAAGTAAAGCGGCACTGCATGCTTTAACAGAATGTTTAGCAGGAGAGTTCAAAGAAAGAAAGATCTCCGTAAATTGTCTGGCTTTAGGATCAGCACAAACCGAAATGCTTGAACAGGCATTTCCCGGTTATGAATCGCCGGTAATGGCTTTTGAAATGGGAAAATACATTGTTAATTTTGCACTTACAGGTAATAAATTTTTTAACGGAAAAATCATTCCGGTAGCACACAGCACCCCTTAATCAGAAAATTATGAACAGAAACTTTAGCATCTTATTTGCGGCAATAGTTCTGATGGCTTCCTGCCGCATCGATCCCAAAAAAGGTAGTGAAAACCCAGCAGCTGATTCTGCAGCACTGGCAGATCTGAGCAAAACGCTTGAAGTGCCCTGGATTGTTGAACTGAACGACAGCACGCAGATGATGGAGATCAAAAAAAACCCGGCAGCGAATCTGACTAATCTGACCGAACTGGATATTGTAGATGCCCTGAATCTGAAATACCCGCAAATCAAACTGGAATGGCAAAAACAAGAAGGCAAGAGAGCCTTTGTAAAGATTGAAGATGCGAGTTTTCTGACCATGCAATCGGGTACCGAAGGTGCCAGAGCCTACCTCGCTGAAGTCACTTTTTCACTGACTGAAATTAAAGGAATTACTGAAGTGAATTTCAGCTTTAAAGAAGGCGATCATGCCCGGCCCGGGGTTTATGGAAGAGAGGATTTTAAGGGATTCAACTGAGTTATCTGTTACCGGTTATCTGAATAAAGACTGCTTCACACGAGATTTAGCAGCCTTCATCTTGATACTGTTATCTGTTGCCTGTTACCAGTTGTCTGAATAAAGACTGCTTCATTTGAAATTTAGCACTCTTCACCTCACTGCGCAATACTCACTACGCAATACTGTTACCAGTTGCCTGTTGTCAGTTGCCTGAATAAAGAGTGCTAATTTTAAATTTAGCACCCTTCATCTTGATACTTGATACTTAATACTCAAACTATAGTCTGTTGCCTGAAGAAAAACAGCTAATTGATTGCCAGTATCTATAAATCAGACAACAGGCAACTGACAACAGATTCACATGCTTTTCTTCCCCAGCATCTGCACATCATTCACCAATACCTCGGTAATATATCGCTTCACTCCTTCCTTGTCGGTATAGGAGCGGTTGCTCAGTTTACCCTCAATACTTACTTCCGAGCCTTTATGCAGATAGTTTTCAGCCAGATTAGCCAGACGGTCCCATAACACCAGGTTATGCCACTGGGTTTCTTCAATTTTCTCCCCTTTGTCATTCTTGTAAGACTCATTGGTAGCAATAGATACCCTTGCTACTTTCTTCTTGTCATTGATGGTTTTTACTTCCGGATCATTTCCTAAAAATCCCATCAGACGTACACTGTTTCTAAGATTACTCATGTTCTTAAAATTTATGTTTTAAATACGTGCCACCCGGCATCGTTTGGTAAAGTTGTGCAGAGTATCAGATCCTTGCCGTAAACTAAACGGATAGATACGGATATAAGCGATTAAACCCAATAGGCACTAAATTCATTCACAATTCAATAGCTGACCCATGGACCGTGAATGTTTAGACTGCGGTGCTGCCCTGAGAGGGCGTTCCGACAAAAAATTCTGCGATGATCAATGCCGCAGTCATTACAATAATCATTTGCATTCAGCACAATTTAAGGCGCTGAAAGAGATCAATATCATACTCAGAAAGAACTATACTGTGCTTTCTACCCTTCTCAAAGCCCAAAAATCAAAGATCAGGAAAGATGAATTACTTAAATCAGGCTTCAACCCCGATTTCCATACCCATCTGCACCATACCCGGAATGGAAACACCTATTACTTCTGTTATGAATACGGGGTTTTAAGATTGGAGGGTGATGTGTTTCTGGTGGTGAAGCGTGCCGGGGGTTAGTTGGTTAGTGATTAGTTGTCAGATGGTTAGAAATTGATTACTGAATGTCAAACGAAGCACTCTCTATCTCAATACTTAATTCTTAATTCTCAAAAATATGGCCATTCCATGGAAAGCTGAGCTTGTAAAAATTAGGGGAGAGAAACGAATTGCAGTTTACTTTCCCAATCAGACTGAATTTGTGTTAAGAATGAAGAAATTATCCGGTTCAAAATGGAGTAATTCTTTAAAAGCATGGCATTTACCCGATTCTGTGGAATACCGCGAAAAATTTAAAATTCAAAATGTCGCAGATCCCTTAGCCAATAAATCAATGGAAATCGCGGGGTTTAAATCATGGTTAAGATCGAAACGCTACAGCGAAAATACAATTGAAACTTATCTTAATGCATTAAAATCGTTTTTAACCTTCCATAAGGATAAATCCATTTCTGAAATTGATAATTCGGATGTAATTAAGTACAATAATAACTATTTACTTAAAAACGGATTATCTGCCTCATATCAGAATCAGGTAGTTAATGCCATAAAATTATTCTTTAAAACCCAAACTGGTCTACGAATCAATCCAGACCTGGTTCACAGACCTAAAAGTGCAAGTGTTTTGCCTAATGTCTTAAGCAAGGAAGAGATCAAAATGATCCTGAATTCTCCTAAGAACATCAAACACAAGGCGATGCTTTGTCTGATATATAGCTGTGGATTGAGGAGATCAGAAATTTTAAATCTGAAGATTACCCACGTGGATTCCAAAAGAAAACTGCTGATTATTAAGCAAGCCAAGGGGAAGAAAGACCGTGTAGTCCCTCTGTCAGAAAGAATAATTTATCAATTACAGGAATACTACAAACTGTACAGACCAAGGATTTGGCTCTTTGAAGGGCAAAAACCGGAGGAGCAGTACAATGAGAGGAGTTTAGCAAGTGTACTTAAACAAGCATTATGCATAGCAAAAATAAAAAAACCGGTGACTCTTCATTGGTTAAGGCACAGCTATGCAACCCATCTGTTGGAGAATGGAACCGATCTACGATACATTCAGGAAATTCTGGGGCATAAAAGCAGTAAAACAACAGAAATCTATACTCATGTAAGTACGAAAAGTTTGCAGAATATTAAAAGCCCATTTGATGATTTGGATATCCTTTAAGTAAAGTGCATATTTAATAAAGGATGATAAACATGCCACAAGCTTGCCTGATTTGGGCGGCTTGAGGAACTTTTGTCATCCTTATATACAAGTTGAACTAAACCGCTTGCAGCGGTAGCTACCTTACCGGCTTTATAATTTGTATCGAACTTTATAGTATGTAAAACCTAAAACATACTATCATGAGCGAATTAAGGAACAAAATGATTCAGCAAATGCAGCTGAAGGGCTATAGTAAGAATACCATAGCCACTTACATTGAATGTCTGGTATGTCTTTCTACCCATTATAAGACATCCCCTGATTTATTGAGTGTGGATCAAATCAGGGAATACATCCAGTACAAACTGACCGAAGCAAAGCTCAGTAAATCATGGATGAATCAAACAATCAGTGCCTTGAAAATCTTCTTTTGTGAAGTTTTAAAAAGAGATTGGGATGGAATTGATATTCCCCGTCCAAGGCGTGAAAAAAAACTACCTGTGGTTCTGTCCAAAGAAGAAGTGAGCAGGATCATCAATACTCCCAGAAATTTAAAGCATAAGGCATTTCTGATGCTCACCTATTCAGCCGGTTTGCGGCTACAGGAAGCGTGTAATTTAAAAATACGACATATTGACTCACAACGGATGCTCATCAGGGTGGTACAAGCCAAGGGGGCAAAAGACCGTTACACGATTTTATCCCCAGTGGCCCTTCATCTCTTAAGGGAATACTGGAAAATCTATCGGGTGAGGGAGTGGCTTTTTGAAACCAAACCGAATCAACCCATTGCGTCCCGTACGGCACAACATATCTTTAAAGATGCGTTACGAAAAGCCGGTATCAATAAACAGGTAGGTATTCATTCCTTGCGTCATAGTTTCGCCACTCATCTTCTTGAGCAAGGTGTTTCTTTGCCTATTATCCAGCAGCTTCTGGGGCATACTTCCCTGAGAACCACCAGCATTTATTTGCATGTACAGAAGTATTCGGTTTATGCCGTAAAAAGTCCACTGGATACCCTTTCCATGTAAGTCCGGTTCTTATGGAAACCATTATGGCTCCTTCTGCGGGGCTTAGGGAAGTATTGGCATCCTTTGGAAGCAACTACAGGCTTGAGCATAAATTACCCGAACAACAGCTCAAGGCAATGTATGCCATACAACATTGTCGCACCCCTGCTATGGGCGGACGCGTAGATAGTTGTGATCATTGCGGACACAAGCGAATCGTTTACAACTCCTGCCGCAATCGCCACTGCCCTCAATGCCAGGGAATGAAACAGGCTAAATGGGTGGATAAACTCAATACTACGCTTTTACCTGTAAGTTATTTCCACCTTGTCTTCACTATTCCATCGGAACTCAACAGGTTGGCTCTTGTTAATCAAAAATGTTTGTATGATATCCTTTTTAAAGCCGCATCCGAAAGTTTGTTGCTGCTTTCCAGAGACAAAAAATACCTGAACGTGCAAAGCGGATTACTTGCCGTGTTGCACACCTGGGGACAAAATCTGATGGATCATCCGCATCTGCATACGATTGTACCATCGGGTGGTTGGTGTCAAACGGCGCAATGTTGGAGACCATCGTCTAAAAAATTCTTTATTCCTGTAAAAGTAATTTCCGCAGTTTTTAAAGGAAAATTCCTTGCTCTGCTCAAACAAGCGCATCGTCAAAACCAGCTCAAGTTTGATGGGCAAATCAAACCTTTACATCTGAAAGGCAATTTTAAGGCACTGTTAAATCTGGTGTATGCAAAAGAGTGGGTGGTTTATGCAAAGAAACCTTTTAAAAACAGTGCTCATATCGTTAATTATTTGAGTCGCTACACCCATCGGGTCGCTATTTCTAACGACCGGATTACCGGTATTGAAGGAGATCAGGTCATTTTTAATTGGAAGGATTACAGGGAGCTTGGAAGAATAAAGTCAATGAAGCTTCCGGCAGCAGAATTTATCAGACGCTTTCTGCTCCACGTACTGCCAAAGGGATTTTGCAAGATCCGGTATTATGGAATATTAGCATTCAGAAATCGTAATGAGATATTATTGAAATGTAAGAAGGTATTGGCCTATAGCTCTTCAAAATCGAAATTGGCAGGGCTTTCCTGGCAAGATACTCTTCTGGTAATTACCGGCATGGATATATTAAAATGTCCGGTTTGTAAAAAAGGAAATATGGTTACTACTGAATTGCTGATTGGAAACCGAGCCCCTCCCGAATCAGTCGCAATCTTCGTTCCTTGACAAAATGAAAATCAAATTTTTACTGCATTTTTCTAAAAGGTGGCCGGGAATCTCTTTGCCCTCATCGTAGTTTGAATGAAGTGAACACAATTATTGATGCCGATTTGTGAAATTATTTATAAAGATTAACTGGTTATTTTATTACAATGATATCCATTCTAAAGATTACTTCTCCATAGCCAAATGCATTGGAATACAGGCGGTTCCGTTCAACTTAATTTTATCCGCAATTAACATGGCGCAGCTCCTTGTATCTTATTTTTATGCTAAATTGCGTATAAAATCCTATTTAGTTATGTGCCATTCTAAAAGACGGTGCTACAACGAAATAACTGTGGACAAAAACAGACAGCTTTCAAACCGACGACCTGTTTTTTTGACTAAATTTGAAACGACTTTTAAATGAATTTGAAAATGGAAATATTAGGCAACGAACAACATAAAATTATTCACGGAGACGCTTTGGAAGCATTGAAAACGCTACCAGATAACTCGGTGGACTTAATTTTTTCCGACCCACCATATAACATTGGTAAGAACTTCAACGGACACATTGAAAAATGGAAAACCGAAGAAGCATACCTTGAATGGTGCTACGAGTGGCTTGACTTGTGTATTCAAAAACTTAAACCAAACGGTAGTTTTTATGTAATGACAGCGACACAGTTTATGCCGTTTTTTGACATTTATCTTCGCAAAAAGTTAAACATACTTTCTCGTCTTGTTTGGTATTACGACAGTTCAGGTGTTCAAGCCAAAAAATACTATGGTTCAATGTATGAGCCGATTTTGTTTTGTGTAAAAGACAAAAATAACTACACTTTTAACACAAACGACATTTTAGTCGAAGCAAAAACAGGGGCAAAACGTAAACTTATTGACTATCGCAAAGCTGTTCCGACAGTTTATAGTTCAGAGAAAGTTCCTGGCAATGTTTGGGAATTTGCAAGGATTCGTTATCGAATGGACGAATACGAAAATCACCCGACACAGAAACCAATCGCTTTACTTGAAAGAATTATCAAAGCAAGTTCAAACGAAGGTGACTTAGTTATGGACCCATTTTCGGGAACATTTACTACTTGCTTTGTAGCAAAAGAACTTGGCAGAAATTCCATTGGAATAGAACTTCAAGACGAGTATGTAAAAATCGGTTTGCGGAGATTACAATTAGCCAAAGAGTTTAAAGGCGAAAAACTACAAAAGGAAATCCGCACATTTGAAACAGAAAAGTTGGCTACCGCCAACACCTTAAAATTATTTGAAGAGCCAAATGGAAAATATATTCACAGCAAACATTAAATCGGTTTTAGAAAAACACTTTGGCAAAAATGCTGACGATATTTTCGATAAGAGCCAACTAATTCAATACATAAACGAGAAAACCCGTTCTGCAAATAAGGGTTCAAAATCTCGTTCAAGTTTCGCAAACCTTTACGCTATCTATGTTATCATAGAAGATTATATCGCCAATGGCTTTGACCAAAAAGGTGATTATTCAAAATACGAAGGAGCAGCGTTTGTAAAACTTTTCAAACGCCAAAGAGAATTACCTTTTGGAAGCAAACTTCAAAATCACGCATTGAACAACAGAATGAACTCGGAATTTCAGAAATATTTTCCAAGTTCAGAGTTTATTCCAATTCTTCGTAACCACGAGACAAATCGTTATTGGATAAATGAAAACCTTTTGAAAATAAAAGTTGGCAAAGCCAACTTCAATGTCGCAAAGGCTATCATTGAAATTATTGACGAATATTCCAAGACAAAGCAAGATGCTTTTCAACGCTTTGTGAAATCTTGTGAGGAGTTGCAAGAAATTGGCAAGACTACCCCGAAAAAAATTGAGGAGTTTGTAATTGGTTTGCTTGCACCAAATGTAGATGCAAGGCTCTTTGAAATCGTTAGTTATTCCATTCTCAAGTATTTCTATCACGACCAGCAAATATTTTGGGGCTACGAACTTGAAAAACTAAACAAAGAGAATTTGAAACTTTACAAAACAGGTAGGACAAACGCAAATGACGGAGGTATTGACTTTGTAATGAAACCGCTTGGGCGATTTTTTCAAGTAACAGAAACTTTGGACTTCAAAAAATACTTTCTCGACATTGACAAAATACAGAAGTATCCAATCACTTTTGTAATTAAATCAACCGAACCGACAGAAGACCTATTAAAGAAAATCAGGGACAATGCCAGCAAGACATATTCAATAAAATCCATAGTTGACACCTATATGGACTGCATTGAAGAAGTGATAAATATTCCGACCCTCAACGACAGATTTAACGATGCTGTGAAACAAGGTTATCTAAACAAAATCCTTGACGAAGTAGTAATTCAAAGCAAAGTTGAGTTTAACTATGAGGACACGGACGAGGACGAAGAATAGAAGAACGGCACATAACAGCGGTTTGGCGTAATGGCGGGTGCAGTGCTTCGTATGACAGTTTTGTGGTAGGTTCAAGTGCAGTTCTTCGATTGAACTTTTTTGCTAAAAATCCGCCACTACGCCAAGCCGCAAAACGTTACCGGCAAGCATTTCACCCCCCAACAGATAGTGCAACTATCAAACTTCATCACGGACAGGAAGGAAACCTTTTTCACCTAATGACTTTATAACACTTCTAAGAAGATAGCTGTTATCAAATCTCAAAACATATTTTCGTGTGCCTTCCTTTTCTGGGACAAGCATTTTTTTATCAATTAGTTTTCTGATTTGCCTTGACACTTCTGCATCAGCCTTGCCGCCAAAAAATTCTTTGACATCAGCAGCTTGGATAACTTGCATATCAATAGCTTTTTTCAAAATCTTTGATTCTACATCAGTAATATATTTCCTTTCTAAAGAATGACCAATTGTAGGAATCAGTATTTCCTTTCTCAAGAAATTGTAGTCCGACAGCCTATCAATTTTTTCTATTTCTTCTTTTAGACCTTTTAAAACATATTCAACCCAAGTAATTATTCCTTCATCTGTTCCTTTATCTGCTTGGGACAAGTTTGTATAATAATCATTCCTGTTGCTGCAAAACACGGCAGTAGGGTTTATGATTCTTCCAACATTAACATTGAATCCTGTTTTGACAAGCATTGCATAAGTAAACAGACGAACAGTTCTGCCATTACCGTTTCCAAAAGGGTGAATCCAAACAAACCGATGATGTGCAATAGCGGCTTTAAGCAAATCATATTTAGGGCTATCTTCTCTGTTGACAAAATCTATCAACTCATTCATATAATCACCAACCTTTAACCATTCAGGCGGCTTATGCGTTGACTTATTTATTTTCAAGTTTACTTTTCTGTATTCACCAGGAGTTGCATCACCTTCTCCATTTGGAGGTGGCAACAATCCGTCAACAATCATTCTGTGCATCTCACTCAAAAAAGCTCTGTTGATTGGACAATCTTTTATATTTTCCTCAATGAAAGCCATCGCCTTTTCTATGTTCCGTATTTCCTTAATACTTGGCGGAACTTTTTGGGTTTCTGTAAGTTTAGTTTCAATGTATTCAGCAATAGTTGTATTGTTTCCTTCAATCCTTGCTGACCCAATACTTTCAAGAGTATGAAAGATATGTTTCAACTGAAAAAAAACCTTCGGGTGTGTTGAACCTCCAAGCGGTTTCTTTCGAAGATAATCCAACTCAATAATTAAATCCGTAAGTGAAGAACCGAAAGACGGCTCTATCAATTTCAAATCGTAATGTAAAAACTCTGCCTCTGACATTTGATTTTGTTGTTAACTTGATTTGACAACTGCAAAATCAAGAATTAACATCCTGACTTACATTATCCTTGTCTATCAATACTTTACAAGTATATATAATACTCAGACAATTAACAAGTACTTTACCAGCATTTGTAATACAACTGTATCACACTTGTATTACATTTATGCTAACAATTAACGACACCGCTTCGAATGACAGTTTTTGCTAAATTTGAACTATTAGTGCTTTGTATCAATTTTTCTGCTAAAAATCGCCACCTTCGCCAAGCCCAAACCCTTTATGTGCAATTGTAAGCTTACAACACCATAGAAGGGCAATAAAACATCAGGGCCGCGATAAAATCGCCGTTCTCGTTCATCCACGTTTCAAACAATAACGATAGGGCCGCGTTTGTATCTTCCTGAATCAGTCTGAATTAAAGGCAATCAAATAATTACTATAAATTGAACCATTAATCTTAATACGTATGTTGCAAAATCAATCAGCTACACGTCTGTAAAGAAAACAATGTTCAATGAAAAAAATATTAGTCGTATTCATGATTGCTTTCTCGCTCAGCAGTTGTGAAAAAGATCAGACAGATGCATCTGAATGTGCAATCCGGATGAAACAGCTATTTGATAATGAGTTGAAATGCACAGAAGAGAATGCAATGGAAGTTAACCTGTACTCCGGCAAGTATCAGAATAAAATAGTTTATTTCCCGAATGTAATGTGTCCTGTCTGTTTGGGTATACCACCATCATACGGATATAGCTGTTCAAATGAAAAAATTTCATTTGACAATTTCCAAAACGTTACTGATATCAAACAGGTATACAATAGCTGTACTAAAAAATATCTGGAATAAAGGATCTTTCTTTAAGTATTGAATTAAAACGGGATAAAATGTAAATGATTTAATTGTATTGAAAATCTTTTGCATTTTTTCCGGATACCGGTGATCATAGAAATTCCTCCCCACTCTTACACCCTAAATGCTTAAATTCATTTAACTTTTCATCGTATCTCCTGCAGTTTGAAGCCCGGCAAAAATGAAACTGATTAACTATAACCAGCATAAAACCTGTAAAATCTAATTTGAAAGCGATCAGCCGAACCGTATGGATCCTCTCGATGATCAGTCTTCTGACCGACATGGCGAGTGAAATGCTCTACCCTATTATGCCGATCTATCTTAAATCAATCGGGTTCTCCATTGTTTTGATTGGGGTTCTGGAAGGGATTGCGGAAGCTACAGCCGGACTAAGCAAGGGCTATTTTGGCAAACAATCAGATTTATCGGGTAAAAGAGTTCCTTTTGTACAGATAGGTTATACCCTGAGCGCACTCAGCAAACCCCTGATGGCGGCATCGGTTTTTCCGCTCTGGATATTTTTTGTCCGCACTCTCGACCGCATCGGTAAGGGCATCCGCACAGGAGCAAGAGATGCCATACTTTCGGATGAAGCCGGCCGGAAAGACAAAGGAAAGATTTTCGGCTTTCACCGCTCCATGGATACACTGGGTGCAGCCATTGGTCCGGCAGCCGCATTGGTCTATTTGTATTACCGGCCCGGCGATTATAAAACTCTTTTCCTCATTGCATTTATTCCCGGACTTTTGGCAATTAGCGCCTCTCTCCTGCTGAAAGAAAAGAACCAAGCTGAAATCAAAACACTCAAGCGCAATTCTTTCTTTTCATTTCTGAATTACTGGAAAGAAAGTCCGGCGATGTACCGTAAACTCAGTGCCGGACTTTTAATTTTTACCCTGTTCAATAGCTCTGATGTGTTTTTACTGCTTCATGCCAGGCAGGCAGGCTTAAACGACAGTTCAGTAATTGGAGTCTATATTTTCTACAATCTGGTTTATGCCTTATTCGCATTTCCGGCTGGTATTCTGGCTGATAAACTGGGATTGAAAACCGTATTTATTGCCGGTTTAATTTTATTCTCCATCGTTTATCTGATCATGCCATTTACCGCTAACTTTTATATATTTTTTCTGTTATTTTTTATTTACGGAATATATGCTGCCGCAACAGAAGGTGTTTCAAAGGCATGGATCAGCAATATTACGGATCAGAAAGACACGGCAACTGCTATCGGAACTTATACAGGTTTACAAAGTATCTTTACCCTGCTGGCAAGCTCAATTACCGGACTGATCTGGTATCAGTTCGGTCCGGCAGCAGCATTTATCAGCACTGCTACCGGCACATTAATTCTGGTAGTTTATTTCCTGAAATTGCCTTTTTCAAAAAATGATCTTTAACAGCTGATATCTGTATTTGATTTACCGGTTTCATTTCTCCAATCCTCAGCTACACTAAATCCTACCAATCAAAAATATTTATAAATTGTGCCGGTAAAACTATGCCCTATTCTTTAAACAGAGTTTAGTTTACAATCAGGATTAAAAAAAATCAGGCCATTAAAACGAAAAATACACCAGACAAAAGTAACACAGGACTCATCCTTATCCTGAAATGGTTGCTGATTACCGCATTGGTGGGAATTCTTGCAGGAACAGCCTCAGCTCTTTTTCTTTACCTGCTGGATCTGTTTACCGCATTACGTGAAAGCAATTTATGGCTTATTGCACTTTTACCGTTTGCGGGATTGCTCATAGGCACAGCTTATCATTACTGGGGTGAAGAGGTAGTCAAAGGCAATAATCTGCTTTTTGACGAATACCAGAATCCAAAGAAAACTATTCCCTTTAAAATGGCCCCAATGGTATTGCTGGGCACTCTGATTACTCACCTCTTCGGGGGCTCTGCCGGTCGTGAAGGCACAGCCGTTCAGATGGCTGCCGCAATTTCAGATCAGTTCAGCAGGTTCTTTAAACCCGAAGCAGACGACCGGAAAATGCTGATCATTATTGGTATCAGTGCAGGTTTTGCTTCTGTTTTTGGCACTCCATGGGCAGGGGCCGTATTTGCAATTGAAGTACTTGTACATGGAAAAATCAGATATAAAGCTATTATTCCTGCATTACTATCCGCATTTATTGCCGACTATACCTGTACAGCATGGAATATCAGTCATACTCATTACACCATCCCGTCAGTACCTGAAATCAGTATTCAGAATATGGCAATGGCCGCATCGGCAGGCATCATTTTCGGATTAACAGCTTTCTTATTCACAGTATCTAACCGTTTCTGGGCAAGCACCTTTAAGAGCACAATTCCATTTGCACCATTCAGACCACTTACTGGGGGTATTTTTATAGCCATTGCGGTATGGTTGCTGGGTAATACCCGGTACATCGGACTTGGAGTACCCATTATTCAGCAGGCTTTTACAGAAAACCTGAATAGCTACGATTTTCTGATGAAGATCCTGTTTACAACTTTTACGATCGGTGCAGGATTCAAGGGGGGCGAGGTTACTCCCCTTTTCTACATAGGTGCCGCTCTGGGGAATACCCTGGTTTGGATATTTCCGCTTCCTACGGCACTGCTTGCCGGAATGGGCTTTGTAGCAGTTTTTGCCGGAACAACCAATACTCCTCTGGCATGTGCAATTATGGGAATAGAACTGTTTGGCTTCGAAAGCGCTCCATTTATTGTCCCGGCCTGCTACATCTCCAGCCTGTTTTCAGGTCCGTCCGGGATATATTCTTCACAAAAGATCGGCGGACTAAAACTTATGGTTTATGAAAGACTGAACCTGATCAAAAAACAGTCATTATCCTCATAATTAACAATATTTAAGCTTTTTGTTTCCGGTTCCGTTATTTTTTTATTTAAGTTTGTTTAACATTTACCGTGTTTAACATGCAGGAGCAAGCTTTAGGTATTGACCCTTCATATAAGTTTGAGAATTTCTTCAAATTATCTCCCGACCTTTTATGCATAGCCGGATTTGACGGCTATTTTAAACGGATTAATCCCGCTGTGTCTGAACAATTGGGCTATTCCATTGAAGAACTTAGCTCAAGGCCTATTACTTCATTCGTTCATCCAGACGATCGTGAACAAACTAAACTCCTGCAAACCAAACTCAGCAACAGTAATCCTGTACTGAACTTTGAGAACCGTTATCTGACCAAAGACGGCAGAGTAATCTGGTTATCGTGGACATCCATTCCTGTACCTGAAGACAAGCTCGTATATGCAATTGCAAAAAACATCACTGAGAAAAAGCAGCTGGAAGAAGAACGTAATCAGCATCTGGCTAATTTAACCCAGGTTCACCAGGATCTTAAGCAGTTCAGCTATACCACATCCCATGATCTGCGATCGCCGGTCAACAACCTGCTTTCAATTATTAACCTTCTGGATGAATTCAATATTACTGATGAAAATATTCAGAAGTATCTTTCATTCCTGAAATCATCTGCGCAAAACCTGAACGATACCCTGAACAATTCTGTTGATGTGATGATTCAGAAGGATAAACTGAACGTAAAAATTGAGGAACTGAACCTGAAGGAAAACCTCAACCGTGTTCTGGGCTCCATACAGTCTCATATTCAAAATTCAAAAGTTAAAATTGATGCTGATTTCTCTGAGCTGGAAAGCATAAATTTCAATAAAGCTTACCTGGAAAGTATCTTCCTGAATCTGGTTACAAATTCCATCAAATATGCTCAGCCTGAATTAACGCCTGTTATCAAAATCAAATCAAAAAAGACAGATAATGGTTGCCAGATCATATTTACAGACAACGGCATGGGCTTTGACATGGAAAAAGTGAAAGATAAAGTTTTCGGATTGCACCAGAAGTTTCACAATCACAGCGACAGCAAAGGCATCGGACTTTACCTCATCTACAACCATATAACAAGCCTCGGAGGTCGTATTACATTGGATAGCCAGGTCAATCATGGTTCTACCTTTACCCTGTATTTCAGAGCTTAATCAAAGAAGAAATAAAGGAGTAAATTTCATCCGTTTATTTTACTTGTTGGATGGAACCTTTGCTGATTAAACCCCGAAGGGCTCATGACTGCAAAAACAGCATCCAAAAGTCGGGACATTATCTTGTGTGCTTCCTGGTTATTTTAAACATGCCGGTTTCATCTTAAAAGGCAAGCGGCAACCCTGTCTCTTATCTCCATCATCTGTTTGAAAATTAAGCATATACAAATTATTTCTGTTGAAAAAATTGTATATTTAATCTAAACCAACACAAAAAAATATGAAAGCTAACGTAGGTAGTACCGACAAAATCATCAGAATTATCGCAGCTATTATTATTGCCGTTCTGTATTATACCGGACAAATTTCAGGAACTATTGGCATCGTGCTTCTTGTTCTTGGGGCCGTATTAGTTCTAACCAGTTTGGTTAACTTTTGCCCGCTTTACATGTTATTCCGAATTTCAACCAAAGCTGAGCAGAAATAAACATTTGATTTTCCTGCCCGCTATTAACTGAACAGAAAATAATTTTATTCTGAAAACTATTTTCTGCTTTTTCCGTAGAAGAAAAGCGGGAAAGTCTATTTCTATTATGAATAAATATCAACAATTTATAAGCCTCTGGGAAGAGGGAAGAACTCGTTTTTCAAAATTATTAAGCGATCTGACAGAGGAGGATCTTGGAAAAAAGCTCGCTCCGGCTCCAAATTCAGTCGGGTTTCTGATCAGACATATTGGCGATGTAGAGCTCTTATTTGCAAAAAATGTTTTCAATTACGAAGGTGTTAAGGTGCATGCAAAAACCGTAATTGCACAAAAGGATACAGGCGAATGGACTAACCTGGCCGAACTTCTGGCCTATGACCAGCTGGCCTATGAATCGCTTAAGGCTGCTATCCTCGCTCACGATGAGGAAGCATGGGAAGAATGTGTCATCACCAAAGAGTTTGGAACCAAGACCAAGGCCGAATCTCTTGGACGTATCATCACTCATACAGCATATCATGCCGGTCAGCTGGCAATGATCCTGAAATACGGCCGCTTAACGACTGAGCAGACGCTTTGATTCGAAGAGAACTCTGTCTTACGTAATTTGATCTGTATATTTGAATTATACAGAAAACAGCACAGGTAGCAGTATGAACAAACCTCAGGAAATTTACGTAACAAAGATGTCGGGAGAAAAAGTACTTTTTGACGAAAAAAGACTTAAAAACTCCCTGAAGCGATCTAATGCCGATCCGGATACCATTGAAGAGGTTGTAGAAAAAATCAAAACTGAACTTTACGATCTCATACCAACCCGTGAGATCTACCGCATCGCATTTTCAATGCTGAGAAAAAAATCAGGCTCATCGGCATCCAGGTATAAACTTAAACGGGCAATCCTGGAATTGGGACCAAGTGGTTTTCCATTCGAAAAATACATCAGTGAGCTGTTAAAATTCAGGAACTACGAAACCAGAGTCGGAGAAATTGTGAAGGGGCATTGCGTTAGCCATGAGATTGATATCATCGCCAATAAAGAAGATCGTCATCTGATCATCGAATGTAAATTTCACAGTGATCAGCGTCGCTTCTGTGATGTCAAAGTGCCTTTATACATTCATTCAAGATTTAAGGATGTGGAGTCTGAGTTAAAAAAGAAGAAAGAGTTTGGGCATAAAACCATACTGGGAGGATTGGTAACCAATACCCGCTTTTCGGCTGATGCATTGCAATACGGCCAATGCATGGGCATGTTCATGCTGAGCTGGGACTATCCCGGTGAAAAAAGCCTAAAATCTGTTATCGACCGATCGGGTTTACATCCTGTAACCAGTTTACTGACCATCACAATGGATGAAAAAACACAGCTGCTTACTCAAGGTATAGTCTTATGTAAAAGTCTGGCGGAAAATCCTGACATTTTGAAAAATATGCGCATTTCTCCTAACAGAATCCAAAAAATACTGCAGGAGGTACGAGACATCTGCGAATGTAAACCTCAGTAATTCATTCAAACCATCAGATCAAATTGTTGAAGTTCTGAGAGACCATTCAATGAGAAATAATTCTGCCATCCTCCATCTCGATAATACGATTGGTGCGTGAAGCAAACTCATTATCGTGCGTAACAATGAGCAATGACTGAAGGTAGACTTCGGCAAGTTCTTTAAAAATATCAAAGACAATTTCGCTGTTTTTCTTATCCAGGTTCCCTGTTGGTTCATCTCCCATGATAATCAGTGGATCATTGATCAGTGCACGGGCAATAGCGACACGCTGCTTTTGTCCGCCAGACAGCTGATTCGGTTTCTTCAAAGCTTCTGCTTCAATCCCCAGAATCCTCAGCTTTTCATATGCCCTGTGTTCAAGTTCATCTTCGGGATATTTACCCAGTTTCAAAGCCGGTAGCATCACATTCTTTAATACAGAAAATTCATTCAGCAAATAATGAAACTGAAAGACAAAGCCTATTTTCTCGTTTCTGATCAGGGCTAGATCTGCTTCCTGCTTTCCTGACATGCTTATTCCGTCTATCAGTATTTCGCCCTGATAGTCGGTATCCATAGTTGACATGATGTATAAAAGAGTGGATTTACCGCAGCCGGATTTACCAGTGATGGAAACAAACTCTCCCTTGTTTAGCGAGAAACTGACATCATTCAGAACCTGTACAGTTATGGGATCGTGGAAATATTTATTGACATGTCTGGCTTCCAGTATTTTCTGACTCATTTTATTTCCCTCTGATAATGATTACCGGATCTACCCTGCTTGCTTTTCGCGATGGTAAATACCCGGCCAAATATGTTGTAAGCAAGGAAAAACAAATCCCGATCATATAAAACCGGGGATTATAATTGATGGGATAGGTTTTAATTGTTGGCAAGGATGCCGTATTAAATGGAATCTGATCAATAATCAGCGACAGACTGAAACCAAGGATAAGACCAAGCAAACCGCCCAATATCCCAATACTAAGAGCAATACTGGTAAAAATCCGGTTCACATCTTTACCAGAAAATCCTGTTGCTTTCAGAATTGCAATTGAATCCATTTTCTCATAGATCATCATGTTCAGGATATTATAGATCCCAAAGCCGGCAACAATCAAAAGGGTTATACCTACTGCATAAGAAATGATCGAACGAACTGAACTTCCGGTTTCAAACTGCGAGTTGGCTGTTTGAATATCTACAGCGTCTACATCAAACAATTTTCCGTATTCTCTGGCAATCTGCGGTGCCATTGTGATATCCTTAAGCTTAATCTGTATATCGGTTATATAGTTTACTGACTCGCCGAGTAATTTCTGGGTAGTGATAATCGATGCATAACTCTGAGTATTGTCTGCATCCTGCAAACCCGACTGAAAGATTCCCACTACTTTGAGCTGAGTTCTCTCGCCCCTTGAAGTGGTTAACTGAATAACATCTCCGATTGAAGCCAGCATCTTGCCGGCCAATCCCTTACCAAGCATGATGCTGTTCGGTGTATTTTTCAGATCGATATAATCACCTTCAACTACATAGTCCTGAAAATTAAACAAGCTATTTTCAGCTTCCACATCAATGCCGTTAACAGCACCCGTTAAATCGATCACACCAACATTATAAAACACCTGCGTGGTAATTTTAGGAGCAATTCCCAAAACGCGATTATCGGATTTCAGGAAATTCATTATCGCCATATTATTATAGATCTCAGGCCGCTCCTGCTTTGGCTTAACCGATTTTACAAAATTGTGATATGACTTATGTGTATCAGACATATCAATCGGTTGATCTGCCGTTGGCTGAATTTCATTGTAGAGGCGTATATGAGGGGTACGGTTCAGGATAAGCCCATCCAGAAGGTCGTTCAAACCCGACATAAAGCTTAACAAACTAACAAACATCGCAATGCCAAAGGTAACTCCAAAAGCAGCCACCATCGTTTGCCTCCAGCGGGCTAACATCAGTGATCTGGCGATAGAAAAAATCAGTTTAAAGTTCATTATTCAGGCAGGATCAATTCATCTGTTTCACGCAGCCCTTCAAGAATTTCTACTTTTTTATAATCTTTCAACCCGATTTTTACACGCTGGGTATCTCCACCCGCTTTCAGGACCAGGGAATCCTTAAAAACATAATTGCGTGGAATCAGCAATGCTTTATCTTTTGTCTGAATCAGTATACTCGCCTCGAAGCTGGTGTTGGGAAATAAATGTTCCGGTATTTGTACAAACTCCGCCTCTACGGTAAAAGTTTGTGTACGCTCGTTCATCAAAGGGTTAAGGCGTGTCAGCACCGCTTCAAATACCCGGTCATTATAACTGTCGAGTTTCACCAGCACTTTCATCCCCTGCCTGACCAGCAGAATATCTTTTTCGTCGATCTGCATTTCCAGAATAAAGTCTTTTGAACTGCCAATAACTGCCAGCGGATTCTGGGGTCCTACGATCTCGCCTACCGACCTGTTAATACTGTAAACAATACCATCCATCTCGCTTCTGAGCACAAAATCAGATGAGAGAGTCTGTGAAATCGATAAATTTCCCTTTGCCTGAGATGAAGCAAAACTAAGCTGACGTTTCAGCTCATTATACCGGATAATGGCATTACTATAGGCATTCCCGGAATTGAGGTAAGCAAGTTCACGCTGTTCGAGTTCATTTTTAGATCCAACCTGCTGATCCCACAGATTTTTCTGGCGATGATAAATCGCCGAATCATTTTTCATCTTACTTCGGGTAAGATCAATCTGGGAGGCGGCTTCATGAAGCTTGTCCTTATTTGCAGCAAGGTCATTATAATCTGCTGCCAGCCTGGCATTCTCGGCATTTAACTGTTGAACTTCATTCGAAATTCTCAGTATCGGATCGCCTTTTTTTAGCGTATCCCCCTCATCAACAAAAATCTCCTCAATAATACCATTAACGGTTGCAAATGCCTGATACTGTCCCTTGCTTTTCAAAGTTCCCGAGGCATAAACAGATTCCGAAATCGGCTGAATCTCAGGCCTGATTCTTTCATCAGAACTGCTGCAGGAATAAAGCAGCACAGAAAAGGCAATAAATACGCTAAACCTCATGGAACAATTTTAAACACAAAAATAAAACTAAAATTCAGTTCAAAATATGACCTTAGTCTCTTATTTAACGGTTAATATCGTGTAATATTCAATTTCTGTTTGAATCAAATCATTAAATAAAAAAATTCACCTGCCCGACAGTTAAAATTAATCAGCAAAAAATCTAATCATAATAATCTCAGCTTATGTTTATCGGACATTTCGGAATCGGATTTGCAGCAAAAAACAATTCCGGCAAATACGGTCTGATTGCACTGATCTTATTTCTGGTGATTATTCAGGCCGGAAATATAATGGGTCCTCCGCCTCCTGATGTTGAAATGATCGCCTGGGCGGTAATTTACAGTGGTTGTTTGTAATTATGGCCTTTTATATAGACAGGAACAGAGTAACTGCACATAATTTGTAGTGAATCAACTTTGGGATTAAGCTAAATATCTTATCTTCATCAGGTAATTCAGCATAGCCCTGGTATGAGTCTTCTGCATTTTATACAGATTATCTATTTGCTCATTCTAAGCATTGTTTGTGTCAGAATTATATATGACACACGAAATAACACCAAAACACTTGCCTACCTCCTGTTTGCCATCTTTGCTCCCTTCGTTGGCATGGCATTTTACTTTTTGTTCGGCATTAACTACCGGACCAGAAAAATGTACAGCAAAAAGCTGATCAGCAATACCGAGCTTGCAGAAAAGCTTAAGAAATTTATCCACAGCTACTCTAAACAAACCTTCGATGAAGGAGATGATGCGGTGAAAAATTATGAGGAGCTTGCAAATATGTTGTTAAAAGACAGTACAAGTCCGCTAACCTCAAATAATGCTGTAAAACTGCTGCTGAATGGAGAAAATAAATTCCCTGAACTGATCAGGGCGCTGAAAACTGCAAAAGAGCATATCCACATTGAATATTATATAGTGGAAGATGATGAAAGCGGAAAGGAAATTGAGTCAATACTGATACAGAAAGTAAAAGAAGGCGTTGCGGTAAAATTCATTTATGACGATTATGGCAGCCGCTCAATACGTAACACCCTTGTACACCGGCTTAGAGCAGCCGGAGTTAAGGCCTTCCCATTTTTCAAGGTCCGTTTTGTTACTCTGGCCAACCGGCTAAACTACAGAAATCATAGAAAAATAGTGGTAATTGACGGAGTTACAGCTTTTATCGGCGGTATTAATATCAGCGACCGCTATATTAACACTTTTGAAAAGCCCGGTAAAATATACTGGCGTGATACACATCTTCGCATCGATGGCCCGGGGGTACAATACCTTCAGTATCTGTTTCTTTGCGACTGGAATTTCTGCGCCGATGTTCAGCTTGAACCTGATAATAAACTATTCCCTCCTCTTGGCAGCATTCCGAAAACCGGGAACAAGATTGTGCAGATTGCTGCCGGCGGACCAGATTCAGGCACTCCGGTCATATTATATTCCATCTTGCAGGCAATCAACCTCGCCACCAAAGAGATTCTGATCAGTACCCCATACTTTATTCCCAATGAGAGTTTGCTCGATGCACTTACCATAGCATCACTTGGCGGGGTTAAGATTAAAATTATTTTACCGCTAAAATCAGATTCATCTATTGTTGATCTTGCCGTTCAATCCTATTACAGCGACCTTCTAAGTGCCGGCATTGAAGTATACCGCTATCAAAGAGGCTTTATCCATGCAAAAACAATGGTATTTGACCAGCAGCTGGGTATGATCGGAACATCAAATATGGATATCAGAAGCTTTGATCTGAACTTCGAAGTAAATGCCATTATTTACGACAAGGAAGTAGCAGAAATTCTTCATAATCATTTTAAGGAAGATCTTAAATATTCAATCAGGCTGGAAGCAGAGGAATGGAACAAGCGTCCGGGCTATAAAAAGCTGAAAGAAAAAGCTGTCAGATTGATCTCCCCCCTGCTTTAATTTGACCGGCTGCTTACAATTCAGATCAGGAAAAATATCAGGCGGGAAATTTAAAATGCGAAATTTGTCCGAAAGAACAAAACCAAAATCCTCATATGGAATTAGGACTCTACACATTTGCTGATATGCGGCCGGATGCTCTAAACCGCAGCCAAAATACCAACCAGCGAATAAAAGATCTTCTCGAAGAAATTGAACTTGCCGACCAGCTTGGTCTGGATGTGTTTGGGATTGGCGAACACCATCGCCCGGATTATGCCGTTTCGGCGCCAGCCATTATTCTTGCAGCAGCAGCTGTAAAAACTAAAACAATCAGGCTAAGCAGTGCAGTAACCGTTCTTAGCTCGGATGACCCGGTAAGAGTATTTCAGGATTTTGCTACAGTTGACCAGTTATCTTCAGGAAGGGCTGAAATCATGGTTGGCCGGGGTTCATTCATTGAATCCTATCCCCTTTTTGGCTATGACCTGAGTGATTATGATGAACTTTTTTCAGAGAAGCTGGAACTGCTTTTAAAGCTAAATCAAACTGATATATTGAGCTGGAAAGGAAAGCACAGACCTTCATTTGAAAACAAGGGAGTTTACCCAAGGCCATTCCAAAACTCGCTGCCTGTCTGGATAGCTGCAGGAGGCACGCCTGCATCAGCAGTGAGGGCTGCAAATTTGAAATTACCACTTGCATTAGCCATTATAGGAGGTATGCCCGGGCAGTTTGTGCCATTCATCAAACTGTACCGTCAAACTGCTGAACGAAATGGACAAAATCCTGATGAATTGCAGGTAAGTATCAATTCTCATGTTTACATTGCTGAGAATTCAAACCAGGCTGCTGATGAATTATACCCGGCTTATGCTACAATGATGAATCGGATAGGTCAGGAAAGAGGCTGGTCGCCTTTGAGCAGACAGCAGTTCGAATATTCACGATCTCCAAAAGGTGCACTGCTTGCCGGAAGTCCGCAGGAAGTGATTGATAAAATACTTTACGAACATGAGCTATTCGGCAATACCCGCTTCCTTGCTCAAATGAGCATGGGCAATATACCTCATCATAAAATACTGAAATCGATTGAACTTTACGGAAACATTGTAGCTCCGGCGGTTAGAAAAGCACTCGGAAAATAAGCATTGAAAAAAATTACATCTTTTTCTTTCCCACCATTTCGTGATACTCCAGATATTTTGCCAAAGCAGCTGATCCGTACCATTGGTATAGCTCCGTATCCAGGAGTTTGGCCTTCACGGCGGGATCTGTTTCCAAAAGTGCTGCTGCCTCTTCCAGGCTTGCTGCATTCAGAATAAATATTCCGCGATAGTTCTTATCATTCTTCTTCATTGGTCCGGCAACAAGAAGTTTTCCTGAGTCTGCAAGTCTGCCGATATTCTTCATATGCCCTCTGAACAAGCTATCTGTCGCTGCTTTATCGGCGCTTACCGGTCCTGTTTTAAGTATTACAAAAACATACATTTTCATGCCATAATCATCTGCACCCAATGATTCAGCCATTGCTTTATTATATTTTGGATTTTCACTTTGCGCCATAGCAGACAAGGAAAAGACACAAAGAAGAATCAGCAGAAAGAGTCTGTTCATCATCAGAAATTAAGAATTAACAATCCATCTCTAATCTAACAAATTCATCCAAATTATTGTAATTTCAAACCGGCTTAAGCGTTTATTTAAATTGGATTGTTTAGAATATTCAGACATTTTAAGCCAAGCTGTGTTAATAAAATGAAAGAGATAAAAGCTATAGTTAAAGCTTACGATGAGACCGATAAAGACAGTCTGCATGCGGCATTGGCAACAGTTGTTCGGGTGGAAGGTTCATCCTACCGTCGCACAGGTGCACGTATGCTGGTTCTTGATAACGGAACCTGGGTAGGCGGAATCAGTGGGGGCTGTCTGGAGGGCGATGCGCTCAAACGTGCGCGATTAGCTATCAACAATTCAAAATCTACCCTGATCACTTATGATACCAGTGAAGATGATCCTCATCAGATTGGGGTTGGCTTAGGCTGTAACGGTATTATTGACGTATTGTTTACACCTCTTGATTTCAATAATCCTGATAATCCGGTAGAAATATTAAAGTCATGTATCAGGGCCAACCGCGATACCCATATCCTGATTACGATCACAAAGTTGAATGGCAACTGGGGAAATCTGCTAGCGGGACAAGTGATCAAATACACCGGATCAGACAGTCTTAACACATTCGAAGATCCCGGTCTGAAAGATCGGTTAAACAAGGCTGCCGAACTTCAGATTTCTAAAAACACATCCAATTCATTCCATTACGAATCGCAGGATGGAAGAAGTGCTGACATGTTTATTGAGATCCTGCCGCCTGAAATCCATGTCGTTCTGATCGGTCATCAGTATGATGTTTATCCGATGAGTCGTTTGCTTAAGGAGCTTGGGTGGAGAGTCAGTATCGTTGCTGAACTTATAAAAGTTAATACAAAAATCAGGGCTATTGCCGATGAGATACGACCGGTTTCAGAATTTTCTGAACTGCTTGTTGATGAGCATACTGCAATTATCCTGATGTCGCATGATTATAAAACTGATAAGCGAAATCTACCCATGGTACTGAGGTCAAATGCCCCATTTATTGGAATGCTTGGTCCGCGACTGCGCTCAGAAAAAATATGGAAAGAACTCGCCGAAGAAAACAATCCTGTTTCTGAAACAGATATGCAGCGCATTTATGCTCCTCTCGGTCTTGATATTGGTGCTGTCATGCCGGAAGAGATTGCCTTATCGCTTGCGGCAGGTATCAGAGCAGCATTTTCAGGAAGAGATGGGCAGTTCCTGAAATTCAGACAAAGTCCCATACATCCCAGAAACTAAACCCATGCCTGATCAAGCTCAAACTGAGGAAAATATTGCCATCATTATTCTGGCTGCAGGACGGTCTTCCCGTTTGGGAAGCCCCAAGCAGCTTTTGGAATACAGGGGTACAAGCCTGCTTCAGCACAGTATTGATGCTGCTACCGGAAGTATGGCATCCTCTGTAATAATTATCCTGGGTTCAGACAAAGAAAATATAGAAAAACAACTCAACAGAGAGCAGATTATCATTACAGAAAACCCGGACTGGGAGAGTGGAATGGCCTCTTCAATCAGGTGCGGGATCAATGAGATTCTGAACAGTTTTAGTAAAACGGATGCGGCAATCATCATGGTTTGCGATCAGCCCTATGTCAGTTCAGATCTGTTAAACGAATTAATTCTCGCTCATCAGACAAGCGGAAAAGCCATTATTGCCAGCAGTTATGATAATATACTGGGTACTCCTGCGCTATTTCATAAAAGCATGTTTCATGAGCTCATGGCATTGAAAGGAGACAAAGGTGCAAGAGTACTGTTCAATAAATTTCATGATCAAACCGGATCTATTGATTTTAAGGATGGGCGTATCGATATTGATACCAGCGAAAATTATAAGAATTTAGCTAAATAGCGTACTTTTAACCATGCTCATTGATTCATATAATCGGGTTCATAATTACCTCAGGATCTCTTTAACGGATAACTGCAACTTACGCTGCTTTTACTGCATGCCTGAGGAAAACTATGAATTTACCCCCCATTCAAGGCTGATGCAGCCCGATGAGATTGAATCACTTGCAAGGCTTTTCGTTGAGAATGGTGTAAATAAGATCCGCCTGACAGGTGGTGAACCATTGGTAAGAAAAGATGCTGCCGACATTATACTTCGACTGGCTAAGCTCCCTGTAAAGCTGACTCTTACTACCAATGCAACCCGTCTTCATGATTTTGTGGATGTTCTTGAACAGGCAAAAGTAAAATCGCTAAACATTAGTCTGGATACCCTTGATCCCGGCAAATTCAGTATCATTACCCGCAGAGACAGTTTTCAGAAGGTGATGGATAACATCAATCTGATGATCAGCAGAAACTTTCATGTCAAAGTAAATGTAGTGGTAATGAAGGGGATGAATGATCATGAAATCAATGATTTTATTGCCTGGACAAAAGATGTTCCGGTGCATGTACGTTTCATTGAGTTTATGCCATTTGAAGGTAACCGCTGGACCAGCAATCAGGTGTTTACCTGGACTGAAATGCTCGACGAAATTGGAAAGCAATTTCATGCAATACCCATACAGGGTGATAAGCATGATACGGCAAAAAAATACGCTATTGAAGGTCATAAAGGAACCTTTGCCATTATCAGTACAATGAGTTCTCCTTTCTGTGCAGGATGCAATCGTATGCGGCTCACCGCTGACGGAAAAATGAAAAACTGCCTCTTCTCTGAAAAAGAAAATGACCTGCTGAGTGCGCTTAGAAACGGTGAAGATGTATTGACTCTGATCAAAGCGAGTATTGCCACAAAAGCTAAGGAGCTTGGCGGACAGTTCAGCAAAGATTTTGAAAAAATCCATACAGAAGATCTGCACAACAGAAGCATGATCAGCATTGGCGGATAAGAGGTATTGTCCCGATTGCTAATCCCCTATTTTTTATCGAAATTCACATTTATTTAGCAAATTCATAAGAAATGTCGGCAGAATTCATTGAGGTTTCAGAGGCAAAAAAATTGATCAGGGAGCATATTATCCCCCCTGATCCTGTAAAGGTTTCAATTGCCGCAGCAGCAGGACTGATCCTTGCTGAAGATGTTTATGCATTAACAGATGTTCCTCCGTTCAATCAATCTTCAATGGATGGTTATGCCCTGAACTTTGAAGGATGGAAGCAAAATAAAGCACTTAAAATTGAAGGTCTTGCTCAGGCCGGCCTTGCTGAACAAAGTCCGTTGCACATTCAAAACACCTGCAGAATCTTTACAGGTGCCGCAGTTCCTCCGGGAGCCGACACAGTAGTAATGCAGGAAAAGGTTGATATTCTGGATGGAAAACTGATCATAAAAGACCCTGATTTATCTGTAGGCCAGAATGTAAGAATTCAGGGATCAGATGCAAAAAAGGGCGAACTGGCATTGGAAAAAGGCTGTTTACTGAATGCCCCTGCAATTGGTTTTCTGGCCGGTTTAGGTATTCATGAACTGATGGTCTATCCGGGACCAACTATCAGTATCATCCTTACAGGCAATGAACTTCAGCAACCCGGACTCCCCCTCGCCTACGGACAAGTGTACGAATCCAATTCCTATGCTTTAAATGCTGCTATCAGAGAAGCCGGAATATTGAATGTGGATGTATTTTCAGCTGAAGACGATCTTAAGGTTCTGATTGAAATATTAGGAATTGCCATGGAACAAAGCAATCTGATATTGCTGACGGGTGGCGTAAGTGTGGGGGATTATGATTTTGTGATTCGTGCGGCTGAAGCAAACGGCATAGAACAGATATTTCATAAGATCAAACAAAAACCAGGTAAACCGATCTATTTTGGCAAAAAAGGCAATAAATATATTTTCGGCCTGCCCGGAAACCCTGCTTCAGTATTGAGCTGTTTTTATGAATATGTGTATCCGGCTATGAGTCTGCTGAGTAATCGGGAAAAAGATCTGAAAAAGATAACCGGAATTCTGGAAACAGGCATGAAAAAACCGGCAGGAATTACCCATTTCCTGAAAGCTTATTTCGATGGAAAATATGTAAAAGACCTTAAAGCACAGGAGTCATTCAGGCTAAGTTCATTTGCAAAAGCCAACTGCCTGATTAAACTCGACGAAGATCGTACAGAATACAAGGCCGGAGAAGAAGTAGAAATTCACATTTTACCTTCATTCTGAAACAATGGAAAGTATTTATATTTTTTACATACTACTATTTATCGTTGCTTTTCTATACGCATCGGTAGGACACGGTGGTGCCAGCGGGTATCTTGCCTTAATGGCAATATATGCCGTCTCACCTGATGTCATGAAGCCTACAGCCCTCATGCTTAACCTTTTTGTGTCATTAACTTCTTTCATTCAGTTTTACAGAGGCAAACACTTTAAATGGAATATTTTTCTTCCATTGGCACTTGCTTCAATTCCAATGGCATTTGCAGGGGGACTGATCAGTATTCAGGCTGATTTTTACAAAAAGATACTGGGATTACTCCTCATTATTCCTGTGATTCGCTTTCTGTTTTTTTCGAATGTGCGTATCGAAGAGATCAGGAAAAATAATATTTACCTTTCCATTCTTATTGGTTCGGTCATCGGATTTCTATCAGGGTTGATTGGAATTGGCGGAGGGATCATTCTATCGCCGGTCTTACTCTTACTAAAATGGACCGATCAAAAGCAAACTGCTGCCATCAGTGCCCTGTTCATCTTTGTCAATTCTTTTTCAGGATTAGCCGGACATATGACCAAAGGTATTGAGCTCAGTCCGGATATGTTCAGCTATGTAAGCATTGCCTTTGCCGGTGGGCTATGCGGTTCTTATTTCGGATCCCTGAAATTTAACCAGAACATCCTGAAAAACACCCTGGCTCTTGTTTTACTCGTAGCAGGTATTAAACTTATTCTAACCTAATAAAAAACACGATGCAGGTACAGGTAATGATTTTCGGACAACTTACAGATATCACAGGTAAATCAGAGCTGATGCTTTATGATATACCCGATACAGATACGTTAATCCGGACTCTGCTATCAATATATCCCGCTTTATCAGATACTAAATTTGCAATCGCTCTTAATAAAAAAGTAATACGGGAAAATACATTGCTTGAAGGAGATAATAACATTGCTTTACTTCCGCCCTTTTCAGGAGGTTAATCATGAAAACTAAAAACGAAAGATATCAGCGTCAGATTTCACTGAAAGAGCTTGGCGAAGGTGGGCAGCAAAAGTTGAAGAATGCACGTGTTCTGGTAATTGGCGCAGGCGGACTGGGTTGCCCTGCCTTACTCTATCTTGCCGGCGCAGGTATTGGAAAGCTAGGCATTGTTGATTTTGATTTGGTATCCCTTAGCAATCTCCATCGTCAGATATTATTTTCTGTAAGCGACATCGGACTTTCAAAGGCATTAAGAGCAGGAGATATTCTGGAGCAAAACAATCCGGAAATAGAAATGCACATTTTCAACAAAAGACTGAATAATTCTAATGCCCTTGAAATACTATCGGGGTTTGACATCATACTGGATGGAACTGATAATTTTGCAAGCAGGTATTTGATCAATGATGCTTGTGTCTTACTGAACAAAACATTGGTTTATGGAGCTATTTCCAGATTTGAAGGTCAGGTTTCGGTTTTTAATTCTCCCCTCTCAGCAAATACAGCGGTCAATTACCGCGACCTGTTCCCTGAAGCGCCCTCAGACGGTGAAGTCCTGAATTGTGAAGAGGCAGGAGTGATTGGAGTTCTTCCCGGGATTATTGGAACCATGATGGCTAATGAAACCATCAAACTGATTACCGGCATCGGCGAACCTCTGATTGACCGTTTGCTAACCTATAATTCGCTGAACAATCAGTTTTTTGAAATGGATTTGTCGGCTTTGGCCGAAACCGCAAAGCTGATTCCTTCAAATGCCGATGAATTCAGGTCGTTCAATTATGACTGGTTCTGTTCTTTAAGCCCGGCAAATGAGCTTAATCATGAGGAATTTGAGGCTATGCATCAGGATAAAAAAATACAAATCATAGATGTTCGCGAATCAGATGAAGAAGCTCTTAAAGATGGCTTTAGCCATATAAAAATACCTCTTAGCCGTTTAAAAACCCAAATCCCGGATATTCATGCCGAAACCATTGTACTGTTTTGTCAAAGTGGGAAACGCAGTGCAGGTGCTGCAGAGCTGCTTACAAAACACTTTGGCAAATCAAAAAAAGTATATAGCCTGAAAGATGGACTTACAGGTTGGCAAAAATTCAAAGAATACTAAAATGTCAGAAAGAAAACCAAAGAATATATTCAGCAAAGGACCGATTCCTGCATCATTTATTGCAGAAAGCATACAGAAACACAGCAGTCAGAAAGCTATCGGAGGGCATAGTATATTTCTGGGTCAGGTCAGAGCTGATCAAACAGAAAACGGAATTGTAAAGGCCATTGATTATACTGCCTATGAGGACATGGCTTTGGAAAAAATGCATCTGATACGTGAAGATATTTTTGCCAAATACCCGCTAACCTGTATGCATGTACATCATAGCCTGGGAGAAGTTGCTGCCGGAGAAATCTGCTTGTTTGTATTCACATCCTCAGCACACAGAAAAGCGGCAATGGATGCCTGCGAAGAAACTGTAGAAAGGCTGAAGGCTGAACTGCCGGTTTGGGGAAGAGAGATCATGGAAGATGATTCACATCAGTGGAAAGTTAATCAATAAGCTATGCAATCAAAGGCACTTACACCACAGGAATATTTTGATTCGCTTCCTGAAGAACGAAAAGATGCCATGAACAAGCTCAGAAGGGTGATTCTGAAAAACCTTCCTGAAGGGTTTACTGAGGAAATGAGCTATGGAATGCCGGGATATGTTGTGCCGCATTCGCTATACCCTGCCGGATACCATTGTAAACCTGAATTGCCGCTCCCGTTCATGAGTCTGGCTTCACAGAAAAATTTTATCGCATTTTACCATATGGGGCTTTATGCCGACAAAAAAATTCTCGAATGGTTTCAGCAAGAATATCCAAAACACCATACCGGAAAAGCAGATATGGGCAAAAGTTGTTTACGTTTTAAGAAACCTGAAAATATACCTTTCGATCTGATCGGAGAACTGGTGCAAAAAATCAGTACAGAAGACTGGATCCGTTGCTATGAAAGTAATCTCAGGAAATAATAGTTTTTTTTCTGTTAACTGACAGCAGACAACTGATTAACCACCTCCTCACACAGCTCATGCGTCAGCAATGCGTCATGCATGCTGAACTGAGTTCTTCCCCCCGTTTCCATAGCCTGCAGAAAATCATTGATAATATTCTCAAAACCTCTTTTAGACAGAGTCGATTCCCAGTCGTTAATCCCGTTTGTGATCTCTGTTTTTTGACAGTTGATTCTCAAATCCGTAAGATTAATAACGGTCTTTTTTTCTTCTGTACTGAAAACCTCCACCTTCTCCTCAAGCGTTCCAGAATCCCGGTTCATAATCCCGATCGCGATAGCTCCGTTCTCAGCGATCAACTGAACCACAGCATGAAGCAGCAGTCCATCTCTTTTCATTCCTCTCACCAGAATTTCTTTCACGGGATAAGAAAAAAGATAACGCATAGTATCGAGCACATGAATAAAATCATCAAAAACAAAGGTTCTGATATCCCCCGGCAAAGAATGACGGTTCTTCTGCATAATGATCATGTTCGGGTCTGGCATTTGCTTCAGTTCTCTGTAAGCAGGAGCATATCTCCTGTTAAAGCCCACCATCAGGTTCAATTCCCTGCTTTCTGCCAGATTTATCATTCTTTTGGAGGAGGCATAATGATAAGTAACAGGCTTATCCACATATACATGGATATCATTCAGGAGAAGCTGTTCTATAATGTGCTCATGCGCTTCAGTGGAGGTATGAACAAATGCACCCCTGATACCGCTTTTCAGGATAGATTCAAGGCTGGAATGAAGATTTCCGAGTCTGTACTGCCTGCCAATACGGGCCAGCCGTTCCTGATCGCGGGTAAAAAGATGAATTTCAAGGTCCCTGCTACATAATATCGGCAGATAAGCCTTTTGAGCAATATCACCTAAACCAATTATTCCAATCTTTAACATATACCGTCTTCAATTCTGAGTTTGCAATCTTAATGAAAGCACAATTTAAATGAATTTATTAACAGGGGGATATTTCACCCCGAAAAATTCAGGAATTCAATTTATTAATTCCGGATTCACAATTAAATTTTCACCGACATTTTTCCGACATTCACCGAGAACTGTGGTAAACTTGCCTAAATTGTATTTAAAAGAATAATATTAGATCATAGTTTTGAATCAAATTAATACGTCATGCAAAATTTTAGAAGCTCAAATCAGAAATCAGGTAAAGCCTTAGTCGGTCTGGTATTACTGGGATTAGGATTCATACTATTATTAAAATCACTGGATCTGTACTTTATCCCCGGTTGGTTATTCAGCTGGCCTGTATTTCTGATCCTCATCGGCATATTCATAGGGTCAAGACAGGGATATAACCGTCCTTCAGCATTTATGCCGCTGGCTATCGGGGTAATGTTTTTAAGCAATAAAATCGTGCCCGACATGGAACTAAGCAGATTTTTCTGGCCTTTCCTGATCATCGGGATCGGCGCCTATCTGATATTTGGACGTAAAAGAACTCCTGAAGCAGATTCTCCGGTTTGGGAGAAAAGAGTTGATCCTGATTTTCAGTCAGAAAGCACGAACAATGGCCCGGAAGCAGGATTCAGTTCAAACAATTTTTCAGGAGACAGAGTTGAGTCTACCTCAGTTTTCGGAGGAATAAAAAAGAACATCGTTTCCAAAAACTTTCAGGGTGGCGAAATCGTGAATTTCTTCGGGGGCTCTGAGATCAATCTGATGCAGGCGGATATTAAAGGTATAGTAAAACTGGAAGTTGTACAGGTTTTTGGCGGAACCAAGATTATTGTACCGGCTAACTGGACCGTACAATCTGAAATGGTAGCAATATTCGGGGGTATCGAAGATAAACGTCCTCCTCAGTTAAATCCCTTTCCGGATAAGGTACTGGTTATTGAGGGCACCTCCATCTTCGGAGGAATAGATATCAAGAGCTTCTAAAAAAATCAAATTACTGATAAACAGATATTTAATTATAACATTCTAAATTTATCTATTATGAATTGGTATGTCGCTAAACTAATCTTCAGAATCACCTGTGGTAATGGCAATCACCTGCCTCAGTTCGATGAACAGCTCAGACTGATTAGTGCAAAAAATGAGCAGGAAGCCCTTGCAAAAGCAAGAAAGATGATCAGCGAAGAACAAAGTATTCTGGAAAACAGAGATGATAAAGCTTTCCGATGGAATTTCATCAACATGACTGAATTGTATCAATTGGATGAACTAAAAGATGGTTCTGAGATCTACTGTAATATACTTGAAGTAAATGATGCCGATCAATATATTGAAATGAGTCATCAAAAAGCATTACTGATTGAACAAAATCATACAAACAGTGTCACAACAGCCAGAGCTTAAAAAACAAAACTCAACTGCGCATATTTTGTCAGGAAACAAGATTACACTGGTAGCCGTCCAGAGTATTGTAGCCTGTATTATAGCGCAGTCTGCGATATTGTTCTGGTTTGGCTTTAGTGCACAAACAGCACTGATTGACAGTACTATCAGTATCCTCTTGCTGACAATTGCCTGTTATATGATAGGCAATAACCTTAAATATTACCGGCCTGAGAAAAACAGATATCTGCTGATGCTGCTCTACTGTTCAATTCTGGCCTCGCTATGGCTTATCGTTAATAACTGGGCTCTTGCAAATCTTCTTCTGAATGACCCTTCTTATTCAGAATTCCTTTACAATTCATTGCCGGTGCGATTTTTCATTGGCTTGCTTATCATCGGACTAATGGCGATGGTTAGTGTTGTCTGGTACACTCAGGAAGACCAGAAAGAAAGTGAAAAAAGAAAAACAGAGGCTGAAAGGCTTGCCAGAGAGGCCGAGCTTTATAATTTAAGACAGCAGCTTCAGCCCCACTTCCTGTTCAACAGCCTGAACTCTATCACTGCACTGATCGGAAGCAGACCCGAGGAGGCCAGAAAAATGATCCATCAGCTATCTGATTTTCTGAGAGGAACACTTAAGAAAGAAGATCAGCAGCCTGTTTCACTTATGGATGAACTGGAACATTTACAGTTATATCTTGACATTGAAAAAGTACGCTTTGGGCACCGGCTTTCTACAGAAATTTCATACAATGAAAGTTGCAAAACAAAATTAATTCCCCCAATGCTGCTTCAGCCTATTGTTGAAAATGCTATTAAATTCGGGCTTTATGACACTACCGGTGTAGTAACGATAAGTATTTTCGGAGAATGTACAGAGAATGAGCTTCATATCACTGTACAGAACCCTTTCGATCCGGATACAAGCCGTCCAAAACATGGAACAGGGTTCGGCTTAAGCGGTGTGAAAAGGCGTCTGCATCTATTATTTGGCAGAACCGATCTGTTGGAAACTACATCGCATAGCCATATATTTACCACTATTGTAAAAATTCCTCAGCTATAATTATGAGAGTAATCTTAATTGACGATGAGCCTTTGGCACGTTCAGTAGTATCAGAATATCTGCAAAGCTGGCCGGAAATGGAAATTGTGCAGGAATGCAATGATGGGTTTGAAGGTGTTAAAGCTATTGCCCAGCATAATCCTGATCTGATATTTCTGGATATTCAGATGCCAAAAATCAATGGATTTGAAATGCTTGAACTGATCGAACAACCTCCGGCAGTGATTTTTACAACTGCCTTTGATGAATACGCTATCAAAGCATTTGAAGAACATGCTATTGATTACCTCTTAAAACCATTCACCAAAGAACGTTTTGACAAAGCAGTTCAGAAGTGGATGGATCAACACCAGGTTTCAGAGCCTAAACAAAATACCAGACAACTTTTAGACAATATTCAGAATTCAAGTTTAAGGAATGAACGTGTTGTGGTTAAAACAGGCACCAAGATCAAAATCATTCCGGTTAACGATATTATTTTTCTGGCAGCAGATGATGATTATGTCAAAATACATACTCCCGAAGGTTCATTCCTGAAGAACAAGACCATGGCTTATTTTGAAAAGCTTTTAGGTGAAGATCATTTCGTCAGAGTACACCGTTCATACATCGTAAGAATTGACGAAATCACAAGAATTGACCCTTACGAAAAGGAGTCTCATCTGGCAATATTGAAGTCGGGAGAAAAAATCCCTGTCAGCAAAACAGGTTACCCGAAGTTAAGACAGGTTCTTGGACTTTAAAAAATCAAAAGATTACCAGGAATAGATTCTTTACTAATCTATTCCTGAACTTCATAAAAGTTTTTCACCGGATTGCTATTACAATTGCAGATCAGAACTATTTAAATAGTTTTAGCCTCCCTGATAGTATTTGTTAATCTTCCGAGTCCGGTAATTTCCATTTCCACAATATCTCCTGCCTTCAGCCATTGAGGCTTATAATTTGGATCTCTTTGCATCCCGCTTGCATTCAATTCCATCAAACAACCGGTTCCGACTATTCCCGAGCCTATCACATCTCCCGGCAGAATATCTACTCCGTATGAACATCTTTCAATGATCTCGGCAAAAGTCCATTCCATATCCAACATTTGTCCTGAAGAAACTTCAATACCATTTACCCAGCACCTCATTCCCAGAGAATAAGAATTGCCTGCATGACCGGCTTTAGGTTCAGCTCTGTAATTATCAAGTTCTTCGGGAGTTACGAGCCATGGGCCAACTAAGGTTGAAAAATCATTTCCGGGATTAACAGACCGGTCTTCCATCTGTAAAGCCCGGGTACTTAAGCCATTCATTACCATAAAGCCGGCTATGTATGAAGAAGCCTCAGCAGCTTTAATATTTCTTCCCTTTTTTCCTATTACTATCGCAACTTCCAGTCCGAAATCAAGTTTATCAAGCTGCCCCGGCATACATTCTATATCCCCGATTCCCCGGATTGCATTATGATTGGTAAAGCAGAAAACAGGATACTGATCCCTGCCAGATCTGGCATCCCGCTGTACTGAAGCCAGATGCTGTCTGAATGAAAAAGCTTCACGGCATGAATTTGGATGAGGTACAGGAGCCAATAATTCGAAGAAAATCTCTTCTTTTGCCTCCTGTTTGCCTGATTTAATGCCGGCATCTACCCTTTTTGCCCTGTCCATCAATTCCTCTCCTCCATTCAAAAACTCATTCATATTATCAGGAATAAGTTTATCGCATGAATTCAGGTTATAAATATGGCCTTTGATAAACAGTCCAAGGTGTTCACGATCTTCGGTTTTATAGGAGACTAATTTCATGGATAATCTGATTTAGGTTCGTTTAACTAAATCTAATAAATTTTAAATCAGCTTTATCAGGAATATAAAAATTCAGGAAATGGGTTTCAACCGACCGCTTGGGTCCGGCTGAAAAATAATTACATGACCACCGACAGCGGCAAATTGACTTAGATCATTTCTATAAAAGACGCAAAATAATATCTTTGTTAAAAAATAAGCTTTGAAGAAACGTATTGCCATTTTTGCTTCCGGTTCCGGATCCAATGCTCAGAAGATCATGGAGTATTTCAAAAAACATCATGATGCTGAGGTTGTTATTGTGCTGACAAATAATCCTGAAGCATATGTGCTGCAAAGAGCAGATAATTTTGAGATCCCTTCTCATATTTTCGACAAGCATGAATTTTATAAAACAGATGATGTTATCAGGCTGCTGAAGAATCTTCAGATCGACCTGATTGTTCTTGCAGGTTTCCTTTGGCTGATCCCTCAAAACCTGATCAAAGCCTTCCCTGATAAAATCATAAATATTCATCCTGCATTACTCCCGAAACACGGTGGTAAGGGCATGTATGGCGACCGTGTACATAAGGCAGTGCTGGAAGCCGGAGATGAAGAATCAGGAATTACAATCCATTATGTAAATGAAAATTTTGACGAAGGTGAAACCATTCACCAGTCGAGGTTCAGAATTGAAGAGGGCGATGACCTTGAAATGATTAAGTTCAAAGGTCAGCAGCTTGAACATCAGCATTATCCAAAAGTTGTTGAACAGGTTTTAAAAAAGATAAAATCAGAATAGGTTCAATTCAAATATTCCATACTCAATACGCTTTTTATTACTCTGAGCCTGAATATTCAGACATACTTCGGGCCTACAAATCCGTCTTCTGACTGTCCTGAATAAAAACCTGATAAAGCTTTTCAGGCTTTCCTGTATTTTATTCATTTTTCACCTTATTTTTAACAGCTAATTGATCAAAAAGCCTATCTTTGCGCCTTTAAACCCTTTTTCTCAATGAGCCACCCTGTTAAAATCAAAAACGCCTTAATTTCAGTTTATTACAAAGACAATTTAGAACCTCTGATCCGACAACTGCATGAGCAGGGTGTTGTATTTTATTCAACCGGAGGAACCGAAAAGTTTATTCGTGAATTAGGCATAGATGTTATTGCTGTTGAAGATCTGACAGGCTATCCTTCCATACTTGGCGGACGTGTAAAAACACTGCATCCTAAGGTATTTGGTGGCATTCTTAACCGCAGAGGGCTAAATGAAGATCAGGCTCAGATAAGCCAGTATGAGATCCCTGAGATCGATCTGGTTATAGTTGACCTGTACCCTTTTGAAGAAACGGTTAGTTCAGGTGCATCTGAGGCCGACATCATCGAAAAAATAGATATTGGTGGTATTTCCCTGATCAGGGCTGCTGCCAAAAATTACAATGATGTAGTAATTATTGCTTCAAAAGATGATTATAAAACCTTAGGAGATATCTTAACTGAGAATAATGGCTATACTATGCTCAGCCATAGAAAAGCTTTTGCAAGACAGGCATTCAATATTTCATCGCATTATGATACTGCCATCTTTAATTACTTTAATCAGGAAGACCCTTTAACAGTATTCAAATACAGCGAACAAAAAGCAAGCACGCTGCGTTACGGAGAAAACCCTCACCAGAAAGGTGTGTTCTATGGTAAGCTTGATGCAATGTTCGACAAGCTGAATGGCAAAGAGCTTTCCTACAATAATCTGGTTGATGTAGATGCAGCTGTAGCCTTAATTGATGAATTTGATGAGCCTACTTTTGCAATCCTGAAACATACCAATGCTTGCGGAGTAGCTTCGGGTAATTCTATGCTTGAAGTATGGAAAGCAGCACTTGCCTGCGATCCGGTTTCTGCATTCGGGGGTGTCCTGATCTGCAACCGCGAGATTGATGAGGAAACAGCAGCCGAGATCAATAAACTGTTCTTCGAGGTGCTTATTGCTCCTTCATTTTCAGAAAGCGCCAAACAGATTTTATGCGGAAAGAAAAATCGTATTCTGCTGAAGAGAAATGATGTTGCCCTGCCTTCTAAACAATTTAAAACATTGCTGAACGGAATTATTGAGCAGGACAAAGATCAGCTGATGGAAACGGCAGAACAAATGACTCCTGTAACTGATCGAAAACCAAGTGCTCAGGAAATAAAGGATCTGGTTTTTGCCAATAAAATTGTAAAACATACCAAGTCGAATACTATTGTGCTCGCCCGGGATAATAAATTGATTGCAAGCGGAGTAGGACAAACTTCCAGAGTTGATGCATTACAGCAGGCTATAGTTAAAGCAAACGCGTTTAACTTTGAAATTGCAGGAAGTGTAATGGCATCTGATGCCTTTTTCCCATTCCCCGACTGTGTAGAGATTGCCGCTGATGCAGGTGTGGTTATGATCCTTCAGCCGGGTGGTTCTATCAAAGACCAGGAATCTATTGATATGGCTAATGCCAAAGGAGTTGGAATGGTAACAACCGGTGTAAGACATTTCAAACACTAATCAGATGCTAATTTTCCGGATAGGAACAGATTAACAAAAAGAGTTTATCTTAGTATAATTTTCAACACGCTAACAGATACAGAATGGGATTATTTAATTGGTTTACACAAGAGATTGCCATTGACCTTGGTACAGCAAATACTCTTATAATACATAATGATAAAGTTGTAGTTGATGAGCCTTCAATTGTGGCTTTTGACCGCACAACCAATAAAGTTATCGCTATTGGCCGGCAGGCGATGCAGATGGAGGGTAAGACGCACGATAATATCAGAACAGTCAGACCATTAAAGGATGGGGTAATCGCAGACTTCAATGCTGCGGAATACATGATCCGCGGAATGATCAAAATGATCAATAATGGCAAAGGCTGGTTTTTCCCTTCTCTCCGTATGGTTATCTGTATCCCTTCAGGTATTACAGAAGTTGAAAAGCGTGCCGTTCGCGATTCTGCAGAAATTGCCGGAGCCAAAGAAGTTTACCTGATCCATGAGCCGATGGCTGCTGCGGTAGGTATAGGTATTGATGTTGAAGAGCCAATGGGAAATATGATCATCGATATCGGTGGGGGTACTACCGAAATCGCCGTAATTGCACTTTCCGGAATTGTATGCGATCAGTCCATCCGTGTGGCCGGAGATAATTTCGACAGTGATATTGTTCAGTACATCAGACGACAGCACAATATCATGATCGGTGACCGTACTGCAGAAAAGATTAAAATCGAGGTTGGCGCTGCTCTTCCTGAGCTTTCTGACCCTCCTGCTGATTATGCTGTACAGGGCCGTGACCTTATGACGGGAGTTCCAAAACAGATTACCGTATCTTATACTGAAATTGCACATTGCCTTGATAAATCCATTTCTAAAATTGAAGAAGCAATTCTGAAAGCACTTGAGATTACTCCACCTGAACTATCAGCAGATATCTATCAAACAGGTATCTATCTTACAGGCGGTGGAGCATTACTTCGCGGACTGGATAAACGTATTGCTGCAAAGACCAAACTTCCGGTTCATGTTGCTGAAGATCCATTGCGGGCAGTAGTTAGGGGTACAGGTATTGCGCTTAAGAATATTGGTAATTTTAAATTTCTGATGCAATAGGAAGTACTAAGTTATACGTTATAAGTAATACGTTATAAGTAATACGTTATAAGTAATACGTTATAAGTAATACGTTTAATTTTTACTGTTATTGATTCAATGAAAATTAATTATAAATTTTCCCATTTAAATCAATAGGAATTGGGGCAATTTAATGTAAATCATAAATTTACTTCAACTCATAACTTAATACTTATAACCTGCAAATAAAGTATGCGTAACCTCTGGCTTTTCATCAGTAAGTACAACGCATTTTTTTTACTGATCATTTTTTTTGTTACCTCACTGATCATTCTGGTTAAAAACAATAATTATCAGCGTGCCAGTGTATGGAACTCGTCCAATCAGGTTGTTGGTACAGCTTACGAGCGGGTAAATGAGTTCAGCAGTTATCTGATTCTGGGTAAAATCAACGATAGCCTTGCTCTTGAAAATTCCCGTCTCAGAAATCAGTTAAGCAGTTCATTTCGTAACGACAGTGTTAAGCAGGTACTTGTTAATGATACCAACCTGGTTCAGCAGTATACCTATACTGTGGCAAAAGTGATTAACAATTCCATTCATCAAAAAAATAATTACATTACCATTAATCGTGGTCAGAAACATGGAATTAAAAAAGGGATGGGGGTTATATCATCAACGGGTATAGTAGGAATCATACTTAATGTTTCTGAAAACTTTGCTACCATCCGTTCATTGCTGCATACCGAAACCAAAGTCAGTGCCAATGTAAGTGGCAACATAGGATCACTGGTTTGGGGTGAAGATAATTTTGATCCCCGTTATGCTGAATTAAAGGATATTCAAAGTCACCTGGCCATCAAAAAGGGTGCAAGAGTCTCTACATCAGAGTTTTCTCTGTTTCCTGAAGGCAGCAATATTGGTTTTGTATCAAGAATTGGCACCAGGAAAGGCGATAATTCGCTTGATATTCAGGTAAAGCTGGACACAGACTTTTCAAAACTTCAGTACGTATATGTGATCAACAACCTTCTTTCCCGTGAGCAACTGGAGCTGGAGGCCCAAAATAAAACTGAATAATGGGAAAAGTATTGATCATCAACATCATCAGGTTTATTGTACTGATTGCCTCTCAGGTTTTTCTGCTAAAAAATATTGGCTATTATAACCTCAGTATACCTTATTTGTATATACTTTTTATCCTGTTACTTCCATTTGGAATACCTAATATCCTATTGTTCCTGCTGGCCTTTTTCACGGGTATAACAATAGATATATTTTATGACACCCTTGGTTTAAATGCCGCTGCCTGTACCGTGCTTGCTTTTGTGCGGATTGTTTTCATTAATCTTACCGTTCAGCGTGACGGATTTGATAATGAACCGGATCCCAGCCTTGGCATTATGGGTTTCAGATGGTTTGTATTCTATGCAGTGATTCTCACTTTCTTTCATCATCTCATCCTTTTCAGTTTCGAAAGTTTTAAATTCTCTGAAATGGGATATACTTTAGTCAGAGTATTATCAAGTACTTTGTTCACTGTTTTACTGATGCTTATAACTGAGTTTGCATTCTTCAGCAAAAAGGTAAGGAAGTAAATTACGGCCTTAAATAATTAAACAGAGCTTATACTTTCGGTATCATTTCTTTCTTACTTTTACAGATTCAAAATAGCCTTGGCACCAACGATCTGAAAAATAGTGTGGCTAAAGCAAAGCAGGAATAATATTAATCTGATAAGAATTAATGAATAGTTTTTTTGCGAGAAAGTTTGTTGTTCAGGGAATATTCATTGTTCTATCCATCATCCTGTTATTGCGCCTTTTTTACATTCAGGTAATCAGCGAAGAATACATCCTGTCGGCTGAGAACAACGTAATCAGAAGGTTACCTATTTATCCCGCCAGAGGTATCATTCTTGACAGGAATGAGAAAATACTGGTTCAGAATGAACCGGTATATGATCTGATGGTCATTCCACGTGAGGTTAAAGCTTTTGATACTCTGGAATTCTGCAAGCTAATTGGAATCAGCAAGCAGGGATTCGACCGCAGATTCAAAAAAGCCCGCAATTACTCGCCCTATAAAGCATCAATTTTTGAAAAACAGCTTTCTGTACAGGTATATGCATCATTTCAGGAACATCTGAGCAATTTTCCCGGCTTTTTTGTTCAAAACCGCACAGTCAGACGATACCCTGATAGTATTGCTGCCCATTTCCTGGGCTATATCGGAGAGGTTAATCCAAAAGTTATTGAAAAGTCTAATGGCTTTTATCGTCAGGGTGATTATCATGGAATTACCGGTGTAGAACGATCTTACGAGGAACTGCTCAGGGGACAGCGTGGAGTTCAGAACCTTATGGTAGATGCGCTTAACCGTCCGAAAGGAAATTATGCCGGCGGTAAATATGATACAGTTGCAGTTTCAGGAGAACACCTGATATCCTCTCTGGACAAAGAATTGCAACGCTTTGGTGAGCAGCTGATGAAAAATAAGATCGGCAGTATTGTGGCTATTGAGCCATCATCAGGCGAGATTTTATCCTTTGTAAGCAGCCCGGGTTATGACCCCAATCTTATGGTTGGCCGTCAGCGCGGCAATAACTATATGGCTTTACTGAATGACAAGTACAAACCTATGTTCGTCAGACCCATTCAGGCTGAGTATCCTCCCGGCTCAATATTTAAAGTTGTGAATGCTTTGGTTGCGCAGCAGTTCGGGATGATCAATGAAAACACCTATTTTTTCTGTCCGGGTGGTTACAGATACGGTCGGCGCGGTTTTATGGGATGTACCCACGTTCATGGATCAATAAACCTGAAAGGATCGATTACAGAATCCTGTAACACTTATTATGGATATACCTATGCAAGGATGATTGATCAGGCGGGTATGCGTCCGGTAAATGCCTATAAAAAGTGGAGAACTGCAGTATCTGCATTTGGCATTGGTTCTGCATTAGGAATTGACCTGCCTGCCGAAGCCAGCGGACATTTACCGACAGATGAATATTACACCAAACGTTTCCGTAATGACCGATGGGGCTCATCCTTTACCATTTCCTTATCAATCGGACAGGGAGAACTTGGAATTACACCGCTGCAAATGGCCAATGTTATGGCTATCGTAGCAAACAGAGGCTTCTTCTATAAACCACATCTCATCAAGGCTATTGGCGATAAAAAGGTAATCAAAGAAGAATATACCACAAAAAACAGCGCCGGTATAGACCAAAAATACTTCGATGTGATCATTGATGGAATGAGTGCAGTAGTTAACCAGCCCAGTGGAACAGCATGGGTATCAAGAATGGAAGATATTGAAATGTGCGGAAAAACCGGAACAGTACAAAATCCGCATGGAAAAGATCACTCTGTCTTTGTTGCTTTTGCACCGCGTGATAATCCAAAGATCGCTATTGCTGTTGTGGTTGAGAACGCCGGATTTGGCGCAACATGGTCTGCTCCTATTGCCAGCCTGATGGTTGAAAAATATATTAATAAAACTATCAAACGACCTCAGGCTTATGTCGACAGGCTGATGCAGGCCAACCTGCTGCCAGGTGCCGCCGGACAATCAGCCGGAAGCAGGGTAACAGATAGCAGCAAAAAAGAAGTAAACAAAGCCCTTACAGAACGCAGGACAATAAAAAATAATGAATAATCAAAGAGGCCTATTCTTTAATGTAGACTGGTTTATCATTTTAACCTATCTGAGTCTTTGTATCATCGGATGGTTCAATATTCATGCAGCTGTCTATGACACAAATAATCCGAGTATTATAGATTTGGATACCAATTATGGTAAGCAGCTCATCTTTATTGTTTCAGCAATAATCATTGGTTTTGCCATTCTGTTGCTTGACGGCAAATTCTTCAACACCTTCTCTCCTATTTTCTATGGAATCAGCATTATGCTGCTGATACTGGTACTCATTATCGGAAGAAATGTAGGAGGTAACCAGGCATGGATACCAATAGGAAGTTTCAGACTGCAGCCTTCTGAATTCGCCAAATTTTCAACCTGTCTGCTTCTGGCAAAATATCTGAGTTCAGGAACTATAAAAATACAGGAGCTGAAGACACAAATTATTGCTGCAGTAATTATCCTGTTCCCTACTGCCCTGATCCTGCTTCAGCCGGATGCTGGTTCAGCACTCACCTTTACATCGCTGATTCTGGTTCTTTATCGCGAAGGACTTTCCGGATATTTTCTCATTGTTGAAGGACTTTCCATTTTGCTGTTTGTACTTACTGTACTTTACAATAAATACCTGGTTGTTGGTGGGGTACTGGTTTTTGCCGGAACCCTGATCTACCTCTACCGCAAAAACAGAAAGGTCATTACAATTACGGGACTGGGCGTTCTCTTCTCAGTACTTTTTATATTCTCTGTTGACTTTGCCTACAATCAGATTCTTAAACCTCACCAGAGAAATCGTATCGATCTTATTCTGGGCAAGGTAAATGATCCAAGAGGAATTGGCTACAACCTGAATCAATCGAAAATTGCTATTGGATCGGGCGGACTTTGGGGTAAGGGATACCTGCAGGGTACCCAAACAAAATATGATTTCGTGCCTGAACAAAGTACTGATTTTATCTTCTGTACTGTTGGAGAAGAGTGGGGCTTTGCAGGCTGCTTTGTAGTAATCGGACTCTATCTTTTTTTATTATTAAGGATCGTCAATATCGCTGAAAGACAACGTTCCTCATTCTCAAGAATTTATGGATACGGCGTAGCTTCAATCCTTTTCTTTCATATTTTTATTAATATAGGAATGACCGTCGGGATTATACCGGTTATTGGAATACCGCTGCCATTTATGAGTTATGGAGGTTCATCGCTATGGAGTTTTACCATTCTTCTGTTTATCCTGCTGAAATTTGATTCCAACAGAATGGGAATTAGTTAGAGAAGCGTTTACTGAGCAACTCGTAGAATTTATCCACTGCAGCCTGTTTATCCGACCATGAGTTCTTGGAAGCATAATTCTGTTTCAGGAAATTATCTGCAGATTCAAAATTATCAAAACGGTTCAGAAGTTCAATTGCCTCACTGTAAGCAAGACTGTAACCATTAAACAAATCTCTTACGAAAAGCAGCTTATCATTCAGACTGATCATACTTTTCAAATCTTTTGGCTGCTTTTGGTTTAACTGACTTGAAACTGTTGTTCTGGAAGTTTGGGCAGATAAAATATCATTCAGAGAAAGAGGAGCTTCAGCCGAAGAGGCAGTTGGCAGTTCAGATCCCTTCACTTCTGTTACAGGCAATAATGGCGGTTCAGACGAAGATACAGGCACCAAAACAGATTCAGATGCAGCTACAAGTGTTGTTTCTTCAACATTCAGAGGCTCATCCGAAATTACATGCTGAAGTGACTCAATATCTGAATGAACGGTTGAAACAACCGTTTTCAACCTGGTCTTTTCATCAATTACACGAATCTCTTCTTCAGTAAGCGGCCTGTCAAATAATTCATTTGCATTCTTTTCTTCATAATCGAATGAATCTCTGACTTCTTCAGCAAGTTGAGACTTCCAGTCTGGAATCTGTGCAGCTTCCTCAGGATTCTTAGCAGGGTCAGCAGAAACAGGATTCAAAAATTGAGGAACAGCAGGTTCGGCCTGCTGAGCAGCAACGTGATTATCTGCTTTGGAACTTACAGAATTATCATTTAGTTTGATAAGAATTGAAATATGATTGGATAGAAATTCTGAATTTGCAGCAAACAGTTCAAGTTCGAGATCGTTTAAATTCTCAGGATTCGCTGAAAGATATTCATATTGGTCGTTCAGCTCTGAAATTATATCCCCAACCTTTTTTAAAATTTCCTTCTTATTCATCATAATTTAAAAATAGAATTCTACTCAAAATCAACGAAAAAAAACAGTATTATCGTATATTCCGGCATATTCAAATATATTACATTTATCACTAAAGGCAGGATTTTTAATGCAGTAAAGATTCAATCCGGGAGAAATTTCAGATATTTGATGCCCGAATTAAAAGAGGGATAAAGAGCAGAATGTTATTTAACGAGCATAATTTTAAGAGAAGAGCTGAACTTGGCGGAAGTATTGAGGTGATTTGCGGATCAATGTTTTCAGGAAAGACAGAAGAACTGATCCGAAGATTGCGCAGAGCACAAATTGCACGACTTAATGTAGAGATCTTTAAGCCAAAGACCGATACCCGCTATGACGAAAACTCTGTAGTTTCACATGATCTGAATTCAATTCAGTCTACATCGTTAGAAAACGCCGCTTCAATCCTTTTGCTTGGCGCCAATACTGAGGTTGTAGGCATTGACGAAGCACAATTCTTCGACGATGAACTTCCCGATGTTTGCAATAAACTGGCCAACAGAGGAATCAGGGTTATTATAGCCGGACTGGATATGGATTTTCAGGGGAAGCCTTTCGGACCAATGCCTGCACTGATGTCAATTGCAGAAATGGTGACCAAGGTTCATGCAGTCTGTGTGCAATGCGGAGGAGCGGCAAGTTACTCCTACCGGACCGTAGCAAATGAGTCTAAAATCCTTCTTGGTGAAAAAGAAAGTTATGAACCTCGTTGCAGAGCCTGTTATAATAGCAATCAGTAAGCCTGCTTATTTTACCTGCAGCTCATTCTGTCATATTTTCAAACTATCAGATTATTTTTTAATTTTCAGGAGATAAGCAGAGAAAATATTACATCCTATCTTGAAATCAGCAATTTCAGAGTCTTTTCTTCACCTTCAAACATCATTTTATAAAGATATACTCCCGGATCCAGTCCGGAAAGATCGGCTCTAACACTAAAATAGCCTTCAGCAAGGTTTCCTCTGAACAATTCCCTGACTGCCTGCCCCGTTACGTTGAACAATACTAACTTAACTAATCCTGGTCGCGCCAAACTAAAATCGATTTCCGTTTTATCTGCCACCGGATTTGGGAAATTCTGCCTGAGAACAAAACTATCCGAAGTACCTATCACCGGAGTTTTGTTCAATTCATCATACTTAGTTTGAGCTGCAACAGCACTTGCCTGCAGATCGCTTAATGAATCGCCTCCTATCAATGCAAATGCAACTTTAGCATTGCCATTAACAGGAAGATTGAATGGGCCATAACCACTGACAAACGATATATCATAGCCATTTGCAGCATTATCGCCAAGACCCATAGCCTTTATTCCGCTTGAAAGGGCCTGGTATTTCTCAGCTAAAGTAAATTCATTGTCACTTTCAAGAGGATCACCATTAACTAAATAAGTCATAGGATAATATACTGCCTGTATGCTCTTACTGAGTAGTTTCACCCCGGCATAAGGAGTTTTCCCAAACTTACCGAAAGCATAGGCCAATCTGTTAACCGCATCATATTTTGTCACATCACTACCATTGAGGTCTAAATCCCAATCTGTAAATAGACCGGCATATACCCCATTTAATGTATTCAGACCGGTATTTTGAATTTCATACTCAGCAATGATGTATTTATCATCCGGTGCTGCAGAAAATGCCCTTACATTATGTTTGATATTCAAACCTAAACGACCCGGATTTCCTGAGTCATCAAACTCCGAACGTGCCAGAAATGCTGACGCGGGATCGGTATCATTGAAAACACGTACATGTTTAATAAAATGCTCGTCAGATTCGCCAGATTGAGATCTTACATTATTTGAAACTGCGGTTGGAGAGTTTCCTATCATCAGTGAGGCTTCGAATAACATTGGCTCAGACTTATACATAAAACCCAAACCATTTTGAGCTAAAAAATCTCTGTATCCAATGCGCCCGTTACTGGTTATTGTTGATGAAACCTGATTAACTTCAACATTTAAAAAATCGCGGGCAACCAGGACCTGAAATTGTTCTGAACTGGAATAGGTAGTCCCTGAAGTATAAGTCAGCTTAAAATCAACCGGCTCATTATCTGTGACCCCGGGTTTTATAAATACCTGAAAAGGGCCAATCGTCTTTAGTTCTTTTGTGCCAATACTTTCAAGTATTAACTGCTCATTAATGACCTGAATATTAGGATTAGCTGTACTCAGTTTTATTGTTAAGCCGGAAACAGGCGACAGGAAATTCTCAATATCCAGAAATATTTTCAGCGTATCTCCAACCGGGATTGCACCCTTACCCTTGTCGACCAGTGTAATATTCTGATATCTTATAGATGGTAAATTTTCAGTAAGAGCACGAAATACATTCAGACGGCCTGTACCCATCTGACCTGCGTATGCAGGATTATCAGAATCAATATTATCTGCTGTAACCCTCAATTGTTCCCCAATCTGAAACATATCATATTGAGGAAATTTCGACCTAACCAATGCTGCGGCACTTGAAACTAAAGGTGTCGAAAAAGATGTTCCCTGAGTATTAGTAAATTTATTTCCGTTTGATGTGGTAAATATCTCACCGGGAGCTGAGAGGGTTACAGAATTCCCATAATTAGAAAAACTACTCTTTTTATCATTTATATCTACACTGGCCACAGCAATTACCCCCTGAAATGCAGCAGGATAATCAATTTGGGAAGAGCTTGAATTTCCGGCTGCGGCTATGACCATACATCCTTTTGAAAAAGCATAATTAATGATATCCTGTCCGAAGAATCCTCCGGCTGGCCCGCCCCAGGAGCAGTTTATAATATGTGCCCCATTATCTGCAGCATATTTAATCCCTTCATAGCCTCTGTAAATCGTTCTTGCTCTATTATCTGCAGAAACTTTCACTATCATTAATTTAGCATCTGATGCCAGACTGGCAATACCAAAACCATTGTTGGAAATTGCAGAGGCAATACCGCTTACCATTACACCATGACCGGCAGAGTCACTTTTTACATCCGGATCATTATCTTCAATTGAATTGGCAAAGTCTGCACCCACAAGATCTATTCCAGGGGAGAGAATATTTGCCTTAAGATCTGCATGATCCATATCAGTACCCGTGTCTACAATGGCAATGATGGTATTCGATGAATTACGTATCAGATCCCACGACTGCTCTGCCTTTACCTGCCTGAGATAAGCCTGATTGCCGGAATAAAAAGGATCATTAGGGATATAAGATGCGTAATAAACATAACTTGGTTCTGCATATTCAATCAGAGGATTTTTAAGTAATTCATTGATTACCTTCTCAACGCCGGTTGCCGGATCGAACTTTAAATGATAGACTCTGTCAAGTCCTATCGTATCTTCGATCACCCTGCGTTGTATTGGCTCTGCTGTCTGAGCCTTGATTGAGTTCTTAAAGACCCGGCTGATCTGACCGGCATCGGCAGTTTTGCCTGCCACTTGCCTGGATATAAAAGAAGAACTAACTGAATTAATCTGACCCGACGTACTACCTTTCTTGAATTTAACAATAACAACACCCGGTAAATAATCCTTCTCAGTTACACCCTGAGGCAACTTAAATGAAGTTTTCTTCCCGGAGTCAGGACCATTTTGCGCAAACGCCGTAATAACAAGTAAGCAGCACAAAAGCAATAAAAGGGTCTTCATCATGAGCGTTTCTCAAAAATAGCAAAATCAATATAGATTTTATGTTTTTCATTATTTATTGAATGCATATTGCAGGGCTAATACCAGAAGGGCCTTCTGATTTATAAATTTAAGTTGAATGAAACTTTTTTTCTCAATCAACGTAAATAAGAACACATTAATATTTACTGGATTGTATGCATGCTGAACGATTAAAAGGAATACTTTGTATCAACGATAATGAATTAACATTATTTATTCAGAATCGGATTCTGAATAAATCAAGTATTTCAGAAGAGGTAATTACAGCACTGGACGGTAAGATAGGACTTGATTATTGCAAAAATCTGATCAGCGAAAATACCCTGACATCTAACAGTTATCCCTGGCTTATCTTTCTTGATTTGCACATGCCGGTTATGGATGGATGGGAATTTCTGCATCACTTTTCAGCAGACATCTGGCCACATTTTAAGAATGCCAGAATAATTATTACATCTAATTCAGTTAATGAAGCAGATTACGAACGGGCAAAACAATATCCCTTTGTAATTGACTTTCTGACCACATCTTTAAGCACTGAATATCTCCAAAATCTTTCCATGTCAAACCTTTCATATTCATAATCTGATCCTCTTTTATATCCGGATTTTCAAATTGAACACCAGAAACAGAAATATTCGTCGTTAATCTCAGGCTGACCTTCAAATTCATCCTGTTCTCAATAGTATCTTAAATTCAGAATTGCCTTTTCATTTAAGATCCCCGATGATCTTTTTTAACAATAGCCTGAATGACTATTTGTTCCTAATTAAAATACAATTCCGGTAACATTTAACCACAACTTTACGTACATATAAAATCAATGAAGACTCTATAATATTTCATAAATGCAGTATGAAGTTAATTTACCGGAAATTAATCTTATTCTTTTTCATTACTGCTCTCGGGTATTCAAAAATATCCGCTCAGTGTATTCCTAACAGTGTAAAATTTATCGGCGGGCAGCCTATTTACAATACAGCATGCGGAAATAATAGTTATCAGGCCATTAAACCGGACTCTGCTATTCCGGGTAATGGTCAAACCTATCGATGGGAAGTATCTTTCAGTGGTGTTCCATATTCCGCGATTGTCAATGATTCTAATTCTCCCATCACAACATCCGAACTTTCTAAAAACGATATTACCAGTTTCATATTAAACAAGAATGCCTTTGCTTCAGGAGATTACAGAATCAGAAGGATTGTAGATGATAGTTCACCGGTATGTACCAGCACTTCGGAACCTGTATATCTGTATTATGCTCAAAGTCAATCAAGTGTTTCAGGAGGAACAATATCCGGTACGGCAACTTATTGTTCCCCTGCAAGTGGTACGCTGATGATAACCGGAAATACAGGGCCTGTGTTGAGATGGGAGTCTGCCCCTGCAGGAACTGAAAACTGGACGGTAGTTAAAAATATAAATCCTGGTGAGTACTCAAACACACTTGACTATACTAACCTGACTGAGTCAAGATGTTACAGAGCGTTAGTTGATAATATCTGTGGTGGAACTGCAGGAGTTATTGATGATCTGGATAAATATTCAAGTACTTTCTGTGTAACCGTTAACTCCAGTCCGATTATCACCAGTCCGGCAAACCAGATTTTATGCCTTGGCTCTGGGCTCACAATGAGCGTTTCTGTTACCAGTGTACTTCCGGTTACCTATCAGTGGCGCAAAAATGGTGTAAATGTTTCCGGCCAAACTTCAGCAACATTAAGCATCGCTGCTGTTGCATTCACTGATGCCGGATCTTATGATGTGATTGTTAGCAATGCCTGCGGATCAAGCACTTCTACGGCTGCAACTTTAACTGTAAATTCAATGCCGGTAGCAACTGTTCCGGCAAACTTTACCATTTGCGCCGGTGCAAATATCGCTGAAAGCAGTTTCAGCAGTACTCCATCAGGAGCTACATATACCTGGACCAATTCCAATACAGCCATCGGACTACCTGCGAGCGGCAGCGGAAATGTGCCTGCATTCACAGCTATTAACACCGGCACAAGTAACATCAGTGCAACAATTATTGTAACACCTTACTTTAATAATTGTGCGGGTCCAACATCTTCATACACCATAACAGTTAAGCCACAGCCCACAGTAATCCTGCCGGCAGGATTTACTGTATGTGCCGGTGCAACAGTCAGCTCCTCCAGTTTCAGCAGCAGTCCGGCAGGTGCTACCTATACCTGGACCAATTCCAATACCAGCATTGGACTGGCAGCAAGCGGGACAGGCAACGTGCCCAGCTTCACTGCTGTGAATACGACAACTTCACCGGTTACAGCAACCATTACTGTAACCCCAACTATTAACGGATGTACCGGGCCGCCCTCAACCTATACCATTACAATTAATCCTTTACCGGTAATAAACTCTGCTGTTGCCGTAAATGAGACGTATTGTGATGCAAGTGACGGTAGCATCAGCATTACTGCTTCCGGTGCCGCTCCGCTCGAATATTCCATCGACGGAGGAAGTACATTTATTCAGAATGGCGGTTCTTTTACCGGGCTGGCGGCCGGCAGTTATTCTGTGATGGTAAAAAATGCTTCGGGATGTGTGATTGCCGGACCGACCTTATCCATCTCCAGTCCGGGAGCCCCGCCGGTTCCAAATATTAACCCATTCACAAATCCTGTTTGTGAAGGAAGTACGATGGTTTTATCCATACAAAACCCGAATCCTCTGGCTACCTATTACTGGACCGGACCTTTAGGATTTACCGCGACGGGAACAAGTATTTCACGTCCAAATGTAACACCATCCATGTCTGGAAATTATGCGGTAACTGCTCAAATCGGTTCCTGTGTGAGCGATGCCAGAATTATTGAACTGAATGTTAGTCAACTTCCAATTGCTACGGTACCCGCAAATATGACCTATTGTACCGGTGCAACTATTCCGGTTGGAAGCTTCACCAGCACCCCTGCAGGAGCAACTTACACCTGGACCAATTCTAATACAGCCATCGGACTGGCAGCAAGCGGTTCAGGCGATATGCCAACATTTACAGCGGTTAACACCACATCAGCACCGATTACTGCAACAATCACAATAACCCCTAAACTTAATGGTTGTACCGGCCCGACAGCAAGTTATACCATTACGGTTAACCCTCTTCCTGTTGTTTCAGTACCTGCAAATCAGAGTTTCTGTGTAGGTACAACGATACCGGCAAGTAATTTCAGCAGCACCCCTGCCGGAGCTACTTATACCTGGACAAATTCCAATACTGCAATAGGACTGACTTCGAGCGGAAGTGGAAACGTACCTTCTTTTACTGCTGTAAATACGGGTAACACAAGTATCAGTGCAACTATTACTGTAATCCCAACAGTTAACGGATGTACCGGACCATCAACCACCTATACTATTACAGTAAATCCTTTACCTAAAGTAAATGTTCCTGCCGATTATTCGGTCTGTGCAGGAACTTTAACAACGGCAAAAACATTCAGCAGTATACCGGGCGGAGCAACTTATAGCTGGACTAATTCAAATACTGCCATAGGACTGGCAGCAAGCGGAACAGGGAATTTACCTGCCTTTACCCCTGTAAACAATACTACTGCTTCTATCAGTTCTATCATAACCGTAACCCCCACCCTCAATGGATGTGTAGGTCCGAGCTCAAGTTTTACGATAACCGTTAATCCACAACCAGCCGTTATCCTGCCTAACAACTTTACGGTATGTGCGGGTGAAACAATTTCACCTTCAAACTTTAGCAGCAGTCCGGCCGGTGCTACCTTTACCTGGGTTAATTCGAACACTTCTATAGGGCTGGCTGCAAGTGGAGCAGGTAATGTGCCCAGCTTTACTGCTTTAAACAATACCGCATCACCTCAAACTGCAACTATTACAGTAATACCTTACCTGAATGGCTGTGCGGGGCCACCATCTTCATACACCATTACGATTAATCCATATCCTCAGCTAAGTTCTGCCGTAGTGGTTAATGAAACGTTTTGTGATGCAAGTGATGGAAAAATAACCATATCAGCCACCGGAGCCGGCCCGCTGGAATATTCAATTGACGGTGGAAGTACATATCTTCAGAATGGTGGAAAATTCACCGGTTTAATGGCAGGAAGCTATGCAGTAAGAGTACGGAATGCCAATGGATGTATACTGATAGGACCAACTTTGTCTGTATCCAGTCCGGGAGCACCACCAATCCCTACTATTACCCCGTTTACATCTCCGGTTTGTGAAGGAAGTACTTTAGTTTTATCTATACAAAATCCAAACCCGCTGGCAACCTATAACTGGACCGGACCATTAGGATTTACTGCTACCGGGACAAGTATCTCCAGACCTTATGCCAATCCATCAATGTCAGGAGATTATGCAGTAACGGCAAGTATCGGTTCCTGCGTAAGTGGTGCAAAAGTTATTTCATTAATAGTTAGTCCCCTGCCTGTAGTTACCTTACCATCCAACATGCTCTATTGTGCAGGTACAACGGTTCCGATCAGCAGTTTTGCAAGTACTCCTGCTGGCGCAACCTACACCTGGACCAATTCCAATACGGCTATCGGGCTGGCAGCAAGCGGAACAGGAAATGTTCCCAGCTTCACTGCAGCGAATAATTCATCGGCACCTGTTACTGCAACAATTACGGTAACACCTATTCTGAATGGTTGTGCTGGGCCAGCGTCTTCCTATACCATTACAGTAAACCCGCAAATTACAGTTTCTGTACCTGCAAGCTTTGCTGTTTGTTCAGGGATAATGGTAGGTTCTCCGATATTTAGCAGTAATCAACCCGGTGCTACCTTTACCTGGACCAACTCCAATACCGCAATCGGACTGGCGGCGGCTGGAAGCGGAAATCTTCCATCATTCACAGCAATTAATTCAGGAACCGGCAGTATCAGTGCAACAATTACTGTTACACCTTATTTTAATGGCTGTACCGGACCTCCGACTACCTATACCATTACTGTCAATCCCTTACCGAGGGTGAATGTGCCTGATAATTTCACCGTTTGTGGTGGAGCTAATGTGGCCGCATCTAACTTCAGCAGCAGTTCGGCAGGGGTTACCTATACCTGGACCAACTCCAACACTGCTATCGGACTGGCAGCAAGTGGTACCGGAAATGTACCATCTTTCACAGCTGTTAATTCAGGAACAAACAGTATCAGTGCAACAATTATTGTAACACCGTACCTTAATGGTTGTGCAGGGCTCCCTTCTTCTTATACAATAACAGCGAGTCCACAACCCATTGTAAACCTGCCGTCAGGATTTACTGTATGTGCCGGAGCAACGGTCAGCTCTTCCAGTTTCAGCAGCAGTCCGGCAGGCGCTACCTATACCTGGACCAATTCCAATAGCACCATCGGACTGGCGGCAAGCGGAACAGGGAATGTACCCAGCTTCACCGCTGTGAATACCGCAACATCGCCTGTTACAACAACCATTACTGTAACCCCTTCTATCAACGGATGTACCGGGCCTCCGTCATCATATACTATAACGATCAACCCTCAACCGGTGATCAATTCTGCTGTGGCCGTAAATGAGACAGTTTGCGACGCTGCAGACGGAAGTATAACCATCAAAGCTTCAGGGGCTGCTCCGCTTGAATATTCTATCGATGGAGGAAGTACATTTATTCAAAATGACGGCTCCTTTACAAGATTAGCTGCCGGCAGTTATTCTGTGATGGTAAGAAATGCTTCTGGATGTGTGATCGCCGGACCAATTTTATCTATCTCCAGTCCGGGTGCACCACCAATGCCTGCCCTTAATCCTTATACTTCTTCGACCTGCGAAGGCAGCACCATCGTCTTGTCTGTACAGAATCCGAATCCTCTGGCAACCTATACCTGGACCGGACCTTTAGGATTTACTGCTACAGGAACAAGTATTTCAAGAACAAACGTAGCACCTTCCATGTCAGGCAATTATGCCGTAACGGCACGGATTGGTTCTTGTGTAAGTGCTGCAAAGATCATTGCAATAGCCGTAAAACCGTTGCCAATTGCTACAGTACCAGCAAATATGACCTATTGTGCAGGTGCAACAATCCCGATTAGCAGCTTTACCAGTACCCCTGCAGGAGCAACCTACACCTGGACCAACTCCAATACTGCCATTGGACTGCCGGCCAGTGGATCCGGTGATATGCCGACATTTACAGCGGTTAATACCACATCAGCAACAATAACCGCAACAATTACAATTACTCCGGTATTAAACGGGTGTACAGGACCGGCTGTCAGCTTTACCATTACAGTTAATCCATTACCGGTTATTTCAGCAATTGCTAATCAGAACGTATGTTCAGGTGCAACAATACCGGCAAGCAATTTTATCAGTACCCCTGCCGGAGCTACCTACACATGGACCAATTCCAATACGGCAATAGGACTGGCCTCAAGCGGCAGTGGAAACGTACCTTCTTTTACCGCTATCAATAACGGCACTGCAAGTATCAGTTCAAATATTACCGTAACTCCATACTTTAACGGATGCAGCGGACCCTCTGTTACCTATACCATTACTGTAAACCCTTTACCTAAAGTAAATGTACCCATCGACTATACACTCTGTGCCGGAACATCAGTAGATATTACTGCCTTCAGCAGCAGCTCAGCCGGCACCACCTTTACCTGGACCAACTCCAATACCTCAATCGGACTGGCGGCCAGCGGCAGTGGAAATCTACCTGCATTTACTGCAATAAATTACACCTCTGCTCCAATCAGCACTACGATAACTGTTACTCCAACTCTTAACGGTTGTGCTGGGCCAAGTTCAAGCTATACCATCACCATAAATCCCCTACCTGAAGTAATTGTTCCGGGAAGCTTTATTATATGTGCAGGAGCAACAGTATCTGCACAAAACTTCGGAAGCACTCCTGCAGGCGCCAGCTTTACCTGGACCAATTCCAATACATCAATCGGGCTGCCTGCAAATGGCACAGGCAATGTGCCCAGCTTTACCGCTGTAAATAATACTTCCTCACCAATAACAGCAACCATTACCGTAGTTCCAAGACTGAATGGATGTGCAGGTCCTGCAAAAACATATACCATTACCATCAATCCTCAGCCTATAATCAGTGGTATAAGCAACTCCATCGTTTGTGCAGGAGAAATCATAGAATCAAGCAATTTTACCAGTAATATTCAGGGTACTACCTACCGATGGACAAATTCGAATACGGCAATCGGACTGGCGGCGAGCGGAACAGGCAACGTTCCAAGTTTTACTGCGCTTAACTCATCCGTTTTTGCGGTTTCAGCTACCATAACAGTAACTCCTGTTTTAAATGGATGCTCCGGAACACCAGTTAAATATACCATAACTATAAATCCTCTTCCGGTAATTACATCAGCGGTTGCAACCGCCGAATCTCAGTGTGATTTTAAAGATGGAACTATTATAATTTCTGCATCCGGAATGCAGCCATTGGAATACTCGATTGATGGAGGAAGTACTTTTATTCGTAATAATGGTAATTTTACAGGCTTACCTGCAGGTAGCTATTCCGTAATGGTTCGCAATGCAGGTGGTTGTATTATTTCCGGACCTACATTATCTGTTTCCAGTCCTGACGCTCCTCCTCCTCCATCGGTTAATACTTATGCTAATCCGGTTTGCGAAGGTACCACTCTGATTCTTTCTGTGAAGAATCCCAATCCGTTGGCGATATATACATGGACCGGACCTTTGGGTTTTAAAGCTATCGGTGCATCCATCACACGTCCTGATTCAGACCCTTCAATGTCTGGAACTTATGCGGTAACAGCTACGCTTAACTCCTGCGTAAGTGATTCACACTCATTTGATATTGTAGTTAGCCCGCTCCCAACTTTAACTGTTCCACAAAATCAAACCTATTGCAAGGGAGTTCCTATTCCTGAGAACATATTGAGTAGTACTCCATCGGGTGCAAACTTCACCTGGACAAACTCAAGACCTGAGATCGGCCTGGCTGCAGGTGGCAGCGGAAATATTCCTGCATTTGTCGCTACAAATAATACCAATCTGCCAATTATTGCAATCATTACCATAACTCCGACTTTAAACGGATGTACCGGAAAAACTTATACCTATACAATCACCGTTAATCCCTTGCCGGTAATTAAAGTGCCGGCCAGTTCAGTTATTTGTGCTGATGAGATTGTTCCTTCAAGTAATTTCACAAGCAACATTAGTGGAACCAGTTACAGTTGGACAAATTCGAATACGGCAATAGGACTGGCAGCAAGTGGAACCGGAAATGTTCCAAGTTTTAAGGCCGCAAATTTAACAGGTTCAGTAATAACCGCGGTCATTACCGTAATACCTACAGTTAACGGATGCAAGGGTGAAGCAATAAGTTATAGCATTACGGTCAATCCATTACCAATCATTTCAGCAGCAATTGCAACTAATGAAACAATCTGTAACATCAAAGACGGAACAATCACGATCACTGCAAGCGGTACCCAACCTTTAGAATATTCTGTTGATGGTGGAAATACTTTTGTTCAGAATGGGGGTAATTTTACCGGTCTGGAGGCAGGAAGTTACCCTGTGGTAGTAAGGAATTCAAACGGATGTCTGGCTATTGGTCCAATATTATCTATTTCAAGTCCCGGAGCACCTCCTTCACCATCTGTCAATACGTATAGTCCGATTTGTGCGGGAGAACCCTTGGTTCTTTCCGTTTTGAATCCTGATCCTCAGATAACATATAAATGGGTAGGACCAAAAGGCTTTACAGCCATTGGCCCATCTGTAACGCGTCCCAATTCAGACCCTTCAATGTCTGGGAACTATGCAGTAACAGCAATGCTGAACTCCTGCGTAAGTATTGCCAGAGTATTTGAAGTAAAAATCAATCCGGCACCTGCTCTGGTTGTTCCTGAAAGTTTGACTTACTGTAATGGAGCTGCGATACCGGAAAGCTATTTTTACAGTACACCTCCCGGAGCTACAATCACATGGACTAATTCAAGACCTGAAATTGGACTGCCAGCCAGTGGTACCGGTAATGTTCCTTCATTTAATGCAATCAATAATACCGATCTGCCTATTACCGCAGTTATTACTGTTGTTCCGACTTTAGATGGATGTCAGGGACCTGAGCATAACTTTACCATTACAATTAATCCAACCCCAAGAGTGATTGTACCTGCAGATCTGATTCTCTGTGCAGGAACTAAATCTTCAGTAATAAACTTTAGCAGCAATACTCCGGGAACTACTTATACCTGGACCGGCTCAAATCTATCCATTGGTCTTGCAGCCAGTGGCAGCGGAGAAATTCCGGTGTTCACTGCCGCCAATAAATCAACGAGCATTATTCAATCAATAATTACTGTAACACCTATTTTGAATGGATGCCAGGGACCTTCTTCAAGCTTCACTATTTCGGTAAAACCACTTCCAAGATTAAGCAATACTTCATTAAGTCAATCGCTATGTACCGGATCAAATTCAAAAGAGGTTTTACTAACATCAGATATTCCGGGCACCAGTTTTACATGGACATCAGATGCACCTTCCGGATTGGAAGGCTATGCGATACGGGGTACAAACAAAATTCCGGTGCAGACCCTTATCAATACTAAGTCTGTTCCTGATACCATTACTTATACCATTATACCTACCTATGATGGTTGTGCCGGACCTGCAAGTAAATACACAATTATAATTCATCCATTGCCAACTGCCACAATCAGTGGAGGAAAAACGGCATGTTATGGATCTACAAGTACGCTGAATGTAAAACTTACAGGGTTGGCTCCATGGACAATTACCTATACTGACGGAAAAACTCCGGTAACCATTTCCCGCATAGGAAACAGCAACTTTACATTCAACGTCACTTCAGATTCTACCAGAACTTATAAAATACTTTCAGTTTCTGATGGCCTTTCCTGTACCAATACCGGAACAGGAACTGCAACCATTGTTCAACCGTCTGCCGCTATCAAGGCAACTGCAACAAGTATTGATATTAATTGCTACGGCGAAAATACCGGAGCAATTCAGGTGGGTACGGTTACCGGAGGATTCGGGACTTATGAATATAGTATTGACAGAGGTAAAACCTGGCAAAGCAATAAAAAGTTCAGTGGCCTGGCATCGGGCACTTATCAGGTATATGTAAGAGATGCGCAATATCCGGAATGTATCACTTTGATCGCACCTGATATCTTAATTAGCCAGCCTGAAAGTCCGATAAGTCTGAAATATATCCTTACCGATGTATCCTGTTATGGTGATAATACAGGTTCCATCAATACTACCCCTGAAGGCGGTACTGCTCCTTATACTTATCGCTGGTCAAATGGACAAATCACAAGAGATTTAAAAAATCTTACAGCAGGTACCTATACCCTGACGATTACAGATTCTAAAGGCTGCAGCTATACTGAATCAATCACCATTAAACAGCCGGCTGCACCAATCAAAATCTCTTATACCAAAACCGATGTTAGTTGTTTTGGAGGTAAGGATGGCAGTATTGATGTCAAGGTAACGGGTGGTGTTTTGCCTTACAGCTTTAAATGGTCAAACAACCAAACTTCTGAAGACCTGCAAAACCTTGCTCCAAATATTTCTTATGCATTAACCGTAATTGATGCAAACGGTTGTAGTGCAATACAGATTATAAATATTGCTGAACCTGAAATATTAAAAGCTACTCTAAATGTCAGGAATACCATTTGTAAATCATCTGTTGATGGTACAATTACCGCTGAAATTACAGGTGGAACTAAACCTTACAATCTGATATGGAAAGGTATTGCAAGTAAAGAGAATACCATCAACAACCTTAAACCCGGAGTTTATGAACTTCTGGTTACTGATGCTAAAGGCTGTACCCTCAGTATTTCCGGTGAAGTAATGGCTGGAAATTGCCCTCCGGTTGCTGTAAATGACTTATTCAAAACTGACGAAGAAATACCTGTATCAGGTAGTGTGGCATTAAACGATTATGACCGCGAAAAGGAAGCGATCAGCTTTACATTAATTTCTACTGCTCAGAATGGAACGATCAGCTTTAACAGTGAAGGACAATTTACCTATACCCCAAATGTAGGATTCTGGGGAATTGAGACTGTAACTTATCGTGTTTGCAATACTACAGGTATGTGTGAAACAGCCAAGCTGATTATTGATGTCATTCCGAATACCATTGTCAATCTGACACCGGCACAAAGCAGTGTTTCTGAAGGCAGGAAAACTGCAGTTACAGCCAGACTGATTCGTCCTTTCAGAAGTGATGTTACCATAAGAATAGCCTACAAAGGAACTGCAACAAATAATCGGGATTACGCACTTCTGGATCAATATCGGGAAATACGAATACCTAAAGGAAAAATAACGACTACTCAGAAAATTACTATTGCAGCCCTTACAGATGATGAAAAGGAAGGAACAGAAAATATCAATATTAGTATTTCATCCACTTCCGATCCCCTGGTAAGAATTGGTACCGGAGCCGTCGTTAACATTCTTGACATTTACCCTCCGGTCGATACAGATCCGGCGACATTGAATAATAATCTTCCGGCTAATAATGATATCCGTCCGGATCCTCTATTATCACCTAATGACGACGGAATTGGCAATGATTTCTTTAAAATTGACAATATAATTTCCTTCCCTGATAATGAAGTATTAATATTCAACAGATGGGGCAATCAGGTATTTAAAATTAACGGCTATAATGAAAGCGACAGAGTATTCAAAGGCTTTGCCAATACCGGTCTTCTGTCAAATACCAACAGTCCGCTTGTAGATGGAGTTTATTATTATCTGATCACAACCAAACGTACGGTTAACGGCCAGAAAATAACCTCTATGAACAAAGGATATATGATCCTGAAACGTTGATTTTACCTATACAATTTTAAACCTGACTGTTTTGTTATCTTCCCAGAAACAAATCACTTTACCATTGGCAAGGATGTAGACTTTCGGTGACCCCCCTGTGCCAAGAAGTGTAGTTTGTCTGGTTTTCATATTCATTATGCTTATATTTTTTTTATCCTGCCAGACTACATATACCAGATTCCTGTAGCGGGTCATGCTCACATCCCGACCGGCAGCAAGTTTTTGCTCCTGCTTATTCTGTTCCCAGTAATATACATCTCCGTTTCTTCTCCAGGCAGCAGATACTTTTCCCGCCTCATCGATTGCCAGACCTCCCCCATCCATAGGGCAGGCATTTAATTGCCAGGTACCACTTCCTGATTTTTCTGCCGGCGAAAACGATTTGCCTTTATCATTAGAAACTGAATAATAAATATCCCTCGATCCCATTATCCAGTTACGAAAACCGATCACAATCTTATTCTTATTTACCGCAATATTGGGTCTGCAACATTCACACACATGTTTATCCGGCGATTGATACACTAATGAGTTTGCCATCCACCCTTTTGATTTTACATTAAATGAAGAAAAGTAAATATTATTTTTCCCACCCTGCCTGATATCCAGCCATACAGAATAGAAATTATCTTCTTTATCTGCAGTTATAGCCATCAGGCCCTCAACTGCAGAACCAGGCTTATCATTTACAATCCCTATCGGTTTCCAGCCCCCCTTTAAATGATCGAGTACAAATGAATGGATTGCACCCAACTTATCAATAGCGCTTATCATTGAAAGGTGCTTTGAAGAAGCAATCTGAGGCCCTCTGGTATTTCCTAAATGCATCCCCTTAATTTCAGCAACAAGCACTGCCGGAGAAAAATTGAGCCCGTTATCGGTAGAAGTCATGCAATAGATCTTATCTGCGTATCCATAAACCATACGAATATGTCCTTTTGAGTCTACAGATAAGTTGGGTTGCTGTCCATTTATTGGTTCTTCGGGCTGAATAAACGAAGTAAAAAATGAACTGCTAAAAATCAATATCAAGAATAATACTTTCATAAAGGCTTATGTTAGGAGTTAAAAAGGTAAGTAATATAAATAAACAAAATCAAAATAATCATGAAACCCTAAAAACACACATACGTACAATGAATTGGCAGGATTATTGTTTCTGACAGCTTATACCAATAACATTGAATTATGAAAAAACTACTAATGATCGGAATGCTGGGCCTGGGAATAGGTCTGACAGCATGTAACAAGAATGAAAGCGGCAGCAATATGACCAAAATGAATATTAAGCTAACTGATAGCCCTGCTGCATATGATGCAATTTATCTTAGTGTTAAAGAAATACAGGTATTAACATCAGGAGGCTCCAGCACAATAAGCGTTGGAGCAACACCATTCAATATTTTGAATTTCAGAATGGGTAAAGACACTCTTATTGCCTCCAAAGACATTCCTTCCGGTATGATACAGGAAATAAGACTTGTTTTGAATGATACAGGAAACAGAGTAGTTGTTAACGGAAACAGTACTGCACTGACGACTCCAAGTGGACAAAGCTCAGGTGTAAAACTTAAAGTACAGGAAGAGCTTCAGGAAGGTGTTGCTTATACCTTACTTCTTGACTTTGATGCAGCAAAATCAATTGTACAGGCCGGAAATGGAAAGTATTTACTTAAACCTGTTATCAGGGCAATTCCGAATGCTGTATCTGGTGCAATTACAGGGGTAGTAAGCCCGTTAGCAGCAAGTCCTAAGGTTTACGCCATAGCAGGAACAGATACATTAGGCACAATAACTGATGCCACAGGTAAATTCTGGTTCCCTGGTGTTGCTGCAGGAACTTACAAGGTAGAGATCGAGCCGGTAAGCCCTTATCTGAAGAAGACTATTGAAAACGTAGCTGTTGTTCAGGGATCTGTAAAAGATCTTGGAACAATAACTGTTACTCAATAAGACAGTAAAACCTTTATAACAAAAAAGGCCCCAATGGGGTCTTTTTTGTTATAAAACCAGTTATATTTTTTCTGCGGTATAGCCCGCTTTTTTTACTGCATCAATGATCTCTCCGGCATTCAGATCAGTATTAACAGTTAAAATTTTATCTGTTGAGCTCAGATCTACCTGCCAGTTATCTTGTCCGGCAGTTTCATTCAGCGACGGGCCAACCTGTGTCAGACAACCGGTGCATTTAATATTTGTTTTGAATTTAATTGTGTTCATATGATTAAGATTTAATAGAATTTAATTTTAATGTTTTTAATCTCAGGCTATTCGTTACTACAGATACAGAACTGAGTGCCATGGCCCCTCCGGCAATCATTGGATTCAGCAGAAATCCATTGTATGCATACAATACTCCTGCTGCAAGCGGAATCCCAATCAAATTATAGATAAATGCCCAAAATAAATTTTGTCGTATAGCCTGAACAGTTTTTCTGGATAATTTCAAAGCCATCGGTATGGACTGAAGGTTGGAAGTAATCAGGGTGATCTTGGCCACATCCATTGCAATATCTGACCCTTTTCCCATTGCTATACTCACATCTGCCTGAGCTAAGGCATGCGAATCATTGATACCATCTCCCACCATGGCAACAACCTTTCCTTCAGATTGAAGCTTCTTAATAAAATCTGCTTTATCAGAGGGCAAGACTTCTGAACGATAGCTCTTTATGCCCACTTCTTCAGCCACAGCAGAGGCTGTCTGCTGGTTATCTCCGGTAAGCATATGCACTTCAATCCCCAGCCGGTGAAGCTGATGAATTGCCTCAGCCGAAGTGCTTTTAATTTTGTCGGCTATAGTAATAATCGCTAAAACCCTGTTCTGATCAGCAAAAAAAACAACTGTTGAGGCATCATTAAGCCTGTTTTTCAGGTAGGTTTTCTGATAATCATTCAGAGCAATATTATGCTCATCCAGAATACGATGATTCCCGGCAAAATATTCAAGTCCCTTATAAACTCCCTTCACACCACTGGCAGTTAAACTTTCAAAAGAGGATAGATCAACACCTGATACATTATCAGCTTTAAGCTTTTTAACAATTGCATCTGCCAGAGGGTGCTCTGAATTTATCTCCAGACTGAACAGTATCTTTAAATACTCATCATGATCACCCCCTGTTTCAGGATTCCAATCCATCGAGGTAAGTACCGGCTTTCCCTCAGTAATTGTTCCGGTCTTATCAAGAATAACCGCATCAACCTTATAGGCAAGCTCCAGACTTTCAGCGTCTTTGATCAGAATATTATTCTCAGCTCCCTTTCCAACCCCTACAATAATTGCAGTTGGAGTTGCAAGTCCCAAAGCACATGGACAGGCAATCACCAGTACGGTTACAGAAGTGAGTAATGCATGAGTAAAAGCTTCCTCTCCACCAAACAACATCCATATTATAAATGTGAGAATTGAAATACCGATCACAACAGGAACAAATATTCCGGCAATCTTATCCACCAGTTTCTGAACCGGTGCTTTACTGCTCTGAGCAAGCTGAACCATTTTGATGATATGAGCAAGCAGGGTATCTGCTCCCACCTTTTCAGCTTTATAATGCAGACTGCCCTTTTGATTGATCGTACCGGCAAACAGTTTATCTTCTTTATTTTTTGATACAGGAATCGGTTCACCGCTGATCATGCTTTCATCAATGTACGACGAACCGGAAATCACCATACCATCTACAGCAACTCTCTCGCCGGGTCTGAGTACAATAATCTGTTCAGGCAAAACCTCCGAAATAGAAATCTCTTCTTCAATACCATTCCTGATTATTCTGACAGTTTTAGGTTGCAAACCCATCAGCTTTCTGATTGCCTGTGTGGTATTCGCTTTGGCTCTTTCTTCGAGGAGCTTGCCTAAAGAAATGAATACAATAATAACTGAAGCGGCTTCATAATAAACATGAGGATGAATCCCTCTGCTATGCCAGTATTCAGGATAAATTGTATTAAATGCGCTGAAAATAAAGGCAATACCCGTACTTAGGGCTACAAGAGTATCCATATTAGCCATACCATGCCTTGCCTGTTTCCAGCCGTTGATGAAGAAGTTTCGTCCAAACCAAAATACCACCGGAGCACTCAAAATCATCGAAATCCAGGTGCCATAGGGCATATCCATAAAAAGCATACCTATTATAAAAACCGGAAGGGTAAGAATTGAAGCCCGGATCGTTCTGTGCCTGATGTCCTCATATTTCTTTTGCTGCAAGCTTTCCTGCAGCTCTGCTGAATTATCCGAATCAATAATCAGATCATATCCAATAGATTGTATACTTTTCCGTAGCTCTCCGGGACTGGTTTTCTTAGAGTCATATTCTGCCCATGCCGAGTTATCTGCAAAATTTACTCCTGCATCGATCACCCCTTTCACAGATTTTAACATTGATTCAACACTTACTGCACAGCCTGCACAGGTCATACCTGTAACCGGATACGTGGATCTGATCTTGTTCAGTAAAAGTACTTCATCCGGAGATTCATGTTCTGATTTCATATTCTTGATTTACAATACAAAAATATGAAAGACAGCGAGTTAAGAACTTACATAATTATCAGAAAGACTTATAATATTATGTGTTTAAAACGATTAAACACTATCTATAGATTTCCGATGTTTATCCTGATGCCTTGAATTTTTAAACTGAGTGGGCGTCTGTCCCGTAATTTTTTTAAACTGTGCCGAAAGATGTGCAATACTGCTATATCCCAATTGATCAGCAATCTCACCGAGACTTAGCTCATCGTAAAATAAAAGTTCCTTAACCCGCTCTATTTTCTGCCGGATGATGAACTGCTCTATGGTAATACCTTCAACAGAAGAAAACAGGGTACTCAGATAATTATATTCATGGAAAACCTTATCAGAAATCAATTTAGACCAGTTGAGCTTTTGTTCGGATACCTCAGAATGGTGAATTATTCCAATAATCAGGTTCTTAATCTGTTCGATCAGTCTGCTTCTGCTGTTATCCAGCAGCTCAAAGCCAAGTTCATTCAAATTTCTGTTAAGGGTATTAAGTTTTTGCTCATCCAGCTCTTCTTCCATCAGCTTCACAATTCCCATTCGTACGTCTATAGGATGCAAGTCAAGTTTAATCAGTTCATTCTGAACAGCTGTGATGCACCTGTTGCATACCATGTTTTTAATATATATTTCCATTCTCTTAAAATCGAATTCCAGTCAATACAACAGGATGATAATCAGATTTATTCAGACAGTTGTATAACTTACAATTAAAGGCTTCGTTTTAATAACTGAGCATTAACTGCCACGATTATTGTGCTTATACTCATTAATACAGCACCAGTAGCCGGACTTAGCAAAAAGTTGGGATATAAAACCCCGGCAGCCAAAGGAATTGCAATGACGTTATAACCAACTGCCCAGATTAAATTTTGAATCATCTTTTTATAAGTAGCCCTGCCAAATCTGATAATGTTAACAATATCCTGAGGATCACTGTTAACAAGCAATATATCAGCTGTTTCAGCAGCCACATCGGTACCTGAGCCAACTGCAATACCAACATCAGCCTGTGCAAGTGCAGGTGCATCATTTACACCGTCACCGGTCATAGCCACGATCTCGCCCTTCTGCTGAAACTCTAATACCTTCTGCTGCTTCTGATCGGGTAATACATTAGCTAAAAAGCCGTCCATTCCCAGAGTATCAGCAACAGATTTAGCCACATGTTCGTTATCTCCGGTAAGAAGATAGGATTTAATTCCCATTGATTTAAGGTCTTCGATAGCTGCTTTCGATGATGGCCTGATAGTATCTGACAGGGTGATTATTCCGGCAGCTTTTCCATCAACAATTAAAAAATTAACAGTTTCAGATGCCTGATTAATTTCTGCAGGAATTTCCGGAACCGGCATATTCTCTTTCCTGAAATAATTCGGTCCGGCAGCTATCACCTGCCTACCTTTTACCTTTCCTTTAACACCAATCCCCGGAAGATATTCAAATTCAGCCGAAGACCATAGTTCGAGCTTCTTAAGCTCTAATGATTTCTTTACACCTTTAGCAATATAATGTTCAGAATCCTGCTGTAAAGCGGCAGCATATTGAAGAATATCATTTTCTGAATAATTATTATCTAAAACAACAATACGCTGTATTCTGTGAGAGCCTTCAGTCAGGGTTCCGGTTTTATCAAAAATAATAAGGCTTAGCTTTCTTGAAGTTTCAAATGCTGTTCTGTTCCTAATCAGCAGGCCATTAATAGCGGCCTGAGAAGTAGAAATTGCCACAACCAGAGGAATAGCTACTCCGAGCGCATGAGGACAAGAAGTAACCATCACCGTAACCATTCTTTCCAATGCAAAAGCAAGATCTCCATCTTTACTAAACCAGAATAAAAAAGTTATTATTCCAATACTCAACGATATATACGTGAGCCATTTAGCCACTTTATTAGCCAGATTCTGTGTTCTGGATTTAGCAGACTGAGCACCCTCTACCATATTAATTACCTTATTGAGGTAACTTTCTTCACCGGTTCCGGTAACCAGTACTTTAATCGAACCCTCGCCATTAATGGAGCCACCTATAACTTTGTCATCACTTTGTTTGTGAACCGGAATACTTTCTCCGGTAAGCATGCTTTCATTAACCATTGAGTGTCCGCTAATGATCGCCCCATCGGCAGGGATTTTCTCTCCGGGTTTGATCAGAATAACATCACCGTTCCGGAGTTCTTTCAATGAAATATCAACAACTATTCCCTTTCGTTCTACGTGCACATCTGACGGAAGTAACTCTACCAGAGTTTCCAAAGCACGGGAAGCTGCATGCTGAGAACGCATCTCAAAATAATGTCCCAGCAACATGATATCTATCAGGGTAGCCAGTTCCCAAAAGAAATCCATCCCCTTCAAACCAAAAATAACCGAAGCGCTGTAGATAAATGCTACAAGTATCGCAATACCGATCAGGGTCATCATTCCCGGATTTGCCTGCTTTATTTCGCGCGACATCCCGATCAGAAAGGGCTTCCCACCATAAATGAAGAGAATTAGACTGATCCCTAACAATACGAACTTATCTCCCTGAAATTCAAGATGAAACCCAAACCAATGCTGGATCATTTCTGAAAGAAGCAAAACCGGAACCGTAAGGATAAGGCATATCCAGAAGCGCTTTAAAAAATCTGAGGTATGATGGCCGGCATGCGCATCAATTGCAGGAGGTGCTGCCTGTTTGTTCTTTGTTTCAGGAGAATGATTACCATGCTCATCCGGAGAATGAACATGCCCGTGATGATGGTGTTCCATAATCTAAAATTTAGGTATAACATAAAAATAAGGTATTTAACCTTACATTTTACTCATGTCGTGCCCCGACATCAGGTCGGACCCTTTTTTCAATATAAATTCACTGGAAAGTAAATACGCACCACTTACTACCGCCTCCTGAACATTTTCAAGCCCCGAAAGGATAATCACTCTTTCTGAATCTTCTTCACCGGTACGAACCATTCTTGGCGAGAAGGTATTTTTTCCGGTTTTAACCCATACATGAGCTCCCGTTTCATCCCTCACAACTGCATCAAGGGGTAGACTTACTGCACTCGCAATTTCAGTCTGCGGCAAAAACACAGTAGCCTGCATACCCGGCTGCATGTCTCCTGAATTCCTTACCGGAGCTCTTACTTTCAGGATTTGAGTAGCAGGATCCATCTGAGGAGAAATAAAATCCACCACAGCGGTTTGTTCATCTCCACTGCGCCCGTTCAGGCTAAACTTAATCTTTGTTCCGATCTTAATATCGGATATCTCAGAAGGATAAATATCCATTTCAAGCCAAAGCTGATCCAAACTTTCTAATTTCATTACCGGACTTCCTTCCGAAAGGTATTGCCCTTCAGTAATATTAAGTTCTTTTACAATACCCGACGATTTAGAGTAAACCGTTAACAAGGGTTTTAAGTTGCTTCCCTGATTCAATACCTTGATCTGAGCCTCTGTATATCCAAACAAACGAAGCTTATTTTTAGCGGCATCCCTCATCGACTGATAGATCTTTTCTGAAGGAAATGCTGCAACCTGTTTCAGCTGAAGCAGATAATCCTGCTGAAGTGTTTGAAGCTGCTCACTATAAATCTGAAACAATGCCTGTCCTTTAGCAACTGGGCGCCCTGTTTCTTTAATGAACAAACGATCTACCCGGCCGGAATAAAGGCTTGAAATCATCTCAGTACGATCTTCATCTACGATAAGGCGCCCATTCAACACTTTGGATGTACTGAAACCTGAACTGCTGATCTTTATTGTCCGGACATTGGCCAGTTGAATCTGACTATCGCTCAGGGTAAGCTCATTCTTCCCGCCTGAAGCATTTACCGGAACCAGATCCATTTTACAAATCGGACAAGTCCCCGGTCCGTTATTCATAATCTGAGGATGCATCGGACAGGTATACTTTTCCGGAGAAGCGTTTTTACTCCCTTTATCCTGAGTGCATGAACTTAATTCAAGTACAGTAAAACCCAGAAATAAAAAAATTAACCCTGATAATACTTTATTTTTAATCATAACCGTTCTGCTTTAATAAAACTCTCACTATCAACAAGAAACCATGCATTTAAAGCAAGCTCCTGATCTTCAGCAATACTCGTTCCGACATCAACCCATTTATCTGTATGCCTCTTTAAAGTGACATAAACAGGAACAAATGCATCACCCTTTTTAACGAATACTGCATATTTTTCTCCCAGTCTGAGCAAAGCGGTTCTCGGTAACCAAAAACCTTCTGCCCTCGCTTCTCTTTTCACAGTAATCAGTTGCCCAACCTTCCATTTCTTATTTTCATTCATCAAATTCGCTTTAACCAATGAATAGTTCTGGCCTTCGTTGTAATAAGGTTGGATCAAACTCACACTGCTCTCCGACTTTTGATCCGGGATATCCAGCGCACTGACATCAATCTTACTACCTGGTTTAAACTCGTCGAGCAATTCAGGGTTCACATAAAATTCTGCCCAAACCTGATTGGCATTGATCAGATTAAATAAGTTCTGACCGGCCGAAACATATTGTCCTTCCCTGAGTTGAAACGCCTGACCGGTATTAATGACAGGAATTTCTGGGACGGCATCTGCAGATGAACCCGAAGACATTGAATTCATCCCTGATGACCCAGATGAACTGATCCTTGTGGCTCCCGCAGCATTTGAACTTCCCTGGTTTGATCCTGCATTTAAATTCAATTCTGCCACATATCCTGAATAAGGACTATAAACAGAGATCGTGTAGCTGATCTTACCTGTGTTAAGCACCTGATCAATCTGAGCACTATTCATCCCCAGATACAGTAATTTCTTCTTTGCCGATTCAAGCAGTCCGGCATCAGCATTTGATTTCAGGAACAATAATTCCTGTTGGGCATTAGCCAGATCAGGACTATAGATGTCCATAATCTTCTGGCCTTTACTAACCATTTGATAATTGTATTTAACGTACAATCGCTCTATACGTCCGCTAACTCTTGCTGATAAAGATCTCCAGTTATTGGTATTATAGTTGATAATACCTTTCATACTTAATTCAGTGCTTTTAAACCCTTTCTCAGGCCTTACGGTTCTTATTCCTGAAATTATGTACTCATTTGCTGGTCTTACCAGTGCATTCAGACTTTCGTCTGCAGCCGCATGTCCGTCATGATGATCCAAAGGAACCAGATCCATTTTGCAGATCGGACAAGTCCCGGGACCATCCTTCAGAATCTCCGGATGCATCGGGCAGGTATACTTCACCGAAACCTGCTCCGATTTCTCATTTGAATTACATCCTGCCAGAATGAATCCCAGAACAAGAAAAAGCACGATACTACCTTTCAATATTTTTTTCATATGCTGTGACCATTTGGTAAAACTTTTGTAATTGCTCCAGATAATTCATTTGCGACATGTTTAATGCTTCCCATCCATCAATTACAGTATTCAGATCAGATTTGTTTTCCTGATAAGACAACATAGAAACTTTGAGATATTTCTCAAGTGAGGGCAGGATCTTATTCTCATAATTACTGATCTGCTTCTGCATCGTGATTAGCTCATTTTCCATAGACTTAGTCATACCCAGCATCTCGGTCAGCATTGCTGATTTTTGCTGACGCATTGCCTCCCGCTCAAAATTCATTGATTTGATCTCTGATTTATACATTTTCTGCGACCATGGAACAATAGGAATGGACAACATGCCCATCACTGTAAACTGCCTTGGCATCATAGCAGAATAGTTAGACATATGGTCAAAACGGATCTTAAAATCAGGCTTGTTTTCCTGGCGCATCTGATTGATATTCTTCTCCATGGCATGGATATCATGCTCCATATGAAGAATATCACTTCTGGTTCCCGCAAAATACGCTGTGTCCAGATCTGCTTTAGGATTAAAGCTGACCTTTAATGCGGTATCAATTTCAATCACAGATCCGGGCATTCTGTTCATCAATGCATTCAGGGCAATTTTCTTAGAACGGATATCTGCATCAGTCATCAGAATCATATTCTCTGCTTCATAAGTACGGCCTTCAGCTTTAAAAATCTGATTCAGTCCCCCCTGATTAAAAGGAAAACGGATTTCAGCAAGCTTCTTCATAGCTTCCATAATCTGCTGATTTTCTCTCTGAAAGCTGATCTTCCTGTAATCAATAAGCAATCCGAAATATAGTTCTCTCGCTTTTGCCCTCAGCTCATTGAAGCGTACGCTTTTACCATAAACATCGGTCAGCGATTGAGTGCTTAGATAATCCTTTCTGGCTTTAATTTTGGCAGGATTAGGTATTTCCTGCTCAGCACTGAACATAAATGCTCCTTTATCATTATCTGAAATCTTACCCTGAAAAGGATAAGGACTCATAAAGGTGCCTACCCCGACCATCGGAGCCATCCATGCTCCTGCACCTTCAACTTTGGCATCTTTACTTTGAATACGGCTATCATAAGCCTTTAATGCCGGATTATTTTCACTGATCTCCTTAAATATCTGTTCCAGACTCAAAGGCTGCTGAGCAAAGCTATTCAGCGAACAGAATAACAATACCGGCAACAGTCTCATTTTAATGCTTAACATCGTACACCTCCAGTTTTCCAAATTTTTTCAATTCATATTCCTTAGTCATCAGGAAGATTAATGGTGTTACCAGTAAGATATGTGTTGATGAAGTCAGTACACCACCGATCATAGGAAGTACTATTGGTAACATCACATCACTACCTACTCCGCTCGACCATAAGACCGGTATCAAACCGAACAAGGCAACAGAAACCGTCATAATCTTTGGCCTCAGACGTTTGGCCGCACCGTTAATGACATATTCTTTCAGATCTTCCTTCGTGATGGTCTCACCTGAATTTCCCTTTAACTCAACCAGCTGACGCATGGCATCATTCAGATAAATGACCATAACCACCCCGGTTTCTACGGCTATACCAAATAGTGCGATAAAACCTACCGCTACTGCAACTGAAAGGTTAACTCCCCAGAAATAGACGAGATATGCCCCTCCAATCAATGCAAAAGGAATAGTGATCAGACTCAGAAATGCTTCCCTGAGCGACTTAAATGCCAGATATAATGCTAAAAAGATAACAAACAATACCACCGGAAGGATGTAAAGCAGGGTTTTCTGCCCGCGCATCAGATTCTCATATTGACCGCTCCATTCTACGAAATAACCATTCGGCAATTTTAAGTCCTTATTCAGCTTATCGATAGCTTCCTGAACCGTATGGCCCAGATCGCGATCTCTGACATTAAACATTACAGCTCCTCTCAGAATAGCATTATCTGAAGTGATCATCGGCGGACCATCCACAAAACGTATCTCTGTTACCGCAGATAATGGGATCGTTCCTGCATCCGGAGAATTTAAAGGAATACGCTTTAATTTATCGATACTGTTCCGGTAATCCTCACCTAAACGCAGATGAATATTAAAGCGCTTTCTTCCCTCAACTGTTGATGCAAAAGGAGTACCTCCGATAGCTGTTTCTACCGTGGCATTCACATCATCTACATTCAGTCCATAACGCTCCAGCTTATCGCGCTGAATATCAATTTCCAGATATTTACCTCCCGAAACCGGTTCTACATAAAGATCCTTTACACCCTCAATATGCTGAAGAATCTTCTGTACATCCTGCGAAATATGGCTGATCTGCTTCAAATCCTGGCCATAAACTTTTACGCCAACATCTGTACGAATACCAGTTGAAAGCATATTGATCCGGTTAATGATTGGCTGAGTCCAGCCATTAACCACTCCCGGTATCTGTAATTTGGCATCTAACTCATTAATAATATCTTTCTTTGTTATTCCCGGACGCCATTCTGATTTAGGCTTTAAGGAAATGATTGTCTCAATCATACTGATCGGAGAATTATCTGTTGCCGAACCGGCACGGCCTGCTTTGCCCAGTACATGATCCACTTCAGGAACAGATTTAATAATCTTATCCTGTACCTGAAGAATTCTCTTGATCTCAGTATTAGATACATCGGGTAAAGTAACAGGCATAAAAAGCACCGACTGCTCATCCAGTGGCGGCATAAATTCACGGCCCATGCTCATCATCATGGGTACACTGATTACCAATGCCAGAATATTAACCCCGATAGTTGTTTTCCGGTTACGGATACAGGCCCGGATTACCGGAAGATAAACCTTTTCCATACCTCTGTTAATCGGATTTTCATGTTCCAGCCTGAATCTTCCCTTCATAAAAAAGGAAATGATCACCGGTGCCAGAGTAAGCACTAAAATGGCATCAATAATCAGAATAAATGTTTTGGTATAAGCCAGCGGATGGAACAACTTACCCTCCTGTCCGCTTAGTAAAAACACCGGTAAAAAAGATACAACAATGATAATCGTTGAGTAAAATACCCCCCTCGACACCTGTTTGCACGCTTTCCCGATAATACTCAGTCTTTCTTCGTCCGAAAGTCTGACATAATCCTTTTTCTTTTCAGAATCAACTGAAGATTTCTTCTTATTCCACATCTGCATTCCCTCCTTTACTTTGTTCATTTAACTCAGCCTGCCTTACAGCAAGATTTTTATAAGAATTTTCGGCCATAATAATCCCGTTATCGACAATTACGCCAATAGCAAGTGCTATACCTGTGAGCGACATGATATTCGACGATATATCAAACGCATTCAGCACAATAAAACTCGCAGCTATGGTAATTGGAATCTGTATAATAATACTCACAGCACTTCTCCAGTGAAACAGGAATGCAATTACAATTAGAGAAACCACAATCATTTCCTCAATTAAGGTGGTTTTAATAGAGGATACAGATTCTTCAATCAGCTCAGACCTGTCATACACAATATTAAATTTCATTCCCTGAGGAAAACCTTTGGCAACGTCGAGCATTTTGGCTTTTACTTTCATGATTACCTCATCTGCGTTTTCACCGTAACGAAGTACCACGATACCACCAACCACTTCACCGGTACCATTATAATCAAAGATGCCGAGACGACTTTCTCCGGCCATCTGTACTGTTCCGATGTCGCGGATTTTTACAGGAATGGAATTTTGTGTTCTGACAGACAGATTCTCAATTTCCTGGATGGATTTAAGATAACCGGTAGTTTTAATGATGTATCCGATACCGCTCATCTCAAATTTTCTCCCGCCGGCCTCATTATTATTACTTTTAACTGTTCGCATCACATCCTGAATCGTCAGTTTATAATAACTTAACTTATTGGGATCAATATTGATCTGATACTGCTTTTGAAAACCACCATAGGATGCGATTTCACTCACACCCTGAACGTTTTGAAGAGCAAATTTAACATACCAGTCCTGTACTGCCCTTTGCTCACCCAGATCCATACCGGGAGCATCCAGAGTATACCATAAAACATGCCCCACCCCTGTGCCATCCGGTCCGATAGTAGGATTTACACCCTCAGGCAATACATTTCTGATCGAGTTCAGACGCTCAAGTACCCTCGATCTTGCCCAGTAAACATCCGTATCATCTTCGAAAATGACATAGATGAAGCTCATCCCGAACATGGAGTTTGCCCTGACATACTTCACCTGAGGCATACCCTGAAGATTGGTAACCAATGGATAGGTAACCTGATCTTCTATGATCTGCGGACTTCTGCCCATCCATTCAGTAAACACGATAACCTGATTCTCTGAAAGGTCAGGAATCGCATCTATCTTGCTTGTTTTTACTGAATAGATCCCCCAGGCAAATATTCCTGCTGCAAAAAGCAGAACCACGAAGCGGTTGCGTAAAGAGAATGAAATTAATTGTTCAACCATTGGACTTAGTGTTGATTTGAATCATGAGCAGCGGTATCTGCAGCTGCTGAGTCTGCCGGAGCACTGCCTTCGGTCTTAGCCACAAGATCCATTTTACAAATTGAGCAGGAACCGGGTTTATCACTTTGAATTTCGGGGTGCATCGGACAGGTATAAACAGAAGCCGAAACAGGAGCAGAAACAGTGTCGATAGCCTTAGAAACAGGCTTCTCAGAACTGCTGCATGCAGCAAAAAACAAAACAATTAAAATTACTGTTGAGCTAAATAAATTTCTCATGATGAAATTTTTTAATTAATAAATATTAAATACGATTAATGATAAATTGCCGGGAAATCCGGACAAATCATTTCATCGGTACGCTGTCAAAGCACACGATGTAAGCGGGCATTAAATGCCTGAACAACCTGAAAGAATATCAGACTGAATGAGAATTAATCAGATACGGAAATTACAATTACGAAGAAAAGCAGCTGCTTTCTGTGTTCGGGGAGGAGCATTGATCTCAGGGATGATGTCTTTATGAGTACCCCTGAAAGTGATGTTAAATTCAGGATAAACAAGCGGAGTCAGATCAATTACCTTAGCCTGAACGGTATTTAAAGATATTTTCTGGGATTCTTTTAGTTTAAATTCCTGCTTTTGATCTTTGCAGCAATCTTCAGAAATGCCTTTTTTCATGCCGCAATTGCTGCAGTTATCAGCCTGTTCTGAGCTATCATTTGAAAGCCCCCACTCGATCAGCTCGCCCATGCAATAGTGAAAATGCACAGTTGCCCCGGATGAAACACCCAGGTAGAAGACAGCTAAAACGGTGATTAAAAGCTTTTTCATGTAATTGCAATACAAAGATTAGGATAAAATCTTGTAATCTTTTATATAATTTTTTGAAATGTTTACAGAATGTTCTGAATTCTGTATCAGGCAATCCATCTAATCTATGATAATTGCACCGCCCGATTAGCTACTTTAAACTCGGAAATGCCTAAATTGATCATACAAAGCACACAATTAGAAATTATGAAGAAACAAATCTGTCTCATAATCTGCCTGGTGATATCAGGTATTCTTAATACCTCATGGGTATATGCCGGCGAGAACAATGCGGTTTCAGGCTGGAAAGCCGGAACTGCCCGGGCCAACATTACGCCCGAAGAACATATGTGGATGGCAGGATATGCTTTTAGAAATAAACCCTCTGAAGGCAAGCTTACCGACCTTTGGGCCAAAGCCCTGGTTCTGGAAGATGCCAAAGGGCAGCGTGTTGTAATGATCTCGCTGGATCTGGTTGCCATCCGTAAAGTGATCTCAGAACCTGTCAGAAACCGCATCGAACAGGAATATGGCTTAAAAAGATCCCAGATCCTGATCAATGCCTCGCATACACATACCGGACCGGAAACACAATCTGCGCCGCATATTTTTACTCTGGAAAAGAAAGAATTAGTTAAAATCGATCGTTATGCAAAAAAACTGGAAGATCAGCTGGTCAAACTGGTTGCTGAGGCTATCAAAAACATGCAGCCTGCAAACCTTGCTTCCGAGAATGGGGTCAGCCGTTTTCAGGTAAACAGGAGAAATAATAATGAGAACACTTTAGGAATGCAAACCGAATTAAAGGGGCCTAACGATTTTGCAGTTCCGGTTATCAGAGTAACAAATACTAAAGGGAAGATCATTGCCATTGCCTTTGGTTATGCCTGCCATAATACAGTTCTCGGCACATACGAATGGTCGGGAGATTATGCAGGATTCGCTCAGATTGAACTCGAAAAAAAATATCCGGGGGCAACTGCATTATTCTTTCAGGGAGCCGGTGCTGATCTGAATCCACTGCCACGCAAGACAGTGGCATTGGCCATTCAATACGGCGAAACGCTTGCAGCCTCTGTCGACAGGGTTTTAAAGGAAGAAATGAAGCCACTCAAACCTGAGCTAGCCCTATCCTACTCAGAAATTGACCTGAAATTTGAAAAGGCCAGTCCGACAAAAGAAGAACTCAAAGAACTGATGAGTGATACTTCCAAAACGCCCGACTATCTCAAAGCCAGTGCCAAAGTGCTGCTTTCAAAGCTTGAAAATGGCGAAAAACTCATGACCTCCTACCCATATCCACTACAGGTATGGAAACTTGGGGAACAGCCCATTATCACTATGGGCGGCGAAGTGCTTGTTGGATACAGCAATGAACTGAAGAAACTCTACGGTCAGAATATTTTTGTTTTTGGCTACAGCAATGATGTGATGGCCTACATTCCAACAAGTATTGCCTGGAAAGAAGGCGGCTATGAAGCAAGCCGTTCGCCGATATTTACTACACCATGGGCTTCAAATATCGAAGAGGTGATTATTCAGGAGGTAAAACGACTGGCAGCAGAAGTGGGATTTTCTAAATAAGGGTCTGAATTTCCTGACCGGGGCAAAAAAAATCTTCAGCTATTTTAAAGAGTAGCTGAGGATTTTTGTTAATTAAATCAGATCGGAATTAATTCGCCGGCATTCTCTTTGGAGTCAGAATCACTGTAATAATACCCACTACAGCCAGTACAATCAGCACAGAGAATCCATTGGCATAACTTCCGCTTATATCCCTGATCCAGCCCACCATCCATGGGGCGATTGCTTCAGCAAGACCATCGCCGGTTAAAACAATACCCATCACCCTACCCATCACCCTTACTCCGAACAACTCGGCAGCCATCAATGGGATGATCATATAATCACCACCTAATCCGATGCCGAAAACGATAGCGAAAACATAGATCACACCTGGAACATGGGCAAAATGAAGCAAAGGAATGGCACAGGCTACCAGACAATAGATCAGGAGCATCACGTATTTCTTTTCGATCTGATCAGCCAGCCAGCCCATAAACAAACGGCCAAAAATACTGGCTGCAAGTATCAGCGAAAGCACATTGGCTGCCTGCTGCTGTGAATATTTCAAATCAAGACTAAAGAACAATTTCAGGTTCTGACTGGTAGCACTCACTGCCCCGATTGAACACATACTTCCAATCAGCAATAAATAAAATGCTCTGGTTTTTAAAATAGCTTTAATGTCTTTCGTTGGCACTTCAGGCTTATCCGACCCGGATTTTTCGCCTGTTTGCGGAGGATTATCCTTCACAAACCAGGCCATCGGAAATGAAAGAACAATCATCGTAACACCAAGGATTACCAATGCATGACGAAATCCAAACTCAACATTCAATGCTTTAGCGATCTGCGGTGCCAGCATACCACCGATACCAATTCCCAGATAAGCGAAGCCCATGGCCTTGCCTCTGGCTTTATCAAACCAACGTGAAGTTAAAACCTGATTGGGCAGCGGCCCCCCGCACATATAACCAAGCGCACTGAAGATATAGAATACATAAAACTGCCATAAAGAAGTCATTAAACCCAAACCGATTACCGCACCACCGGCCATCAAAACACCGGCGAGCATCATCTTCCTCGGACCAAAGCGATCAATCAGATAACCCACCACAAATCCAAATAATCCAACCAGAATCTTAGCAAAAGCATTACCTGAAGTTACTGTTGCCCTGGTCCATCCAAATTCCTGTACCCAGAAATCATAAAAGAAAGTGAGCCCGTAAAACATAATCCCGATCAGGGAAAACAAGCTTAAAAACCCTGTTGCGGCAACCTTCGCTTGTCCAGCCTTTAATGCGCTTTGAACTTCTGAATTTTCTTTCATCCGGTATGATCCGGACATGACCGGATACTGAGTCTAAATATAGCAAGACATCAGACTTTGACAAGATGAAATAATAAAAAAATTGCGTGTGGATTGTTCGGGTAGGTAAACGGAAAATCAATTACGAATTAAAAATTAAAAATTACGAAGTGGTAATGATCATAAATAGACAAAGCTGCTTACGGTTAATCATTAATATTTAACGGTTATTCATTAAAGGGAAGAGATTTACCAGTTTTGATTGTACAATGATTAATTATGAATACTTAATCAGAAAAGATGAAAAACGATAATATTATTCAGCAGAAATCATTTGCATTTGCAATTCGGATTGTGAACCTGTACAAGTACCTGATTTCGGAGAAGAAGGAATTTGTTCTGTCTAAGCAATTATTACGATCAGGAACCGCAATTGGTGCTAATATTGAAGAATCAATTGGTGGTCAATCAAACAGGGATTTTATATCAAAAATTAGCATTTCCTATAAAGAAGCAAGAGAAACTATTTATTGGATCAAGCTTCTCAAGTCTACATCTTATTTGTCAGAGCAAGAAGCAGAAAACATACTAGATGATGCAGAGGAATTATGCAGAATAATTGGTAAAATTCAAATCACCCACAAATCACGTCATAATAAATAAGCCAGAACTAATAACCTGCAATCTGTAATTCTCATTTGACTACTCTACTAATAATTAGTAATCAACCCTCGTAATTCGTAATTGAAAATTCGTAATTGAAAATCAGACTTTCACCCCAGCCCTAAACCCTCTCGCTGCATAATAAGACTGCGCTCCATTATGGTACACGAATACCCTATCATATCGAAAATCAGCAAATAGTGCCCCTCCCAGATTACGGATCGCTGCCGGGGTTTGTATCCAGCTCGAGGTCTTGGCATCGAAACGGCCCAGTTTCTGCAAAGCCCGGTATTGTTCTTCATCGAGCAGCTCTACACCCATGAGTTTTGCCATTTCCATAGCATTCCCTTCAGGCTTGTTCTCTTTTCTTGCATCAAGTGCCTCACGATCAAAGCAAAGGCTTCTGCGACCGGCCGGACTTTCGGCTGAACAATCATAAAAAATATAGGCTCCCGTTTTCAGATCCTGTCCTACTACATCCGGTTCACCACCGGTTCTTTCCATCTCATTCAATGACCACAACTTTTCCTGATTCAACTCCAGTCTGCTGAGAACAGCTTCCCATTTCAGTTCGGGGTGGCGGGTTAAGTTTTTTTCAAAACGATTTTTTAAACTATGGATCAATTCTTTATTCTCAGTAATAGATAACTGTTTCATCTTATTAGTCTGTTAGATTACAGGTGTTTGAAAGTCTTTTAATATAAAAAGAGCCATTAAAAGAAATCGCACCTATGATTTGCATTAACTCTAACCTGAATGAAGAAGTGATTACTAAATTCAGAAAATCAGGAAAAAGTTAAGCTCTTGTTTATCCCTCACATCAGATTTTCAAATCGTTTTCAACACAATTACTATCTTCAGAACCCATCTGAATGGATTCTTGAGTTTATTTAATGTTCAAAATGACAATAATCGATGTGGGAAATGCCGGGTTCGAACCGGCGACCCCTACCTTGTCGAGGTAGTGCTCTAAACCAGCTGAGCTAATCTCCCTGAAGCTGTTTGTCAAATCTATATTTATATCCGATTAATCAAATTCCACAGCATCTTTATCCTGCCAGATCCGTTCAACGATCTTATCCAGTTCATCTGAATAATCCTCTGCAGTTTTTATACCCAGTTCAATCAATGCCTGAATATTATAAGGGCTCACATTATCCATTTCCGGATCTGCATTTCTGAGATGGGATGGTTGTATTCTTCGATAATTATCCTCATTCCCATTGGCAGAAAACATCTTCAGCAAATGATAATTAGTGGTTTCTGCAGCTCCAGACATCATAATATCAATGGAAGGTTTAATCCATCCCAGGGCTCCCCAGTTTCTGGCAGAATGGTAATTGTAAGATTTGTTTTCACCTCCCGTTCCCAGAGAAACAATGAACATATTTTTTGCCGAAGGATCTCCTTTGGAATTTCGCACTTCAGAATAAGCACATAAACTGGGGTTATTGGCATATATCCCACCATCTATCAGCGGATAACTGATCCCGCTGATAGACTTCACCAAAGCCGTTTGAAAATAAGTGGGTGCAGCAGACGTTGCCCTGCATACATCCCTTACATAGAAATCACCACCCTCTCCCTTCTTTTGGTAATCATGCTGAGTGAAAAAATGGGTCTTTCTTTCCTGAATATCATAAGCTGTAACCAGACAGGGTTTTAACAATTCACTTAAACGAACATCTCCGAAATAATTTTTCAAAGTAGTTTCCAATGCCTTTGCCGAATATTTGCTGTTAAAAATGGGCTGTTTATTTAACAACCTGATCCAGAACGACAGACTGAAAATATCATCACCATAATCTTTATAAAGATCTACGGCCTCCTGTGCACTGAATTTTGGCTTGCCGGGAACAAGCGGATCAGGGCAAAGAAATAAACAGGTTAAAATTCCCCCGGTACTGGTTCCTGCAAAGAAGTCAAAATAGTCAGCAATCCTTGCATCAGAATTTCCGGTTTTTATTTGCAGCTTTTTCTCCAATGCCACCAATACCTGTCCCGGAATCAATCCGCGGATACCTCCTCCATCAATACTCAGAATCTTTTTCATCCGTTTATAATTTGTTTTTAATGGTGATGAACCTGCCTGCGGCAGGCCTGCCTACCGGCCGGTAGGCAGGGCGATCATGATTTATTCATGCTACTGTGGGCTTTTGAAAATCATGATGGTTTCATAACAGTATTATTAATCTTCGTTCAATTAAGAATTGTTTTGTTTCAACTTTCGGTAAAATCGGGTTTAACCTTCTTAAGAATTATTAAATCTATACGAAAGTTAAAGAGAAACCGTTACACCCCGTAAGAACGAGTACAATTCCCTCTCCCTTTGCTGGTGGCAGCTTGCAGCGCGTATCCAATATGATCCGATCAAACAAAATCTAAATTTCTTGCCATGGAACGGCAAAAATTCAGTATCTCTCTTAGCAATTTAAAAAAGTGCATAACAGACCCTGCCCGTATTGTAAAGTACCATATTTTGTCTGGTCCGGTG